>NZ_JBEPLM010000001.1:0-1115174 GCF_040545255.1 Mesorhizobium shonense
ATGCGGCTCTCATCGAGAGCATCCTCGAAAGCAGACGGGTTCAGGTAACAGGCAATGGCTCGGTCGACGAGGAAAGCAAGCACAAGGAAGGCAAGAGCTAGTTCGCGCGAGGCCGGGGAACAGCCCGCGCCCTTCCCCATCATCGGCATCGGCGCGTCGGCTGGTGGTATCGCGGCGCTGCAGACACTCTTTCCGGAAGTTCCAGCCGACAGCGGCTTTGCCTATGTGGTGATCCAGCATCTCGACGCCGAGCACGAAAGCGTGCTCGCAAGCATCATTCAGCGCTGCACCGCAATCGAAACGAAAACTGCGGCCGAGGGGCTGGAGATCGAGCCCGACCACATCTACGTCACCCCTCCGGGCGTCTCGGTGACAGTCGAAGGGCAGCGTTTTCACGTAGCCAAGATGACCACCATGCGTGCCAGACGAACGCCGATCGACGATTTCTTCGCCTCGCTGGCGCACGACCAGGCTGAGAATGCGGCCGGGATAATCCTTTCCGGAACGGGCAGCGACGGCACCATCGGGCTGAGGGCAATCAAGGAGCGCGGCGGGCTGACGCTGGCCCAGGAGAGCGCCGAATATGACGGCATGATGCGCAGCGCCGTCCAGAGCGGCATGATCGACATGGTGCTTCCCGCGGAACAAATGGCCGCGAAGCTGGTCGGCTATTTCAGCCACGCCAACCGTACCGAAAGCGAGCGCGACCGGCGCAAGCGCGACGTGGCGGAACAGCTTTCGCGCATCGCGGCGCTGCTTCGCACACGCACCGGCCATGATTTCAGCGGCTACAAGGACAACACCATCCTGCGGCGTATCCAGCGCCGCATGCAGGTGCTTCAGATCGACGAGCCGGCCGCCTTCTACGAGCGGCTGCGCGACGAGCCGCAGCAGGTGGACCTTCTGTTCCAGGACCTGCTGATCGGCGTGACCAGCTTCTTCCGCGACCCGCAGGCCTTCGAGGCGCTCGAACGCTTCGTCATTCCCAAGCTTTTCGAGGACCGCAAGCCTGACGAGACGATCAGGGTCTGGGTGCCAGGCTGCGCCACCGGCGAGGAAGCCTATTCGATCGCCATGCTCCTGAAGGAGAACGCGCCGCGCGGTGCCGCCTCGCCCAACCTGCAGATCTTCGCCACCGACATCGACGAGCGCGCCCTGGAAGTGGCCCGCGCCGGCCGCTATCCGGCGACGATCGCGACCGATGTGACGCCCAAGCGCCTCAAGGAGTTTTTCTCGCGCGAGGACGGCACCTATCGTATCGCCTCCGATCTGCGAGAAATCTGCCTGTTCTCGGCGCATAATCTGTTGCGCGATCCGCCCTTTTCCAAGCTCGACCTGATCGCCTGCCGGAACCTTTTGATCTACATGGGACCGGAGCTGCAGGAGAAGATCGTCCCGATCTTCCATTACGCGCTGCGCAACAACGGCTATCTGTTCCTCGGCTCCTCGGAGAACGTCACGCGCCACGGGCGCCTGTTCTCGACCGTCGACAAGGCGAGCCGCATCTTCCAGAAGCGAAGCGGAGTCGCCATGCAGCGGCTGCCGGAATTCCCGCTGGCGGCCGCGGCCAGGCCGGCGCTCCCGCTTGCACGCCGGGGGGCGCCGGCGAGTACCTTGCGGGAGGTTGCGGAACGCGTTCTCGTCGAGCGCTATGCGCCCGCCTATGTCATCATCAACGCCGACGGCGAGCTGATGCACAGTTCGGGAGGCACGGGCAAATATCTGGAGCTCGCCGCAGGCGCCCCCGACCACAACGTCTTTTCCATGGCGCGCCGCGGGCTGCGCATGGATTTGCGGGCGGCGCTCCACAAGGCGGTCAGCACCGGACAGGTGGCGGTCCAGAACAAGATCAGCATCGGCACCAATGGCGGGCGCCAGACGATCAGCCTGGCCGTGCAGCCGCTGCCGCCCGACGGCTCGCCCGACCCGCTCTACATGCTGGTCTTCCGCGACATCGGCGGCATCAAGCCGGAGGCCGAGGACGAGCCGGTCCACACCACCGACGATGTCGAAAGCGCCAATGTCAGCCAGCTCGAAAAGGAGCTGAGAGAAACCAGGGAGCGGCTGCAGATCACGACGGAGGAGCTCGAATCCTCCAACGAGGAGCTGAAATCCTCGAACGAGGAACTGTCCTCGATCAACGAGGAACTGCAGTCCTCCAACGAAGAGCTGGAAACCTCCAAGGAAGAGCTGCAGTCGATCAACGAGGAGCTGCAGACCGTCAATGCCGAGCTCAATATCCGCGTCGACGAGCTCAGCCGCGCCAACAACGACATGGCGAACCTGCTCGAAAGCACGCAGATCGCCACCGTGTTCCTCGACCGCGACCTCTGCATCAAGAGCTTCACGCCGACTGCGCGCGACCTGTTCAGGCTGGTCGAGAGCGATGTCGGCCGGCCGCTCGCGCATGTGCGCCCGCGTTTCCCCGCCGACGGGCTGCAGGCCGACATGGAACATGTGCTGCATAGGCTCGGCACGATCGAGCGGCAGATCGAGGGCGCCGAGAACAGCAAGCGCTACATCATGCGCGTGCTGCCCTACCGCACGGTCGACAATGTCATCGCCGGCGTCGTCGTCACCTTCGTCGACGTCACACAGATCGCGCGGGCGGAGGAAAGGATCGGCGCGCTCTCGCATGATCTGCGCAACCGTGTCGAAAGCCTGGAAACGCTGCTGGACCTCGTGCCGGTGGGCATCTTCATCGCCGAAGACGGTAACGGCGAGGCGATCCGCGCCAACCGCCGCGCGACGGAACTCGCCGGACGGCGCGCCACGGACGGCAAGCTGACGCAGGTGCCGGCCGGGCTGCCGCTGATGATCGACGGCGCTGCAGTGGCAACGGGCGATCAGCTCCTGCAGAAGGCGATGCGAACGGGCAAGGCCATCCCCGGCTATGAGGCGCGGATCGCACGGTCGGACGGATCGAGCATCGACGTGATGATGTCGGCCAATCCGCTGTTCGACGAATCCGGCAAGGTGCGCGGCGCGATTGCGACCCTGGTCGACATATCGAACCACAAGGAAGCGGAACGCAGCCAGGAAAGGCTTCTGCACGAACTGCAGCACCGCGTAAAAAACATCCTCGCCACGATCACGGCGCTGGCCTCGCGCATGATCCGCTCGTCAAATTCGATGGGCGAATTCTCGACCTCGTTCCAGGATCGGCTGCACGCGATGGCCCGTACGCATGAGGTGCTGTCGTCCTACAATTGGGGCGATGCCGACCTCGAGCAGCTGCTCAGGGCGATGCTCTCTCCCTACAGCAGCGAACGCCAGAGCCTCGTTGTCCGCGGCCGGCCGCTCCACCTCGATGGAGTGACGGCGGCGACGCTCGGCATGGTGTTCTTCGAGCTTGCCAGCAACGCCGCCAAATACGGAGCGCTTTCCGTCGATACCGGGCGCGTCGAAGTCTCCTGGGGCTTCGCGAAGCCGGGCGTGCTGTCGGTCACCTGGAAGGAAATCGGCGGTCCAGCGGTAGAAAAGCCATCCCGCATGAATTTTGGAACAACTTTCATCCAGCAGAGTTTAGAGTACGAATTGAGGGGAAGTGTCGAATTGAACTTCAGACCTGCCGGCCTGGAGTGCCGGCTTGAGATTCCCTTGTCCCAAACGGAAACCGTCGACCAGTTGCCTGGCACGAATGAACAAGAGCGCCCCATTGTCCGGCCTTAAGATCCTCGTCGTCGAGGACTCGTTCCTGGTTGCGCTCGATCTCTCCGACGAATTGACCGATGCAGGCTGCGATGTCGTCGGTCCCGCGCCCTCCGTCAAACAGGCGCTCGAGCAGATCGATGGCGTCGAGCTGGACGGGGCGGTGCTCGACGTCAACCTGCATGGCGAACGCAGCTTCCCGCTCGCCGAGCACCTCGCCACGCGCGATGTCCCTTTTGTTTTCCTCACCGGCTATGACAGCTCCACGATCTTTCCCGAGCAGTTCCGGGATTCGCCAAGGCTGTCGAAGCCCGTCGAGACCAGACAGCTCATCGAGGCGGTTTCGCGGTTTGGCGAGCGCAAGCATTGAGGGTTTATTCCTTCTCCCCTTGTGGGAGAAGGTGGATCGGCGCGCAGCGCCGAGACGGATGGAACGCCAGCGTCTCATTCCGCTGGAACACCCCTCATCCGTCGCCTTCGGCGACACCTTCTCCCACAAGGGGAGAAGGAGAGGCGCTACCCCCTCGCCCCGAACCTCAGCCCATCCATCAACAGCTTCACCAGCCGTCCCGAGCGCTCGCGCCAGTCGGGCGTGTTGGGGGCGGAGTAGATGCCGCCGAGCGCATGCATCACATCCGAGGCGTCGACGTCGGCGCGGATTTTTCCCGCGGCGGCGGCCGCCTCGACCAGGCTTCGCATAGCGCCCGAGACGCGTCCGGACGTGTCAGAGAACAGCGTCGAGTTGGTGGTGAGCAGGATGCGAAGGCTTGTGGCCAGGCCGCGCTTGGTGGCGATATAGACGACGAAGCGCTGCATCCAGAGTTCCAGCGCGACGTCGGCCGGATGATCGCGGGCGAGTTCGTCGGCCGCCTGGCAGAGCCCTTCCACCTCGCGGCGATAGACCACCTCGACCAGATGCTCTCGCGTCGGGAAATGCCGGTAGAGCGTGCCGATGCCGACCCCTGCCCGTTTCGCGATCTCCTCCAGCGAGGCATCGACGCCGTCGGCCGCGAAAGCCTGCGCCGCCACCTCGACGAGCTTGTCGCGGTTGCGCTGCGCGTCGGCGCGCAGCGGCTTCTGTGCCGGCACCTCAGGCTTTTCGGCGGTCTCTGGCGGCTCGTCGGACAGTTTTTTCTCCACTCTGGCAATATGGGGCTTGAACCGACGCGGATCAGCCCCCACGTAAATAAACGGAGGCGCCTCCGTTTTAGTGGAGCACCTTTATCATATAATCAGGGGAAGCGGTATGTCACGTGTTGAGCGCCAAACCTCCCCCCTCGAGGGGGAGATGTCGCCGAAGGCGACAGAGGGGGTCGTTGCGCGTGAAGCGCCAGCGCCTTGCGCGACGACAGACCGCGCCGGCGCTCTACGTGAGACGACCCCTTCTGTCCTGCCGGACATCCCCCCCAAGGGGGGAGATTAGCAGCTTCCACGCCTTGCCCCTCTCCCTCCAAGCCCCATTTCCATCCGCCTAGCGTCCAGCAATCGGAGCCCGACGCCCCATGACAAGTCAAATCCACACAGGCCAGCCCATCATCGATCCTCCCGAAGACGGCCATTTCAGGAATGACGATGCCGCCAGCGGCTCAACCAACCCGCCCAGCCCGACCACCCTGTCCCTCCATCTCACCATCAACGGCGAGACCCATGCGCTCGACCTCGAGCCGCGCGTCACCCTGCTCGACGCGCTGCGCGACCGGCTCGCGCTCACCGGCACAAAGAAAGGCTGCGACCAGGGCCAGTGCGGCGCCTGCACCGTGCATGTCGACGGCGAACGCGTGCTCGCGTGCCTGACGCTGGCAGCGCAAGTCGAGGGCCGCGAGATCACCACCATCGAGGGGCTGGTCGATGAGGACGGCACGCTTCATACCGTGCAGGCCGCCTTCCTCGAACAGGACGCCTTCCAGTGCGGCTATTGCACGCCGGGCCAGATCATGTCGGCGGTGGCCTGCATCCGCGAAGGCCATGCCGGCTCCGACGAGGAGATCCGCGAATACATGGCCGGCAATCTGTGCCGTTGCGGTGCCTATCCGCACATCGTCGCCGCCGTCCGCCAGGCAGCCAGGGAGCTCCGCGCATGAGAGATTTTTCCTACCTCCGCGCCGACAGCGTCGAGGCCGCGCGCAATGCGGCTGCCCTTCCCGGCGCCATGCTGCTCGCCGGCGGCACGACGCTGGTCGACCTCGCCAAATGCGGCGTCGCCGAGCCCTCGACCGTCATCGACATCAGCCATATCGAGGGGCTGAACGCCATCGATGTCGACTCGGACCGCGCCGTCATCGGCGCGCTGGCCAAGATGAGCCATGTCGCCGACAGCGCCGAGATAAAGAGCTACTTTCCGGTGGTGTCGGAAGCGCTCTGGCAGGCAGCCTCGGCGCAGCTTCGCAACATGGCGACCATCGGCGGCAACCTGATGCAGCGCGCGCGCTGCCCCTATTTCCGCGATCCGCAAAACTTCCCGGCCTGCAACAAGCGTGCGCCGGGCAGCGGCTGCTCGGCGATCGGCGGCGTGACGCGCGGCCATGCGGTGCTCGGCACCAGTGAGGCCTGCATCGCCACCTATCCAGGCGACCTGGCAATAGCGCTCGTCGCCTTCGACGCCGAGGTCGATCTCGGCGAGCGCAAGCTCAAGGTCGAGGACTTCTTCCTCGCCCCCGGCGCCACCGCCGAGCAGGAGCACGACATCCGCCCCGGCGAGGTGATCACGGGAATAGAGATCCCGGGCTCGGCCGCAGCGCGGCGCTCGACTTATCTGAAGATCCGCGACCGCCAGTCCTATGAATTCGCCGCGGCGAGCGCCGCGGTCGGGCTGGAGCTCGAAGCCGACGGCCGCACCATCCGCGACATCCGCGTCGCGCTCGGCGGCGTCGCGACAAAGCCGTGGCGGGCACGCGAAGTCGAAGAGGCGCTGAAGGGCAAGCCGCTCGACGAAGCGACCGTGCGCAAGGCGAGCGAGCTCGCCATGGAGGGCGCCGTCGACCATGGCGCCAACCACTACAAGATCGCATTGGCGCCGCGCGTCATCGCGCGCGCCATCCTCAAATTGGGAGAGACGGCATGACCGTTCATGGCATGAAACACGCAGCGTCGGACAGCGCCCGCCTGGAAGCGGTCGGCGGAAGGCTGTCGCGCGTCGACGGCCCGGCCAAGATCACCGGCGCCGCCCATTACGCGGTCGAGCAGCAGCTCGAAGGGCTGGCGCATGCGGTGCTGGTCGGCGCGACCATCGCCGCCGGAAAGGTCACCGAAATCGACACGCGCGCGGCCGAGACCGCGCCCGGTGTGCTCGCAGTGCTGACCCCCGACACCATAATGGAGCTGAAGGGCGCATCGGACTGGTTCGGCAGACCGCCATCCGCTGAAACCTATTGCCCTTTGGCCCGCGATGTCACCTATTCCGGCCAGCATGTCGCGGCGGTGGTGGCCGAGACCTTCGAGCAGGCGGTGGCGGCGGCAGCGCTGGTCAAGGTCAGCTATGACGAGACGCCGGCCGTCGTCGATTTGAGCGACGGCAAGGCCGGCGACGGCATCCTGATCGACGCCATGACCAAGGAATGGGGCGACGCCGAAGCCGCCTTCGCCGAGGCGCCGGTGCGCGTCTGCGTGGCCTACAACACGCCACGCGAGTTCCAGGCGGCGATGGAGCCGCACGGGCTGATCGCGCGCTGGGAAGGCGACGCGCTCACCATCTGGGAGCCCAGCCAGTGGCTGGACGGCATGGCGCGCACCTATGCCGAATGGTTCGGCGTGCCGTTCGAAAACGTCCGGCTGGTCTCGCCCTATATCGGCGGCGGCTTTGGCTCGAAGGCGCTGGCGCTCGCGCATAGCGCGGTGGCGGCCGCGGCGGCCAAGATGCTGAACCGCCCGGTGAAGCTGGTGCTCAACCGCCCGCAGAATTTCACCTCCTATGGCGGCCGCGCCGCCACGCGACAGACGGTGGCGATCGGCGCCGACCGAGACGGCAAGATCCAGTCGATCGTGCATCGCGGCGTCAACGAAACGGCGGTCGACGGCATGTGGGTCGAGCCGCTCGGATCGGTCACCTCGATCATGTATGCGACGCCCAATTTCTCCTCGAAGCAGAATGTGGTGCGGGTGAACACGGTGGTGCCGGGGGCAAAACGCGCGCCAGGCGAGAACCCGAGCGCCTTCGGCATCGAATGCGCCATCGACGAGCTTGCTTATGAGCTTGGGCTGGATCCGCTGGAGATGCGGCTGATCAACTATGCCGAGCAGGATCCGGAAGCGAAGAAGCAGTGGTCGACACGACAGCTGCGCGAAGCCTTCGCTGCCGGCGCCGAGGCCTTCGGCTGGGCGAAGCGCTCGGCCGCGCCGCGCTCGATGCGCGACGGCCACCAGCTCATCGGCTGGGGTATAGCTGCCGGCACCTATCCGGTGCGGCGCGCCCATGGGGAGGCGGTTGTAAGAATCCTCGCCGACGGTTCGGTCGAGGTCGAAAGCTCCTCCATCGACATGGGCCAGGGCACCTACACGATCCTCGCCCAGACTGCCGCCGAGACGCTCGGCGTGCCAGTGGAGCAGGTCTTGGTGAGGCTGGGGGATTCCCACTTCGCCCGTGCGGGCGTCACCGGCGGCTCGCGGCTTGCCGGCGTCATGACCGGCGCCGTCTACAAGGCGGCCGGCCAGGCACTCGACGAACTGGTCGGGCTGGCGCTCTCCGATCCGCGCTCGCCCTTCCAGAAGCTGCAGGCGAACACGCTTGTCGTGAAGGACGGCCGCATCGCCTCGCCGCGCGGCGAAGGGCCGGAGCTCACGATCGCCGAGCTGATGGAAACGCTTGGCCGCGAGCGGATCGAGGCCAAGGGCGACACCGTTCCGGCCAGCTTCACGCCGGAGCAGCGCTACAACAACTACACCACCATCGCCATGGCGCTGCCGCACACCGAGGGCGACTATTCGCGCCATTCCTGGTGCGCGCATTTCGTCGAGGTGCGCGTCGACGAGGATTTCGGCACCGTGCGTGTCTCGCGCGTGGTGTCGGCGCTGGATTCCGGCCGGCTCTACAACCCGAAGCTGGCCGAAAGCCAGTGGAAGGGCGGCATCATCATGGGCATCGGCCAGGCGCTCCTGGAAGAAGGCATCGTCGACCGCCGCCACGGCCGCATCGTCAACGGCAACCTCGCCGACTATATGCTGCCGACCAATGCCGACATCCCCGATATCCAGACGATCTCGGTCGGCATCCCCGACCCGCATTCTTCCGCGCTCGGCGGCAAGGGCGTGGGCGAGCTCGGCATCGTCGGCGTGGCGCCCGCGATTGCCAACGCGGTGTTCCATGCGACGGGCAAGCGGGTAAGGGATTTGCCGATCACGCTGGAGAAGTTGATCTGAGGGTGGCGCGGTTGGCGGAGCGCTTAATCTCCCCCCTTGCGGGGGAGATGCCTGGCAAGGCAGAGCGGGGTGCTGTCCGCCATCATCTCAGCCGATCCCCGGCACTACCTCAGCGACCGCGCTAGAGAGTGTTGATCCTCAAGGTCTGCGTTCCTTCCCACCCCCTCTGTCCTGCCGGACATCTCCCCCGCAAGGGGGGAGATTGGCAGTTCCGGCGACGGCGCCCCTACACCTTCGGCGCCAGCAAATTCGCATCCCTTGCCAACCGCCAGCGCCCGTCGCCTTCCTTTCGCAAAATCGTCAGCGTGTAGCCCGACCGCCGCACGGCTTCGCCGCCCGGCGGCGTCGCCGTCATCTCGATGCGGTTGCGGATATAGGCCCAGTCGCCGAGCAGCTTGAGCTCGACGATCTCGCTAGTGCCGTCGATCTTCGTCTCGCCCATGCCTCTGGAGGCAGCGGCGAAGGCTTCCTTGCCGAAGGGTTCCTTACCGGGAACCATAAAGACGACATCGTCCGTCATCAGGCCAAGCACGGTCTCCAGATCGCCCTTGCGGCTCGCAGTCATCCAGGTCTCGACCACCTGCCGGATCGCAGCCTCGTCGTCGGTCATTGCGTCGTCTCCGCATGCAATCGTCGGTGGATAAGTGGAGCAGCTGCGGCCGGCGGCAAGCGGCGGCGAAGGTGCGCGTAATCGCAGCCCAAATGGGGGAGATTGGCGCTCGCGCGCTTTCGCTAATCTCCGTATGATCGCCCTATTGCAGGGGAAGGACCATGAAAACCGCGTTACCGACACTCATCCTGGCGCTTGCAATCACCATCCCCGCCCATGCCGCATCCTGCGCGTGGTCCGCCAAGATGGAGGAGGACGAAGGCGGCAGCGTGATGACGGCTTCGGTCTGCGGCGGGCCGAAGGGCGATGCGCATCTGATGCTGACCTGCTTTGCCAAGCCGGTGCTGAGCTATGATCTCGGTGCTGCGGGCGGGCAACTCGAGCCCGGCATCAACGCCTCCTTCACCTTCAAGGCCGGCGGCAAGACCGTGACGCGGAAGCTCGACCTGGAAGCGATGTACAACTACTTCACGGCCGAGCTTTCCGGCCCCGCCGACCCGCTGCTCGCCCTGCTGCGCGGCAAGGGCGAGGCGACGGTCGGTGCTGCCAAATATGGCGAAGCGAGCTTTTCGCTGGAAGGCTCCGGCGCGGCGATCGGCAAGGTGCTGGCCGAGTGCGGCAAGGGCTCGGGCGGCGAAGCGGATTGAGCCGCCGATCTCCGACGGCGCTTCCCCTACCACTCCAACCCGAACACCAATTTCCCGAAATGCAGGCCGCCGGCGGCCATGTGGGTATAGGCCTCGGTGACTTCGTTCTGTGAAAACACCTTGTCGACGACCGGCTCGATCCCCGCGGTGCCGATGGCGCGGGCGGCGTCGCGCAGGTCCGAGACCGATCCGGTGTTGTTGCCAACCACCTTCAGCGCCTTGATGATGATCGGCAGCAGGTTGACGGTCGCCTCGGCGCCGGTGACGAAGCCGATGGTGAACAGCGTGCCGCCCGGTGCGGTGGCGTTGACGGCGCGCGCGAAGGTGGCGGTGCCGCCGGTCTCGACGATGAGGTCGGCGCCGAGGCCGTCGGTCAGTTCCAGCACCTTGCCGTCCCAGTCCGGCGTTGCACGGTAGTTGATCAGGTGATCGGCGCCGAGCGCCTTGGCCCGCTCCAGCTTCTCGTCCGACGACGAAGTGATGATGACGGTGGCCCCGGCCGCCTTGGCGAGCTGCAGCGTGAAGATCGAGACGCCGCCGGTACCGAGCAGCACGACCACCGAGCCCGGCCCGACATCGGCGGCGCGGAGCGCGTTCCAGGCGGTGGTGCCGGCGATCGGTAGCGTCGCCGCGGCCTCGAAGGAGAGGTGCGACGGGATCGGCACGACCGAATTGGCCGGCAGCGCGACATATTCGGCGAGCGATCCGGGCAGCGAAATGCCGCGCATCTGCGTCATCTCGTAAGGACGCGGCCGGCCGCCGATCCAGCGCGGCTTGGCATGGGCGACGACGCGGTCGCCAGCGCTGAGCCCCGTCACGCCCTCGCCGAGCGCCACGATCTCGCCGGCGCCGTCGGCGACCGGAATGAGCGGGAAGACCGGTCCGGGATAATTGCCGCTCGCCACAGCGACGTCGACGAAATTCAGGCTCGCGGCGCGCTGGCGGATCAGCACCTCGCCGCGCTGCGGTTCGGGCGTGGCGACATTGGTGGCGCGGAAGGCGTCCAGCCTGGGTTGGCTCAGTTCGATGGCTTTCATGGTTCACTCCGTGGGTTGCCGTTTGGCGGGTTGAGTAAACCTATCTGCTGCGCTATTTCTCGATAATCCTTGATCTTTACATTTGAGTATTGCGCCCCATGCAGCAATCCTACGAACCGGCGGCCCTTTCGGAAATGGCGGCCTTCGCGGCCATCGCCGAGGCGCGCTCCTTCACCAGGGCAGCCGCGCAGGTCGGACGCGACGCCACCATCCTTTCGCGCCGCCTGCAATCACTGGAGGAGCGGCTCGGCGTCAGGCTGCTCCACCGTACGACGCGCAGCGTGTCGCTGACCGAGGCCGGAGCGGAATTCCTGCCGCGGGTGCGCGCCGTCCTCGCCTCGGTCGACGAGGCCGAGGCGGCCGCGTCGGCGCATGCAGCCGGCGGGCCGCGCGGCCTGCTCAGGCTTGCGCTGCCCGGCACATTCGGGCGCATGTGGATCGGGCCGCTCTTGCCGCAGTTCCTCGCGGAGTTCCCCGATGTCCGTATCGAGGCCGAGTTCTCCAACCGCTTCGCCGATCTCGTCGCCGAGAATTTCGACATCGCCGTGCGGCTGGGCAGCCTGGAGGATTCGCGCCTGGTGGCGCGCAAGGTGGCGACGCGGCGCCGGCTGCTCTGCGCCGCGCCCTCCTACCTCGCCCGAAGGGGCAGGCCGGAAACGCCGCAGGCGCTGCTTCAACATTCCTGCCTCGGCTTCACCGGCTTCCAGACCTTTCCGGCCTGGGAGATGACCGACCGCGAGGGCCGGCGCATGCGCGTCGAGGTTTCGGGGCCGCTGGTCAGCGATGATGCCGAGGTACTGGTCGAGGCGGCGGTGCAGGGCGTCGGTCTGATGATGAGCACCGACTGGCTGGTCGGACGCGAGCTCGCCGACGGGCGGCTGGTGCCGGTCCTGGAAGACTGGACGCTCGCCGACGAGGGCGCGGTCTATGTCGTCATGCCCTCGGCCAAGGGCCAGGCTGCCAAGACCCGCGCCTTCGCCGACTGGATCGGCAAGCGCTTCGCCCCGGAGCCGCCGTGGCGGCGGTGCAACGCTCCCCCTTCTCCCCTTGTGGACGAAGGAGGGCCGCGCCTCACTTCCCCTCCCCCTTCAGGAACTGCCTGAGCAAATCCATCGGCAGCGGGAACACCACCGTCGAAGAGCGCTCGCCGGCGATGTCGTGCAGGGCCTCGAAATAGCGCAGCTGCATGGCCTGTGGCTCTTCGGCCAGCATCTTGCCCGCCTCGACAAGCTTGGCCGCGGCCTGCTGCTCGCCGTCGGCATTGATGACCTTGGCGCGCCGCAGCCGCTCCGCCTCGGCCTGCTTGGCGATGGCGCGGATCATGCTCTCGTTCAGGTCGACGTGCTTGATCTCGACATTGGAGACCTTAATGCCCCAGGCATCGGTGCGCTGGTCGAGGATCTCCTGGATGTCGCTGTTGAGCCTGTCGCGCTCGGCCAGCATCTCGTCGAGCTCGTGCTTGCCCAGCACCGAGCGCAGTGTGGTCTGCGCCAGCTGGTTGGTCGCGGTCATGAAATCCTCGACCTGGATGATCGCCCGCTCGGCGTCGACGATGCGGAAATAGAGCACCGCGTTGACCTTCACCGAGACGTTGTCGCGCGAGATGACGTCCTGCGGCGGCACGTCCTGCACCACCACGCGCAGGTCCACCCGCACCATCTGCTGGATGAAGGGAACGAGGATGATGAGGCCCGGTCCCTTGACCCCGGTGAAGCGGCCGAGCGTGAAGACCACGCCGCGCTCATATTCCCTGAGGATACGGATGGCCGCCGACAGGAACATGATCACCAGCAGCGCGAGGATCAGATAGCCGACATAAGCGACTGTCATTGTTTAGCTCCGTCGTTTCCTGCCCCCGTAGATTCCCGCCCGTTGTTTCCCGCCCCGTCGTTTCCGGCACCGCGCCGCCGCACCGTCAGCACGAGGTCGCCGACGGCGGTCACCTCCGCGCGATCTCCCGGCGCGATCGGTTCGTCGGCCTTCGCCCGCCAACGTTCGCCGAGCGCCAGCACATGGCCCTCGCTGCCCTGCCAGTCGAGAATCTCCACGAGCAGGCCGCGCATGGCCTCGCCGCCGATGCGCGGCGGATTGCGCCGCGCCGCCCAGAGATAGCTGCCGGCAAGCAGCGCGAGCGCCAGCGTCAGCGCGGCGGCGGGGCCGATGATGGCCCACGATATGGCGAAGCCCGGCCCCTCGACCTTGAGCAGCATGGCCGCGCCGAGCAGGAAGGCGGCCGCGCCGCCGACCCCCAGCACAACCGTCGGATTGAAAGCCTCGACGATGAGGAAGGCGACGCCGAGCAGCATCAGGGCGAGCCCGGTATAATTGATCGGCAGCAGATCGAGCGCATAGAGGGCGAGCACGATGCAGATGGCGCCGATGACGCCTGGCGCCACCGCGCCTGGGCTCGTGACCTCGAAGACGATGCCGTAGAAGCCGATCAGCATCAGGAGAACGGCGACGTTCGGATCGGTGATGACGGCGAGAAGCCGGATGAACCAGCCGGGGTCCAGCGCCTCGACGGTCAGGCCCTTTGTCGCCAGCACCTCCTTCTTGCCGGCCACGTCGACGGTGCGGCCATCGGCCAGTTGCAGCAGCTCGGTGGTGTCGCGGGCGACGAAGTCGATGACATGTTGCTGCAGCGCCGCACTTGCCGAAAGGCTTGCCGCCTCGCGCACGGCCTTCTCGCCCCAGTCGCCATTGCGCCCGCGCAGCTCAGCGAGCGAGCGGATGAGAGCCACCGCGTCATTGGTCACCTTGGCCATCATTGGGTCGGCGGATGGCTGCCCGGTGCCCTTGTTGTCCTTCTCTCCGCCGGGAAGCGAGGGCAGCCCGCCGATCTCGACCGGCGTCGCGGCCCCCAGATTGGTGCCGGGGGCCATCGCCGCGACATGGGTGGAGTAGAGGATATAGGTTCCGGCGCTGGCCGCATGGCCGCCGGCCGGCGCGACATAGCCGATGACGGGAACCGGAGAGGCCAAGATGTCGGCGATCATCTCACGCATCGAGGTGACCAGCCCGCCCGGCGTGTCGAGCTGCAGGATGAGGACGGCGGCGTTGCGCTCGGCCGCGGCCTTGAGCGCCTCCTTCAACTGGCGCGAGCTCGCCGGACCGATGGCGCCGTCGATCGCGATGCTGACAGCAACCCTCTCCGCGGCCGTTCCGGCCGAGGAGAAGGGAAAAAGAAGGGCGGCCACGAAGGCCGCTGCCAAAAGGGCCACCCGCGCGAGTCTCACGCTCAAAGCTCCTTGGATTCAATATGGGGTTGTGCCGGGCGAAGTCCAATGAGCTGCTGATCTCCCTCCTCGAGGGGGGGAGATTACCTGCCCTCGACGATTCCACGGCAATTTCGACGCGGGCTCCAACGCTCGCTCCCTCGCTCATGCCTCATCGTCCCCATTGACCGCCAACGAACAATGGAGACGACAATGACGACTTTGGCTCGAACAACCAATGAAACCCGCAGCGCCGACTTCAGCCTGTTCGGCTTCGTCGGCCGCGCCGCGCGCCTGGCCTATCGCGCCATGAAGATGCGCAGCGAACGCGCCGCGCTGCAGGCGATGCCGGACCATCTGCTCAAGGATCTCGGCATCAGCCGCTCGCAGATCGAGTACTGCACCTCGATCCGCCTTCCGCCCTCCGACGCGGATGGGATGAGCGACTGAAGCATGGGTCGCTTCGGCGGCCGGAAACAGCTTGAAGGTCGATCAAAAGCCCCGGTATCGCCGGGGTTTTCGCGTTTGGCCCTGCCCCGTCGACCGACCTTCCCGGCGTTGGATTCCGGCCGCGGGCGCGCATGCGAAACGAAACGTCCGATGCAATTTCCACGGTGCGCGTACCAAAAATTCCACGCTCGCACCCACTCTCGCTCACACGCTCTTCCGCCAAAGAAAGGCGTCACGGCAACCAAGCCGCAAACAATCTTGGGAGTAGAGAAAATGCAACCCAACACCAAACCTGCCAACACCAAGCCTGCAAGACTTCCGCTCAACGGCGTCGACACGCCGAACCTCATGGCGACGATCAATTTCGTGGCGGGCCAGCCGGAGCTGGCGAAGTTCCAGTTTCGCGCCCACAACGAATGGATCGAGGGCACGCACAGCAAGAGCGTCATGCATGGCTTCTTCGGTGCCGGCCAGGAGCAGAAGCACGAGAAGCCCTATTACGCCGACAGCGACCATCCGGCGATCCTGTGCGGCGCCGACAATGCGCCGACCCCGGTCGAATGGCTGCTGCATGCGCTGGCGAGCTGCCTGATGTCGGGCGTCGCCAACATTGCCGCCGCGCGCGGCATCAAGCTCACGCGGGTCAAGTGCTCTGTCGACGGCGACATCGACCTGCGCGGCATCCTCGGCATCTCCGACGAAGTGCGCAACGGCTTCCAGAACATCCAGGTATCGTTCGAGGTCGAAGGCGACGCGCCGGCCGAGAAGCTCACCCAGCTCATCGAACAGGCCCGCGCCCGCTCTGCCGTCTTCGACGTGCTGACCAAGGGCGTGCCGGTCACGGTCGGGATCAAGACCATCCAGTGACGCCGACACTCCAATGACCCTATGGGAGACGGTTCGCACACGGCCGTCTCCCTCAACGCCATCGGAAAGAACCATGAAACGGGCTGACGTCGTCATCGTCGGCGGGGGCCAGGCCGGCCTTGCGCTCAGCCATTGCCTCGGCCAAGCCGATATCGAGCATGCCGTGCTCGAGCGCGGCCGCATCGGCGAACGCTGGCGGTCGCAGAGCTGGCGCTCGCTCCGGCTCCTGACGCCGAACTGGCTGAATGCGCTGCCCGGTTCGCCCTATGGGGGCGACGATCCCGACGGCTTCATGGGCAAGGCCGCCTTTGTCGAGACCCTGGAGGCCTATGCGGGGCGCTGGCAGGCACCGATCGAATGCGGCGTCGAGGTTCTTTCCTGCAAGCGTGTCGGTAGCGGCTTCGCCTTGCGCACCAGCGCCGGCGACTGGTCCGCCAAGGCCGTCGTGGTGGCCACCGGCCATTGCGACCGGCCCATGATCCTTTTCGCGTCCGACACCGGGGGCGGGCCGCTCTCCCTCCACGCCTCGCAATATCGTTCCCCCGGCGAACTGCCCCCCGGCGGGGTGCTGATCGTCGGCGCCTCCTCCTCCGGCGTGCAGATCGCCGACGAGCTGGCGCGGACCGGCCGGCGCGTGACGCTATCGGTCGGCAAGCATACGCGCCTGCCGAGGCTGTGGCGCGGCAAGGACATCTTCTTCTGGCTCTGCCGGATGGGCTTCATGGCGCAGCGCCCGCAAGATCTCGCCAATCCGGAGAGCGCCAGGCGCCAGCCTTCGCTGCAGCTCGCCGGGCGGCCGGACAGGGCCGATGTCGACCTCGCCACCCTGCAGGCGCTGGGCGTCGAGCTGACCGGGCGCGTGCGCGGCATTGCCGATCGCGAGATCGCCTTCGCCGACGATCTTGCGGCGCAGATCGCGGCGGCGGAAGCGAAGCAGGCCCGCCTGCTCGCCGAGATAGACCGCTTTGCCGGCGACGCGCGACCAGGCCGGCCCGAACCGGTGGCGGTGCCTCCGGTCCGCCGCCGGCAACTCTCGCTGACGGACGGATCGATCCGCACGATCATCTGGGCGACCGGCTATCAGCGGTCGTTCGGTTGGCTGGAGCCGCTGGCGCTCGGCGCCGACGGCGAGCTCGCGCATCAGGGCGGCGTCACCAGCGTTCCCGGGCTCTACGCGATTGGGTTCCGCTTCCTGCGCAAGCGCGATTCCAATTTCATCGGCGGCGTCGGCGCCGACGCGCAAGCGATCGCCGCCGAAATCTCCCGCTATCTCGACCGCAAGGGCCAGCAAGCCGCCTGAGGCTGAGGACAATGACGATGCCGACAACCCCGCTCCGTTCCCTTCCGCCCACGCCGAAGCGCGCCCATTACGACGCCATCATCGTCGGCGCGCGCTGCGCCGGCGCGTCCACAGCCCTGCTGCTCGCCCGCGCCGGCCTGAAGGTGCTTTCGATCGACCGCAGGCCCTATGGCTCCGACACGCTGTCGACGCATGCGCTGATGCGGCCCGCGGTGCTGCAGCTGTCGCGCTGGGGCCTGTTCGAGGCGCTGCTCGAGGCCGGCACGCCAATCGTCGAGGCGACGACCTTCCACTATGGCGACGAGGGGATCACCATTCCACTCAACGCCGGACCGGATCTTCCCGGCCTGATCGCGCCACGGCGCACCGTGCTCGACCGTACCCTCGTCGACGCCGCGCGCAAGGCTGGCGCCGAGTTCCTGCACGACATGGCGGTCGGCGACCTCTTTGCCGACACGCGCGGGCGCGTGCGCGGCGTCGAGATCCGTGGTGCCGGCCGCGCCGCCCTGCGGGTGAGCGCCGACATCGTGGTCGGCGCCGACGGCATCGGCTCGCTGGTGGCGAAATGCTGCGACGCGCAGTTGCTCAGAAGCGGTACGGTCTCGGCCGCTCATGTCTATGGCTACGCGCCCGTCGATCCCGGCGTCGGCTACCACTGGTATTTTCGCGACGGCATCGCCGGCTCCCTCATTCCCACCAATGACGGGCTTGCCTGCATCGTCGCTTCGGTGCCGACAAAACTGTTCGACCAGCGCTTCCGCCTCGGCCATGCGCGCGCCCGCACGGAGGTGCTGGAAGCGCTTTCGCCGGCGCTTGCCGAACAGGCGAGCCGCGCGCCGAAGGACGCCCGCCTGCAAGCGTTCCGCGGCGTTCCGGGCTACATCCGCCAGGCCTATGGCCCGGGCTGGGCGCTGGTCGGCGATGCCGGCTTCTTCCGCGACCCGATCACCTCGCACGGTATTTCCGATGCGCTGCGCGATGCGGCGAGCCTGGCGCGCGCAGTCCTCGACGGCTCGGCAGCGGCCTTCGCTGCCTGGCAGCAGGAGCGCGACCTCTTCGCCAACCAGGTCCTCGACACCACGGATGCCATTGCCGGTTTCGACTGGACGCTGGCCGATATCGGCGAGCGGCATCGCAGCTTCAGCGCCGTCATGAAGGCCGAGGTGCAGACGCTCGCCGGACAGCCGATGCCGGACCGCCATGCCTCGCCCACCATGGGGCAGCCGACCTACCGGGCGCCGGCCAACCAGGACGAGCCGCAGGCCCCAGCCGGCGTTTCAAATCCCGGCGCCTCGAACCATTATCGCAACCGAATGGGAGCAAGACCATGACTGTGCATCTGATGAAGGACGGATGGATCGGCGTCATCAAGGGACGGCCGCAGGTGGGCGCCGTCGCCGAGCGTTCGCGGCGCACCCAACCGCAGGATATCGACGCGTTCGCGGACATGACCGGCGACCGCAACCCGCTGCACTACGACAAGCGGCTCGCCGAAGCTTCGGTGTTCGGCAAGCTGATCGTGCAGGGCGGAGTCACCTCCGGCATCCTGAACGCGGTGGTGGCGGAGGACATTCCCGGCCCGGGTTCGGTATTCCTCGAAGTCTCATGGAAATTCGTCAAGGCGGTCGGCGTCGGCGAATTGATAACCGGTCGCGTCGAGGTCAAGGAGGTGCGCGCCGACAAGCCGATCACCAAGCTGGAGACATCGGTGCGCAACGAAGCGGGCGAGATTTGCCTGACCGGCACCGCGACGGTGTTCACCGTGCCGCTCGCCAAGGGCTGAATGCGCCTGGCCCCGGGGCTGAAGGCCAGAAGCGATGACGGGCGGCAAGCAGGCCCTACGACCCCGCCGTCTCGGCGACGAAGGCCCGGACATGGGCGATGAACTCGTCGAAGGCCGGCTCTCCTTCGAGCAGGATGTGGTTCTGGCTTTCCAACTCGAAGAAGCGCGCCCCGGGAATACCCGCCGCCATGGTGCGCCCGGATTCGACCGGGGCCACGTTGTCTTCCCGCGCATGCAGCACCAGGGTCGGCACCCGCACCTTTTCAAGCAGATCGCTGACGTCGATCACGGAGAAGGCGCTTTGCAGGCGCCAGGCGTCGTCCGGCGACACGGTGCGCAGCATCAGATCGTCCATCCAGGCGAAATGTTCGTGCGTGGCACCGGGGATGAACATCGAGCAGAAGGCCTGGCGGAACATCGGATTCGACTTGCCCCAGCTCTCGCGCATCAGTGTCGCCACGGCCTCGCGCGTCGCGATCTCGCCGGCGTCGCCGCGCGCCCGCCAGCCTTTGACATAGCCGCCATAGAGGATCATGCCCGAGACCTTCTCGGGATGGCGAATGGCATAGGCGATCGAAACCGCGCAGCTCTGCGAGAGGCCGAGAAGCGTGAAGCGATCGAGCCCTGCTGCCTCGACCACGCATTCGAGGTCCGACACCATGGTGTCGAACGAGACGTCGACCACATGGCGCTGCGATAGTCCGTTGCAGCGCTCGTCGTAGCGCACCAGCTGGTTCTCGCTCGACAGTTCCGACATCCAGTGCCGCCAGATCGGGCTATCCCAGTCGAAGGTCAGATGCGACATCCAGTGCGCGGCGCGAAGGATGGCCGGGCCGCCGCCGGTCTTTGCGAAAGCAAGCCTCGTGCCGTCGAGAGCCCGGCAGAAGTGGATGGCGCGGCCAGGGTCCTGCGTGGTTGTCGGGCTCTTTGCGGGCGGAGGCGATTGCGCCTTCGCCACGCGGGTCGCGCCGGGTGGCGCAGAGCGTGTCGTGGGCTGGGCGGCAGCAAGCCGTACCTTCTCCTCCAGCGCCTCGATCTCTTCCGCCAGGCCGATATCCTCCGGCAGCAGGCGGCGCAGGCGCCGGGCAAAGGGCAGCGCCCGCCTGGGCTCGCCGGCCAGGCGCTCGACCAGCTCGCGCAATATGCCGAGCTCGACGATCTCGACCTCGCTGGCGACGCCCGCGCGCCAGGCCTGGTATTCGAGGCAGCGCTCGAGCGAGAGGTCGGCGAGGAAATCTCCGCGGATCGAACCGGCGACGGCCTCCAGTTCTTCCGTCGACCAAGAGGAAAGGTCGCCTCTCACCAGCGGCAGTAGCCGGACATAGTCCGTTCCGACCTTTAGCGAGACCGTGTTGCGGTCGGCTACCAAAGCGGATTCGTCGTCGCCCAGCACCTGGCGGATCTTGGACAAGCTCCAGCGTAAAGCGCCGCGCGGATCGTCGGGAATGTCCCAGAAGATCTCGCAAAGCCGCTCGCGCTGGTGCGCCTTGCCGGTTACCGCGAGATAAGCGAGCAAGGCTCTCGTCTTGCGCGACGGCGGCAGGTCGATGAGTTCGCCACCACGGGCCACCTGGAAATCACCGAGCACGCATAAATCCAGCAGCCCGGCTTGCGGACTATCGATCATGCGGCCAGGCTCCCTTCCACTGCCATCTGGCATCTCCTCGACGCGGCGAGAGAGGACCGCATCGCAATATCAAAATCGGCTAATTTACGAAAGCCGATACGGCAAGATGGGCGTGGGGAATGTGGGGTGGGTTACATTGGCGAGGGCACTAGTCTCCCCCCTTGAGGGGGAGATTACGCGCGCCAACCACCGCAATCATCATCGCTGTCACCACCAACCCCGCCGCCACCGCAAATGTAACGCGCATCCCGCCCGCCACCGCCTCCGGCGCGGCGCCTGTGATATTCCCCGCCCCCACCGCGAACGCAAACACCGCGCCCATCACCGCCGTGCCGGTGATGAGGCCGAGATTGCGCGAGAGGCCGAGCATGCCCGACACCACGCCGCGCTCGCTGCTGTCGACATCGGCCATGACTGCGGTGTTGTTCGCCGCCTGGAAGAGCTGGTAGCCGGGCGTCAGCAGGATGATCGCCGCCGCATAGCCGGCGACGCCGAACAGCGTCGGCAGCAGAGAGAGCGCAGCGCAGCCGACGACCATCATCGCCAATCCGGCGACAACCATCGAGGATGCACCCAACCGGTCGACGACGCGGCCGGCGACGACGCCGCACAGCGCCGAGACGACCGGACCGATCGACAGGACGGCACCGACCAGCGCTTCGCTCAAGCCGAGCGCGCGCGACAGGAAGAAGGGCCCGACGACAAGCGTCGCCATTATCACGGTGGAGACCAGCACATTCGCGGCGAGGTTCGGCGCCAGCACCGGGTCGCGGAACAACGCGAGCTTGACCAGCGGCGAGGTCACCTTGCCCTCGGCGTAGAGGAACAGACCGGCGCCGAGAGCGGCCATGCCAAGCAGCGCGGCGTTCATGCCGCCGAAATGGCCGCGCCCCGTCGTCATCGCCAGCGCGTAGGCGGCGAGCGTCAGCGCCAGCAGGATCGTGCCTGGCACGTCGAAGCGTCCCCTCATCGCGCTGCGATCTCCCCTCGCCTCGCCCGCAGGCAGGAAGCGCCGGGCGGCGAGCATGGCCGCGACACCAAGCGCAGCATTGACGAGGAAGATCGAGCGCCAGCCGAGAGCGGCGATGAGCACGCCGCCGAGCGACGGCCCGAGCGCTGTGCCGATCGCCGACATGGTGCCGAGCAGGCCCATGGCGCTGCCGGTGCGCTCTCTCGGCACCGTCTCGCCGACGAAGGCAATGGTCAGCGCCATCATCACCGCGGCGCCCAGGCCTTGCGCGGCGCGTGCCGCGATCAGCAGCGGCAGGGTCGGCGCGAGCGCGGCCGCCAGCGAGGCGGCGCTGAACAGCACCAGGCCGGCGGTGAGCAGCAGCCGGCGGCCGACGAGATCGCCCAGCCGACCGACGCTGACGATCATCGAGGTGATGGCAAGCAGATAGGCGAGCACCACCCACTGCACCGCCGGGAAGGACGCTGCGAAGGCGGTGCTCAGCGTCGGCAGCGCGACATTGGCGATGCTGGTGCTGAGCGAGGACAAGAGCATCGCAAGCGACAGGCTGGCCAGCGCGCCGGTTGCCGAGCGGCTTGCTTGTACGGCGCGCGGATCTGCAATGTCGGCCATGGTTCTTCTCCGGCTGGTGTAAGATTTGCCGGGAAGATAAGCGTGCTAGTGACATGGCGGAACGCGCAGCATTTGCATTGTATTCGTGCATGAAGCGCCATGTCATCTTGCCGGAACCGTGCTATGGTCGCGCCATGTCGCGCCCCGATCTCAACCTGCTCGTCACGCTCGATGTGCTGCTCGCCGAAGGCAGCGTGGCAAGGGCCGCGCGGCGGCTGAAGCTCAGCCCCTCGGCGATGAGCCGTGCCTTGGCGCGCCTACGCGAGGCAACCGGCGATCCGCTGCTGGTGCGCGCCGGGCGCGGCCTGGTGCCGACGCCGCGCGCCATCGAGCTCAGCATGGACGTCGGCCGGCTGGTGAAGGAAGCGGAAGCCGTGCTGAGGCCCGCCGAGCGGCTCGACCTGAAACGCCTCGCGCGCTGTTTCACGCTGCGCAACAGCGACGGTTTCGTCGAGAATTTCGGCCCTGCCGTGCTTGCGCGCGTCGCCGAGGAGGCGCCCGGCGTGCAGTTGCGCTTCGTGCCGAAGCCCGACAAGGACAGCGCGCCAATGCGCGAGGGCAGCGTCGACCTCGAGACCGGCGTGGTCGGCGGTTCGACCGGGCCGGAGGTGCGGGCGCAGGCGCTGTTCCGCGACCGTTTCGTCGGCGTGGTCCGCATGGGCCATCCCTTGTGCGAGGGCAAGATCACGGCCACCCGTTTCGCCGCCGGTCGGCACATACTGATTTCGCGCCGCGGCCTCGACCGCGGGCCGGTGGACGACGCGCTGGAGCTCGCCGGGCTGACACGGACGATCGCGACCGTGGTCGGCGGTTTTTCGGAAGCGCTGGCGCTCACCCGCGGCTCCGACCTCATCGCCACCGTGCCTGAGCGCTACACGGGCAAGCTGCGCGAGAGCCTGTTCTCTTTCGCGCTGCCGATGAAGCTCGCCCCGCTCACCATCTCGCTGCTATGGCACCCCCGCCTCGACGCCGACCCCGCCCATCGCTGGCTGCGCGGGGTGGTGCGGGAAGTGTGCGGGGGGCAGAAACAGCCGACGAAGCAGCTCGGCGGCGTGAACTGAGGCGTTGGCGGGCTACCGGAATTCCCCCACGTCCCAGGGTGAGGAGAGGCGACCCGGCAAAGCCGAGGCGGAGAGAGGGAACGCGCTACGAAGGCCCCCTCTCCGCCCGTTTCGCTGCCACCTTCACGGCGCTGTCGTCACTGGCTTGTTCTTGCGCATCGTGATCTCATAGTTCAGCCAGTAGTGGCCGTCGTCGAAACTCGCGCACGCCGGTGAGGTACCCGGCCTGCTTCTCGGTCCGGCCCGTGGATCTGCGCCAGGCAGCCGACGAAATTCGGGTTGGCGCATTTGAAGATCGGCGACAGCGGATAGGCGTTGAAAGCGGTGACGCGCACCTTCTCCAGCTCCTGCGCGCTGGCGCCGCCCATGAGACCGGCGATCAGCGTTGCGAGAAAGATGAGCAGCCCCAGCGCCACCCTGTCCAGCCAGGACTTGCGCCTGGCAAGCACTTCGAGCAACCGATCGCCCATCGCCGCCTCCCCGCTAGCTGTCATATCGTAGCACGCCGCAGCGACCGCATCATGAAGCAGTTCACAGAGAGTGGCGGCACCACCTCGGGAATTGGCGAAAGCTGCCGCGACGCCCGATCTCACCCACAGGTGGAGATTGGCGGTTTTGGCATCTCGGCCGCCCTCGATGTTGCGCTGCGGAAATGCACCCAAAAAAAGTCAGGTTGAGAACCGGACCCAAAAACGCCTCAGCCGGCGAAAAACGAGCTTATTCAAGCGGATAGGCATACAGGCCCGCGCCGGCTCGCGAGATGGCCGAAAAGCCCGGAAATCCGCCATTTTCGGGCTTCCGCCAACCGCAATGGCGCGATAGCGGCAGAACGATTTCGGCCCTGCACAACGCGAAAAAAGCGCCTCGCGCAGGGGCGTTGACAGCAGGTCCGGCCGATGGCACTCCGCAGTGACTGGTCACGCCATGACCGTTGCTGTTGGGGACGGACGGGGTTTCAGCAGCTTGGCGGCGGCGCCGGACGGGCGGGCACCTGCGCAGTGTACCGCCCGCTCCTGGCCGGCTGGACGCGCCTCCGCCACATCGATGAGATGGAGCGCACACCCTTTCCTTCGTCATCCGCGCGGCGATGCCCACCCTTCCCTGACGAGGATCAGCAAAGATTCCCTCGGCCCAGCGGCCTCAGAACGAGAAGCCGGATGACGGCGCGGCAGCTGTCGCGGCCGAAAGCCTGTCGCGCTTTTGCAGCCTGGGCTTCTCATAGGTCTTCTTCATCGTCCGTTCCTGCGCGGGTCAACGATCGGCGCAGGTGAACGCGATGCGGCCGCCCTGTCAAGACTCGCCCGGCCCGCCCATCGTCGCCGTTCCTGCTCCTCGCCGTCATGTTCTGGCGCGAAGCCAGGGCGTAAGCTCGTAGCTTGAGGGCCCTTATCTCAAAAGGCCTAGCCCGCGTGCTGCAGCCAGTGGCGGTCGAACACGTCGAGGACGGCGCGGAAATCGGCCGGCGGGATCTGGTTGGCGCCGCCGCCGCTGTCGGCGCCGAGGAATTGCTCGAGCTGCCGGTCGACCGTTTCCGGATGCTCCACGGCGATACCGAGGTCCGCCAGGTCGGCGGTGATCGAGCCGCCGGCCGGCAGATACCCGCCCCATGCTTCGGCGCCCAATCCTGCATCGCGCAGGCGCACCAGAAGGATCCTCGTGATCGACGGCTGCGCCTCGGGCCCGATGATGGCGGCGCCGCACATATAGCCGCCGAGCACACTGACCGGCTGCGTATGCGGGAACAGGCAGAGGAAGAACTGGGCGTCGCCGCCGACCTCCTTCAGATGCACGTAGAGGCCGCGCTTTGCCGGGTTGACCGGACCGCCGAGCTGTAGCTGGCCGGTCGGCAACGTCTCGCGGTAGGTGGCCGTCAGCCCATGCACGCCGGGTCCGGCCTCGATCGCCAGGCGGCCCTTGATGAGCTGGCCGCGATAATAGGGCGACCAGGCGCGCGAATAGCAGGCATAGATCCCGGCAAGCCCGGAGCCGAGGCCGCGCTCGTCATGCGCGGAGGCCTCGAACTGCATGCCGGCGCGGCGCTCCAGCTCGGCGCTGTCGATGCCGTGGCGGGCCGCGATCGCGGCGGTGAAGCTTGTCAGGTCGCTCTCGGCGATCCAGGCGCCGGCCTGCTCCAACTCGAGCAGCCTTGCCCAGTCGTCATAGACGCTCATCTGGCGCGGCCGGGCGCGGCCCTGCAGCCATTTGTCGGCGCGGCCGAGATCGAACGCCGTCTTCGGGTTGACGGCGCGGAACGCCGCCGCCAGATCCTTGCGGGTGACCGTCCCCAGCAGGGCAGACGTCAGCCTTAGTTTTTGCGCGATATGCTGCGCCATGCCACAAGTCCCTCAGTGCTTTGTGCCGTCGGAGCAATCCGGCGTTCGGCAGGAATCGTTGAGCTGTCCAACTATCTGCTTTAGCACGCCTGCATTCAGTCTCCATTCCCGGCCACGCCGATTTTCCACCGTCTAATATTCCAAGAATTCCAGAGAATTCCACGGCCTTCCGCGTGCGCGACCTTTGCAGCGAGACGGCCGGCGCTAGGTTCGCCGCGGGGTGGGTGCAGGGAGCTGTCATGAAAGTCGTTCTATTCGCGCTTGGCCTGGTGCTTGCGCTGTCGCAAGCCGCTGAAGCCAAAACGAAAATCCTTGTGACCGAGACGAAGACCAGCATCGAGAAAAACCTGCCGCCGCTCGATGAAACAGCCACCGGCGGCATCGTGCCTTCGACCGGCCCGACGGCGAAGGCCGCCGAACCGGGCCAGGCCTATCCGCCGGCGCTGGACCTGCATTTCTAGAAACGATCCGGGAAAATGCTCAGCGGTTCTTCGTCCGGAATTGCGTAAACAAAAGGGAGCCATTGCCGGACGACCGCGTGGCGGTCGCCGGTCGATCGGCGAGGAAAAACGATCGGCCGGGCAAAAAGGCTGAACCAAACAGCCACCCGGCCAGCCTGAGGGTTGGGGGGCTTGGCGCCGCCGCGGGGGCAGGCGCCCGCCCGCGCGGATCGCAAAGCTGCGGTCCGCGCGGGCCATGCCAATTGGGCCAATTCTTGCGGTCTTGACGAAAGGACGGCGAAACCGGAAAGCTCGGCATGGTCGCGGCCAGGACGCTGCAATGGCGCTGTGCGACGAGGCTCCGAGGGAGGCCATGCCATGGGTGCCGACGAAAAGCTGGCCGCGCTCTGCATCGTCTTGCCGCCGCTGAAGCTGCCGCCGGGCATGGTGCTGCCCTTTCCCTGGGTGAACGGCGCGGCGACCGCGCCTATGTCTCCGGCCACGGGCCGCAGGAGCCGGACGGCTCGCTCGCCGGCCCGTTCGGCGCCGTCGGCGAGAGCGTGTCGCTGGAAGAGGCGCGGGCCTCGGCCCGCAAGGTCGGGCTGTCGATGCTCTCCAGCCTGAAGCGCGAGCTCGGCAGCCTCGACCGGATCACCGGCTGGTGCCGCGTGCACGGCATGGTCAATTCGGCCCCGGGCTTTACCCAGACGCCGGTGGTGATGAACGGCTTTTCCGACCTCATCCTCGAAATCTTTGGGCCGGAGATCGGCCGCCACGCCCGCACGGCCATCGGCGTCGCCGCCCTGCCGTTCGATCTCCCGGTCGAGATCGAGGCCGAGGTGATGATCAAGGAGCGAATGGCTTGACCAAGTTATCGTCGGCGCGATAGGCGGGCGCACCGCCATCCAACCGATGAAAGACCTGCCATGACAGACGCGATCGTAAGAGACAGCAACGGCACCCCGCTCAATGACGGCGACTCCGTGACCCTGATCAAGGACCTCAAGGTCAAGGGCACGTCCGAGACGATCAAGCGCGGGACGCTGGTGAAGAACATCCGCCTGAACGGCAATCCCGGCGAGATCGAATGCAACACCAAGCAGGTGAAGGGCCTGGTGCTGAAGACAGAGTTTTTGAAGAAGGCGTGATTGCGGGCGCGCGACGCCGACTTCTTCGTCAATCCTACGGCGGAGCAACGAGCGACGCGCGCACACCTAGGAAATGGCGACCCCCACTCCGTCGAGCTTCGCTCGACACCTCTCCTCCGATCGACGGGGTAGAGGAAGGGTGCTAGGTCATTCCAGCCGGCGCCCTTCCTCTCCCTCCGGAGGGGGGAGAGGTGGCGCTAAGAAGCAGCGACGGAGTGGGGGAAGCCGTCGCTCAAACGCGCTGCTGCCGCAAAATAGGTATAACCCGGCGAGCACGGAAACTCAGGCAAGCTGGCAATCAGGCAGAGGCGTCGGTTCGCTCTCTGTTGTGCCTAAAAGGAGGGAGATCGGCAGCTTCGACGCCGCGCCGCCCCTCGTTTTCGCCTTCGCACCCTCCGCTTATGTTGCACTGCGTTAGATTTGTTGCATTGCGGTATGAACCCGTAGGCGCAAGTCTTGACCCCAAGGCGGGATACGAACGACCGTTGCGAGGTCCGTCTTCGTGTCAGCACCATCGCCGGACTTCCGGCCAGACATTGAGGGGTTGCGAGCGCTTGCCGTGGCAGGCGTGGTCGCCTTCCATTTCGGCCTCACCGCGCTGCCCGGCGGTTTTGCCGGCGTCGACATCTTCTTCGTCATCTCCGGCTATCTGATCACCCGTCATCTCACCACCGAGATTTCCGTGACCGGCCGGCTCGACCTTCTGCGCTTCTATGCCCGGCGGGCGCGCCGGCTGCTGCCGGCGGCACTCTTCGTCATCGCCGCGACGCTCGCCGCCGGCGCCGTCATCCTGTCGCCGGAGGAGCAGGCGCTCTATTCCAAGGGCGCGATGTGGGCCTCGGCCTATATCATCAATCTGTGGCTGATCCGCTGGTCGTTCGACTATTTCGCCAACGACGCCGCCAACAACCCATTCATCCATTACTGGTCTCTGTCGGTGGAGGAGCAGTTTTATCTCGCCTGGCCGGCGCTGTTGATGCTGGCCGCCTGGCTGAAACCCGGCAAGCGGACAATCGTGCTTGCGATCGGCCTTATCGGCCTCGTCTCCTTCGCGGTCTGCGCGTGGCTGACAACCGTGTCACAGCCTTGGGCTTTCTACTTCTCGCCGCTACGCGCCTGGGAGTTCGCCGCCGGCGGACTGGCCTCGATGGCGCCGGCATGGCTGCTCCAGAAGCGCCCGCGGCTTGCCCTGGCGTTCAGCCTGGCCGGGCTGGCGCTGATCGCTTTCGCATACCTCACCTTCAGCGAGGAGGCTCCCTTCCCCGGTTTCCTGGCACTGGTGCCGGTAGCCGGCACTGTCCTTCTTTTGCTGGCGGGCGCGGCCGGCGCGAGGAGCGGCCTCAGCGCCTTCCTCGCGCTGCCGCCCTTGCAGTGGGTCGGAAAACTTTCCTATTCGCTCTATCTCTGGCATTGGCCGGTCATCGTCTATGCCGGCATGCTGGTGGAGGAGCTGACGCTCGTCCAACGCCTCGCCTGCCTCGGGCTAACGTTGGCGCTCTCCGCGCTGAGCTACCATTTCATCGAGAATCCGATCCGCCGCAACGGCTGGCTTATGGCCAATGCGGCGCGGGCGCTGGTGCCGGCCCTCCTCCTGACCGGCACCGGCGTCGCAGCCGCCTACGGCAATGCGGCGCTTGCCGTGCGCCACCAGAACCCCGAGCAGCGCGAGATCGCGGCAAGTGCCGCCGAACCCGCCACCGCGCGCGCCAAAGCCTGCGTCGAGGGCTACGATACGGTGACGCCGAAGCCATGCGTGTTCGGCGATGGCCGGCGCATGATCGCACTGTTCGGCGATTCCCATGCCGACCACTGGTCGACGCCGCTGATCGAGGCGGGAAAGAAGAACGGCTACCGCGTCGAAACCTGGCTGAAGAGCTCGTGCCGACCCTCACGCTTCTCCTACTTCGTCACGAAGCTCAACCGCGACTACCGCGAATGCGACCAATGGCGCGAGCAGGCGATCAAGGAGATCATCGCCGCGAAGCCTTCGCTGGTGGTGATCTCGGAGTTGGCGCTGACCTCTTCGCGCAAGATGGCGGCCGGCAAGGGCCAGCCGGACACGCCGGACGCCACATGGCGGGCTGGCCTGCGTTCGACGCTGGTGAGCTTGAGCAAAGCCGGGCTGAAGATCGCCTTCATCCGCGACGTGCCGTTCAACGACGAGAACATCGACACCTGCGTGTCGCGCGCGCTGTGGCGCGACAAGGCGCCTTCGCTCTGCGACCAGACCCGAGCCGATGCCGCCAACGACAAGATGGCGGCGGTCGAGCGCGAGATCGTCACCAGCGTGCCCAACGCCTCTTACGTCGACCTCACCGACCGCTTCTGCAACGCCACCACCTGCCACGTCTTCATCGACGGCAAGCTCGCCTTCCGCGACCAGCACCATCTGGCGACGCCGTTTGCGGAATCGCTGGAGCCGGAGGTGGAAAAGAGGGTGATCTCGAAGGTGGGGAGGTAGGGCGGGGCGGCAGAGCGCGTGATCTCCCCCCTTGCGGGGGAGATGGCCGGCAGGCCAGAGGGCTCACGTAGAACGCCAACGCTCTCCCTCATCGTAGGGCGCTGGCGCTTGACGCTCGGCGCCCCCCTCTGTCGCCTTCGGCGACATCTCCCCCTCAAGGGGGGAGATCAGCCTTTCACCCCACCACAACGACAAAATGCTTGGTCACCGGCTCGAGGATCTGCCAGGTGCCCTTGAAATCCGCCTCGACAACGAAGGCGTCGCCGGGGCCGACCTCGACCGGCTCGCCGCCATCCGGCGTGATGACGATGCGGCCGGCGATCATGTGCACGAATTCATAGTCGGTGTAGGTGGCATGATAGGTGCCGGGCGAAGCGCGCCAGGTGCCGGACATCACCTTGCCGTCCTCGGTGGTGTGCTGGACGGCGGTCTGCATGGTCGGCCTGCCCTCGACGACGACCCAGCCCGGCAGGTCGCCGGCCTCTGCATGCTCGACGGCGCCGAATTTGAGCATGGTGGGTTTGGTCATGAGTGGCTCCTGCGGTTGGATTTGGGTTGGTTGGACGTGGCATAGCCGATGGCTCCCGGGCTCCGCGCGCGATAACGCGACACGGCACGACGGGATGGCGATTGCCAATCTCCCCTTTGTGGACCCTTGTGGGCGAGATCGGCAGCTTCAGCGCCGGCTCCCGCTCCGCCCAGGATGTCGCGCCACGTTTTCCCGGGAACACCGGCCGTCCCGAAACCGTTTACTCCCTGAAGGGGCATCTATCGAACCTCAAGGAGGCAGCGATGAAACGGCTTCTGTTTGCTTCGATGATCGCCATCGCCTCGGCGTTTGCGATCGCGCCGGCCAGTGCCGGCAGCGTCCAGTTCGGTATCGGCGTCGGCCCGTCTTACGACCCGTACTATGGAGACGACTACTATGGCGGGTATTATCCTCACCGCTATTACCGACACGTCTACGATGACGACTACTACACTCCCTATCGTGAGCGTTATGTGGTTCGCTATCATAACCGGTATTATAGCGATAATTGCCGGATCAAGATCGTGAAGCACTGGCGCCACCACCACCGCGTCATCGAAAGAATCCGCATCTGCGAGCGCTGACCGACTAGAGCCGGATGATTTCAGGTCGAACCGACCTGAATCTGAATCCGGCTCTAAATCAAAGAGATAGAGCATGATGTCGCCCGAAAACCGCTTCACACTTTTCGGCATCATGCTCTAAGGCCCGCGACTGGCTGATCTTCCCCGCGAGGGGAGATGGCCGCCCGCCCATTCCCAGCGATGGGCGGGCGAATATTAGCGATTGGGAACGTAGGCTGCCTCCGGCGCGTTTATGGGGTGATCAACCTCAGGAGGAGGTAGCCATGAAAAAGCTCCTGCTCGCCTCCGTAATAGCCATTGCGTCGGCTGCCGCCATGATTGGCCCGGCCAATGCCGGTCGCATCGAGTTCGGGATCGGCATCGGCGACGGCTACAATGACTACTACAATGACTACGGGCCCTACTACGGTGACTATTACGGCGATCGCTACATGTATCGCCCGTATTACGGCGAATATTACAGCTACAGGCCACACTACTACCGGCACCACTACTACTTCCGGCACCACAGGCGTTGCCACGTCGAATATGTGAGGCACTGGCGGCATCACCACCGGGTTTACGAGGCAATCCGCGTCTGCAGGTATTGAGCCTGACTGGCACGGCAAGCGGGCTTAATAGCCGCTTTTGCGAGCCATCCTTGAGGGCCGCTCGGCATTGGCGAACATTAGCGACCCGGAACGTAGGCTTCCTGCGGCGCGTTTATCCGATGATCGGCCTTCAGGAGGAGGTTGCCATGAGAAAACTGCTACTTGCTTCGGTGATTGCCATCGCCTCCGCGGCAGCCACGGTCGCGCCTGCGGATGCACAGTTCTTCGGTCTTGGCGGCGGCTTTTTCGGTCCGTTTGGCGGCTTCGGCCCATATCCGTTCTATGGTGGCCCGTTCTACGGCGGCCCGTTTTACGACTATGGCCCCCGCTATTACGGCCCCCGCTATTACGGCCCCCGCTATTACGGCCCCCGCTATTACGGCCCGCGCTACTACGGCGGCCCCCGATATCTGATGCGCTATCCGCACCGCTACTACCGGCACCATCATCGCCGCTGTCACCGGGAATGGGTGAGGCATTGGCGTCATCACCACCGCGTGGTGGAACGCGTGTGGGTGTGCGGATATCGATGAGGGCTGGCTGATCTCCCCTTTGCGGGAGATGGCCGGTAGGACAGAGGGGTGCTGTCCCGCCAGCGTTTCAGCCTATGGCCGCAGCAATTCTTTTCACGTTGGTATCCGTCGTACGGCCGAGACCGAGAGGCCGCGATCCTTCGCGCCCCCCTCTGCCCTCCGGGCATCTCCCCTACTTGGGGGGAGATCGGCAGCTTCAACGCCTTGCAAATCCCTCCCAAAATGCCATCTAAGTCGCCGGCATCCACGGAGAACACCACGTGACGCAGCGAAGCGGCAGCGCCGACCTGCCGCTGCATGGCGGGCGGGTCCCGAAATGGCTGGGCGAGCGCATGACCAAGCTCGGCGCGGTGCTGTGCGAAGCCATCATCCACCATTACGGCCGCGACGAGCTTTTGCGGCGCCTGGCGCATCCCTTCTGGTTCCAGTCCTTCGGCGCAGTGATGGGCATGGATTGGCATTCCTCCGGCATCACCACTTCCGTTATCGGCGCGCTGAAGCGCGGGCTGAACCCGATGTCCAGTGAGCTCGGCATCCATGTCTGCGGCGGACGCGGCGCGCATTCGCGCAAGACGCCGGGCGAGCTCATCGCCATCGGCGACCGCGTCGGCCTCGACGGCGATGCCCTTGCCACCGCCAGCCGCCTCGTCGCCAAAGTCGACAGCGCCGCCGTGCAGGACGGCTACGACCTTTACCTGCACGGCTTCATCGTCACCGATGACGGGCGCTGGGTGGTGGTGCAGCAAGGCATGAACGGCGACGCCCGCCAGGCCCGCCGCTACCACTGGCTGTCGGAGGGGTTGACCAGCTTCGTCGACCGGCCGCATGCGGCGATCGAGGGCGAGAGCCAGGGCGAGATCGTCAACCTCACCGATCATCGCGCGGAAAAAGCGCGCGGAAGTCAGATCGAGGTGCTCAAGACGATGAGCCCTGAGAAGATCCTGACCGAGCTTGCCGTGCTGGAGCCGCAGCCTGAGCCAGTGAAACCAGCAAAGGGGCCCGCCGCGCAGCCGCTCTTACCCAACCTCGTCATGCCCGCGCATCACGACGTGCGCGAGAGCGACATTGTCATGCGCCGCCTGCACGGCAACATTTCCGCCGCGATCGAAAGCGGCCCCAAGGATTTCCCAGAATTGCTCCTGGTGCCCGGCGTCGGCCCGCGCACGGTGCGCGCGCTCGCCATGGTCTCGGAGGTGGTGCACGGCGCGCCCTACCGCTTCTCCGACCCGGCCCGCTTCTCGCTCGCCCACGGCGGCAAGGACCGCCACCCCTTCCCCGTGCCGCTCAAGGTCTATGACGAGACGATCGCGGTGCTGAAATCGGCGGTGAGCAAGGCCAAGCTCGGGCGGGACGAGGAATTGCAGGCGCTGCGGAGATTGGACGGGGAGTCGCGCCGGATGGAGAGGTACGTGACGGGGCCGAGCTTGAACGAGATCGTGGCGGGCGAGATGGACCAGGCGCATCTGCTGGGGGGAAGGAGTGTGTTCGGGTGGGAGCCACCACCTGACAGCGAGCCGAAGCGCTGAAAGGCGCTTGAGGCGCCGCTGAACAACGCGACACAAATGCATGCCGATAAGGGCCGTCGGCCGGCGCCGCCCCTCATTGCCCTGCCGGGCATTTCTCCCCGTGTAGTGACGGGGAGAAAGGGGGATGTCGTCGCCGCTTTCGCCAATTTTCAACGTTGCAGAATAGGTGCCGGCGTCGCGGCCAGCCCCTTCTCCCCGCTCACGGGGAGAAGATGGCGGCAGCCAGATGAGGGGCGGCGCCGTGCTTGCGCGATCTGGGACTTCAAAGCGGTAGCGCAGCATCATTCTTGTCGCCTCACCCCGCCTTCCTCCCCATCATCCCGTAATGCACCGCCAGCAGGTCGAGCCCGATCTTCAGCAGCTTCACCACCACGTCGCGCCCGTCGCCGGTGCGTTCGGCGATAGACTTCACCGACTGGCCTTCGAGGCAGATCTTGCGCACCACTTCCGCCACCTCCCAGTGCGCAAGCGCTGCGGCGGCGTGGGCATGCGCCCGGCCGGCTGACAGCACGCGGTCGGGGATGCCGCCGCCCACCCGGCCGCCGTCGACGCGCTCGCTCCAGGACTGCGGCTGCAGGCCTTCGCGGGCGGCGCGCTCGAAATCGTCGCGAAAACGTTGGCCGGCCTCGCGCTGCTGCCGCGACAGCGACGTGATGCCGGTGAGCGGATCGACGTTGCGCAGGCGCACGATGCCGCCGGTCGAGGTGTAGCCGCCGTTCGAGACCTCGTAGACGCGGCGCGCTTCCGCTGTGCCGGGGGTGAGGCGCTGGCGGCCGAAGGGGTCGGCCTTCAGCGCGAAATCATGGCCGATCTCGCGGCGGATGCGCACCTGCTCGGCCTCGCCCTTGGGGAGTTTCGGGGGCTGGGGTTTCTTGGCGGATTTGCGGGGCATGGGGGTTCCTTGTGTGGGCGGCAATTGGAAAGGCTGGCGGGACAGCGCCCCCCTCTGTCGCCTTCGGCGACATCTCCCCCTCAAGGAGGGAGATTAGCGGCGCTCCCCTCACATCCCCCTCACGCGATGGCCATGGAACCGCGCGTGGTGATGCGCGCAGTAGGAGCGCGTGCCTGTGGTGCGCAGGCCGCAGCAGAGCATGTCCGCGCCGGGCCTCGCGCCGAGCGGGTCATCATCTGCATCCTCGCGCAGCGCGAGGTCGATCGGCGCGCGGCAGCGGCCGAACAGACAGTCGAGGAAGCGCATGGCCGCGACATGCGGCTGGCGGCCGGGCGCCACTGGGGGCGGCGGCGCGGGGAGCTTGTAAAGCAGGGCTTCGGATTTTTCACGGGTGCCGGGGGCGAGCCAGGCGGGGGGCAAGCTGCGCGCCGGTTTGCGCGGCCTGGGTTTTTTGGGCTTGGGCGCGCGAGACGTGACGGCGCGGTCTGCATTCGCGGAGACCCCATACACTGAGAGGTCGGCGGGACAGCACCCCCCTCTGCCCTCCCGGGCATCTCCCCCGCAAGGGGGGAGATCAGCAGTTCCGGCGCTGGCGACCTCGACCAACTCGACATGCCTGGAAAGCGCCGTCGCCTCGGAGAGCGTGATTCCTCCAGCCGGCCTGCCCCGCCGACCGGCCCTGCCCTGCGCCTGTAGCCGCGCATTCTTCCTTGGACGGCCGCCGGCGCGGCCGCCCTTGGGGTTGGCGAAGCCGATGGCTCGCAGGCCTGCGTTGCGGTGGACGATGCCGATGATGGCGTTGCGTGAAACCGGGCTGCCGCGCAGCGCGCTGAAGCGTCCGGCGATGCGTGAGGCGGACAGCCCCTCCTTCAGCCAGGCGGCGATCTCGTCGATTTCCTTTTCGGTGTAGGCGGCTGCCATGTGTCATTCCATCGATTTGCGAAAGGCTTTGGGCTTGCGAAAAGCTTGGGGCTTGCGTGGGGTCGGTCGGGCCAAGCGCCAGGGTTCGGCCGCGAGTCCGTTGGTCGGATCAGGAAAAGGGGTTGGGTCAGGCGGCGGATGGAGCGTTCGCCGTTTTACGGAAACGGCGAACGCTCCATCTCGTTGTTTTGACGCAATTCCGGACGGAAAACCGCTTCGCACTTTTCCTGGAATTGCTCTGGCGCCGCGCCAAGCAGTCGAAGAAGTGCCGCCTCGGCGGCGGCGCGCGTCAGCCCCGACACCGCCCGGCCCGACGCGCGGTCGAACAGGATGACTGTGCCGTCCTCGGTGCGGATGCAAGAGGCGCCCGAATTGGGGGCCGGAGCCGAGGGAGGAGCGGCTCCGGCCGTTCCGGTGAACCGGGGTGCGGGCGGTTCAGCCGGATCCGGGGCGAGCGCCCCGGAATGCGTCCGGACCGGGGAGGAGGACGGCCCGGACGATTGGAATTCGAAAGGCGATCTGAATTCGAAAGAGGGGGGAAGCGCGTTCATGCCGCCTCCCCCAGCGAGGCGCTGTGACCGGCCAGCCATTCGTAGCTGACGCCGGCAATGCCGCGCCTGCGGCTTGCAGCCACCACATGCGGCCAGTGGTGCGGCGCGATGCGGCCGCAACGGCGCATCTGGCGGGCCGCTTCATAGCCGCAGCCGACATCGGCGGCGAAGGCGCCGATGCTCTGCCAGCGGTCGATAAGCTCCGAAATATTCGTGGGCGGCCCCGAGACGCTCGTGGGCTGCGCCGGAATCACGGACGATGCGGAAATGCTTGCGGGATGCTCAATCATGCGCTAAGCGTACGTTATGTACGAAAGGCGCGCAAGCGAAATCGTACACTTTGGACGATAATTTTCAGGCATTTTGTACGATGATGGATTCTCGGCACAGATTGCAGCAGGCGCGCGCCCAGGCGGGCTATGCCTCGCCCAGCGATGCGGCGCGGGCGCTGCGCGACATCAACAAGAACACGCTGATCAGCCATGAGAACGGCAACCGGCCGCTGTCGCGCAAGGCGGCGGAGAAATACGGCCGGCTGTTCGGCGTCGACCCGGGCTGGCTCTTGTTCAATGGTGGTTTGGGGGCCGATGGCGCCGAGGCCGCGCCGGTCCACCTTGCCCCCTCGCCCGTCACTGTCGACGTACCGATCGTGTCATGGATCAGCGCCGGCGAGCTCGGCAGCCAGGAGGGCGTGGTCAATCTCTCCGACTATCCGACGATCCCCACCGCCGACCTCGAGGAGGGCGAGTGGATTGCGCTGCGCGTCGACGGGCCGTCGATGAACAAGATCTCGCCGCCGGATTCGATCATCTTCGTCAATCTGCGCGACAAGCGGCTGGTGACCAATGGCTGCTACGTGATCGCCGACGAGACCGGACGCGCCACCTACAAGCGCTACCGTCCGAACGAGACCCCGCCCTTCCAGCCGGCGTCCTATCTCGACATCCCGCCGCCGGAGCTCGAGGGGGCAATCACCATCATCGGACGGGTGAAGCGCTCGATGATCGATATGTGAGGGTGGGCCGACGGTTGGCGCGAGCGGCCACTCAGCCAATCTCCCCCGCAATCGGCCCGCAAAGCGGAGATCAGCTGTCTTCGACTGCCGTTGCAATTTCTGCTTGCATTCTGGAACAAAAACAGAACTATATAGGCGACTGCAGCCGCCACCGCGGCAACTCCGGGGGGAGGATCCGTCATGTCACGCCGCACCGGCGCCTTTGCGCGCGCATTCGTCGCTTGGCTTTCGCGCGGGCCGCTGCTGGCGCTGGCGGGGATGGCGATGCTTGGCGGGCTGGCCAGTCCGACGCTCGCCGCCGTCAGGGACTATGCCCTTTGCTTCGGCGACGACAAAGGTCCGAGTGACGACCAAGGCTTGGGCGGCCTGAGTGGCCCGACATACAAAAAGGAAGCCGGCGTCGACAAAGGTGCGGCCGAGCAGCGCATCGCTGCCTGCACGGTGATTGCCGAGGACGATACGGAGGCGTCGCGCCTGCGCGTCTCGGCCTATTTCTACCGGGGCGTCGCTCGGGACGACCTGGAGGACTTGGACGGCGCGATCGCCGATTACAGCGAGGCGATCGCGCTCGACCCCAAGCGGGCTTCTGTGTATTTCAACCGTGGCTCCGACTGGTACAACAAGGGCGACGACGAGCGCGCGATCGCGGATTTCAACATCGCCATCAGCCTGGAGCCGTCAGCCGGCGACGCCTATGCCAGCCGCGGCTGGGCGTTTTTACGCAGAGGCAAGGTCGACGCGGCCATCCTCGATTTCCAGCAGGCGATCGAGGCCGAGCCGCGAAGCAACAGGGGTCATACCGGCCTCGGCGCGGCCTGGGCCAAGAAAGGCGAGCGGGAAAAATCGATCGCCGAATATGGCGAGGCAATCCGTCTCGACCCGGCGGACCTGATTGCCTTGGTCAATCGCGGCATTGCCCGCGCCGCCAGGGGCGAGTTCGACAGCGCCATAACCGACTACGATGCCGCGATAAGAGCCGATCCCCAAAGCGCCGATGCCTATGTCAATCGCAGCGCCGCCTGGATCGGCAAGAACGACTGGGCGCGCGCGATCGCCGATGCGAACCAGGCGATCGCGCTCGATGCGGGGATCGTCGACGGTTACTACTCCCGGGGCGTCGCCTGGGCGAACAAGGGCAACAACGATCGCGCCGTCGCCGATTTCGACAAGGCCGTCGAACTCGATGCGACCGATGCCAGGGCTTGGTTTGGCCGTTCGCTAATTCGGTCACGCAACGGGACACCGTCGGCGCCGCCGCCGACTGCCAGCGCGCTGTCGAGCTCGACCCGAAGCGGGCCGGCTCCTGCCGCGAAACCGCGCCGGCCGAAGCAACCCAGCCGGCAACCGCCACGACAAGGGATCCGGCGGCCGCCAGAACTCTGCTCGAGCGCGCCCAGATGCGGCTATCGAAATATGGCGTGGACGGCGCGCTGCTCGATTTCGACAGGGCGATCAGCCTCGATCCCGACAATGCCGACGCCTATTTCGGCCGCAGCCGCGCCAGGATGCTCAAGGGCGATCAGGCCGGCGCTGCAGCCGATTGCCGGCGCGCCATCGAACTCGACCTGAATCGGACGGGGACCTGCGACGAGCAGGTCGCCGGCGACGAAGGCAGACCGGCTCCGCCGCCAGTCATGCAACAGTCGCGACCTTCCGCTGCGGCAGCCGTTGAAACCCTGGCCAAGCAAATCGGCCAAGGCAAAGCCGAATCAACCGGCAAGCTGTCCGTCTCAAAGATGTCGGAGTTGATCCAGGCGACAGATCCGCAGGTTCTGGTCGCGGTGCAAAAGGGCGACGGCCTGTCGGACGCCGGCAAATACGACGAAGCCATCGGCGCTTATGGCAAAGCCATCGCGCTCGATCCTCGTAGCCCGCTCGCCTATTTCGGCCGAGGCAAGGCGTGGGACGCCAAACATGACTATGGCCGCGCCGTCGCCGATTACGACCGAGTCATCGAGTTCCTCCCAAATCTGGTATCGGCAAGGATCTTTAGGGGCTTGGCCAGGGCCATGTCGGGCGATGTCGAGGGCGCCCTAGCCGATTGCGGTCAGGCCGCCGCGCTCGACCCAAAGGCGCGAGACGCGTTCTTCTGCAAGGGCATGGCCTGGCACGCCAAGGGCGATACCGGGCTTTCGATCGCGGCCTATTCGGCAGCGATCGAAATCGATCCGAAAGACGCCGCCAGCTACTATGGGCGCGGTATGGCGCGAGCCGAAAGGAAGGACTACGGCGGCGCCATTGCCGATTTCGACATGGCGCTCAAGCTCGACCCTCGCAATTCCAATTATGCCGTCAGCCGCAAAGCGGCGGTGGCGGCGAAGGGACAAAGCGATGAAGCCGACGCTGCGGCCAGCGCGGATCTGCAGGCTGTCATGGCAGTGTTGGAACGCGGCGACGCCTTCTATGCGAAACGCAAATACGATCGCGCCATCACTGAGTACAGCCGCGCCGTGGCGCTCGCGCCAAACGAACCGTCGACGTATTCGGCGCGCGCTAGGGCGCGCCTGCAAAAGGGCGACTATGACGGGGCCCTGGTCGACGTCAACCGAGCGCTTGAGATCGATCCATCCTACATCCAAGCCTATCACGGCCGCGCTCTTACGCTGGTGAAGAAACGCGAGCCGGAAAAGGCCATCGCCGATTTCAACCGTGCGATCGAAATGAAGCCGGACTATGCCCCGTTTTATTTCGGGCGCGGCAGCGCCTGGTACTATATGGGCGACTTCGACCGCGCCATCGCCGATCTCGACCGGGCGCTCGAGCTCGATCCCAAATCCGACATGGCCCGTCAAGGCCGAAAATTGGCAATGGCTGCGAAGGAAAAAGCATCTCGCTCGAAAAAGCCCGGCAAGCCTACCAAGGGGACGCTCGACGGGGACACCCTCTCCCAGGGCCTCAGGCAGGCAAGCGCGATGGTGTTCTTCAACATGGGCCGCGCGCTGCAAGAAAAGGGCGACTATGACGGCGCCATCGCAGAATTCGACCAGGCAATCGACCTCGATCCGAACAATGCCTCAGCCTATTACTGCCGTGCTCAGAGCCTTACCTTGAAACGTAACTTTGAGCAGGCTCTTGCCGATTACGACAAAGCCATCAGCCGTGCCCCCACCGAAGCGAAGATTTATGCCGATCGCGGTTTAGTGCGGATGAGCCGGCATGACAGCGATGGCGCATACAGCGACTTCCAAAAGGCGCTCAGTCTCGATCCCAAAAACGTGTCCGGCTACTATGGCCGAGGCGTGATCCGGAAAACCAGAGGGGACTATGACGGCGCCATTGCCGACCTCAGCAAAGGCATCGAGCTCAATCCGAACTTCGCCCGGCTATATGAGGCGCGAAGCAAAGCATGGGAAGCCAAGGACAACCGCAAGCACGCCGAGGCCGACCGCAAGAAGGCGCTGAGCCTCGGAGCGGAGTGAGCAGGGTGTCGGAGCGCAGGCGGATGTCGCGTTGGAAATGGCTGCAAGTGGCGGCGGTCGTTCCTTTGAGCTTCGTTGAGGCGAAAGTGCTGCCAACGATGTTCGGCGGCAGCAGATATCACCACGAGTCGGTGGCGAAGCCGCCCCAGCCGGTGACCATCGCCGACGTCGATGCCGAGATCCGGAAGCAGGATCTCCGGATATTCGAGGCGATCGCCCGGGAATTTCCGGACGACTACGATGCGATGCTGCGCAAGATCACTGCCGCGGCTCAGACCGGAAGCGAAGCAGACGTGCGCAATACCAGCAGACAGGCGGTCGCCGATCTGAGGCACAGATATGCACCGCTCTTGCCTTCAGCGCCGAACAGCGAGGTCTCGCAAGCGCTTTCCGCACAGCTTGACATGCTCAATCATGTCATGGCGCGCGAAACGCCGGCCACCTGCAACAATTACCTGCGCAACGGGCCGGACGCGATCAGCGCGCCCGGCCACGATTTCCTGGCTGACCTGGACAGGATCGGCGCCACGCTGTTCCACGCCTTCGGCGCCGCCAAAAGAGGCGGCCTGCCGGCGGCCGTGCCTAGCGATCGGGACTGGTCGCTGGTCGCCGACGTTTTCACAAAGATCGGCGGCACGCCGGCCGAGATGGAGGCTATCTCGAACGCCAAGCAGGACTTCCCGGGCCTGTGCCCGGCCATGGCGAAATTCTATGAGGCCGCCCTGTTACTGCGAGCCTGGGTGGCACATCAAAACCGCGCTGCTCCACGCCATCGTCAAGAATTAGGCTCCGCACCGGATTTTGGGGCGGGCGCTTGACGAAATCGGCACGCAGCTCGAAGGCTTTCCGATGCGGCCCGCATGATCGTTGCCTCAAGGCGCGACTTATCGTTCAATTTGTACGAACGTTACTTGACTGTATTTCGTACATAAAGTACGATACATTCCTTCCTTCGAGGGGACTTGCGTGAACACCGCGAACCATGCCGCTTTCGCCGACCTCTCTCGCCCGCTGTTGTCGCCATTGCCGTTCGCCGAGCGCGAGCGCCTCGCCGGCGCCTGGCGCATGGCCAGCCAGGACATCGCCGACGACATCCGCTTCATCCGCCAATATCTCAAGGTGATCGCCGAAAAGGACGAGCGGCTTTCGACCGGCACGCTGGTCCATGGCCGCGCCTATGTCGAGGCCTGCGCCGCCTGGCTGCCGGAGATGGTGGCGCGGTATCTGAGAAACCTCAGGCTGATCAGCGAATGCGAGTGCGCGATGCTTGCGGCCGGCGTGCGGTTTGCAAGGTCGAGCGATGCGTGGTGAGGCGCCTTCTGCCCTTGCGGAAGAAGGCAGGGCGCCCGCAGGACAGAGGGGCGCGACGGAACGCTGCGAAGACAGCCGCCGCGCCGGTCCGCCCCACGTAGAGCGAGAAAAAAAAGCAGCCGCTGCAACCTTCGGCTCTCCGCCTCAAAAAATGCATCGTTTCACACAATTGCCAATTGGTGGACGCCAGCGAGTGGCGGGTAGTTAATTCCTCTCAGGCTAGGAGGAAAGCCGCATACCAGGGAGGAACTCGTTTGATGGATTACCAAATCGACATCGGCATACAGCCTGACGATCAGCCCTACGAAGTCACCTCATTTGCCAGGAAGCATGGCCTGACGATCCCGGTCGCGGACGCAGTGCTTTTCGCCAAGGGCCCGTCGCCGTCGCGGGCTGCCTGCGATACAGCCGCGCTGGCCTTCCTCTGCGCGGTCGCGCAATACGCCAGGAAGCAGGGAGCGCGCTAGCCTCTCCCTACCAGCTGAACTGCAGCCCCGCATTGCCGCCGACGACGCCGCCGGAGAAAGCGACGCCGAGCGTGCCGGTCAGCCGGCCGCCGTGGGCGAAGCCTTCGCTCAGCACCGCAGCACCCGTAATGCCGAAGGCGTCGGCGTCTCCGGCATTGCCCCAGTTGACGCGCAGCCCGAAATGCTCGCCCTGGACAAGATCGGGAGCGGCAAGGGCGGCCGAGATCGAGGCGTTCTCGAAGGCGCGGGTGACGCGGTTGTCGATGTCGTCGACCTGGCTGGCCAGAGCCGTCTTGCCGGTGACGGTGGTGGTCCCGCCTTCGCCGTCGTCGACTGTCCGCTTCGTCTCGCCGGTCTGGGCGTTGATGCAGGTATTGGTGCCCGGGCTGTAATAGTAATTGGTGCCATAGGCGGCGCAGACCCTGACATATTCGACCGCGGCCTTGGAAGGTGCGGCGAAGAGCGTTGCCGCGCCGAGGATCGCCGGCGCAAGGAAATGTCTGAACATGGTTGCCCCCCGGCTCTTACCAAGTGAGCTGCAGGCCGGCGTTGCCGCCGACGGTCTTGCCGGAGAAGGCGACGCCGGCAGCGCCGGTCAGCCGTCCATTACCGCCGGAGAAAAGGCCCTCGCCCAGCACGGCCGCGCCGGTCACGCCCATGGCATTGGACTGGCCGGCATTGCCCCAGTTGACGCGCACGCCGAAATGCTCGCCCTGCACCAGATCCGGGCTGGTCAGCGCCGAAGCCACCGAAGCGCCCTCGAAGGCGCGCTGGACGCGGGCGTCAATGTCATCGACCTTGCTCGCCAGCGCGGTCTTGCCGACAACCACGCCGTCTTCGGTCACGAGGCGCGTCTCGCCGGTATTGGCGTTGATGCAGGTGCTAGTGCCGGGGCTGTAATAATACTGCGCGCCATAGAGCGAGCACACCCTGACATACTCGACCGGCGCCGCCGGCGCGGATGCCGAAAAGCCGCTTGCCGCGGCTAGAAACGCACATGAAATAAGACGGTTAATGCCGCGCATACCCTGGTCCCCGAAGTTGGATTGAGAAACGCCCTCACGCGAAAGGCACCATTTGGGCGCGAACCGCGTCAATGGGAGCTCCAGCCTCAATACCTGACTTTTACTGGGAGTATTTCACTGAAAGCGCTACTGTTGCCGCAAGGTAACAGTGGATTGCTCGATCTGTTCAGCAATCCTCGGTCGTGCGAAGCTTATTTATTAAAGGAAGCTAATTTTAGCTTTATCTAATATTAATCATCTGCGCCTTCAAAGGCTTCCAGCGTATCCAGGCGCGCCTCGACCTTCTAGGCGCGTGCTCCCCGCGTCCTGATTCACCGGTTGCGAGAGGGGCGGCGGCTCGGCCGCCGGAATCAGGCCTTGGCTTTCGGCTTGGCTGGCTTTGCCTTGGCGGGGGCCTTGGCAGGCTTTTCGGCTTTGACCGCCTTCGGCCTGGCGGCGGCCTTCTTCGGCGCGGCCTTGTCCTTCGGCTTCTTCTCGGCGTCGATCTCCGCGGCCGCCCGGTCCCAGTGCTCCATATGCGCGCCTTCCGGCCGGCCGGCCTGCTCCCAGATCTCGTGCGCCCGCCGGCGAATGCGTTCCTGCCTGTCGTCCGTCACTGTCGCCTCCTTTAGCTGGGGCCGTTCCCCGACGGAAACATTAGCCGAATTTTCCGGTGGCGTCTTGCACTCGACGCATGGGTGGCTGAACTTCGGCAGCGATTTCCTTCAGTGCGCGTCGGAGATGACGGCGACGCCCAGATAGGCTGCCTTTTTTGTGATCAATCCGGCCAGATCGGCATCAGAACGCTCGGTCCCGGTACGCTCGCGCAGAATGGCGATCGCATCTTTCATCGACAGCAGGCCGGTGCAATGTTCAGCGAGAAGCTTGTCAACATTCCTGGCAATATCAGGGGATTCGACATGGGGATGATGCATGGCTGCGACTCCTTTCTAGGAGCCGGCATCCCCCCGCCGGAATGGCGGGAGGATCGGGGCTCGTAAGCACGTAAGGTTACTCGATGACCTGCACTACTCTACGCGTGCCCGGGTCGACCAGAACCGTATGGTCGTTGACGATCGTGTATCTATACTGAACGTCCGGAACCGTCTGCAATTCGACCGTATCAGGCACGGTCGAGCCGACGCCAAGCTCCAGCCCCAGAACATTGACTGAGGCGATCGGGTGCTTGTGGACATATTCCTTGACGACGGTCTGCTGCTCAGGGGTGACGATCACCTCGTCCGCAGCCGCAAAGCCGATGCCGGCCATCAGAGCCAGGCCGGCGACAGCAGGAATGAGGGTGGTTTTCATCGTAATTCTCCTGTTGCGTTGGCGAGCTCCGCGATGGCTCCGCCAGAGCGGAAACATCGGCAGATCGAACATAGGAGCTCGCGGAGCAAACGCCTGCGGAAGGCTCTTGTTCCGTCAGCGGCGGCTAATTGGTTTCTCTCGCGGCGGCCGACTGGGAACCGTCGCGGCGGCTTTCGCATTGTTCGCGTTGAGCAATTTGACAAGCCGAAGGCCCTCGCCATGAAGGAAGCCCTCGTCACAAGCGACATGCCGCTTCGGCGCCCGGTGGCGATCGCTGTCGGCGCCGGTTTCAAGCGCGAGATCGCTTCGCTGACGGCGATGCAGAATTTCCTCAAGGAATGGCCGGAAACGATGCGCGGCGACTACTATTGCGCGGCGGTGCAGGCTTGCGAGGCAGCGCGAACCGGAGGGATGAAACTCGAGCAGGCACGGCGGGCCTTCCTCTCATTCGCGGAGAAGGCCGGCATCCTGTGGACCGGCGTCGATCCGGTGACGGCGCTGCGCGAAGCCAAGATCAGGCGCGTCAGGGCAAGGCGCGAGAGCGAGGCGCGCCACTAGTTTCCCGCGGGCGCCCAACGACGTTGCGCTGCCGCCCATGGCGGACGGCAGCCGATCAACGTCGGATGACGGGGAAAACGCTGTCAGTTCCGCGAAGCTTCGCTGAACGATTCGGTGAGGAAAGATGCGGCGATCAGGTCGTCCGCATCGATGCGTAGGGAGCCCTCGCCGCCCCCCATGATGGCCGCGACCTTCTGGAAGGTTTTTATCTCATGTTCGGTGATCCGGGCGTCCTGCATCCGGGCTTTCAGATCGGCGACGCGCATCCCGAGCGAGCGGGATGTTCCGATTTCTCGTTTCGACATGTTGACTAGTCCTCCTCGCCCCCAGCCCGTGCCTGTTTTCGCCGCCGCCCGAATCTGCACCCTGCCAATGGTTTGTGTTGTCTATGAGACAGAGCGGACCCAGAGCGCGAAACTCCAACGTAGGCGGAAGGTTCCGTTAGCGTATGGTAACAAAATAATACTGGGTAAATGGCCCACCGCCCGTGGAGGGCGACGGGCCATTCCGGCTCGCTGGCCGGTTACCGGCTCACTTACTGCATCACCTGCACGATCTTGCGGGTGCCGGGATCTACGATCACGGTCTGGTTATCGATGACCACATAGCGGTATTTGACGTTCGGCACTTCGTGCAGTTCGACCGTGTCGGGAAGAGCGCTGCCGATACTGAGCTCGACGCCGGGGACCTTCACTGAGGCCAGCGGCTGCTTGTGCACATATTCCTTGATGACGGTTTCCTGCTCAGGTTCGATGACAACGTCCTGAGCGGCTACGGCGCCGGCGCCGGCCAGAAGCAGAAGCGCTGCGGCGGCTGTCGTGAGGTGCATTTTCATGGTCGTCTCCTTTGTGGACAAAGTCGCCTTCGCTGCGCCTGCGATTTTTCCACAGCCGTTCGGCATTGGTCCAACGCCAGCGGCCGAGCCTTGTTCCTGCAAAATTGCCGCTGGCGTTTCACAAAACGTCACCCGGGGTTTGCGAGGCAATTCGGAACAATGCTTTTCACCTCGGGTTTACCCAAATGAAGGGACCGACTTTCCGAGGAGAAATCCCATGAAACATCTGCTTATCACGAGCATGATCGCGCTCGGCGTCGGTTGCGGCGCCGCGATGGCGCAGACCGAATCCGTGCAGCCGAGCGGCGACAACAACTGTGCCGCCGGCCAGGCCGACTGTCAGAAGGGTGGCAAGGCGGGCGAACAGGCCCAGGGCAAGATGAAGTCGCAGACCGAGCAGAAGGCCCAGGGCAAGGCCGGCGCCAACACCGAAGAGCAGGCCCAAGGCAAGACCAAGATGAAGACCGATGAGCAGGCCCAGGGTCAGGCCGGTACCAGCACCGAGCAGCAGGCTCAGGGCAAGACCAAGATGAAGACCGATGAGCAGGCTCAAGGTCAGGCCGGCACCAAGACCGAGGAGCAGGCTCAAGGTACGGCCAAGTGTAAGACCGGCATGGCCAATTGCCCGAAGACGGGCGAACAGGCTCAGGGCAAGACCAAGATGAAGACCACTGAGCAGAACGCCCAGGGCAAGACCGGTACAACCACTGAGCAGAACGCACAGGGCACCGTCCAGACCGACCAGAACAAGACGGCCTCGATCACCAATGTGACAGTCGAGCAGAAGACGCAGATCACGCAGATCATCCACGAGACCCACGTCCAGCCGGTTCGCGATGTCAGCTTCGACATCTCGGTCGGCGTCGAGATCCCGCGGCACAAGATCCGCCTGCACCGCGTGCCGGCCCGCATCGTCAAGATCGTCCCGGCTTACGAGGACTTCGAGTACTTCGTGCTGGCCGACGGACGCATCATCATCGTCGATCCGAACACTTACACGATCGTCGCGATCCTCGAGGCTTGATCCGGGAGAGCATCGCGACAGGAGGAGGCCCGCCGCGCCGCAAAGGCATGGCGGGTTCTTTTTTGTTCCTGCGCCGGCACGCTGTCGAAGCTGCGTTGTCTCCCGAACGCGGCGGCACGCCGTCGATCTAACGCGGCGGCACGCCGTCGATCCGGCGACAGATCGGGCAAGGTTATTTAGGGAAGCGGGAACCCGGACAGCCCGACCTGCTTATCGTGATGACACAGGATTTCGCAGGCCGGGCCGTGTCCAGCAGTTGAATGCCAGGCATGAAGAATGTGCATCTGTTAAGCCGGACGCGCAACTCACGGTATGCGAGAGGCTGAAATCTGGTCTGCCTTGCAATCGTCACCACATATCGTCGGCCGGCATCCTGAGAAACAGAAACCGGCCCCCGCCGCCTTAGCAGGAAAGCAGCGGGTCGGCCCTTCCGCCGATGAAGGGACGTTCTCGGCGGTTGTAGGGAGTGCGGAATCGTAGGGGCAGGTTCTAGCTGAACAGGATTGCGGCGGTCGCGAAGGCGACGCACAAGCCAAGCAACGGCGCTAGAAGCCAGCGCGCCTCATAGACGCTGCGATCCATTAGTTCCTCCTGATCCATGTGATGAAGGGAACGGATCGATCCTGGCTTGGTTCCTGAAGCAGAAGTCCCGGACCGCAGGTCCTGACGGCATCGGCCCTAAGACCTATGGCTGGGAGGCTCCGTGAAGCCTTGCGATCCTGCCGGAAAAGGTGCAAGGGTCGGGACGGGTAGAAAATGGGCGAGATCGCCGGAACCGGAAGCGGTCGCGGCGCTCGGGTTGGGCAAATGTATTTTCCGCAGTTTCTTGTGGGAATGACGGCAACGCTCCTGGTGGTCCTGGGTTGGACGTACACGTCCACGGGATCGATCTGGGCATCGCTCGGCTGGACGTTCCTGGCGGGCGTGGTGCTGCAGGCAGGCTACTTCGTGGCCGTGCTGTGGCTCGTGCAGGCCGAAGGCCGGGTGACGGACGAGACCAAGGCGCCCGACACCAACGCCGCCAAGCTGCCCGGCCCGTTCGAGCGGGACGGCATCATCCACGCGCTGATCTCGCTTCTGTTCCCAAGGCTGCTGCCGTAATTCAACGGTTCGGCGCCTGCGGAAGGCGCGCAACTCCCGACACTCGTCTTAGCCCCCGGGAGCGGCCCGGCACCCTTAGTCTCACGGAGCAAGAGCACCAGGCCTGACCGGCGAGGACCGCTTACGGGACTTCTCTAGTTGGGTGCACCGGCTAGCAAAGAAATATACGCAATCGCTAATGTAATCGGAATGCATCCATAAGGAGAAAAGCAGGAGTAGCTCGCCGTGTGGGTGCGGAACAGCTCGGCAAGATTGCCGCGGCACAGAATTCTGCACCGTGGCAATGCTTTGATGGAAGGGTGCGGCGTCAGCGCGCGGTGGCGGCTGTGGCCGAACGCACGGTTTCGGCAGCCGAGAAGACCACGAAGGCAAAGACCAGCACGGCGGCGGCGACGATCAACGAGCCGATCGCCACGGCCGGCTCGATCTCCGGATGGCCTCCCGCCAGCATCCAGTAGAGCGCCGGCAGCATGATGACGAGTCCGACCGTATAGAGGCCGTAATGGATCATGGCGACGCGGCGCTCGGCCTTGGCCGGATTGAGCGCATAGTAGCCGCCGAAGATGGCGCTGGTGACCCAGCCGAGAAGGTTGATGTGGGCATGCGCCGGGAAGGCGCCGTGGTCGCCCGAAATCGCCATCTGCAGCCCGGCGGCTACGCCCAGGATGAGAAAGACGATGGCAGTCTTGAAGAAAAGCTCCGAAACCCGCGGCATTTTGTTGTCCTCCCAATGCCCTGTGGAAAATCCCTCACCCGCCAAGTCTACACGCTGCAAGGCATATTAGCCACGACGCACTGAGGGCGGCGGCGCGTTTTGGTGTGGATTGCTCCATTCTCCACTCGAGGAGCGTCTCGTCGCGCAAGGCGTTGGCGCCACGCGCAGCCGCGATGGCATCAAAAGATATTGCTCGTTGCCCTTTCAATGATAATTGTATCGTACTACGATGTTAAATCTCGGGCGGCAACCAGGAACGGGCGCCGACATCCAACGCTGCGGCTCCCGCTTTGGCTCGCCTTGAAAGAGGCGAGCTTTTTCTTGTAATTTTTTTCTTGTCGTGGGTGGCTCGGCTCGCGCCGCTTCGTTGGTTGCCCATCTCCCGCCGTTCCGAATAGTTTGCCCACCAAGCCAACAAAATGCCGCCGAGCGAGGCCCGGCGGCATGGCAGTCCACCCTCTGGCAGGCTCGCGCCTTACGGCGTCGTCATCGATGCGGCTTCCTGGTCGATCTTGTCGGCCAGCACGCCCTTGGCCCAGTCCGTCACCTCCTGATCGACCGGCTTGTTGGCCATGTCCTGGAGAGCGGCGTCGAGCGAAGCGTCATCGGGGGCAGGGGCGTTATCAACCGCGGTCTGGGCATCCGCGACCGCTTGGGTATCATCGGCGATTGCCGTGTTCTGCGCGTCGATCTGCGCCTGCACGTCGGCGATCTGCGCGTCGAGAGCCGTCTGCTGTTCGGGCGTGAAGCCGGTTGTGTCAGTCGCGTTGAGGTCGGCGAGCTGCGTGGTGAGGTCGGCGAGCGTGGCCTGGTCGGCGGCCAGCTTGGCGTTTGCCGCGTCGAGCTTGGCCTGCGCATTCTGGGCTACGGCCGCCTGAGTCACATAGGCCTGAATGCTGGCGAACTTCTTGCTCTTGGAGTTCATGTAGGCGTTGATGTTGCGCTGCAGCGAGTTCAACCGGCCGAGCTTGGCGTGGATGTTCTTTTCCTTCGGCGTGGCGGCCGTAGCCGTGTCATCCGTGGTGTCGTCCTGCGACTTCGCCACCTGCCCGGGAGCCGACGCCTTGCCATGCGTGCCGCTATTGCCCTTGCCGCCGGCATTGCCGCCACCGTTGCCGTTACCGCCGCCGTTTCCGTTGCCGCCGCCATGGCTGCCACCATTGCCGTGGCCGCCGCCATTGCCGCCGGCCCCGGCAAGCGCCGGAGCTGCCGCGAGCGCCAGGACGGCAAGTGATGCTAAAAGAGTTTTTCGGATCGTCATCGTGTTTCTCCGCAGGTGAATCGCCACCACTGCCCAACCGCTAGGCCGCGTCATATGAGAATTCCCTAACGGCTTGGAGTAACTTTTAGACAAATACCGTCGCGGCAAGAGAGCAAACCTGGGAAGCGTCCCCGGAACCGGCCACGTTCCTATATTAACTTATTGAAATCATTTCATAAATAAATGGCCCATGCTCCTATCCGCCCTCTGGAACAATGAAGGCCCATGCCGCATCGGACCATGGACCCAAGATCATGCGGCCGGGGTCGGCGTCAGAGTTCCAAACCCTTGTTTATGTAGAGGTTTTCGCAAAAAACGCCGCGCCAGTCAGGGGCCCCGCGCGTGGGAGCCGTCAGCATTTGGCCGCTCAAGCGCGTCGGCGGTTTGTCTTACGCAATCCCGGATGAATATCGACATATACTTTTATATAGTTTTCCTGGAATCGCGATCTTGCTTGGCGCAATTCCGGACGAAAAGCCGCTACGCAATTTTCCTGGAAGTGCTGATCAGCTCGATGGTCGACCGTTTCAGTTCCGGCTATGACGGGCAAGCTCCTTTCACGCTGTTGAGCAGCGGCACGTTCACCGTGGTCGACTGGCTGATCGGGAAGTCGCTGAAAAACGGGAAATCGATGACGAAGGCATAGCTGGCGTTCACATGCGCTATGCAGAAGCCGCCGCTCGGCGGATCGGTAGCGATCGTGACGTTCACATTCTGCAGACCAAGCGCCTGCAGCTTCTGCGTCGCGATCGTCTGAATCTGCGATTGGGTCATCGTGTTGTTGAGCTGCAGCGAGCGCGCGGAGGCCTCCAGCGCATAGCGCACGCTGGACATGTTGTTCATCGACCAGCCGAAGGCAAAGATGCCGAACAAGAGCATGATCAGGAAGGGCACGATCAGCGCGAATTCAATCGCAGCTCCGCCGGAGCTGTCGCCGGCAAACGCCTTTGCTCTTTTGTTAACGGACACGGACCACCTGCAGATGGCCGATGGCGGTGTTGTTTGGGAAGGGGCCGAAGGTAAAGGGCGGAACCCAGGTGCCCGACGCCTGGATCTGAACGTAGATCGAGGACACTTTCGATCCCGCGCACACGGTCGATGCGTCTACCACTGTCGTTCCGCATCTGTAGGTGCGGCTCACCGTTACTGCAGCATCTGCAGGTTTATTTTGCCAGCTTGCGAGCGCTGCGGCCTGGGTGGCGTTGTCGTCGGTGGAGCCGGACAGGACCAGGTTCGCCGACGTCTTCACGCCGGCGCGCATCGCCATCGAGTTCGTGACGTAGGACCAGCCATCGGCGATGCCGAAGAGAGCGGTGCACAGCACCGGCAGCACGAGTGCGAATTCCACCGCGGCGGCGCCGGAGCGGTTCTTGCGGAAGCGGATTGCCAACGGCTCCATGCCCGCTACTCGACGATCGCGACCGACGGTGCCGCCGGGATGCCGTCCCCGCCCCCGTGTTCCCTGCAGTCCTGGTTGATGGTCGCATTGCCCGACCACACGATGGTGTCGGCCACAACCTGCGTGCAGCCGTCCAGACCTGAGAAATTTCCGAGATACTTGACCTGCTGCCGGGGGAAATAGATGGCGCCGGTCAAAAGCGAGTCCGCTGTGCCGTTGAAGGTGCTCTGCGCCGTAGTCCCAGCCCTGTCGCCGTAGAACAGCACGCCGGAATAGGTGCCTGAGGTCGGCGCGCTGAGGGTCACCGTGGCGTTGCCGTTCATGCTGATCGTGTTGCTGCCGGCCATGTAGATGGTCACGCCATCGGTGCAGGGGGCGGCGCAGGTGACGACCGCGCCCGCGTTGATCTTCAAATTGCCCTGGAGAACATAAACGCCGGAAGAAAGCTCGACATTGCCGTTGAGGTTCATGCCATTGCAGTAGGTTCCGGGTTGGAGTGTTTGCGTCGACTTGCCGCCGTTGACATTCTGGCAGGAGCCGCTGGCCGCGGGCGCCGGCAGGCTGGAGAATGGATCGGCCGCCGGCAAGGCCTGGGTGATCGGCGACTTGCAGACCGTGGTCACCGGGTTGCTAAGTGAAACGCCGCCCACCGAGATCAGGCAATCCGTCTGGAGCCCCGCCGATCCCTGCACCTTGATGGCATCCGGGGCTATAGAATCCGACATCACCGAGCAGCCGTTGAATTTGACGCTGGTGCTGCCGGAGAAAAGCGCTGCCTGCGCGGCCGAAGAATTGAGCGCCAGCACGCAGGCCTTGGAGGCGTCGGTGATGAGCGCCACCGCCCTCGCCCGCTCCGGCACCTTGGTTTGCGTGAAGATCGAGGTGAACACGCGGTCGAGGTTCTGGTTGAGGATCACCTCGACCGCCTTCTTGGCTGTGTTCGGCCCCGAGGTGGGCGGCGTGTGGACGGTAATGGTGCCATTGCCAAGGCCGTTATCGGTCGCCGACTGGGTCGCGGCTGCGGTGATCGTCGCCGCGTCGGATCCCTGGATCTTCTCTAGCGCGCCCGCATAGGCGGCGGCGTCCGCCGTCGCCTGCAGCTTTAGGCTCGAATAGTACCAATAGGATGTCTCGACCCCGAGCCCCGCCCCGCCGACCACGACCGGCAAGGCAAGCGCGAAGATGGTTGCAACATTGCCGCCCTCGCCGCCGCGCAGGCGACGGGAGACGAACTGTCTGAAAATTCGACTAAATGAGGCCATGGCCGAGTTCGCCCAAGCTATCCCGGCTAACACGTTCAACATCCGCCGATAAACGAATGGCTAATTTTTTTCCTCGACTTGCGGCATTTGGACCCCTGAGGGCGTATTTGCCACCTTACGCCGCAGGACATCGGACTTAGGTCCCATTTTGTATCAGACTAAGGTGCAACTATTAGAAAAAGCTGCTATTTTAGCATTTCCTGCATTTTATCTTTTTCGGAAATCCCTCGTAGAGACAGGATGGCGTATCGCTCTTCCATATCCGGCGAGGGCGGCTCCGATGATTGGACAGTTCTGGGCTTCGAAGCGCGGCAATTTCGCCCTGGCGACCGCGATCGCCATGGTGCCGCTGATGCTCGTTGTGGCCGGCGTCGTCGACCTGGTGGGCACCAGCGACGACGCCGCGCAACTGCAGAACTCGCTGGACGCGGCCGGGCTCGCGGTGGGCACGAAATACCAGCCGAGCATGTCGGCGAACGATGTGCGGCAGCTCGGCCAGACTTTCTTCGCGGCCAATATGAGCGCGGCCGACGCCCAGGAATATTCGGGCAGCGTCGATGCCTTCCAGGCGACCGCCAGCGGCGATCCGAGCGCCTACTATATTTCTCTGTCGTCGAGCATCAGCCGGCCTGCCTTCGTCAGCGGCGCGCCCGCCTGGCAGGCGACGCGCTCGGCTGCCATCGAGGTCAAGCCCGGGGCGCAGGCATGCGTGCTGGCGCTCGATCCGCACGCCGACGACGCCGTCAGCCTGCAGGGGTCCACCAATGTCGCGATGAACGGCTGCGTGATCGCCGCCAATTCGGACGCGGCCGACGCCGTCAGCCGCGGCGGCTCGGCGATCGTCAGCGCCGGATGCGTCTCGACGGTAGGCACGACCTCCGGCCTCACGCCGCCCAATGCCACGTTTTCCTGCGACGCGCCGCTGGAAAACCAGTATGCGTCCTTCGATCCGCTGGCCAATGTCACGCCTCCCCCCTACGGGCTCTGCACCGCAATGCCCAACGGCAAGACGATCACGATCTCGCCCGGCACGTATTGCGACAAGACCTGGTCGGGACAGATCACGCTCAATCCGGGCGTCTACATCCTGCGAAACGTCGCCATAAAGCCCGGCGGCAACGGCAGCCTGACGGGGCACGGCGTGACGATTTTCCTGATGGAGGGATCGCAGATCACCATCAACGCCAACGAGACGGTGGACCTCTCGCCGATGACCAGCGGTCCTTATGCCGGCATCACCATCTTCCAGGCCCACGGCAACACACAAGCGCTGACGCTGAACGGCGGATCCGGCTCGGTGGTGAGCGGCTTTATCTATGCCCCCGACGCGCCCATCACCTATGCCGGTAACTCGGACATGAATGCGCAGGGCAGTTGCCTGCGGCTGGTCGGCAAAACCGTCGCCATGACGGGGAATTCGGCGGTGAAGTCGGACTGCACGGCCGAGCTCGGCAATCGCGAGATGTATGCCGGCAGGATGATCACCCTGGTGAAGTAGCGCCAATCTTTCCCTCGAGGGGGAGATCACAACTCGCCCACGATATCGGCGCCCGGCTGCTCGTCGAACAACACCGCGCAGCCGCGCTCCAACGCCACCTGGCTCAAGGCGTTCGCCGCCGCCTCGTCCGAGGAGACGAAGTCGCCGGTCAGGACGCGCAGTTCCTCGACGGCTTTCGACATTGAGATGAAGCGCCCGGCCGCGCGATCGCTCGCGCAGGCATCGACGACGCAAAGAAGATCGATGAGTTCGAAGCTATCCATGGCGGCCTCCGCCGACAGCATCCCTTCGCGGGAGTTAACGGCGCGGTGTGCGGCCAGGTTCCGCTCACGAATTAGACGACGGCCTCGACAGCGGCCTCTGGGGCGCGAGCTTGAGATCGAAGCGCGGCGGCAGGCAAGGCTCGAAGCAGACCTTGCGCACGGATCCGGTCGTGGCCGGATCGATCGGAAGCAGAATGACCATCTGCGCCTGACGTTCCGGCCAGAGCGGCTTGCCGAAGACGAGGAAGATGCCGGCGATCACGGCTGCCAGCAAAAGGGCGGCGAACAGGTTCGCGATAAACTCGCCGGGCTGCATTGGGCATCTCCCAGGAGCAGTTCGGCGAACTGCTCCAACCATTTGCTTTTAGGAAGCTGCCCGCCACATCGCAGGAAATGGCGGGCACTCCACTCTGAGCCGCCGATGAAGGGACTTTGTTCGACGACCTGTCAGGCAATGAATTGCCGGCGTACTTGTTTCCAAAAATCCGGCCACTCGGGCCTCTGCAGTGCAAGGTGAGACTTCAGTCGCAGAGGCGCTACGGACCGTAGCCCCCAGGCGCAACCAGTTGAGCGGGAACACGTTGACCGAGCGGCTACTCCAGCACTGGCCCGCGTCGGAAGGCGCGGGCCCTTTTTCTCGCCGGCAGCTCTCAGCCGTCCATTTCCATCGGCTTATGCCCGGGCCTTTGATGCCAGACGACCTGGCGGAAATCCGTCAGTTCGACGACCTGGTCGCAGACCGGACAAATGTAGCTGTCACAACACTGGCGAAGCGCCGGCGGGTCACGACGGGTGCCGAGGACCCGCGGATGGGTTTGCGTTTTCGGAGCCTGATGAAGCATCGGTTTCCTCCCTGTTTTTTTAGTTTGATTGCCTCCGTCCGATGATCCTCCCCACCACGGCTACGTCCCTGCCTGCCCAGCGTGCGGCGCACACTTGGCGAAGCTCGAGACTGTTCTGGTTGGGAATTGCGACAGCGGCGACGGGATCGTCCAGACCGGTTGCCGAGGATTCATCGAATTCTCCCTTTGGGGGCGAGAACGGATGGCCCCCCAACCATCGTCGTGCCGACGCTCCGAGCAGCAAATCACCGGCAGGGCATGCTTGCAATAGCCGCTGCGCGGCAAAATCGATTTCCCGCCGCGCCTCGCAATTACATTAGCAATCACTCATTGAAAGGCGTATGAATCCGGCAGCGGTCGCCGGCGATCGCGGCGTCAGGCTCCGCTTGGACTCATGGAATATGGGAGGATGCCATGGCCGAAGCTGCAATGAACGTCACCAAGCTCGAATCCAAGTCGCACAACAACCCCGATGAAGTCCGCTCGCCCGCCAAGACACGTGTCGAAATCGTGCGGCTGCCGGGCTACACGCTCGGGCGGCTCAACATGGAGCCCGGCTGGAAATGGTCCGAATGCGTGAAGCCGGTGGTCAAGACAGACAGCTGCCAGGTCTCGCATGTCGGCTATGTCGTGTCCGGGACGATCACTGTGCGCATGAACGACGGGACCGAGAAAACCTTCACCGAGGGCACGTCTTATACGATCCCGCCCGGCCATGACGCCTGGGTGGTAGGCAATCAGCCGTTTCAATGCATCGAGGTGCTCAGCGCAGAACAATACGCCAAGCCGGCGTAGGGTTGCGGCTGGCGCCGTAGCGTTGCAACAGCCAAATCCCCAAAGGGGAGATCGGCAGCTTCGGGCGTCACGCGCAACCTTTCCAATCGCTTCGGTTGCAACCGATTGTAAACGTTCTCTTGTGCAGTGCGGCGGCTTGACAAGAAACTGCTTTTGTTCTCTTTATGTTCCGATGAACGCCGCTTACAACAGCCGCTGCTAATGCTGCAATGCCAAAAGCGGATGGGATGGAAGACGGGAGCGCGCGATGCCCGCCACGAACGCCGCTTCAGCCGCCACCATCCTGCATGCCGATCTCGACGCTTTCTATGCCTCCGTCGAGCAGTTGCTCGATCCTTCGCTGCGCGGCAAGCCGATCGCGGTCGGCGGCGGCGTCGTGCTCGCCGCCTCCTATGAGGCCAAGGTTTTCGGCGTGCGCGGCGGCATGCCCGGCCGCAAGGCGCGCGAACTCTGCCCGCAGCTGATCTTCGTCGGCGGACGTTTCAGCGAATACCAGCGCCTTGGCGACGCCGCGATCAAGGTGCTCGACGATTTCACGCCGCTGGTCGAGCGCATCTCGATCGACGAGGCCTTCGCCGACGTCGCCGGCTGCACGCATCTGTTCGGGCCGCCGGAGGAAATCGCCAAGACCATCCGCGGCCGCGTGAAGAGCGAGCTGGGCCTGCCGATCTCGATCGGGGTGGCGCGGACGAAGCATCTGGCCAAGATCGCCTCGCAGGTGGCCAAGCCCGACGGGCTGGTGGTGGTCGAGCCCGGTACCGAGCTCGCCTTCCTGCACGACCTGCCGGTGTCGCTGATGTGGGGCGTCGGCCCGGCGACCAAGGCCAGGCTCGCCGAGATCGGCGTCGAGACCATCGGGCAATTGGCGCGTACGCATAGCGGCGCGCTGGAACGGCTGATCGGCCATGCCGCCGGCCAGAAGCTCGCGGCGCTTGCCTGGAACCGCGACCCGCGAAAACTCCAGACACATCGCCGCGCGATTTCCGCCGGCGCGCAATCGGCGCTCGGCCGCAAGCCCGCGCTGCCGCGCGTCTTCGTGCCGACGCTTCTGCACCTGGCCGACCGCGTCGCCAGCCGCCTGCGCGCCAAGAACCGGCCCGGCCGCACGGTGACGGTGCGGGTGCGCTTTGCCGACATGCACGCGGTCACCCGCTCGGTGACGCTGGAGCAGCCGATTTCGGCCACCACGATGCTGGCCGAGATCGCCGGGGAGCTGGTGCGCGGCGTGCTCGCCGCCAACGCCCGGGAGAAGGAGATATCGCTGCTGGCGATCTCGGTCTCGCATCTGGAAGAGCATGCCGAACTGCAGCTCGAACTGCCGCTCGGCCTGACGGATGAGAAGCTGAAGCCCGGCAGCCGCAAAGGTCTCGCCCGCTTCGGCGCCGACCGCGCCGTCGACAAGATCCGCCAACGCTTCGGCAAGGAGGCCGTCGGCTACGGCACCGTGGCGCTGGAAGCGGGGCGCTCTGTGCCCGATGAATTCAGGGAGCTGGCCGAGAAGGAGTTGTAGAGGGGGGGCGCGTAATCTCCCCCCTTGAGGGGGAGATGTCGCCGAAGGCGACAGAGGGGGTTGCCGCGCGTGAAGCGCCGGCGCTTGCGCGACGAAAGCTGAGGCCGGCGTTTTATGTGAGACGACCCCCTCTGGCCTGCCGGCCATCTCCCCCTCGAGGAGGGAGATTATGCGCTCCGCTTGCGCGCCCTCAATCGGTCTCCGCAATCTCCCAATCCAGCCGCATCTCCGCGCTCATCGTCTCCCCGTCATCCAGCGGCGTCAGCCCCTCGCCGTGATGGGCGTCGACGGGGTGCGAGACCGGCTCGAAGCAGAAGAAGCCGGCATCGGGCGACGGCGAATAGAGGATGTAGAAGTCGAGCTCCGGCGAGGCGTTGAGCGTAATCTTGATCCCGTCCTCGAGCTGCGTGATCGAGGCGCGGCCGTTCCAGCCGTCGAAGGCGTTGTTCACCCAGTCGAGCGGCAGCGGGATGGGGCGCTCGAAATCCCAACCCGGGCGCTCGCTCACCGGCACGACGCCGACCGGCAGATGGCGCTCGTCCTCCAGCCAGACGCGCTTGGCCTTCGCGTGCAGCAGGGTCGTGTCGCCGCGCGGGAACCAGGGATGGAAACCGAGGCCGTAAGGCAGCCGCATGCCGGCGCGGTTCTCCACCGTCAGCCACGCTTCCAGCGCGCCGTCGCGCAGCGAATAGGTGACGGAGGCCGCGTAGCGGTAGGGTCCGATGGCGCCGTCCTCGAGCACCAGTTCGGCCTCGGTATCGGTGCGATCGACAAGCCGCCACGGCTTCTGAAAACCGTCACCATGGATCGGAAAGGCCTCGCCAGGCACATTCGGCGCGACGGCATGGAAGCGGCCGCCGAAGGTGAAGCCGCCGCCGGAAATGCGGTTCGACCACGGCACCAGGAGCTGGCAGCCGGACGCGCCGGTGCCGTCCCCCGGCTTCAGCAGCGCGATCGGCGCGCTGCCGATGACCAGCGCGTCATAGCGGGCGATCGCCGCGCCGTTTTCCGGCGCCAAAACCAGCCTCGATTGTCCGTCGTTCAGCTCGATCGCGCCAGCCATGCTCTCACCAGCCGCCATCGATGGCGATGTTCTGGCCGCTGATCATGTCGGAAGCCGGCGAGACGAGGAACAGCACGAGCTCGGCGACGTTCTCAGGCTCGATGCGCTTCTTAAGGCTTTGGTTCTCCAGGATCCAGTCATTGTACTCTCTCAACCGGTCGCCGAAGACGCGCTCCTCGGCCTCTGAGACCACCGCGCCGGGCGACACCGCGTTGACGCGGATGCCGTGCGGCCCGAGCTCGCGCGCCAGCGATTTGGTGAGGCCAAGCATGGCGCCCTTCGATGCGACATAGGGCACGTAGCCGTCCCAGCGGCCGTTGAGCGTGATCGAGCAGAAGTTGACGATCTTGCCGTAGCCCTTGGCCTTCATGCCCGGCGCGCAGGCCCGCGCCAGCGCAAACGCCGCCGAAGAGTTGACGCGGATCTGGTCCTCATATTCGGCCAGCGAGAATTCCTCGAACGGCCGGTTGATGATCAGCGCCGCGTTGTTGATCAATATGTCGATGCCGCCTTCGCTCGCGGCCAGCGCGGCAACGGCCGCTTCCGCCTTGGCCAGCCGGTTGAGATCGCAGCCGACGAAAGCGATATCGCCCTTGGCCTGCCGGGCAAGTGCCGCCACCGTCTGCTCGGCATCGCTGATGTCGGGGCGGTCGAGCACCAGCACGCGCGCGCCGGCTCGGGCCAGCGTTACCGCCTGGGCCCGGCCGAGCGAGCCGAGGCCGCCCGTCAAAAGCACGACACGACCGGCAAGGACTTTCATTGCCGCCATTGCCGCCTCCTATTCCGATATGGAAAGCACTTCATCACAGGATGCCCTGGACCTCGTCGATCGAGGTGTCCTCCATGCGCTTGTCCAGCACCACTTCGCCGCGCGCCATGGCCACCACGCGGTCGCAGCATTCGAAGACGTGGTGCATGTTGTGGCTGATGAAGACGGTGGTGATGCCCTGTTCCTTCAGGCCGCGCACGAAGCCGATCACCTTGTTCGTCTCCTTGACCGAGAGATGGTTGGTCGGCTCATCGAGGATCATCACCTTCGACTTGAAATGCATGGCGCGCGCGATCGCGACGCCCTGGCGCTGGCCGCCGGAGAGCTCGCCGACCAGCGCATCGGGCGAGCGCAGATGCAGGTCGACATTGGCGATGGCGCGGATGCTCTCCTCGGCCATCTTCTTCTGGTCGAGAATACCGACACCGAGCACCGAAAAGCGCGTTGGCTCGCGGCCGATGAACAGGTTCCTGGCGATCGACATGGTGGGGACCATGGAGTTGTACTGGTAGATGGTCTCGATGCCGAGAGCCATCGCGTCGCGCGGCGTCGCGATGCTGACCGCCCTGCCCTCGACCTTGATCTCGCCCTGGTCGGCGCGATGGACGCCGGACAGGATGTTGATCAAGGTCGACTTGCCGGCGCCGTTGTCGCCGACCAGGCCGAGCGCTTCGCCGCGGCGGAAGTCCAGCGTGACGCCTTTCAGCGCATGCACGCCGGAATACCATTTGTGCAGATTGCGCACCGAGATGATCGCGTCGCTCACGGCTTCAGCCCTCCATCTTGATGGCCTTGGCGCGCTTGCGCATCCAGGCATTGGCGACGACGGCGAAGATGGTGAGGAAGCCGATGGCGAACTTGAACCAGTTGGCGTCGACGTGGCTCAGCACCAGGCCGTTGTCGATGACGCGGATCAGCGTGGTGCCGATGATGCCGCCCATGACGGTGCCAATACCGCCGGTGAGCGAGGCGCCGCCGATGACGGCGGAGGCCACCGCCTGAAGCTCCATTCCCTCGCCGATCGACGGCAGCGGCGAGCCCAGCCGCAGCACCTGCAGCATGCCGGCGAAGCCGGACAGCACCGAGCACAGCATGAAGCAGACGATCTTGACCCTGGCGGTCGGGATGCCCATCGAAGCGGCGGCAGGCAGGAAGCCGCCGGTCGCCTTGATCCAGTTGCCGAAATTGGTGCGCGACAGCATCAGCGAGGTCAGCACCGCAACCGCCACGAACCACAGGAACGACATGCGGAACATGTTGCCCGGTCCGACGAAGGAGGTGAACAGCCAGTTGGGCAGGTCGGCTGGCAGCAGCGGCGGGAAGCCGCCGGAGACGACGACGGTGAGCGAGCGCGCCATGAACAGCATGCCGAGCGTGGTGATGAAGCTCGGTATGGCGAAGCGGATGGTGACGTAGCCGTTGATGAAGCCGATGCCCGCGCAGACCATAAGCCCGGCAAGCAGCGCCAGCGGGAACGGGGCGCCATGCACCATCAGCACCGCCATGGTCATCGGCATCAGGGCGAAGACCGAGCCGACCGAGAGATCGAACTCGCCGCTGATCATCAGGATGGTGACGCCGATGGCGACGAGGCCGGCCTCCGGCAGGATGCCGAGGATGCCGCGCAGATTGTCCTGGTTGAGGAACACGCCATGCGAGCGGACCTGGAACAGGACGATGAGCAGCAGCAAAAGGATCAGCCCGGCCAGCTCCGGCTTTTCGAGATAGGTCTTGAACAGGCGCTTCAACGAAAGGCTCCGGGTTCGGGATTTATGCAGCGTATCGGCGGCGCCTAGAACCGTCGAAGGTACTGTGGCGCCGCGTTCCTTCACACCCCCCTCTGTCCTGCCGGACATCTCCCCCGCAAGGGGGGAGATTGGCAGCTCCGGCGCTTCGCTCATTCCTGCAACATTGACGATTGGCGAAAGCCGGCGCGACATCCGATCTCCCTGCGGGGGAGATGTCTGGCAGGACAGAGGGGGGTGCTGTCCCGCCAACGTTTCGGCGACGGGCGTTTCGGCCAATCTCCTGCGTATGCGTCTCAGCGCATCCCCTGGGCGGACAGCGCCATGATGCTGTCCGCCTCCTTCGGCCGCACGATGCCCTGGCCTGTGTCGATGTCCGATGGGGCAAGGCCGATCTTCTTGCTGAGATAGGCTTCCATCACCGGCATGAAGCCCTGCATGTAGGGCTGCTGGTCGACCAGCGCCTGGACGTAGCCCTTCTGCATCTGCTGCAGCACCTCTGGCACGAGGTCGAAGCCGCCGAGCAGCACCTTGCCCGGCGCCACGCCGCGATCGGCCAGCACGCGCGCCACGCCGGCGCACCAGAAGCCGGTGTCGAAATAGGCCGTGGTGTCGGGATGGGCGTTCAAATAGGCGCCGACGCGATCGGAGGTGATGGCGAGATCGGTGCCGCTGTCGATGCGCTCCCACGACACGTCGCGGTCCTTATGGGCGGCCTTGTATTCCTCGAGGAATTGCATCACGCCGGCGCCGCGGGTTTCCGACCAGTTCTGGCCGGGGGCGGAAATGCCGACCAGCACCTTGATCGGACCGTCCTTCGGAAAACTCTCGGAAATCGCCTTGGCGAGCGAATAGCCGGCGGGCTTGAAACCCTGGCCGACGAAGGCTTGCCGGGCATTGCCCTTGGCGCCTTCGGTGTCGTCGACATTGACGGCGATCACCAGCACGCCGGCGTCGCGCGCCTCCTTGATGACGTCGTCGAAGGCGTGGTCGTCGACGATCGAGGTGAGCAGCGCGTCGGGCTTGGCGGCAAGCGCCGCGCGCATGTTGGCGACCTGCTGCTCGATCGAGCCCTCGGTCTGGGTAAAGACCATATTGCAGGTTGCCTCGACCTTGGCGCAGCCGTCGTCAAAACCTTTCTTCACCGCCTGCCAGAAGGTGTTGGAGGCCGAGGAATGGTGGGTGAAGACGATGTTGAGCCCGTCGGCTTTGGCAGCCGACTGCCCGCCGATGAGGGCGGCGCCGAGCAATAGCATTGCGGTGAGTTTTCTCATGTCTGTTCCTCCCTTTGGATCTTTCTAAATGTCTGACCGGTCGCTGACGCGGCGGTGGACGGTGTAGGCCTTGCCAAGATCGGGACTGAGCGCCAGCCCCAGCCCAGGCCCCGGCGGCACGGTGATCATGCCGTCTTTCACCTCGGGCAGCGCCGTCACCAGGTCGCGGTACCAAGTGCGGTAGAAGGCGCGCACGCTTTCCTGGACGAGCGCGTTGGGGGCGTTGAGCGACAGATGCGTCGAGGCGGCGAGCACGACCGGACCGGTGCAGTCATGCGGCGCCACAGGCAGCCGCCAGGCCTCGGCCATCGAAGCGATCTTGCGCGCCTCCGACAGGCCACCGCACCAGGAGATGTCGAGCATGACGATGCCAGCCGCGCCGGTTTCCAACAGGTCACGGAAGGCCCAGCGGCTGCCCAGCGTCTCCGAGGCCGAGATCGGCGCCGGGCTGGCGGCGGCGTAGCGCTTGAGGTCGCCGAGGCTGTCCATGCGGATCGGGTCCTCGTGCCAGTATGTGGCGAAGGGCCTCAGCGCCTCGGCGATCTTGATCGCCGGCAAGAGCTGCCACATCGAGTGGAACTCGACCATGACGTCCATCTTGTCGCCGACGGCTTTGCGAATCTTCTCAAAGGGTTGCAGCGCCGCCTTCAGGTCGGCCGCCGAGATGTCGTTGCCGCGCATCTTTTCCGCCGCGTGGTCGAACGGCCAGATCTTCATGCCGGTGATGCCGTCTTCGAGCAGCTCCTCGGCCAGCTCACCGGCGCGGGTGAGGAAGGCATTGAGGTCGTCATAGTCCCGCCCGGCGCCGATGCCGTAATTGGCCGTGGTCTGGCCCTTGGCGTCCTTGATGTATTCGGTGCCGGCGCAGGTGTTGTAGGTGCGGATGGAGCGGCGGCTGAAGCCGCCAAGCAACTGCGCGACCGGCTGGCCGGTCGCCTTGCCGAAAATGTCCCACAGCGCGATGTCGAAGGCCGAGTTGCCGCGCACCTCGGCGCCGCTGGAACGGAAGCCGAGATAGCCGACGAGGTCGGCGGCCAAGAGGTCGATCTGCAGCGGATCGCGGCCGATAACGCGTGGCGCGACGTGTTCGTGCAGATATTCCTCGACCGTGCGCGACAGGTAGAAGGTCTCACCCAGCCCGGTGATGCCCTCGTCGGTATGGACCTCGACCCAGAGCAGGTTGGGCCGCTCCTCGATGCGGATGGTCTCGATGGCGCGGATCTTCATCAGGCAATCCCCATCTCAGGCAATTCCCGCGTCGAGCAGCGCCTTGACGCTCTTGTCGAAATGTTCGGCCATGTGCTCGGCCGCCAGCCGCGGATCGCCCTTGAGGATAGCGTCGGCGATGTCCTCATGGCCCTTGATCATCTTGAGCTGGTCCTCGTCGGAGGAGCGGGTGCGCCAGCCGATCACCCAGGTGCGTCGCGTGACGCCGCTGAAGGCGGTGACGATGAGCGAAAAGACCGGATTGTGCGAGGCCGCCGCGATCGCCTCGTGGAAGGCGATGTCATGCTCCATGACGGTCTCGGGGTTCTTGAATTTCTCGCGCATCAGCCGGGCCGACCGGGCAATCGCCGCGGCTTCCTGATCGGTGCGGCGCAGAGCCGCGAGCGCCACGGTGCGCATCTCGATCGTGCGCCGGACGTCATAGACCTGCTGCACGCTGATCTGCTGGGTCGTGATGCCGTGCTCGATCACCATCGACATGGCGCCGGTGTCGAGCTTGGCGACGGTGGCGCGGCGCCCGGCGCTCATGTCGATCAGACGCATCGCCGACAGCGAGCGGAAGGCCTCCCGCACGACGGTGCGGGAAACGTTGAGCTGGCGCGTCATGGCGGCTTCGCTGGGCAGCGGATCGCCCGGCGCAAGGCCTTCCGAGCGGATGTGCTGGGTGATCGCCTGGATCGCCGTGCTGACCAGGCCAGGATTCGGCTCATCCGGTGGGTCCGTCTGCTCCTGCATTCTGCTCCCTCGAAACCTGTATGATAGGTTGTTATTGAATTGCTCATAGTTCAGGCAAAAGATATATGTCAAGCGCATTTCCGGGGGAGGAACCTGATGAACGAAACGGAAGCCAGCCTGGTTTTCGATGCGCGCGACGTGGTCGGCGAGAGCCTGGTGTGGGACGAGCGCCGCGAAAGGCTGGTCTGGGTCGACATCATCGGCCGCAGGATCCATCGGCTGGACCCGCTGACCGGAGCGCATGAGAGCTGGCCGACGGGCGACCTCGTCACCTCGGTCGGCCTGCGCGCCAACGGCGGCGCCATCGTCGGCCTGCGCAAGGAGATCGCGCTATGGGATTTCGGCGGGCCGTTCCGGACGCTCGCGGCAATCGAGGCCGACCGGCCGGAAACGCGGCTCAACGAGGGCGTCGTCGCGCCGGACGGCTCGTTCTGGATCGGAACGATGGCCAACAATATCGGGCCGGACGACGCGCCGGTGGCGATCACGAGCGATGAGGGCCAGCTCTACCGGGTCGGTCCGGACGGCGATGTGCAGAGGCTGAGCGAAGACCGGTTCGGCATCACCAACACGATGGCGTGGACGGCGGACGGTCGCTTCGTCACCGCCGACACGACGAAGAACGCGCTCTACAGCTATAGCTGGGACAAGAAGGCGGGGCGTCTCGGCGAACCGCGTCCCTTCTTCACCGGTTTCGAGCGCGGCCTGCCGGACGGCTCCTGCATGGACGCCCAAGGCCATGTCTGGAACTGCCGGGTGGTGGGCGGAAGCTGCCTCGTGCGTATTTCGCCCGACGGCAGGCTGGAGCGGATCGTCGAGCTGCCCTGCAGCTGGCCGACGAGCTGCGCCTTCGGCGGCCCCGGCCTCGACACGCTGTTCGTCACCTCCGCGCGCTTCACGATGAGCGCGGAGCATCTTGCAGCCAGCCTCTTCGAGGGCGGCCTGTTCGCGCTTCGGCCGGGCGTGCGGGGAATAGCAGGCAACCGCTTCGGATAATCTCCCCCCTCGAGGGGGAGATGGCCGCGAAGCGGCCAGAGGGGGTCGGTCCGACTGGGCTCGACATGCTTCTGCCGATTGAGGTCGGCGCTCCACGCGAGGCGACCCCCTCTGTCGCGTTTGGCGACATCTCCCCCTCAAGGGGGGAGATCGGCGGCACTATCGCAAAAAATCTTCTACTCACTGTCGGGCTGGCCAAACCTCGTCCGTCATAGGAGCATAGACCGGCAATCAACAGGAGAAACGACATGCCCAGCACTGTCCGCCTGCATCGCGTCCTCGCTACCAAGCCCGAGAAAGTCTATCGCGCCTTCATCGAGGCGGACGCGCTGGCGAAATGGCTTCCGCCGAACGGCTTCACCTGCACCGTCCATCACTTCGAGGCAAAGGTCGGCGGCAATTTCAAAATGTCCTTCCGCAACTTCACCACGGGCGAGAGCCACGCCTTCGGCGGCGACTACGTCGAGCTCGTCCCGGGCGAACTCGTGCGTTACACGGACAAGTTCGACGATCCCAACCTGCCCGGCGAGATGCAGGTGACCGTGAGCTTGAAGAAGGTCTCGGTCGGCACGGAGATGGAGATCACCCAGGCCGGCATTCCGGACGCCATTCCGGCCGAAGCCTGCTATCTCGGCTGGCAGGAATCGCTCAAGAATCTGGCAAGGCTCGTCGAGCCCGAGATCAATCAGTAAAGGTTTCATCCACCTGTCATAATGGTGGTGCAAATTGGTAGCCGCCGAACGAAGGATCCTCGCTCGGCGTCCCATAACCTCTCCGCCCGGCTTGCGACCGGGCTTTCTTTTTCTGGAGCAGTTCCAGGAAAGATGTGAAGCGGTTTTCGTCGTTTCCAAAAGACAGATCGGTCTGGCGTTTCACCGAAACGCCACACCGATCTAGGCTTCAGCCGCTGCCAGCTTGGACCGGATAGTGCCGATGGCGTTCACGATGGCCTCGGCGGCGTGTCTGTCCAGAGCGATATCCAACAGGCCTTCCGTTGTCCGGATCGAGAGGATGCCGATAGCGCCCTTTTCATCCGTGGCCGTGCCAACGTGGATTTCGGTCGGCACAAAAGGCCGCGCCTTGTCCGTACGCTTCATCGTTCACCTATGTTGATGGGCGACAATCGCACAATTTCAGCCACGTGTTCAAGCGCGCTCAGGTGGTATCGGCCCGGTGCCGCTCCACCCGATCAAGGCATCACAGCGCTTGGATCTGGACAGGTGCCTGGTCGCTGACTTAGCTCTCCGTACGGCCACCAATCAGCGGGAGAGCAAATCGGTGAAGGGATATTGGCTAATCATCGGGACTGCGATTTCGGACCAGGAAGCGCAGGCCGAATATGGCCGGTTGTGGAAGCCGATCGGCGAAAAATATCAGGCGCGCATCAACCCATCGAAAGAACCGCCGCTGCTGATGGAAGCGCGTGATGCACAACGCTTGATCGTTGTCGAATTCCCTTCATTGGAGATCGCCAAAGCGTGCTACAGCGACCCGGCCTACGGCGAAGCGATGCGGTTTGCGCTCCAAGCATCAAAACGCGTGCTCGTCATCTTCGAAGGGGACCTCGGGTAAGAGACGGACTAGTCGCCGACGTTGGGCTCGAGAGCACGCCGCGACGGAGCCATTAGGCTTCCGCGTTTCCACCGCTTGCCAGAATAGCCGCGCTGGGCTGGATTGGGCCAAGCTCGAATGCACCGGGTGCAAAGGCGGAGGGGACTGCGATGGAGTTGCAGGCATCGTCGCAAGCTGACGAGACGGTCGAGCATTACGATCTCGGTCTTTGCCTATCGGGCGGCGGCTACCGCGCCATGCTGTTCCATGCCGGCGTGCTTTGCCGGCTGAACGAGGCCGGCCTGCTTTCGAAAATCGACATGGTGAGCTCGGTCTCGGGCGGCTCGATCGCCGCTGGGCTGCTGGCCGTTCTCTGGCCACGCCTCAGCTTCGTCAACGGCGTCGCCGTCAATTTCCGCGAGCTTTACCTGGAGCGGATCCTGGCTTTCTCGCAGGTCTTCCTCGACGCGCCCTCGATCCTCAAGGGCGTCTTCAAGCCTTTTTCGAGCGCGGCGCGTGAAGTCGCCGCTTGCTACGAACGGCATCTGTTCGACGGATCGAGGCCGATGCTGAAAGGCCTGACCAGGCGGCCCTGGTTCGTCTTCTGCTCCAGCAATCTCAGCACCGGCTCGCTGTTTCGCATGTCCAACCGCTACATTGCCGATTACCGGATCGGCGTCGCCTACCGTGCCGACCTGCCGGTCGCGGCGGCGATCGCCGCCTCCTCGGCCTTCCCGCCATTCCTCTCCCCGCTGAGGCTCGACCTTAAGTCCTTCGAATGGAAGAACGACAAGCTCGATGCGAGCGTCGGTCCGCCGGTGCCGGCCGGCCACGCGGTGCTCACCGATGGCGGCGTCTACGACAATCACGGCATCGAGCCGGCGCTGAAGCGCTGCCGCTGGCTCTTGGTAAGCGATGCCGGGGCGCCCTGGCAGGCGTCCAGGTCCGGCTACTGGAACTGGTTCTCGCAGTTGAGGCGGGTGCTCGACACCACCGACAACCAGGTGCGGTCGCTCAGGCGGCGCGATCTCGTCGCCCGCTTCCAGGCGGCCAAGGATGCCGAGCACCTGCCCAATGACGCGCCCCGCCCCGACTATGCCGCCACCCGCGGCGTCTACTGGTCGATCGCCACCAAGCCGGACGCCACCGAGCCGACCTTCGTACAGAGCGCCGCCACCGCGCCCGCCGATATCGGCACCTCGCTGCATTTCCTTGGCGCCAAGGAAACGATCGATCTCGTCAACTGGGGTTACTGCGCCAGCGACCAGGCGCTGCGCGCCTGGTACGAGCCGACAGTGCCGGCCGGCAGGGCCGTGCCGCTGCAGGCGGGCGCGGTGAAGCCGGGGCGCTGCGCGGTGGTGTCGAAGACGCTGATGAGTGCGTTCAAGGTTTGAGCTGACAATCTCCCCCCTCGAGGGGGAGATGTCGCCGAAGGCGACAGAGGGGGTCGCCGCGCGTAAAGCGCCGGCCCCCTCTGCGAGGCCGGACGAGGTTGGCGATCTATGTGAGACGACCCCCTCTGCCTGCCGGCCATCTCCCCCCTCGAGGGGGGAGATTGCGCGCTCCGGCGCTTTCGCCAATCGCCATCGTGGCGCAATCCAAACCGGTTCGTGCCCTCCCCTGTCCATGCTAACAAAGCCGCTTTCAGCAATAGGCGGCTCCCCGCCCCAACGAATGGATTGAGACATGGCAGAAAAAGTAGCTCTGGTGACGGCGGGCGGCAGCGGCATGGGCGCGGCGGCGGCGAAGCGGCTGGCGGCCGACGGCTTCAAGGTCGGCGTGCTCTCCTCCTCCGGCAAGGGCGAGGCGCTGGGCAACGAACTCGGCGGCTTCGGCGTCACCGGCTCCAACCAGTCGAACGAGGATTTGAAGCGCCTCACCGACGGCGCGATTGCGCGCTGGGGACGCATCGACGTCTTGGTCAACAGCGCCGGCCACGGACCGCGCGCGCAGATCATCGAGATCAGCGACGAGGATTGGCACAAGGGCATCGACACCTATTTCCTCAACGTGGTGCGCCCGACCCGGCTTGTGACGCCGGCGATGCAGAAGCAGAAGTCGGGCACCATCATCAACATCTCGACCGCCTGGGCGTTCGAGCCGAGCGCGATGTTCCCGACTTCGGCCGTGGCGCGCGCCGGGCTTGCCGCCTACACCAAGATCTTTGCGGACACTTACGCGGCTGACAACATTCGCATGAACAATGTGTTGCCGGGCTGGATCGACAGCCTGCCCGCGACCGAAGAACGACGCGGCAGCGTGCCGATGAAGCGCTACGGCACTTCCGAGGAAATCGCCGCGACGATCTCGTTCCTGGCCTCGGATGGGGCGGCCTATATCACCGGCCAGAACATCCGCGTCGATGGCGGGATAACGAGGGCGGTTTAAGGTAAAGCCGGCGTCGCCTCAAGTCATCCGGGTCTGCGGGAATTGAGCACCCATAGAAAGGCTATCGAAGCCACCAGGACAATCGAATTGCCGACCACGATGTTCCAAAATCGCGTCGGATCGTCTGCCAGGGCGACCCAATGCGAACTGCCGCGGACTTCGCCTGTCTTGATGCCGCAGGCAATGTTGTAGATCGCCATGGCAGCGAGCGCTGCCATCAGGACAAAGATGTCGTTGTTCTTGTTGCGATCCATGAGAGCGGCTTCTAACAGCGCTTGGTGAAATTTCGCTTACCCAATGCATGTCGCCCAGAGGTGTACACGGCTCCGGGATCACGACATGCATCAAAACAAGGACCTAAAGCGCATGGAGCGAATCTGAAAGATCGCGACGCGCTTTAGGGTAAGGCGGCGGTCGCGGCACAGGCCGCCGCGCTTTCGCTGTCAAATTGTTTGCCCGACGGCTACCGTGCGGCCCTGCAACGGAGGCAAAAATGAACGCTTCATTCAAGCTCGGCATTGTCGGTGGCGCGGGCTGGCTGGGTGGCGCCATTGCGGATGCGGCCCTCTCGGCGGACGTTATGCGCCCTGAAGACCTTGCCCTCTCCTACCGGAGCGAGAAGCCCGACCGCCTCCCCGGCGCCTTCTGGACCGACGACAACCAGGCGCTCGCCGACCGCTCGGACATCATCATGCTTTCGGTGCGGCCGCAGGACTGGCCGTCGCTCAAGCTGGACGCCAAAGGCAAGCTGGTCATCTCGGTGATGGCCGGCATCCGTATCGCCGAGATCGGCGAGAGGCACGGCACGCGCCGCGTCGTGCGCACGCTGCCCAACGCGGCGGCCGAGGTCGGCAAATCCTACACGCCGTGGATCGCGAGCAGCGACGCCACCGGGGAAGACCGCGCCATCGTGCGCGCGATCTTCGACGCCTGCGGCGTTGAGGACGAGGTGGCGACCGAGCGCGACATCGACTATCTCACCGGCCTGACGGGCTCGGGCCCGGCCTTCCCTGCCCTCTTGGCCGAGGCGATGATGCGCGACGCCGTTGCCTTCGGCCTCTCGCCGGAGGTCGCGCGGCGCGCCGTCAACACGGTGCTGACCGGTACCGGCCGGCTGCTGGAGCTCAACAACGCTTCACCTGCAGACACGGTGGCGGCCTTCCTCGGCTATCGCGGCACGACAGCGGCCGCGATCGAGACGATGCGCGAAGCAGGCTTCGACGAGGCAGTGGCGAAGGGATTGGCGGCGGCATTCCTGAAGTCGATCGCGATGGGCAAGGCGTGAGCGGACGACTGTCCATCACGCCATCCATCCGCTGTTTCCGAACCGTCTCTCAGATCAGACGGCTGAGCCGCAATAAATGCATTCGTCCGCGTCGATCTGCTCAATCTTTTGGCAGAAGTTCTTGCAATATTGAGTAAAATTTACCGAGCCTCGCGTTTAAATTGTATTAGAAATCCCTTATTCTATCTGTCTTAAAGAATTGATCGCTGAAATATAATTTTTCTCTGTACTATAGGACAATTCCTTGGAACGATAACCTGAATTAGAAGTTGATCCGGAATCGACCGGTTGAACTCGCATCGACCGATTCTAGCAGACCGTGCATCGCAAGGAGGACTGTCCTATGGCCACCGTCATCAACGCCAAGGGTGTCCCTCTTCCCTATACCGGCACATCCACCCACTGGTTCTCGGCAAGCGGGGCCGGACCGGAAATGCACGGCACCTCCGGCAACGATTCCTTCTGGGGCGACACCAGCGTCAACGTCACCATGTATGGCGGCGCGGGCGACGACTATTACCACCTCTATTCGGCGATCAACCGGGCGGTCGAGTTGCCCGGCGAGGGCATCGACACGATCGACACCTGGATGAGCTACAAGCTGCCCGACAATTTCGAGAACCTCGTCGTCACCGGCAACAACCACTACGCGTTCGGCAATTCGCTCGACAACATCATCAAGGGCGGCACCAGCAGCCAGACGTTTGACGGGGGCCTCGGCAACGACGTGCTGATCGGCGGCGGCGGCGCCGATACTTTCATCATCACCAAGGGCCATGGCAGCGACCTGATCACCGATTTCGGCGCGGACGACACGGTGCGCCTCAATGGCTACGACTTCATGTCCTTCGCGGACGTCAAGTCGCATATGATCCAGGCCGGAGCTAACCTGTTGCTCAACCTCGGCTCCGACGAGGTGCTGGTGTTCAACAACACCACCGCAGACAAGATGCAGGCCAGCCAGTTCGAGCTGCCGATCGACAAGTCGGGCATGACGCTGTCCTTCTCCGACGACTTCAACACGCTGAGCCTCCACAACGGGCAGAGCGGCACCTGGGACACCAACTTCTGGTGGGGCGCGCCGAACGGCAGCACGTTGACGCAGAACAACGAGTTGCAGTGGTATATCGACGCCAATTACGCGCCGACCAGCTCCGTCCATCCGTTCAGCGTCGACAGCAACGGCGTGCTGACCATCACCGCGGCGCAGGCGCCGGCGGACATCAAGCCGCTGATCAACAACTATGAATACACGTCCGGCTTGCTCACGACGCATGACACCTTCTCGCAGACCTACGGCTATTTCGAAATGCGGGCCGACCTGCCTGAAAACGCCGGCGCCTGGCCGGCCTTCTGGCTGCTGCCGGAAGACGGCTCATGGCCGCCGGAGCTGGACGTCGTGGAAATGTACGGACAGAACCCGAACCAGCTTCTGATGACCGCGCACACGAATGAGACGGGAACCCACACCAAGGTCGGGTCGACGGTGAATGTCTCCGACACCGACGGCTTCCATACCTATGGCCTGCTGTGGACGCCGGACAAGCTTATCTGGACCTATGACGGCGTGCAGGTCGCGGAAGCGGCGACGCCGTCGGACATGAACAAGCCCATGTACATGCTCGTCGATCTCGCGATCGGCGGTCAAGCCGGCGCGCCGCCGGACCATCTGGCGACGCCGGCTCAGATGAAGATCGACTACATCCACGCCTACACGCTGGACGATCTGCAGCAGAGCAATTTGAACATCACGGGCGAGCATACGACCTAGGCGGCCGGCGCGCCATGTTCCGGGAGAACGATCCGCCAGGGAAACGCGCCGGGCAGTCGAGCCTGCGGCGGGTGTTCATGCGCGCCATCGCCGATGTCGGCGTCTTCTCGCTGCTGATCAACATCCTGCTCCTGGTGATCCCGCTCTATCTGCTGCAGGTCTATGACCGCGTCCTGCCCTCCTCCAGCGTCGAGACACTGCTTTACCTGTCGGCCATCGCGGTGATGGCGCTCGGCTTTCTCGGCTTTCTCGACGCAGTCCGCGCCGTCTACACGCAACGCGTCGCGGCGACCGTCGATAAAAAGCTGGGCGCGACGACATTTGCCGCATCACTTGCACCCAGATATGCCGGCGGCCTGTCGCCGCTGCGCGACCTCGCCTCGGTCTGCGCCTTCATCCGGTCGCGCGGCGTGGCGGTGCTGTTCGACCTGCCCTTCGCACCCGTCTTCCTCGCTCTGCTCTACCTCATCCATCCGGTGCTGTTCTGGGTGACGCTCGCCGGCACGGTACTCCTCGTTCTCCTGGTCGTGGCGAACCAGCTTGCCATTGGCAGGAACGATGCGCTTTCCGCGGAACGCTCGGCGCTGGCTGCCCAAGCCGAACAGGTCTTTGCCCGCAATGCCGAAACGCTGCGCGCCATGGGCATGGTCGAGAACGCAGCGCGGGCCTGGGGACGCCATGTCGCCGATGCGCTCGTCCTGCATGACCGCTCCGCAGGCGCCAACGCGATCTTCAGCGGCGCATCGCGGGCGCTGCGCATGGTGCTGCAGCTCGCGATCCTCGGCGCCGGTGCATGGCTGGTGCTGCAAGGCCAAATGACGGCAGGCATGATCTTCGCATCCTCGCTGGTGTCGTCTCGCGCGCTGCAGCCGCTCGATCAGCTGATCGGCTCCTGGCGGCAGATCGTCGATGCCCGGCGGGCCTGGAAGCGGCTGGAGACGGCGCTAGCGGCGCATCCGGCGCAAGCGCGGAAGCTGACCTTGCCCGATCCGTCCGGCGCGATTTCGATGCAGGACGTTTTCTTCATGGCGCCGAATGCCCAGCCCGGCACCGAACCCATCCTCAAGCGCCTGAATTTCCAAATCGGCGCCGGCGAGGCGGTGGCGATCGTCGGCCCGAGCGGCGCCGGCAAATCCACGCTGGCGCGGCTGCTTGTCGGTGCCGCCCAGCCGACCGGCGGCGCGGTCAGGATCGACGGCGCCGATCTCAGGACCTGGGACGAAAACCAGCTCGGAAGAAAGATCGGCTACCTGGCGCAGGAAGTGGAGCTCTTTCCCGGATCGATCGCGCAAAATGTCGCCCGCTTCGACGCGCATGCGGAGGACGCCGCGATCATAGAAGCGGCAAGGCGCGCCGAGGCACATGAGCTGATCCTGGCGCTGAGCGACGGCTACCAGACCAGGGTCGGCCCGTCGGACAGGACGCTGTCGGGCGGCGAGCGCCAGCGGATCGGGCTGGCGCGCGCCTTCTACGGCAATCCGCGCATCCTGGTGCTCGACGAGCCCGGCGCCCACCTCGACGGCAGCGGCGAGGCGGCGCTCGAGGCGGTGCTTGCCGCCGCGCGGGCGGCCGGCGTCACGACGATCGTGATCACGCACCGCCCTTCGATCGCCGCCGCCTGCGACCGCGTAATGCTCTTGCGCGGCGGCGTGATCGAGGCCTTCGGTCCGAGCGGCGAGCTACTCAGGCAGCCAATTGCCGGCAACCCAGCACAGCAGGGCACGGTGGTGACCGGCTCGTTCGCGCCGACGATCCGCGCCCACGGCATCCGCTTCGGGTCGTAGACGATGACGGTGGAGAGCCTCGCCTGGGATCGACAGCCACGCACCGACTTCCGGCGCGTGGCATTGGCCGGATATGCGGCAATCGCAATCTTCGTGGGTTGCTTCGGCTATTGGGCGATGAGCGCGCCGCTGTCCGGCGCGGTGATCACGCAAGGCACGATCTCGGCGACCGGCGGCAACATCCTCATCCAGCAGCCCGAGGGCGGCATCATCCAGCAACTGCTCGTCCACGAAGGCGACCGCGTGCGGCAGGGCCAGGATCTCATCCTCCTCGACCGGACGGCCGCGCAGGCCGACCTCAACCGGCTGACCAGACAGTCGATCGCGCTCAAGGCAAGCGCCGCGCGGCTGGAGGCCGAACGCGACGGGCTGGACAGGCTGGCGCCGATCGCCGACGCCGCGCCCGCGCCGTTCCAGCAAGACTTCCAGAACCTGCTTCGCGAACAGCAGAAGGAGTTCGACGCCAGGCTCGCCCGGTTCCGGTCGGAGCAATCGATCATGGCGCAGCGCGTCGCCATGCATCGCGAGTCGGTGGTGGGCTTGAACGCCCAGAAGCTCGCCATCGAACAGCAGTCCGAAGTGGTGAAGAAGGAACTCGGCATCAAGACCGGCCTTTTGGACAAGGGGCTCACCAACCGCACCGAATATTCGCAGCTTCTGCGCTCAGAGGCCGATCTCGTCGGCCAGGCTGGCGCGCTGGAGGCAAACCTCGCCGCGGCCAACAGCCAGATCGTCGAAGCTCAGGTGCAAGTCGAGCGCCTGACCACGCAGCGCGTGGAAGAGGCGCTGAGCAAGCTCGACGAGGTCCGCACCAACCTCGCCGACATCGGGGAACAGATGCGGGCGGCCGGGGCGGTGCTTCAGCGCACGACGATCAAGGCGCCGGCCGCCGGCATCGTGGTGTCGTCGACCTATAATTCCAAGGGCAGCGTGATCGCGCCCGGCGAGAAGATCATGGAGATCCTGCCCACGGCATCCGGTCTCAACGTCGATGCGAAGCTGCGGCCGAAGGACGTCGACCAAGTGCGCGTCGGCCAGCCGGCCAAGCTCAGGCTGTCCGCGCTCAACATGCGCCTGACGCCCGAGGTGTCGGCCACGGTCACGCAGATCTCCGCCGATCGGCTAGTCGACGCGACCACCCACGAACCCTATTTCCGCGCCAAGCTGAAGATCGCGGATGCCTTACCTCCCGGCGTGAAGGCAGAGCAGCTTTATCCAGGAACGCCGGTCGAAGCCTTCATCAGCACCGGCGACCGGACTTTCTTCGAGTACCTGGCACGGCCGATGATCGATTCATTCGCGCGGGCGTTTGCGGAAAGGTAGCTTATGCGCCAATTCACATAAGTCCGTTTTATGGTCTACTTCCGATTAATCTACTTTATGCGCCAAATCCGATATCTCAGTTTATCAAAGCAGTGGGCGGTCGCCACCAGCGTGCACAGCTTTCCCTCCGCAGCAGCAGCAGCGTGACGCGCTCAGACGGCGATTTGAAGCGCTCCGTAACGTTTTACTTCGGCTTCGATTTCCCTGACCAAAGTCTCCAGCGCGGGATTTCGAGCGTTGCGCGCGCGCCTGACCACATAGGCCAGGTCCGGAGGCTTGGGGAAGTCCCTGTCGACGATCTCCATGTCGGGCTGAAGGTGGCGCTGGCTCAACAGCGCGACGCCGAGCCCAGAGGTCACGCCTGCGATGATTCCGGCAGCGCTTGAGCATTCGAACACGGTCTCGAACACCGTCCCTTCGTCCTGCCCAAGATCGAGGCCCCAGCGCCGATAGAAACAGTCCTCATCGAAGGAAAGGAACGGGATCGGCTTGTCCTTCGACAGGACCAGGTCCGGAGACTTCACCCAGTGCAGCGTTTCGCGGTACAGCACGATGTCGGCGGGGCGGACCTCGTGCTGGAACACTTGCACGATGGCCGCATCGAGGGCTCCCTGGCTGAGCTGCTCCTGCAGGACGAGGCTCATGCGCACTTGCGTGCGGACGCTCACCTCGGGGTAGAGCCGGCGGAACCGGCCAAGAATGCGTGAGAGGTCCGTGCAGGTCGTATCCTCGGTCATTCCGAGTGCGATCTTGCCTTGCAGCGTGCTTTTCGAGAGGCTCAGGATCGCTTCGTCATGGATTCCCAGGATGCGCCGTGCATAACCCAGGAGATCGTGCCCGGCCGTGGTGAACATCGGCGCATTTGCCTTCCGGCTGAGGATCTCGCAGTCGAGGCTCGCTTCCAGCCTCCTCATCTTGTGGCTGACGGCCGATTGCGACAGGCCGAGCACCTCGGCCGCACGCGTGACACCGCCATGCTTCTCGATCGCGACCAGCGCCCGCAAGGCATCGACATCCAGGCGGCGACTCATAACTCCAGCCATGACAATCCTCGTTCGAAATGAAAGCAACGCGCCAACCTCTGACGCAGAACCGATATTCAGGCAAACTCATATGCCAAGTTTCATGGCTATTTCATGGGTGTATCGAAATTTGTCATGTGCAACCGCGCGTGCGTGTCGACATAAGTCAGCGCCGAAGATTGCCCGTGGTCCGCTTCCGGAACATGGACCCGCCTGAAAAAGACAACCCATGACGCTCCTCAAGAACCAGACCCATCCCCTCGCATGGCCGATCATGGCGACGGCCCTGGTCCTGAGTTGGAGTTCCGGCTTCGTCGGCATCCGCTACGCCAGCGAGAACGCCGATGTCATGCTGGTCCTGTTCTGGCGGACCCTGTTATCCGGGTTGATCCTTCTGCCATTTGCTCTCCTGATCGGGCCGCGCATCGGCGCGCGCGCGCTGATCCAGCAGATGATGTTCGGCGTGGCGATGATGTTCCTCTATCTCGGCGGCTTCGCTTTAGCGATCGGCCAGCGCGTGCCGACCGGCCTGGTCGCGCTCATTTCCGATCTCGTCCCTCTCGCCATCGCAGCCTTGTCGCAGCCGGTTCTGGGTCAGCGGTTGAGCGGGAGACAATGGATCGGAACGGCTCTCGGAGTGACCGGCGTGCTCATCGTCTCGCTGGACAGCCTGACGCTGGGGACGGCCCCGGCCTGGGCCTATGTCCTGACGGCCGCGTCGATGATGGTTTTGGCGCTGGCAACGGTGGTGCAGAAGCGACTGGGGACGATCAATATGCCGATCCACCGGAGTCTCTGCATTCAATGCCTGACCGCCTCTGTCCTTTTCGCCGCCTGTGCCGGATGGAACGGCGGGCTGATGCCGCCTCTCGACACCCGTTTCCAGTTCGGCATCGCGTGGCTGGTGCTGTTTTCGACCTTCTTCTGCTACGGCACCTATTACGCAAGCCTGCGCCTCTACCCGGCCGCGCAGGTCAGCAGCGTGATCTATCTCAGCCCGCCGGCGACGATGCTCTGGGGCTGGTCGATGTTCGCCGAGCCGCTTTCGAAGGCGATGTTCGTCGGCCTTGCGGTGACGCTGTTCGGGGTCTGGCTCACATCATCGAGGGGCGCCGCATCGAAGGACGAGCGCGTTTGGGCTCATGCGAGCAGCCTGTCGGATAATCGCTCACCATCAACAACAAGGAGGGTAATCCCATGAAGCTGACAGATTTCAAGGCCCTGACTTTCGACTGCTACGGCACGCTCATCGACTGGGAAACCGGCATGATCGACGGTCTGAAGCCGCTGACCGAGCGGACCGGCCGCAGCTTGAGCCGCAACGAGATACTCGAGGCGCACGCCCGGCACGAATCCAGTCAGCAGAAATGGACTCCGGAAAGGCGCTACAGCGACCTTCTGGCGATCGTCTACAGGCGGCTTGCCGAGGAATGGAGCGTCGTCGTCACTCGAGAGGAATGCATCACCTACGGCGAAAGCGTGAAGGACTGGCCGGCCTTTGCCGACTCCGCGAAGGCCTTGCAGTATCTCAAGCAGCACTACAAGCTGATCATCCTCTCCAACGTCGACAATAAGAGCTTTTCGTTCAGCAACGAGAAGCTCGGCGTCTATTTCGATGCGATATACACGGCGGAGGATATCGGCTCCTACAAGCCTTCCGAACGCAACTTCGACTATATGCTCGAAAAGCTCGGAACCATCGGCGTCGCGAAGGGACAGATCCTGCACACGGCCGAAAGCATGTTCCATGATCACGTTCCGGCCAGCCGCCTGGGTCTCAAATCGTGCTGGATCTACCGTCGTCACGCCGACCAGGGTTTTGGCGCCACGATGCACCCCGGCGACATGCCAAAGGTCGATTTCCGCTTCGACAGCATGGCCGACTTCGCGAAGGCGCATGCGCAAGAATTGCGTGGCTGATAGCCGAGCCGTTGAACCGGACTTTCTTCCAGTACGTCACCCGGGCAATGTTGGATTCTTTGGCGCGGGCGTTCACGGAGCGGTGGGCGCGGCGACAAGCTGCGGGCCACCGTTCTCACAGCCAAGACCATGTTCGCCATCGGCCTCGTTTCGTGGCGGTCTTCTCGCGACCGGATTCAGTCCGCAAGCCTTGGAACCAAAGGCGTGCAAGACTGTTCAGCTATAGCTTTGGTGCGACGCTGACGTGCCCGGCCGGATGGGCAAGCGGCGCTTTTGAGGAGTCTCTCATCATGAAGATTTCGTCCAGGTTCCGTTCAGCCGCGTTTGCCGTCATCGCGGCCGCGGGCGTCAGCTTTGCCGGCGCCGCGCACGCCGACAGCGGCACGATCCGCTTTTCCGTCTACAAGGCGGCCTTCTTTATCGGCGGCTCCGGCGGCGAGGGCACGCTGACCTTCCATGGTCGCCGCTATCCGATCTCGATCGGCGGCATCTCGGGCGGCCTCGCCTTCGGGGCCTCCAAGACCTATTTCCAGGGTAAGGTGCGCAATATTCGCCGCGCCCGGGATGTGACGGGGGTGTACGGCGCGGCCGGCGGCGGCGGCGCGCTCGGCCGAGGGGCGCAGGTAATTGTCATGACCAACGACAAGGGCGCCCGGCTCGAACTCACCGGCAGGCAGGTCGGCCTGCAGGTCAACGCCGATCTCAGCGGCATGAGCATCGGACTGAAGAGGTAAGGGCCGTCGCTGCGTTCGTCATCGATGAACCCGATTTGCCAAGATGAGCCGCTGGCGGCATGGTCTGCCCCGGCTCCCCCGCACTGCCTTTGGCGCAATCGCGAGCACCCGTCTGGCAGAATGGAATTTGGACCGCCGCCTGTGGACATCGCGGCGGCAATGAAACAATCTTCACCGCGGGAACACCAAGCGCTTCGAAGAAAGCGCGGACCTCCGGGTGCGCATGAAAAATCGATGGACCTTGTATGATCCACGGCTGGCCTGGATGCTGATCGCGCCGGTGCTGTTGCTGCTGATCTTCTTCCTGGTGCTGCCGATCGCCGTGATGGCGGCCTATACCTTCTTCACCTTCGTCACCGCCGGCGTCGAGACGAGCGCGCTGACAAGCGCTAACTGGCACGAATTCCTCACCGACAGCTACTATCACGGCTTCCTGTTGAAGACGCTGAGGGTCGGCGCCATCACCGCCCTTCTCTGCGGCGTGCTCGGTTATTTTCCGGCCTATTTCATCTGGGCCACGAGCTTCAAGCACAAATGGCTGCTCCTGCTTCTGCTCATCGTGCCGTTCTGGATCAGCTTCACCATCCGGACCTTTTCCTGGATCAACATCCTCGGCGAACAGGGCGTCATCAACGTCGCGCTCATGAAAATGGGCATCATCAGCGAGCCGCTGCCTATGCTCTACACCGAGGGCGCGGTCATCATGGGGCTGCTGCACTTCCTTTTGCCCTACATGATCCTCAACGTCTATGTCAGCCTGGAGAGCATCGACCGCACGCTGATTGCGGCGGCCCGCTCGATGGGCTGCACCAGCGCGCAGGCGTTCCGCGAGGTCACGCTGCCGCTCTCGCTGCCGGGCCTGGCGGCGGGCCTACTGCTCTGCTTCGTGCTGGCCGCCGGCAGCTATGTGACGCCGCAGCTGCTGGGCTCGGGCCGCGACGCGCTGTTCGGCAATCTGATCTACGACACCATCATGAGCGAGCTGAACTGGCCGATGGGCGCCACGCTCTCCATCGTGCTGTTCGTCGTGCTCGGTTTCTTCGCCGCCATCTACACCCGCTACATGGGCATGTCGCAGATCGTGAAAGGCCTTGGTGGATGATGGAAGGGACTGGTTAGATGAAAGCGGCGCGGCCGAACAAGGAAGGCAAATGGGCGTGGCGGCTCACCGGCTTCGTCACGCTCTGCGTCTATATCTTCATGTTCGCGCCGATCGCGGCGACCGTCATTTTGTCGTTCAACGCCTCGATGTTCGGCGGCTTCCCGATGACTGGATTTTCCTTGCAATGGTACGGCAAGCTGATGGCCAACGAGGCGGTGCTGGCCGCCTTCCGCACGTCGCTATGGATCGCCCTGGTCACGGCGATAGCCACAACGGCGATCGGCGTCGTCACCTCGTTCGCGCTGGTGCGCTTCGAATTCCCCGGCAAGCAGACGCTGAGCACGCTGGTGATCCTGCCGGCGCTGGTGCCGGAAACCATTCTGGGCGTCGGCCTCCTGGTGCTGATCAAGGCAGTCGACCAGCCGCGGACGCTGCTTTTGCTGGTGCTCGGCCATATCCTGCTCGCGGTGCCCTATGTCGTGCTGATCACCCAGGCGCGCATGGTCGGCATCCGGCGCGTCTATGAGGAGGCCGCCCTTTCGCTCGGCGCCTCGCGCTTCTCGTCCTTCCGCGAGATCACGCTGCCGCTGCTCATCCCGGCGGTCGTTGCGGGCGCGCTGCTCGCCTTCACCATCTCGTTCGACAACACCTCGGCCAGCCTGTTCTGGCGGCCGGCCGGAGTCGAGACCATGCCCACCCAGATCCTTTCCATGCTCAAGATTTCGATCAGCCCGGAGATCAACGCGCTCGGCACCGTCATGATCCTGGTGACCGTCGGCATCCCGCTGATCGGCGGCGTGCTCATGCAAAGCCTGACCAGATTGAAAAGACGAGGCGAACCAAAGGAGGAAGCACGATGAAACTGACCACCACCAAGCGGCTGGAACGGCTGCACGACCGCTACGTCAACGGCGATCTCAGCCGCCGCACTTTCCTGAGCCTGACCGCCGCCGCCGCGGCCTCGGCTGGCCTCTCCATGCCGTGGATGAGCCGGGCGCTCGCCGCGGTCGAGCAGGTGCGCTTCGACGGCTGGGGCGGGACGGTGCAGGACGCGATCGACAAATACGCCTTCCAGCCCTACACGGCCAAGACCAAGATCAAGGTGGTCCAGGGCACGTTCGGCGACGAGAACGAGATCATCACCAAGATCAAGACGGCGAAGCCCGGCGACTTCCAGATCGTGCATTCGTCCGGCGTCAACTACTACATCAAATACATCAACGCCGGGATGAACTCGGAAATCAACGAGGCCAACATTCCCAACATGGCGAATGTGCTGCAGCCGATGATCGAGCCGTTCCGCAAGCTGACGCCAAAACTCTCGGCCGTGCCTTACGACTACGGCACCACCGGCATCGCCTACAACACCAAGGTGATCTCGCCGGAGGAGGCGAAGGAAAAGGGTGCTGCCCTGCTGCTCGACAAGAAATATGCCGGCAAGGTCGGCGGCTATGCCGACATGACCACGCGCGTCTGGTACGCGGCTCTCGCCACCGGACAGGATCCCAACAACATCAAGGACATGGACACGATCTGGGCCAAGGTGCGCGAGACGCGCGACCTCGCCAAGAAGTTCTGGAGCTCCGGCGCCGAGCTGATGGACCTGCTCTCCAAGGGCGAGATCGTGGTGACCGATGCCTGGTCCGGCCGCGTCGCCGCGTTGCAGGATCAGGGCCATCCGATCGGCTATCTCGATCCGGCCGGCTCCTATGCCTGGATGGAGGACATGCTGATCCTGAAAGGCTCGCCGATGGCCGAGTGCGAGGAGCTGATCAACTTCATGCTCGATCCGGCGACCTCCATCGCGGTGGCCGAGGGTCAAAGCTATCCGCCGTCGCTCGACCCGACAAAGGTCAAGCTCACCGAAAAGATCGAGAAGCTGCCGGCCTTCGACAAGACCGGCTCGATGAAGGCGCTGACCTTCGCCGACCCGGTCTACTGGGCGACCAACGAGGACGCCTGGACCAAGCAGTGGGACAGGATCGCGAAAGGTGCCTGACAGCCGCGCATCGTCATCAGCCCCCCGGCCGGTCTCGGCCGGGGCACCCTCCCCCGGCGCCGTCTCCGGCGTGGGCGCGGATAAGCCGGCGGTCGAGTTCCGCGACATCGATATCGCCTATGGCAAGTTCGTCGCGGTGCGCGATTTCTCGCTGTCGATCCGCAAGGGCAGCTTCGTCACGCTGCTCGGGCCGTCGGGCTGCGGCAAGACGACGATCCTGCGCTCCATCGCCGGGCTGGTCGACATTTCGGGCGGCCAGATCATGATCGACGGAAGGCGGGTCGACGACGTGCCGATCTACAAGCGCAATATCGGGCTGGTGTTCCAGAGCTATGCGCTGTTCCCGCACAAGAGCGTGTTCGACAATGTCGCCTTCGGCCTGAAATACCGCAACGTGCCGAAGGCGGAGATTGCCCGCAGGGTCGGCCAGGCGCTCGACATGGTGCGGCTGCCGGGCAGCGAGAGGAAACTGCCCTCGCAACTGTCGGGCGGGCAGCAGCAGCGCATCGCGCTGGCGCGAGCCATCGTCTTCGAGCCGCAGGTGCTTTTGCTCGACGAGCCGCTGTCGGCGCTCGATGCCAATATGCGCGAGGAAATGCGCGTCGAGATCAAGAAGATCCAGAAGGCAACCGGCATCACCGCCATCTTCGTCACGCACGACCAGGAAGAAGCGCTCTCCATGTCGGACCGCATCGTGGTGATGAATGCCGGCTCTGTGGAACAGATCGGCACGCCGGAGGAAGTCTACGAGCGGCCTGCCACTGCCTTCGTCGCCGATTTCCTCGGCAAGGCCAACATGCTTGCCGGGACCGTCAGCAAGTCCGATGGACCGACAGCGATCACGCTTGCCGCAGGCCAGACGGTCCATGTGACGTCGCCGAGGCCGCTGACGCAGGGAAGCAAGGTCACCGTCGTGGTCCGGCCGCAAAAACTGTCGGTGGGTGCGACAGCGGGCGCCAACCGGCTGTCCGGCCGCGTCGTCTCCACCTCGTATCTCGGCGGCAGCGCCATCTACGAGATCGACATCGGCGGCAAGACGAGCGTGCGGGCCAACGCCTCGATCAACGGCCGCGTCGTCCGCGAGGGCGAGGCGATAGAGGTCGGGTTCGATCCGGCCGGCTGCGTTTTGCTCGATGAGAACGGGCAACGGATTTCGTAGAACGCCTTGCGTCCGCGCGGCTCCGTCATCGCAGGGGCGATCGGCTTCACCGCCGGGCAAGCGGCCGGTGCCATCGGCAAGCTGGCCCGGATCTGAGGCAAGCGTCACGGCCGCGACCGATCAATGCCTCGCTTTCAGAAATCGGGCTTCTCGCAGAAGCGAATGGCGGTCGTGCCCGACCTCCTTTATCAGCTTGCAGGCTTCAGCCTCCGAGATACCTGCCTTTTCCTTCAACAGAGCGACCAACTGCTTGTCATCAGTTCGGACTTGGGAACCGTCTCCTACATGTTCTCTCATATGCCGAATCCTCCCCAACAAAAACCAGGAGGGCACGCTGAACGTTGCATCAAATGTCAGTGTCCGAATTGAAATGCCCGCCGGTTGCTGCCACAAGGGCCAATGACAGGCGGAACGATTTTCGACGTTTGCGCTTTCTGGGTGCATGGCTGCGATACCGCCGATTGAACCTCCCTTGCTTTCTGAAGGCAGCCCCGATCGCGCCGTCAACTGCGAGGTCGCCCTCGAGCCCGCGTTTCGGGCATTGGTGAAGGCCTCCGTTCTTAAAGGCTGGTCGGCGCAGGAAGTCGCGGAAACGTTGCTCAAACTTGCAACAGAACATGCAGAGACGATTATGGGGCGGCAAAGAGTGGCCGTGCGATTATACCGTTGGCGCGTCGGCAGCTTGGTCGATATGTACGTTAGCCAATTCCTTGACAAATTTAGGTGAATGGCCACCGAGCAGGCGGTCAAATGCGCCTCGTCAAAGGCGCTCCGTCAGCGCCTCAGACACAATTCAGAAACACAGCAGAAAAACTCCAGAAATGGTTCAGGCGTAGAATTGCCTGGAGAGGGTCAGTCATCGGCTGCAGTGCAGCAGCACTTGTTCGGATTGGCGACAAGCGATGCAAAGGTTCTCGATCAGCTTGATGGGTGCGTTGCTCGGCGTGTCGCTCGTCACCGGCCCGGTCGAAGCTGGCGGGGCAAAGGTTGCGACCACCCGGACCGAACGCTGCACCAATCTCAGCCGCCAAGTTGACGAAGCCCTCGAAACCCATGCCGCGTCAATGCAGGTCACCGCGGCGAAAGCACTGCAAAGAAAGGGAAACCGGTTCTGCGCCAACAAGAAGCAGGCACAGGGAATCCGGATGCTTGCGAACGCTCTGAAACTGCTTGGCGTGACACCGATCGACCCGGATGCAGTGGCACCCAAACCCGACCTGCACAGCAAGGAGAAAAAACCATGAAAAAGTCCCTCCTTTCCGCCCTCGGCCTCGCCGTTGCCCTCGCCTTCTCGATGCCGGTGCTCGGCAACGCGGCCGCTACCATGACTACTGCTCCGGCTGCCACCGCACCGGCGAAGGCTGCTCCGAAGAAGGTCGCCGCCAAGAAGGTCTGCAAAGTGACCAAGACGCACAAGTGCCCGATGAAGCACAAGAAGCACGCTGCGAAGGCCGCGGCCAAGACAGCAGCTCCCGCAACGGCAGCGCCCAAAACATCTTATTGAGACTCCGCTATACCGTGAGAAGGCCGTCCCACCCGCCTGGGACGGCTTTTTTTGTTGGGAGAAGCGATCAACTTCCTATTGGACACGGGACGGAAGCTGTGACTGCGCAGTACGGTTGACCGCGATAATCAAGATACTCATCCGTCCCGCACCAAACCGCGTCGCGCAGACATGGGTTTCAGGCGACGCGCTTCAGTCTTTGTTTCGATGCATGTCGTTCTCCCAAAACCGCTGCGCACTTTTGGGCGACATGCAATAGGACCATTGCTCAGAGACAACAGACCTCTGTTGCAATTGTCGAATCGCCAGCAAACGAACACTTTGTCCCGGCGCCGGCTACCCCGCCCCCCAGCCCAACGCCGGCGCACAGCCCGGCTTGCTGCCATGTGCCGATTTTATCCGCCAAAGCAGGCCGGGCTATTTGAAGCGCGTCGCGTCGAAACGGATTCAGGCGGCGCGCTTCAAGTCTCTTGTTTTTGTGCACGTCGTTCAACGGTGCAGTTTTGGCGACATGCATCGGTCAAAACGGCGGAACATCGAGCGATGACGGCTGTTGAAAAACTGTTTTGTTTACGGGACGTATCAGAATCAGACCGAGCACAAACCAGATTCAAAACGGGTATCTCCGATCCTTTTTCCACAGCCTGTTAGGTCCTCTTCACCGGCCCTGTCTGACGCGACCGGATGAATTGCGCATTGCTTTGGGCTTGGTTGCCGTGGCGAGTACGATGCCGGCGACGATGAAGGCGGCGCCGAGCAGGTCGTAGTCATGCAGGCTCTCGCCGAGCAGCAGATAGGCGAGGATGGCGACGAACAGCGTCTGCAGATAGAGCAGCATGCTCGCCCGGCTGGCGCCGAGCGTTTCGACGCTGCGGTTATAGAGATAGTACATCAGGGCGCCGCCGGGGCCTGCCAGATAGGCGAGCGCGAGCAGGCCGTTGGCGTTCATGGCGGAGCGCTCGTCATTGAAGATCTCCCACAAATGGAAGGGCAGCGCGACCAGCGCGCCGGCGCCGAGCAGGAGCACGACCAGTGGCAGGAGCTCGATGCCGAATTTGGAACGGCGTACGAGCACCGTGTAGAGCGCCCAGCAAAAGGCGCTGCCGACGATCCACAATTCGCCGGGATTGAACTGGAGCTGAAGCAGCGCCGCAAGATCCCCGTGCGCGACGATGACCAGCATGCCGGCGAGCGCGGCCAGCGCGCCGAGCGACTTCCCAAGCCCGAGCGGCTCGCCAAGCACGAAACGCGCGAGCACCATCGTCATGACCGGGGACAGCGCCATGATGATGCCGGCCGTGGTCGCGTCGGTGGCCGCGAGGCCATGGTAGATCAGGCCCTGGCAGAGCGTCAGGCCGATCGCTCCGACGGCGACGATCTCCAGGGGCCGGGATTTGAGAAGCGCGATCATCGCGCCGTGATGGCGGTGCACGATCGGCAGCAGGATGGCGCAGGCGAGCGTCAGCCGCCAGAAGCAGAGGCCCCAGGGCGGCATTTCCGGCGCCACCCACTTGGCCGCGATGTAGACGCCGGCCGACAGAAGCCAGCACAGCACGGCGGCCGGATAGCCGGTCAGCGAGGGTATCGAGGCGAGAGCAGGTTGCTCCACGTCATGCGCTATCGGCACTGCCTGCATGTCATCCCCGGTCGATGAACGTCAGACGCGAACGTGGGCCGCAATATATCTCAATCTGCGGGTGTCACATATATGGTTCCGGATGGAGGGGTCGCGACGCGCAATGCTCCGACGTCGGGCAGTAACCCGCCTTCTTGGCCGGCGTTGCTGCTTACGCTACGATTTTCTTGCCGCTGGCGCTTGGCGGCATTGTCCAGGCCTTGCGGTCTCCGGCGCGAATCGGCCGCAGGCGAATTCCGGCTGCGATCATTTGAGAGCTGCTACTGCATGTGCCCGCCGCTGGAGCCATGCATGAACGACTGGATCTCGCCCAGGTCGACGCTGCCATCGCCGTCCTCGTCGGCAGCGTTGAATATCCTTCCGACCGCATCCTGAACCTCGCTCTGCGACAGTGCGCCATCGCCGTCGGCATCCACTATCGCGAACAGGATTTGCATCCTGGCGCCATGCATCGTGCGAGGTCCCATCCAATTGGATCTTCCAGCCATCCCGTGGCCCATATGCGGGCCTCCTCCGGCATTTCGGCGCCAACGTTCGCGGTGCCGAGGCCCTCGTTCAGGCGCACGATCTTCCTGCAGCTTTTCCTGAAGTGCTTCGTCGATCATCTGGCGGATCATGTCGCGCGTAGGGCCTCCGGCTTGACCGCTGGCCTCCGGCAGCGGTGTGGGTCCGGGCTGCTGCGTCGTGGTGGGCGCTGGCGTCCCGGTCGTCTGGCCCAAGGCCGGGATGCTCGCGAATATCAAAGCAGCGGCAGCTGCTGTCGCTCCGTGTGGAAATTTCATCGGGCTCTTCCTTGATCGGTGACTGTGCCTCAAGCTGAGGCTGCACAGCCAAACCCTGCTCTTGGCCCTATGGTTCCCATGGACTATTGCAATTTGCGAGCATGGCACGGCACGGGCAAAACCCTATTGTGTTTGTGTGAGCTGCAAGCACAAGCGGAGCCGAACACCATGACCCTGACCAATCGAGATCTCGTCGAACTGACGGCATGGCGGCGCAAGCTGCACCAGCAGCCGGAGATATCCAACGAGGAGGAGAAGACGGCACGAGAAGTCGTCGACTTCCTCGCCGAAACAAGCCCGGACAAGGTGCTGACCGGATTGGGCGGCCACGGCGTGGCGGCCGTCTACGACAGCGGGCAGGCCGGGCCGACGGTGCTGTTCCGCTCGGAGCTCGACGCGTTGCCCATCCATGAGCTGTCGGGCGTCGAGCATGCCTCGCAGGTGCCCGGCAAGTCGCATATGTGCGGCCATGACGGGCACACCGCGATCCTGGCCGCGCTCGGCCGCCAACTCGGGCGCCAGAGGCCCGCTCGCGGCCGCGTCGTTTTGATGTTCCAGCCGGCGGAGGAGACCGGCAACGGCGCAGCCGGCGTCGTCGCCGATCCGCGCTTTTCCGAGATCGCGCCGGATTTCGCCTTCTCGCTGCACAATCTGCCGGGCGTGCCGTTCGGCGAGGTGCGGCTCAAGGCCGGCGTGGTCAACTGCGCCTCGCGCGGCATGCGGATCGTGCTCGAGGGCAAGACCGCGCACTCCTCCATGCCTGAAACCGGCGTGTCGCCGATGCTGGCGATGAGCCAGTTGATGCCGCAGTTGCCGGCGCTCGGGCGCGGCACCTTCGCCGACGACGATTTCGGCATGGTGACCGTCACCCATTGCTCGATGGGCGAGGCGGTGTTCGGCATCGCGCCCGGATATGCCGAGATCTGGGCGACGCTGCGCACCCGGCGCGACGAGCGCATGACCTATCTCTGCGCTGCCGCGGAAGCGCTGGCGGCAAAGATAGCCGCCGAGCATGGCCTTTCCGCCCGCCACGACTATCACGAGATTTTCGTGGCCAGCGTCAATGCGCCGGATGCGGTGGAGCATCTGAACCGCGCGCTCGACGAGGAAGACGTACCGCGCGGCGAGGAAGCGCTGCCGATGCGCGCCTCGGAGGATTTCGGCATCTTCGGCCACAACGCCAAGTCGGCGATGTTCTTCCTGGGTGCGGGCGAGCGCTACCCGGCGCTGCACAATCCCGACTACGACTTCCCGGACGACCTGATCCCGATCGGCTCGAAAATATTCATGCGCACGGCGCGCAATCTTCTTGGATGAGGTTTGAAGGAAGGCGCGACCCTCACTCCTCCTTGCCGCCGTTCGGAGCCCCCCTCTTGCGGGGCCTGCGGAGATTATCGAAGCCCATATAGTGGTCGGCATCCGACGTGTTCCATCTGCCGGCGAGAAAGATGATTGCGATGACCGCTACGAACAGCAGCAAGGCAAAGAGCGTATCCATGCCTGCTATCTAGTGCGCGAAGGTCGGGCGGACACCTCTTGCCGCCATCAACCCGGCGCGCTCTACGCGTGCTCCATAGCGCGCCTGTGTATTGTTATGCCGGCTCAGCGCTTGTATGAGCGGGGATGACCTCGATCTCCCGTCTTGCCGCGCTCATCCTGCTTGCGGCCATTGCATTCGCCACGCTCTCACCGATCCAAATGCGGCCGCATCTTGGTGACGCGGATCTGGAACGCGCCCTGGCCTATGCCCTGTTCGGCCTTGCCCTGGCCTTCGGATTCCGCGCCCGCCTGGTGCAGGCAATGCTGTTTGTCTGCACCGTGGCCGGCGTATTGGAACTGCTCCAGGCGATCGATCCCGGCCGACATGCCCGTCTCCAAGATGCCCTCGTCAAAGCGGCGGCCGGCTTGATGGGGATTGCGGTAGGACGAATTGTCCTTGCCGTTGCCGGCAGGGTCCTGCGCCCGCAATCCAGGCAACCGCGATCGTCGTCCAAGCCCAAAGGTTTAGGGCTCGCCAGCGATTGACTTTCGGCGACGTAGGACGGGCAGCACCAGCGGTCTTGCCTGCCCTGGCAGCCATTCCTACTCTCACGCGGCAACGACAACATCACCTGGGACCGACCGAAACATCTCTTCGGAGGACGTTCGAATTTCAGCAAATCGTGCGAGCAGCGAGGAGCAATTCCAGGAAAAGCGTGTAGCGGTTTTCCGTCCGGAATTGCGGAGTAACAAGGAGCAGGCCATGGCACGCATCGTCGTCATTGGAGGCAGTGGTCACGTCGGGAGCTATTTGGTGCCTCGGCTCGTCGAAATCGGGCATGAGGTCGTGAATGTGAGCCGCGGCACGGCGGTGCCCTATCGCCCCCATTTTGCCTGGAGCGCAATCGAGAACGTCGCCATCGATCGCGCCGCCGAAGAGAAGACGGGGCGGTTCGGCACCAAGATCGCGGAGCTGCGTCCGGAGATCGTGATTGACATGATTTCGTTCGATCTGCCCAGCGCCCAGCAATTGGTCGAGGCGCTGCGCGACAAGGTCGAGCATTATCTGTTCTGCAGTTCGATCTGGGTGTACGGCCGTTTCTTCACGGTCCCGTCGACCGAGGCGGATCCCCCAAACCCCATCGACACCTACGGGACGAACAAGGCCGCGATCGAAGCCTGGCTGTTGCGGCAGGCACGCCTGACCGGCTTTCCGGCGACCTGCTTCCGGCCCGGCCATATCGTCGGAGAGGGATGGAACCCGATCAACCCGATCGGCAACGCGAATCCGGCTGTCTTTTCGTCGATCGCCCGTGGCGATGAGCTGGTTCTGCCCAATCTGGGGCTCGAGACGGTGCACCATGTTCACGCCGACGATGTCGCCCAGTGGATCATCCGCGCGATCGAGAACCGCGCGGCCTCGATCGGCGAGGCATTCAACACGGTTTCCGAGCAAGCGGTCACTCTGCGGGGTTATGCCGAAACCGTCTATCGCTGGTTCGGCAAGGAGCCGCGGATCGCGTTCAAGCCCTTCGACGAATGGATCCGCGATCTGGAAGGTGAGGATGCCGTCGGCTCCCGCGGGCACGTCATCCGCAGCTCATGCCACTCGATCGAGAAAAGCCGCCAGCGCCTTGGCTACAAGCCTCGCTATACGAGCCTCGAGGCAATCCAGGAGTCCGTCCGGGCGCTGATCGCCGCCCGGAAGGTTGCCGTCCCGGATGCCGGCTTTCCGGGGCAGGACAGCTGACTGTTCTGCTGCACGATTTCTTCGCCCGCGACGCCATCGCCGTGGCGCGCGAGCTGATCGGCGTGCGGCTTGGGCTCAACGGCGTCGGCGGCATCGTCGTCGAGACCGAGGCCTATCTGGCCAACGATCCAGCCTCGCACAGTTTTCGCGGCCGAACGCCGCGCAACGCGGCGATGTATGGCTCGCCAGGCACCGCCTATGTCTACCGGTCCTACGGCCTGCACTGGTGCCTGAACGCCGTGTGCCTGCCGGGCAGCGCGGTGCTGATCCGCGCGATCCAGCCGCAATCCGGCATCGCGGCCATGCGCGGCAGGCGGGGAACCGACGATGACCGGCTGCTCTGTTCCGGTCCCGGCAAGCTCTGCCAAGCGCTCGGCATCGACGGCTCGCATAACGGGCTGTTGCTCACCGCGCCGCCCTTCGAATTTGCGCGTACCGAAACCAATCCAGCCGCGATCCTCAGCGGACGCAGGATCGGGATTTCCAGGGGCGTGGAGGCCGAGTGGCGCTTCGGCCTCGGGGGATCGCCTTATCTCAGCCGCAGGTTCTGAGCGCGGCGCGCTGCTTAAACCGTATGAACGAAGACATTGAATGCCTCCGCCGGACCCGGAGGAACGAAATAGCTTGAAAACAAATCATATTCCGCTTCGCTTACCAGAAATTGGTGTGTGCGGCCTGCATTCCGCTCCTGGAGCCGCTGCCGACAAACAGCGTCAGGAATATCCAGATAGTGAAGCTCATGCAGCACGCCGGCGGTATCAGCCAGCGAACGCATCCAACGCCGGTACTCGACAGTATTGGCAGGGAAGTCGAGAACGACCGAAAGCCCGTGCCGAAGGATATCGACGACATGAGGTCCCATCGCCGCGCGAAGACGCGCGGAACACTCAACATAGTCCTCAATCGTCTTCAGTTCCCCGGCAAAAAGCGCCGAGGTCCAGTGATCTTCGCTGATGAGGAGGGTCGCCGGCCGGGCAGCCAGACGAGCGGCAAGGGTGGACTTTCCGGCGGCAATCTTCCCACAGAGCAGATAGAGCGTCGTCATCCGATCTTCCGAAACCTCGGTTTGATCAAGCGGCCGCGAGGCCGTCTCTCATTCAGCCATCGCGGCGGCGATTTCGAAGCCTTTGACGAGATGCTCGGTGTCTTCCGGTCTCTCGAATTCGATACTCGTGCGCAAGTGGCTTACCGGCGAGAAGCCTGGGTCCGATTTGCGGATAAGCATGACGCAGTCACGCGCTCCGGCCCTGTCGCCCGAGCGCGCCAGCGCAGCCGCAAGCAGCGACCACCGTCGAGGCCCGTAAGGCAGGCGCTGCATCGCTGTTGCGGCGTTGCCATAGTCGCGGGCGGCGTAGAGCGCGAGAGCTCGATCGCAATGGTACCATTCGGCGTGAAGAGGATTTGCGGCGACCGCCCTGTTCATCAGCTCCAGCCCGTCGAGCGGCCGTCCGCGCAACGACAGCACGTGACCCATCTGCATCATCGTGTCGGCGTCGTAGGGGTTGATGTCGAGCGCGCGCCGCATGTGATGCTCGGCCGCCCTATGGTCGCGCGCGGCAAGCCGCGCCTGTGACAGGATGCGATGGCAGCGGGGCTCGTCCGGCGCCAGCGCCACGGCAAGCGAGGCACGCTCGGTGCAGCTTGCGATGACATCCTCCGGCGCGCTTCCGTAGTCGGCAACCGCGAGTTCCACCAGCGCCATATAGGCTTGGGCGAGCCCATAGTCCGGGTCGCGTGAAATCGCTGCCTTGAGCAGGTTCAACGCTTCGCTGTTGTCGTCGGCACGATAGCCGCGGAAGCGCACGATCGCGCGCGTCACCAGTTCATAGGCCGCAAGGTCCCGCGTCGGCTTGCCGGCGCTTCGCCGCAACGCCGCCGCCTCCAGGTTTGAAACCAGCCGGTTCACGACACGATAGGCAATCTCGTCCTGAACCGCGAACAGGTCCGGCCCGGCCGCCGTGTAGCTCTCGCCCCAGACCAGCGTTCCGGCTTGCGCGTCGACCAGCTTGGCGCTGATCTTCAGCTGGTCGCCGCTACGAATAACGGAGCCTTGCACGAAATAGTCCGGCCGCACGGCGAGCGGTGGACCATATCCTTGAGCCTGGCGGAAGGCGGCGAGCGCCGTTTCCCGGTTCAGGACCGTCACCGTGTGGAAGCGGGCAAGCCTGTCCGCCACGTCGCCCGCGAAGGCGCCGATCACCGGATCAGACGTCTCGCCGGTCGCGCGGCCATCCTCGAACGGCACGACCGCGACGACCGGCTGCGATGCCGGCGACGGCTTGTGGCAGGGAGACGAGAGCACATAGCCGCGCTTGGGGACGGCCTTCAGGATCGCCTGATCGCCGTCGTCGAGCGCCTTCCTTATGTCCCGCACCGCCTGGGTGAGGGAATCCTCGGTGACGGCTATGTTTCCCCAGACCGCGGAGATCAGGTCCGACTTAGTGACGACCTTGCCGTCGTTTCGGGCCAGATATGAAAGCAGGCTGAACGCCTTTGAGCGCAGCGGCACCGCCGTCCCGTCCCGCAGCAGCAGCCCGCGCTCCAGATCAAGCTGGCAGTCGCCGAGTTGTAAGACCCCCTGCGAAGCGGATTCCGCCATGGAACAGCGACCTGCCCTTGCGCAATATCCAGTCACCCATTCGGCTACCATTCCGCGCCGGGGTCAAGATATCCATTGGACCGGTGGCGCGGTCGGCGGCCAGGCCCATCGCCGTGATCTCGAGCATTTCGATCAGCGCGCCGGGCGGCGCATAGCCGGGGTTGACCATTCCGCCGGCGACGATCTCGAAGAGTTCCTGGCGTGCAAGGGTGCGGGCTTGATCGTCGAACATGGCTGCCTCCTTCTATCGGAGCAGCATGCCTTAGATTGCCCGCACCGTACTGACGGAGTTCTGAAATTCTGCTGAAATCCGCATTTCGCCTCGTCGGCTTGTGGGAAGGAGGGTTCCTGTGTACTCCCACCTTGCTTTAGGAAAGGCTTAAGGATGAGATTCGCAATGGTCGTCGCGTTGAGCGCGGCGCTGGCTGGATGTGTGTCCTCACCGGTCGACTACGAAGCGAAGCTTTCGCAGCAGGACCCGAAGTGGGCGTCGCCGGCATGCCAGCAAGCCCGCTCTGCTGTCACGGACTATGCCCAACGCGAAAAGGACCACCCAGGCTGGGGTTTTGGCGTGCTGCTCGGGCCCTACAGCATGGGGATGGTGGCGGCGGTGAAGGAGCATGAGCAGCAGCAGCGAAGGCTTCTCGCCCGCCAGATGCATCTGCAATGCTCGAGCCAGCCCCTGCCGAAGGAGCTGGATTTCGACCCGGCGATCTATGCACCGAAGAAGGCGAAGTATCCATAGACGTCGCAGCCCGCCTCCTTCCAACCCAAGCGGGAGCGAGGCCTTCAGCCATCCTTCCACGCTGCAAGCAGCGGGCCTTCGCTGCCATAGACCGGGTCCTTCTCCGGACGGCCGACCTTGGGAATCGTTCGCAGCGCCTCTTCGTGCTGTTCGGCGCGCGTGCACAGGTCATAGGTGCCGAAGGGCGGATAGGCGCCGACGACCAGAAGATCGGATGACGAGGACAGGCGGTGGTGGCCGGTGCCGGCCGGGAGGATCGCCACGTCGCCGGCCTTGACGGTCAGCACCTTGCCCTTCTCGCCGCCGAAGCGCACCTCGGCCGTGCCGCGCGCGATGCCCAGCACCTCGTGGATGCGCGAATGGTAATGGACGTAATCGTAGATGCCGTTGCGCCAGCCGTCGCCCCAGCCGTTCGTGCTGAAGAGATCCTCGAAGACGCCCGCCGGATCGACATCGTCCGGCAGCGTCACAGCCCCGCGATAGACGATCATCGGCCAGCGTGGATGGTTAGGCACAAGGCCGTCATCGTTGAAGCGGAAGGTGAGCGGTTCGCGCTTCTCGACAAGCTTAGCAAGTTTCGCCGCTCCTGGCATGCCGTGACCTTTCCGCCGCTTTTCCCGCTCAAGGCAACCGACGCCCGCAGATAGACCCGCCGCTCGATTGCCGACCGTTCTCAACCAGCGGCGGCGCGCTTTGTTCCCGGCGATCGCGCCTTGCGGCGGAACTGCGACATCTCCCCCGCAAGGGGGGAGATTGGTGCTCCAACGCCTAGACCTCAAGCATCACCTTGATCGCGCGGCGCTCGTCCATGGCGCGGTAGCCTTCGGAAACCTCGGCCAGCGGCAGCTTGAGGTCGAACACCTTGCCGGGCTTGATCTTGCCCTGAAGCACGCGGTCCATCAGGTCTGGCAGGAAGCGGCGCACCGGCGCCGGGCCGCCGAGCATACGCTTCTGGCCAAAGAACAGGCGCTGGCCGTCGAAGCTCACGCCATGCGGCACACCGACATAGCCGATCGTGCCGCCGGGTCGCGAGCAGGCCAGCGCCTGGTCGAAGGATTCGGCCGTGCCGACGCATTCCAGAACCGAGTCCGCGCCGACGCCTTTGGTCAGCTCCTTGATGCGCGAGATACCTTCCTCGCCGCGTTCGGCGATGATGTCGGTCGCGCCGAATTCGCGGGCGAGTTTCTGGCGGCTCTCGTGCCGGCTCATCGCGATGATGCGCTCCGCGCCCATCTCCTTGGCCGCCAGGACGCCCATCAGGCCGACCGCGCCGTCGCCGACGACGACCACCGTCGATCCCTCGCGGACCTCGGCCGCGTCGGCCGCATACCAGCCGGTGCCGAGCACGTCTGAGACGGCCAAAAGGTCAGGCACCAGCTCGGCGGGCGGAACCTCGGAGGTGGCGACCAGCGTCCCGTCCGCCAGCGGTACGCGGGCGTAAGGCGCCTGCGCGCCGCTCATGAACTCGCGCTGCTCGCAGGAGGACTGGAAGCCGAAGCGGCAATGTGGGCAGGTGTTGTCGGAGAGGCAGAAGGAGCCGACGACGAACTGGCCGCGGCGGATCGTGCGCACCTCACTGCCGACCTCGACGACGATGCCGCAATATTCATGTCCCATGTGCTGCGGGGCATCGACCGGCTGCAGCCCGCGATAGGGCCACAGGTCCGAGCCGCAGATGCAGCTCGCCGACAGCTTGATGATAGCGTCCGTAGGGCGCACGATTTTCGGGTCGGCGACTTCCTCGCAGCGGATGTCGCCCGGCTTGTGAAGAACAGTTGCGAGCATTTTTGCTTCCTTTCGTTCGGGAGAAAATCAGACGCCGTATTCGGCGTCGGTGACATGTTCCAGCCAGGCCACGGCCTCGCCGTCCATGGGCTCCTGGACGGCGATGTGAACCATCGCGGTGTTGGGCGAGGCACCGTGCCAATGCTTTTCGCCAGGCGCGAACCAGATGACGTCGCCGGGCCTGATCTCCTCGACCGGACCGCCTTCGCGCTGGACGCGGCCGAGGCCGGAGACGACGATCAGCGTCTGCCCGAGGGGATGCGTGTGCCAGGCTGTCCGGGCGCCCGGCTCGAAAGTCACCTGCGCGCCCTGTGCCCGCGCGGCGTCGAAGGGGTTGAAGAGCGGATCGATCCGGACCGTGCCGGTGAACCAGTCCGCGGGTCCCCTGCCGGAAGGCCGAGAGCCTGCACGAAGAATGTCCATGGTGATCTCCTTGGCGTCGTCAAATGCGTTCGATGTGAAGCGGGAACTCGCCGGGTATGCGCAGGGCCTGCTCGCCCTCGTCGAAGCGGCCGAGCCCGGACGCGAGCTGGCCGCGCCGATTTGCGGGGGAAGATATTGCAGCGGACGCCGTTCGATTAGACGATATAATCCGCATGGACTTATCGACCTGTGATATGAATATGGCTCAGGGAGGACCTAATGCAGCGCGGGGACATGAAGGATCTGCTGTGGTTCGTGGCGGTCGCCCGGGAGCGCAGCTTCACCAAGGCGGCGGCGGAGCTCGGCACCTCGCAGTCGACGCTCAGCCACACCATCAAGGAGCTGGAGGCGCGGCTCGGCGTTCGCCTGCTCACGCGCACGACGCGCAGCGTGGCGCCGACCGAAGCCGGCGAGCGGCTCTACCAGTCGCTCGCGCCGCGCTTCGAGGAGATCGAGGCCGACCTTGCGGGCCTGGTCGCCTTCCGCGACAAGCCCTCGGGCACGGTCCGCATCACGCTGTCCGACCACGCGCTGCAGACGACGGTCTGGCCGAAGCTCGAGCCGGTGCTTCGCAATTATCCCGACCTCAGCATCGAGCTCTACAGCGACAACGGCATGCGCAACATCGTGGAGGAACGCTTCGACGCCGGCGTGCGGCTCGGCGAAAGCGTCGACAGGGACATGATCGCGGTGCGGATCGGCCCGGACTGGCGGCTGGTGGCGGTGGCCTCGCCGGAATACTTTTCCCGTCGCCCTGCCCCCCGGACGCCGCAGGATCTGGTCGGGCATGACTGCATCTGCCTGCGGCAGGCGACGTTCGGCGGGCTCTATGCCTGGGAATTCGAGAAGAAGGGCCGCGAGCTGCGAGTCCGTGTGGAAGGCCAGCTGACCTTCAACACGACCATCCCCATGGTCGACGCAGCGCTGAGCGGTTACGGCATGTGCTACGTCCCGGAAAACCTCGTCAGCCACCACATCGCGGAGGGGCGGCTGAGGCTCGTGCTCGACGACTGGAGCCTGCCCTTCCCGGGCTATCACCTCTACTATCCGAGCCGGCGGCAACTCTCGGCGGCAATGGTGGTGATCGTTGAGGCGATGCGGCATCGGAGTTGAGGTGGGCACGTTTGCGCGATACGCCTCAATCCGGCTTGCCGAGAGCTTTCAGGATGAAGCGAATCTGCTCGCGCAGGCTCGCCTCGGTGTCTTCGCCGTGTTGAACACAGTGCTCGATCAGAAGCGGATGGAAGAACGGCATGAACGCGGTCTTGACGGCACGCGCAGCCTCTGCCGGGTCCTTGACCTCGAGTTCGCCCGCCTCGATGCCCTCGCGAATGATCGCCTCGAAAATCGTCACCATCCGGTCGATGTGCGTTTTTACGATCGACCAGTTCTCCTGCATGACGGCGACAATCATGTCGTGCATGTGCTTCTGCTCGATCAGTGTCGCCTTGCCATGGTGGTGGACTGCGATGAAAAGCCGACTGAGTTTCTCGGGGGCCGTGGCGTTCGTGCGGGCGATCGCAAACGCGATGTCGGCAGCCTCGTTCAGCATCCGCTTGCAGATGAACCCGTTGATCGCATCCCTGGAGGGAAAGAATCGGTAGACGTTTGCCCGGCTCATACCGAGGTCGGAGGCGATGTCGGCCATCGACGTCTTATGATGGCCGATGCGGCGAAACTGCTCCTCCGCCACCTCCAGAATGCGCGCGCGCACCTCGTCGAGATCCGTTCGCATTCCGATCGGGTGGTTCATCCATGTCTCCGGAACTGATCAATCGGACGTGCCGGGCCCGTGCCGACGATCATCTGTAACGGGAAGATCGTCCCGCCCGCAGGACAAATCCTGCGGGCGGAAACTTGACCCTTGTCCTGCGGCAACCGAGCCCTATTCCGCGGCCATCGCCAGCCTCAGTTCCGGTTCATGCGTCAAATCCTCAGGGGTCTCATCCGCCGTCGGCTTGATCCGGAACCACGCGATATAGAGCGCGGGAAGGAAGAGCAGGATCAGCACCGTGCCGACCGCCGTGCCGCCGATCAGCGTAAAGGCCATCGATCCCCAGAAGACGGAGTGCGTGAGGGGTATGAAGGCCAGCACCGCGGCAAGCGCGGTCAGGATCACCGGCCTCGCACGCTGCACCGTGGCCTCGATGACGGCGTGATAGTCATCCAGGCCGGCGGCTTGGTTTTCCTTGATCTGCTCGGTCAGGATCAGCGTGTTGCGCATCAGGATACCGGCCAGTCCTATCAGGCCCAGAATGGCGTTGAAGCCAAAGGGCTGGTTGAAGGCAAGCAGCATCGGCACGACGCCGACGAGGCCAAGTGGCGCCGTCAGCACTACCATGAACATGGTCGAGAAGGATCGCACCTGCAGCATGATGACGATCAGCATGGCGGCGATCATGGCCGGGAAGATCTTGCCCAACGCGGTGTTGGCCTTCTCAGCCTCCTCGATCGATCCGCCCATTTCGATGCGATAACCGGCCGGAAGGGATGCGATCAGCGGCTGAAGAGCTTTCATGATCTGCTTGGAGACCTCCGGAGGCTGGGTCGCTTCGTTGATGTCGGAGCGGATCGTGATGACCGGCGTGCGGTCGCGGCGTTTCAGGATCGGCTCCTCCAGACGGATTTCGGAATGGCCGATCTGGTCGAGCGGAATCTGCCGGCCGTCCCGGCTCATCAGCGAGAAGTCCGCCAGACGCGATGGATCCAGCCGCTCGCCGCCGGCGCTGCGGGCCACGATGGGGACGTTGCGGATGTCCTCGCGGACCTGCGTGACCGGGATGCCGGTAAGCAGAAATTGCAATTGCTGGGCCGCCTCGGCCGGCGACAGGCCGATGAGGTTCAGCCGATCCTGGTCCGGAACGAAGCGAAGCACGGGCGTGCGATTGCCCCAGTCGCGGTTGGCCTGCCGCACGTCCGGGACGCCCCGCATGATGTCGAGGGCCTTCTCGGAGATGCTGTAGAGCTGCGCGGGATCAGGTCCCATGATCCGGAATTCGACCGGGAACGGCGTGTAGGGACCGAACACGAGCTGCGTGACCCGGAGGTTGGCTTGCGGCGCGAGCCCTTGCGCCACCGCCTCCCGGAGCCGATGCTTCAGCGCCTCGCGCGCCTCGGCGTTCGGGGTCAGCACAACGATCTTGGCAAAGGTGGGATCGGGCAGTTCAGGCGCCATCGCGAAGAAGAAGCGCGGGGCGCCCTGGCCGACATAGCTCGTGACGATCTTGGCCTCGGGCTGGCCATCCAGCCAGCGCTCGAGCTTCTCGACCGTGGCGGTCGTCGTCTCGATGCTGGTGCCTTCCGGCAGGCGAACCTCGACGAGCACTTCCGGGCGGTCGGAGGTCGGGAAGAACTGCTGCTTGACGGCGCCCATGCCGACAACGGAAAGCGCGAAGGCGACGGCGACGATACCGGAGGTCACGAACTTGTGGCGCACCGCAAAGGTGATGAGCCGCCGCAGGCGCCGATAGTTCGGCGTGTCGTAGATCGCGTGGTGACCGCCGTCGATCGGCTTGATCGCGGGCAGCATCTTGACGCCGAGATAGGGCGTGAAGACTACGGCGACGATCCAGGAGACGATGAGCGCGAACCCCACGACCCAGAAGATATTGCCGGCGTATTCGCCAGCCGTCGAGCGAGCGAAGCCCACCGGCAGGAAGCCCGCGATCGTCACCAGCGTTCCCGACAGCATAGGCGCCGCGGTATGGCTCCACGCATAGGCGGCCGCCCTGATGCGGTCCATGCCCTCTTCCATCTTCACCACCATCACCTCGATAGCGATGATGGCGTCGTCCACGAGAAGGCCGAGCGCCAGGATAAGGGCGCCGAGCGTGATGCGGTCGAAGAACCGGCCGGTCTCCAGCATGATGAGGAACACGGCGGCGAGCGTCAGGGGGACGGCGGCCGCCACGACGATGCCGACGCGCCAGCCCATGCTGAGCAGGCTGATCAGCAGCACGACGCCGAGCGCCATCGCGAACTTCATCATGAACTCGTCAACCGCCGAGGTAATGTTGACGGCCTGGTCGGACACCTTGTCGAGCGTCATCCCGAGCGGCAATGTCCGTACGATGGCCGCCGTCCTGTCCTCCAGCGCCTTGCCGAGCGCGCGACCATCCCAGCCCTCCTGCATGACCGCCGCGAGCATGATGGTGGGCTTGCCCTGGCGGCGGATGAGGTAGGTGGGAGGGTCTTCATAGCCGCGGCGGACCTCGGCGATGTCGGAAAGCTTCAGCGTCCGCCCCGCGGCGACGATCGGCGTGTCGGCGATCGCCTGGACACTGTCATAAGCGCCATTGACCCTGATGAAGACCTGCGGCCCCTCAGTGTCGATAGAGCCCGCCGGCGTGACTGTGTTCTGCCGCTGCAAGGCGGCAACGATATCCCGTGCCGACACGCCGAGCGTCGCCAGCTTGGCGTAGGAGAACTCGACGAAGATCTGTTCGGGACGTTCACCGAGAATGTTGATCTTCTTGACGCCGGGCACATGCAGGAGGTCCTGTCGGATCGCCTCGGCCTGCCTTGCCAGATCACGCATCGGCATGCCTTTGGCCTTCAGCGCGTAGAGGGCGAAGCTGACGTCCGAATATTCGTCGTTGACGAAGGGGCCGTAGACGCCGGACGGCAGGTTGCGGGCTTCATCCCCGAGCTTCTTGCGGGCCTGGTAGAACTCTTCCTGCACGGCGGACGGCGGCGTGCTGTCCTTCAGCGTGACCGTCATATACGCATAGCCCGGCCGCGTGGTCGTCTCCAGCCGGTCGTACCAGGTGAGCTCCTGAAGCCGCTTCTCCAACGGCTCGGCGACCAGGTCCTGCATCTCGCGCGCCGTCGCGCCCGGCCACGCCGTCGTGACCGTCAGGGTCTTGATGGTGAAGTTGGGGTCCTCCGCCCGGCCGAGCATGACGAAGGCATAGGCGCCGGCGGCCACCAGCAGGAGGATGAAGAACAGAGTGACGGCGCGTTCGCGAACGGCGATCGCGGACAGATTGAGGTTCATGGTCAGTTGCTCCCGCTTTCGGACGCAGTCCTGACGCGAGCGCCCTCCTGCAAGAGATGAGCGCCGAGCGAGACGAACCGATCGCTGGAGCTCAATCCGGAGATCACGGCGGATTCGCCCGTCACACGAACAAGCTTGACGGGTTGAAAGTGCACGGTCGACGTTGCGTTGTCCAAGACCCAAACGCCGGTCTTCTTGCCGTCGTCGAGCACGGCTCCCAGCGGCACCTGGACTTCCGGCTCGTTCGCCTGCGTTGCCAGCCGAATGGTTACCGTCGCGCCAAGCGGCGCTGCGGCTGCCTCGCCGTCAAGCACATAGCGGGCCTCATAGGTGCGGGTCTGGGCATCGGCGGAGTCGGACAATTGCCGCAGATGCGCCGCATGGCGCTGCTCATCACCGCCATATACGCTGGCGTCGACCACCGAGCCGATCGCCGGCCGGATCGTTTCGGGAAGCGCGACCACCGCTTCGCGGGGGCCCGCCTGGGCGACCCGGACCACAGTCTGGCCGGCGGAGACGACCTGGCCCGGCTCGCCAAGCGTATCGACCACCGTTCCATCGGCGTCCGCCAGCAGGACCGCGTAGGCCGCCTCATTCTCCGCGACCTTCGCATCCGCCTCGGCGGCGGCGAGCTGGGCCGTGGCCGTGTCCAGCGCGGCCTTTGCCTGCTCGTAGCGCTGCCGGGGAACCCATCCATCTTTCAGCAGATTGGCGTATCGCCGTTCATCCGGTTCCGTCTGAACGACGATCGCACGCGCGGCAACGACGGCATTGTGCTTTGCCGTGAGCGCCAGGCGAAGGTCGGTGTCGTCGATCCGCATCAGCGGCTGACCGGCTTTTACCTGCTGGCCGACATTGACGAGCCGTTCGACGATCTTGCCGGGGACGCGGAAGCCGAGATTGCTCTCCACCCTCGCCCCTATGATGCCCGTGAAGCTGCGTTCGGAACCGCTCACCAGCGCCGCCGTCGCCAGCCTGACGACGGGCGGCTCCTGCCTCGGGTCGCTCGCGGCGGAAGCCTCCTGCGCGGGATTGGCAAATGTGTCGAATGCCGTCGCCCCTGACACCGCGATCGCCCCTGACCCCGTGATGAGGATCGCACCCAGCATAATAACCGATCTCTTTTTCATGCCCATCGCCTCATATCGAAATGGATTGCGTTCACATTCTACGCTGTGGTCCTGCGCGTCGGCCGGCAGCGGCAGACTGCGATCAGTCGGACTGGTCAGTCCGGTTGCGCGTCGGCGCGCGGATGCATGTTCGTCTCAGTCGAGACCGTCACCTTCTCGCCGGACCTCGAGAACGCGTAGAGCGAGCCCCGGTAGCCCGGCATGGAGAAGGCCACGGAGTCGCGGTCGGCGAGGCCCATGACGACGCGCTGAGGATCGCCGCCGCCCTTCGGCGCGAAGGTGGCGGTCACCTCCAGGAGACCGCTGTCGATCGGGACGTAATAGACCACCATGTCGAGGCGTCCGTTGTGCAAGCTGCCGGCTTCAATGGGGCGTCCGATGGTGGCTTCCTCGGCAAGGGCCGGCGTCGCCATAACCAGCGCGGCCAGAAGCGAAGTGCCCAGGGTTCTGCGGGTCATCGTCGTATCTCCTCTTATTAGATTGTGATCGAACTCTATACCATTTAGATTTCAGGCGCAATCTAAAAAAGAGAGACATATTCACCCGCGGCAAACCACCACACCGATCACGCAGCGAGCCACCTGTTTCGCATCCTCCTCTTGATAGATTGCGTTCGGTCTCTAATTGAGGCATAGATTTAGTACGCAATCTAAATATGGAGATCGACGATGCGTGTGAGCCGCATTCAGGCTGAGCAGAACCGGCAAACCGTGATCGATGTGGCCAGCCGGCTTTTTCGGGAGCACGGTTTCGACGGCATCGGCCTCAAGGATCTGATGAAGGGCGCCGGGCTGACCCAAGGCGCCTTCTACAAGCAGTTCGCGTCGAAGGAGGACCTGGCCGCACAGGCGTCCAAGCGGGCGATGGAGAGCGCTGCCCACCGATGGGCGGCGGCGACGGCAGCCAACCCTGGCGATCCCCTTGGGGCGGTGGCCGCATTCTACCTCAGTATGGACCATCGCGAGGAAAGGATGGACGGCTGCCCGGTCGCGGCGCTCGGCTCGGATGCCGCCAGGCAGGGGACAGACGTGAAAGCGTCGTTCGAGGCCGGCATCAGGGAGCATCTGGAAATCATCGGCCGCATGATTGCCGCGACCGATGGCGAGCCCAATAGCAAGGCCATGGCCATTCTCTCGACGATGGTCGGTGCGCTGATGATATCGCGCGTCGTCAACGACCCTCACCTCGCTCAGGCCTTTCTGGATTCGGCGACCGAACAGGTTCGCGACGCCGTCACCGCTTGAACGGCGCGGTGGCTGGCGATCGAGATTGATAGGAGAATAGATGCGACGGATAGTCGTTACAGGCATGGGCGCGGTCACGCCCCTGGCCGCAGATGTCGAGACGTCGTGGTCGCGTCTCCTGGCCCGCCGCTCCGGCATCCGCAGGCTCGCGGACGAAATGGTGGGAGATTTGCCCGCGAAGATCGGCGGCGTGGTTCCCTCGCTGGAGGAAGATCCCGAAGCCGGCCTCGATGCGAATGCCTTCGTGGCGCCGAAGGATCAGCGCAGAATCGACCGCTTCATTCTCTTCGGGCTGGCCGCGGCGGAAGAGGCGCTTGCCCAGGCGCGATGGAAGCCGGTCTCGGAAAAGGATCGGATCCGCACCGCGACGATCATCGCTTCAGGTGTCGGAGGCTTCCCCGCCATAACCGAGGCGGTGCGGACAGTCGACCAGCGCGGCGTGCGGCGTCTTTCGCCGTTCACGGTGCCGTCTTTCCTGGTCAACATGGCGGCGGGCCACATTTCGATCCGCTACGGCTTCAAAGGCCACCTCGGCGCGCCAGTGACGGCATGCGCAGCCGGCATCCAGGCGATCGGCGATGCGGCCCGTATCATCCGCGCCGATGAAGCCGACATTGCCGTGTGCGGCGGCACGGAAGCCTGCATGAATGTCGTCAGCCTTGGCGGCTTTGCAGCGGCGCGCTCGCTTTCGACCTCCTTCAATCACCGTCCCGACCAGGCCTCTCGTCCGTTCGACATGTCGCGGGACGGTTTCGTCATGGGCGAAGGCGCCGGCATCCTGGTCATCGAGGAATTGAGCCATGCGCTGGCGCGCGGCGCGAAACCGCTGGCCGAGGTCGTCGGCTACGGAACGACGGCGGATGCGCATCACGTCACTTCCGGCCCCGAGGACGGCGACGGCGCGCGTCGCGCCATGGAGATCGCGATCGCCCAGGCCGGCATTTCACCGCGAGCGGTCCGCCACCTCAACGCGCACGCCACCTCGACGCCGGTCGGCGACCTGGGCGAAATCGAAGCGATCAAGAGCGTCTTCGGCGCGGATTTCTCGATCGCCGTCAGCGGAACCAAGTCGGCGACAGGGCACCTGCTCGGGGCAGCCGGCGGGCTTGGCGCGATCTTCACGATCCTGGCGCTCAGGGACCAGGTGGCGCCGCCGACCCTCAATCTGAGCGCCCCCGATCCGGCGGGCGACGGGATAGATTTCGTGGCCAACCGGGCCCGGCCGATGGAGATGGATTACGCGATCGCCAACGGTTTCGGCTTCGGAGGCGTCAACGCCAGCGCGCTGTTTCGGCGCTGGGATGGACAAGGCGCGAACGGTCGAGCCGCTCCCGGCTGACGCTTTCGCTCCGGACTTCCTGCTTCTCCAATCCAACCAAACCAAGGAAAGTGATCTCCATGAACAAGAGCAGTCCCGGCGTCGCCATCGTCACAGGCGCATCCTCCGGTATCGGCCATGCAACGGCCAAGGCCCTGCAGAAGGCGGGCTTTCGCGTGTTCGGAACCGGCCGTCGCGCGGTCTCCAAGAAATCCGACGGCATCACCATGCTGACCTGCGACGTGACCGATGACGCGTCCGTGGCGAAGCTGGTCGAGGAGGTGCTGGCCGATGCCGGGCGCATCGACCTGCTCGTCAACAATGCCGGCATGGGCCTGCTCGGCGGCGCCGAGGAATCCTCGACCGCGCAGGCCCAGGCGCTGTTCGACGTGAATGTCTTCGGCGTCATCCGAATGACCAACGAGGTGCTGCCGACAATGCGACGTCAAGGAACGGGCAGAATCGTGAACTTGAGCTCGGTCCAGGGGTTCATCCCGGCTCCCTATTTCGCACTCTATTCGTCGACCAAACATGCCGTTGAAGGCTATTCCGAATCGCTTGACCACGAACTGCGGCCGTTCGGAATTCGCGTCGCATTGGTCGAGCCGGCCTATACCCGTACCTCGTTCGAAGACAATCTGGCCAGGCCGGACCAGTTGCTCGATATCTATGACGCCGCGCGCGCCGGCATGACTATTGCCGTTAGGAAGGCGATGGAAAAAGGCGATGCGCCCGAAGTGGTGGCCAACACCGTTTTGGCGGCCGCGACCGATCCCGCTCCGAAGCGGCGCTATGCGGCGGGGAAAATGGCGCGCCAGGTCAGTCTCCTGCGCCGTTTCGTCCCCGCATCCGCATTCGACAAGAGCCTGCGAAAGCAGCTTGGGCTGCCGGTCTGACATCCGAGCCGCCGGCAGCTTTCGCCGGTGGCAGCATCTGGTGAGAACCGGCCTTCGAGCCCTGCCCTGCCGGCTCGGATCACTCCTCTAGCTTCTCTGCTTTCCAGGCGCGTAGGGCAATTTGTTTCAATTATTTCTTGAAACCCAGGCCGCCCAGCCTGTGCTTTGCTGGCGTCAGCCGGGAGGAGACATCATGGTCGATTTCATCGCTTTGCCGAAGGCCGAAGTGCATATCCATGTCGAGGGCTGCATCGAGACCGACGAGGTCGTCGGCAACTGCGAGACGGCCGGCATTCCGCTGCGCCGGCCACGCGAAAGCCTGTTCGAGGCGCATGACCTGAAGAGCTTCCTCGAGATGCTCGACTGGATCTGCGGCACCTTTCGCACGCCCGACCAACTGGCGCATACCGCCTACAGACTCTCCCAGCGCCTGGCGAAAAGCGGCGTCCGCTACGCCGACGTCATCGTCAACCCGACCCACTGGCGACACTGGCGCAGGAACATCCCCGGTATGATCGAGGCGTTCGACGAAGGTTTCGCCGCAGCCGAGAAAGATGGATTTCCACCGGCCGGGCTCTGCATCAGCCTGCTTCGCACGCAATCGGAGGCGGAAGCGATCGAGCTCGTGGGGTTGCTCACTGAGATCAGACACCCGCGCGTCGTCGCCCTGTCGATCGACGGAAATGAAGCTGCCGCCGGCCGCACCGGGCCACGCTTCGCGGATGCATTCCGTCGCGCCGCCGTGGCAGGCTTGCGGCGAACCGTGCACGCTGGCGAATCGAGCGGACCGGAAGGTGTGCGCGACGCGCTTGAATTGCTTGGGGCCGATCGGATCGATCATGGCGTCCGTGCGATCGAGGACCCTGAGCTGGTGAGCCTGCTTGCCGACAGGCAGATCCCGTTGGGCATCTGCCCGGTCTCCAACCTGACGCTTGGTGTCTACCCGTCGCTAGCCGAACATCCGATCGATCGGCTGCGCAAAGCCGGCGTTCCGGTATCCATCAATACTGACGACCCAGAGCTGCTCGGCACCACGCTCGAGGATTCCTATGCGCAATGCGCAGCGGCTTTCGCCTGGGACGGTGAAATCATCCGGCAGCTTGCCGCCACCTCGATAGAGGCGAGCTACGCCGAACCTTCGGTGAAAGCGCGCGTGATGGAGGAGCTTGCTGCATGGCAAGTCTGAGGCAATATAAGGAAAGTCGTTTCGACCGATTTCAGGTTAGGCCATGGATCAGGAAATCCGACTCTTTGGCGCTGTTGCGGTCCGACCCGCCGTCCTTGCCCTCATACCTCGGTTTGAAGCAGCGACTGCATACACGGTTGCGGTCAAGTTCGAGCTCAATCCGACAGTAAAGAAGCAGATTGAGGCCGGGGAGGCTTTTGACCTCGTCATCATCAATCAGCACATGGTTCAGGATCTGACCGCCTTGGGAAGGGTCAAGCCAGGGAGCCAGGTTGCGTTTGGCCGAATATCGATGGGCGTGGCAGCCAAGGCAGGCAGTCGACCGCTCGACATAGGATCCGTGAAAGCGTTCGAACACGCATTGAAGAGCGCCAGATCCATCGCCTACGCCGCTGACGGATCCAGCGGCGGCTACTTCTGCGATTTGCTGGAGCGCCTGGGAATAGCGGGTGAGGTCAAGCCCAGGCTGGTGGGCATATCAGGAGGGCAGACAGCGCAGGCTGTAGCCCGCGGGGAAGCCGAGTTGGGGGTCGTTCCCGTGACTTCGATTCTCGCCGCCGCTCCCGACGTCATGCTTGTCGGTCGGTTTCCGGCGGAACTCCAAAGTTACATCGACTTCGCCATTGGCATCAGCGCCGATCCAAGGGACACGGAAGCTGCCAACCAACTGTCGGAGTTTCTGATGTCGGCTGACGTCGATAGCAGCTTGGCGGCAACGGGCATCGAGCGCCGCTAAGGGCATGCTTGATATGCAGCGATCTATCGCGGAGATCGCTCAGGCAGCGCTGCCGGTTCGGCGCGACGGGAGCCCTGCGGGATCGAAGGAGGCTTTGGCCGAATTGTCGAAATGCCTCGGTTCGAAGGCAAGCGCATCGTGCATGGGAAGCGCAGCCGAGAAGAGAAAACCCTGCGCGATCGTGCAATCGAGCGAGCGGAGGATCAGGCGATCGGCGTCGGTTTCCACTCCCTCCGCCATCACCTCTATTCCCAGCGTTCGCCCGAGATCGATGACGGCTTTGACGAGAGCCTGATCTTCGACGGACTTGGCCAGATCGCGAACGAAGTCCTTGTCGATCTTGATCTTGCGGATACGGCTGTCTTTCAGTGAAACCAGGGTCGAAAAGCCGGTGCCGAAATCATCCAGCACGATCGATATGCCCGCGTCCGCCAGGCGCTCCAGCTTTTCGTCGACCCGGTCGCGATCCACGGGCGCTTCTTCCGTGATCTCGATCTCGAGCATGGCCGCGGGAACATTCTTTGTCTCCAGACCACCCAATATCATGTCGTCGACATTGCCTGCCTCGAGTTCGCGTGGCGACAGATTCATCGCAACGCGCACATCCTGGCGCCCCGTCCTTGCGAGCTCTTCGATCATCGAGCAGCAATTGAGAAATACGGTCTCCGTCAGCAAGGACAGCAGACCGGTTTCACGCGCCGCCGTGACGATCTGAGGCGGGGGAATGGCCCCGTGGACCGGGTGTTGCCACCGCAGCAGCGCTTCGAAGCCGACGACCGCATGCGTGTCCAGCCGCACGATGGGCTGGAACCATGAGCAAAGAGCGCCTGCTTCGACGGCTCCGCGCAGATCGCGCTCGATGCAGTGCTTGCGTTCGAGCCCATGGTCGAGTTCGGCATCGAAGAGGCAGTATTCGTTCCTGCCGCTGCGCTTGGCCGCATAAAGCGCGAAATCCGCGCGCAGCAGCATCTCCGTCAATTGCGGTTTCTCCGACACGTAGATACCGATCGAGGCGCCGACGCGTACCGAATTCAGCGCCGGGTCCGGATCCGCGATGGCCGCAATGATCAAGGATGCAAGTCCGTCGGTCGAATGCGGGGACCCGCTGGCGGGAAAGAGCAGCACGAACTCGTCTCCACCGATGCGCGCGATCGTTGCCCCCGGCGGAGCATGGTTCTCTATCCTGCGCGCGACCCTGACCAGCAGGTCGTCCCCGATATTGTGACCATAGGTGTCGTTGACGGATTTGAAGCCATCCAGGTCGATCAGCATGGCCACGAACGGGCCTCCTGAATGCCCGAGCCGGGAGATTGCCTGCTCGAGCCCGTACCTGTTGAGCAAGTTCGTCAGCGGATCGCGCCTGGAGTTCCGTTCCATTCGGGCAGCGAACTCCCTCGCCTCGTATTTGAGACGGCTCGTCTCCCGGAAGCGGGCCTGACCGAGAAGCGAGCTTCTGATCATTCCTGCGAGAAACAGCAGGATGGTGAAGCCAAGGACGTAATTTTCGACATTGCCCTTCACCAACACGCATCCGGCGGCGAGCAGAAGCGGCAGCGTCATGAAGTTGAGCGAAGCCGGTGCGTATGACGCGCTGTAGGTGACCGAACCGGCCGACAGGCCCGCAAGAACGATCAGATAAAGTGGCGCCTGGGGCGTGGTGTATCCATCCGACAGCACAGCCAGGAAAGACCACGCGATGCCGGACGCCAGAGCCAACAGCCCGTAAAGAGAAAGTCGGGCGGCGACCGGCTTTGGCCGACTATCGGGAATGTCCGGCTGGGCGGGAATGTCCGATTGGGCGATGGCAAGTCCTATGCGCGCGCCATTTATGACACTGACCGCCGCAAACCACAGCACCGCCACAAGGCCGGCACCGGAGAGCAGCTGAACGGCCAGGATCAGGGCCGAGAGCACCGTGCCGATGGGCATCGAGATAAAAAGCCCCATCCTCAGATCAGCGAACTGATCCCGCAGGATCCCGGCTTCCACGGATTGGCTTTGCCCATTGGGCGTGGAACCCGGGCCAGGCTGCTTGGAATGTCTCATAATGCCAAATGGCTAATGAAGCGGAATGAAAATCACGTTAAGATTTCAGCAGCTTATGGCGCATTCGCGCGATTGACGGCCGAGGCGCGTGGCGTTGAAAACGGATTCAGGCGACGCGCTTTACGCCCTTGTTTTGATGCATGCTGCAATACCTAAATAACCAACCGCCGGTTGACTGCAGCTGCCGTCGGCAATATTGATTTAGCGGGGATTAATTCGGGGTGGTGTCAAAGCAAATGCCTGCGGGGGCGGATCGTGCCAATTTTTGGCGCGATGCAGTACAATTTCTCGACTTAGCGAAAGTTGCGGCGTCGTTCGCGCGCCTACATTCGCATCAACTGCCGGATCGTCGCTCATTCATTTGGCGGCGCCTCAAAGGCTGCAATCTCGCGCGCCGGAAAGCCGATGCACCTGCGGTCTGCGGCCTCGACGAAACATTTGTCGAGTGGGACGCCGGGGATGCCCACCCCGTCTTCCGGCGACATGACAAGCGTATCACCCGACGACCCGGCGCCTGGGCGACGGAGATGCTGCCTCTTTGGCACACACCCGCTGATCGCAGTTGCGCCGTAGCGAACGACAAGATCGCGCTTGGCGGAATAGAGGCTGCTCACCTCGCAAACGGGCGGATCAGAAGGTGAATATTCCCAGGAATCTCGGTCACATCTGGATTGGACCCAGGGTCGCTCCGATGGAGTGGATGCAGACGTGGATCGACAAGCACCCCGACTGGAATTACACGCGATACGACAATGATTTCTTGAGCGGCGGGACGTTTAGGACTCGGCCTCAGATCAATGAGTACATGAAGCGGGGATGGTATGCGGGCGCCGCCGATTTGTTGCGGTATGAAATACTGTACAGGCATGGCGGCTACATCGCCGGCGCAGACAGTATTTGCGTCAATCCCATTGATGATTTGTTCGACGACGGCGGCGAACTCTACACCGTCTACGAGAACGAGTTTCTAAGGGGACAACTGGTTGCCCCCATCGTGGCGTCGGCGCCAAAGCATCCTTTCCTGAGGGAAATCATCGACCGCCTGTCGAAAATACCGCCGCAGCGGCTTGATCATCCTTGGCGCCAAACAGGCAACCTTTTCGTTGCCGAGCTTATAGAAGAACTCCGCCCCGAGATTGTTATCTGGCCGTCTCATACCCTTATTCCGGAGCATTTCCTTGGTCGAAAATACACCGGGTCAGGGAAAATATATGCCCATCAGAAATTCGGAGAAACAACAGGCGCTTATAGATTCGGATCTCTGTTTGCCAAAATTCGCGAAATTCCCCGCTCGCTCTATGCGTCTTCCGCGAGGAAAAAGCTACGGGCTCTGAAGGCATCGGCGGCCAAAGACCATGGGTAGCTCTTCTCTTCGTGCAATCGACTTTCCGAACCTAGGCGTATTCGTTCTTACCGTAGAGCCTCCAGGCGGAGCCCGCAGGACGCACGCCGCCAACGAATTGGGCCGCGTCGGCATTTCTTTTGATTTCGTGCAGGGCATCGATCAAAACAGCGCCGACATCGACCGGGCATACTCACGCCTTCTGAATTGGACTCTTCACAAGCGCTCACTGACGAGGGGCGAGATTTCCGTCTATCTCGGACATCGCAAGATCTGGCAGGAAGCGATGCGCAGGGGGCTCGATTTTGCGTTGATTTTTGAGGACGATTTCAGAATCTGCAATGACGAGCAATTCATCCAGGCGATAAACGATGCCATTTCTCATCGAGGCACTTGGAGCATCGTAAAGTTCTTCGATTTTAACCATAAGAAAGTGTTTGAGTCGGTCAAGATTGGAGCAACGCAGTTGGTCGGATACAAGTACCCGGCCTCGGGTGCGGTAGCCTATCTGATCAACAGGCAGGCAGCACAGTCGCTTCTACATCGCCGCCATTTGTTCAGGCCTATCGATGAGGATTTTTCTCATCCATGGGAGTTTTCCATGCGCGTGTGGTCGACTTCTCCCAATCTGGTCGACGAAGTAAGCTTCCAACTCGGTGGATCCATTCTGGAAAGAGAACGATGCGACCTGAGACGCAAGAGGGTTGTAATTCGGTCCATATGGGGGAATTTCCTGCAGGCGAGAAAACTCGTGCGGTCGCTTTGGTATCGCCGAGCGAGTGCGGCTAACGTGCGGGAGACTGTAAACGCAGGTAGCCGTGAACGACACGGCCAAACCTATAAAGACGCCTGACTACGGCGGTTCACACCCGGATCAGCCTGAACGGCGCGGCGACCAGACGCCTGATCTTTTCCCTGCGCCGACGTCGTTTCTCGCGGCGCCGAATTTGGCCATGTTCGTGGAAAGGGTAGGTATAGAGACCGCAATTTACACAGCCGATAGTGAAACCACATCGCTTTGTTGACAGCTCATGCGGCCCGGGCAATCGTCTTCGCCATGCTCAGCGAGGAAGAAAATCTTGAGCGCTTCGAAGTCTCCAGCCTACCTCAACGCTCTCAGGGCCTTTGAAGCGAGCGCCAGGCACAGGAGCGTTTCCGGCGCGGCCGGCGAGCTCAACGTCACCGCGGCCGCCGTCGGGCAGCTGGTGCGGGGGCTGGAGGACTGGCTTGGCGTGCCGCTGTTCCACCGCGGCGCCGGCAGATCGCGGCTTCTGGCCGGCCTCGCGCCGCAGGGCAGGCTCCTGCAACTCGCCGGTGGCAAGGATCCCCTGGCCGTTGCTCCCGGGCCGCTGATGGTGGGCGAGCGCGGAGTGCTCGGCTCGATCACCGGAACGCCTTTCGAAAACGAGAAGACGCTCGATTCAGCGTGCTGGCGGGCGTGCGCCCGCTCATTGAGACGGTGCCGCTGGAAGCGGCCGCAGATGCCGTGCGGCGCATGCGATCGGGCGACGTGAAGTTCCGGATGGTGCTCGCGATGAAGGACGCAGCTCATGCGCATCAATGACGATTTCTCCCGCCCTACAATCGTTCACGCCGCACGGCAGGACTGGGTGCCCAGCCCGGCGGCTGGCGTCGACCGGCGCATGCTTTTCAGGATCGGCGACGAGGTGGCGCGCGCCACCTCCATCGTCCGTTATGCCCCGGGCAGTGCCTTTCCGCGGCACACCCATGGCGGCGGCGAGGAGATCGTCGTTCTCGACGGCGTCTTCCAGGACGAGCACGACGACTATCCCACCGGCAGCTATTTTCGCAATCCGCCCGGAACCTCGCATGTTCCCGCATCGCGCGATGGCTGCACCATCTTCGTGCGCCTCTGGCAGTTCCGCGCAGGCGATGTCGAGCAGGTCGTCCGTCAGCCCGGAGAAGGCCGCAGCGTTCCACCCCGCGCCGGCGCGGCTTCGGCCACGGTGCTGTTCGACGACGGCCGTGAAGAGGTCCGTCTGGAAGAATGGCGAGCGGGCGAGCGGGTGACGGTCGAGAACACCCGCGGGCTCGAATTCCTCGTGCTTGCAGGGGAGCTTGGCGCCGGCGGAGAGCGGCTGGAGTCGCAGAGCTGGGGACGCCTGCCCGCGGGAACAAAGCTCGACGCTACCATCGGCCCGCAGGGTGCAAGACTCTGGATCAGGAACGCGCCCCTGCTGCACCCTGACGTTCTGTCCCTCCCCGAGCCCTGAATATGACCAGATGGCGTGATCGTTAACTCGAGGTATCGGAGAGGATCCGGTTACCTTTGCGCAGCGTGATCCGTCGCTGAGGATGCTCGTCTCTGGCGGCTTGAAAAATGGCGCGGGCAAGCTGGGCGGTGACCGCCCGGGCGAGGACCCGTTCGATGGTCTCATGACTTTCGGCATGCCAGAGTTCGACGCGATAAGGCAGCGCTTCAGCCGAGCGGGAAGAGTTGGCGCTCCGTGTCATAGACAGGCCCCTGCCTAGTTCGTCGGACCGTTCCATCTCGAAACAAAATTGTTCTTGTGCCGCAGGGTGACGTAGCGGTCTGGATGCTCGCGCGTCGCGGCGTAATAGGCTGCGTAGCCGATGCTGGCGTTTGCCGTGACGGCCAGGACTTGCTCGACGCCGTTCTTGTCGGCGTTCCACAACTCGACCCTATAGGGCAGTTCGTCGTGCTCGGCCGAACCGAGTTCGTGCGAGGCCGGATTCTCTTCATCGTCTCCAGGCTCGTTTTCCGGAGCAAAATTGTAGAGATAGCCCGGGCTTTTGAGGTTGAATGCGAGAGCAGATGAGTATGTTGCCATGGGTCCAAGCTTGTTGCCATGTCAGATCGCCACGCCTATGCTGCGAGACGTGCCGTCCGACGAACTGCTGAATGCTAGCGCACAACGCGGGTTCGACAATGCCACTGACCACAACCGACGCGCAACATCTTTCCGACAGCCATCGCCTCGAGCTTTTCATCGACGCCGTTGCTGACTATGCGATCTACACCCTCGACGCCGACGGCTACATCACAGGTTGGAATGCGGGCGCCGAGAAGATCAAGGGCTACGCCGCGTCCGAAATCCTCGGCCAGCATTTCTCCCGGTTCTTCACAATCGAAGATCAGGCGAATGCCGTGCCGGAAAGGATGCTTGCCGCGGCGCGGGCAGACGGACGGTACGAGGCCGAAGGCTGGCGGGTACGCAAGGACGGTACCCGGTTTTGGTCGAACGCCGTCGTTCAACGGGTCGTCGACCAGAACGGCGTCTTCTTGGGCTATGCAAAGATCACGCGCGATATCACGGAGCGCGTCGCCGCGCACGAGACGCTGCTGCAAAGCGAGCGGCGTTTCCGCATCCTGGTCGACGGCGTGGTCGACTACGCCATTTATATGCTCGATCCAAGCGGCATGATCACCAACTGGAATGCGGGCGCCGAGCGGCTCAAAGGCTATACCGCCGACGAAATAATCGGCCAGCATTTCTCCAAATTCTACCCGCGCGAGGAGCGCGCAAAAGGCACGCCGCTCCGTGTCCTCGAAACCGCCGCCCGGGATGGACGCTATGAAGGCGAAGGCTGGCGTGTACGCAAGGATGGCAGCCGTTTCTGGGCTTCCGCCGTCGTCCACCCGATCCGCGACGACGCAGGCCGACTCGAGGGGTTCGCCAAGGTTACCCGCGACATCACGGAGCGTCGGGCAGCGCACGAAGCTTTGCGGGAAAGCGAGCGCCAGTTCCGCCTTCTGGTGAGCGGCGTGACCGACTATGCGCTTTACATGCTTGATCTCAACGGGCTGGTGACCAGCTGGAACGCCGGCGCGGAGCGCATCAAGGGCTATACCGCCAATGAGATCATCGGTCAGCACTTCTCGCGTTTCTACACCGAGCACGACCGCGCTGCGGGTTTACCTGCACGCGCACTTTATATGGCGACACGGGAAGGACACTTCGAAATCGAGGGCCATCGCGTTCGCAAGGACGGGTCGCTGTTCTGGGCGAATGTCGTGATCGATACGATCCGCGACGAGCGAGGAGAGCCGATCGGCTTTGCCAAGATCACGCGCGACATTACAGACCGACGCGATGCGGAGATCGCGCTCCGCCAGGCGCAAGCGCAACGCGCGCATGCGCAGAAAATGGACGCTCTCGGCCAATTGACGGGCAGCATCGTGCATGACTTCAACAACCTGCTCACGGTGGTCGACAGCTACGTTCGCAAGGTGAAGAAAGCCGGTGCCGATCCCGAAATGAAGCGGGCGACCGAATCCGTCGAGCTTACGCTCGAGCGCGGCGCCGCTTTGACGCGCCAGTTGCTGGCCTTCTCGCGCAAGCAATCTGCCCGTTCCGAACTCGTATCGCTTGCGGAGCGGGTGGAAGCCGTCCGCGGGATGGTGGCCGGTTCCATCCGCAGAGCAGTGAAGCTGGTCGCGGCCGTCGGGCCCGACATCTGGCCGGTCAGCGTCGATCCAGGCGAGTTGGAGCTTGGCCTCGTCAACATCGTCTTCAACGCGCGCGATGCCATGCCCGAGGGTGGTTTGATCACGATTACCGCGGAGAACATGCAGCTTTCGAGCGACGATAGCGCGGCCGGATTGGAAGGTGAGTTCGTCACAATGCGGGTAACGGACACGGGCATCGGGATTGCGCCAGATGTGTTGCCGCAAGTTTTCGAACCGTTCTTCACGACCAAAGGGCCTGAGAAGGGCACGGGCCTCGGCCTCGCCCAGGTCTACGGCTTTGCGCAGCAGTCCGGCGGTGCGGTCACGATCGACAGCGAAGTGCGCAAAGGCACCACCGTGACGATCTATCTGCCACGAGCCGATATGGCGACCGCGCTACAGAGTGCCGAGGCGGAACAGCCGACCGTTGCCAATGTGGTGCCGTTGAGGACAAAAGGCCCTTTCGCCAATCCAAGCGGAACTGATTGAGGTTTTGGCGCCATGGGCCGAATTGAGATCGATCGGCAGTCGCCAATTGCTTACGAAAAGCATAACGACGATGAAACCTTCAGGGCTTCGTCCAGTTCAGTTGGAGGAGGATCCCACGATGACCGAACCCGGCGAAAGCAGTTCCCATAACCGCATCGACGACAAACAGCTCGTCATTCTGCTGAAAGAAAAAACAGGCATTTCGGACGCACAAGCCAAGAGGCTGATAAAGGCTGTTGGACGCGATCGCCCTACGCTGTTGCGGGAAGCCCGAATTATCAAGGCGAGGCATTCGGGCGTCTAGTCTAAGGAAACGCCGCCCAAGCTGCCCGGCGCGCGGCTGCTCTGGTCGCGATAGCATTCTTCAGCTCCGGAGGCCGGCCGCAATTGCGATCGCACCTTACAGGTCATGCGATCAGCGTTTGGGCAATCCCGCCCGGATCAAGGCTTCGACCACCTGGTCCGCCCATTCCGGCGTGTTCCGGAAGATAGGCAGCGCCCGGTATCGCTCGATCGTGAAGCCCGGCTGGGCGGCGAGCAACTTTTGCGCGGCCCAGCGGGCGGTCTCCAGGTCCCCGCTCATCGCCGACCAGGCGGCGAGGTATCGATAGGACATGATGATGTCGGGATGGGCGGCGATGACCTCGCGGGCAATCGCGACAGCCTCGGAAAGAGAGCCAGCCTTGGCCATGGCTGTGGCCATTCCCAGTTTCATGTTGAATGCGAGTGGATCCATTGGGCTCAGCGTCATCGCCCGGTGGAACCATTCCGATGCGCGGACGGCTTCGCCCCGGTAGATCGCGATCCAGCCACGGCGCGCCCATGCCCACGCATTGTTCGGATCAAGCGCGAGCGCTTTTTCGATAAAGGTGGCGGCACGCTCCTGTTCGCCGGCCATGCTCATGGCCGAGCCGGCGGCGGTCAACGCCGTTGGATCGTCGCCGATCGAGCCGGCAGCCTCAACTGCCGCGAGCGCCTTTTCCAGCTCCCTTTCCGGCTGCTCGGCCCACAGATATGCGGCATTCGAGGCGTGGCACCATGCTAGAAGCGCATGCGCGCGGCCGTAGGCAGGGTCGATGGCGATCGCTTTCGTAAGCAGCTCTGTCGCCCGGTCATTGGTGTCCTTGCGGCGACCCCAAAGGTTCGGGAAGGCCCGCATGACGAGGTCATAGGCCCGCAGGTTGGTCGGCGGCTTGCGCTTTGCCAGCTCGATCTCGGCACCGCGGATGGCCGGATGGATGGCGCCGGCCACCTGCGCAGCGATCCTGTCCTGGAACTCGAAAACGTCCTCGGTCGCGCCCTCGTAGCGCTCGGACCACAATTGTGTCCTGGTGTCGGCGTCGACCAGCTGCACAGAAATGCGCAGGCGGTCGCCGCCCCGCCGCACGGTGCCTTCGACCACGTAATTGACGCCGAGCTCCAGGCCAACCTCGCGCACATCGGCGAAGCGCCCCTTATAGGTGAAGGCCGACTGGCGCGCGATGACGAAGAAGTTGCGGATGCGCGAAAGTGCTGCGGTGATCTCCTCGACAACGCCATCGGCAAAATATTCGTCATCCGCCCCGCCAAGATTGTCGAAAGGCATCACCGCAACCGATGGCTGGTCATGCGGTCTCGCCGACGCGGCGATAGGCTGGGCGGTACCGAGCGTCGACGCCGTCTGGCGATTTCCGCTTCGCGTTTGCAGCGACGCCGCCAGTGACAGCGTCTGTGCCTCGGGTTCCACACCCAGATGCTTTTTCAGCAACGCGCGGCAGCTCTCAAACTGACGCAAGGCCGCGTTTTCATGGCCCCTCGCGGCATGGATGCGCATCAATGCCCGATGCGCCGGCTCCGCAGTCGGATCCGAGGCAAGCAGCCTTTCCGCCAGCCCTTCGCAAGCGGCTTCAATTCCGGATCCGGATTCGGGCAGCGCGAGGCTCAGCCGCTCCACCAGTTGCTGCGCCTTCTGCCGGTATTTCGCCTGATAAGGGCCGAACCATTCGTCCAGTCCGTCGGGAATGGCTTCGCCCGCAAGCACATCGCCACGGTAGAGATCTGCGGCGAAGGCGAGCTCCGCCGTCCCGCCTTCGGCGAGCTTCCGCTCGAAGAGCCAGATATCGGCTTCGTCCGGGCCGGCCGTAAGCGCAACCGCTTCCTGATCCCCGTCGATGGAAATGGCCGCGTTGCCGGCGGCGGGGAACCATCGCCTGATGTCGGCCAGCGCCTGCCGCAGGCTATTGCGCGACTGCGCATCGCCTCGTCCCGGCCAAAACCCTTCGCAGAGCCGTTCGCGAGCGTGGCCGCGGCGACCCGCCAGGACCAGGGCCGCGAAAAGAAGCGTCGACTTGCGCGTCGCGAAGCGGACGGACTGGCCTTCCGCGGATGTCACCTCGAGACCGCCAAGCAGCCGGATATGCACGAGCCCCTCTCCAGATTTCGAACGCGTCGGCAGAATAGCATCTTCGCCGGTCGATTTAACGCGGATTTAACGGCGGACCACCGGACTTCCCGCGACGGTTCACGCCCGGCTGAACAGCCGCAGATCGCGTGTGTGACAAGCTGCGACCGTAATCTGGAACGGGAGAGCAAAATGGCTCACACGGAAGTTCACGCGGAGACCCGCGCATCGAAACACCGGCTGCTTGGGGCAGCGTCGAAAAGTGCTGCGAAAGCAGTCGCTGCCTTCACAGCCTGGCGGCGCACCATTGCAGGGCGCAGGGCGTTAGCAGACCTGACGCCCGATCAGTTGAGGGATATCGGCCTTTCGCAGCCCCGGGCACCACAGTTCCTCGTTAGCGTCGGCGTCGGCCTGATGACGGACCTGATGTCAATGAGATGAGGTCGGCGACGATTCAAACGACCTGCGGCGCGATTGCCTGGGTGAGCCGGGTCGGCTGCGCGGCGCACCTGCCGCTTGATCGCGTCCCTCAACGCGGGAGCAGTCGAGAAATCTCGACCCGGGGCGCGAAAAAGCAGCGCAAATAGGGCTGATTGGTTATGACGTAATTATTCTCGCAGATATGGTATTGGCCGTCCGGCGATTCCTGCACCCGGTCTCGCGGGATGTTGAAACCATCGGGCAAATAAGTATAGCCGCCGTCAACCCTCGACTGCACCGACGACTGAGGTATGGCGCGGCAATCATGACCGCCGCAACACTTGAACTTCGTTACCGGATCAACCTTGTTTTCGTACCAATCATGGGCGTTGACGCCTGTTGCGGCGGCAATGCACACGGCTGTGAAGACGAACCTTCGCATGGCATTTCCTCGTATGCGGAGGCGCTGCTCATCGAACGTCTTGTATATTAGCGTTTGGCTGAAAATGCTATCGGTCCAGGCATGCCGACAGCCCCAGCAAGCAACGCCCGGCCTGAATCGCGGCAGTGGGTGAGACGAATTTCGAACCAGCCTGTGCCTTTCCCGCTCACACCAATCTCTGTCCGCCGTCGATGTGGATGGTCTCGCCGGTCATGAACGCGTTCTGCATCAGATAGAGATAGGCCGGCGCCACGTCGGCCGGTGTCGCGATCCTTCCCGCCGGGACGCGGGCGCCCATCTGGTCGAAATAGCCGGCTTTGGCCTCGCCGACGATCTCGTCCCACATTTCGGTGTCCACCCAGCCGGGCGAGACGACGTTGACGCGCGTCGGCGCCAATTCCAGCGCCAGCGCGCGGGCGAAATAGGTGAAGGAGCCGGCGATCGCCGAGACGACCGAGCCGCCGGGGACCGGCGGACGGTCCTTGTTGATGCCGGAGGTGAAGGTCATGGAGCCGCCCTTCTTCAGCGTGCGCACCGCGTGCTTGGCGAGCATCACGGCGCCGACCAGCTTGCTGTCGACGAACTGGCGCACGAAATCCATGTCGGTCCCGCCGATCGGATAATTGGGCGGCGGCGTGCCGGCGGTCGCCACCAGATGATCGAAGGCGCCGACTAGGTCGAACAGGCGGGCGACGTCCGCCTCGTTGGCCATGTCGGCGGCAATGCCCGTCACCCGCCCTGCCCCGGCGAGCCTTTTCTCGGCGGCCTTCAGCTTCTCCACCGAGCGCCCGACGATCGTAACTTCCGCGCCGCTTTCGAGCGCGGCCGCCGCCACGCCGAAACCGATGCCGGAGCTGCCTCCGACGACGATGATCTTGCTTCCCGCGAGCGTAGCCATGGGTGTCCTCCGTCTTCCAGCAATGGGTTGAAAATTACGCGCGGCCGGCGTGGGCCGCTTCGAGATCGGCGAGGATGATCCTGCTCATCCTGTACATCGCCTGCCGCGCCCGGTCGGCCTTCTCGCGGTCCGGGTCGCTCATCAGGCGCAGCGCCGGCTCGGGAATGACTTGCCAGTAGACGCCGAACTTGTCCGTCAACCAGCCGCAGGGCTTTTCCGAGCCGCCGCCTGCCGTCAGCGCATTCCAGTAATAGTCGGTCTCGGCCTGGTCCTTCGTCTCGATGTAGAGCGAGATCCTTTCGTTGAAGGGCGGCATCGAGCCGGCATTGAGCGCAGTGAAGCGCTGGCCTTCGAGCTCGAAGTCGAAGATCGCGTGCGGCACGGTCCTGTTGGTGCCGCCGACGAAGTCGGTGAACTCGATCGACCCAAGCGCCCGGCCGTTCCTGAAGACGGACAGATAGAAGTCGCGGGCCTCTTCGGCGTTGAGGTTGAACCAGAGGAAGGGGTGGATGGTAGCCATGGCGTCCTCGTTGATCTTTGATCACAAATCCTGTGAGGATTTTTGGTTGGAAAATGCGCAATGGACAAACCAAAATTTGGCAAGTATTTGTTACCAAATCTCACAAATAGAATTTCGCGCCATGGCCCGCAGACTGCCGCCGCTCAACGCATTGCCGGCCTTCGAGGCCGCCGCCCGGCACCTGAATTTCTCCAGGGCGGCGGACGAGCTCAACGTCACGCATGGCGCCATCAGCCGCGCCATAAAACATCTCGAGGACCAGCTCGGCGTGCAGCTCTTCGAGCGCGCGACACGCTCGGTGCGGCTCACTCCTGTCGGTGAGCCCTATGCGCGGGCGGTGCGCGAAGCGCTCGACCAGCTCTCTTTAGCCACCCAGACCGCCACCTCGCGCCTTTCGGGCTCGACGCTCAATGTCAGCACGTCCGACGGTTTTGCCGGAAAATGGCTGGTGCCCCGGCTCTACCGCTTCCACCGCGCGCACGGCGACATCGACGTGCGTGTCTCGACCACCGGCAAGCTGACAAATTTCCGCGGCGACGGCATCGACGTCGCCATCCGCTACGGCGCCGGGAACTATCATGGACTGACCTCCGAGTTCCTCACCGGCGAGGAGGTCTTTCCCGTCTGCAGCCCGAAGCTGCTGGAGGGCCCGCATCCTCTCAAGAAGCCCGAGGACCTCAAGCATCACACGCTGATCCGCGACGGCTACCGCATCGACTGGGCGGCCTGGCTTGCCAGCGCGGGGGTCGAAGGCGTCGACCCGAACAGCGGGCTCACCTTCGATTCCGCCACCTTTGCAGTTGAGTCAGCCGTGCAGGGCGAAGGCGTGGTGCTCGGCCGCACCATGCTGGTTTCAGCCGATCTCGCCACCGGCAGGCTTGTCCGGCCTTTCGACCACGCTCTGAAAGCCATTTCCAGTTTCTACCTCGTCTACCCGCCGGAAGCGATCCGCCAGCGAAAGGTCAAGGCGTTTCGGGATTGGCTGCTGTCGGAGATCGATCCGGGCTGAGTTGAGCGCCCGTCCACGCACCGCCTTGCGCGCGTGATGCCTTTGAGACTGCGCCCTCCTCCAGCAATCCAGCGCCTTCTCGCCGAAATATTAGCAATCGCTTCTTTGCAGGACAGGCTCGTGTTATCGTGGTTGCGGGAACGGCGGACGCGCCGTGAGCGCCCCCGTTTCCCTTGTGGGAGGAAACCAATGGCTCACTACGTATTACTGTCGAATTTCACCGATCAAGGTATCAAGACAATAAAGGACACTCAGAAACGGGCTGAGGCCTTCAAGGCGATGGCCAGCAAAAGCGGGGTCAAGGTTCACACTCTGTTGTGGACGCTTGGCAAACATGATGTCGTGGTGATTGCCGAAGCAGAGGACGACATTGCTGCGACCGCATTAGCCTTATCAATCGCATCAATGGGCAACATCAGAACCGAGACGCTGAGGGCATTCGACACGGCAGATATGACCAAGATATTGGCAAAGATGGCCTGACCGTTACTTTACCGACGTGCACTGCTGATCGAGGCTGGCGCCGGGCTGGGTGCTCGGCGCCTACCGCTTCCAGTTATGTCTCGTCACGCCAGATTTTGTCCGCTTCTCCCATCGGGTCTCGGCTAGGCGCGGATTAGCTAACCGCGAATGGACCGCCACGCGATTCGGCGAGGTTCCGACATGGAGCCTGCGCGATTGCGCTTTCCGCAGAAGGATACCGGCACTCGGTCCATCGACAGCGCTACCTGCTCGGCTTGGGCTCTTGGAATTCTCAAACAGGGCAACCGACGGCATGGGCGGGGGGCGTTGGGGAGCCGTCGGTCACCAGGACAGGGGGCCATGGAATCAGAAAATGCATAGGCCCTTATATAAGCATGCCAGCAATTCGCGTTCTTGGGAACTGCTTCCAGCTTAAAATTCAACCGCATATGGCCAAGAGTGCACGTTCGCGATGATCGTCATGCGGGCCGACAGGAACCAGATCGGCCGTTCCGCGTCATAGAGAGAGGCTCTTGTCGCGATCCCGGAGTGACGTCGATGGTCAGGGTCCTTCTTGTCGTTGCGATGGCGCTCGCACTCGCTTGCGGCGGGTCGCAGGCCGCCAAGCTGGACATGGACGCGGTCAATCAGGCCCAGTTCAGCGAGGGCGAGCCGAAGGGCGTCGATCCGATGCTGCTCAAGGCGCAGATCCTCCTTGATCGCGCCCGCTTCTCGCCCGGCCTGATCGACGGCCGCCTTTCCGACAATTTCGCCAGGGCCGTCTCGGCCTTCCAGGCGGCGAACGGGCTGCCGTCCGACGGCAAGCTCACGCGCGAGACCTGGGACAAGCTCGCGGCGACCTTCGCCAGGCCGGTGCTGATAAACTATGAGGTCACGGCCAAGGATGTGCGCGGGCCTTTCACCAGGCGTATCCCGGCCCGCATGGAGCGGATGGCGCGTCTGAAGCGGCTCGGCTACCGCAATGCGCGGGAAAAACTGGCGGAGCGTTTCCATGTCAGCGAACAGGTGCTGCGAATGCTCAATCCCAAAACCGGTTTCAGGAAGGCCGACATCACCTTGGTGGTGCCCGATGTCGGCCGAGGCGATCCTCCCGCGGCCGTCGGGAGCGTCGAGATCGACAAGGCGTCCCGCCAGGTGCGCGCGCTCGACCCGTCAGGCAAAGCGCTCGCGGTCTATCCCGCCTCGATCGGCAGCGAGGAGAAGCCGGCGCCGAGCGGCGCGGCGGAGGTGAAGCGCGTAGTGCACAATCCGACCTATCACTACAATCCGAAATTCGCCTTCAAGGGGGTCAGGAGCAAGCGGCCCTTCACGATCGCCAAGGGGCCGAACAATCCGGTGGGATCGGTCTGGATCGACCTCTCGATCGAAAGCTACGGCATCCACGGCGCCCCCGAGCCCGGCAAGATCGGCACCACCTTCTCGCATGGCTGCATCCGCTTGACCAACTGGGACGCCGAAGACCTCGCCGCCATGGTCAAGCCGGGCACGAAAGTCGACTTCAAGGACGAGACTGCGCAGGAAGGGCAAGTTCAGTGAGAGGCTGCCGGCTAGCGAGGCTGGCTGCATAAGCCCAATTTATCACCACGCCTAGTTTTTCAAGACGTTACATGGCCTTGCGCCGCCTGTAGCTTCGGCGGCGCGCTTTTGAAACCGGTCTGGAATTGGTGGTTCGATGCAAGCATATGCGAGAGTGGTGATCGTTGGCGGAGGCTGCGTCGGCGCCGGTATCCTGTACGGCTTGGCAAAGCGCGGCTGGACCGATGTGGCGCTGCTCGAGCGCACCCAGTTGACGGCCGGCTCGACCTGGCACGCCGCGGGCCTTGTCCCATCCTATGCCCGCAACATCAACGTCGGGCGGATGATCAAGAAGACCATCGAGATCTATGAAGGGCTGGAAGTCGAGACCGGACAGCCGGTCGGCTGGCACAAATGCGGCCAGTTGCGCATCGCCAATTCCAGGGACCGGCTCGACGAGTTCAAAAGCTACATGAGCGTCGCCGACGTGCAGGGCATGCGGGCGCATTTGCTGACGCCGGCAGAGGCCAGGGAGCTCTGCCCGCTGCTCGACAACGACCACATGCTCGGCGCCCTCTATCATCCGGATGACGGCCACATCGCGCCGGCCGACGTGACGCATGCCATGGCCAAAGGCGCGCGCGACCTCGGCAGCAAGGTCTATCTGAACACCGAGGTCACCGGGTTCAAGCGGACACCCGGGGGCGAGTGGCTGGTCGAGACCAACAAGGGCGACATCACCTGCGAGCACGTGATCTCAGCCACCGGCAATTACGCGCGCCAGACCGGCGCGCTGCTCGGCCTCGAAATCCCGGCGATCCCGATCCTGCATCAGTACTGGATCACCGAAGCCGTGCCGGAGATCGTGGAGCGCAAAAAGCAGGGACGGCCCGAGATGCCGATCCTGCGCGACGAAGGCTTCGAGGGGTATCTCCGCGAGGAAGGCGACGGCTTGATGTTCGGGCCTTACGAGCGCACCGCGAACCTGAAACTGTTCGCCGAGGACGGCGTGCCCGCCTGGTTCGGCGCCGACCTCGTCGAAGAAGATTTCGAGGCGGTGTCGTGGAACTGGGAGCAGGCTCTGCAACTGGTCCCGGCCTTGGGGCGCGTCGGCATCAAGGCCAATGTCCGCGGCCCCTTCCAGATGACCGCCGACGAGCTTCCCCTGATGGGACCGGCCTGGGGCCTGCCCAATGTGTGGCTGGCCGAGGGCGTGCCGGGCGGCATCCTGTGGGGCGGCACGATCGGTTATTATCTGTCGGAGCGGATCGTCGAGGGCGGCAACAGCCTCGACACCTCCGATCTCGATCCGCGCCGGTTCGGCGACTATGCCAACAAGGCCTGGACGCGCGAGAAGGTGCGCGAGGCCTGGGGCACGCATGCGGAGCAGAAATATCCTGGGCAGGACATGCCCGCCGCCCGCCCGCAGAAGACAGCGCCGTCCTATGACCGGCTGACCGAGCTCGGCGCCGTCTGGGGCGTGCTCAACGGCTGGGAGATGCCCAACTGGTTCGCGCGCGACGGCGTCGAGGCCAGGGACCAGTATAGCTGGCGCTGGACCCCCAAGGGGAACTTCGTCGCCGAGGAAGTCCAGGCGGTGCGCAACGCCGTCGGGCTGGTCGAGATGACGCCGATGACCAAGTTCGAGGTGTCGGGGCCGAACGCGGCAGCCTGGCTCGACAGGATCCTGGCCAACCGCCTGCCCGCGGTCGGCAAAGTGACGCTGGCGCATCATCTGACGGCGGGAGGCGGCGTGCAGGCGGAGTACATGGTGGCCCGCCTCGGTGACGACAGCTTCTACCTCATCTCGACGCCGCGCGCGGAGCGCTGGAATTTCGACGACCTCTCAAGAGTGCTTCCCGCTGACGGCAGCGTCAGCCTGAAGAACGTCACCAACGATCGCGGCTGCTTCACGGTGGTCGGGCCGAACGCCCGAGACGTGCTGCAACCCCTCACCGAGATCGATCTCTCGAACGCTCAATTCCCGTGGTTCAGCGCGAAGACCGGCAGCGTCGCTTTGGCCAGCGACGTGCGGCTGCTGCGCGTCAACTACGAAGGCGAGCTCGGCTGGGAGCTCTACCACCCCATGGCCTACCAGCGGCAATTGCTGGATGCAATTCTCAAGGAAGGCGAAAGGCACGGCATGCGCCTCGTCGGGCTGCATGCGCTGGAGTCGCTCAGGCTGGAGAAATCCTATCGCGCGATGTATCGCGACATGAACCCGGAGCTCAATGCGCTGGAGAGCGGGCTCGAACGTTTCATCCGCCTCGACAAGGCCGATTTCGTCGGGCGCGACGCGGTCCTGAAATACAAGGCGAGGAACGACCAGCGCCGCTCGGTCACGCTGAAGATCGAAACCGACGGCGCCAGCACGCTTGCCTCCGAGGGGCTCTACATCGATGGCGCGCTGGTCGGCCGTATAACGTCGGGCGGATACGGCTACACGCTCGGGCATGATGTGGCGCTGGCGCTGTTGCCGGAGCGTCTGAGCAAAGCCGGCACGAAGCTCGACGTAACCATTCTCGGGGAATGGAAGGTCGCCGAAGTTGTTGCGGATTCGCCCTACGATCCCGGAAACGAAAGGGCCCGGATGTAGCGGCTGGTCGGGGCGCGGTCGGCCCGATCATCACTTCACAATGCCACGGATCGTTCCGCCTAGCCCTGCGTTGATGACAACGCAGAGAGGAAACGGCAATGGACGACGATCGGATCGAGAAGATCAGGCAGCGCGCCTATGAGATCTTTCAACGCGAGGGCGGTATCCTCGGCAATCACGAGCGGCATTGGCATCAGGCCGAGATGGAAATCGACCGCGAGGCGGCCCTGCCGCTGACTGCGGACGATGCGCTGCCTGAGACGCGCGAGATCGACAGCGCAGATGTGCTGACGGTCGAGGCGCTTGCGATGCGCACCGGCATATCGGGCGAAGAAGCGCAGGAGTTGCTCGACAGGCTGGGCAACGACCGCGCCGCGATCGAGCAGGCAGCGCGGAGCCTTAAGGCGCGGAAGGGGCTGTAGGTTCGGAACCGCAACGCGACCGGTTGGGGGCCGGCCCTGACGCAAGCGGCAGCTTATCCACCGGGCAAGCGCCGGCGGCGCGCGGCCGTCACGCCGGCATGCGCGTCGCATTGGCCGTGATCAGGACCGTTGCGCCAAGTGTCGGCGAGGATCGTGCCCGCCAGGGGCGGCTGCGGGACGGTCGGCCGGCCGTCGTCGCCTATCGCCAGGCCGCCTCGTTCTTCTTTTCGTAGTCGCTGAACGCCTTTTTCAGCCCACCCAACACTTCGGCGGCGGTTTCGAACATTGCCTTAAGCTGAGGTTCATCCACTTTGAGGATATCGGCGCGCAGGTGGTCCATCGTCTCCTGCAGGCGGGCCTGCATATTGCGCGTGTGGTGGCGCGGGTTCCTGTCGTCTTCGCTGGCCATGTGAGTGCTCCTTTCGTTGCTGATCCAACGCACCCGCCGTTTGGCGGTTGCCAAGCCAACTCACAAGGTTATTATCGGTTCTCGATATCGAAATTCGATTATGATGAATTGCCGGCGGTGGAGAGATGCAGCATCAGGAGCTGTTGGCAGGCTTCATACGGCTTCACATCCTGCATCATGCGGCCGTGGGCGATCTCTACGGTCAATGGATGATCGAGGAGCTGGCGCGCCACGGCTATCGCGTCAGCCCCGGCACGCTCTATCCGATGCTGCACGCCATGGAGCGCAAGGGCTATCTCGAATCCCGCATCGAGCGGACCGGCCGGTCGCAACGCCGCCTCTACACCGCCACGCCCTATGGCCTCGAGGGCCTGGCGGCCGCGCAGGGCAAAATCAGGGAGCTGTTTCGTGAAGTCGTGTCAGGACGCAGCGATGGCTGAACCCGCACTGGAATCCGAGCCTCGGGTCGGCGCGGCCTGGGAGGTGCTCGCAGCGTTCACAAAACTGGGCGTGACTTCGTTCGGCGGGCCGATCGCCCATCTCGGCTATTTCCGCGACGAGCTGGTGACCCGGCGCAAATGGATCGACGAGGAAGGCTATGGCGACGTCGTGGCGCTCTGCCAGTTCCTGCCGGGCCCCGCAAGCAGCCAGGTCGCGTTCGCGCTTGGAATGCTGCGCGCCGGCCCGTTGGGCGCGGTGGCCGCCTGGACCGCCTTCACGCTGCCGTCCGCTATCCTGCTCCTTCTCTTCGCCTATGGATCGTCGGCTTTCGCGGGAACGGCCGAAGCCGGTCTGCTGCATGGCCTGAAGGTGGTGGCGGTGGCCGTCGTGGCGCAGGCGGTGTGGGGCATGGCGCGAAACCTCACGCCCGACCGGGAACGCGCCGCAATCGCGCTTGCGGCAGTTCTGGTCGCGACCTTCGCGGCCAGTTCCATCGGCCAGATCGCCGCCATCGCCTTCGGAAGCCTGGCGGGACTGTGGCTGTACCGAAGCGGTGGCACGCCGGCGATCGGCCGGTTGCATTTCCGCGTTTCGAAGGGGTTCGGCACACTGGTGCTCAGTGCCTTCGCCCTGCTGTTCCTCCTCTCGACGCTGCTTGCCGGGCAGGCTCAGGCCATTGCGCTGTTTGCCTCCTTCTATCGCGCGGGCTCGCTGGTCTTCGGCGGCGGCCATGTGGTTCTGCCCTTGCTGCAGGCCGAGGTCGTCCCACTCGGCTGGGTAAGCAACAATGCCTTCCTCGCCGGCTACGGCGCCGCCCAGGCGGTGCCGGGCCCGCTTTTCACCTTCGCGGCGTATCTCGGAGCGGCATGGGGCCGGCGCCGAACGGCGTCGCCGGAGCGGCGATCGCGCTTGTCGCGCTCTCTTTGCCCGGGCTGCTGCTGGTGGTCGGAGCGCTGCCGTTCTGGGACGATTTTCGCTCCAGGCCCACGGCCCAGGCTGCCATGCGCGGCGCGAACGCGGCCGTCGTCGGAATTCTCGGCGCAGCGCTCTACAGCCCCGTCTGGACAAGCGCCATCCTCGCGCCACGCGACTTCGCGCTGGCGCTTGCGGGCTTTCTCCTGCTCACCGTCTGGAAGGCACCCCCGTGGATCGTTGTCGTTTCGCTGGCGGCGGCGAGCGCGATCCTTTTTTGAAAGGAGCAATGCCATGACAACAGTGAATGTTCGCTACATCGTCGATGATGTGGACGCGGCAATCGCGTTCTACACCCAGGCTCTCGGTTTCTCCGTCGCCATGCATCCGGCGCCGAGCTTCGCGATGCTGGCCAAGGGCGACCTTCGGCTGCTCATCAACGCAACGACCGGACCGGGCGGCGCATCGCAGCCGATGCCGGATGGCCGCAAACCGGAACCCGGCGGCTGGAACCGGATCCAGATCGAAGTTGCGAAGATCGAGGACGAAGTCACCCGTCTGAAGACCCTCGGCGCCAAGTTCCGCAACGATATCGTGGCCGGGATAGGCGGCAAGCAGATCCTGCTCGACGACCCCGCCGGCAATCCGATCGAGCTGTTCGAGCCGCCGGCCAAATAGGGGTCCGGACCGGCCAAGATTGCGGAGTGTCGGCCACTCCAAGTTGACAGGGCGGGTACATCACTCTAAGTTCGCGTTAGTGACGACTAACGCGAACTACTGGACAGCGCTCGGAGACCCGACGAGGCGCACGATCTTCGAACTGCTGGTCGAACAGCCTTGTTCGGTCAGCGGACTCGCCCGTGCGCTGCCTGTAACCCGGCCGGCGGTCTCTCAGCACTTGAAGGTGCTCAAGGACGCCGGGCTCGTGGCCGACACGCGCTCCGGCAAGGAACGCATCTACCGGATCGATCCGGACGGCCTGGCGAGCCTGCGCGCGGAAATCGACCGGTTCTGGAGCAAGACCTTGGCCGGCTACAAACTGGCCGTCGAGCAACCAACGGAGGACCAGGCATGACCAAGCAACCTGCACCCGCGCCCGTAAGGCACTCCGTCGTCGTCGAGGCGCCGATTGCGCGCGCCTTTCAAGGTCTTCACCGAGGACTTCGGCAGCTTCAAACCCCGCGAGCACAATCTTCTCGCCGTGCCGATCGCGGAGACGATCTTCGAGCCTCGGGTCGGAGGCCATGTGTACGACCGCGGCGTGGACGGCAGCGAATGCCGGTGGGCCCGGGTGTTGGCTTACGATCCGCCCGACCGGTTGGTTCTGAGCTGGGACATCAGCCCGCGATGGCAGATCGAGACCGACCCGAACAAGACCAGCGAATGGGAAGTCCGGTTCACGGCCGAGACGGAGAACCGAACCCGGGTCGAGATCGAGCACCGGAATCTCGAGCGGCATGGCGAAGGCTGGGAAGGCGTGCGCAGTGGCGTCGACAGCGATCAGGGCTGGCCGCTGTACCTGCAGCGCTTCCAAGACCTTTTTCCCGGCAAGGCAGCCTGACCCGCGCAGCGGTCTAGGGCATCGCATCACGGAGCGAAGACAAGATGGAAGCCTATTGGCTCAGCATCCTCGGCGTGCTCGCGCTCTGCCTCCTGTCCGTGCTGCTGGCGGTCTATTCGGGCTCATCCAAGGGGTTCGCCGGAATGCTTTCAGGGCCGGTGATCCCGGCGGACGACGACAACCGGCTCTACAGGATCGACCGCGTGCACATGAATTCGGTCGAGGCGCTGGCGCCTTTTGTCGTGCCGGCGGTGCTCGCGATGATGGTTGGCGTCGGGCCGGCCACCTTGGCGACGCTCGTCTGGCTTCACCTGGCGACACGCCTCGTTCATTTGGCGATCTACCTGCGTGGCGGCAATGCGGCCAAGGGAGGCAACATAAGGACGATCCTCTACGTCTCCGGAGCGCTGGTCACGCTTGCCCTCATCGTTGTGACCGGGTGGGCCGCTGCCGTCTGATGCCGCGGCTCTTCGACTGGCACTTGTTTGTGACACCCGCCTGCATTGTACTTTCCAGGGTCGAAACAAGTAGGCACAGGAGGAACACGGCCCTCGCTGATCTTGTTGCCGCCCAGCCGCGGATGCATAGTGCGGGGTGCCTGGTTTTGAGGGCCGGCGGAAATGGCCATGAACGATGAGAAGGACAGTCCGGGCGTCGCGGTATTCCCGCCGCTGCTGTTCCTTGTGGCGCTGATCCTGATGCTGGCGCTGCGCTATGTCTGGCCGCTCACGATCGGCGGCAGGCCGCTGACCATGGTGCTGGGCATCGTGCTTGCGGCGCTTGCGATTGCCGTCATCGCCTGGGGACGCATGACGATGCAGCGCGGCGGCACCAATATCGATCCGACGAAGCCGACGCTGGCCATCGTCACCGGCGGCCCGTTCCGCTTCACCCGCAACCCGCTCTACATCGGCCTGATGGGCCTGCTCCTCGGCATCGGGCTCATCTTCGACACCTGGTGGAGCGTGCTTGCCCTCGTTCCGGTCTCCCTCATCCTGCATTCCGGCGTGGTGCTGCGCGAGGAAGCCTATCTGGAGCGCAAGTTCGGCGAGCCCTACCGCAGCTACAAGGCGAGCGTGCGCCGCTATCTTTGAATGTGGTGCGGCTCGCCTGATCCCTGTGATCGGGAATCGACGGCGAGTTGGACGTCAGCCCTTCATCGAATTGCTGTAGACCTGCACGCCGACGCGCTCGTTGCGCCGCCACCGCACGACGGCGCGATAGACGGCATCGTCGTCGGGAACAATGAGCGTGAAGCGGTCCGGCAGGTCCACATGCGAACCGACGCGCAGCTCGGCGCCATGTTCGTGCTGGTTGCGGATGGAGCACCTGATGCTGGCGTCGCCGGTGACGATCGTGGCCTCCTTCAGCACGAATTCTCGCGCATAAAGGCGACGCTCGACATGGGGAAAGGTGGCCATGGTATACTCGTCCCGAACTTCCTCGGCAGTGTTCAGCCTCCCCTGCCGCAACGTAGCACCATAGCAGCGAGGCGTTTCCGTTCCGTTAGCGTTTTCTAATCGCGGCCGGCGGACCGGTCCCGTTTCCGCACACCCGCGGCGCTTGCGATCGAACCAGAGCGGTCAGGTCTGGTCTCCAGCATTTTCATCGCCTTCAAATTTCTTCCGCAGTGCCTTCATGACGCGGCCAGCCATTCGGATGTCTTCTAGGGGAAGCCCATCCGCAAGTGCGTTGACCCGTGGGTCGTAAAAGCTGATGGCGTCGTCGAAAGTTTGCTGTCCCCTGTCGGTCAGCACGACAAGCTGCGCGCGGCGGTGATGCGGATTGGGCTCGAACCTGACGAGCCCTTCCGCCGCCAGGTCGTTGACGATGCGCTGCACGTTCTGCCGATTGGCGCCAAGATCGCGCGCGAGCCACGCCACCGGCTGTGGCCGATCCGCCGCAACGATGGCCCCCAATATTTGCCAGCGAGCGCTTGTGAGCCCCAGCGGCGCCACAAGCCTGTCGCCCCAAGTCAAGATCAGGTTGTTGACCCTGAACAGGTCGAGAATGAGGTCGGTTAAGGCATCCCCAGCGGGGGTTCGTATGTTTGCATCCATTTTGTCACCATAAAATCTGCTTGACATGATGATGTCAATATATTATGTATCGCTCATACCAGATTGACATCATATAACCAACTTACCGGAGACTGTCATGTCGCACAGGCGTCCCCTTGATCCCGCCTTCCCGATCGAACATCAGCTTGGCCTCGAAGCCGCCCCCCTCGTACTCGTGAATGTCTTCACGCTGGACAGGGCGGACGAACGGACTCTCCTCCAGGCCTGGCAGAATGATGCGAACTTTATGAAGCGGCAGCCGGGTTTCATCTCAACCCAGCTACACCGAGCGATCGGACAGAGCCCGACTTATCTGAACTATGCAGTCTGGGAATCGACTGCGGACTTCAGGGCCGCGTTCACGCATCCGGAGTTCATTGCAAAACTCTCGGCCTATCCATCCTCGGCAATGGCCATGCCGCATCTCTTCCAGAAGGTCGGAGTGCCGGGCATCTGCGTCGCCTAGAGGTCGACTAGAGAGGGCAAGCCATGACCAAGCTCATCCATCCGTTGGCCAGCACACTCGCGCTCCTCACGATCGCGACCTTTTGGCTCTCGACGGCACTCAGCGAGCTGTTTGCGTCCGAAGCAAGCGTTGTCGCGGTAAAGACGGCCATACCGTGGAGTTTCCTATTGCTGATCCCCATGTTGGCGGTGACGGGGGGCTCGGGCTTCGCCTTGGCGAAAGGTGTGCGAACCGGCGTGATCGGCAAGAAGTTGAAGCGAATGCCGTTCATTGCTGCGAACGGTCTGCTGGTTCTGATCCCGGCGGCGCTGTTCCTCGCCTCCAAGGCCAAGGCAGGAGAGTTCGATACGGCCTTCTACACGGTGCAGGCGCTCGAGCTGATAGCGGGCGCGACGAACATCACGCTGCTCGGTCTCAACATGCGTGACGGCATGAAGCTCACGCAGTGGCGGCGGAAAAGCTCTTCGCGACATCCACTGAGGTGATCGCTCGGGCTGGAGCCGGGAGCGAGGGCACATCACACGAGAAATGATCACGAAACATGCCGGCGAGATCGCGGCGCCGGTCTATTGCGTGGCCGGACTGCCCGCCTCCTCAAAGCAACCATTGCTCAAAGAGGCTGGGGTTAAATGCAAGGACACGTTCTTGTGTTATTGAAAGACCGATTTCGCCGCGGGCAGGCATAACCGGCCGAAAGGCGAGAAGCACAGCCGGCGGCGCGACCGGCGGAGTGCGTATCACAATTGCGCGAGCGCAATGGCATTTCGGAACGGCAGACGTTTTCCATTTGGGCACCTGGGGCTCAGAGCACAGGAGCAAATCATGCATGGAAAAATCATAGCTGGGCTCGCATTTGCGGCCTGCCTTGGAATTGCCCAGCCTTCCCTTGCCGCACCTGACTGGAAGACGGTGGCGCAGGCGCTCGGGAAATCCGGCACAGAGGCGTCAGGTGGCGTCTATCGGGTCGGGCTCCCTCGTTCGGACCTGAAAGTCACGCTTGACGGAGTAGAGCTCAAACCGGCCTTGGCGCTCGGCTCGTGGCTCGCATTCAAACCCATGGGCGATCACGATGTCATGGTGATGGGCGATCTGGTGCTGACTGTATCCGAGATCGGCCCGGTGATGACGAAACTGATCGAAAGCGGTATCGAGGTCACGGCGCTTCACAATCACCTGCAGAGGGCGCAGCCGGAGACGATGTACATGCACGTCCTGGGGCATGGCGACCCGGAAAAGTTGGCCACAGCGCTGCATTCGGCACTGCAGCAGAGCGCGACGCCGCTTTCAGACGCACCGGCGAGTGCCACCGCTGCTTCGAAGACGATCGATCTCGACACATCGACCATCGACCAGGCGCTTGGCCGCAAAGGCAAGGTCACTGGCGGGGTCTATCAGGTCAGCATCCCACGCGCGGAGTCTATCAAGGATGACGGTATGGAAGTGCCGGACGCAATGGGCTCTGCGATTGCCATAAACTTTCAGCCGACCGGGAGTGGCAAGGCCGCGATTACCGGCGACTTCGTTCTGATCGCTTCCGAAGTGAATCCGGTGCTAAGAGCCTTGCGGGAGAGCGGGATAGAGGTGACGGCCGTGCACAACCATATGCTCGACGACGAACCCCGGCTGTTCTTCATGCATTTCTGGGCGAACGACGACGTTGGGAAGTTGGCCAAAGGGCTGAAGCTGGCGCTCGATCAAGTACACCTCAGGACAGGTAGCTGATCCTTGACACAGTCCCTTCGAAATTCCGAAGGCAACTACGTTGGCCCGGGCGACGTCAAGGACCAGAGGAAAGGAGGCCGTGCTGCGGATATATACGCGGCGCGGGCCTTTCGTGATTTTGGCGATGGCTTTGCCGCGGTGCTCCTGCCGGTATACCTGGCAGCGATCGGGCTTGGCCCCTTGGAGATTGGCGTTGTCGCCACCGCCGCTCTCCTGGGTTCGGCGCTGTTGACGCTAGGCATCGGGTTCCTTGCCGTGAGGGCAGACCGGCGCATCCTGCTTATGGCCGCATCCGGCCTGATGGTCGCAACGGGGCTGGCCTATACGCAGTCGAGCACCTACGCGCTTGTTCTGCTCGTGGCCTTCATCGGCACGATCAATCCTTCTTCCGGCAGCGTCAGCATCTTTGTACCGCTGGAGCATGCCGTGTTGTCGCGTCTCGTCGCGGATGCACACCGCACGAAGGCATTCGCGCGCTATAGCTTGCTGGGTGCACTGGCGGCATCCGTTGGCGCGCTCGCCGCAACCAGCCCAGACTTCCTAGTCACAACCGGCATGTCGCGTCTTGCCGCGCTCAAGGCAATGTTTGTCCTTTATGCGGCTCTGGGCGTGGCCGGAGGACTTACCTATGCGCGCATTCCCGCTGGTCCGAAAACCTCTCCTCAGGAAGAGCCCGCCGCGGCGCTTGGGCCGTCGCGTGTCATTGTCTACAAGCTCGCGGCCCTGTTCAGCATCGATGCATTCGCTGGTGGCTTTGCCGTGCAGTCGCTCATTGCTTTGTGGCTGTTCAGCAAGTTCGGCCTTTCGCTGTCGACGGCCGGGGTGTTCTTTTTCTGGTCGGGTGTTTTGTCGGCGGTTTCATTTCCAATCGCCGCATGGCTGTCGAGCCGCATCGGCCTCGTGAATACGATGGTGTTCACCCATATTCCGTCGAGTGTCTGCCTCATCGTGGCGGCCGTCATACCGAGCCGCGACGCGGCCCTCGCGTTTCTGCTCCTACGCTCGGCGCTGTCCCAGATGGACGTGCCGACACGCTCATCCTACGTGATGGCTGTCGTCACGCCACCGGAGCGGCCTGCGGCGGCGAGCGTTACGTCGGTGCCGCGAAGCCTTGCAGCCGCTGCGAGCCCGGCAATCGCCGGCGCGCTCTTTGCTGCGGGGCTCGAAGCCTGGCCGCTGGTGATCTGTGGCGCCCTCAAGATCCTTTACGACCTGGCCTTGCTTTGGGCTTTCCGCCACATCAAGCCGCCTGAAGAAAGGTGAAGCTGCATCCAGTCGCGAAGACGATGCTGCGCCACCGCCGAGCAAATCTCGCACCGGAATTCAACCAGCGCCTTCCTCACCAGTGCGCATGCTCGTGGTGGTGGCCTTCCGGCTCGGCCATGGCGAAGGGCAGATCCTCGCTGTCGGGGCCGGCCGAAAGCTGCAGCCTGGCGCTGAACTCGTGCGGCTCGGCCGGGGCGACGAGGCTCTGCAGATAGTGATGGTCGCCGCCGACCGGCGACAGCGGCAGGCGCTCGACCGTACCGCCCGGCCGCTCGATGGCGACGTTCGCCTGCAGGCCCTCGGCATGGCTAGACACGCGCAGGCGCATACGCTCGCCCTGCGGCGTGTCGATTATCTCCAGCAGCCCGCTCGCCAGCTTGCCCGATACCAGGAACGGGTCGGGTGCATGATGGTTGGCACCTTCGGCCTGCGGCTCGGTGAAGCGGACCGTCGCGACGTCGAGCGCGGGAATGTGGGCAAAGAGCTCGGCTTTCAGCGATGCGGCGATGTTGTTCGCGGCGGCGAGCAGCAGCCCGTCATTGACCGCGATCGCCACGTCGACATGCAGCTTGTGGCCGAGCCAGCGGGCCTTCGCCTCGGCCACCTTCTCGATGCCCACGACATGTTCGGCAGCGTGATGGATCTCGTCGACCAATCCGGGCTCCACCCCGTCGAGCATGCGGGTCAGCACAGACCGCGCCGACTGCCAGACGATACCGAAGATGGCGACGGTGATGACGAGGCCGATGATCGGGTCCGCCAGCTGAAAGCCGAGCCAGACGCCGATCGCGCCTACGACGACGGCGAGGCTGGTCAATCCGTCGGTGCGGGCGTGATAGCCGTCGGCGATCAATGCGGCGCTGTTGATCTCGCGGCCGACACGGATTCGGGACACGGCCACCGCCTCGTTGCCGAGGAAACCGACAGCACCGGCAGCCGCGAGCCAGCCGAGGAACTGCGCCGGCCGGGGATTGAGCAGGCGGTCTATCGCCTCATATCCGGCGACCAGCGCGCTCGCCAGGATGATGAGCACAATGACGATGCCGGCCAAATCCTCCACCCGGCCCAGGCCGTAGGTAAAGGTCCGGGTCGGCTTGCGGCGCGCCAGCACGAAGGCGATCCAAAGCGGTATGGCGGTGGTCGCGTCGGCTATGTTGTGGATGGTGTCGGCGAGCAGCGCCACGCTGCCGGAAAACACGACGACGACAACCTGCAAGGCGGCCGTGACCGCCAGAATGACGAACGACCATTTGATCGCCCAGATGCCGCGATCGGTCGTCGCGATCGTGGCGTCGATCACGCCGTGAGTGTGGCCGTGCGGGCCATGATGATCATGGCTGTGCCCGCCATGGTCATGACCATGCGCCCCGAACCCGAACCAGTCCAGAATTCTTGCCCACATGGCGGCCTCACAGATATTTTGTGAGCTGCTTCAGCTCCTTGAGCGTGTCCCTGGTGGGCTCGCCGCCTTCGACCAGGCAATGCTCCATGTGGTCGTGGATCAGTTCGCGTTTGGCATTGCCGACCGCGCTTTCGACGGCATGAAGCTGTTGCGCGAGGTCGAGGCAGGAGCGCCCCTGCTCGAACATGGCGAGCACGGCGGCCAGATGGCCATGCGCGCGCTTGAGCCGGGCGATGATGTCGGGATGAGAGCTGTGTATCGTCATGCCGCTATCCTATCCCCCAGGGTAGGATAATTCAATGGACCACCAGAGCCGCTGCCGACGCCTGATGGATTTGACCGCGGATCTCGAGCGTCTGATAGATATCGCTTGTGAACAACTCGGAACCATGCCGTCGCGCACGCCTTTCTTCTGGCAGGAGGAATTTTCCGATGTCAGACAATGAAAGCTCACGCGATGCCGCTGATCACCTCTCGATCGGCGAGGATTTCGACGTCGCCCATTTCGCGAGGAAGTTCCAGCTTACGATCCCTGAAGCTCGGCAACTCTTTGCGAAATACGGCAATGATCGCGCGGTGCTGGAGCGGGAAGCCCATGCGCTTGGTTCGCGCTCGAACGGCGACGACACGACGGACTAAGCGCCTCTCGCTTTGCTGCCCGCGAAGTGCTGCGAATGGGAGATGACGCTGCTCATTCAAAGGGCCGAGCATCGCCGGCATCGACAGCTGGAACCCGAGAAGACTGAAAAGCTGCGGACTTCAATGCCGCTTGAAGTACTGCACCTCGCGTTCGTGTTTCTCGGCCGCCTCGCGCGACTTGAAGGTGCCGAGGTTCCGGCGCTTGCCGGTCCTGGGGTCGACTTTGCGCGAATAGAGGCGGTATTCGCCGGATTTCAGCTTGCGGATCATGGCGGCCTCCTGTGCGATTTCATAGCTCTAACCCGCTGGAGCCGTCCGGGTTCCGGCTGGCCGAACGTGATCCATTTCACGGAAGCGCCGGACCGAATGTCGGAATCGACGTGTCAGCGACATAATTCGGTCGGATTATTTGTACTCAAATGACTTCCGCAACGTTATGGGTACGTCGCGGGCATGCCGGACTGGAGGAGGGAGAGATGGTAATGGCGAAGCTTCACGGTGTTGAACTCGTCAAGGGCCAGAAGTGGACGGTGCGCGTCACCGCCTACGGCACCACGCTGACCTTCCCCTTCGAAGCCGAGCAATATGCGCGCTCCTACGCCGACGGCCAGGCCTTCCGCCTCGGCGTCGAGGTGGTCGAGCTGAAGGACTGCGCGTAGAGGTCCAACGTCAAATTCCGACAGGCCGAAACGAACCACCATACAAGTAGTTCAGCCGTTGTCGTCCTTCTCGGTCAGGGCACGAACTTTCGTGGGCGTCATGCCGTAGCGCAGCCGGAACTGCCGGTAGAAGGTGGATGGCTCGGTAAAGCCGACCTCAAAAGCGATGTCGGCGATGCGCCGCAGCAACTGCCGGCGATCGGTCAGGCAGCTATGGATGTAGGCGAGCCGCTCCCCGTTGACATAGTCGGAAAAGCTTGTGCCTTCCTCGGCAAATAGCTGGCGGACATAGCGCTCGCTGATGCGGAATTTGCGCGATATCTGCCCGGCGTTGAGCCCGGGATCGGTGAGATTTTGGGCGATGTGCTGCTTGATGCCCGCAAGCCTTGCTGCGCGGACCCCGGGGGGATGCGTATAGGCCTCCATGCCACCGAAGGAGACGGCGAGCAGATCGGTGATATGGCGGGAAGCGAGGGGCGCGAGCGTCTCGGGCCCCTCCATGTGCAGGAGTGACCAGAGGTAATCGAAAAGCAACCGGTGTGCCGGGAGCGTGCGGCCGAGACTGTCGGGACGCACATCGTCGAGATTCTTCACCAGCGGGGCCAGCAGCGAGCGCTTGAACTGAAGCGCTACGGTCCATTGCGAATCCTCGCTGGCGACTGAGTAGCGGCGGTCCATCGGAAAGATGGCGGCGGTGCCGGGTTCGGTGCTGAAGTCGCCGCGCCCAGGCATGGTGAAGCAGTAGCCGCCCTTATTCCAGGACAGGATGATATCGTCATTGCCGTCGGCCATCAGTCCGCTATTGCGCTCCCAGACCATGGGAGAGACGGAACCTTTGCTGAGGCTCATCTCGGGCAGAATCAGGGTACGGGCCGAGAATCTGAGAGGCGCGTCGAGATGCGGCGTGATGTCCAACCGCATCTGGATGCGACCGTAGAAATCGCGGATGAACTCGTCGCGATGATGCTCGGGAATGTCGTCGGTCGAGAATGTGGCTACCCGATCAGCGCTCGACATCATACCCCCCCGTCAGAGACCGCCTGGAACCGGACAGTGTCGGGCTGCAAACGGCGTTTCGCTGCGTTTCGGTGCTCGAGAAACATCGTTTTCCGCTTCGGTCCGATCCGATTCCAAGTGGCCTCGCATCTTTCTGAACGTGAGTTAAGTGTGACAAAGTTGCAAGACTGAAATTCCGGAACAAGAACTGTTCCGTTATTGCAATTGTGACTTCCGTATCCGCCATACGCACCCGGATTTTCTCTGCTAGCGGTGCATCGAAGGGGCGGTGATCGGTTTTCATGTCCGGCGCAGACGGACATGTCTTCGCAAGCTAACCGACGGTCCCTGAGGCCCGCTCATGCATGAGCGGGAAGAAATGCGGACGCGATTTTAATTGGCAATGCAGCGAGGAAAGTTCCGATGAAGATTGTACCTAGGTCCATGGCCGCCATGGCGATCGTTCTTGCCGCCGGCAGGGCGTTCGCGGCCGATCCGATCGCCCTGGAAGCGGCCCCGGCGCCACCGCCGGCGGAGGAGAGCTTCAGCTGGACGGGGCCCTATTTCGGTGGGTTCGGTTCGTTTGCCGTGGGTGACATGAAACTCGATTCGCGGCAGATCTTTGCCGACGGGAATCCGCCGCCGATCAACGGCGCCTTCGAGATTTCCGCGAGCGGTTTCCTCGGCGGCGTCCAGGCCGGCTATGATTGGCAGTTTGCCGACCGCTGGGTGATCGGTGCGGTGGCAGACATTGCCGCATCCAGTTACGGCGCTTCGGTTACGGCCTCGGTGGACGGCACCGAGATCTTCAATGGCGAGGTGGACGTCAAATATCTTGGCACCGTGCGCGCGCGACTGGGGCGGGCTTGGGACCGCACGCTCCTCTACGGCCACGGCGGTTTTGCCTTCGGCAAAACGGAGCAGACGCTGACCGTTGGCGGCACGACTGTTTTCAACGAGGAGCAGACACGAGCCGGCTGGACCGCCGGCGCAGGCATCGAGCATGCCATTACCGATCACCTCTCCTTCGGCACCGAATATGCCTATGTGGACCTGGGCTCGAAGCAGATACTCGACAATGGCGAAGGGCTGACAATCAAAGACGATGTGGCTTTCCACACGCTGAAGGCCTTCGTGAATTTCCGTTTCTAAAGCGCGTCGCGTTGAGACGGATTCAGGCGAGGCGCTGGACCTTTGTTTTGATGCATGTCGTTGTCCCAGAACCGCTGCACACTTCTGGGCGACATGCATTAGCGTAACGCCAGGGAAAAGTGCGCGGCGGTTTTCCGTCCGGAATTGCGTAAAGACAAATGCTCAGGACGGGTCGGCGATTCCATCGAACGCCGAACCGCTCTGACGCTCACCGGCGCACGAGCGCAACCAGACAAACACAGAGCCCCAGATTTAGGGTCGCGGCCAGCGCGAGCGTCGTCAGCACGAGGTTGCCGCCGCCGGCGCCCAGAAGCAGCGCGCCGATCGACGGAGCCGCCGCCTGGACGATGAGGCTCGGCGTCGCGAGCTTGCCCATCAGCGCGGCGTATCGTTGCGGATCGAACAGCACGAGCGGCAGGGCGCCGCGCGCGATGGTGTGGATGCCGTTGCCGGCGCCGTAGAGGATCAATGCCAGGGCGATGGCGCTCCGGCTTGCAAGCAGCAGCCAGACGCCGGTCGCGAGCAACGATACGGATGCCAGCATCGTCCAGATCGGATGATGCCGGTTGCGGCCGATCAGCATTTCGGCCGCGCGCGCGCCGACCTGCGATGGCCCGACCAGGGCGCCAAGCCCGACCGCGACCGCAAGGCTCACCCCGCGCAGTTGCAGGAGAGTGAGCAGATGGACGGAAAGCATGGACGCGATCAGCGCGGCCACTGTCTGGATGGAGGCAAGCAGGATGAAGCGCGTCCTCTCCCGCCCTGTGGCCGACGCCTGCCTCAACTCGATTCTTGCCGGCGCAGGCGCCGCGGCTGGAGGCGGTGGTATCACCCAAAGGTGAAGCGGCAGGCAGATCAAAAGGTGGATCGCAGCGTAGCAAACGCACGTGAAGCGCCATCCTTCATGCTGGACGAGGAAGGCGCTGAGCGGCCAGCAAATCGTGCTGGCGAAGCCGCCGAAAAGCGTCAGGTTGGTGATCGCGCCGCGGGCCCCCAGTCCATAGAGGCGGCCGAGCGTGGCGAAGCCGGCATCGTAGAGGCCGCTCGACATGCCCAACCCCATCAGCAGCCAGGCAAGCAGGTAAAGCGGATAGATGTTGGCCGCCGCTAACAGCAGGTGGGCGGCGGCCAGCAGCAGCGAACTCGCGGCAAGCACCGGCCGGCCGCCGTGACGCTGGATCAGCCGCCCGGTGATCGGCGACACCAGCCCGGCAAGCAGGAGGCCGCAGGAGAGCCCGGCAACGACCGAGGCCAGCGACCAGCCCGTGTCGGCGGCGATCGGCGCGGCAAGCACGGCAGGCAGATAGTAGGACGATCCCCAGGCGAGGATTTGCGTGACGCCAAGCGCCGAGACGAGGACGTGGCGATTGCGGGCGACGGGTGCCGCGGCTTCCATTCAGGCCCGCCCCGGCACGTAGACGACCTTCTCGCCGTCTTCCTTGACGAACTCCGCCACCGGATGGTCGAGCAGCGGCAGCACCGCCTCCGACGGCCGGCAGAGCCTGGTGCCTTTCGGCGTCTCGACGATCGGCCGGTTGATGAGGATCGGGTGGGCGAGCATGAAGTCGACCAGCTCGCCGTCGTTCCATTTCGGGTTGCCAAGCCCAAGCTCGGCATAGGCCGTTTCTTTCTGCCTCAGCAGCTCGCGCGGAGTGATGCCCATTGCCGCGATCAACTCGAGTAGCCGCTCGCGGCTTGGCGGCGTCTTCAGATATTCGATCACCACCGGCTCCTCGCCGCTGGCGCGGATCATGGCGAGCGTGTTGCGCGAGGTGCCGCAGGCGGGGTTGTGATAGATCGTGACCGTCATGGCTTGCCTTTGAATGGCTGGGCTTTCAATGCTTGGGATTGCTTGATGGTTTCGGGCCGCAACAGCCAGCCCATCAGCGCCAGCGCGATCAAGGCGCCGAGCAGTTCGGCGACAATGAAGCCCGGCAGATCGGCCGGCCTGATGCCGGAAAACGTGTCGGTGAGCGAACGCGCCACCGCGACTGCCGGATTGGCGAAGGAGGTGGAGGCGGTGAACCAGTAGGCGGCGGTGATGTAGAGGCCGACCAGCCACGGTACGGCGCGCCGCTCGAAGCGAAGGCCGGCGAGGATGACGGCGACCAGCCCGAATGTCGCGACAGCCTCGGAGAACCATTGCGCGGGTCCGGCACGCAGCTTCGTCGCGACCTCCAGCACCGGGAGCGCGAACATGAGATGCGCGGCAATCGTGCCGGCGATGCCGCCGGCGAACTGCGCGGAGAGATAGGCCGGCAGATCGCGGGCCGGCAGCGCCCGGTTGAGACAGAAGACCAGCGAGACGGCCGGATTGAAATGCGCGCCGGAGATCGGCCCCAGCATGGTGATCAGCACCACCAGCATGGCGCCGGTTGCGAGCGTGTTGCCGAGTAGCGCCAGCGCCACATCATGCGTCAGCGTCTCGGCCATGATGCCGGAGCCGACCACTGTTGCGACTAGGAGACCGGTGCCCAGGGTTTCGGCGACGGCCCGCCGCGGCAGATCGTAAGAGGTCATTGCCGGGTCCCCTCACCAGGCCGGCAGCAGGGCGCGGCAAGCGCCGGCACGCAGATTTCCGGACGGCCAGAGCAGCAATCCTCCATCAGGAACCGGATCAGGCCGGAAAGCGCATCATACTCCGCACTGTAGACGATCGAGCGCGCGTCGCGCCGCGCGCGCACGAGGCCGGCGCGCTCCAGCTCCTTGAGATGGAAGCTGACGTTGGACGGCGAGACCTCGACCTGTTCGGCGAGCGAACCGGCGGCGATGCCGTCCGGTCCGGCAACCACCAGCAATCGCAGCAGCCGCAGCCGTGTCTGCTGCGACAGCGCGCCAAAGGCAATCAGGGCTTGACGTTCATCCACGTTTCAATAATCCTTGAAATATTGAAATGAGGAGTAGCCGACATGCTCTCTCCTGACAACCGGAAAAAAATCACCCCTGCCCTCGCCATCGACCCGTCGGATCTCACCATCGGCGATCTGCTCGGCGCGCTGGCCGCCTACCAAGACAAACCGCTGGTGTTCCGCTATGGCGACCGGCCGGTAAAGCCGGGCTATCATGTGACCGAGGTCAAGGCCGGGCAATTCTCGGCGCTGGATTGCGGCGCCAACCCGGAATCCTGGTCGGAAATCTTCGTGCAGCTGTGGGACGTCGACGAAGGCGGCCCGATCCACATGCCGGCCGGCAGGTTCACAGCGATCATCCGCAAGGTCGCAGATCACGTGGCTCTCGATCAGTCGGCCAGGCTGACCTTCGAAATCAGCGACGGCATCCGGCCGATGGAGTTGCACCGGGCAAGCCAACCTGCCTTGGTTGGCGGCACCGTCGAGGTCGAGCTGTCGCCACGACCGGCAAGCTGCAAGCCGCGCGACCGCTGGCTGGAAGAACAGAAGGCGGCGAGCGCATCATGTTGCTCGCCCGCGAGCGGCAAGGCTTGTTGCAGCTGAGCGGTTGGTCTGCGCGGGCCGAATCGTCTCCGACCTATCTGCCCGTGCTCCGATAGCGGTGCACCCGTACCCCGCTCCCGTTTGTCCCATGCCAAGGTTCGCAGGCAATGCCGTCATGGTCGGCATCATGCGTCGGCCAATAGCCGGGCTGCCCGGCGCGCGCCGGCGCGAGACCGACCAATCGGGCGGTGGCGCAGTTGGGAAAGGCAGCAACGTGCCGCAGCGCCGACCAAGGCGACGCGAAATGGATGCCGATCGAGCCATAGACGATGTAGCCGGACAGAAGAATGAACGGTGCAAGCAAGGCCACCCATCTCCATCCGCCCAACGGGCGGCGCTGATAGGCCGAAGGCCAATAGAAAAACGGCAGAAACATCCGCCACCCCGGCTGATAGCGCCCCCAATTAAATTAGCGGTCCCTTGTATTTCTTGCAAATGAGGATCATGCTCAGGTCAGTGTGTGGCAACCTGATGCGCAATGGGTGGGTATAAAAAGGGTAAGGCGTCATGGGATATGCAGTATGCTATGATCACAGTGGGATCGATCTGGTTTGGTCGATCTTCCTCGACATCACGGCGTTTTTCATGCTCATGGCGCCGTTGGCCGTTGCGCGGCTGATAGCGATATCGCGTGCGAATGGCACAACGCAACTTCAAGCCGCGTAGAGGCTTGGAGATCCGTTTCTAGCCCGGGCGCGGGACCTTCCGGGGGGCTTCGCCGAACAGTGCCGAGCAGTCGATCTCGTCGCGGAAAAGCGCGTTCGGATCGAGGACCAGCCACGACGTGTGCGTGCGAAGGCTCCTCAGCCTGGCGTTCTTTTCCGCGCGCGCCTGACGCTCCGCCTCGGCGAGCGAGGCCGGGGACGCCTTTTCGGCCCTGTAAGGGTGAGAGCCCTTCGACATAGCGACACAAAACGCGGCGGCCCTCTCTTGCGTTCCGTCGCAAGTGGAGCGGTCGATGCATCACGGCCGGCTCATTCTTTTTTCAATCGCGCCGACGATGCGTGCCGGGCGACCGAACGCCGACAAGGAACTTTCCATCGGCCGAAACAGTTCCTGATCGGGTGCGAACATGAAAAGGGCGTCGCTTCATCTCCTAAAAGGGACCGGTTACCTGGTCTCGACGGTCAGCGTCGTTCTTCTGGCGATCGTCAGCTGGTCGAACGCATCGAAAGACCTATTGTTGACGGCGTGCCTTCTTGCGGGCGCCGCGACATCGGTTGTCGGCATGTTTTGCCGCTGGCTCTCCTACGAGATCGAAAAGCGACAAGAGGAGCATTTCGAGAAACCGAACGATCAGGCGATGAAAATGCCCATGGCAGACCATGGCGCGGACGCTTAAAGCGCGTCGCGCTTAACGGATTCAGGTGACGGGCTTTGCACATCTGAGCTAAGCCCGGGCAGGCGTTTTTCTGACGAGCGTACTTGCTATCCGAGACCTCAGATCGACAAAAGCGGACCTGTGAAATCGCGCGGTGAGCGAAGCTCGGCCAGCGAGCGGACCTGCCGCCCTTCCCTGAAATTACCGGGATCGAGCCAGGCTTCGAAAGCCGCACGGTTAGCCGGCCATTCGCTGGAAAGCATCGAATACATCGGGATGTCGCAGGGCTTGCCCTTCAGGAACAGGCCCTGGCGGTGCGTACCCTCATAGACGAAGCCTAACCGGAGGGCGGCGCTGCGCGATCGCTGGTTGGTTGAGGTGCAGGTCCATTCGAGGCGGCGGTAGCCGAGATCGTCGAAGACGTGGCGCATAATAAGATAGAGCGCTTCGCTGGCAAGGCGCGTGCGCTGCAGCGGCGGCGTGTAGAGCACATAGCCGAGTTCGACGACATGGTGCGCCGGCCTGGCCTCCATCAGGCAGAGCCATCCAAGCGCTTCGCCGTCGGGGCCATCGACGGCGAAGAAAGCGCGCTTGGGGTCCGCCACCAGCGCGGCGACATGCTCGGCGAAGGCCTGCTCGGTGGCAAAGGGTCCGACCTTCATGTCGACCCAGGTGGCCTCGGTGTGCTCGTCATGCGAGAGCCGATAGAGCCTTGCCGCATCGCGTTCGGCGTCGAGCGGGCGCAGCCGCCCCCAACGGCCCTCGAGCACGACGGCGACCGGAACCGGCGCATCGCCCGACGCGACCTGAGTCGCCTTCGGCGTTGACCCGACGACCGGTTGATCTGTCTCGGTATCGAAAGCCATTGTGCGCGCTCCCTAAGGATTGAGCCACTTTATGCCGTATTTGCGCGCCGCTGCCGCATAGGCCTCGGGCATCGAGGAGCCGCTCGCCTCGGCTTGGGAAAGATCGCGGAAGAAGCCTTCGAATCCGGCGGGTGACGTCATCGTCAGGAAACGGCCGGTGCGCGACACGATGCGTCGATGCGCATGCGGGCCACGCGGAGCGAACACCGTTCCGCCTGGCCCGACGTGAAATTCTTGGTCGCCACAGCGGAACACGTGCTCGCCCTCGATCACGTAGAAGAGCTCGTCCTCATTGGCATGGCTGTGTAGCGGCGTATCCAGAGGATCGATCTCCTCGACGATCGAGAAGGCGCCGCCTGTGGTATCAGCGGACGCCTTGACGAGGAAGTCGGCGCCGCTGAAATGCAGCCGCTCGCCCTCACCAGCTTCGAGCTTGTACCCCGCAACCGTCCTCATGGCATGCCTCCCTTCTTCCAGCGATGGATAGATATCGCACAGTTCTCCGGAAAATGGCTGCTCGGCCAGCCATCGGCGGCCAAGATGATCGACCGCGCCGGCCAGACCGGTCAGAAGCCGGCCTTTCAGGATCTTCAGCACCGGAGCGCCTCCCCCCGTATGACGTGTTTCATTCCGGCCGCCGGTCCGATTCACTTGGACGCATAGCAGCCCGCCCCAATGCGCCGATTAGTTCCAGTAACGGAACACCCTGCCCATTCGATTGGGCATCAAGTAAATGTCCTCCGCATGCGAAAAGCCGGCATCGCGCCCCAAGCGCAGCCATGTCTGCGAGGTTTCGGGGAAATCGGCCAGAAGCATATGCCGTTCCATCGATGCGAATTCCTCGTCGGAAACGGCCGACCATTTGTCGCGTAGCAAGGAGAAGCGCGCGAGCCAGGCGGCGCGATCCTCGCCTTCGAACAGCGCCGGTTCCCAGATGACGAACAGGCCCATCCCTCCCAAGGCCCGGTGGGCGTTCCGCATCAGCCTTGCCTTGGCCGCCGTCGGCAGATGGTGCAGCGACATGCCGATCCAGATGACGTCAACTGGTTCCGACCATTTCGCCATCGCTGGCGCGAAATCGCAGCAGCGGAGTTCGACGGGACAAGGGAGGCCTTCAAGGGCTTCAGCCGCCAATCGCAGCGACGCCTCCGACAAGTCGATGCCGACATAGCTGCCTATCGCCGTCGTCTTCAGCATCGCGGCGGAGGCGCTGGCATCTCCGCACGCCACGTCGAGGAACCGGAATGACGCCGGCGCCTGCTCGACAAGCAAGTCGCGAAGAACGTCATAGACTTCCCGATGGAACATCAGGTTCGCACCGACGATCCTGCGGTAAGTCTCGAGTTCCCTATTGAACATGTCTTGCGAGCCAGAGGCCTTCGTGCCCATCGTCACCGGCATGCTTTCAGTCGACGCATTTGCCATGATGTCCTCCCACCGAATCTCGATGGATCACCGCCAAGGGACGGCACCCGCTGCATGGAGATGCAAGGCGCGGAACACCGCCGTGTGACCAGGGGTCGCAAGGCCGAACTTCATGCCCAGTTCATGCATGCGCCCGGAGAGCCAGACGACCTCGATGGGCTTACCTCTTTCGAGGTCGTTGGCCATCGACGATTTCACATGCGGAGGGAATGCCGTCCACCTCTTGATGACGCGGTCCTCGAACCCTTCCGCCATCGGATGGCCGGCTGCCGCGGCAACCGCCATCCCTTCGTCCCGCAATTGCTCGACGAAGATGCGGGCCTCGGGATCGCCAAGGATCGGACCAATGCCTGAGCGCATGAGCGACGTTGCGCCGGAGAAGGCTGCAAGCGTCACGAACTTCTCCCAGAGCACGCTGTCGATCTCGGCGACCGACTTCAGTTGGAGACCAATCGCCCGATCGCAAAGCGCGTGAAGCTCGTGTATCACAGGATCGCGATGCCCGCCGACGAGAATGTCCGTTAGCCCGCCCGCATGGACGACCTCCCCTGGCTTGTTGATGAAACCGGAAAGGTAGGTGGCGCCGCCGATCACCTTGTCGCCGCGAACATGGCGACGCAGAATCTCGATGCCGTCGATGCCGTTTTGCAGCGTCACGACGCGGGTGTTCCCGGCAATCAGCGGTCCGAGCGCGGCGGCGGCCTTCTCACAATCGTAGAGCTTGACCGCGAAGATCACGAGATCGACGGGACCGATGTCGGCCGGCGCATCGCTTGCTGAGACGTCACGCAGAAGCAAGTCGCCGGCCGGACTTTTGATGCGCAATCCGTTCTGGCGCATTGCCTGCAGATGTGCCCCACGGGCAACGAAGCTGACATCGCCTCCCGCCTCGACAAGCCTGGCCCCGATATATCCGCCGATGGCGCCCGCACCCATCATTGCGATCCGCATGCCGATCCCTCGACGCCAGCCGGTGCTATGGCCACGTAACGCCGGAGCGGACCCGCAGCCGACATAATATTAGCAGATCCTCAATAAGCCGACCAGCCGCGCCATTAACCTTCCCCCGGGGCACCGGACCAAGGTCGGTGTCGCAATTGCCGCGACTGGCCTATAATCTTGCAGGCGGGTGGGGTGAATCACGCGTATGCTCAGGGAGACCTTGAAGCGACTTGTGCAAGTCTGGAGCGGGCTGTCGCTGGCCTGGCAGTTCGTGATCGCCGGCGGCATCGGGCTTTTGGCGGTGATGCTCGTGGTTGGCCTTTGGGTAACGTCGCAGATCCGCGAAGGTGTGATGCACAACTCCGCCACCACGACAGCGCTCTATGTCGACAGCGTGATTGCACCGCTGCTGCCGGACCTGCGCAAAAGCCGGGAGCTCGACGATACCGTCAAGCGGGCGTTGGACGAGACGCTCGGACAGGGCGCGCTCGGCAAGAGGCTGGTGTCGTTCAAGCTGTGGCGGCGGGACGGCTTGGTGCTCTACTCCGACGACTCGGCTCTGATCGGCAAAACCTTTGCGCCGAATCCCAATCTCGTTTCCGCCTTCGCCGGCAATGTCGTAGCCGAATACAACGACCTCAACGACGACCCCGAAGCCGGCGAGGAGAAAGCCGTGAACGCGCCGCTGTTCGAGATCTACAACCCGGTGCGCGAGCCGTGGTCGGGCCAAGTGGTGGCGGTGTCGGAATTCTACGAAATCGCCGACGATTTCCAGGAGACGCTGAACTCGGCGCTGAGGTGGAGCTGGCTGGTGGTGGCCGGCGCCACGGCGGCCTCGCTGGCGCTTCTATCGGGAATCGTGTTTCGCGGCAGCCGTACCATCCAGACACAGCGCGCAGCGCTCGAGGCCAAGGTCACCGAACTGCAGGCGGCGCTAGCGCAGAACTCGTCGCTGCGCCAGCGCGTGCAGCGCGCCTCGCGCCGCGCCACCGCCATCAACGAACGCTATCTGAGACGCATCGGCGCCGACCTGCATGACGGGCCTGCGCAACTGGTGGCGCTTGCCGCGCTTAGAATGGACAGCCCGGTGCTCGTCGACCCCGCCACCCCGAAACCGCGGCGCGAAGCCGAGATCGCCGGCATCCACAAGACGCTCGGCGAGGCGATGCGAGAGATACGCGGCATCTGCAACGGCCTGGTGCTGCCGCAGATCGAGACCCAGGCTGTGGCCGACAATTTGCGGCTGGCGGTGGCCGAGCATGAGCGCCGCACCGACACCAAAGTGTTGCTGACGCTGCCGGAGCGCTTGCCGGAACTCGGCACCTCGGAGAAGATCAGCATCTATCGTTTCGTGCAGGAAGGGCTGAACAACGCCTACCGGCACGGCAAGGGCAAGGGCCAGCAGGTGAGAGCCACGATGAAGGGCGGCAAGCTGTTGGTCGAGGTGCAGGACACCGGTCCGGGCTTCGATCCGGCGAGGAGCGAAGGCCTCGGGCTTGCCGGCCTCAGGGAGCGCATCGAAAGCATCGGCGGGCAGTTCGAGACGCTCTCGGGTCCAGGAGGAACGAGACTGGTAATCACATTGTCTGTCGAGGAGCAGCCGTGACCGCACCGATCCGCATCGCCATTGTCGACGACCATCCACTGTTTCGCGAGGGCGTGGCGCGCAGCCTCGGCGAGATCGGTGGCTTCGAGCTTGTGGGCGAAGGCGCCAGCGCCGAGGACGCCGAAAGGCTGGCGCGCGCCAGCGCTCCAGATATCCTGATGCTCGACATCAGCATGCCGGGCGGCGGCCTCAATGCGCTGACCAGCATCCTTTCGGCAGTCCCCGAGCAGAAGATCGTCATGCTGACGGTTTCGGAAGCCAATGCCGACGTTGCCCAGGCGCTGAAGGCCGGCGCGCGAGGCTATGTGCTGAAGGGGGTCGGCTCCAAGTCGCTGGCCGAGATCCTGCGCGATGTCGCCAACGGCCAGAGCTATGTCTCGCCGACGCTCTCGGCCAGGCTGTTGTCAGATCTGTTGCAGCCCACCAGCCGCAAGCCAGACCCGCTCAGCCAGCTTACCAGCCGCGAGGCCGAGATCCTGAGACTGGTGGCCGAGGGCCTGAGCAACAAGGAAGTCGCCGCCCGGCTGTCGCTGCAGGAAAAGACCGTCAAGCACCACATGACCAGGGTGCTGGCCAAGCTCAACGTGCGCAACAGGACGGAAGCGGCGCTGCTGATGCATGAGGCGAAGGACAGGCAGTAGAGAGTAGGCAGTAGGGAATAGAAAAAAGAGCACCCAGCTGCCTACTGCCTAATCCCTACTGCCTATTCCCTAAAAGCAATCACCCCCGCCTCCGGAAGGCGGGGGTGACATGCGAGGGTGCGGGAAAAGGGGGTAGCTTCTCTCAACCCTCACAAGCTTAGCAGGCGGGCCAGATCCGCCTGGGTCGCCTTGCGCTCGACGATGGTGCGGCCTTGCGCATCCGTCATCTCGAAGCGGCCGTTCTCGATTTCCTCCTTCATGCCGTTGCGGTGGACGACGGTGATCTTGGTGCCGTCGACCTCGACCGTATCGCCAGTCGTGGCGTTGACATGATTGGCCTTGCTGCCCGGACTGGTGTTGCCTTTGCCGCTGTTGTTGCCAGGGCCGGCATTGGCATTGCCGCCACCGGCATTGCTGTTGCCCGAATTGCCGCCGCTGTTGCCGCCGTTACCACCGCCATTGCCGCCACCGCCATTACCGCCGCCGCCATTGCCATTGCCGGCATACGCGGTGGTCACGAGGAGCTTGGCGGCGCCATCGGGCGTGAAATGATAGGTCGCGACAACAACCGCCAGCGCGGCCGTGGCGCGCAGCGTAAGGCGGACAAACCTTTTGGAGGCGGGTTCGAGCATGCTGTCCTTGGTTCATGCCGGTTCCGCCTCGGCCCTGCCGAAGTTCCGCTCTCAGCCCGGCCAAGGCGGAACCGGTGTCTTGACCAGAAAAGATTCACGGTTTGGTAAGGCTACGGAAGCGGCCCACGACCCATGCCATGCCCGGTCGGACCTTTTTTGCCGTCGCTTGGGGACCAACGTCGCAACCACTGGGAGAAACAGCTCGACGCTGTTGCTGCCCCTGCGTAACCAAAACGCTTGGAAATTGTCCGGCAATTCTTTATGACTGTCGCCTGCGACAACCACGCGGACGCCCAACGAGCCGCGGCATGCTACGGCGCAGACGTCTCTACTTAGACGCGAAAAGCACCGTAACACTTAGATTTGCGGATGGATTGTTTCCCCGATCTGCGGGGCCATCCGCCAAGAGCCCGCCTTACCCGGCAGCCGTCCTTAGGGCCCCAAAAAGTACCCCCGCCAAAAGGCGGGGGCAAGGTGAGCAGCGGGAGTTCTGTCGTAAGACGATCAGGACCGAAGAGACGAAGCAAAAGGTGGCAACCTGATTTTGCAGCGCTGGCCTTTGGTCCCTTAAAGATCTAATCCAGATAGAACCTCGCTCTCACAAACTTTTCAGGCGATTGAGATCGGCCATTGTGGCCCTGCGCTCGACGATGGTGCGACCAAACTTGTCCTCCATCCTGAACCTGCCGTTCTCGATCGTCTCCTTCATTCCATTCCGGTGCGTGACCTGGATGCTGTTGTTGCTTACCTCGACCTTGTCGCCGGTCAGCGCATTCACGTGATCATCGACGTCGGCGGTGCTGCTGCTTGCTGCACTGTTGGAGGCGCTGTTCGCTGCGCCCTTACTGTTACCGCTGTTTCCACCGCTATTGCTGTTACCGCTGTTTCCGCCGCTATTGCTGTTACCGCTGTTTCCGCCGCTATTGCTGTTACCGCTGTTTCCGCCGCTGTTGCTGTTACCGCTGTTTCCGCCGCTGTTGCTGTTGCCGCTGCTATTGCCCCCAGAATTGCCGTTCCCACTATTGCCGCTGCCGTTACCGTTCCCGCCGCCGCTGTTCCCTCCGCCATTGCCATTGCCGCCGCCGCCTTTACCGGCGTAGGCCTTGGCCACAACAAACCCTTCGACGGAGAGATGAAAAGGCGCGACAACAAGCGCCAACGCAGTGAGCGCTCGCAAGACTAGCCTGCAGCCCATGCGCGCTACGCGCATCCCATTCTCCCCATACCGGCCATCCGGCCCTTCGGCCGAACTACCCCACCGGCAATGTCGCAGCATCAGCATCCCCAATCAGCGCGCCGTGTGGAAGTGGCCCACGACCCTTGTCTTGTTTGCTCAGACCTTTTTGGTGACAATATCGGACTAAAGTCCTATCTCAACCACCAGATGTGGTCCGGCATGGCTGCGCGCACAGCTTTTTTCTAGCGCGGCCAGCGGTTTAAAGCAGGTCGCGCCGAAACGGATTCAGGCGACACGCTCTTAGTTTCACTTTTACGTATGTCGTTTTCCCAAAACCGCTGCCCACTTTTGGGCGACAAGCGTGTTAGTTTCACTTTTACGCATGTCGTTTTCCCAAAACCGCCGCGACAAGCGTCAACCTGGCGACGGAACAGGCGCTCTCGCCGTCACGGCCGCGCCGAGGGCGGCGGCGATCACGGCGGCGATGCCGGCGCACTGCAAGGCGCTCAGGCTCTCATGCAGGAACAGGAAGCCTGTCAAGGCGCCGCCCGCCGGTTCCAGACAAACGATCATGCCATAGACCTTGGCCGGCATTCTGGCCAGCACCATCATCTCCAGCCAGAAGGGCAGCGCGCTGGAGAACAGCCCGACGACGACCGCGCCCGCCATGACATTTGGATCGGTGAGATAAGGCTCCGCCGCGGTAAAGCCGAAAGGCAGCGCAACCAGCGCCGCGATCGCCATGCCGTAGGCCGAGGTGCGGGCGCCGAGCTCGGCGCCGGCCTTCTGCGCGAAGATGATGTAGAGCCCCCAGCAGCCGCCTGCGGCAAGCGCAAGCAGCACGCCCACCGGATCGAGTCCCCGGCTGACATCGGCCCCATGGTTGACGTCAGCAAATGGCGAGAGCAGCACGATGCCGGCGACCGCCAGCCCCACCCAGACGAGGTCGAGCAGGCGCCTGGAGCCCAGCGTCGCGACGAAGAGCGGGCCGGTGAACTCGAGCGCCACGCAGATGCCCAGCGGAATGCGCTCGAGCGCGGCATAAAAGAGCAGGTTCATGACCGAAACGGTGACGCCATAGGCGGCGAGCCAGGGCAGCCCCCTTCGTATAGGCATTATTTTCCAGGGCCTGAGCACCGCCGCCAGCATCAGCGCGCCGATGGCGAGCCTGAGCATCGTCGTGCCCTCCGCGCCCAGAACCGGAAACAGGCCCTTGGCGAAAGCGGCACCCACCTGCACCGATAGAATGGCGGCAAGCAGGCCGAAGATGGGCAAGGCCGCCGCCTCTGGTTTTGCGATCGGTGTCGACGTCACTTCTTCTCCATTCCCCTGCCCGCACGGTCCGGAGTGGAGATACAGCCTGATGTTTCCCGTGTCGTGAGGCAGCGGCAGGCTGATAGTGTGACAGGGCGGGGCGATGGCCATCATCGCCACCCGGCACGCATATTGCGGCGCACAAGGCTTTGAAACTCAAGGCGCTTTCGCGGATGATGCGCAAGAGTCAACAGCTATGTCCGGATCTTCCTTCCAGTACCGTTCGCTTCGCGTCATGGTTGACGGTATTATTATTTAGCATCCTTTACGATAGATACTTCTAAAAAATCAGACCAAATGCCTAAAATATATGAGACCATCGGACCGCCGCTCCAATAGTTCAGTCCGACAACTTTTCCTCCTGGTTGTCGTTATCACGTCTTTATTTCAAGCCCGTAAGCATTGTGTGTTGCGATGCAACATCCCATGCTACAGTCCTTTAGCCAAGGTGAATATACCGTGGAGGAGTCGGCGAGTTTGGGTTGCCCGTTGACCGGTACCAATTTCGCAGCCGTCGCCTCGGCCGATGTCGGCGCCGGTGGAAGCCGCTGATGGCGAAGGCGCGCGACATCCAACTGGACGCGCTGCGGGCCGTTGCCGTGACGCTGGTGCTCTACGCGCATTTCCTTGCGCCGAACGGCACGTCCTTCCTCGGACATCTCGGGGTCAGGCTGTTCTTCGTGCTCTCCGGCTTTTTGATCACACGGCTTTTGCTGGATGCGCGTGACACCAATGCATTCGCTTCCGGATCAGCGCTGCGGTCCTTCTATGCCAGGCGCGTGATCCGGATCTTCCCACCCTATTTCGCGGTGCTAGGGCTCGTCTGGCTCACCGACCTGGAACAGGCCAGGTCCTCGCTCGCCTGGCATGCGCTCTACCTCTCGAACTTCTGGTACGCGCTGCGCAACGACTGGAACCCCTGGCTGCTCTGCCATTTCTGGAGCCTCAGCATCGAGGAGCAGTTCTATCTCGCCTGGCCGCTGATCGTGCTTCTGGCGCCGCGCAAACGCATCGAGGCGATCACCATCGGCGTCATCTGCTTCTCCCTCGCCTACCGCTTCTACTGGCCCATTGCCGCGGACCCGGCGCTCGCCAGGGACCTGTTGCCGCCGGCCTCGATGGATGCGCTCGCCTGCGGCGCCCTGCTCGCCGTCCGCCGCGCCAGGGGCGCCGATGTGCCGCGATGGATGCGACCTTGCTGGCCGGCCCTGGCAGCGTTTTTCCTGCTCGTCGTCTGGTCCGATCCGGGGCCGGCGAGCTCGACCTGGGAGTGGCCGCGCTGGCTGCTGGTGCAGGTGCTGCCGCTGGTGCCGTTGACGGCGATCGTCGCCGCCTGCTCGACCGGCCTCGGCGGCTGGCTCGGCAGGCTCGCCGAACAGCGGCCGCTGCTTTCGCTCGGCCGCATCAGCTACGGCGTCTATCTCTACCACCCGATCCTTCTGGCCTATGCCGTCAAAGCGCAGCCATGGATCCCGCTCAACGTCTCGGAGCAGGGGCCGGGCCGGTTCCTGGTCGCGGGCACCGCCACGATCATCGTGGCCTCGCTCTCCTGGGCGTTTTTCGAGAAGCCGCTCAATGGCCTCAAGCGCTATTTCCCCTATGTGGCGCGGCCAGTTGCGTCGGGCGACGCCAAATGGACCAGCCGCACGGCTGCCGCGCTCGAGCTGCCGCGAACGGAGGCGAGGCAATGAGGGGCGGCGCCAATATCGGCGATTGGCCGGCACCAACAGGCTGCCACCTGAAACGGTGGGGATATCGATGACCGCCGCCCCTCTCATCTCCGTGCTTTTGCCCGTCTACAATGCCGAGCCCTATGTCGGCGCCGCGATCCAATCGATCCTGCGCCAGGACTACGGCGGGCTCGAGGTCATCGCCATTGACGACGGATCGACCGACCGGTCGCTGGAGATCCTCGAGCGCTGCCGCCGGGACGACAGCCGCGTGTCCATCATTTCGCGCGAGAATCGCGGGCTCGTCGCCTCGCTCAACGAGGGGCTGCAGGTAGCGCGGGGCGAGCTCGTCGCGCGCATGGATGCCGACGACTTCGCCTATCCCTGGCGGCTGTCGCGCCAGGCGGCACTGTTTGCGGCACGGCCCGAGCTCGGCTTCTGCGGCTCGGTCGTCGATCTGCTGCTGCACGGCCGCATCGCCCGGGGCAGGCTCGATCCGGTGTTCCGCCTCGCCCTCCCGGTGCTGTCAAAATTCTTCACGATCTTCATGCATCCGACGGTGATCTACAACCGCCGGGTCATCGGCGAGGCCGACCTCCGCTATGACGGCGCTTACCGGCATGCCGAGGATTTCGACCTCTTCAGGCGGCTCGCCGACCGCTATCCGGCGGCCATGATAGAGGAGAGCCTGCTGGTCTACCGCGTCCATGCCGGCAGCGTGACCAGCCGGCACACCGGCGACATGCGGCGCACGCATCTCAGGATCGTGGCAGAGAATCTCGAGCGCGATGGCCTGGCGGAGGAGAGCGAGGATTTGCGCGCCATTGGCGATCAAGTCTCGTTCGACACTGTGGCCCGGGCGGCAGCCTTCATGCGCGCGCTGGAAGAGCGGATCGCCGCCCTGCCCGACACGACGCGGCCGAGCTTCGAGGCCGGCGCGCTGAACCTCTTCTATTTCCTCTACCAGCTCGTCAACGACGAGGAGCAGCCGGCCCTGACGCACGAGCTGTTGACGCTGACGGCGAAATGGAACGCCATCCGCCGCCGCGAGAAATACGCGCTCAGCCCCGGCGCCTGGGCGCCCTGGCTCAGCCATGTCTCGATGTGGGCGGGCAAACGCGCGGACGGGCTGGCCTACCGCCTCAAATCCGCGCCGGCGGCGTCGGTGCTTGCGCCTTATCGGATGGGGGCGGCATGAGAGTGATACGCGAGGTTGTCTTAAAGGGTGGCAACCGCCAACGCTGGCGGGACAGCACCCCCCTCTGTCCTGCCGGACATGTCCGGCAGGACAGAGGGGGGTGTGAAGGATCGCGACGCATCGCATCCATTTATCGGGCTGACGCAGCCGCGGAGCCCTCGCCGTGAACGCCGAGCGCCATCCGCCGCTGCACTTCCGCCCGGCCCTGCCCGCCCCGCCTTGGCCCAGGCAGCGGCCGCAGGTCTCCTTCATCGTCTGCACGCGCGACCGCGTCGCGGTGCTGGAAGCCTGCATAGGCTCGATCCGCGCCGCCTGCCGGGCCCACCCCGGCTTCGCCGCCGAGCTGGTGGTGGTCGACAATGGCTCGCGCGACGGCACGGCCGAATACCTTTCAAGGGTCGCCGCGACGTCCGACATCGCGCTGACCGCGATCTCGGAGCCGCGGCCCGGATTGGCGGCGGCGCGCAACGCCGGGCTGGCGCGGGCGCGCGGACGCGTGCTGGTCTTCGTCGACGACGACTGCCGGCTCGACCGCAGCTATCTAGCCGACCTTCAGCGCCATTATGCGAGCGGTGAGAAATGGCTGATCCGCGGCGGCCGCGTCGAGATCGGCGATGCGCGCGACCTGCCCTTCACCATCAAGCGCTGCGACAAGCGCGAGCGGCTGACACGTGCCGTCCATCCGGGCGGCTTCGTGCTCGGCTGCAACATGACCATGCATCGCGACGTCGCCGCCCGCATCGGCCCTTTCGACGAGCGCTTCGGCGCCGGCGGAGCGCTGCGCTCGGCCGAAGACACGGACTATCTGGTGCGCGCCATGCTTGCCGGCATGGCAGTGGAATATGTGCCTGACATGACGATCTTCCACCATCACGGGCGGCGCGACCGCAAGGCGGTCGACCAGCTGCACCGCGACTATCATTTCGGCAATGGCGCGCTGTGTCTGAAACATTTCCGCCGCGCGCCCTTCCTGCTTCGCCATTTCTACTGGGCCGCGCGGGCCGCGATGCGCGAACTTGCAGGCGGGCCGCGGTTCGACAGCGATCTCAGGCTGTCGCACTGGCCGATCGTTTTGATGAACCTCGCGGGCGCGGCGAAATTCGCGCTGGTTGCGCTTGCCGGACGGCCAGACCGGCAGGCGCAGCCGGCCCAGGAAACCACCGAGGCCAGCGCGGAGGCCGGCGCGCGATGACCGGGTTTCCGACGCTGTCGATGCTGCACCAGGCCCTCGGCCGTCGGCAGATCGCCCTGCTGCCCGGCGTCGTCGCGCTCGGGCTTGCCAGTGCCGCACTCGAAGGGTTCGGCATCGGGCTCATCATCCCGCTGCTCGGCATCATCATGGGACATGGTGAGGCGAACGGTATGGCCGGCCTCTCCGCCCTCCTCCAGAAGGTCGACGCCGGACTTGGTGAGCGCGAGCGGGTAGTCGCGATTTCGGCCGCGATCCTCGGCTCGATCCTGCTCAAGAACCTGCTCGCCTACGCCAATTCGGTGCTGACCGCGCATATCTACGGCAAGGCCAGCCAGGCGATCCGCGCTGCGCTGGCAGGGCAGCTGCTTGGAGTGGGCTATCCGTTCTTCCTGAAGGAGAGCCCGGGCCGGCTGCTCAACATCATCTCCAACGAATCCTGGCGGGCGTCGGACGCCATCCAGGGGATGCTAGGCGCCATCGTCAGCGCCTCGGCAGCTATCATCCTGCTCGCCTTCCTGCTGCTGCTCTCCTGGCAGATGACGCTTTTGGTGATGCTCGGCCTTGCGCTGGTGCAAGCGGCGCATATGGCGCTGTCGGCGCATCTCAGGGCGCCCAGCCGCGGTGTCGCCGCGCGCAACAGCGCCTTGGCCTCGCGGATGCTGCATCTGGTGCACGCCGGCCGGCTGATCCGCATCTTCGGCCAGGAGCAGCGCGAGAAGGCGGCGTTCGAGAAGGCATCGGATGGAGTGCGGCGGGCGGCCTTCCTGCTCTCCAATCGCCAGGGCGCGCTGGCGCCGCTGACGGAAGTGCTGCACGCCATGCTGTTCCTGGCGGTGGTGATCGGCGCCTGGCTTGCCGGCTTGAGCTTCCCGCTGGTCGCCGCCTTCCTCATCCTGCTCTACCGCCTGCAGCCGCATGTCCGGGCGCTGCAGATGACCTGGAGCCAGTTGCAGGGCCTTTCCGGCTCGCTGGAAGAGGTGACCTGGCTGCTCGACCCGACGGGCAAGCCGGCGCCGCCGCAAGGCAGCCGGCCGTTTGCAGGCTTGAACGAGAAGATTGCCTTCGAGGGCGTGAGCTTCAGCTATGCCAATGAGGAGCAGCGCGCGGCGGTGCTGCACGCGGCGAGCTTCGATATCGTGAGCGGCCGCTCGACGGCGCTGATCGGCCGCTCCGGCGCCGGCAAGACGACGATCGTCAACCTGCTCTGCCGCTTCGTTGAGCCGGACGGCGGCCGCATCCTCGTCGACGGCGCGCCGCTAGGCGACATCGACCCGGTCGCATGGCGGGCCCATATCGCTTTGGCCAGCCAGGAGCTGGAGCTGGTCGACGGCACCATCCTCGACAACATCACCTACGGCAAGGACACGGCGAGCGCCGAAGAGGCGCGCCAAGCGGCCGAGCTTGCCGAGGCGCATGAATTCATCGAACGCCTGCCGCAGGCTTATGAGACGGTGGTCGGCTATCGCGGCGTCAACCTGTCGGCCGGGCAAAGGCAGCGCATCGCGCTCGCCCGCGCGCTGCTGCGCGACCCCGACATACTGATCCTCGACGAAGCCACCAACGCGGTGGACGGGCTGTCAGAAGCGGCGATCGTCGAAACGCTGAAATCGCGCGCCGGCCGCCGCACCACGATCGTCATCAGCCACCACCACTCGACGATCTCGTTCTGCGACGACCTGGTGATCCTGGAGCATGGACGGGTGAAGAAGCAGGCCCCGTTCGCCGAACTGGCGGCGCGCAGCATGGATGAGCTGTATCAGCCGGAGTGAACGCTGGTAATCTCCCCCCTTGAGGGAGATGTCGCCGAAGGCGACAGAGGGGGTCGCCGCGCGTGAAGCGCCAGCGCCTTGCGCGCCCAGAGATGAGGTCGGCGCTCTACGTGAGACGACCCCACCCAATCCGCTTCGCGGATCGACCCTCCCCTCGAGGGGGAGGGTAAGGCTCACCCCGCCATCGCCAGCGGCACGGCGCTCTTGTTGGGGATCTGGATGTCGATCTCCAGCGTCGACATCGTCGCGCCGCGGTCCATCGAGACCTGGAGGTAGTCCTGGTCGATCTGCACGTGCTTGGCGATGACCGCCATGATCTCCTCGCGCAGGATGGAGACGAGGTCGGGCTGGCCGCGGCTCTGGCGCTCATAGGCGAGCAAGAGCTGCAGCCGCTCGCGCGCCACAGGCGCACTGGTGCGCCGCTTGAAGAGGTCGAGGATGCTCATGCCGCCCTCCTTCCGAGCAGCCGGTCGAGGAAGCCCTTGCGTTCGAAGGGGACGACCACCGGCAGGTCCTCGCCTTCCAGGCGTCTTGCCGCTTCGAGATAGGCTTTTGCGGCTGAATTGGTCGGTTCCGACAGCGTCACCGGCGCGCCGAGGTTCGAGGCCCTCAGCACATCCTGGCTTTCCGGGATGATGCCCAAGAGCGGCGTCGACAGTATCTCCAGCACGTCATCGATGGAGAGCATCTCGCCGCGCGAGGCGCGCGCCGCGTCATAGCGCGTGACCAGCACGTGCTTCTGGATCAGCTCGCCCTGCTCGGCCTTCATGGTGCGGGCGTCGAGCAGGCCGATGATGCGGTCGGAGTCGCGCACCGAGCTGACTTCCGGGTTGGTGACGATGACCGCCTCGTCGGCGAAGCGCATGGCGAGCTGGGCGCCGCGCTCGATGCCGGCCGGGCTGTCGCAGAAGACATAGTCGAAGACGGAACGCAGCCGGGCGATGACTTCGGCCACGCCTTCTTCGGTCAGGGCGTCCTTGTCGCGCGTCTGCGATGCCGGCAGCAGGTAGAGCGTTTCCAGCCGCTTGTCGCGGATCAGCGCCTGCGAGAGCTTCGCCGAGCCCTGGATGACGTTGACGAGGTCGAACACCACGCGCCGCTCGGCGCCCATGATGAGGTCGAGGTTCCTCAGGCCGACGTCGAAATCGACCAGCGCCACCTTCTTGCCGGTCTTGGCCACGGCAGCGCCGAGCGCGGCCGTCGAGGTCGTCTTGCCGACGCCCCCCTTGCCCGAAGTGACCACGACTACCTTGCCCATATATCCAGCCTCCATTGGCGTTTGTTGTCTTGCGCCGTGGCCAGCACGGCGGATTCAGTCTTTGTTTCGATGCATGTCGTTTTCCCAAAACCGCCGCGCACTTTTGGGCGACATGCATTACGACCATCACACACGAAACAGGCCCGAACCTTGCGTCGGCCCTGAACTCAGATTCAGCCGAGCGGCACCACGCACAGCGCATCGTTGTCGAGGAAGGCCTGCACGGCCTTGCCGCGCGACACGCCTTCCATTTCCTCGGCCGTGGTGTACCAGCCGTCGACGGCGAGCAGCTCGGCCTCGTTCTTGCGGCAGAAGATACGCGCCGAAACATTGCCTTCCGAACCGGCGATCGCCCGGCCGCGCAGCGTGCCATAGACATGGATCGAGCCGCCGGCGACAATCTCCGAGCCGGACGCGACCGAGCCCAGCACGATGACATCGCCATGCGGGTGGAAGACCGATTGTCCCGAGCGGATCGGCGCCTTGATCATCAGCGTGCCGGCGGACGGCTCGTGCCGAGGCGACTCGACCGCCCTGCCAGGCTCTGGCTGCAGCGCCTCAGGCTTTGCCTCGTCGAGCTTCAACAGCTCATCCTGCTGCGCCCGCACCTGTCCCTGCTGCACATCCTCAACGGTGGCCGTCTCGACCGTGATTTCCTCCGCCTTCGCCTTGCGCGCAGCCCTGCCCAGCAGACCCTCGGCGGTGGCTTCCTTGGCGCCGGCGAGCAGCGGCGGCAAATCGGGCCCGAGCTCGGCGCCGTCGAGCTCGACGGCGTAGACGCGGATGCCGCGCGAGCCGAGCACGCCAACCAGCGCCGCGATCTCCTCCGGCCCCGGCTTCAAAGTGTTCAGATCCAGCACCACCGGGCGGCCGGCGAAATAGCCCGGCGAGTTGCCGATCCAGTGATCGAGTCCCTCCAGCCAGTCGTCGATGGGAGCTTCCGGGGTGAGCGTGAAAGCGACGAAGGAGCGGGCGCGGAAGCGGATGGATTTGTTGTGCAAAGGGGCGGCGAAGGTCACGGCCAGGCGAATCCTTACTCAATGGTTAAAGGGTGCCGGGCTAATGGTTAACAAAAGGTTAATTTCGGGAGGCTTGGCCGTTAAGGAACTGGCGCGGCTAAGTTTTGTGGCGGAGCGGTCACACGGCCCGCCGAGGGCCCGGACGAATCGAGCGTGTGAAGCTCCTAATATACGAAGGGGTGCGACAGCGAGCACCATCTGGACCGCCTTCCAGAGCAAAGGAGACGGGCATGGGCCTCGGTCGGGAAAGCAGCAAGCGAGCAGGCAGCAAGCGGGCAGGCAGCAAGCGGACAGGCAGGGCAAGCGCGGCAATCGGCGTGCTGTTGCTGCTTGCAGGATGCATGACGAGCGGCAGGGCCACATACCAGACGAGCGGCATAGACCAATGGCTGACAACGGAAAATGCCGACGCGGTCGTCAATGCAATGGCGGCGAAGGGCATGATACCGGCGACCATCGACTGCCGGTTCGCCGACACCGCGCCGGGCCAACTGGCCTACGTCTCGAAATTCACCTGGAAGCGCGCCCCGGCAAACACGCGCTACCATTGGGAAATCGGCGACCCGACCTACCTCGCGAGCAAGGAAGTCAAAGCCAACAGGATTGGGCTGCGGCGGGTGTTTGCGAAGGTGGTGCGGGACCCGGCGAGCGGGCAAAAGGTTGGATGCTCGATCTGGGCGAGTTAGAGCTGCGGGCGGGATAGGTGGCTGCGACCGCGAGAAGCGTCAGCGTGAAGGCGACGAATGAGCGGGCGCGGAAGCGGATGGTGGCGCCTCGACGCTGGTGCGGCCGCGGGGGTACGGGCGGCGCTGCTCAGGTTCTGCGCGGCGAATGGCTTGAGCCTCAATCGCCCAGGGCGGACGCACGGGGCCCGCCGGGCGAAACGATGCACTGGACCGCCGAAATGACGACGGCTGCGCTAGCGCTCACGAGCCTGCTTTGCCGCGGGTCCGCATTGGACGGCGCCCCGAGAGGGCCTCAACCGCTTCTTCGATGCCGACGACCTGCCGTTCGACATCCTCCAGGTAGAGCCGCCCGGCAACGATCTTGCCATCGACGATCTCGAACAGCGTGACCCCGCGCACCTCGAACGGCTGGCCGTCGCGGCGGGTACCCGACCAATGCCATTCACTCCAGGTCGTGTCACCCTCTTGGACCGAGCGCGTGACCGTAGCGCAGAAGTCGGGTATTCCCGCGAACATGGCCTCCCAGTTGGCGCGCATTTGCTCCCGCCCAACGAAAGCCCTGCCGGGGTGCGCCGGCTGCTCACTGCGATACTTCTCGTGGATGAGAGCGGCGACGGCATCGAGATCGTGTGCGTTCATCGCCCGCACGAGTTGTTCGATCACGTCGCTCATCGAATCCCGCCGATCGGTTTGCAAGTCTCGGAATTCTAGCGGACTGGTCAAGCGTCGTCCACGATTGCCACCTCAAGGCGGATTTCGCGAGCGGTCACACTGCTTGCCCGGGACCGGCCCGGACGAGCCGGGCGTGTGAAGTTCCTGATGTACGAAGCGAGGTCGCGCCGGCACCCTCTTCCAGGGTGGACCTCCGTTCTGCTCTTGCGCAAGACCCGCGCCGCAGCGCGGTGACACCGCTTGCCGCAGCCGCTATCCTCGAAAACCGCCGGCGTAGCGGAGAGCAAGGGAGATCTTGTCATGGGACTGGCGGTCAGCAAACCCGAAGATGTCGCGACTGCCTTTGCCGATGCCTGGAACAGGCATGACATGGACGACTTCGCAGCTTTGTTCTCCGAGGATGCGAATTTCGTCAATGTCGTAGGCATGTGGTGGAAGAACCGCACCGAGATCGAAGGGGCACACCGCGCAACCCATCAAACCATGTTTCGTGACAGCCGATTGGAGGGTGTTGTCTCGTCAGCGGTGGCATTAGCTCCCGGCCTTGCATCGCTGCACTATGCATGGACCTTGACCGGTGCATCCGCCCCGGACGGCTCACCCGCCGGAATACGAAAAGGCATTCTGCTTCTGGTTGTGAAGGAAGAACAAGCGGGCTGGCGGATCAAGGTGGCCCAAAACACCGACATTGTTCCAGGGGCGATTGCTCCCCCTCCGAACGCAAGGCGATAAGCTCGGCCTTCATCTTTTTTGGCCTATTGCCAAGCATCCACTAATTGACCAACCTTGGAGCCATGCGTACCCATGGCACGCTTTGGTTCTCGCCTCCGGTCTCGGTCAAGAGCCGCCAAACGGGCGCTCGGAGCGCCGACGGTTGCCGGCCACTGCACCTCAGCGCTATAAATAGGCCCAGGACATCGCCTCGCCGCCGCTGACAAAGCGAGCGCAATCCATCGCCTGAACCCGCCCCGGGGCAAAGGCCATTGATAATATTATTTATCCGCTCCTTGCCGCGACCTTGAACGAGCGCTATGTTTCTCAAATCGATCTTGTGAAACGAATGTTGTTTCCGCGCCGCGGCGCCCTGACGATCTTCCCTCTCAATTTCGAAGACTGCGACGTTTGGCTTCAAGCCAGGCGGCGATGATTTGCGTCGATTTGAAAGGAAAATCGTATGACTACCGGAACCGTGAAGTTTTTCAACGCCACCAAAGGCTTCGGCTTCATCGAACAGGGCAACGGACAGCCGGACGTGTTCGTCCATATCTCGGCCGTCGAGCGCGCCGGAATGCGTTCCCTCGCCGAGGGCCAGAAGGTGAGCTTCGACATCGTCAAGGACCAGCGGAACGGCAAGAGCTCCGCGGAGAATCTGCAGGCGGCCTGACGCCGTGCGTCCATGGCCTTTGACCACGGATGTACTGGCATCTGGCCTTGGAGCACTTGGAGGAGGTCGGGGCTTGCCCCGGCCTTCTTCGTTTCAGATAGCGAGGTAGACAATGGCCGAAACGGGTTTATTCAAGCCGAAGGGCGACGCCAAGAGCGAAGCCACCGCGAGAACGGCGCGCGCGATAATCGAGGGGGAAGCTGCGGCCCGGCGAGCAAAGACGGAGCGGCTTCGCGCGGCTAGGCTCGCCCGCGAGCCGGTTGAAGCGCCGCCGAAGAAAAAGCCGTCGAGGCGGAAATAAAACGCTTTGGCGGGACGAGGAGCCACTGACAAGCTGGCGGGACAGCACCCCCCTCTGTCCGGCAGGACAGAGGGGGGTGTGAAGGAACTCGGCGCTGATAGATTTCTTCCGTATTCACCTCGCTCGGCGAAGCTGAGGCGGAGAAGGGGAACTGCCGTACGAAAGCCCCTCCCCGCCTCGCTGCGCTCGGCCCTCGCTCCAGCAGGACGAGGGACCAAGGCTAACTCAAGCGGCCAACTGCGCCTCACGCGCGGCCGCGATCATCACACCCGCCAGCAGGCCGTAAGCCGCCTGCCAGGCTTCGCGCACGTCCTGGGTGAAAGCCTCGCCGAGGCCGGCGTCCAGCGTCTCGATCAGAGCCTGGCCGACGATCGGATAATGATGCTCCTCGACGCCGTAGCCGACATGGCGCCTGGCGAGATCCTGCACGGTGGGCAGGATGGTCTCGGCGCGGGAAAGCCCGTGCACGACGAAGCCCAGCGCCGCCATCAGCTTGGCTCCCTGCTTGCTCATGTCGGCGTGAAACAGCGCCTTGAGGCTGCCGTCGATTGCGAAAAGGCGGTCGTAAAACAGCGCGGCGGCCGCCGTCTTGATCGGCACGACCTCGCGAAAACTATCCTGCACGAGCTTGATTTGGTCGGGTGTCATCGACGCGCTCCTCCGCGTTGCTAGGCTCAGAGCATCGGGCTCAAGCGTTTCGCCGGCATGCCGGTTGTGGAGCGGGTGTGTTTCAGGCTTGTGTCTGTGCGGTATCGGGTTGCAGGGGATGGGTTCGACACCCAAAGCCAACCGGAAACGCACGGCGCGAGGCACCCCCTCTGTCCTGTCAGCCCTTTCAGCGGGGCGTGGAACACACCCCACCCTACTCGCACTGCCGGCGCGGGCCGCCGTCATAGGGCTGGTAGGTGTTGTCTTGAGGATTGTATGAGCGGTAGCGGCTGAAGCAGTAGTCGACATGGTCGCCCGACATTTGTGGACCCAAAAGCCGATCCCTGGAGGCCTGCTCCCCAGGCGCGATCTCTTCCGGCGGACCGCCATAGGTGGTGGCGTAGCCGTCCCCGGTGGTGGCATAGCCTTCCATCTCGGCCTGGTCGTCGTAGGTCTCGCTTTGATCGGCCACCCCTGCCTGGTCATTCTGGCGCGCTTCGGTCGAGGCCGTGCTTCCCGGATCGAAATAGGGCGAGATGCAGGGGCGCAGCTCGCCGCTGTAGGAGCGGTAGCTGTTTTCTTCCGGGCGGTAGCTGCGATAGCGGTTGGCGCACCATTCGAGATGGGCGGCGGGCAATTGCGCCTGCTGATCCGGTGCCCGCTCGGAAGGCTGGGCGGCCGCATCGGCGTCGGTCTGGCCCATCGGGGAAGCGTCGAGCTTGGAGACGTCGGGCAAGGGCTGCAGCTGGCGCGACGGCGCGGCCGGCGGCGTTGCGAGGGCCGTGGTCTGCGCACCCGTATCCGCCTTGGCCGTCTCGTCGGCCTTGGCGGGCGTGCCGGCCGCCTGCTGGGCGGGAATGCGCTCGAGACCCTGCTTCGCCGGATCGACCGGCTGGGCATCCTTGGTCCACAGCTCGGAAACACCGATCGCCGGCGTCGCCTGGCGCACTGGCTTTGCGGCCAGCAGCCAGGTGGCGAAGGCAAGCCCGCTGGCGAACACGGCCAAGGTCAGCACGAAGCCGCCGACAATTCCCAACAAAGCCTTCACGCTGCCGCTCCTTCAGCCTCCGCTCATAGAATGCGGGGTACGGGATGGAAGTTCCTTGGCCACCATGCAAATGGGGGAAGCAACTAGTCCCTGAGACCGTCGGCGGGACGCGAAGGATCAGGGTGCTGTTAGTTTCCTACCCCGCCACTTCCCGGTACGCCCTCACCTTCCCGTCCTGTCCGCGAATCCGCCACGTCCCGTCCTCACAGCCCTCGATGTGGCTCGCCGCCAGCGGCACCTTGCCGCCGCCATCGGGCAAATCGATGACATAGGTCGGGCTGCAGATGCCGGAGAGGCGCTGGCGCAGTTCCGCGACCAGCGCCTGGCCTTCGGCAATCGTGGTGCGGCGGTGCGCCATGCCGGGCGCCAGGTCGCCATGATGCAGGTAATAGGGTTTTACACCCAGCCGATACATCAGCTCGCGGCAGAGTTCTTCCAGAACCTCGACGCGATCGTTGACGCCCTTCAAGAGAACGCTCTGGTTGAGCAGCACGAAACCCGCCTGCCGCATCGTCCGGCAGGCTTCCTCGGCCTCATCGGTGATCTCGCGCGCGTGGTTGAAATGGGTCACCACCGTCACCATCAGCCGGCCCTGCAGGGCCGCAACAAGACCCGCTGTTATGCGCGACGGCAGCGCCACCGGCACGCGGGTGTGGACGCGCAAGAGCCGCACATGCGGGATCGCCTCGATGCGGGTGCGGATTTCGGCGAGCGCCTTGTCTGGCAGCGACAGCGGATCGCCGCCGGTCAGAATCACCTCGCGGATCTCGCTGTGCTGCGCGATATAGGCCAGCGCCGGCTCCAAGGCTTCGCGCGTATAGCCGCGGCCGATCGACGTCAGCGACTCCTTGCGAAAACAGAAGCGGCAATAGACCGCGCATTGATAAGTCGGGAACAAAAGCACGCGGTCGGCGTGGCGATGCGTCAGCCGCGACACCGGGCTGAATTCATGGTCGCCGATCGGGTCGTCGAGCTCGCCCTCGGTGGCGATAAGCTCTTCCGGCGACGGGATCACCTGGGCGCGGATCGGGTCATTGGGATCGGTCCAGTCGATCAGGTCGAGATAGGGTTTTGGCACACGCACCTTGTGGGCGGCGGCGGCTTCCTGCGCGGCCGCGCGCTCGGCGGGCGACAGCGGGAGCGCGGCGAGGTCGCGCACATGCCGCACGCCGGCGCGGACATCGTCCTGCCAGGCGACGGCGGGCGCGGCGGCTTCCTTGAGATTGGCGTCTGAGGTCATTTGCGTCTCGGGGCGGTTTTACGCGGGGATATCGGCTGGATGGACGGCAGGGTCAACCGCCATGGTTGCCGCAGACCCTCACACGTCGAGTTCCCGCCCACCCCCCTCTGTCCTGCCGGACATCTCCCCCGCAAGGGGGGAGATCGGATGTCGCGACGGCTTTCGCCAACCGCCGACGCTGCAGAACGAGCGGGGCGCGGAAGCTGCTAATCTCCCCCTTGCGGGGGAGATGGCCGACAGGCCAGAGGGGGGTGTGACGGAGCATTCACGGTGGGCTCCAAGCCCCCTCCACACGCCATAGGTATTTGAGCGAAATACCATTAGTCTTAATAGTCCAGGGGTTCGGGGGCGACACGAATGGATTTCAACGCAGGCCATGGCTACCTTCTCATCGGCGGGCTCATCCTGGTCGGCGCCGGGCTGCTGATCCTTTCGCTGATCGTCAATCTTCATGTGGCGCACAGCGTGCGCGACGACGTGCGCCACCGCGAAAAGCTGCTGGAATATTACCGCAACATCTTTTCGCAGCTGGGCGTGATCCTGATCGGCATCGGCGTCTCGCTGTTCATCTTCTTCTTCCAGCAAAACTACCAGGATCAGCGCAAGCGCGAGACCGAGCTGCAGCAGGTACTCGCCAAACTCGCCGCACGCGTTGCCCGCGGCGCCCCCGTCATCGAAACGCTCGGCGAGTTCGACGAGGTTCTGGACGAGGGCGGCGCCTATGTCGACCCCGAACACGGCGGAAGCAACGCCGCGATCAGCGCCAGGGGAGACGAGCTTGCCAAGCAGGTCGAAAAGATCCTGCTGGTCGAACGTGATGTCGATGTTCGAGACTTCGAAATCCTGAACCTGTCACGCGACATCGAAGCCACCTTCGTCGTCAATGAGCTCGATCCGACGCTGTGGTTCAACATCGTGCGCGACGAGAACGAGATCAAATACGCCACGACGCAGCTCGGCCTCGACTATAAGGACCTGCATGATGCGATCGGCGACGAGCCGGTCAAGGCCGCGGTCGCCAAGCCGGACAAGGAAACGAAGATCAAGCACGAGGTGCTCGATATCCTCTACGACGCCGACCTGCTGCGCCAGCGCAGCAGGCGGTTTCTCGGCCGCGCCTGCTGGCTCTTCAGCAAGGGACGCGGCTTCGTGACGCTTCCACCGGCCGATGCGATCGAGGCCGACGCCAAATCACAGCAGGAATGGATCGACCGCTCGAAACCGATGCTGACGCAGTCGAAATCGGGCAGCAGCGATTGTTTCAAGCTGCTCCGCTACGGCCAGGTTCATTAATCCCCCACGCGCCGTAGCGTGCCCATATGATTGTCGTCGAGGAATTCGATGGTCATCGCCGACGCCTTGCCGTCGGAACCGACGACAAAGCTCACGCCCGCCGGCCTGTCCGGCGCCTCGGCGTCGGGGTAGGTCAGGAACAGATCGCCGTCGAAATGCGTCAGCGAATAGGACCGCGCCCCGGCCGGCCCGACCTTGAGCACAAGGCCGTCACCCGCGCCCGACACGACCGCGTCGCCGATGAAATCGTTGGCGTAGCGGCCGGCATAGGCGCTGGTCGATGCGGCCGGCCGCGTCGGTGACGGCGGCGCGGCAAATCTGGCCTTCGCCGCCTCGACCGCCGGACCGAACAGGCCGGCATAGATGCCATCCCATGCCTCGATCCAGTCCTTCTCGACCTTGCCGTCGAAGACGAGGTCCGCAAAACTGTCGGACAGCCCCTCCGGCACCCCGGTCGGAAAGGCGTTGGCAAGGATGACGATGCCGAGCTTCTCTTTCGGGAAAATCGTCACCAGCGTGCGCGCGCCGACGCTGAAGGCGCCGGCATGCCCCCAGCTCAGGCCGTGCCGGCCGAATTCGACATTCCAGCCGAGGCCGTAAAAGGATTCGCCGCCTGAAACGGGATTCTTGCCGCGTGTCATCAGCGGCACATGCGTTTGGGCAAGCGCATCGGCGGCGATCAGCGGCTTGCCGGCATAGACGCCGTCGCCAAGCACCAGGCGCACCCATTGCGACAGATCGCCGGCAGTGGAGCTGACGCCGCCGGCGGGCGCCTGCGCATCCGGATCGCGCTCTATCTTCGCGGCCCAGGCGCCATCGACCTTTATATGGAGCGCGGCGCGGTTGGCGTGCTTGACGAAATCCGCATGGCGCGAGCTGGTCGAAGCCATCCCGAGCGGGCGGTAAAGCTTCTCCTCGGCGACCTCCTCCCAGGATTTGCCTGTCGGTCTGGCGGCCGCGACGGCGCCCTCGGTCAGCCCGAAATTGCTGTAGGAATAGCCGGCGCGAAAGCTCGACGAAGGCGGCACGAAGCGCAGGCGGCGCAGGATCTCGGCGCGGTCATAGCCGATGCCCTCGAGATCGTCTCCGGCGGTGCCCGGAAGCCCGCTGCGATGCGAGAACAGGTCGCGGATGGTGAGCTCGCTGGTCGGATAGGGGTCGGCGAGGCGGAAGGCCGGATCGAGGTCGGCGATCCTGGAATCCCAGGACACGACCCGGTCGCTGACCAGCGCCGCCACGACTGTTGCGGAGACCGGCTTGGAGAGGGAAGCGATCTGGAACACCGTGTCCGCGTCGACGGCCTCCTGCTTTCCGGCTTCGCGAAGCCCGAAACCCCTCAGGAAGACAATTTTGTCGTCGTGAACGACTGCGATGGCGAGGCCGGGCACGGCGCCGTCCGCGACCGCGCCTTGCGCCAGCGCTTCGAGCTTCGACAGGGCAGCAGTCATCCGCTCAGGCGAGATTGGGTCTGCGGATGTCGCAGGAGGCCAAAGCGCCATCAGGACAAGGGCCCAGATCCTCAAATGACAGAGATTCCGATCAAGCCGCACGCGCAAGCCTCCCCTCTCCGCATTCGCCTCGCGATAGTACAGGCCGGTGCCGGCGAGGCCAAGCCTTGCTCGATGGCGGCTCAGATGCTGATTCCGGAACTGGCTTTAGCTTGCTGATTGGAATGGTTTTGTTGCGGTAGGCCTGGAAGCGACAAGCTTGCGTTCCTTCGCGCCCCCCTCTTTCCTGCCGGACATCTCCCCCGGGGAGATCGGACGTCGCGCCGACTTTCGCTAATCGTCGACGGTGCAAGGAAGAGCCGGCGCTGGAACTGCCAATCTCCCCCACGTGGGCAGGGCTGTCCGGGGAAAGTTTTTCGGTTGCGAACAGGGCCATGGAGGACTCGCATCGATTGCATTTTTCGAGCTTTGGACCCCAATCGGTGCTCTTTCTTCCGCACCTGCTGCGGCTGGCCGGCAAAAACAATGGACGTCGCGCCCATCGAAGGTTGCGAAAGCGCGAGCAAAGACTCGTCTGCGTTGTGCAAAGATTTTCCCCGGACAGCCCTGCCACGTGGGGGAGATGTCCGGCAGGACAGAGGGGGGCGCCGTAGAGCGCAACAATCGCTGGTCTGCGAAATTCGCGACTTTCGCCGCAATCGACCCGCGCCATCTTTTCAGGCAATCTCCCACCCAGCCCGCGCTATGGGGAGGTGACGTGCGGCCGAGGGAGGATTGCCATGACCGAAATGCGTGCGGCGCTGCCGCGCTATGAGGATGCCGTCCGGCGCTTCCGCATCGAGGATGAGATCGCCAGGCTTCACGGCGATCCGGCGAGCGGCATCAATGCCTATGTCGAATGCTGCGGCCGCTATACGGGCGAGAACCGGCTGGCACTGCGCGCGATCTCGGCGGGCGGAGGCCTGCGCGAATTCTCCTTCGACGATCTTGCCGACATGTCGGGCCGGGTCGGCAACATGCTGAAGGCCCTCGGCGTCCGTCCCGGCGACGTCGTGGCCGGCATGCTGCCGCGCATCCCGGAACTGGTGGCTCTGATCCTCGGCGCCTGGCGCGTGGGCGCGGTCTACCAGCCGCTGTTCACCGCCTTCGGCCCGAAGGCGATCGAGCATCGGCTGAGCTACAGCAAGGCGAAGCTGGTGGTGACCAACCCCGCAAACCGCGGCAAGCTCGACGAACTGGAAAACCATCCGCGCATTGCCACCGTCCTTGGCGCCGGCGACACCTTGCCCGAAGGCGACATCGATTTCCGCGCAACAATCGCCGCCGCCTCCCCCGATTGCGAGCCGGTGATGCGCAAGGGCTCCGACCTCTTCATGATGATGTCGACCTCCGGCACGACGGGCCACCCCAAGGGCGTGCCGGTGCCGCTTCGCGCGCTGCTCGCCTTCGGCGCTTACATGCGCGACGCGATCGGGCTTCGGCCCGACGACATCTTCTGGAACATCGCCGACCCCGGCTGGGCCTATGGGCTCTACTACGCCATCACCGGGCCGTTGCAGCTCGGCATCGCCACCACCTTCTACGAAGGCGCCTTCAACGCCAATAGCACCTACGACATCATAGAGCGTCTCGGCGTCACCAGCCTCGCCGGCTCGCCCACCGCCTATCGCCTGCTGATGGCGGAAGGGCCCGAGGCGGCCCTGCGCGTCAAGGGCAAGCTGCGGGTGGTGAGCAGCGCCGGCGAGCCGCTCAACCCGGAGGTGATCCGCTGGTTCGACGCTCATCTCGCCGCGCCCATCCACGACCATTACGGCCAGACCGAGAACGGCATGATGGTGAACAACCATCACGGGCTTGCGCATATCGTCCGCGCGGGCTCTGCCGGCTTCGCCATGCCCGGCTACCGCATGGTGGTGCTGGACGAGGCCGGCAACGAGCTCGGACCCAACCAGCCCGGCGTGCTTGCGGTCGATATCGCGAATTCCCCGCTGCGCTGGTTCGACGGCTACCATCAGGCGGAGACGCCGGCGATATCGGGCGGCTATTACCGCACCGGCGACACTGTGGAATACGAGCCGGACGGCTCGGTCTCCTTCATCGGCCGCGCCGACGACGTCATCACCTCGGCCGGCTATCGCATCGGCCCGTTCGACGTCGAAAGCGCGCTGATCGAGCATCCGGCGGTCAACGAGGCGGCGGTGGTCGGCGTGCCCGACCCGCAGCGCACCGAGATCGTCAAAGCCTTCGTCGTGCTGGCCCCCGCTTACGAAGGCAGCGAAGCGCTGGCGGAGGAACTCGCCCAGCATGTGAAGAAGCGGCTCTCGGCGCATTCCTATCCGCGCGAGGTCGAGTTCGTCGCCGAGCTGCCGAAGACCCCGAGCGGCAAGATCCAGCGGTTCTTGCTGAGGAAAGCGGAGGTTGAGAAGCGGAAGGGGTGAAACCGCCGATCTCCCCCTCGAGGGGAGATGTCGCCAAAGGCGACAGAGGGGGTCGTCTCACATAGATCGCCAGCGTCGTCTCGCGTCGCGAAAGGCGTCGGCGCTCCATGCGCGGCGACCCCCTCTCTGACCTCTTCGCGGCCATCTCCCCTCAAGGGAGGAGATTCGCGGCGCTGTCTTTTTTTGGCCCGATCTTGTCTTCAAATGCGCATTGTCTTTTGAATAAGACCGTAGGTGGGAGGTTGCATCATGCGCCTGGTCTGGACGCTTCTGTTCGCGCTGGCGAGCAGCGTGGCTATCGCGGCCTCGCCGGAGGACGACTATATCGCCGCGCGGGACAAGGCGATTTCCGACATCGCGGCGCAAGAAAGTGCGAACGCTCAAGTGGAAACGCTCGATGCGACCAACACCAAGGCGCTGGCCGATCTCCAGCAGCGCCTCTCCGCCATTCTCGGGCCGCTTTCGGTCAAGGATTTTCCGGCAACCGGCACCATCAATCTGGAAAGCCTCAGCGCCTCCGATATCGGCTACGGCATGCTCGACGGGCTGCGTTACGCCAACAGCGACGAAGGCCCGAGCATCGTGGCGACGACGCGTGGGCTCGCCGACCGCTGGCTGCAGTCCAGGGCCGACGGGGACGATGAAAGCCTCAGGCTGCCCACCGGGCTCGATGACGCGCTGAAACTCGATGCCTTCTACACCCAGGCGATCGGCGCCGACGCCGCTTTCGTCAAGACGCTCGACTTTTCGCTGAAGAAGCCCGAAGGCGCCGACATGGCGATTGCGCGGCTCGGCGGCTGGACGCAGGACGTCGGGCCGATCTACGACCAGCAGGTCGTCGTTGCAGTCGTAAAAGGCGATCGCGTCCTGATCGCCGAAGCGCCCGCGTCACCGCCCGTGCCGAAGATCGCGGCCTGCGAGGCGCTGTGGACCGCGGCTGACGCGGCCGCCCAGAAATTCCAGGAGGCCTATCAAGGCTCGGACCTCAAAGACCAGCAGGCCTATGATTCCGCCAATGCGGCCTGGGAAAAAGGCGATGGCGACTATCGCGCCTGCATGGGCGAGCGGCTGCCGGGCGACCCGGCCTTCCCGGCGCTGCTTTCTCAGGCGCAGCAGCTTGCCGACCACATGGCCGGCAAGTAGGTCCTCGTCGGCCTCGTCGTGGGGCCGCGACGTGAACCAGTTTTCGCATCTATTCGGAAGAATTCGGAACAATTGATGCGGTCTTTGAGACGCTGCCTCGAACCATCCCCAATCTGAGGTCTGCCGTCATGCCGACGGTGCAACCCCAGGGAGGATGCCATGGACGTTGTCACTAGTGACACCGAAACGATTTTGGCCGCCAGCAAGCAGGCGGCCTATGAACCTTTTTTCAAACGGCTGGGACCACCGCGCTTCGAGGACCTCGAGCAGGAGCGGCAATACCGAAAGGAGCGGCTGGCTGTCGGCTTCCGCATTTTCGCGGCGCTGGGGTTCAGCGAAGGCGTTGCCGGGCACATCACTGCCCGTGATCCCGAATTCACGGACACATTCTGGGTCAATCCGTTCGGGATGCATTTCGCGCACATCACTGTCTCGGATCTCATCCGGGTTGACAGCGCAGGCTCCGTGGTAGAGGGCACGATGCCAGTCAATGTGGCCGCGTTCGCCATCCATCATCAGATCCATACGGCGCGGCCGGAGGTTGTCGCAGCCGCGCACGCTCACTCAATCTATGGCAAGGCGTGGTCGGCGGTGGGTCGATTGCTCGACCCCATAACGCAGGACGCCTGCGCATTCTATGAGGATCACGTGTTCTTCGATGACACACGGGTGCTGATCACCGAAGCAAGCGAGGCGGCTCGGATCGCCGAGTGCCTCGGTGACCACAAGGGGGCAATCCTGCGCAACCACGGTTTGCTCACAGTCGGTCAGACCGTCGACGAGGCCGTATGGTGGTTCATTTCGATGGAGCGGTGCTGTCAGGGGCAGTTCCTCGCCGAAAGTGTAGGAACGCCGTTGCAGGTCGATCCCGAAAATGCCCGTGCCGCCCGCGCAGTGAATGGCACGCCTCGGGCCGGCTGGTTTCAATGCCAACCGCTCGGCGATCGCATCCTGAGGCAGCAACCCGATCTACTTGAATAGGCCACGTTCGTAGACACCGGGTGGGGGCTGTCGTCAGCCCCGCCACTCGCACATGAAATCTCGCTGTCGCCATCCCAACTCGACACAGGGGGCATGCGCGCTATATGGCTTGGGGGCCGAGGCGCGAAGACGCGAAGAAATGGCCGATTTCCCATAACTTTCCCGACCATTGGCAGGCAGGCGGCTCGGATCAAACGTCCTCACGCCGTGAGAGGGCATTCCTGGCTTCAGCGCAGCGCTTCTGGCAGGCGATGTAGTCTGCCATATAGCGTTCGAGAGCGGAGCGGAATTCTTCCTCGCGCGGACCGGACCTGCGTTCAGGAACCGCGTGGCTGGTCTCCGTCTCGAATTCGATATGGTCCAAAGTAACTGCAGACATTTTCGGCGCTCCTGTCTCTAGACGCGGTGACAGGATGAGCCGAATGCCCGATGTCGTCCCCGGCGCACGGCCGAATAGTTCCGAAAAGCTCCAAAAAGATGGTAGTTTGCGCCATGTTGGGGAAGCGGTTCGCCTTCGGCCAGTTCGAGCTCAACCCGGAGGCGGGAACGCTGATCCGGCAAGGCATGCCCGTTCCCGTCGGCTATCGTGGCGTGCTGCTCTTGACGGCGCTCGTGAAACGGCCGGGGGAAGTGCTGTCCAAGGCGGAACTGATGGACGCGGCATGGCCGCACGCGGTGGTCGAGGAAAGCAATCTCTCAGTCCAGATTGCGTTGCTCCGCAAGCTGCTTGGGCCTGGACCTGACGACGCGGAGTGGATCGCGACCATCCCCCGGATCGGCTATCGTTTCGGTGGCATGGTGGATTGCCTCGACACTGCCGCGGCTCCATCGGACGGCGCCGAGGCCGGTCCCTCGATTGCCGTGCTGCCCTTTGCCAATTTGAGTGACGACGCCGAACAGCAATATTTCGGCGATGGCCTCGCGGAAGACATCATCACCCGGCTTGCGCGGCTGCGCTGGCTCTTTGTCTCGGCCCGCAACTCATCCTTCACCTACGGCGGCAAACCGGTCGACGTAAAGCAGATCGGCCGCGAACTCGGTGTGCGCTATGTGCTCGAAGGAAGCGTGCGGCGCTCGGGGCAGCGGCTACGCATCAACGCCAGGGTGAGCGACGCCGACAATGGCCGCCAGATCTGGGCCGAACGCTACGATGCCGAGATCGCAGATTTCTTCGCGCTGCAGGATGAGATCGCCGAAAGTGTGATTGGCGCCATCGAACCCAGGCTCTACGTGGCCGAACAGGAGCGTTTCCAGATCCGGTCGCCCGGGAATCTCGACGCCTGGGGGTTCGTGATGAAGGCGATGCCCTATGTCTGGACTTGGGCCTCTTTGCCGGATTTCGAAATCGCCGAGCGGTTGCTCAAGAAGGCCATCGATATCGACCCCAATTATCCGCGCGCTAACTGTCTGCTTGCTTGGGCCTTGGCCGCAAAGGCTATGCTTGGACTGGCCGATGCCGAAGCGGCCTTACCGACGGCCCACGATATGGCGCAACGGGCCATCCGCAGCGACCCGCAAGACCCCTGGACGCACTTCGCCATCGGCTTTGTGCATATGGGCTCGCGCCGTTTCGAGCAGGCCGTGAAAGCCTTGTCTGAGGCGATCTTTCTCAATCCAAGCCTCGCCTATGCGCATCTGATCCTTGGATCGACCTATGCTTATGCGGGCATGCCGGACGATGGCCTGCACCATGTGGCGCTGGCTGACCGGCTCAGCCCACGCGATTTCACCCAAGCCGGCAGCCTTTCCGTCACCGGGCTCTGCCACTTCATGGCCGGACGCTATGCCGAGGCAGCCGAGTTCGAGCGGCGGGCGGTGGATCTTAGGCCGAATTTCGGGATGGCCTGGCGGACATTCGCGGCCTCGGCAGGCATGGCGGGCGACCGCGACGCCGCAACCGAGGCGCTGGCCCAAGTAAGGCGCCTGCATCCTTCCGTATCCGTTGAGTGGGTCGAAAAGTACCACCCGATCGTCAACCAAAAAGATCGTGCGCGCTATATCGAGGGGCTGCGGGTCGCCGGACTCGACTGATCTGGTCAAGTGTTTGGAGCGGCTCGGTGAAACCGCTCAGCCGCTCCAACTCTTAGCTTTTACGGGATCCGAGCGGAAACCCCTCCACATTCTCCGCCAATTGCCTAGCCTGCGTTGGCGCGCATGTTGCGTCGGCTGTTGCGCCGCGCGGTCGGGCGCGCGGCCTCCGCGATGATCCCGTTGGTCACGGGCGCGACGTCCTTGCGCGATCTCGCATCCGTCACCCTGTGCAGCCGCTCGTAAGGCAGCAGCTCCTGGATGCGGGCATTGAGCGCCACGATCTCGGCGCGCAGGTCCTCGCATTCCTGTTTCTGGATATCGAGCTGGATCTGCTCGGACGCCTGCTGCAGCGAAAGCTGCGAGAGGTTGGTGCTGGCCACCGACAGGTTCTTCTTGTCGACTTCGCTCTCGTTCCTGAGAACGGCAAGCCTTTCCTCCGCGATCTGCCGCTCGGTCACGGCATCGTTCAACTGCGCCTTGAGCCTTGTCGTCTCGGCAAAGGCTTCGGTCTTGTCGTTCGAGGCCTGCTCCAGCCGCGATTGCAGCTCCTGGATCTCGGAGCGCAGGCCACGCAGCTCCGCCTGGCTCCGCGCCAACTCGGCCGCGCCGTCGCTTTCGGCGATGCGGGCCGCCTCGGCTGTTTCGGCAAGCCTGGTCTGCGTCGTCTCCAGCGACTTCTGCAGCCGGGCCTCCTCCTTCTCGTGGCTGCCGAGTTGGGCCAGCAGTTCGGCGATATGCGCGGTTTCGTTGGCGTGGGTCGCCGAGAACTCGTCGAACTTGTGCCGGGCTTCCGCCTCGCGCTTTTGCGCCTGCTCCAGGTCGACCGAGAGGCCGACCTGCTTTTCGCGCAGCAGCTTGTTCTCGGCGGCGCGCCTGTCGGCCTCGACGGTCTTGGCCGTCAGCGTCTTGACGATCTCGCCGAACTCCGCCTCGCGCCTGGCGCTCTCATTGCCCATCTCGACCATCTCGAGCCGCACCGCCGCAAGCGCCTCGCGCAGCGACTCCCGGTCCTGGACAAGGCTCGCCTCGCGCTGTTGCCAGGCCTCTGCCGCTCCGTCGCGCTCGCGCTGCTTCCTGGCGGCATCGAGCAGTTGTTCCGACATGGTCTTGTGTTCGGCGCTCAGAGCCGCGTTCGCGAGCTCCAGCTCATTGGCGCGCAGCGCATCGCGATGCAGAACATTCAGGATATCGCGCGTCATCTGGTGCGCGGTGGCAATCTCGGCCAGCCTCGTCTCGATCTCCTCGAGATGGCCCTGTCCGTCGCGGAAAAGCCCGGCGACGGCTTCCAGAGCGGCCAGCCGCGTCTGGGTGTGTGGCGTCAGTCGCGATGGGGCCGGATCGGGTTGGGCTCCCTGTGGCGGATCCTCGCCGCTTGCCGCCACCTCGGCGGGCGCATCGTCCTCCAGGGACGTCTGTTCGTCAGCCGCAAGACATTCCTCGAACGCCTCCGCCAGATCCGACTGAAGCTCCTGAAATTCCTTGTCTACGTCCTCGGCCCGCTTGATCAGGGATTTGAAATTCATAACGGCACACCTCTTACGCTCACACCCGCCGTATTACTTAACGAATTACTAATTTATCCCTTTACGTGCCGCTCGGGAAGCCTGACCAAAAGAAGGAAGAAATTAAGGTTATCGCGGGTTTCCAGAGGCTTGCGCGACGTTCCGCCAGCGTCACCTCTGCCAAGCGCGGCAAGTGCCTTTTTGACCTCGCGAGCGCCCTCAAACCGATAGCGATTGGATGAGCAAGAAAGCGGCGGCCCTTCGCCTGCCGCAACCAACCCCTTGTTGCCTTCGCGTCTCGTCACGATATTGTCGTGCCGAGGGCGGCCCCAGCCGGGCGCCGCCGGCACAATTGAAAATTATCGAAGGTTGGATGCCTGAACGCGCCTGGCGCGACGGGCGGAGCAGAGACGTGGAAAATTTCAGATGACGGATACGAAGACGACGGAAACAAGGACATTCGAGGCAGACGTCTCGCGGCTGCTGCACATGATGGTGCATTCGGTCTATTCGGACCGGGACGTCTTCCTGCGCGAGTTGATCTCCAACGCCGCGGATGCTTGCGAGAAGCTGCGTTTCGAGGCGATCACCCGCCCCGAATTGCTGGGCGAGGACGCAAAGCCGCGCATCACCATTTCAGCCGATCCCGATAACAAGCAACTCAGCGTCGAGGACAACGGCATCGGCATGGGACGCGACGAGATGGCAGAAGCACTGGGCACCATCGCCCGCTCCGGCACGCGCGCCTTCATCGAACGCGTCGAGGCCGGCAAGGCAACGGAAGATTCGCAGCTCATCGGCCAGTTCGGTGTCGGCTTCTACTCCGCCTTCATGGTGGCCGATCATGTCGACGTCATCAGCCGCCAGGCCGGCAGCGAGGAAGCCTGGCGCTGGTCGTCCGACGGCAAGGGCACCTACGAGATCGCGCCGGTGCCGCTTGCCGCCTCGCCGAAGCGCGGCACGCGCGTCGTGCTGCATCTGATGGAGGACGCGACCTCCTACACCACGCCTTACCGGCTGGAGGGACTGGCAAAGTCGCAGTCTGGCCATGTGCCGGTGCCGATCGCGCTGGTCGAAAAGCCTGGCGCAGAGCCGCGCGACATCGCCGACGGCACGGCGCTGTGGGTGCGGCAAAAGAGCGAGATCAAGCCCGAGGAATACACCGACTTCTACCGCAGCGTCGCCGGCCAGTATGACGAGCCGGCCGCTACGATCCACTTCCGCGCCGAAGGCCGGCAGGAATACAGCGTGCTTGCCTTCGTGCCCGGATCGCGCCCCTTCGATCTCTTCGACCAGGACCGCAAGGGGCGCATGAAGCTCTATGTGCGGCGCGTCTTCATCACCGACGACGCCGATGTCCTGCCGCGGTACCTGCGCTTCGTGCGCGGCCTGGTCGATTCCGCCGACCTGCCGCTCAACGTCTCGCGCGAGATGATCCAGGAGAGCCCGCTGCTAGCCGCGATCCGCAAGGGCGTGACCAACCGCGTGCTCGGCGACCTCGCCAAGTTAGCCGACAACGATGCCGAGGCCTACGCCAGGATCTGGGAGAATTTCGGCGTCGTGCTCAAGGAAGGCCTCTATGAGGATTACGAGCGGCGCGAGCAGCTTTTGAAGCTCGCCCGCTTCCGCTCGACCGCTTCCGGCGAAACCCTGCGCAGCCTTGCCGACTATATCGCGGCGATGAAGGACGGGCAGAAGGCGATCTTCTTCATGGCCGGCGACGACCGCGCCCGGCTCGAAGCCTCGCCGCAGCTCGAAGGATTTCGGGCGCGCGGCATCGAGGTACTGCTCCTGACCGACCCGGTCGACAGTTTCTGGACGACGATGGCGCCGGAATTCGACGGCAAGCCGTTCAAGTCGGTGACGCAGGGCGCGGCCGACCTTTCGGAGATCCCGCTGCTCGACACTGCGGCTAAGCCGGAAACAACGGCGACGCCGGAGATCGACGACTTCCTCGCCTTCGTGAAATCAACGCTCGGAGACGAGGTCTCGGACGTGAAAGCCTCCGACCGCCTGACCGAGAGCGCCGTCTGCCTGGTCGCGCCCGAGCATGGCCCCGACCGCCAGTTCGAGCGTCTGCTCAACGCCGCCGGCCGCCTCGACAAGTCGGCGAAGCCGATCCTGGAGATCAACCCGCGGCACGAGCGCGTCGCGGCGCTGGCGAAGCTCGGCGAGGACGAAAAGGCGTTCAAGGAAGATGCCGCGCATCTGCTTTACGACGAGGCGCGCGTGCTCGACGGCGACAAGCCAGCCGACGCCAGGGCGTTTTCGGCGCGGCTTGCCCGGCTGATCGAGCGCGGGTTGGCGAAGGGGTGATAAGCGCGCTGGCGATAGCCAGTAGAGAGACGCACAGCCCCTTGCCTTCGTCATCAACTCTGAGGAATGGCGGCGTCTCTGAGCCTGGCGTTTAGGGTGACGATGATCTTTCGCATGACGGCGGCGATGGCCACCATTGGCTTTTTGCCGTTGGCGCGGAGGCGTTTGTAGAAGGCTGCGAACTCGCCCCTTCCGGCAGCGGCGTGCAACGCGGGCATGTAGAGCATGCTCCTGATCTCTGGTCGTCCGCCACGGATTTTGCGGTAGCCGTGTTTTTGGCCGCTGTCGTTTGGGTGCGGCGCGAGGCCGGCAAGGGCTGCCGCCTTGCGGCGTGTCATGGAGCCGAGCTCGGGCAGGATGGCGAGCAGCTTGGCCGCCACGATCGGGCCGAGACTGTCCATGGCCGTGCAGATGGCTGCCCGGTGCTTGAGAGTGCTGCTGTTGGCAATCAGCTCGCGGATCGCGGCATCGATGACCTGGATCTCGCGCTCGAGGACTTTAGTCACGACCTTGAAGGATCTGGCGAGGTCGTAATCGCCAGGTGCCTTGGCGCGGTTCTTCTCGGCGCCCCTGAAGGCCATAAGCTCCTGGCGGCGCCGGACCAGGGCGCGCAGGCGGGTCGCATCGGCATCCGGAGCCTGCCAAAGCGACAGTTTTGCCCAGCGCTCACGGCCGTAGGCCCAAAGCATGCGGGCATCGATGGCGTCGCTCTTGCCGTGCGTGCCGAAGGAGCGGATGAAGCTCTTGACCTTGAGCGTGTCGGCGCGGTGGCAGGCGATGCCGGCGCGCAGGCACTCCTCGAGCAGCAGGCTTTCATGACCTCTGGTCGGCTCGCACACGACAAGGTCGATGTGTTTGTAGCTCTTGAGCAAGGCACGGATGGCGCGCCGCTGATTGGCGATGGTGCGGGTGGTGGCGCCGTCACAGACGGTGATGGTGTCCTTGGCGATGTCGAAGCCGAGGCACAATTGCGGTTGTTGATGCAAGAAGGCCATGCTGGTGGTATCCTTCTAAAGGCTTCGGATTGTTTGCGGGCGTGGCTCAGGCCAGCGGCCAATCAACTCTCCAAGCGATGGCGGACAAAGGCGGCAGGGACCATGATGACGTCGGGTGTTGCCCGGTCCTAAGGGCGGTCGCCTGCCGCCGGGACTGCTGGCTGTGATGCGCCGCAGTCCCGGCCGCCAAACTACCCGATCCTTCTCAAACAATCCTAGGGCGGAGCAAGGAGCGAAGCGACGCGCGCAGACCCTAGGATCCATTCCGTGACTTCCAAGCGTTGCAACAGTTGCAGAATTCTGCGCCGCTGCACTCTTCGGCAGAGGTCACGGCATGGATCCTCGGGCCAAGCCCGAGGATGACGACCGGAGGGTGTCGGCCCACAGCAGAGGCCGCCTCACTTCTAAGCCGGCCCTACCCTCTCAGCCCCGGCGCTTCCTGGCCCGTCCTCGCGACATATTCCGTATAGCCGCCGCCATAGGTGTGGATGCCGTCGGGCGTGAGCTCCAGCACGCGGTTCGACAGCGCCGCCAGGAAATGGCGGTCGTGCGAGACGAAGAGCATCGTGCCCTCATATTGCGCGAGCGCCTCGATCAGCATCTGCTTGGTCGCCATGTCGAGGTGGTTGGTCGGCTCGTCGAGCACCAGGAGGTTGGGCGGATCGAACAGCATCAGCGCCATCACCAGCCGCGCCTTCTCACCGCCTGACAGCACGCGGCACTTCTTCTCGATCTCATCGCCGGAGAAGCCGAAGCAGCCGGCAAGGGCCCTCAGCGGCGCCTGGCCGGCCTGCGGGAAATTATCCTCCAGCGTCTGGAAGACGGTGCGCTCGCCCTCCAAGAGTTCCATGGCGTGCTGGGCGAAATAACCCATCTTGACGCTCGGGCCGCGCGCCACGGTCCCCTCGTCCGGCTCTGAGGCGCCGGCGACCAGCTTCAAAAGCGTCGACTTGCCGGCGCCGTTGACGCCCATCACGCACCAGCGCTCGCGGCGGCGGATCTGGAAGTCGAGACCCGAATAGATGGAGCGGCTGCCATAGGACTTGTGGATACCCTTCAGCGTCGCCACGTCCTCGCCGCAGCGCGGCGCCGGCTGGAATTCGAAGGCCACCGTCTGCCGGCGCTTCGGCGGCTCGACGCGGTCGATCTTGTCGAGCTTCTTCACCCGGCTTTGCACCTGGGCTGCATGCGAGGCGCGCGCCTTGAAACGCTCGATGAAGGCGATCTCCTTGGCCAGCATCGCCTGCTGGCGCTCGAACTGCGCCTGCAGCTGCTTGTCGGCCAGCGCCCGCTGCTCCTGGTAGAATTCGTAATTGCCGGAATAGGAAGTGAGCGCGCCGGCGTCGATCTCGATGACCTTGGAGACGATGCGGTTCATGAACTCGCGGTCGTGCGAAGTCATCAGCAGCGCGCCGTCGTAATCCTTCAGGAATTTCTCCAGCCAGATCAGGCTTTCGAGGTCGAGATGGTTGCTCGGCTCGTCGAGCAGCATGACATCCGGCCGCATCAGGAGGATGCGAGCCAGCGCGACGCGCATCTTCCAGCCGCCCGACAGCTTTGCCACATCGCCGTCCATCATCTCCTGGCTGAAGCCGAGGCCGTCCAGCACCTCGCGAGCGCGTCCGTCCAGCGCATAGCCGTCAAGCTCTTCGAAACGGTGCTGCAATTCGCCGTAGCGTTCGATGATTTGATCCATCTCGTCGGCGCGGTCGGGATCGCCCATGGCGTGCTCGAGCTCGCGCATTTCGGCGGCCACCGCGCTCACCGGCCCAGCGCCTTCCATCACTTCCGCCACCGCACTCATTCCGCCCATGTCGCCGACATCCTGGCTGAAATAGCCGATGGTGACGCCGCGATCGACCGAGACTTGACCCTCGTCAGGCTGCTCCTGCCCGATGATCATGCGGAACAGCGTCGTCTTGCCGGCGCCGTTCGGGCCGACAAGCCCGATCTTCTCGCCTTTCAGCAAGGCGGCCGAGGCTTCGATGAAGACGATCTGTCGGCCGTTTTGCTTGCCGATGCTTTCGAGACGGATCATGGGGCGGTCCGGGTAAATGCGCTGAGGTGGCGGGATTTGCCCGGGCGTGTACGCGAAGGAAGCCGCGGAGGGAAGAGCGCAAACGCCGCAGATGAGGTGATCTCCCCCCTTGAGGGGGAGATGTCCGGCATCAGGACAGAGGGGGTCGTCTCACATAGAGTGCCGACCTCCTCTTTCGTCGCGGAAGGCGTCGGCGCTTCACGCGAGGCGACCCCCTCTGTCGCCTTTGGCGACATCTCCCCCTCGAGGGGGGAGATCAGCTGCGCCCTACTTCGCGTCGTGGAAAATGATGCCCACCGTATGCCGCCGCCCTGAGCGCAGGCGGCTGACGCCGTGGCGCAGGTTGACGCGATAATAACCGCGCGAACCCTCGACCGGGCGGTTGTGGACTGCGAAGATCACCGCGTCGCCTTTTCTCAGCGGCACCACTTCGGCGCGGCTCTGCATGCGCGGGCGCTGTTCCGTGAGCACGAATTCGCCGCCGGTAAAATCCTCGCCGGGTCCGGATAGCAGGATCGCCACCTGCAGCGGAAAGGCGAGCGCGCCGTAGAGGTCCTGATGCAGGCAGTTGAAGTCGCCGGGGCCGTATTGCAAGAGCAGCGGCGTCGGCTTGGTCTGGCCCTCGTCGTGGCAGCGCTTGAGGAAAGCGGCATGGTCGGCAGGATAGCGCTGCGCCACGCCCATCTTCTCGTTCCAGTCGTTGGCGACGCTCGCGAGATGCGGATAGAGCGCGGTGCGCAGGCCCTCGATCAGGTCCGGCAGCGGATAGCGGAAATAGCGGTACTCGCCCTTGCCGAAGCCATGGCGGGCCATCACCACATGGCTGCGGAAATGCTCCTCGCGCGGATAGAGCGCGGCGATCCCGGCGCATTCCTCGGGCGACAGCAGGCCCGGCATGACGGCTGAGCCATGGGCGCTGAGCTCGGAGACAAGAGCGCGCCAGTCTTGCGCTACGACGCGGGCTTCGGCGGAGCGGCTTGCGCGCTTGGTGTTGAGGGAGTGGATGGTCATGGTTTGGCTCCATCGCTTGCTTGTTCAGAAAATGGGGCGCATGTGGGAACGGAGCCACCCGATTCCTGCGGAGGTGGAGAACTGGATCGCCGGAATGTCGGCGGGACAGAGGGGGGCGAAGGATCGCGACCTCAGCCTTTTCTGCGATACCTCTCCAGCTCCGGATCAAACTCCACCTTCACCGCACTGGTGAACACACACGTCGCGACCATGATGCCGGCGAAGGCGGTGAGGTTGACGAGCAGCGTCTGATCATAGCGCGCCTTGAGCGCTGTCCAAGTCTCGTCCGGAACGGCATTGGCGCCAGCCCCGACGGCCTTGCCGAAGCCGATCAGCAGCGCCTCGTCGGCTGTGGGCACGATCGTTTCGGGATCGAGGCCGGAATCGATCAGCGCCCGGCGGAAGAAGGTGACCGGTATTTCGGCGCGCATTGTCTCGGAGATCGCCTTCGAGAACAGCCAGATTGCGCGGTCGTCGAGCGTGGGTTTGAGAAGATCACGCAAAGTGAACCATTCGGCGTAGATGCGGTGCGCCGCCGGCGAATTGAGCAGGATGCGCTTCATGTTGGTCATACGGCCGCGCAAGGCGAGTTCCCGGTCATGCTCGGCGCGGATTTCAGCCGAAGCCGTCGCGTAGTCGATCGGGGAGAGATGCGCCATGGGATGTCCCTCACCCCAGCGTCGCGTGAAGTGCTGGCGCGCAGCGCAGCGTGTTGGAGACGGTGCAGATATTTTCGGCATCTCCGACGATGCGCTGCCTGGTGGCCGCGTCGAGATCGCCGGCGATCTCCAGCCTGATGTTGAATTTTTCGACCCGCGAGGGCTCGTCATTCGCCTTTTCGCCGCTGACCTCCGCCCTCACCTCGCCAAGCCGGTCGGCGACGCCGAGGCGGGTTGCCGCGATGCGGGCACTGAGCGCCATGCAGGCGGCCAAAGAGGCATAGAGCAGGTCGAGCGGGTTGAAGCCCGGCGCGCTCACCGAAGTCACGACGTCGACCGTGCCGCCGGTCGGCGTCGTCACCGCCGGCAGGCCTCCTGGCGGCAGGACGGCCAAAGCGCCGGTCGCACGCGTTCTGATCCTTAGCTCGCTCATCGAATGTCCTTCGTCCGATCTGATGGCCATAGATAGCGGACGGGAATTCATCTCGGCAATCGCCGAGGGCGCTGCCGTTCATCGCCAGCGCAGGCTCCCGCTTTCCTCTTGTGATGGCAAAAGTCCGCGAAGCGTTCGGACAAGCCGTGTTCCAGCTTGGCAATTTGGTTCTGCCAGTCAACAATCCGTGGCAATGCGCGCCTGCGCCAACGGCAAACGGGATTCAGCGTCATGACACGATGGAAATCCGCCGCGGTCGCGACGCTTGCCTCCACCATCACCTTGTGGCCGGCCGACAGTCTGCCGGCGGGCAGTACCCGCCCCGGTCCGATGTCACGCGCGGAAGCCTTCGCGCGCGCCGAGGCACTGACGGCGCTCGGGCGAAAAATGTTTTTCGATCCGTCGCTGTCCGCGTCCGGCAAGCAGGCCTGCTCGTCCTGCCATGATCCCAACCACGCTTTCGGCCCGGCATCGGCCGCGCCGGTCGAGATGGGCGGGCCGAGCCTCGACCAGCCGGGCCAGCGCGCCGTGCCGTCACTGCGCTACCTGCAGGCGGCGCCGGCCTTCACCGAGCATTTCTATGATTCCGAGGACGAGGGCGACGAGAGCGTCGACAACGGCCCGACCGGCGGACTGACCTGGGACGGACGCGCCGACCACGGCAGGGACCAGGCGAGGATCCCGCTGCTCTCGCCCTTCGAGATGGGCAACAAGGATGAAGGGGCCGTAGTCGCCGCTTTGCGCAACGCGCCCTATGCCGATGCCTTCAAGGCGGCCTTCGGCGCGGACGTGTTCGAGCATCCGTCCGAGGCCTTCGACGCGGCGGTGGAAGCGCTCGGCACCTTCGAGCAGAGCAGCGCCGATTTCTATCCCTATTCCAGCCGCTACGACGCCTTCCTCGCCGGCAAGGCGACCTTGAGCGCGCAGGAGCTGCACGGCCGCGCGCTGTTCGAAGACGAGAACAAGGGCAATTGCGCAAGCTGCCATTTGAGCGAACCGGCGAACGACGGCGAGCCGCCGCAGTTCACCGATTTCGGATTGATCGCCATTGCCGTGCCGCGCAACCCGGCGATCCCGGCAAATGCCGATCCCAACTATTTCGATCTCGGGCTCTGTGGGCCGCTGCGCATAGATTTCAAGGGCCGGGCTGAATATTGCGGCCTGTTCAAGACGCCGACGCTGCGCAACGTGGCGCTGCGCAAGAGCTTCTTCCACAACGGCTATTTCCACACGCTGCGCGAGGCGGTCGCCTTCTACGCCAGCCGCGACAGCGACCCAGGCCGCTGGTATCCGAAAAATGCCGACGGCACCGTCAACAAATTCGACGACCTGCCAAAAGCTTACCGGGGAAACCTCAACACCGACCCGCCCTTCAACGGCAAGAGACCCGGCGACCGGCCGGCGCTGACCGACGCTGAGATCGACGACATCGTCGCCTTCCTCGGCACGCTGACCGACGCCGACCAGGCGGGGCAGTGACGGCGCTGCGTTGCCCAAGCGCATGGTGCGGATTTGCCGTCCGGTACCGAATCGGACAAAAGCGTATGTGGGCTAGATCATAGGAGCGCCATGAAACGCCTTCTATATTAGAGGCTCTTCATGGATGGAGTCTCGGATGAGATTCGTCGCGTTACGGGATCCGACCGACAGTTGGACGGTGTTTGATACGGCCAATGAGGGGCCCGCCGAATTTGGCGGCCGCGTACTTATTGGCCTGACGTCGCATGACGCCCTGCGGCTCGCGGCCGCGGCCAATGATGAAGCGGGATGCCGGAAAATCAATGTGCTGGCGTCTCGTCAAGGCCAGTAAGGTGGATCCCGGACAGTTCCCCTTTCCTCCCGGAAAAGCGCAAGCGAACAAGCGGTTGAGACGGCGCGCTGCCAGATTGATTCAGATCACTCATCCAGCCGGCGCATAGCGGTTCACCACCATGCCGCAGGCATAGGCTTTCGAGCCGATGAGCTTCAGCCTTGCGAAGCCGCCCTGGTCGAAGATGCGGCGGCCGCTGCCCAGCACCGCCGGGTTGATGAAGAGCTGGAACTCGTCGACCAGACCGGCCGAGACCAGCGCCGCGGCAAAGCCGGCGCCGCCGAACACGGCGATGTTGCCGCCCTCGCCCGCCTTCAACGCGTTCACCTCGCGCGGCAGGTCGCCGCTCACGACCCGCGTGCGCTCCCAGCGCGAAGCCTGGAGCTTGTCGCTCGCCACCACCTTCTCAGCTTCGACGATGCGCTGGGCAAAGGCATAGAAAGGGTCCTTCGGATATTTCTTCGCCGCATTGCCCCAATGGGTCAGATAGCCCTCCTCAGCCATCTTGCGGCTCAAGAGGATGGTGCCGATGGTCGTGAAGACGGCGTTGAAGTCCTGTTTAAGCTCCTCGTCCCAGGCGCTGTCGCCGCCCCATTCCCAGAGCTGCCAGCGACGGTCCTCATCGGCGCCGACGAAGCCGTCGACCGACATCTGCATCTGCAGGATCAGCTTTTTCATCGCGCGGTCCTCCTCAAGCGATTTGTCGAGCACAATCGATTTACTTTCGGAACCGTTTGACGTATAAGGAGAATGGTGTCAATAGTAAAGTGATTTAAAAATGGAACCATAAATCCATGTCGACCAGGGAAAGATCCGGCTGCCCGATCAGCCTCTCGCTCGAGCTCATCGGTGACCGCTGGACGCTGCTCATCATCCGCGACATGGTCTTCGCCGGGAAAAGGCATTTTCGCGAGTTCCTGCAGTCGGACGAAGGCATCTCGTCGCGCACACTGGCCGAACGGCTGCAGACGCTACAGGACGAAGGCATCCTCACCCGCAGCGAAGATCCATCTCACGGGCTGAAGGCGATCTACCGGCTGACTGAGGCCGGCATCGACCTTCTGCCGGTGCTTGCGACGCAGGGCGCCTGGGGGAGCAAATATCGTAGGGCGGACGGTGATCTCGCCCGGATCGCCAGGGAGCTCGCGGCCGGGGGCGAGCCGGCACTGGCGCGGATGAAAGAGAAACTGCGCGCGGAGCATCTGGCCTGAGGAGCTTTCAGCGGCGCTACCTCACGCACCCTGCAAAAACGACAATCGGCATCACGTCTCGTAGTAGTGAAGCTCCAGCAAAAGGCATCCCGTCTGCGATCGAAAGGGGCCATGATAGACACCTGGTGGACGGCAGGCATAGGTGTTGGGAGCAAAACTCTGCGCCGGCTCTTTGGGTGACGCCGCGCCGACGATGAGATCGCCGGAAAGCAGATAAACCTCTTCCCAGTATTCGTGCACAAACGGCACCGAGGTGAAGGCGCCAGGCAGGAACCGGAGCAGCCGCGTCCGGCTGCCCGTCTTGCCTGCTTCATCGAGGTAGCCGGCGAGAATCTTCTGTTCGATGCCGGGCGGATAGCCGGGCGGCCTATGCCAATCCTCGCCCGCCATTTCGACAGCGTGGAATTCCTTGTGTTCCTTGTGGATAGGCACGGCGAACCTCAAGCAGCATCCAAGGCGCCGCGACCGGCTCCATCATCCAGGGAGTAGCTGTCCAGCATGTGGTCGACGAGCTGCGTGCAGCGGTCCCAGTCGAAGGTGCGGAAGCTGTGCCCCTTGGTGACGAAGCTGGCGCCAGCATAGAACATTTCGTACTGGGTGTGGCGCGAGGCGAATTCCGAGCCGACCGCATCCCAGGCCAGCTTGAAGAACTTTACCCGCCCCTCTGACGAGGTGACCGGCGACCGCTGCGTCTTTTCGATTAGCCACGCGGTCCCAGGGAACTTTCACATCGTCGAAGTAAAGCACCGCGTCGTTCTCGTCGAAGCGGCTGGCGAGCGGATTGTCGAAGACGTTGACAGCGCTTTCCTCATAGGACTTTCGTGACAGGATCTCCAGCCCGCCGGCATTCATCGGCACCGCGAAGGAGACCGCATAGGGTTCGTCGCCTTCACGCAATGGCTGGATGCATGTGATCAACACCTCGTTCGCCATGATGCCGCCCGTCGCCAGCATCTTGGCGCCGCGGATGGTCAGGCCGCCTGCATCCTGGTCGACGACGCCCGCAGTGAGGAAGCGATCCTGCTGTTCGCTCGCCGGCTTCGAACGATCCGCCTGCGGATTGAGGATGGCATAAGTGAGGTAGAGTTCATTGTCCCTGGCGAAGCGGTAATATTCGGAAAGCGCGCCGGCGCGGACCTTGTCGTAGGCTTCGAAAACTTCGATGCCCATGAACATGCCGCAAATGCAGGAAGCAACGTGGTCGGGGGCGCGGCCGAGAAAGCCGTAGTGAAGCTCCGTCCAGGCTTCCAGCGCCCTACGCCGCTCGACAAGCTCAGCATGGCTGCGCGGCAGCTGCCAGATGCGATTGGCACGGCCGCCGCCCTCGGGAACCTCGAATGTCATCAGTTCCCGGTTGTCGGGCCGTGCCTGGAAATCGTAAAGGGAGCCCACCGACCGGATGGTCCGGCGGAAGGCTGGATGGACGGTGACGTCGCCGACCGCCTGCCCGTTGACGTAGACCTGCCTGCCGTCCCTTAGCATCTCGATATGCTGCGCGCCGGTCTTGATCATCTTGCCCTCCAATCGTGCCAAGAAGTCAATAATGGATGTCGAGTGGCCAGAGCGGCGCCAAAGTCTCGCCCGGCTGCAGCGCCGCGTAACGTCCCTTGCTGAAAACCAGTGGCCGGCGGTCACCGAAAGACCGGAACTGCCTGACCCTCGCGATGAACAGGACATGGTCGCCGGCTTCATGCCTGGCCCATGGCTCGCAATCGAACAACGCCGCGGCGCCGGGCAGCAACGGGGCGCCGGAGCCGGCCTGCTCGAAGCGCACACCCACCCATTTGTTGGACAGCGACCGCGCGAAGCGGTTGGAAATGTCCTTCTGGTTTTCGGAGAGAATATTGACCGCGTAACCGTCGGCCCTCTCCCAAAGCGGCAGGCTGACTGCCTTGCGATCGATGCTGAAGAGGACGAGCGGCGGTTCGAGCGACAACGAGTTGAACGAGCTCATGGTCATGCCGAGCCGTACGCCATCGGCTAGGCAGGTGACCACGCACACGCCGGTCGGGAACTGCCCCAGAGCCTGCCGGAACGCATGCAAGTCGAAAACCGTTTCCCGCTCGATGGTCACGCCCGCCCCTTTCGACGCCGTCCGTCAAGTCATCAGATCAAGTCACTCGCAGCCTGCCGTTATTCCTGTTGATAAGCCCTGCGGTCGCCACCTGCGCTCGGGCGGCCCATCCGGCCGAAACCGGCAGCCGCAACGCGACCAACGTACATGCTAGATGCTCGGCGACTGCCGCGGCTGCCTGTTCGGGGTCGCCGCGGCGTATTCCCTCAACAATCGCGGCGTGCTCGGCAAGAACGCTCTCGCCTCGCCCGCCGGAAATGGTCATTACATGCACACCCATGCGCAACTGGCGGTCTCGCAAGCTCTCATAGAAATCGGCGAGCACCGGGTTGCCGGCCGCGCGCACGATGGTGCGATGAAATTCCCGGTCGCATTCGATGAAGGCAACCGGATCCTGCCGCAGTTCCACCTGCTCGGCAATCAGACGGTCCAGCTCGGCGGCAAGCATCTCGCCGAAACTCGCGGCGCGGCGGGAGCACCACTCCTCGACCAGGCCACGCGCCTGCATGACCGCTTCGATGTCAGCCTCTGTGATGGGGGGCACATAGGCGCCCTTTTTGGGCACGATCCGCAGCAACCCGTCGGCTTCGAGCCGCAAAAGCGCTTCGCGCACAGGCGTCCGCGACGTTCCCGTGCCGCGGCAGACCTCCGCCTCTGTCAGGAACGTCCCTTCCTGGCTGGGCAAAGTGAGCACATGCTGCTTCAGCCAGCGGTAGACGATGTCCTGTGCTGCGTCGGCATGACCGCCCAAGACAGAAGCCTCGGTTTCGCGTCGCTTACTCATAGACAATATGTATACATCATGCTTACATCCCGCTCAAGCGTTTCGCCGCAATACCCCTGTGCAGTGCGCCGCAGGCCCTGCTTCAGTCGGCAATGACCGCCCCGTTCCGTTTTCAAGGCTTCGCAATTAGAATGAACACAGGCTGAAGCTGGATTTGCCCCACATGATCGTCCAGGCCTGCATCAACGGCGCGCGTCCCGCCGATTTCCATCCGGCCCTGCCGCTCGACCCGGACGCCATGGCGCGCGACGGCGCGGCTTCGATCGCGGCGGGCGCGGCCGAGCTGCATGTGCATGCGCGCGGCGCCGACCGTCAGGAAAGCCTCGCCCCGGAAGCGATGGACCGAACTGTAGCGGCGCTGCGCCGCGCCTGCCCCGGCACGCTGATCGGCGTCTCCACCGGCGCCTGGATCGAGAAGGACGACAGGCGCACGCTGGCGGCCATCGCCAGCTGGCGCGAGCTGCCCGACTACGCCTCCGTCAACCTCAGCGAGGCGGCGGCACCCGAAGTGATGGGGACCTTGCGCGACCGCGGCGTCGGCATCGAGGCCGGGCTTGCATCGATCGGCGATGCGCTCAGGCTGGCCAGCCTCGACCATGGCGGGCGGGTGCTGCGCGTGCTGATCGAAATTTCCGAGCAGACGCTGGACGAGGCCTTCGCGGTTGCCAACGGCATCGAAAAGGTGATGCAGCGCGAAGGCATCCGGCGCTCAATCCTGCTGCATGGCGAGAACGCGACGGTGTGGCCCTTCGTCGAGCGGGCGGCGAGGAGAAAATTCTCGACTCGTGTAGGGCTGGAGGATGGCAAGGAATTGCCGGACGGAAGCGTGGCCGACGGGAATGCGGCGTTGGTCGCGGCGGCGGTGGGGATTTATCGCAGGGCGTGATGTCAGCCAATCTCCCCCGCAAGGGGGGAGATTGGCAGTTTCGACCTCACTGCGTGTCGGCGTTGGCCCTCAGCTCGGCGCGCTTCCCGTCCGAGACCACGGCGAGGTCGAGCACCTTCTGAAGGCCCGCCGCGTGGCGGAAGTTCGGCTCGGTCTGGACGCCGCTCTTCACCGCCTCGAAGAAGCGCTGGTAGTTGGTCGGCACGGTGCCGGCGTCGAGCTCTTCCCACTTGGCATTCTCGACGTTCTCGCTGACGCAAGCCTTCAGCATCGAACCATCAAGGTTGTGCACAACCTCGATGCCGCCCTTGTCGCCATAGATGCGCAGCCTGAGCTCGTTGAGGTGACCGGTCGCCCAGCGGCTGGCATGCACCACGCCGAAGGCGCCGTTGGCAAAGTCGAGCGTCATGGCGAAACTGTCATTGGCGTCGAGCTGATAGTCGCCGATGCGATTTTCCGGCGCCTTGTCGAAGGCGCGCAGCCGGCAGAAGACATGGTCGATGTCGAGCGCGGCGCCATAGCTGGCGAAATCGAGGATGTGGATGCCGACATCGCCCAGCACGCCGTTCGAGCCGTGGCCGCGCGACAGCCGCCAGAGCCATTTCGGATCGGTGCGCCAGTCGCCCCAGAATTTCGACACCAGCCAGCTTTGCAGATAGGAGGCCTCGACATGGCGCACCGTGCCGATCTCGCCGGCCTGCACCATCTGGCGCGCCTTCTGCAGCGCAGCCACATTGCGGTAGGTGAGGTTCACCATGTTGACGACGCCGGCGGCCTCCGCCGCATCGGCCATCTCGCTCGCCTTGCCGAAATTCTCGGCCAGCGGCTTTTCGCACAGCACCGGCTTGCCGGCGGCGATCAGCGCCATGGTGGTCGGGTGGTGAATGCGATCGGGCGTGACATTGGCGACGGCGTCGAAATCGCCCCAGTCGAGCGCCGCCTCCAGCGAGGTGAAGCGCTTCGGGATCTTGTAGGCGTCGGCATATTCGCCGACGCGCGCCGGATCGACATCGACGGCGCCGACGATGTCGACCCCTTCTATGGCGCTGAAGCGGCGGGCATGTTCCTGCGCCATCCAGCCGGTACCAAGTATCAAAAGCCGCATTTTGTTTCTCCGAGCCAATTGGTTCGATTCAATGACATGACGCGGTTGTGGTCTAAGTGCTATTTTTACGCAACCCCAGACGGAAGACCGCTTAGCGGAAGCCGGCTTCGCCCGGCGCGTGCAGCTTGCCGCCGCGCTCGACGATCGGCTCCAGCGCCTTGTCGACCGGCACGTTCGGCGCAGCGAGGATGGCCGGCTTCGCCCCTTGCGGGTTATGCGCCCACTTCACCGCGTTGCGCAGCACCTTCTGCACCGTCGCGTCGTGATAGGTCGGATAGGTCTCGTGTCCAGGGCGGAAGTAGAAGACGTTGCCGGCGCCGCGCCGGTAGGTGAGGCCCGAGCGGAATACCTCGCCGCCCTGGAACCAGGAGATGAACACCGTCTCCAGCGGCTCCGGCACGGCGAACTGCTCGCCATACATCTCCTCGTATTCGATTTCGAAGAACTCGCCGATGCCTTCGGCGATCGGATGGCTGGGGCTCGTCACCCAGAGCCGCTCGCGCTCGCCGGCCTCGCGCCATTTCAGCGTGCAGGGCGTGCCCATCAGCCGCTTGAAGATTTTCGAGAAATGGCCGGAGTGAAGCACGATCAGCCCCATGCCCTCCCACACCCGGCGGGCGACACGCTCGACCACTTCGTCGGCGACAGCGCCATGATCCTTGTGACCCCACCAGACCAGCACGTCGGTCTCGGCGAGATGGGATTCCGGCAGGCCGTGCTCCGGCTGCTCCAGCGTCGCGGTCGAGGCGGAGATCGCCTTGTCGGCGTTGAGCGCGTTGGCGATGGTGGTGTGCATGCCTTCCGGATAGATGCCGGCGACCACCTCGTTGGTCCGCTCATGGATGTTCTCGCCCCAGACGACAGCGCGTATTGTCATTGAAAGCCTCGTAATGATCATGAGGGTGGAGCCGCCCCGCGCCATAGATAGCGTCTTGCGCTGGCATTGGAAGCGGTTTTCGCAATGCAGTGAACGCTTGTGGGCGTCGTCATTCTAGGGCCGAGCGACGCGAAGCGGAGCGCAGACCCTAGGATGACGAATTCGCACACCCAATTGGCAAGCGATCTTTGCCGTGCGCAATATCGGCCATGGGTGAGGTACTTATAGGGTTAGGGATATTTGCCTGTCTGACTGGCGCCGCGATCGTCAGCCTGATGGTCTATGAGCATTTTCCGACCCACCACCGCCAGGACGACACCAGCGCCGTGGTGCGGCTTGCCGCCAACCTGTTCGTGGTGTTGTCCTCGCTGGTGCTCGGCCTGATGATCAATTCGGCCAAGAACACATTCGAGGCCATCAACAGCAACGTCCACACCTTCGCGACCGATATCATCCTGCTTGACCGAACGCTCCGGCAATACGGACCGGAGGCGGACGGGGCCCGGCAATCGCTCACGGCCTATGTCCAGCGCGTCGTCGACACCTCCACCGCCGACAGCGACACAACGGTCGTCCCGAACAGGCTGTCGGAGCTGCTGCTCAATCAGGTCGGCGATATCCTGGCGGGATTGACGCCCGCGGATGCCAGGCAGACCGCCGCACAGCAGGCTGCGACACAGCAACTCCAGAAGCTGATCGAGCAACGCTGGATATTGGCCGAACAGTCCGAGGGCGCCATCCCCGCACCGCTGATCGCCCTGCTCGTCGCATGGCTGACGCTGATCTTCGCCAGTTTCGGCTTCCGGGCGCCGCGCAACGCAACCATCGTCGGCACGTTTGTCATCTCCGGTGCGCTGGCGGCGGCCGCCGTCTATCTGATCATCGACATGGATGCGCCCTTCTCCGGCCCGATTCAGGTCTCGCCGGCGCCGCTGCAAAGAGCGCTGGCGGAACTGACGCAGTGAGATTCACCGTCGGCTCAACACATCGACCAGCCATTTGGCCGCCACTTCAGCGCCGTCGGCGCGGATCAAGCGAGCGAGCGCTCTCGCGCGAACGCCGGTTTCGGGCGCCAGCGCCGTTTCGAGCGCCACCGACAATGACGCGAAAGTCGGCGTCGGGCCGTCATGTGCGGCACCTATGCCGAGCTCGGCCACCCTGCGCGCCCAATAGGGCTGGTCACCGATCTGCGGCACCACCACCTGCGGCGCCCCTGCCCGCGCGGCGGCGGCGGTCGTGCCGGCGCCGCCATGGTGCATGGCGGCGGCCACGCGGCCGAACAACGCCTGCTGGTTGACATCGCCGACGGCGAAGCAATCGTCGCGATCGTCGATCGGGCCGAGCTCGGCCCAGCCATGCGCGATAATCGTGCGCCGCCCCCTAGCGCGGATCGCCTCGATGGCCGCACGGCCGGCCTCGCTCGCGACCGCAATGGAGCCGAAGCCGACATAGACCGGCGGCGAGCCGGCATCGAGGAAGACTTCCAGCCCGTCGGGGAGCGGCCGTTCGTCGGCCAAGATCCAGGCGCCGGTCTGCATGGCTTCGATCAGGTCCGAGGGCGGCCATGGCCCGAGCGTCGGGTCGCAGGCAAGCAGGACAGGATCGCCGAAGACATAATCGCGGACATTGTCCAACGGATGCAAGCCGAGCGATGCGCGGAGGCCGTTGATCGCGCCGCCAAACAGCGCGTTCTTGGTCGCGATATCATGGTCCCAGAGCGCTCTGTTATCGGTCACGCCGGCTGGAAGCGGATGCCCCGGATATTCATGCGGCCGGTTGTGCGCCGACGGCAGCCAGACAGGACAGAAGGTGCCAAGGATGTAGCGGATGCCCCGCTGCTCAGCGATCAGCCGCACGGCGGCACAGGAGGGGAGGAGGCCGCACGCCACCACGGCATCGCAGCCTTCGGCGGCCGCCATGAGCGCATCGTATTGCCTGGCGACGATCTCGGCCGCCTGGCCGGAGATGAGCTTCGCCCGGCTCTCGGGCGAAGCGGCCGACGAACGCCTGATCATCTCCTTTACCCATTCGCGCACCGGCGCAAAGGCCAGCACCAGCTCCACGCCGGCGCGGGAGCATAGAGTGGCAAATTCCTCATCACCGGGGACGCTCACCTGCACCTCGGCCCCGAGCGCCTGCAGCCGCTCGCCGAGCGCCACCACCGGCTCCACGTCGCCGCGCGAACCGTAGGTCGACAACAAAATCCGCATTCGGGAACTCCCTTGTCCAAAAATCGAGATCAAGGGCAGGGTACATACGGCATGGTGGGAGTCTTGCCGCAAGCCCGGGTTGCGCCATATCTACCTTCTGGGAGGGGTCGATATGTTTGCCGTCCCCTCAATCCCGCCGATTTTCGACGTTTCCCACCGGCGCTTTACGAGGTCGCCGTCGCTTCGCGTCGCTCGCGGTGAGCTTTGCGGCCGCGCCGCAAGCACGGTTCATCACGCTCGCCGCGCCGACGGCGGCGATGATCCGGGCCAAGGCAGAAAGAGACGGCGTTGACTTAAAGCGCGTCGCGATCTTTCAGATTCGCTCGATGCGCTTTAGTTTTTTGATTTTGCGCATGTCTTTGTCCCGAAACCGGTTCCCACTTTCGGGAGACATGCTTTAGTTCCCTGGCACATAAATTCTGACCGGTTGGGTATGTTTGCGTTGGCGTATCGCATGCCTTGGAGGTTAGCCGAAACGCCGATCGCTTCGTCATCCTGGGGCAGAGCAAGGAGCGAAGCGACGCGGCGCAGACCCCAGGATGACGACGTTGGGGAGGCTTCCGCCAATTCCAAACGTCGTGAAATCCTGGATCAGCCCTGGCGCCCTTCCTGGGCGACCTGGGTGGGCGATCTGGTCAGGCGCGGGACGACCACGAGGCGCTTGATCTTGCCTTTCTTGTAAGCGGCGAGGAAGCGGTGGTAGTCCTTGAAGACAACACAGCCATTGGATTCGGCGCGGCCGCCACGCAGCATATAGGTGTGGGCGAGCAGGCCGTCGCGGCCGTATTTGTTCTTGCCACTGGTCGGAGTCAGCCGGATCGCCTCGACGCCGTGGAAGCGCGATTCACGCATCGACAGATTGTAGGTATCGGGCGGCGTCGGGCCGACATTCTTGCGGTTGACGAAGCGTGGCTGGTCGACCATCGAGCCGAACCCGGAATGCGCCTCCAGCTTCGAGCCGTCCGGCATATAGACCGTCCCGGCAGAGATGTCGTAAACGGCGACGCCATTGCCCGTCGAAGGCCCGTTGAACAAGCTCCCGAAGGCCCTGCCGAGGCCGCCGCGTTCGGGCGTGTCCGGCTTGGCGTAGGCGAGCATCTCGGAAGGCTGCGCCTTGCCACGCTTGGCCGGCGCGGCATTGATCGGTTTCGAGTCCTGCACGCCCGGAAGCGCCTGGTCGGAACTCCTCAGCGATCGCGGTGACTGCGGGGCTTCCGCGGTATCGACGGCAGTGGGTAGCGGCTTGCCTGGCCCCGGCTTGGCAGCTTGGGGCTTTGCCGCCTGGGTTGCCTGCGGCTTGGCCGGCTCCGGATTCCTCGCGGCGTTCTGTTCGGGCGTCTCGGTCGCGCGATCGAGCGAGGTGCGCGGCCTCAGGCCCGGCACGGCGATGCTGTCGGGCAAACCATCCTGCGGCGGCAGCGAGGCGACCTGCACTTCACCCTGGCGAGCGACGGCTTGCCCCGAGACTTCAGCACCGTCAGAGGCGCCGGCTGCCAGATCCGGCGCATCGCCGTTGGCGAGCTCGACCGCGGTCGGCACGTCGACCGTCTCTTCGGGCATGACATTGGCCAAAGCCAGCGCCAACTCGGAGGCACGCTGGACGTCGACCTGATTTGAGCCGAAGCGTGTCTCGGCCGGGCCGCTTGAGGTCGGGCCGATCTGGGTCGGATCGATCCGGGCCGGGTCGTTCTCAGCCACGCCGCCGAAGCGGCTTGCCGCCGGCAGGCTCGCAAGCAGGAAAGGCGCGCTTTCGGCGCGCTGGAAGGCATCGGCAAGTTTCTGCGGCGAAAGCCCGGCGCGCTTGATGACGCTGTCGAAACGGTCGGCGACGTCCGCGGCGGACGCTACCTCCACCGCCTTCTCACGCGCAACGCTGAGCTTTTCAAACGCGACGCTGTCAGGCGCCGCCGGCTTCAGGCGCGCCGCCTTGCCGTCATGCACCAGGGCGGTAGGGGTCGGGGTGGAGTGCGCAAAGCTGGTGGCGAGGCCGAGGCAGCCGGCATCGCAGCCGGCGGTGAGCGAGCCCGTCTTGTAGCCGCCGGTCGCGGCAAGGCGCGGCGCCCAGGCATTGGCGACCTTGCGGCGCTGGTCGGCGAGCGCAATGTTGCGCGGCGCAAGCAGGCTCTGCGGCAATCCGTTGGAAGCGGCGGTAAGCGAGGTGCTCACCGAATAGAGGCCGGCCAGCGTGGCCGCCGACCACAGGGCGAGCGCGGCGCCGACAGCAGGCACCACAACCCAACGATGACCACCAGATTTCTTCGAAGTTGAACCCCTCTCAGGAGTGTCACCCCGGTTCTTCAAACGCAAAAACGCCATACGACCACTCTCAATCGGCATGCCGGTTTGCGGACCTGGCACCCGTCACGATCACAGTTCGCCTGGTGCCCCCTGCACCTTCACGCGTCTGTTGCCGATTGATTCAAAAGATGGACAAAGATGGTTAACCAATCCCTCCACCAATCGCCATTGTGGCGACGGTCCATACGAAAAAAGAGCCCTCCATGGTCTCCGCCACGGTAAAAATGCTCTCCCTCGCCCGCTTTTGCTGCCCGTTTTTGCGGGCCGAGTCAAGCAAACGCGAAGGTTTTGCCCTTTCGGACGATCGCCAGCTAAAGACGGATTGAGGTAAAAAAGCGGCAGGAAAAGCGTGCCGCGTAGAGGTGCGACATCGCTGTCGGCGGGGAACGCGAGGCGAACCGGCGGCAGGAAGGAAGGTTTCGCCGCGTGCCGAAATCAACAATAGAGCTGGTCAAATCAGGTCGCTTCACGCCCTGGCCGAACGGCGCTTCGAAAGCGACTGCCACAACTCCGCTTCGGCGGTGAAACCGTTCTGGAAAGCTTCGATGACTTCGCAGGCAAGCTGTTCTCTTTGGTCCCCGTCTTTGAGGGCCAAACGGCGCTCGTTGCACAACTGATCGAATACCCTCCAGAGAAGCTCCAACTCGATCGGCGTGAATATGCCGCTGTGTTTGGTGAAAGCCATCACGCTTTCCTCCCCCTTGGATGGGCGAAAGCGTGATCTACTCTTTCAAGCGTCCGTGTGCCTCGGCTCGGTGCGGACGACAAGCTATTTTACATCCTTCGGAGTGCCGTGGCGATTCCTTCGTAGTGGAAGATCGAATTTCAAACCGACCCGTAACCCGTCGTCCGACACCCCGCTGGCCTGGGGTGCCCTGAGCTGTTCATCTTTTGAATCGCTCATCCGGTTCAACTATTTGTTTTTACGCAATTCCTGACAGCCTAGCCTTGCTTCAAACACCGGTAAGCGTCGCGCGTTCAGCGTGTTTCGTCCGATCCGTCGGCGACGCCGACATGATACCGATAGACCATTCCCCAACCCTTCCAGCCGGTGAACAGGAGGATCAGGACAACGATCAGCGACAGGACCAGGCCGACCGGCACCACCGCCGCCTCTGCCTGGGTATATCGCAAGTACCAATTGTAAAGCTCGATCAGGACGACAATGACGTTGCCGCCGGCGTGAAGCCATACGTCCCGCAGACTGCGGATCTGAGCATCACCCAGTATATCGGTCAGACCGGCAAGAGCGGCCAGCGCAGCCATGATCAACCCTGCCCCGAGGAGCCAGAGCGTAGGGGCGACCCAGGCCGGATTGCCGGTTCGCCAGAACACAAGGTCGCAAACGAAGGTCGCGACGAAGAAGGCAATCGGGAACGGTATCAGCATGGCATGGACAGGATGGCCGGCAATACTTGCCGTGCTGTGCGGATTGTGGGTGATCATATGGTGGGCCATAGCAATGCCTCCCGGAGGCGTGGCGAGCGCCGCCTCAGGCCACATCACAACGCATCACGGGCTTGGCGGCAAAAGCCGGATACATATCGAACTCCGATAGGTCCGGAATGTTCCATAGACTCGGCGTTCGCAGTAGCCGGCATAACCGCATATGCCGTGGGACGCCCCGCGGTCGAAAACGAGCCAAAACAAACAGCTATGTGCTAGTCTTGCCAACCAGCAAAAGGACAGCGGGCGATCGCATGTTGGAAACGGACAAGGTGTTCGCCGGCTCGATCCCGGAAAACTATGACCGGCACATGGTGCCGTTGATTTTCGAGCCCTATGCCGCCGATCTTGCGCAACGGGTAGCGTCCTTCTCGCCCGGCGCCGTCCTGGAGACCGCCGCGGGCACCGGGGTCGTCACCCGCGCGCTGGCGCCAAAACTGTCCCCCGACGCAAGCTATGTCGTGACCGATCTCAATCAGCCGATGCTCGACTATGCCGCTTCGCGGCAAGGCCCCGGCAGCCGCGTCACATGGCGCCAGGCGGATGCCCTGGCGCTGCCGTTCGAGGATGCGGCCTTCGATCTCGTTTGCTGTCAGTTCGGCGCGATGTTCTTTCCCGACCGCTCGGCTGCCTATCGCGAGGCAAAGCGCGTGCTCAGACCCGGAGGGCGCTTCCTGTTCAGCGTATGGGACCGCATCGAGGAGAATATATTTGCCTATGACGTGACGAATGCCCTGGCGAGGATTTTTCCGAACGATCCGCCGCGCTTCCTGGCACGCACACCGCACGGGTATCACGACAAGGACCTGATCCGCAGAGACCTGGCGGGCGCAGGCTTCTCCCAGGTGACGATCGAGACGCGAGTCGAACAAAGCCGCGCATCCTCGCCGCGCCTTCCGGCCGTGGCTTATTGCCAGGGAACCCTGCTTCGCAACGAAATCGAGGCCAGGGAGGCGGGAAAACTGCAAGCCGCAACCGACTACGCCACCTCGGTCATCGCAGACAGACACGGCAGCGGCGAGGTTGCCGCCAAAATTCAGGCGCATGTCATCGTGGCTGTAGCCTAAAACGAAAGTTTAGCCTTGGGCCACGCGCACTCCGGCCAGACCGGGGACGGGTTCCGTCTTGCCGCTGAGCCGCGCGCCCAAGGTGAGTGCCCGCGGAAAATTGCGGACGACCGTCGCCATCATTGCCGCGCCGCCGGGACCGAGCGCGATGCGGGCAATGGCTTCAGCGGCAAGAACCCGCGTCGAGAACAATCCTCTCCAGGCCGCCTCGTAGCGCCTGCCGGCGGCCTTGCGTGCCTCCAGCCCGTTTGCCGCCTCGCCAAGCTCCCGCGCCAGGAGCCAGCCCGACTGAAGCGCCATCGATATGCCCTCGGCGATGATCGGGTGCGACTCGCCTGCGGCATTGCCGACCCGGAAGATGTCCGCCTCGTAGCCCGCGCGGATGCCTGGCCGGATCGGCCCGGCGGCAAGCCACGGGCCGTCGAGATGGGCTTGCTCCAAGGCTTCACGCGCGCCCCGGCATGTCGCCATGATATGATGCTCGACGGCTTCGGCGGCAGAGACATGACCGCCGCGCTCTCGGGCGAGGCTGCCGCGCAGGCGGGTGAGCATATCGCGCCTTATGCAGCAGGAGATCGACATGCGGCCGTGGTCGGCGAGCACCATGCCGCCATAGCCGCCGGGAAACGTCAGCAGCGGCATCAAGTCCGGCGGCAGCGACGAGCCGGTGAAATGCGCCTTGAAGCCGAGCAGGTCCGAGGGGCGGCTGGACTTCCCGAGCTGGCTCGGAAGCGGCCCCGGCTCCCACGAGCCATGCGCAGCGACGATCACCGGCGCCCGCAGGATTGTCGCCTCGTCGCTGGACTTTTCGCCTGTTGCCTGGATCCGCACCGCCTGAATGGCGCCACAGCGTTCGATGGCGACGACGCGCCGGGGCTGGAAGACTTCGGCACCGGCCGACCGGGCCGCATCGAGCAGCAAGGTATCCAGTATGTCGCGGCCGAGCGCGCGGCCGAAGCCATCTCTTGCGGCAAACCCCGATCTCGCGCCCGGCATCGGCGCCTCGATGCCGGTGTCGCCGGAAAAGAGGCCGACGCGACGGATTTCTGGACCGGCCGCGGCCCGCCAGGCGTTGCCGATCTCCAGCCGATCGAGAAGCGCCAGATTGCTTGCCGAGATGTATTCGCCGCACACCTTGCGGCGCGGAAACGCGCTCTTCTCCACGATCGCGACGGCCCATCCGCGCCGGGCAAGCGCCAGCGCCGCCGACGTGCCCGCCGGACCGGCGCCGATGACGATCGCATCGTGAGTGGATGGCCGCCTCAAGGTGTCGCCCCGGCCCGCACCTCCGCCGCGCCGGCGAAGACATGGGAGAACGCTCCGGCGCGGCGCTCCTCGATCGGCCTGCCGCCGGCAGCGCTCCAGAGGTCGGAAAGCTCGCTTCCGCGGAAGCCGGCGCGCACGCTCTGCGTGGCGTCATGCCTGGTGACGTCGTTGGCGCCGATCATCCAGAGGAGCCGCGCCCCGGCGAGCGCCAAGCCTGCCCGCAGCGGTTCCGTCGCCAGGATGAGCGGAGCCATGCGCCGCAAAAGCGAAAACAGGCGCAGCAGCCCGTCGTCGTCGAAATGGTGCAGGAACAGGTTGACCGTGATTGCATCGAAACGCCTACCGTCCGCCTCCTCCGCCCAGTCGAAGACGTCCGCCGTGATGGTTTCAAGGGTCCATCTCAGCCCGGCGAAATCGGCCGCGAGCTTCGGCGTGACGAGACCGACGCGATCGAGCATCGTCAGCTCCACGTCCTGCCAATCTCTTGCCATGCGCCGCGCCACTTTCAGCATGAAGGTGCCGTCGCCGGCGCCGATCTCCAAAATGCGGCCTGGCGGTCTCGGCAGAAATTTCCTCATGAGCGAGGCCATGATCGGCGCCTGGAACATCAGCGCGTTGATGCGGGCAAGGTCGCGGCGCGAGCGCAGCGCCCGTTGATCGTCGGCCGCAAGCCCATCCAGGATTTCCGGGACGAGGCTGCGCTGGGCGAGCGCGGTCATGCGACGGTCCTGAACAGCATGGTCTCGGCCGTCAGCCCTGGCCCGAACGACATGCCGCATCCGAGAAGTCCGCCCGGCTTCTTCAGCATCTCTTCCATCACGAACATGACGGTCGGCGACGACATGTTGCCGTATCGGCGCAGCACCTCGCGCGACGGCTTGAGCGCGGCGGGCTCGAGGTTCAACGCCCTCTCGACGGCGTCGAGAACGGTGCGGCCGCCCGGATGCACGGCCCAGAGGTCGATCGCCTCCGGCGGCCGGCCGCCGAGGATGGCGTCCTGGTTGCTGCGCAGCGCTTGCTGGACCGCGGCCGGCACCTGGCCGGAAAGGACCATGTCGAAGCCATGGTCGCGGATATCCCAGGTCATCAATTCCCGCTGCTCGTCCGCGACGGCGCAGCGGAAGGAGTCGAGCTCGATGCCGGGCGGCTCGGCGGTGACGAGGCTTGCCGCGCAGCCGTCGCCCCAGAGGCAGAAACATAAAAGCTTCTCCAACTCGCTGGTTTCCCTGATGTGCAAGGTGCATATTTCGATATTGACCAACAGCACCTTCGCCCGCGGGTCGGAGCGCACGATGTGGCGGGCAAGCTTGAGGCCGTTGACGGCAGCGTAGCAGCCCATGAACCCGATCATCGTGCGTTCGATATTGTCTGGCAGGTTGCAGCGCCGAACCAGGTCGAGGTCGATGCCGGGCGCCGAAAACCCGGTGCAAGAGGTGACGATGAGGTGGGTGACGCGCGATGCCTCGTCGCCGAGGTGCAGCCCGTCGACGGCCTTTTGCGCCAGGACGGGCGCGGCCTCGCCGAACATCGCCATTCTCACAGCCGTTCCGGGAAACGCGCCGCGCCTGAAGGTTCCGGCAAGATCAGCCGACGGCCCTTCGGGGTCGAGCGCGGGTGCAAAGCAGGAAAAGCGATGCTCGATGCCGGCGAGGCCGGCCATGCGTTCGAATATCCTCCTGCGGTCTGCGGCGAGCATCGAGGCCGCGTAGCGCAGGTAGAACTGATGGACTTCATGTTCCGGAACCGCTGTCGCGATCCGGTTGATATAGGCGTTGGCGGACATGCACTGTCTCCCTGGGCCCCGGGCGCGGTGCGCGCTGTTGCCGGAGGGGTTCCTTGCTCATGGGCGCCGATGTCAGGCGCCAGGCGTTGAACGTTGCCTGTTCGATAAACGTTTCGGAAAACCTGTTTCTTCCAGGGCGTATGATCCCTGGCCAAAAAGTTCGGAAGGGATCATGCGCAAAATCAAAGCGTTACAGTCTCTTCCGTGCCCGAAAGGCGCGCCGTGCCGCAAGACCATGCGGCCGGCGCGAACCTTCAGCCTGTCAGGCAAAAGCCTCGCGCCGATCACTTGCTGCCCTGCACCGCTCCGGGCACGATCAAGGCTCCCTGGTCGCGCTCCGAATATCTGAAGCCAATAAAGAACAAGGCGATGATGACGAGACAGAGCGCCAGCACGATGGCGATGGTCCTTCCCGGGTTTTCGGCAGGCGGTTTGTCTTCCATGGCGGTTCGCCTCGCATATAAACCCTGCGGGAGCGGCAAGGGTTCCGAGCGCCAGGCGCGTTCGCCGAATCTTGGGATAGCGAGGGCACCGCCGCGATCACGTGACATCGATGACGACCATCAGCCCGCCGCCGCCCTTCTCCTCGACATTGTTGTTCGTCGTGTGGTGCGGGATGTGGCAGTGGATCAGCCATTTGCCCGGGCGCCGCGCCGTCCAGACAACATCGTAGCGCTGGCCCGGCCCGACATTGATGGTGTCGGCGAGGAAGCGGGCCGAAGGGGAAATCGTCTCGCCGTCACGGGCGACCACCTCGAACGGCCCGCCATGGATATGCATCGGGTGGATGAAGCCGTTGTTGGTGCCGATGAAACGCACCTTCAATGTCTCGCCGACCTTCATGCGGATCGTCTCGGTCGCGGGATAGGCCTTGCCGTTGATGGTGAAGAAGTTCGGCATGCCGCCGTCCATCGGCATCGAAGGATAGGTCAGGCCCTCCCGCACCAGCCATTCCTGCAACTCGATGACATAGTCATGGTCGGCCGCGACCTCGTCGGCGGGATCGGCGGGGTCGATGATCAGCGCGCCATAGAGGCCGAGCGCCTGCGTCCGATCCGGCTTGGCATGCGGGTGGTAGAAATAGGTGCCGTGCTGATTTGCCGTGAACTCGTAGGAATAGGTCCCGCCGGGCTCGATCGGCGGCTGCGTGATCTCGGCCGGCCCATCCATCTGGTTGGGCAGGATCAGACCATGCCAGTGCACCGTGGTTTCCTCCGGCAGCGCATTGGTGACATTGATGCGCACGCGGTCGCCCTGACGGATATGGATGCGCGGGCCGGGGATCTGGCCGTTATAGGCATAGGCTTCGACCGTGACGTCCGGCAGGATGTGCCAACGGATCACCGACGGCTTCAGTTCGAAAACCTTGACGCCGTTCTCCATCCGGAACGGCAATTCCTGGTCCCCCTTGGCCGCAAGACCGTAGGAGACGGTCACCAGGCGCGGATCGGCCGCCGCCATGTCGCGCATCGTGTCGGCCGGCGTGTCGCGGTCCATGATCATGCCCTGCGGCATGATCACTCCGCCGACGTTACGCGCCGACAAGGTCAGGTTCAGCCAGTTCGCAGGCGCGATCATTCCGATGGCGAGCGCGACCAGCGAGGCCATGCCGATGGCAGCGACCTGCGGCGCGGTCGCATCCGAGTGCATGTGGTGGCCGGCGCCGCCCTTGCCCGAAGCCCGGCCGCTGCCTTGCCGATGATGGCCATGGCCGCGCGCATCGGCCTGCTGCATCTGCATCCGCACATGCTGTTCGCTGGCCGGCCGGGCACCTGCCTCGGCCGGCTTTTCGCGTTCGGTCATCAGGCCATGCTTCAGCCCGCGCGCGACCAGCCAGACATTGGCGGGATAAGCGAGCGTGAAGCCGGCGATCACGCCGATCGACATCGCGCCCCAGAACAACAGTTCGGTCGGCTCCATGGCGCGCATGTCGCGGCCCATCATCAGGAAGCTCATGACCGGCGCCATGCCGGCCATCATGAAGTTCATGGAGATGAATTCGGGCAGGAAGCTGTTGCGGACGTTTTCCCGATAGGTGCCGCCCATCATCGACTTCATGAACAGCGACTGGAAGATGAAGAGGCCGAAGGCGAAGCCGGCAAGATATTCGACGATAAGGTCGAGCCACATCGGCAGGCCGAGCGTCGCCGTGATGACGGCAGCGAGGATGATGCCTGTGGCATCGCCGGCGACGCAATGGATGGTCGAGCCGACGCCCTGCTTCCAGAGCGGACCGGTGAAAGCCTCATGCTCGCCCGGGCGAGGCTCCTTGTCGGCGAGCACGTAAAGCAGCAGGCCGAGCGGGCCCATATAGAGCGTCACCAGGATGAAGCCCCATTTCATCACCACCGGCTCGGGATTGTTGCGGTACTGGTCGAAGCCGACATAGAGCGTCGAGGCAACGGCGAGCGCGAACCAGGCGACGAGGAAATAATCGATCGGTTGGATAAGCATGCTCCCTCGCGCCGTTCGCTCGGAGGTTGTGCCTGCCCCCGCCTGCGGATGAACGCGGCCGAGGCCGTTATGATCCACAAAGCGGATTGCCTGGCCGGACGGGCGAACGCCAAGCACGGCGCGCCGAGGATGAGACGCGATGCCGCGCCCACGCGGAAATCACGGGCTTGCGACTTGCAAAAGCCGCGCTTTCCGATCAGCCTAAGGGGATAATGGCTCGACTGTCGCCAAAACATCTCATGGTCATGCTGCTCGCGGTCTTCTTGACCGCCGGGTTCAGCCTGTCCGCGGCGCAGGCCAGCGTCATGTCGGCCAGGATGGCAGGCGCTAACACCATGGCCATGCCTGCCGCCAGCGGCATGGACAAGATGGCCGGCGGCGCTATGGATGAGGACTGCAAGGCGTGCCTCAAGGATTTGGGCAGCAAGGGCGGTCCGATGCATTGCCCACCTGACTGCATCGCACCCGTTCTCGCCGTGCTGCCGCAGGACTTGGCCATGGCGATCGCGCCGCGTGTGCAGCAGCCATCGCCGTTGCCCACCCCGTTGCTGCGCGGGCGAAGTTCGCTGCCCGACCCATCTCCTCCCCGACCCACCGCTCTCGTCTGACGCCGTATCGGCCGCATAGCGGCTGATCCCTGGCGTCTGATCCCCGCTTCGCGCGCCGCCGCGTCGCGGGCTCGCACGGCAATCCGGCTCGCGCCGGAATGCCCGTCGTCGATCGAGATCGCAGAGCACATAAATGAATTCCGGTTCCAATCTTTTCCTGTCCCGTCGCGGCTTTCTCGCCGTAGCGGCTGGAACTGCCATGTCGCTGCCGATGCGTCCCACCCGCGCATCCGCCGTTGACGAACGCACCCTCAGGGCTGCGCCAGGCCAGGCGCAATTGGCCGGCCCCGACCGCGCGCCTACCCCGACCTGGGCCTACAACGACACCGTCCCCGGCCCGGTGTTGCGCCTGCGGCAAGGCCAGCCGGTTCGCATCACGGTCGAGAACGGGTTGACCGAGGACACCACGGTCCACTGGCATGGCATCCGCCTGGCGAACGCCATGGACGGCGTGCCGGGACTGACCCAGCCGCCGATCGCGCCGGCTGCAAGTTTCATCTATGAGTTCACGCCGCCGGACGCCGGCACCTTCTGGTACCATCCGCATGCCGACAGCCTCGTGCAGCTCGGCCGCGGCCTTGCCGGCGCGCTGATCGTCGAGGAGGCAGAGCCTGTCGCCTTCGACCGCGACCTCATCTGGATGCTGCAGGACTGGCGGCTTGCCGCCGATGGCCGGATCGCCGGCGGTTTCGGCAGCGCGATGGATGCTGCGATGTCCGGCCGGGTCGGCAATCTCGTGACCGTCAACGGCATGGCGCCGGCCGATCAGGGTGTGAGGGCCGGTGAGCGCGTCCGGCTACGGCTGGCCAATGCCGCGCTCGCGCGCATGATGGCGCTGCGCTTCGAGGGACACCGGCCGGTCATCCTGGCGATCGACGGCCAGCCTTGCGACCCGCACGAGCCGGAGGACGGCCGTCTGGTGCTGGCCCCGGCGATGCGCGTCGACATCGCGCTCGACATGCAGGGCAAACCGGGTGGCCGATACCAGGTGGTCGACGATTTTTATGACGGCCTTGCCTACACGGTGGCCGCGCTTGCCTATGACCAAGCACCGCCGCTCAGGGTGCATCCGCCGGACGCGCCGGCGGCCCTGCCGCGCAATCCCCTGCCCGAGCCCGATCTCGCCAACGCCGTGCGGCAGGAGATCGTCCTGCAAGGCGGCATGATGGGCGGCGGTAAGCTCGCCGGCGTCGGCGGGATGATGGGCATGTCCGGCAAGATGGGCATGAGCATGAAGGGCATGACGATGCCCGGCATGAACGGCACGCCCGCCTGGGCGATCAACGGCGTGTCGATGACCGGCGACGGTCATGCCGGCATGGCGCCGCAGTTCACGCTGCGGCGGGGTATCACCTGCCACCTCACCATGCGCAACGAAACCGCCTGGTGGCACCCGATGCATGTGCACGGGTTCAGCCTTTTGCTGCTCTCCCGCAACGGCGCTCCCGTGCCGCACCGGCAATGGCAGGACACGGTGCTGCTTGCGCCGAAGGACACCGTCGAATGCGCCTTCGTCGCCGACAATCCTGGCGACTGGATGCTGCATTGCCACGTCGCCGATCACCAGATGGCTGGCCTCATGACCGTCTTTCGGGTGACCTGATTTTCAACCAAGGAGAACTGCAATGAAATTGACCTTCCGCCTTGCCGCTCTTGCCGCCCTGATCGCGACACCGCTGCCCGCGTTCGCGGCAACCATAAATGCGGTGATGTACAAGAACCCGCAATGCAGCTGCTGCGAATCCTATGCGAACTACCTTGAGCACAACGGCTTCAAGGTTGAGATCAAGCCCGTCAACAATCTTTCCCAGATCAGCAACGATGCAGGCGTGCCCGCCGACCTCGAAGGCTGCCACACGTTGATGGTTGATGGCTACGTCGTCGACGGCCTGGTGCCGGTCGAAATCGTCAAGAAGCTTCTCACCGAACGTCCGGCAGTCGCCGGCATCACGCTCGCCGGCATGCCGGCCGGCGCGCCCGGCATGGGTGGCGAGAAGGACGGAACTTGGACGATCTATGCCTTCACCAAGGACGGCAAGGCGCCAACCATCTATGCGACGGAGTGAGCGCCTATGACCGCAAGCAAACTGGCCGTGGCCCTTTCGGCAATGCTGCTTGCGGCCTCGCTGCCCACAGCGGCGGCGGAGGCGCCGCAGAACTTCGCCGTTCTCGATACGCCCGCCGCCGTGCCTCAAATCAGCTTCGCGGATGCCGCCGGCCAGCCGAAGACGCTGGCCGACTATTCCGGCAAGGTCGTGCTGCTCAACATCTGGGCGACATGGTGTGCGCCCTGCCGCAAGGAAATGCCGACGCTCGATCGCCTGCAGGCCGAACTCGGCGGGCAGGACTTCGAGGTCGTCGCGCTGTCCATGGACCGCAAAGGCCCCGACGCCGTGAAGAAATTCTTCGCCGAGACTGGCGTCACGCACCTTGCGCTCAACATCGACACCTCCGCCAAGGCGATGTTCACGCTTGGCGCGGTGGGCCTGCCGATGACCTTACTGATCGATCGTGACGGCAAGGAAATCGGCCGGCTGATCGGCCCGGCCGAGTGGGACGCTCCCGACATGGTCGACTTCATCCGCGGCCGCATCGCCGCCAAATGAGAAGGAAATGAGATGACAACGACAGAGTTGACCCAGGCCCGGCAGGTTTCACCGGGCCGCAGATCCATCGTCCGCTCCACTTTAGGCGGGCGCCGTGGCCTGATCGCTGCCGGCGTGGCCATCGCCGTCGCCGGCCTTGCCTTCAACTGGTCGTGGCTGGTCGCCGCCGGCATTGCGCCGGCGCTGCTCAGCCTGCTGCCCTGCGTCGCTATGTGCGCACTTGGTCTGTGCATGAACCGGATGACGGGCCGTTCGTGCCAGTCCGGGAACGATTCCGCGAGGGAAGGCGCCGACAGTACGAAGGCGCTTTCCGCCGACATGAAAGGCAGTGGTTGATGTTTTCCCCGGTGCAAAGCCAGCCGGCGGCGCGGTGTGTTTCGTTGGTTCGGGACCAAGGGATACGTTTGCTGTGCGGCCTGTTCGCGCTGACGGCGCTGGCCGTCGGCTTCGCGCATGGCGCGCGGGCGCATTCGCTGGACGACATCGACGCCAGGCTACAGAGCGACGAGAAGTATTTCCAGCAGATCGACAAGCCGCTGCCCGACTTCACGCTGCGCGCCGCCGACGGGCGCGTCGTGCGGCCGGCCGATCTCGCCGGCAAGGTCGTCGTGCTCCACTTCATCTACACCTCGTGCCCGGACGTTTGCCCGCTGCACGCCGAGAAGGTCGCCGAGGTCCAGAAGATGGTGAACTCGACACCGATGAAGGATCGGGTCGTCTTCATCAGCATAACCACCGACCCGCGGAAAGACACGCCCGATGTGCTGAAGGCCTACGGGCCGACACATGGGCTCGACCCGGTCAACTGGCTGTTCCTGACCACGGCTCAAGACCAGCCGGAGGATGCGACCCGCAAGCTGGCAGAAGCCTTCGGCCACAAATTCACGCTCACCGGTGACGGCTACCAGATGCACGGCATCGTCACCCATGTGATCGACAGGGAGGGCCGCTGGCGGGCGAACTTCCACGGGCTGAACTTCCAGCCCGTCAACCTCGTCACCTTCGTCAACGCGCTCACCAACAATATCGAGCGCCCTCACCATGAGCAGGGCGAAGGCTGGCTGGCGAAACTGAAGAACCTGCTGTGAGGCAGGATCACGCTCCGAAGAGAAGGGAAGCACATGTTCACCAGGGCGTACACCAGCCGATTCTTAGGCAGCAGCCTTCGCACCATCCTGCTCGCAGCACTGGCGGGATGCTTCTTGCTCAATCCAGGTTTTCAAGGCGCGCGGGGACCAGCATTCGCGGCCGACGAAATGTCCCAGGACCAGCTCGACCAAAGGATACACGACTACATTCTGGCGCATCCGGAGGTTCTCGTGCAGGCGCTGCAGAGCCTGGACGAGCGCCAGCGTCAAGCGGAGGCGGCCGAGGCCAGGAAGGTGCTCAACGCGCGAACGGCCGACGTCTTTCACGACAAGCAGAGCCCCGTCGGCGGCAATGCGCAAGGCAATGTCACCCTGGTCGAGTTCTTCGACTATAATTGCCCCTATTGCCGAATGATGGCACCAATCATGGAACAGGCCGTGGCCGACGATCCGCAGCTCAGAATCGTCTACAAGGAATTCCCCATCCTCGGCCCCGATTCCGTGTTCGCGGCCAAGGCCGCGCTCGCCGCCGACAAGCAAGGCAAATACGCGGCGTTTCACAAGGCGCTCTATACGGCAAAGACAAGAGTGACCGAGGCGGTCGTGCTCAAGACCGCCGCCGAGGCCGGGCTGGACGTCGAACGCATGAAGGCCGATATGCGGCAGCCGGACATCCAGGCATCGATAGACCGCAACACGGAACTGGCTCAGGCGCTGCGAATAACGGGGACGCCGGGCTTCGTCGCCGGCGATCAGATTTATCCCGGAGCGACCGACCTTGCGACACTGAAAACATTCGTCAACCAAGCGAGGGCCGGCAAATGACCAGCACCCCAAACCGACGCACGGTTGTCCTCGGCGCGTTCGGCGTCGCCACAGCAGTAGGCCTTTTCGAGCGGGCGGAGCCGGCAATCGCCGCCGAGGACCCGGAATTGGCAAGGCGTTTCAAGGATCTTAGCGAGAACGGCAACAGCACCTGCTCGGCCAAGTTCACGGACTCGATCGCGACCATGCCGGCGATGGCTCGCATCAAGGGCTCGTGTTGCAGCCCGATGGAACTGAAGCGCTATGGCGAGCAGGTGCGAGGGCTCGCCAAGTACCGCGCCATCCCGATGATCCCCGGCGATCCGTATGACATTGCGGCGGCGACAGCGCAGCAGATGATGCCGTATTACGATCTGAAGCTCACCGGAGACGAGCAGAAGGCCTATGACTACGCAATGGCCAATTCCGAGGAGAAGGGGCCGTGCTGCTGCCCATGCTGGCGTTGGAAGGTGTATGGCGGGCTGGCGAAATACCTGATCCACGAGCACCGCTTCACCGGCGAGCAGATCGTTGATGTGTGGGACCTCTCGGACGGCTGCGGCGGGGGTATGTAAGAGTAGACAGGGGCGTCGGCCTGCGCCGCGTCCTTGTCGTCTTGACGCTACGAGCTAGGTTACCTCGCAATCGCCGACATGCGCCGGCGAAGTCCGGCTTTCGCCATGGAGAACGACTGCCATGATGGGTGGTTCAGGCAGCATATGGATGATGGGCGGCATGGCCATCATCTGGATCTTGGTGTTTGTTACGCTCGTGCTCGCGATCGCGGCGCTCGTCAAATATCTAAGGACCTGACCGGGCTGGCAAAGCGCAGTTGATGACGCAGCTCACTTCCACCCTCACCTGTCCTCTTTGCGGACATCAGGCACTCGAGGCAATGCCGGCCGATGCTTGCCAGTTCTTCTACGAGTGCCGGGGGTGCGGGACGTTGCTCGGCCGAAGAGGGGAGACTGCTGCGTGTTCTGCTCCTATGGAGACGTTCCGTGTCCGCCGATACAGGGGGCTCGCGCGGGACGACAGTCCGCGTGCTGCGGCAACAGAGATCGTCACGGCTAGCGAAATCGCGGCGGGCCGTGCTGCTTGAGGCTCGCCCCGAATCCACCAGCCTGTCCAACCGGGCTTGACCTTCCAGTTGCTGGAACCCTTAGGTTCGGCGGCGAAGTCTTCCGGTGGCGCGCGTTCCCAATCACGGTCAGGAGAAAAAGATGCATCGACGCGGTTTTCTGGCGGCAGGCCTGGCAGCGGTTCTGTCGGGTTCTCGCGCGCTGGCGCAGATGAAGATGGACGGCATGTCGGACATGGATTCCATGTCGGGCATGGGCGGCCATGCCGGCCATGATATGGGCGCCATGGCGCTTGACGCCGCGGCGCTGCCCGAAGGCGCGGCGCTGCGCGAATTGCCGACGCTCGCCAACGAGGCCGGCCAGCCCGGCCTGTTCAAGGCGAAGCTGACGGCGGCGCCCGCCACGGCGCGCTTTGCCGCCGACCGGGATACGCCGATCCTTGCCTATAACGGCACGAGCCCGGGGCCGCTGATCGAGGCCTATGAAGGCGACCGCGTCGAGATCACCTTCGCCAACCGGATCGAGGGCGAGCAAAGCACCATCCATTGGCACGGCATGCCGGTACCCGCCGATCAGGACGGCAATCCGATGGACCCGGTGGCGGCGGGCGCGGACCGCGTTTACGGCTTCGAGCTGCCGGAAGGCAGCGCCGGCTCCTACTGGTATCACCCGCATCCGCATGGCAAGACGGCCGAGCAGGTCTATCGCGGCCTTGCCGGCGCCTTCGTCGTCAAGGCGAAGGCCGATCCCGTGCCGGCGGCCTATGGCGACACGGTGCTCATGTTCACCGACCTTCGCCTTGCCGCCGACGGCTCGATGCCCGACAACACCATGAACGACCTGATGAACGGCCGCGTCGGCGACCATGTGCTGGTCAACGGCCAGAAGAACCCGCGGCTCACCGTGGCGATGGGCGCGAAGCGGCGCCTGCGGCTCTACAACGCCACCAATGCGCGCTTCCTCAGGCTTGCCTTCGATGGCGCGGCGATGACGATCATCGGGACGGACGGCGGCCTGCTGGGGAAGCCGGTTGCGGCCGACGAGATCATGCTCAGCCCGGCCGAGCGCGTCGAGCTGGTCGTCGCCTTCGACCGCGCGGGCACCGCCACGCTCGCCACGCTCGACTATGATCGCGGCTGGATGGGTCCCGGCCGGCCTGCGGACGCCGGGCTGACGCTGCTCACCGTCGATGTGTCGAAAACGCCGGGAGAAGCGATGCCGCCGCTGCCCGAGCGGCTCAGGCCAATCGCGCCGCTTGGGGCTCCCGCGGTCAGCCGCCGTCTCGTCTTCACCGAGACCATGGCGATGAACGCCACTGGCATGGAGATGGGCTTCCTGATCAACGGCAAGGCCTTCGACATGGAGCGCGTCGATATCGTCGCCCGGGCCGGCGAGACCGAACTCTGGGAAATCGTCAACCAGGCCGACATGGACCACCCGTTCCATCTCCACGGCACGCAGTTCCAGGTGATCGAGCGCGAGCGCGGCGGCAAGGTCGCCAAACCGCCCTATCTCGCCTGGAAGGACACGGTCAACGTGGCGCGCGGCGAGACGGTTCGGCTGCTCTTGCGCCAGGAGCGGCCCGGCCAGCGCATGTATCACTGCCACATCCTCGAGCATGAGCAGCTCGGCATGATGGGCATCCTCGACGTCGAGGCATAGGAGTTCAACTGAATGAACATCGGCATCGCATCGGAACGGGCGGGCCTGCCGCCGAAGACGATCCGCTATTACGAGGATATCGGCCTGCTGCGTCCGGCCCGCACCGACAACGGCTATCGCGACTATTCGGCGGCCGACATCCATCGGCTGCGCTTCCTGCAGCGCGCGCGCAGCCTCGGCTTCTCGGTAGACGAGTGCCGGCAGCTTTTGTCGCTCTATCACGACCGCAATCGCGAAAGCGCGGACGTCAAGGCGATCGCCGAGGCGAAGCTGGCGGAGATCGACCGCAAGATCGCCGAGCTCGCCAGCCTGCGCCATGTGATGCGCCACCTGATCGAGCACTGCAGCGGCGACGAGAGGCCTGACTGTCCGATCATCGACGAGCTCGCCGGAGAGGGCATGGTGCAGTGAGGCGGACCGTTTCCGCCGCCATCCTTTTGCTGGCCTCCTCGCTTGCCGCCGCTGCCGGCGCCGACGCTCTCGTCAAGGCCCGCCAGGCCTCGATGAAGGAGATGGCGGCGGCGGCCAAGACGATCGCCGAGATGTTCGACGGCAAGCGCGCCTATGACGCGGCCGGCTTCAAGGCGGCGGCCGAAACGCTCAAGGTTCGCACCAGCCCTGCCTTGATCGCCGAATTTCCAGACGGCACGCTCGGCGCGCCGTCCGGCGCCAAGCCGGAAATCGACCAGGCCCGGCCGGAATTCGAGGCGCTCGCCCGCCATATCGGCCGGCTCGCCGACGCGCTCGCCGCCAAGGCCGAGAAAGCTCCGGCCGAGGTCACCGCCGACATGCGGATGGCCGGCCCGCCGATGGATGGCGGCAGCCTGCTCGGCAAGCGGCCGGGCGCGGCGCAGGCCGATCCGGCCAAGATGCAAGCCGAACATCTTCTGCACCTCATCCTGCAGGACTGTTCAAGCTGTCATTCGAAGTTCCGGCAAAGGCAGCAGTGAGGCGCGAGCAGCTCGGCTATTTGCTTTACACAATTCCGGACGGAAAACCGCCACGCACTTTTCTGGCATTGCTTTGGCCAGCGCCGTTCTGCACATTTAAATCAGAACGTGCTAATGTTGCGCAGCCATGCTTATCCGTGCATGGCAGGTTTAGGGAGGATGCGATGAACAAGATGAATCGCAGGTCTGCAATTACCCTCGGCGTGACGGCCGCGACGATTGCGCCCCTGTTCGCAACGGCAACATTCGCCAAGACCAAGAAGTACGGTCCGAAGGAAGGCAAGGAGATTGCGCCCGGCGTCAGGGTTGTGGAGGTCGGCACCGGCAATTCCGATATTCCCGCCTACAAAAGCATCTCCATTGTCGACGTCGTGTTTCAACCGGGAGCACACGCGCCTCAAAGTGTGATGGACAACGACATGGTGTGCACGATTACGTCGGGTGCATTCACCATCAAGAAGGCTGACAAGGAGTTCAAGCTCAAGGTGGGTGACATGTATACCTGCTCCAAGGGCAAGACCGACGAGGCGACGAACACGAGCAAGGAAGTCGGCATCCATCGGATCGCCATTCTGGTGCCCGCGTAAGCGAAGATCGCAGGCGGTCGCGACCCATCGCCGCCCGCCCCTTGCAGCCGCCACGCTCGCCCTGGCCCCGGCGTGGCGGCTGGCCAGCCTTGGTCACGAAGGCCGCAAGACGGCTTGTTCGGCGCGTATCACAAAAGTGACGTTGTGGCCGCGCTATATGCTGGGTTCATGCAGCAAAGACAGGGTTCTGGTTATGAACGCCAGCGAACTGCAGGCCATAGGCGATACGCTGATGCGCCTCGTCACCCCCGAAATGACACCGAAGGAGCTGGTCAAGACCGTCCGCAAGGTGCATCCCAATGCCAAGAAGAAGGATATCGCCCGCGCCGCCTTCCACGCCATCATCGCCAATGCCGACCAGGACCTCGGCAAATCGAGGAACCTGCAGGCCTTCGCGCTCGCCGAACGCACCCAGCAGGCGGAATAGCGACTACCGACGATAGCTGCAAATTGCATCGATCGGATTGTGAGAAAATTAATCAGCGATTTCTAATATTATAGGTCACCCGGCAACGAACTCCGGCGACGGACCCCATGACCAAGAACCTCGGCAACGCCAAGCCCAATGCTCCAGCGAGAGAGATGAAACCCTCGCCGCTCGGCAGGATCGCGCCGGCGCTGTTCCCCCTGGTGGTCGCGGCGCTCGGCTATCTCCTCGGCAAGCAGTTCTTCGGCTTCTGATCCGAGACTCGCCTCCTTTCTACGCTTCCCATGGCAAACCGATTGCAAAATGCAATCGGATGTGCATCCTTGGCCTGACGGATCGCAAAGGAGGCGCCGATGGCCAGGATCGTCTATTCCATGCTGATGTCGCTGGACGGCTATATTGCCGGGCCGGACGGGAACATCGGCCTGCCGGTGCCCGAGGAGCAACTGCACCGGCATTTCAACGAGGACATGCGGCGGACCGCGATCGAGCTCTGCGGGCGCCGCCTATACGAGATGATGCGCTTCTGGGACGATCCGGAAAGGGAGGCCGGCGCCGAGGTCGAGCGGGATTTTGCCCGCGCGTGGCGCGATACGCCGAAGATCGTGTTTTCGACGACGCTCCGCGAGGTCGGCGCCAATGCGCGCCTGGCGGATGGCGACGCCGTGGCGGTGGCAAGGTCGCTGAAGGCTGAGACGGATGGCCAGATCGGCGTCGGCGGCGCCGAATTGGCCGGGCATCTGGCCCGCGCCGGCCTGATCGACGAGTACCGGCTCTACATGCATCCGGTCGTGCTCGGCGGCGGCAAGCCGTATTTCGCGCGTGGTCTGTCGCTCTCGCTGGCGCCGCTTGGCACGGAGCGCCTCTCCCAGGGCGTGACGCTGCTGCGCTACGCGCCCGCCTGAGCGGACAAGTTCAATGCGGGCCGCCGAAGCAGGATCAGCAAGACTGCCGCTTCGGCCGTTTGCGCCGCCCCTGCTGCTTTGGTCCTAGGGCCTAGGTCGTTCTTGCCCTTGCATGAGCGCAAGCGCATGTTTCAGATAGCCGGCAGGCTCGCAAACTCCGGTCAGGCCCGGCCGCCGAACCCAATACACCCCCCCAGGCTGCCGGGCCGCCGGTGTGACGCACGCCGCACAAGCAAAGCCTCCAACCGCATCACATCCGAGCCGAAACCAATTCTATCGGTGCGCCGGACATGCCCGGCCCATCCGCTTCGAAATGCGTTCGTGACGCGCTGCCGCATCGTCTCGCAAACCCGGCACCACAGCGAAGTCGAATTCTGTTAAGGGCCAACCCAATCAAGATTTCGAAGCCGGGCTTTTGGTCAACCCGGACGGCATTTGCTCGACATTTGTTTTCAAAATGGGAAATTGGCGAGCATCCAACGACGTATCTCCTACTAAAGTCCAAGGAAAAGAACCTTGCGGCAACTTGATGCCCGCTAGATCGTATTGCTGTTCGGGATCAAATTCTTGGGCTGAAGCGCTGGGGCCATTCCATGGTGGCAGGCGAGCCAGACAGTGTCCGCGTGAAATTCATCAACGGCCAATGGTTGGTGCGCGTCGTCGAAGGCGGCAGGCTGACCCATCAACTCTTCGACATCCACCCGGAAGCCGAAGCCTTCGCCGAGGAGGAACGCCACCGGCTGGGTCTGCCGGGCGAGCCGCCGGCCTCGGAGCCGGTCGAGACAAGGCGGCGCGGCGGACGCGGGCGCTGAGCGTCCGATATCCTCAATTCGTCTGGCTTACGTCGCCTCTCCGGCAACCTGGTTTGCGCTCCGCGGAAAATGTGGGAACAATCGGCGGACGGGGAAGTGCTGCCGATGTGCAATCTCTACAACATCACCACCACCCAGGAGGCGATCCGCCAATGGACGCGCGCTCTGCGCGACATTTCCGGCAATCTCGAGCCTTCGGTGGATATCTACCCCAACCAACAGGCGCCGGTGGTGCGCAACGTAGCCGACGGCAGCCGCGAGCTTGCCAACCTGCGCTGGGGCATGCCGACGCCGGCCGAGCGCATGCGCGGCAACGCCGATTCCGGCACGACCAACATCCGCAACCCGCAATACGCCCACTGGCTGCCTTATCTCGGCATCGAGAACCGCTGCGTGGTGCCTGTGACGAGCTTCGCCGAACCTTCGCCTCAGCCCGGGGACAAGGACCCCGAAACCGGCGTGCAAAAGAATTTCTGGTTCGCGCTGAGCGAGGAGCGACCGCTGTTCTTCTTCGCCGGCCTGTGGACGCCCTGGCACGGCGTGCGCAAGGTGAAGGAAGGCCCGGGCGACCACGAGCTCTACGGCTTCCTGACGACCAGGCCGAACGCGCTGATCGCGCCGATCCACGAGAAGGCGATGCCGGTGATCCTGACCACGCTGGAAGAGACCGAGTTGTGGCTGACGGCGCCATGGTCTGAAGCGAAGAAGCTACAGCGGCCGGCGCCGGACGACGCGCTGGTGATTGTCGAGAAGCCGGCGACGCAGATCAAGTTCCCGGCCGAACCCCCGGCGCAGGGTTCGTTGTTTTAGTTAGCTGCTTCGCGTGCTCGAAGTTTCAACTAAACGCCCTTCCGATCAACCTTCCAACCAATATGAAACAGGCTAGCGAAACCAGCGGGAGAACTCCCAGCGTCACTATGCTCATGACCAAGAACCATCCGGAGATCGGAAAGCCCGTGTCATTTGATAGATTTGCCAGCCACACAGTGACGCCAATTGCGGGCAGGACCGAAACGAAGCCGAGAACATCGGCAAGTTTACTGCGCCTCGTTCGCGAAAGCGGCCTTCCGACCCAACGAAGGAATGCGGCAAGAGCGGCGAGATAATAAAATGCGAGGATAGCGTATTGAGTCCCGTAGTCATTGAGAAACCGATCCAAATCGATCCTCCTGAGGCCACCGTCAACCATCGTTGACTGTCAGATATCTGATACTGCAAAACTATTTAGAAGATACAAAGCACCTTACCCCCTCGCCTTCTGCAGCACCCAGATATAGCCCTTGGGCGGATGATCCTGGTCGATGAACTGGGTCTTCACCTCGGTATCCCTGCGGCCGCAGCGTTTGCAGCGGAAGCGGATGGCTTCGAGCGGCTTGTTCCAGCCCACCACCTTGGCCACGTCGTTCGCCTTGAAGCGGCCGACGTGATAGCAGTGGCGGCATTCGACGATGAGCAGCATGTTGGCCTTGGCCGCCCGGCCGACGCTGTCCATGGGTCCGGCCATTTTCTCATGTCCGGTCTGAATAGTCCTCGGGCAGCGGCAAGAGGCCGAGCCAGACGGCGCGGAAATCGGGTTCCCGGCCCGCCACCGCGCCCATCACCTCATGCAGCCGTTCCACCAGGCCATTGAGCCGCCAGTACATTTCGCCATTGGTCTTGAGGTTGAGCTGCGCCGCCAACACTGTCTGGCGCAGCTCCAGCGCGTCACGAATGATCGCCTCCGCGTCCGATCGGAACAATCTGTCATAGCGGCTTTTCCGTCTGCCCAATGCGGCTCTCCTGATTGCGAGCAACCGCCCCATCTCCTGACAAAATAGGAACCCATTCCTCGTCGAGTCAATTCGCCCTTGACAAATTTGTTCCCTTTTTGTTCACATGCTAATGGAAGCCAGAGGAGCAACCGCCATGGACCACATCGTCAGGCTCGACAGCCGCCAGGAGGCGGCGCTCCAGGCCATCGCGGAGCGCTTCATCGCGCAGCATAAGGGCGACCCGGTGAAGGCGCTGAAGGAGATGATCGTGCTCAACGGTCATTTGCAGGAGCGGCTCGACGCGATTGGTGCGCAGCGCAGGGGTGGGTGGCAAGGGTAGCTAACGCAGGTAGGTCGGCGCTCTACGATACCCCCCTCTGTCCTGCCGGACATCTCCCCCTCAAGGGGGGAGATCAGCCGTCGCGTCAGCTTTCGCTAATTACCAACGTTGCAGGAATGGGTGCGGCGCGGAAACTGCCAATCTCCCCCCTTGAGGGGAGATGTCCGGCAGGACAGAGGGGGTGCTGTCCCGCTGCCATCAACAAGCTTCGCCCAGTCCAGCGGGCGTCGGCGGAGAAACGCCGTCCCCGTTACGCCCTCACCCGCTTCAGTGCCTGCGCCATGCAGTGGATGCCGCCGCCGGTCTTGGAGATCTCGCTCATGTCGACGGCCGCGACCTCGAAGCCCTGCGCCTTCAATTTTTCGATCAGCGTCTTGCTCGAGGTCGGGGCGATCACCCTGTCCTTGCCGAGCGACATGAAGTTGCAGCCGAGCGCCATCGTGTCCTGGAAGGGCACGTCGATGATCTCGTGGCCCTTCCCCTTCAGCCAATCGACGATGCCGGGCTCGGTGCAGGCGAGGCAGACGGCGGTGAGCTTTTCGGCGATCGGCACCACCATCAGGTCGATGTGGACATAGTATTCGTCGATGAAGGCGATGCGGGTTTCCCAGCCTTCCTTGTCGAACCAGGCCTGCACCTGGCGCGCGCCCTCTTCCTGGGTGCGGGCGCCGCCACAGCCGATCAGCACCACGCCCTCCTCGATGACGTTGAAGTCGCCGCCCTCGAAGGTGCCGGCGGTGACCATGTCGTAGATCGGGATGCCGAGCTTCTCATAGGTGCGGATGGCGGCGTAGTTCTCGCCGCGCCGCCACCAGTTGGCCATGGCGGTGATGAAGGCGCCGTAGGGCGTCATGACGCTGGAGTCGCGCGAATAGACCTGCATCGGCAGTTCCGGCGTCGGCTCGTGCCAGTGGATGTTGACGCCGAAATGCTCGTAGGCCGCGACGAGGTCCTTGTGCTGCGCCTGCGCGATCTGGACGTTGCACGGCGCCTCGCGCAGATGCTTTCGGGACAGCGAGCTGGTCGACAGATGGCGAAGGAAATTGGGCGAGCCGAGCAGCACGTCGGTCAGCACATCGGTTTCGTTGGCGAAGCCCCAAGCGGTGAGCGGCTTGGTGCCGCCGGCGGGGTTGCGGCGCTGCAGCGAGAACGGCTCGGCGACGATGCGGTCATGGACGGTCATGGGGTTCTCCTCGATTGATATTCGTCATGCGGTGGAGGCAGCCGGGATCCACCAGTCGCGTCCACGCGGCGTGGTGACATATTCCGGCCAGCGGAAATTGATCGGCGGTTCGTAGTCGCAAAGCGGCGCGATCCAGTTGGAGCCGCCGACGCCGCCGCCGGTGCGGGCGACGAACTCGTCCATCGCGCCGTCGCGCGCGGTCTTGTCCTCAAGCAGGCGAAGCGCGGTCAGCGCGACCGTCTTCGAGGCGCAGGTGACCATCGGGTCGATGGTGGCGGAAATGCCGCCCAGCGCGTTCATCACCCAGGCTGGATAGACGTGGCCGTTTGCCGAGCGCAACGCCGGCCGGGCGACATAGAAACGCGATGTCGGCGCGTGCCAGCTCATGTCGGTATAGTCGTCCGAGGTCGAGTTCACCTGCGACGGCGGCAGGTCGCGGCGCAGGATCGCCTCGGCCTCCTGCGGCGAAATCAGCCGCTCCAGTTCGTCGATGAACGGATTTTCGGTCGCTTCGCCGCCGGCATTGACCTGGACCTCGCGGGCGATCGCTCTCGCCTCCTCGCTCCACTGCGGCGCTCCGACAGTCGAGAGAGCCGCGTAGGTGATCCCGGCCATAGCGTGGTTGGCGAGGCCCGGGCGCGACTTCGACACCCAGTGGCGCTCGTAGCGGCAGCCGCTCATCCTGGCGGCCGCTTCCGCGTTGCGGTCGAGCACGGCGGTCACCTGCTCGGCCATGGCAATGGTCGGCACGCGGATCATGTACTGGATTTCGGACAAGCTGGCCGGCAGATTGTCGGCGGTTGCCTGCCCCGCGGTCAGGATCGCCTCGCTGATCGACCAGCCGCCCTGATGCGTCAGCATGGAATCGCGCAGCGCCTTGGAGGCCATGTACATCATCATCAGCGCGTCATTGGCGCCCGGCGCCCGCACCGCCGAATGCGCCTGCGGGATCGGCGCTGAATCGCCCGCCGCACGCGCCCAATGCTCCGGCTCGTCGCAGACGAAGCGATAGATCATCGCGTAGGCCGCGCCGCAATGCGTGTCCCAGCGCGCCGTGTTGCAGAGTGGCAGCATGTAGAAGGGGTGGAAGGAGATCATGCCGGCGAGGCCGTCATAATAGCCCTTGGCCGCGTGGATGGGCTTCGAGCCCCGCACCTTCTCGGCCGGCTCGCCGGTGAAGCGCAGCGTGCCCTTGATGCCGTGTTCCAGCATCGCCGCCTTGGCGGCGAGCAGCCCGCCGAGGCTGCCGATGCCAAGCCCCGAATGCGGATCGGTGTGGCCGCCGGCCTCGACGCTGAGACCCGGCCGCGGCCGCTTCACCGTCGCGGCGTCCTGGCAGTTGCCGGGCACGGCATCGTATTCGGCATACATGCCGACGGTCGGACCGTCGCCGTTCGTCCAGTGGGCGCAGAAAGCGGTCGGCATGCCGCCCGAGCCTTCCTCGACCGAAAAGCCCTCACGCTTCAGCCGCTCGACATACCAGGCGGCCGACTGGTACTCGCGCCAGGCGGTCTCGCCGAAATCGAAGATCGTGCGCGTCCAGGCCGACAAGAGCGGCTGGATGCCGTCGATACAGGCAAGCGCGGTTTCCTGCGCTGAACTGGTCACCGGTTTCTCCATGCCGCAAAGAAAGCAGTGAAGCGGCTCATCAAAAAGTGATATGTTTTCCCGGCTCGTGCAAATTCGGTTCACCTGAGGCCTCTTGCGAATACCGTCCACGCAGGCGCTGCGCGCCCTCGACAGCTTCGCCCGTCACGGCAGCGTGTGGCGCGCCGCAGACGAGCTTCACCTCACCCGAAGCGCGGTCTCGCATCAGCTCCGGCTGCTCGAACGCGAGCTCGGCTTCGATCTTCTGGAGCGTATCGGCAAGGGCGTGGCGCTGACGCCGCGCGGTCAGCGCTATGCCGCCGATGTCAGGAAGGCGCTCACCGTGCTCGGCGACGCGGTGACGCAGAATGCCGGAACCGGCGTCGGCGGCTCGTTTGCCGTGTCCTGCACGCCGGGCTTCGCCTCGTTGTTTTTGTCCACGCATATCGCGGAGTTCCGGCAGATGTATCCGGATGTGGCGCTGCACATATTGACGCCGCGCCGCCTCGACGATGTCTCCAATCCGGAGGCCGATGCCTTCATCGCCTTCGGCGTCGGCAACTGGCCGAACCGCGCGGTGGAGCTGCTTTGCGAGGTCTCCTTCACGCCGCTCTGCAGCCCGACGCTGCTCAATAAGGTCGGAGGCTTTTCCAAGCCTGCCGACGTGCTGCGCGCCAATCTGCTGCATCTCGGCGATACCGAGGACTGGGCGCGCTGGCTGGCGCTATCCAAGGTGGAAAATCCCGATACCGAGGGAGGCATCTTCTTTTCCGACATGAACCTCGTCTTCTCGGCGGCGATCGCCGGCCAGGGGATCGCCATGGGCGACGAGCTGACCGGCCGCCGGGCGCTGAGCGAAGGCCGACTGGTCAAGCCGTTCGACACAGCGATCCCCTCGCCGCGCTCCTATTTCCTGGTCTTCGAGCATGCGAAGGCCGGGCATCCGGTGCTGAATGCGTTCAGCGGCTGGCTGAGGTCGAAGCTGTCGGAGAACAGGCTCTAGTCTCCCCCCTCGAGGGGAGATGGCCGCGAAGCGGTCAGAGGGGGTCGGTCCGACCGGGCTCGGCCTTCTGCGGCAGATGAAGGCTGGTGCTTCACGCGCGGCGACCCCCTCTGTCGCCTGCGCCGACATCTCCCCCTCGAGGGGGGAGATTTGGCGCCCCGCCCCGCCACCCGTGAATCAAATTTGCCGATCAGGCGAAAACTATTCGGTTGCGGCGGAGAGCCTCCCTGCCTACGATTTCACCCAAGACCAAGGAAGAGGCAGGATGCAGCAACCCGGCCGGGCCGCAGAGATCAAGGCGAACGGGATCGGCAAGAGCTTCGGCTCGTTCCGGGCGCTGGACGATCTGACGCTCGATATCGGCCGCGGCGAGTTCCTGACGCTGCTCGGGCCGTCCGGCTCGGGAAAGACCACCTTTCTTATGATCCTGGCCGGCTTCGTGCAGCCGAGCGAAGGCCGCCTTTTCAGCGACGGCGCCGACATCACCGACCGGCCGGCCGAGCAGCGCGCCGCCGGCATGGTGTTCCAGGGTTACGCTCTGTTCCCGCATATGAGCGTCGAACAGAACATCGCCTTCCCGCTCAAGGTGCGCAAGAAAACGGCCGCCGAGATCAAAAGCCGTGTCGGCGAGATGATCGAGCGCGTCGGCCTCAAGGGCCACGAGAAGAAGCTGCCGGCGCAGCTTTCCGGCGGCCAGCAGCAGCGCGTGGCGCTGGCGCGCGCACTGGTGTTCGAGCCGGGCGTGCTCTTGCTCGACGAGCCGTTCTCGGCGCTGGACAAGAGCCTGCGCGGCCAGATGCAGGCCGAGATGAAGCGGCTGCACCAGGAGACCGGCACCACCTTCGTCTTCGTCACCCATGACCAGAGCGAGGCGCTGGCGCTGTCCTCGCGCGTCGCCATCTTCAACCATGGCAAGCTGTTGCAGGTGGGCAGGCCGGACGAGGTCTATGACCGGCCGGCCAACCGCTTCGTCGCCGAGTTCCTCGGCGAGATCAACATGCTGCCCCTGAAGGGCGTGCGCCCCGCCGACAACGGCGCCACGGGGCTCTGCGAAGACCGCGCGGTGAGCATGCGCTGCAAGGCTGAGAAAGTCCGTGGCGACGCCATCCTGGCCATCCGTCCCGAGCATATGTCGATCGCGCCTGAGGCCACTGCCGGCGAGAACGGCATAGCCGCAACCGCTGTCGCCTCGACCTATCTGGGTGCGGCGACCAAGCTCGACCTCACCACGCGCCAAGGCGCGAAGGTCACCGTCTCGGTGCCGAACGAGGTCGCGGCGGCGGCGCTCAGCAAAGGCAATTCCGTCTGGCTGACCTGGCCGGCCGAAAAAGGTTTCCTCCTTCCGGACGGAGGACAATGAGCGCCGAAGCGGCCTGAAATCGCCGCACCGGCTTCCGGACCAGACCAATTAAAACAAGGGGAACTGACATGAACGACGATATGAACAACACGCGGAAACAGGCGATCGAGTCTCTTTCCGAAAGGACCAAACGGGGCGAGATTTCGCGCCGCCAGTTTGCGCAGCTCGCGGGCCTCGTGCTTGCCGGCACGCCGATGCTGCTGCGCTCGACCAGCGCTTTCGCCGAGACGAAGGGGCTGGTGCTGGTGAACTGGGGCGGCGACGCCATTACGGCTTACGACGCGGCCTACGGCCAGGCCTTCACCAAGGACACCGGCATCCCGGTCAAGATGGACGGCTCGGGCCCGACCGAAGGCGCGATCGCGGCGCAGTTCAAGAGCGGCGCGCCGACCTGGGACCTGGTCGACGTCGACCCGTTCTCGGCAATCACGCTCGGCGGCCAGGGCATGCTCGAGCCGATCGACTACAAGGTCGTCGACAAGAGCAAGATGCGGCCGGGCTTCGGTTGGGAATATGCGGCGTCCACCTATTTCTTCTCCTATGTGATCGCCTACGATTCGCAGAAATTCGGCTCCAACGCGCCGACAGGCATGGCCGATTTCTTCGACGTGAAGAAATTCCCCGGCAAGCGCTCGCTCTACAAATGGGGCGTGTCGAGCTGGGAAGCAGCACTTCTGGCCGATGGCGTGGCGCCGGCCTCGCTCTACCCGCTCGATTTGAAGCGCGCGCATGACAAGATCGCCGCGTTCAAGGAAAACGTCGTCTCCTATTGGGGCGGCGGCGCCGAAAGCCAGAGCGTGCTGCTTAACGGCGAGGCCTCGATGGCGATCGTGTGGTCGACACGCGCCTCGCTGATCGAGCAGGACTCCGGCGGCCAGATCAAGTTCATCTGGGACCAGGGCCTGATCTCGCCCGGCGCGCTCGCGGTGCTCAAGAACAATCCCGGCGGCAAGGAAGCCGCGATGAAGTTCATCGCCAGCACCCAGGACCCGCAGAAGGAACTGGTGATGTTCGACAAGCTCGGCCAGGGTCCGGCGAACCCGGCGGCGGATGCGCTGATCCCGGCCGACAAGAAGCGCATCAACCCGGTCGACCCGGAGAACATGAAGAAGCAGATCGCGCTCGACATGGAGTGGTACGCCAAGAATTACGGCGCCGCGCTCGACGAATATACCAAGATCATCTCCGCCTGAGCGGGCGGGGATTTTCAGGCTGATGAGAGGCACCCTCTCCGACAGGATGGGCGCGGCGCTGTTGATGGCGCCGCTGCTCCTTTTCCTTGTCCTTGCCTATGCCTGGCCTTTCCTCGGCGTGGTGAAGTGGAGCTTCACCCTGCCGACGCCCGGCCTCGGCCAGTACCACGCCCTGCTTACTGACGACCTCGTTCAATCGGTGTTCGTCCGCACGCTGCGCATCGCGGCGATCGTCACGGTTGTCTCGGTCACCGCAGCCTATGCCATCACCGTGGTATGGGTGCGCGGCAGCCCGGTGCAGCGCGTGCTGGCCGAATTCTGCATCCTGGTGCCATTTTGGATCTCGGTGCTGACGCGCGCCTTCGGCTGGGTAGCGCTGCTCTCCAACCGCGGCCTGATCAACACCTGGCTGCAATCGATAGGCTTCATCTCCGAGCCGCTGACCCTGGTGCGCAACGAATTCGGCGTCATCGTCGGCATGTCGCATTTCCTCATTCCTTTCGCGGTGTTCCCGCTGGCGTCCGCCATGCGCAGCCTCGACGAGCGCGTGCTGCTCGCGGCGCGCGGGCTGGGCTCCAGCCGCATGCGCACCTTCTGGACGGTGTTCGTGCCGATGACGCGCTCCGGCATCATCGGCTCGGCGATGATTGTCTTCGTCTTCTCGCTCGGCTTCTTCGTCACGCCGGCGATCCTCGGCGGCGGCCGCAGCGTGATGATCGCCGAGCTCATCTACCTGCGCATCTTCCAGAGCCCGGACTGGGGCCTGGGCGCGGCGATCAGCGTCGTGCTGGTGGTGTTCGTCGGCGCGCTGATGGCGCTGCTTTTCCGCTACGTCAAACCGAAGCAGTTGGTGTAGCGCGATGCCCACTTACCGCCCCGGCCCCGTCTCGCTCGCTCTTGCCATGCTTGTGGCGTTGTTCCTGCTCCTGCCGCTGCTTGCGGTCGTCCCGGTATCGCTGACGCCGAGCCGCATGCTGACGATGCCGACGGGGGAATTGTCGCTGCGCCACTACCGCTCGCTGATCGAGGATCCGCGCTGGCTGGAATCGATCCTGCTGTCGATCCGCATCGGCGTGGTGAGCAGCGCGCTTTCGACGGTGCTCGCACTCACCTTCAGCCTGGGCGTGTGGATGTTCCAGCCGCGCTTCACCGCCGCCCTCGTCGGATTCGTGCTGTTGCCGATGGTGGTGCCGCCGGTGGTCTCGGCGGTGACGCTCTATTTCCTGCTCACCTCGGTGTCCGGTATCTCGTCCTTCTTCGGCTATGACACCTGGCTGGGTGTGGCGATGGCGCATTCGGTGATGTCGGTGCCGTTTGCCACCGTGCTGATCCTGGTCTCCCTCAGTCAGCTCGACCGGCGCATCGACCTTGCCGCGCGCGGCCTCGGCGCAAGCGTCTGGGAGCGCGCGACCCGCGTCATCATGCCCAACATCAAGTTCGGCATCGTCACCGCGGCCCTGCTCTCCTTCGTGCTCTCCTGGGAAGAGATCGGCGTGACGCTGTTCATCACTTCGGTCAACGCGATCACGCTGCCGCGCCTGATGTGGATGGGCCTGCGCGACAATATCGACCCGGCGATCGCCGCGCTCTCAGTGATCCTGATCATCATCACCGTTCTGGTGCTGATCGTGCGCAGCGTGGTCACCCGGCGCCGCGCGTCGGCGTAAGCCGGTCCAATCTCTCCGCAAGACGAGAGAGGCCCGCCGGAAGCGGCGGGCCTCGTAAGGCGCCAAAGTGGAAGTTTGGCCCTTTGTGATCCGGGGGTATGGATCGCCTGAAGATTAGCCGATGGAGGTCCGGCGGGCGATTTACAAATATGTAAACTTCGCCTCCGGCGGGAGCGAGCTGCGCCGGCAAAAGAAGTTTATTATCATAGCTTTGCGAGCTTCTTCAGCGTCTTCGGCGCAGCACCTTCAATCAAAAGTGATGGGGAACGCGCCTGCGGAACCTAGAGGCGAACCGGCGCAAATGACGACTGGTCCGCCGTGACTCGACGACTGAACCGGAGGAAGTTGGCCGGCGCCCTACCGATCTCCGGGAAGCATCCTGGCCATGACCGTGTCCCGGCGAACGAAGTGATGATAGAGCGCGGCTAGCGCGTGCACGCCGGCCACGATCAAAATGCCGTTCGCGCAGAGTTCGTGAAGTTCGCGAATGGTCCGCGCGGTCGCCCTGTCCGGAGCAAACGGCGCCGGCACCGTGAACAGGCCGAAGAAGCTCAACGCGTCGCCCCTGAACCAGGTCAAGAGGATGCCGAGAACCGGAATTGCGACGAGCAGCGCATAGAGGGCGAAATATCCGATCTTCGCGGCGGCCCGCTCCGGGCCAGACATTTCGGCCGGTAGAGATGGCGCTCCTCTCACGCCGCGCAGCGCCAACCGCCACAAGACAAGCGCGGCGAGCAGAAGGCCGAAGGAAATGTGCAATCGCCAAATGGCGTCGACGGACGGATCGCCACGCGGATAGAATTCTTCGCCGTATGTCAGCGCATAAAGCAGGATGACGAGGGCGAAGAGCGCCCAGTGCAAGAACTTCTGACTGGACGTATAGGTGGTGATGACGGCCATCGCCCGGCTCCGTTGAAACACTTGCCTGTGTTTCGGGCGTGTTCCTGGCAGACTTGTGACCGCCAAATTAAGAATTGGTAAGGCTTCGACCAATTGACGAGTTAGCACAGCAGTCGCCCGCGCCGCACGCACGGCCGTTTCGCCGATTTGCATTCCGTGCCGTTCGCGGCGCCGCACAGGCGAAGGCCCTTCGGCCCTCGCCTGCGTCGCAGCCGATCAGGCGGCTTGCGGCCGCCGCATCCTCTCGACGAGAGCCTGCCGGGCCGGACCGGCGAGCGGCTTGTCCATAGTCAGCAGGCCGTCGAGCAGAGCGAGGAGCTCACGCGCTGCGGACGACTTGCAGGAGTAGTAGACCATCTGGCGGTCGCGGCGGGTGTCGACCAGGCCAAACCTGCGCAGTTTGGCCAGATGCTGGGAGAGCGCGGACTGGCTGAGTTCGACCTTGTCGGCGAGCGTGCCGACTGACAGTTCGCCCTCGGCCAGATAGTTCATGATGAGCAAACGCTTCTCGTTGCCCATCACCGCAAGAAAGGCTGCCGCGCTTTCTGCGTTGGCGGTAAGTTTCTTCGTCACCATCGATTTTCCCCATGTTCATGCTCTTCCGAGGCCATGGGGGCAATGGCTTCAGAATTCCAGAGCATTTGGTGGACCTGCTCCGACATGGAATCGGAACCTGCCCTGCTTCTTTGTTCGACCAAAATCCCTTCGTAACCCGGTTGCCACCACGTCGGGATATTGGCCTCGGACAGCGAGCGCCATGCTGTTGCCTGACGCAAGTTGGCGCAGACTCGGAATAATTCCGCGCCACTAATGAATACCAGCGCTTCGTTGTTTCAGCAACAATATAGCGAAGATAGGCACAACACCGCCAAATCCAGGGGTCGCGCTGGGGAAGAACGCGGGCCGCTCGGAACGCGCCGTCACCATTTCCAAGACTCACCCTGCGTCCGGAATCCGTGATAATATTAGCCGGAGCACAAAAGGGGGACAAAGGCTCGAGGAGAAAGCCATGTCCGCTATCTCACGAAACACGTTCACACCCGCCGAGACGGCCCTGTTTGGGCGCGTCTTCGAGAGCGGTCGCGTCGTCGGGGAAACCGAAGAGCAGAAGGAGGCGCGCGCCTCGCGCATCATCGCGAACTACATGGCCGGCATCACCGACGAGGCGGAACTCGTCGAACTGTCCCGCAAGCCGCTCGGGAGATAGCGTGAGACCATGTTCACGCTGCTCACATCCTGTTGAAATATCGGGATGAAACCTGCCGGGCAGTTGCGCGTTTCTCATCCGCTCACAACAGGGCGCTCACAACGCATTAGGGGTTTCGCGATGATCCAGGGATGGTTTTCCAGGCCGGTCGAAGTGGCCGTCGGCGTGGCAGGCTCGATCCGGCACATTTCCAACGCGCAGCAGGCCGTGGAATTGCTGACGGGCCAGTGGCGCGATGCCGGCAGCGCGCAGCATGGCGCGGCGCTGCGCGCCTGCCGCCGGGCGATGAGCGGCGACGTTCCGGCCGACAATGCCAGGGAAGCTTTCATTAGCGCCGCGCGCGAAGCGCATGTGCTGGTCGAATAGGGCCCCTAAAGCGCGTCGCGCTGAAACGGATTCAGGCGACGCGCTTTAGGTTTTTATTTTGATGCATGTCGTTGCCCCAGAACCGCTACACACTTCTGGGCGACATGCATTAAAGCGCGTCGCACTGAGGCGGATTGAGGCGACGCGCTTTAGGTTTTTGTTTTGATGCATGTCGTTGCCCCAGAACCGCTACACACTTCTGGGCGACATGCATTAAAGCGCGTCGCGCTGGAAACGGATTCAGGCGACGCGCTTTAAGTCTTTGTTTTGATGCATGTCGTTGCCCCGGAACCGCTACACACTTCTGGGCGACATGCATTAGCTAGCGATAGAAGAGCCATAAAAGCACCGACACCGCGAACACTGCCGGAGAGAGCAGGATTGCGGCCCGCAAGACGCACATGACCAGGTAGAGCGGAGTGGGCATGCCTGGCGGTGCCGGCACCTATCGGTTGCGCGAATTGACGGGAGGCCGACGCGCCGGCCGAAACCGGTTCTTGCGATCCGCTTCTGCGTGCAAACGGCTTTGCCGGGCCTCCTCATAGAGCCCGAAAGCGGTCGCCATCAACGTGGCGGCGGTCATGGCGGATGCAAGCACGGCGATCAGCATGAGAGGTCTTCCCGCGTTTCATCGGCATGTCGGATCTGATTATCGCCGCGGGCGACGGTGCAGCCAGTGACTTTAGTCACATGTTTTTGAGCGCGCCGGGCCGTGTCGTGGCGCAATGAATCCGGCCCTTGAGACGACCCGCGCGGCGCATCGCCGATCGCAAAAATTCTTCGGAACATTATCGGCGGTGGATGGTTAATGCGCGGGTCCGCCAATCCGTCCCGGACCTGCATCCATCGGGCGCCCTGCCGGCGCCGTTGCCTGATCAAAAGACCACTATACGAACGGAGGATGTGATGAACGACGTCTGGTTTTCCGAGCCGGTCGTGATCGATTTCGAGCCAAGCGGACAACACAAGGTCTCAAGCTGCTTCGAGGCAATCGAATGTCTCGACCAGCGCTGGCCAAGACGGGCGCGAGACCGCGCCTGGCGGTCGGCAAACCGCGTCTGCCGCGACGCGCTCGACGGCTTGAGAAGTCCCGTCGAAGCCCGCAAAACCCTGCGCAAGGCGGCGAAGGCCGCCGGCCTGCTGGGCTAGAGTCCACCAATCTCAGACAGAAAAAATCGGCACCTGATCGTTCCGATTTGCCGCGAGGCGTTGCCCGTAGCCGCCTGCACCCTTGGGAGAAACTTCGGAACATTGCCGTCGCCGGCCTGTTTTTCCCCTGTAGTCTCCTGACTACAGGGTTCCAGACCCAAGCCGAGCCCGTTCCGGCCTCCCATCGCCGGGGCGGGCTTGATTTTGCACCACGCAATTCCGGACGAAAGACTGCCGTACACATTTCCTGGAATTGTTTTCTTGGTTTTGGTAGCGCGTAAGCCTCACTGCAAGAGGTCGAAATGATTGACGCAAGGTGGTGGCGATCCCGGCAGGATTCGAACCTGCGACCATCGGCTTAGAAGGCCGGTGCTCTATCCAGCTGAGCTACGGGACCGCTGGCCGGCCGGGGCCGGCTGATGCCACTCATGCCGAGGGGCGCTCGACCAAAGGGTTAGTGCGTCCAGGGCGTCCTGCGGTCATAGCGGAAATTGTCCGAATAGGAAATCTGCCGGCGCTTCGTCTCCTTCGGCTCCTCGACGCGGAAGGCGATGCCCTGCTTCTCGGCGTAGGCAACCGCCTCTTCCTTCGTGTCGAAGGTGAGCCGCACCTGGCTCAGCATGTCGCCCGAGGTGGTGTAGCCCATCAGCGGGTCGATCTTCTTGCGCTGGGCCGGATCGAACTCCAGCACCCAATGGCCGGTCTTGGCCTTGCCGGACTGCATCGCGGTTTTGGCTGGGCTGAAAATGCGCGCGGACATGACCACCTCTTTGCCGCCCGACGACCGGGCACCTTTTTTGCGGCGCGCGTCCGAAAAGCCGGGTTGGAGCCTGAGGCCGCGCAAACCCGTCAATACTGTGCAATGGCGCCGCCCGCAAGCGGCCATGGCTCGCCGCGCGGTCACGGCCGGCAAGCGATCATGACCGATAGGGGGAACCACGCGCTGGCCCGGACATTAACGGAAAGTCAGGCGACCAGACCGGCCGCTCCAGCCACTCGTCTCGGCCCGCGGTGCGGGCCGAGTGCCGCGAAGCGTCGCCATTCCTCGTCAACAAGCCCGGACACTGCGCCATGACCAAGACAACCGAACATCCCATCCTGCAGCTGGCCGTGCTTGTCGGCAGCCTGCGCGCCCAGTCCTTCAGCCGCAAGATCGCCAAGGCGCTGGCTGCCCGCGCGCCGGACTCGCTGCGTTGCCGTTTTATCGAGATCGGCGAACTGCCTCTTTACAACGAGGATCTGGATGGCGACACGCCGCCCGCCGCCTGGTCGGCGTTCCGCGCCGCCATCAGGGAATGCGATGCGGTGCTGTTCGTGACGCCCGAATACAACCGTTCTATTCCCGGCTGCCTGAAGAACGCGCTCGATGTCGGCTCGCGCCCGCCGGGCAAGAACGTCTTCAAGGGCCTGCCCGCCGGCGTCGCCAGCGTCACGCCGAACAAGCTCGGCGCTTTCGGCGCCAACCACGCGATACGGCAGACCTTCGTCTTCCTCGACATGCCGGTGATGCAGCAGCCGGAGGCCTATATCAGCAATGTCTCCGAGCTCCTCGACGCCAACGGCGCGGTGAAGAACGGCGACACCGCCGCCTTCCTGGAGAATTTCATGGGCGCCCTGGAGATATGGATCAGAACCGTGCGGCCCGGCGGCTCGTCCTTCGACGCCTTCATGAAACAGCGCGAGAAGATCGCCGAGGACTATGTCAATGGCAACGCCACATCGCTGAAGGCGATCGTGACGCATAGCGAGCCGGCCACCTTCTTTTCGCCGCGCGGCGATCATCTCGAAGGCGCAAACGCCGTCGCAGGCCGCTACGAGCGCGACGCCGCGAGCTTCCACGAAGGCGGCAGCACTGACCTCGAGGTGCTGCAAGCCTCAGCGAGCGGCGACCTCGCCTTCTGGACCGGACTGCAGCATGCGAAGGCGCGCATGGGCAAGAACGGCCAACCCGCCGAGATGACCTTGCGTGTGACGGAGGTGTTCCGGCTGGAGGACGGCGCCTTCAAGCTGGTCCACCGCCACGCCGACCCGGCTCACTAAGGCGCATTCATATTCAGGTGATGCCCGCCCGCAAATAGCCGCTCAATCAAGCCCGCGACACAATGCCGGGGCTCTTTGCAACCGCGGCCTATTCCTATTGCCTTGTCGGCGGCATATGTCGGATACACGGTCGTGGCATCTGACCGCCATGACGACGACAAAGACAAAAATGGGCATAGAAGCGGAAATCTCGTCGGATTGGACCGGCGAGCCGGCGATCCTCGAAGGCGCAATCGTGATCGGTGCCGGTGCGGCGGGATTGGCGGCGGCGTACGCATTGATCGAGGCCGGGATCGCCACCGAGATCCTCGAGCGTGAGGGACGGCTGGCCGAGCCCTGGCACCGCCGCCACGAGAACCTGCATCTCAACACGCATCGCGACCTCTCGACGCTGCCCGGCGTTTCCTTTCCGAAAGGCACGCCTGCCTTTCCGCACCGCAGCGCGGTGATCCGCCTCTTCAACGATTTCGCCCAGACGCACCGCCTGCCGATCGCCTTTGGCGTCATCGTCGAGGATATCGCATTCCGCGGCGACCACTGGCTGGTCAAGACCAGCATGGGGCCGCGCGCGGCACGGCATGTGGTGATCGCCACCGGGCGCGACCGGCAGCCCTTCATCCCGGCCTGGAAAGGCATGAAGGATTTTTCGGGCAAGATCATCCATTCGGCGCATTTCGGCCGGGCGGGAAATTATGCCGGGAAAAAAGTGCTGGTGGTCGGCGCCGGTAATTCCGGCTTCGACGCGCTCAACCATCTTTCCGGCGCCGAGACGGGGCAGATGTGGCTCGCGGCGCGCAACGGGCCTTCGCTCTTGCCCAAGCGCATCGGCAAGGTCGCCGTGCATCGCTTCTCGCCCGTCATGGCGAGCCTGCCGGCCAGGCTGGCGGACGCGGTGATGGCGGCGACGCAGCGGCTGGTCTTCGGCGACCTCAAGAAATTCGGACTGCCCCCTGCCCCGTCGGGCGGCGCCAGCCGCCTCGGCTCGGACTATACGGCAATCGCCGCCGACGACGGCGCGGTCGATGCGATCAAGGCCGGCCGCATCATCGTCGTGCCGCAGGTCAAGGAATTCAGGCACGACAGCGTCGTTCTCGAAAACGGCCAGGCGATCGCGCCCGACATCGTCATTGCCGCCACCGGCTACCGCACTGGACTGGAAACGATGGTCGGCAGGCTCGGCGTGCTCGACGCCAAGGGTGTGCCGCTGTTCAACGGCGCGGCCGGCGATCCGAAATTGCCGGGCCTCTGGTTCACCGGTATGCGGCCGAGCATTCGCGGCTGCTTCGCCAACGCCCGCATCCAGGGTGCGGCGATCGCCCGCAGGATTGCCGGGCGAAAGCGCTGAGGCCATTTCTGCGTGTGAAGCTTCCGTTTTTGGGTTGCCTTCCGGGCCACGGAACCCTATACGCCGCGAGCGTCGGAGTGTAGCGCAGCCTGGTAGCGCACCTGATTTGGGATCAGGGGGTCGCGTGTTCGAATCACGCCACTCCGACCAGTTTTCTCAGCATGCCACATGCGGGTCGGGCGGCCGGCGCAGCTCAGTCCAGGCGAGAAGGGTTCGGCCGTGGCAGCGGTGGTCGTCGCTACCCTCGAGCGGGACAATTGGACAGCCAACACCGATGTCATCGTGGCGGTCGATGTCGCCAGGCGGCGCCTGACCTGGGTGCCGCGCGACCTGTGGTCGCCCCTTATCCGCGTCGGCAAGATGGTTCTCATCCCGCGCACGCCAAAGCCGTGGTGGAGGCAGCAGCTGCACCGGCTGCGCGGCAAGGCTGAGGATGGGCGGATCCACCGGCTGCGCCGCGGTCTTGCGCGTTGACGTCATTCCTTGGCCGGGAACCCTGCCCAGCCTTTGCAAGTTTTATTGCCATGGCTGACACCCCGACCATCGCGCGCATCTGGCGCGGCAGAACCTTGCCCGAGAAGGCCGACGCCTATGAAGCCTATAATTACGAGGTCGGCATCAAGCCGCTGATCGAAAAGGCGCTCGGTGTCCAGACGTTTCGCGAGGACACGCCGACCTATTCGGAGTTCGTGACGATCTCCTATTGGGAGAGCATCGAGGCCATGGGACGCTTCACCGGCGGCGGTCCGACCGAGGTCCACCATCTCGATCGCGACGCGGAATTCCTGATCGAACTGCCGAAGAGCGTGCAGGTGCTGCGCCTGCTCGCCAGCCATGGCAATACGGGCTGAGCCCGCGTGAAAAAGGATTCACGCGACCTGCTTTAGGTTCTTGATTTTAAGCATGTCTTCGTCCCGAAACCGGGCCTACTTTCGGGAGACATGCTTTAAAAGGCACTTTCGATGTCGGTCTTCGAAAAATCGTCGCCGACATAGAGCAGCCCGCAGCCGCGATCCTTCGCCACCTCATAGGCGAAGCAGTCGCCGAAATTGAGCGCCGCTGCGTGAATGCCTTTGCCCCATTGCGCGTAGGCCTCGGCAATGCGGCGCGCGGCGCCCTCCGTCACCGGCGCGATCTCGAAGCCGAGCCCGTCGATCAAAGCCGACACTTCTTCCGCCACCCCTCGCCTTGCCGCAACGATCAGCAGTTCGGCCACGGTTCCCGCCGAAATCAGAAGGCTATCCTCTGTTTCGAGCGCCGCGATGCAGGCGCCTGCCTCTGGTTCGTCGAGGACGACGGCCATCAACGCAGACGTATCAACCGCGATCATTCCGGCAAGCCGTCGGCGCCGTAGAGGAAGTCCTGGCTGCGTGCGGCGGACGGGCCGGCATTGGCCTTGGCCGCGCCGGCGGTCCGGGCGGCCTCCAACAAGGTCCGCCGCCCTTTCCTGTCCGGTGCGGACCGCACTGGGACCAGGCGTACGGCCGCATGGCCGTGACGGGTCAGGATGACCTCGTCGCCGGCCTCGGCACGGCGCACCAGCTCCGTCAGTTGCCCCTTGGCGTCTGTCACGGGTATCCGCATGGCTGCTCCGACGGACCATTGTCTAGTCCATTCCTGAACACTAGACCATCTTATGGTCCATTTCAATCCGCGGCACGGCGGGCAAGTAAACCCGCCGGGCGAGCCCCCAACAACCTCGAGCCCGGCGAGCCTACAACCCGATCTGGAACGCGATCGGGACCGGGATCAACCGGCATTTCATGCGTTGCAAGATGGATGCCAGCAGGATCGTCCCGGAATGGGACAACGGTTGGCGATCTTCTCTCCTTGTGGAAGAAGGAGGGGAGCTAAATATCGAACTCGCCCTGCCCTTCGTCCATGGCGCTGACGGTTTCGGCGGCGAGAGCGCGGGTGATCGGCGTCTTGCGTTCGAGCGCCGCGCGGTCGAGGCGTTCGACGACCCGCATCGCGGTCGCCAGCGAACGCTCGATGCGCCGCACCAGATATTGCACGACATGCTGCTCGACCTCGACCTGGCGGTCGGCGAACAGCTTTGTGATGACGCCGGCGAGCAGCAGGTCGTCCGGCTCGTGTATCTCGACCGTCGCCGCCGCCTTCAGCCGCGAGATGAGGTCGGGCAGCGCGACGCGCCAGGCGGAGGGAAAACGCCGCGCTGTCAGAAGCAGCGTGGAGCCGGCGCCGCGCACAATGTTGATCAGGTGGAACAGGCCTTGCTCGTCGATCGGCCCCCTGTCGATGTCGTCGATGAGCGCGGGTCTGGCGCCAAGGCCGGCGATGTGCTCGCCGATCCTGCCGGGATCGATGGCCACCGCGCCGGCGTGTGTCTGCCAGATCTGGGCAAGGTGCGTCTTGCCGGAACCCGGAGGGCCAGCCAGCACCACCACCGGCGAGGGCCAGTCCGGCCAGCGGTCGACAAGCGCCGCGGCCTCAGCGTTCGTGCCGGAGACGACGAGTTCGTCGCGCGAATAGCCGGTGCCGTGGCCGAGGTCGAGCGGCAGTTGGCGCGGCGGATCGGATCTATGATCGGACATTTCAGCCACGCGGCGAACGATGGCCGCCGCCGCGATCCGCCGGCAGCGGCGACGTGGGCTCGGTGGCATGGCCCTTGTAAAGCGGCGATTCCAGATAGCGGGAAATCGCAAAGCGCACCAGCACCGCGATGGCCGCCGAAGCCGGCACCGCGATCAAAAGGCCGACGAAGCCGAACAGCGCGCCGAAGGCGAACAGCGCGAACATCAGCCAGACCGGATGCAGGCCGACGCTTTTGCCGACCAGCCGCGGCTGCAGGATGTTGCCCTCGATGAACTGGCCGACGAAGAACACGCAGGCCACCGCCACGATCATCGTCCAGTCGGGCCAGAATTGAACGAAGGCGACGCCGACGGCAAGCACCAGCCCTGTCAGCGAGCCGACATAAGGGATGAAGGAGATCAGCCCGGCGAAGAAGCCGATGAGGATGGCGAAGTTCAGCCCGGTCAGCGTCAGGCCCGTGGCGTACATGCCGCCGAGCACAAGGCAGAGCGTGCCCTGCCCGCGCACGAAGCCGGCCGTGGCGGTGTTGATGTCGCGGGCGAGCGCTCTGACGGTGTCGACATAGTCGCGCGGCACCCAGCTGTCGACCACGGCCACCATGCGGTCCCAATCGAGCAGCATGTAGAAGGCGACGACCGGGGTGACGACGAAGAGGCTGACGACCGAGACCAGCGCCACGCCCGAGCTCCAGATCGAGGTGAAGACCGTGGTCAACAGGCTGAAGCCGGAGGTGAGCAGCGAGTTCAGCCCGTCGCGCAGGCCGGCGGCGTTGACGCCAAAACGCTGCTCCAGCCATTTCGGGTCGAAGCTGGTGATCAGCGACTGCAGGCGCGTGAGATATTCCGGAAGCTTGCGGGCGAAATCGGCCATCTGGGTCGCCAGCACCGGCACCAGGATGACGAAGGCGAGCACGACGACGACGATGAAGGCGATGAGGATCACCACCGTCGCCATCAGCCGGGAAAGTCCCAGCCGCTCCAGTCGATCGGCGACCGGATCGAGGAAATAGGCCAGCACCATGCCGGCGACGAAGGGCAGCAGGATGCCCGAGAAGACGTAGAGGAACAGCGCTAGAAGCACGGCGACGATCAGCCAGAACGCGATCTGGCGGCGCAACGCGGTCGATGCCGCGGCCGTCCAGGCTTCGCTGTCAGGTGCCCGTCTTGGAACTGCCATTCTGGGAGCCTTCGCCATAGCCGCTCATATGCCTTAGCCAGGCCACGAGATAGGCCGCGGCCGAAGCCACGGTCAAGACCCCGGACAGCAATATGAGCGCCGGGCGGAGCGGATCGAGATGGACGGAAAAGGCAAGCTCGCCCAGCACCAGCGCCGCCAGCGCGATCTGCACGGCGGTGTTCATCTTGGACACGAGGAGCGGCTTCATCTCGACCGGATGCGCCATCACGCTGGACAAAAGAACGGCGCAGATGATCAGTCCATCGCGCGACACCATGGTCACGACAAGCCAGAGCGGCAGCTCGCCGGCAAAGCCCATGACGACGAACACCGAGACCAGGAGAAGCTTGTCCGCCATCGGGTCGAGATAGGCGCCGAGCCGCGAGGACAACTGATAGCGGCGGGCGATGAAGCCGTCGACGCCGTCGGAGAGGCCGGCGACAAGGAAGCCGGCAAAGGCCCAGTCCCAACGCGCCTGCAGCATCGCCAGCACCACCGCGGGCACCAGCAGCAGCCGCATGATCGTGATCATGTTGGGTATGGTCACCGCTTGTCCCGTCGTGGTGTGTTTTGGAAATAGATGATGGAGATGAGAGGTACACGCAAGGGAGGAAGCTGCTGATCTCCCCCCACGTGGGGGGAGATGGCCGGCAGGCCAGAGGGGGGCGCCTCACGTAGAGCGCCGACGTCGTCTGTCGTCGAGTAAGGCGCTGGCGCTCCACGCGAGGCGACCCCCTCTGTCGCCTTCGGCGACATCTCCCCCTCGAGGGGGGAGATTGGCTCTCACGCGCCTTGCTCCCCGAAACCATTCATGCGAAGAGCCCGCAATGGAAACAGGGACGAGCCGAAGATGAGCAAGGGCGATAAGGCCAAGCGCAAGAACGGGCTCACCTATGCCGAGGCGGGCGTCGATATCGATGCCGGCAACCTGATGGTCGAGAAGATCAAGCCGCTGGTGCGCGCGACGCGCCGGCCGGGCGCCGATGGCGAGATCGGCGGCTTCGGCGGCCTGTTCGACTTGAAAGCAGCCGGCTTCACCGACCCGGTGCTGGTCGCGGCCAATGACGGCGTCGGCACCAAGCTCAAGATCGCCATCGATTCCGGCAAGCACGACACGATCGGCATCGACCTCGTCGCCATGTGCGTCAACGACATCGTCGTGCAGGGCGCGGAGCCGCTGTTCTTCCTCGATTATTTCGCCACCGGCAAACTCGATCCCGACCAGGGCGCTTCGATCGTCGGCGGCATCGCGCAGGGCTGCCGGCAGGCCGGCTGCGCGCTGATCGGCGGCGAGACGGCCGAGATGCCCGGCATGTATCACGACAAGGACTACGACCTTGCCGGCTTCGCCGTGGGCGCGGCCGAGCGCGGCCAGTTGCTTCCGACCGACGACATCGTCGAGGGCGACGTGCTGCTCGGTCTCGCCTCCTCCGGGCTGCATTCCAACGGCTTTTCGCTGGTGCGCCGGATCATCGCCGCGAGCGGGCTTGGCTGGACCGATCCGGCGCCGTTCAACGAGGAGCTGAGCCTCGCCGAAGCACTGCTCGAGCCGACGCGCATCTATGTGAAGTCGATCCTGAAGGCGATCCGCAACACGCATGGCATCAAGGCGCTGGCCCACATCACCGGCGGCGGTTTTCCGGAAAACATCCCACGCGTGCTGCCCAAGGATTTTTCGGCCGAGCTCGACCTCGAGGCGATCGACGTGCCGCCGGTGTTCTCGTGGCTGGCCAAGACCGGCGGCGTCGCGCCGGAAGAGATGATGCGCACCTTCAACTGCGGCATCGGCATGATCCTGGCCGTCGCTTCCGGCCAGGCGGCGCAGGTTGCGGCGGTGCTGCAGGAAGCCGGCGAGACGGTGACGCCGATCGGCCGCATCGTGCCGCGCCGCGACGCCGGCGTCATCTATCGTGGCTCGATCGGCCTATGAGCAGGAAACGCACGGTCGTCCTGATCTCGGGGCGCGGCTCCAACATGACGGCGCTGATTGCGGCGGCGTCCGACCCGACCTATCCGGCCGAGATCGTCGGCGTGATTTCCGACCGGGCGAACGCCGCCGGGCTCGGGATCGCGCAGTCGCGCGGCATCGCCACCAAGGTCATCCAGCGCGCCGACCATCCGAGCAAGGACGCCTATGACGCGGCGATCGATGCCGCGCTTGCCGGCTTCGGCGCCGAGATCGTGGCTTTGGCCGGTTATATGCGCATCCTCGGCCGCGGCCTGGTCGAGAAATGGCAGGGGCGCATGATCAACATCCACCCTGCCCTGCTGCCGGCGTTCAAGGGGCTGGACACGCATGCGCGCGCCATCCGCGCCGGTGTGCGCATCCATGGCTGCTCCGTGCATTTCGTCACGCCCGAGATGGATGACGGCCCGATCATCGCCCAGGCCGCCGTGCCGGTGATGGTCGGCGACAATGAGGACACGCTTGCCGCGCGGGTGCTGAAGGTGGAGCACCGGCTCTACCCGCTGGCGCTGGGTCTCGTCGCCGAAGGCAAGGCGCGCATGGAAAAGGGCCACACCGTCTTTGCCCATTTCGCCGACGACGCCGACAACGCCACCTCGGTGGTGATGGCGCCGGACCCGCTGCGCGAGGAAACCGACCTCGAGCAGCTGGCGCGGATCACGCCGTAAGGCCCTTGAGGATGGTAGCAATTATTGCTACCATCTCCCTGAGGAGACAGATCTATGGCGGCAGTCGAAAAAGTAAGCGTGGCGCTTTCGTCGGAACTTCTGGAGATGGTCAGAGACGCCGTCGATAGCGGTCGCTATGGCTCGGCGAGCGAGGTCATTCGCGAGGCGCTGCGCGAGTGGCGCTTGCGTCAACCGCTCCGCGAAGCCGAAGTGGAGCGGCTGCGCAGGGCCTGGACAGAGGGACTGGAGAGCGGCCCATTTGTTCCTTTTGATATCGAGGACATCAAGCGGAAGGCCCGAGGCCGTCTCATCGATACTGCCAAGAAGTAGTCAATGGCAGACCTGCCGATCATCCGCAGTCCGACGGTTGAAAATGACCTAACCGACATCTGGCTTTCCATTGCCAAAGATAGCCCCCGTGCGGCCGATCATTTTTTGGATGCGATCACAGAACGCATTCTGCAGCTTGCCGTCTTCCCCGAATCCGGACCGCGAAGACCTGATATCGGGGCCGACACGCGCGCGCTGACCATCAGTAACTACCTTATTCTCTACAGGCTCGCCGAGGAACGGATCGAGGTCGTGCGTATCGTGCACGGCGCGCGCGATGTCTCAACTCTACTCTAAGGAAACATAATCTTGGAGATTTTCGACAGCGCGATCCGGACGAAAGGCAATCTCGCAGGTGTCTTCGAATACGAGGACACCGGACCGCAAGAGGCCACAGCGCATTTCTACCTGTATAGGGCGGAAGGCGAGACGGCCGGCTCGATTCTCGATGTAATACATGTCAGGTCGGGGCACTGGGCCATCACCGAAGCAGATGTCGCCGTCAGGTGGGACGGCAGCGAACAGCGTGTGGGCCTGTTCGTCTTCGGCACGCTGGTAGCGGCCTTAGATGCCGCAGCAGGGACGAAATATGGTGGCGGATATGGCAAGGATTTCAACGCCGAGATTCCGTGGTCCTGAACAATGCCGATGAGACAACTGCTTATCCTGCGCCACGGCAAGTCGAGTTGGGACGATCCCAAGCTTGAGGATTTCGACCGGCCGCTCGGTCCGCGCGGGCTGAAGACGGCGCCCCTGATGGGGCGGGAGCTTTCGCGGCGCGGTTGGCTGCCGGACCTCGCGCTGGTCTCGCCGGCGCTGCGCACCCGCGACAGCTGGCGACTGGTCTCCCAGGAACTGCCGAAGCATGTGCCGGCGGAATTCGCGGAAGAACTCTACGAGGCGGCGCCCGGCGCCATCCTGGCGCGTGTGCGGCGGGCAAAGGCCACCAGCCTGATCGTGATCGGCCACAATCCCGGCCTGCAGAATTTCGCGTTGCAGCTCGCCGGCGCCGGGTCGGATGCCGGTGTGTTCCGGAAAATCGAAGCGAAATTCCCGACGATGGCACTCGCGCGATTCACGGTGAAGGACGGTTGGGCGAACCTCGAATTCGGCGGAGCGCGATTGACGGATTTCATCAGGCCGAAGGATTTGGCATAGACGCCGAAGCTGCTGATCTCCCCCTTGTTGTGGGGGAGATGCCTGGCAAGGCAGAGGGGGGCGCTGTCCCGCCGACCTATCGGTGTTCCGCCCCTCAGCCCATCAGCCGAAATTGCCCGGGCAGCGTTCCTTCGCGCCCCCCTCTGTCCTGCCGGACATCTCCCCCACCAGGCAGGGCTGTCCGGGGAAAATCTTTGCACAACGCAGACGAGTCTTTGCTCGCGCTTTCGCAACCTTCGATGGGCGCGACGTCCATTGTTTTTGCCGGCCAGCCGCAGCAGGTGCGGAAGAAAGAGCACCGATTGGGGTCCAAAGCTCGAAAAATGCAATCGATGCGAGTCCTCCATGGCCCTGTTCGCAACCGAAAAACTTTCCCCGGACAGCCCTGCCCACCAGGGGGGAGATCGGCAGCTTCACCGCTCAGCAAAATCCTCGAGGCGAAAAAATCAATTGCCCCAGATGCCCTGGCCCGGATCCGGCCAGGCCTGCGACGGTGCTGATCCGGTCGTCATCGAGCTGTCGACATTAGCCGGCTTGGCGGCCTCATGCTTGCGCACCGAGGCGGTGAGGCCGCGGTCGACGCCGGCGGTGGGCTGATTGGCATTGTCGGCGCCGTAATGGTCGCTGCCGGCGAAGGCGGAGCCCATGGCGAGAAGCATGGCTGCGGTGGTGAGAGCGATCCTGGTCATTGCAAAAGTTCCTGTCGTTGAGTGTTGATGGGAGTTTTGGAGGAAGGCCGAGCGCTGTCAGTTGCCCCAGATGCCTTCGTCGTTGTGCCGAGCGATCATGTCGGCGACCGTCTCGCCGGAGCCGGTCGCGACCGGATCCTGCTGATGCGCCATGTCCGGTTTCCGGATCGAGGCGGTGAAGGCATGGTCGACACCGGCGGTCGGCTGGTTGGCGCCGTCGGAGCCATAGTGGTCGCTGCCGGCAGAGGCGCTGCCCGTGGCAGCGACGAGCATGGCGGCGGCGACGAATGCGATCCTGGTCATCTCAGTGTTCCTTGTCCTGTCGTTTCATCGGCGGCGCCTTGGGAGGATGGCCCCGCTGCCGACAAGACCTGGAACGGCCCGGTTTTATTCCCGGGCGAAATCTCTTCTTCGCTGGTCGCTTCGCTACAGCGGCCGAACCCTCGCCTCGAAAGCTCATCTTGAACAATGGGTTGGAAGGAACTGCTGCCTGGCCGATTCAGGCCGACCCATAGCCGGCTCTACAAAGCAAAGCGGCGGGGCAAGCCCGCCGCTTTGAGGTCTATCGAGGGTCGGAACCGTTCAGTGGTTGCCGAACAGGTCGCGGTCGCTACCCTGGGTCAGCGGCTTCTGGACATTCGCATCCGACTTCTTGACCGAAGCGGTATACGAGGAGTCGACCGAAGCGGCCGGCTGGTTGGCGTTGGCCGAGCCGTAGTTGTCGGAGCCGGCGAAAGCGGCACCCGCGGCGACGAGAAGGGCGGCGGCGGTAAGAGCGATCTTGGTCATTTCAGTTACTCCGGATTTGAAGGTTGAGGGTCAGATCGGACTGGGCCACTTTGGGCCGAGGCCGCCTTAGCGGCCCCAGATGCCCTGGCCGGATTCCGGCTGGACCTGTTCGGGCGTCAGCCTGAACCCCCGGGTGAACTCTTGGCGGTGCTCGACCGGCCTGCGGATCGAAGCCGTGGGAGTGCGGTCGATGTTGTCGCCGGACTGTGCGACGGCCGACTGGTTTGCCGTCGGCTGGTTGACATTGTCTGAACCATAATGGTCGCTGCCGGCAAAGGCGCTGCCCGTGGCAACGAGAAGGGCCGCGGCGGTAAGAGCAATCTTGTTCATTTTAGATACTCCAGATTTTCAAAAGTCGTGTCCGTCTAGTGGCGTGCCGTAATGGAAATTCGCGTCGCTCGGACCACCCCGAAATGGGTCGGCTCGGTTGCCACTTCCAATCACGAAAATGTGCAAATCGAACCAAGCGGTTCGACCTTGAAATCGCGTGAACAGTGCAAATGCCACATTCTTATGATTTAATATCAATAGCTTATCGTGGCGGCTGCGAAACATGAGCCCTCGGAACGACTAACCGCCGTTCACTCAGATTACACGATCCGTCAACATAAATTGAACCGAACCGTTCGGTTTGATTTCCTGGCGGCGCGAATTTGGACTTGAACCGGTCGCCGGCCGGATCTCAGCCGGCGTTTGCCTTGCCGACAGATCGATATTATCGATTGTCTTCAAGCATCCGTTGGGACCGCCAGCCGTACCTTGCGAGCCGACGTCGCCATCGGACAAAGGCATTCCTGAACAGCGGTCAACGATGCGCCTCCTGCTTGTCGAAGACAATCGCGAACTGGCCGATTGGCTGAGCAAGACGCTGCGCCAGGCGAGCTATGTCGTCGACGTCGTCCATGACGGCGAGGACGTCGAACATGCGCTTGCGGCCGGCGACCATGCGCTGATCATCCTCGACCTTGCCCTGCCGCGCATGGGCGGCATGGAGGTGCTGAAGCGGCTGAGGGCGCGCGGCAACGCGGTGCCGGTGATCGTGCTCACCGCCAATGCCAGTCTCGACGGCCGGGTCAAGGGCCTCAACGAAGGCGCCGACGACTATCTGGCAAAACCCTTCCAGATCGAAGAGCTGGAAGCGCGCATCCGCGTGCAGCTGCGCCGCGCCAACGACCGGACGGCGCCCATCATTTCCTGCGGCGACCTCGTCTTCGACACCAACACCAGGCTGTTCTCGCTCGGCGGCGAGACGCTGTCGCTGACGCCGCGCGAGCACGCGGTGCTGGAGCAATTGGTGGTCAAGGCCGGGCGTACGGTGAGCAAGGCGGCGCTGTCGGCGGCGATCTACGATTTCGACACCGACGCCGACCCCAGCGCCATCGAGATCTATGTGCATCGCCTGCGCAAGAAGCTGGAAGGCTCGCGCGTGCAGATCGCCACCTTGCGCGGCCTCGGCTATCTGCTGCGCCATGAAGACTAGGCGACATGAAGATTGGGCGACATGAAGATTGGGCGACATGAAGTTTCGGCGCCATGAGGATTAGCAGCCTCCGCCTGCAATTGCTGGCCTGGGTGGTGCTGCCGCTGGCCGCGTTGGTGACCGTCAATTTGTGGACCAGCCAGCGCAACGCGCTGGCGACCGCGGACCTCGTCACCGACCGCATGCTGGTCGGCTCGGCGCGCGCGATCGCCGAGCAGGTGGCGATGGCCGACGGCGTTCTCGACGCTACCATTCCGCCGGCGGCGATCGAGATGTTCGACACCGGCGACCGCGACAGCGTCTACTACCGGGTCGAGACCGCGAACGGCCGGCTGCTCACCGGCTATCCCGACCTGCCCGAGGCGCCGCAGAGCGGCAGCATCGAGGCTTCCTATCGCGATCACCCGTTGCGCCTTGCAACGCTTAGCCATGCCGTGATCGGCGCTGGCGCGGATTCGCCGATCGAGGTCACCGTCGGCGTCACGCTTGCCGGCCATGACGCGATGGTGAGGCGGCTGTGGTTCAGCGCCTTCGCCCAGCAGTTGGCGCTGGTGGCGATTGCCGGCGTGTTCGTGCTGCTTGGCCTGCGCCGTGGGCTGGCGCCGCTGATCCGGCTGCGCGATGCGGTGCGCTCGCCCGAGCGCAGCGATCTCGACCCGGTCGAGGTGCCCGGCGCGCAAAGCGAGATCCGGCCGCTGATCGATGCGCTCAACGCCTATATGGAGCGCGTGCGAGCGCAGATGGCGGCGCAGCGCCGCTTCATCGCCAATGCCGCGCATCAGTTGCGCACGCCGCTGGCGCTCTTGTCGACGCAGGCAAGCTATGCGCTGCGCGAAAGCGCCGCCGACCAGCGCCAGGAAGCGCTTATCGCCTTGCAGGCAAGCTCCGGCCGGCTGGCGCGGCTTGCCGAACAGCTTTTGACCCTGTCACGCGCCGAGCCCGGCAGCCGGCGGCCGCGCGCCGACCGCATCGACCTCACCGAAGCCGCCCGCCAGGTGCTGGAAACGCATGCGCCGAAGGCGATCGAGCGCAACATCGACCTCGGCCTCGATGAAACCGGCCCTGTGCCGGTCATCGGCGACGGCACGATGCTGCGCGAGATGATCGTCAACCTGGTCGACAATGCGCTGCGCTACACGCCGGCCGGCGGCACGGTGACCGTCAAGCTGGCCGCGATCGAGCGCGAGGGCGTGCTGACGGTCACCGATACCGGCCCCGGCATTCCCGCCGAGGAGCGGGAACAGGTCTTCGAGCGCTTCTACCGCATTGCCGGTGCGACCGAGGAAGGCAGCGGGCTCGGCTTGGCAATCGTGCGCGAGGTGGTCGAGAATGCCGGCGGCAGCGTCGCGCTTGGCGACGTCGCCGGCGGCGGGCTCAAGGTCGAGGTGCGGCTGCCGCTGGCCGCAGCCGAGGACGGGCCAGCTGGTGCAGTCAGGTCCCCTGTTCGTTGAACGGCGCCGGCCGCCATTTGACGACATAGTTCTCGAAGCGGGTGATGATGAACTCCACCACCAGCGCCATCACCGCCAGGATGATCATGGCGGCGAAGACGCCATTGGAGTTGAAGGCGCCCTGCGCGGTCGAGATCAGCAAGCCCATGCCCTGCTTGGCGCCGAGGAACTCGCCGACCACGGCGCCGACCAGCGCGAAGCCGAAGCTGACGTGAAGGCTCGCCAGGATCCAGCTCATCGCCGACGGGATGATGACGGTGCGAGTGATCTGGTAGGGCGAGGCGCCGAGGATCTGGGCGTTGGCGATCATCGCCCTGTCGGCCTCGCGAACGCCCTGGAAGGCGTTGGCAAAGACGACGAAGAACACCATGACGACGGCCAGCGCCACCTTGGAGGCCATGCCGAGGCCGAGCGCGATGATGAAGACCGAGCCCAGCACGACGCGCGGCACGGAGTTGGCGATCTTGATGTAAATCGAAAAGACATCCGCCAGGAGCTTGTTGCGGCCCAGGATGATGCCCGCTGCAATGCCGCCGACGGCGCCGATGGCGAAGCCGAGGAAGGTTTCCTCCAGCGTCACATAGATCTGCAGCCAGAGCGGCCCCTGCGAGGTGCCCTCGGTGACCCAGGACCAGATCTGCTCCCAGATGCCGGAGGGGCTGGAGAAGAAGAACGGGTCGATGATGTTGTAGTCGGCGCCGAGTTCCCAGAGCGCGAGGAAAACAATCAGGATCGCGAGCCGCAGTCCGACGACCAGGGCATGGCGGCGGCGCAGCCGCGCCCTCGCCCGGGCTTCGGCAGCGACGATCGAGGTCGCGCGGACGGCTTGGTCGGAGGCTGGAGAGATTACGGTCATGGCAAGTCTCCTTTCAATGGCCGGTCTGCAGGCCACGGCTCTGGCCGAGCTGCACTTCCTCGCGCAGGTCGTTCCAAATCACCTTGGCGATCTCGATGAATTTCTGATCGTAGCGGATGTCGGCCATGACGCGCGGACGCGGCAGGTCGATGCGGTAGACGCTTTTCACCGTGCCGGGACCGGCGGTGAGAACATAGACCTTGTCGGCCAGCGCCACCGCTTCCTCAAGATCGTGGGTGACGAAGACGACGGAGGATTTGAGCTCCGACCAGAGACCCAGCAGCTCGTCCTGCATGGCGGTGCGGGTCTGCATGTCGAGCGCGCTGAACGGCTCGTCCATCAGCAGGATCTTCGGCTGGTTGATGAAGGTCTGGGCCAGCGCCACGCGCTTGCGCATGCCGCCCGAGAGCTGGTGCGGATAGTGTTTCTCGAAGCGGGCAAGCCCGACGCGGGCGATCCAGTCGCGCGCCCGTTCATAGGCCTCGGCCTTCGGCGTGCCGCGATACAGCGGGCCGGCCGCGACATTGTCGATGACGCTGCGCCACGGAAACAGCGCATCCGCCTGGAAGACGAAGCCGATCTCGCGGCTGATCTCGGTGACGGGATTGCCCATGACGCGGACATTGCCGGTCGTCGGCCGCAAGAGGCCGGTGACGAGGTTGAGCGTCGTCGACTTGCCGCAGCCGGTCGGCCCGACGACGCAGGCGAACTCGCCGCGCGCCACCGTCATGGTGAAATCGCGGATTGCCGTCATCATGTGACCGTCGGGTGTGACGAAGCGCAACGTCACCTCGTCGATGGCGATCGCGGCATCGGCCGGCGGCGCGGCCGGAGACAGCTTCTCGGCCGCCATGGTTTGCAACTGCATGGCACACTCCTGTGGCGATGGTGCGAGGATACCGGCGGCTCAAGCCCCTTAGGCTTGCCATGCATCAGCATCCGGAAAGGCGCCGCTGCCGAATTGATTCAGGCAGGCGGCGCAGGTGGTTGTTTTTCAACAGGCGGAGCGGAAAGGCCTCACCCGTGCTGCGACACTACTTGGCGGCGTCGACGAATGCCGTGGTGTAGGTCTTCGATAGGTCGATCTGCTTGCCTTGCAGGCTCTTGGAGAAGGTCGACAGAACTTTCAGCACCGTCTCCGGACCATCGGCGGGCATGCGGCCGTCGGGCGTGAACATCGCCTTGCCGCCGGCCAGGCCCTGCACATAGAGGTCCTTGTTGCCGGCGTAGTAGTCCTTCGGCATCTGGTTGGCGATCTCCTCGGCCGAATGGCTAGCGATGTACTTCATCGTCTTGACGAAAGCGTTGGCGAGCTTCTGCGCCTCGTCCTTGTGGCTCTCGATCCAGGCGGACTGGACATAGAAGGACGCCGCCGGATAGTCGCCGCCCAACGCTTCCTTGGTCTTCTCGGGCGTGCGCATGTCGACCAACACCTTGGCCTCGCCGGTCTGCAGCAGCTTGGCGATGGTCGGCTCGGTGGTCATGCCGGCCTGGATCTGGTCCTGCTTGACGGCGGCGATGAAGGTGTTGCCGGCGCCGACCGGCAGCAGCGTGTAATCGCCGGGCTTGAGGCCGTTGCGCACGGCAAGATACTGGGTCAGGAAATCAGTCGAGGAGCCGAGGCCGGTGACGCCGAGCGTCGCGCCCTTGAAGTCGGCCGGCGACTTGATCTCCGGGTGGTTGGCCGAGACCAGTTCGACCTCGCCCGGCGCCTGGCTGAACTGTACGATCGACTGGATGTATTTGCCCTTCGACTGCAGGTCGACGGTGTGGTCGTAGAAGCCAACGACGCCCTGCACGGCGCCCGCCAGCAATTCGTTCTCTGCCTCGACGCCGGCACGCGAGTTGACCAGCTCGACGTCGAGCCCCTCGTCCTTGAAATAGCCGAGCTGCTGGGTGAGCACGGCCGGCAGATAGATCTGTTTTTCCATGCCGCCGACGATGATGGTGATCTTGTCGGCAGCCGACGCCGCCGTAGCACCCGTGGCGACGATGGCAAGCGAAAGCGCTGCCGAACGCAAGATGCACTTCGAGATGAAACCGGTCACGTAACTTCCTCCACCTGGGCGGCGCGCCCTCCAGGCTGCACCGCATTTCCTCCTTGCCGGCCGCTCCCGGACCGGTCACGTGGCGAACGCCACAAAACTGTCATGGCACGGCCAAGCTTTCAGCTGGCTTTCAGCCATTTTAGAGATGGTCGAAATGGAATCCGGCGAAATTGCCGATCACGCGGCAAGACCGAGCACGTCGCGCATGCCGTATTCGCCTGGCGCACGTCCGGCGACCCACAGTGCCGCGGCGATGGCGCCGCGGGCGAACATCGAGCGGTCGCCGGCCGCGTGCGAAAGCGCGAGCCTCTCGCCTTCGCTGAGGAAGCTCACGCTATGCTCGCCGACAATGCTGCCGCCACGCAGCACTGCGAAACCAATCTCGCCGGCAGGACGCGGGCCGGTAACGCCATCACGGGCGCGTCTGGCGACATCGTCCAGGCTGACGCCGCGTCCGCGCGCGACCGCCTCGCCCAAGATCAGCGCCGTGCCAGACGGCGCGTCGACCTTGAAGCGATGATGCGCTTCGAAAATCTCGATGTCGCAGTCGTCTGCGCCGAGTGCCCGCGCCGCTTGCTCGACCAGGCCGGTCAACATGTTGAGCCCCAGCGAATAGCTGCCGGAGCGCACGATGGCGATTTTCCTGGCAGCGTCGGCGATCGTCTCCAGTTCCGCGGCATCGAAGCCGGTCGAGCCGATGACCAACGCCGGGCCGCCGCGCGCCGCGCACGCTCTTGCCAGCTCCGCCGAAGCCGCCGGCGCGGTGAAATCGATGATCACATCGGCAAGCGCCAGCGCCTCGTCCCGCTCGACCAGCCCCTCAACCGCCCTGCCCGGCCGGTGGAAACGGGCGACGAGCTCGAGCCGCGGATCGGCCTCGATTGTCTCAGTCATCTGCCGGCCCATGCGGCCGAGCGCGCCGGCGATGGCTATCCTGAGCTGCGGCATGGCTATCCCTGTCGAAAGCTGAGTCGGAACAATCGTCTAGCACGCCGCTTGGCAAATTGATTCAGACGGCACCGTTCGTCTTCAGCATCATGCCGGCGATCTCCTTGACCAGCTTGGCGGCAACCAGCGCCGTCACATTGGAGAGGTCCTGACGCGGATTGTATTCGACGATGTCGGCAGCGACGATTGGTTGGTCGATCGACTGGATCAGGCCGATCACCTGGCGGGTGGTCAAGCCGCCTGGTTCGCGGTGGGAAATGCCGGGCGCGAAGGCCGGATCGAGCGCGTCGATATCCATCGAGATATAGACCGGCGTCTCGAGATTGAGCCGCAGCTCCTCCTTGAAATGCCGCATCTCCACCACCTCGACGCCGAAGCGCTTGAACTGATCGCGGTGATGATCGTTGACGGTGCGCAACCCGATCTGGATCAGCCGGTCGGCCAGCCGCTCCTCCATGATGCGCGCGAATGGCGAGGTGTGCGAGCGCGGATTGTCGTCATAGGAATGATAGATGTCCGGATGCGCGTCGATATGGACGATCGTCAGGCTAGGATGGCGTCGGCGCACAGCGCGCAACACCGGCCAGGAAATGGCATGATCGCCGCCGAGCGAGATCAGCGGGTGGCCGGCATCCAGCGCGCGGCCGACCTCGTTTTCGATACGATCCCATGGGTCGCCCGGTTGCATGAAATCGATGTCGCCATGATCGATGAAGCTGTCGGTCAGGTCGAAGCCGGTTTCCGACCATGAGGTATAGGCATCGCTGGCGAGCTCGCGCCGGATCAGCGGCGGCGCCTCGGCGGGTCCGCGCAGGTAAGACGAGTTCTCGTCATGCGGAATGCCCAGAAGCGAGACCTTGGCCACGACATCCTCCTCGTTGCGGAGACAGGGTGCCTCTATAGACGCCGGAGCTGGCCGGTGCGACCGGAGCCGCTTGGGCCAGATCGCAAAACACGCCGTTGGAAGCCGCGCGCGAATGTGAAGCGCTACACTCATCATGGCTCGCGCGATGTGCTAATTTAGCTCCGCTGTCCGGCCGCGACGCGCCGCCCGGACCGGGTCCGAGGGGGGACGCTCATGTTACGGCCAGTGCATGTCCTGGTTCTTTCCTGCCTCGCGCTCGCACCACTCACCGGCGGGGCATTCGCCGCCCAGGCATCCTCCGACAAATCCGATGATGCGGCAAAGAAGGCCGCGCTCAGCGAGGCGATCAGCATCTGCGACCAGGGCGCTTCCGTGCCGCTCGACCCTGAGGCCAAGGCCCCGCCGGTGCAGTATTTCGACCTCTTCCCGCAGGATATGAACCTCAGCAAGCTTAAAAGTCTGGCCGACAAATGCCAGGCGGCGATGCTCGGCGCGCCACTGGAGAAGAGGCTGACGCTGCAATGGCTGAGGGTCGAAGTGGCGCTCGACCAGCCGGGACTGACCTGGCTCATCCCACAGGTCAAGCTGCTGGCCGATGGCGGCAATCCTGAAGCGAATTTCCTCCTCTACGAGTTCTATTCGGCGCATCGTCACGACAGCGTGGATGCCGGTGCGCCGCCGATCATGCGGGGAATGGCGCTCGATGCTTTGCAGAAAGCTGGCACGGCCGGTCATCTCACAGCCCTGCTGACGCTGCTCCATCAGTATACCGAAGGGCCACTGCTGCGCCGCGACGCGCACAAAGTGGTCGAGACCGCGCAACGCATCATCGACGCGCCCGCCCAGGGCCAGTCGCCCGGCGAATGGGACAGCCAGCTCCGCGCCGCCATGCCGCTGCGGATTGCGCAGACGATGCTGGAGAAGGACGGCTTTCCGGGTGACGAGCAGCAAAAGGCGTTTCGCGCCGTGGAAGCGGATTCCAAGGCCGGGACCGACGGGCCCGAAGCATCCGTGCTCGCCTATATCAAGGCGCTGCGGCTGGGTCGCGGAACGCAGCAGGACGCGGCGAAGGCGAGGCAGTTGCTGGAGGCGCGCGTCAGCCATGATGAGTATGCCATTCCGATGCTGGCCGATATGCTGGCCAAGGGCGAAGGCGGTCCGGCGGACGGCAAGCGCGCCATCGCCCTATTGCGCCCGGTCACGAAGAGCGTTGCCGAAGCCAGGCCGATTCTGGCCGGCCTGCTGTCGGACGGCAAGTTCGTCGGGCGGCAGCCGCGAGCGGCGATCCAACTGCTCAGCGCCCCGCGGGACCTCGACGCCTACATCAGGCTTGCGGGCCTGCTCCTCGACTATGACGGCGTGCGGATCGACTATCCCGATCTGCTGGTCGAATGCCTGGGCGACGGCGCCGATGCCGGCGAGCCCGGCGCGGCGCTGGCGCTGGCGCGGCTCGAGCTTTTGGACAATCAGCAATTCAAGAACGAGGATCATGCGCGCGCCATGCTGAAGCCACTGGCAGACGCCGGCGATCGCGACGCGCTCTGGCTCTACGCCTCGACGCAATACGCCAATCTCGATTCGACCAGCTATCGACCGTCGCGCCGCGACGGCGGCCTGAGCGACGATGATCTGAAAGCGCTGATCGGTGAGGGCGAAGGCAAGAAGGAACCGCAGGCCTATCTGCTTCATGCCAAGCTGCTGCGGCGGGGCTTGATCTATCCGCAGGACGACGTCAGGGCGACCGCGATGCTGATCAACGCCGCCAATCTCGGCAGCGTCGAAGCCATGGTGCTGCTCGGCGACGCCTATGACAACGGTCTCGGCATCGACAAGAACCCGCGCGAGCGGCTGCACGCGTGGCGCGAGGCCGCGCGGCTGGGCTCACTGCAGGCAAAGAGCAAACTCGCCAACGCCTTCACCTTCGACAGTTTCGACCATCTAATGACGCTGCGCGAAGGCATCACCAACCGCATTGCCCTCTATAATGACGGCATCGGCAGGATGGGCGCCGTCGTGTTCGGCGGCGATGCCGGCATCGAACTCAGCGGCCTCTTTTCCGGACCGGCCTCCAGCGCTGGAACGGCCGCGGTCGCCGCCGCGGTGATGGACGCCTTCCGTGAAGCGCCAGCCGGCCTCGACGAGGAAAACCTGGTCGGCATCGGCAAGGCGCTGCCGGACGAAATCCGCATTGCGATCGAGACGACGCTGAAGAGCGAAGGTTTTTACGCCGGCGAGCCGAAGGGCTATTTCGGCCCCGACGCGCGCAAGGCGCTGGCCGCATGGGTCGATGCGAAAGGCCCGCTCACCGATGCTCCGAGCCCGCAAACGGCGGCCGGGACACAGCAGGCGGCACCGGCTTCAGACATGCTCGCGGGCGAAATCCTCGACCGCGTCCGCGACAAGGTGTTCGCCCGGGCGCAGGCGGCCAAGACGGAGAAGCAGAAGCTTGCCGCCATCAAGCAGCTGGGCATGCTCGCCCGCTATGGCGACCTCCCGTCGCGCTGGGTGCTGGTGCGCAACTACCACCAGGCAAGAGCCATCCGGTCGGTCGTCACGCCCGAGGAGATCACCCGCTATGCGCTGGACATCCTGGTGTCGAAACCCGAGGGCGTCGACAAGCCAGAATTCGAGTTCATCTTCGACCTGACGCAGATCGCGAAGGACCGGAAATCCAAGGCGGTCGGCAGCGCCACCCTGCAGGCGATCCGCGACGATCCGCGCCTGCAGGACCCGCTGACGCTCGGCGCCATTATGGGTCAGTTCGCCTTCGCGCCCGACGCCTGCGACTCCGTGCTCGCTGCGGCCAAGAAAGCCGGCATCAACGGCACTGGGTCGGATGGTTGCGACGAACAGACACGCACGGCACTGATCGCCTACGCCAAGGACAAAGGCGCTTCCGGCACCGATGCGGCGGCCCGCAAGGCAGCCGCCGAGGAGATCAAGGCGCTGGACGCGCAGGCGGCAAAGTAGTTGTCGGCGCTACAGGCGAATGCCAGAATACAGCCCATGAAAAATATCCAAATCATCGATGGTGCTTTGAACGCCACCTTCAGCGTGTTCCAGGCAACCGACGAAGAGTTCGCCGCCATCTACCCCGGTGAACGAGATATGGAATTGGCCGAAGATCTATTTGAACGACTCGGCGACGAAGAGGCTAACCGCGTCCTGATCCCGCTTTGGACCCGTCCCGTGCTGAAGCGCTATGCGCTCGGAATCCACGGGACGCTATTCTACAATAACGAAGGTCGAATCATCCCGAAATCAAAGCGCGAGGTCGATTGGGATGATTGTGGTGCGCTCAACCAAGCCCAGAGAGAACTATTCTCGCGACATCGGTGAAATCGCCACAAGCCAGTTCGTTCACACCGCGTAGTTCCCCGACACAGGGACTTTGAAAGGTTGCCGGTTGTCTTGGTGCAAGATTTTCCGTTCATTTGCGTGAAATCAGCGCAAACGCCAGGGAGGTTGGTTGAAGCCGCCCCAACCTCGTCATTCTATGGCGGAGCAAGGAGCGAAGCGACGCGGCGCAGACCATAGAATCCATGCCGTGACTTCGAAGCGTTGCTGCGGTGCAGAATTCTGCTCCGTTGCACTCCTTGGCGAAGGTAACGGCATGGATTCTAGGGTCTTCGCGACGGAGCTTCGCTCCTGCTCCGCCCTAGAATGACGATCGCGATGGGCGTTTCGGCCAATCTCCAACGCATGCCGCCTGCCACCGCAAACAGAGCCGACCGGTCAAAATCCCTGTGCAGTAGTCAGAGCGCCCTGAGCCAGACCTTGTTGTCGTGGAAGGCGGCTCCGCCATAGGGCGCCGGCGCGTCGGCGCCGGTGAGCACATTGATGCCTTCGCCACGTTCATGCGCGCTGTTCGGCCAGATGCCTTCGGCCACCACCACGCCGCGCTTCACGCCGTCGAAAAGCTTGGCGTGCAGCACGAGGTCGCCGCGGCGGTTGCCGACCTCGACGCGGCCGCCATCCTCGATGCCGAGCGCGGCCGCATCTTCGGGATGGAGCAGCAACTCAGGCCTGCCCTCCTTGGCCTTCGACACCGGCGTCTCGGCGAAGGTCGAGTTCAGGAAATTGCGCGCCGGCGAGGTGGTCAGCCGGAACGGATGCTCTTCGTCCGCCACCTCGATCAGGTCGACATGGTCGGGAAATTCCGGCAGCCGTTCGACCGGGCCGAACAGGCCCATGCTCTTCGGCGGCCTGCCCGGCGCCGCCTGCCCTGTCCAGTTGGCGCGGAAGTGGAATTTCTTGTCGGCATGGCCGAAGCCGTTGATGAAATGCGCGTCGTCGAAATCGGGCTGCAGGTCGACCCACTTCTGTTGCTTGAGGCTGTCGAAGCTGCCGATCCCCCGCTTGCCGAGAATGATGTCGATATGCTCGCGCTCGGTCAGGCCGAAGCCCGGTCGGTCGCCGACGCCGAGCCGCTTGCCCAGTTCCTCATTGACATAGTGGTTGGTGCGCGGCCCTTCGGGCGGCTCGATCAGCTTGGGGCCGAGCGTGATGTGCTGGTTGCCGCCGCCCTTATAGATGTCGTCGTGCTCAAGGAACATCGTTGCCGGCAGCACGACGTCGGCGAGCTTGGCCGTATCGGTCATGAACTGCTCGTGCACGCAGGTGAACAGGTCCTCGCGCAAGAAACCCTGCTTCACCAGGCGCTGCTCCGGCGCGACATTTGCCGGATTGGTGTTCTGAATCAGCATCGCCGTCACCGGCGGGCCGCCATAGAGCGCGTCCTCGGCCCCGGTCAGCACCGGACCGATGCGCGAATGGTCGAGATAGCGCACCTTCGGGTCGCGCATCGCGGTGCCTTCCAGCACGTCCTGGTTCAGCTTGAAGATGCCGGAATTGGAATGGAAGGCGCCGCCGCCCTCATGCTGCCAGGCGCCGGTGACGGCGGCGATGCAGGAGACGGCATGCATGTTGACCGAGCCGTTGCGCTGGCGCGCGAAGCCGTAGCCGAGGCGAAAGTAAGTCTTCTTCGTCGTGCCGACGAGATGCGCGAAGGCTTCGATCTCGGTGACTGTCAGCCCCGTGATGGCCGCCGCCCATTCGGGCGTGCGCGTTTTCAGATGCCCTTCCAGTCCGCGCGGATCATCGGTGTATTTTTCGAGATAGGCGCGGTCGGCAAGCCCATCGCGGAACAGCACATGCATGACCGCGCAGGCGAGCGCGCCATCCGTGCCGGGCTTGAGCACCAGGCCGAGATCGGCCTGCTTCATCGTGGCGTTGTCATAGATGTCGACGACGACGATCTTGGCGCCGCGTTCCTTGCGCGCCCTGGTGGCGTGGCTCATGACATTGACCTGCGTGACCACGGCATTCGTGCCCCAGATCACCACGCAGTCGGACTTTGCCATCTCGCGCGGATCGGGACCGCGGAGCGCACCCGCTCCCATCATCCAGCCGGTCCAGGCAAGATTGGTGCAGATCGAGCCGAAGAAGCCCGAATATTTCTTGGCATGCCGCAGCCGTTCGATGCCATCGCGCTGCACCAGCCCCATCGTGCCCGCATAGAAATATGGCCAGACCGTTTCCGAGCCGTATTTCGCTTCGGCGGCGATGAATTTTTCGGCGACGAGATCGAGCGCGGCCTCCCAACTGGATTCCTTCCAGGCGCCCTCTCCCTTGCCGCCCGAGCGCACCAGCGGCTTCAGCAGGCGATCCGGATGATGGACGCGGTCCGCATAGCGGGCGACCTTGGCGCAGACGACGCCAGATGTGTAGGTGTTGGCCTTGGCACCGTGGACGCGGCCGATGCGGTTGCCGTCGAGCAACTCGACCTCGAGTGCGCAGGTCGAGGGGCAGTCATGCGGACAGGCCGAATGGCCGATCTTGAGCTTGGCGTGCTGGTTCATGCTCGGGTGTGTAGCGGGTTTTATCGGAGAGGTGTAGGGCCAGATGATTAGCTAATCTCCCCCCTTGAGGGGGGAGATTACGCAGTCATTCCGCAATCCCTTCCTCATACTCCGCAGACATCGTCAGCCATTTGTCCTCGTTCACGGCAAGTGTGTGCGCCAGCTGCGAGCGCTCCTTGGCCAGCCGCGTCGCGGTCGAAGGGTCCTTCTCGTAGATCGCCGGGTTGGCGAGCTCGTCCTCGATCAGGTCGATGCGCTTGCGGATGCGGTCCATCAGCGCCTCGGTGGCGCGGATTTCTTTGGCAAGCGGCTCGAGCGCCGAGCGCCGAGCGGCCGCTTCGCGGCGGCGGTCGGCTTTGGAGGCCTTGTCAGCTTCCTTCTGCTCGCGACGGTTGGACGAAACGCCGGTGACCAGGGTCTTGTAGTCCTCGAGGTCGCCGTCATAGGGATTGACCGCGCCGTCCTTGACCAGCCAGAGCCGGTCGGCCGTGGCCTCGAGCAGATGCCGGTCGTGCGAGATCAGGATCACGGCGCCAGGGAAATCGTTGAGCGCATGGATCAGCGATTCACGGCTGTCGATGTCGAGGTGGTTGGTCGGCTCGTCGAGGATGAAGAGGTTCGGCCCTTCGAAGGCCGAAAGACCCATCAAAAGACGCGCCTTCTCGCCGCCGGACAGGTCCTTCGCCGCGGTGTTCATCTTCTCGGTCGACAGGCCGAACTGGGCGACGCGGGCGCGCACCTTGGCTTCCGGCGCGTCCCGCATCAGCCGGCGCACATGTTCATAGGCGCTTTCCTCGGGGCGCAGATCGTCGAGCTGATGCTGGGCGAAGATCGCCACCTTCAGCCCCGGCGCGATCGTCATGGTGCCGGTCTCCCCTTTCAGGCGGCCGGCGAGCAGCTTGGCGAAGGTCGACTTGCCATTGCCGTTGGCGCCGAGCAGCGCGATGCGGTCGTCGGCATCGATGCGCAGCGTCATCTTCTTCAAGACCGGGTTGCCCTCGGTGTAGCCGACATTGACGGCGTTCAGCGCCACGATCGGCGAAGCCACCGTCTTGACTGGCTCCGGGAAGGAGAACGGCCTCACCGTATCGTTCACTACCGCCGCGATCGGCTTCAGCTTCTCCAGCGCCTTCAGGCGCGACTGCGCCTGCCTGGCCTTCGATGCCTTGGCGCGGAAGCGCTCGACGAAGGATTCCATGTGTTTGCGCTGCGCTTCCTGCTTGACGCGGCTCTTTTCCTGCAATTCGCGCTGCTCGGTGAGCTGGCGCTCGAACTGGTCGTAGCCGCCGCGCCAGAAGGTCAGCTTCTTCTGGTCGAGATGGACGATCGAGTTGACGGCACGATTGAGCAGGTCGCGGTCGTGCGAGATCAAGAGCACCGTGTGCGGGTACTTGGAGACATAGTTCTCCAGCCACAGCGTGCCTTCGAGGTCGAGATAGTTGGTCGGCTCGTCGAGCAGCAGAAGATCCGGCTCGGAGAAAAGCACTGCCGCAAGAGCCACGCGCATGCGCCAGCCGCCCGAGAAGGACGAAGCGGGCCGCTTCTGCGCGGCGTCATCGAAGCCGAGGCCGGCGAGGATGGTGGCGGCGCGGGATTCGGCCGAATGCGCGTCGATGTCGGCGAGCCGCGTATGGATTTCGGCGATGCGATGCGGATCGGTGGCGGTCTTTTCCTCCTCCAGCAGCGCCGCACGCTCGACATCGGCCTTAAGCACGATGTCGATCAGCGGCTCCTCGGTGCCCGGCGCTTCCTGCGCCACCTGGCCGATACGGGTGTTTTTCGGCAGGCTGATCGAGCCGGTCTCGGAGGGGAAATCGCCGGTGATTGCCTTGAACAGCGTCGTCTTGCCGGTGCCGTTGCGGCCGACGAGGCCGGCCTTGGTGCCGGCCGGCAAGGTCAGCGAGGCATGGTCGAGAAGCAAGCGCCCCGCCATGCGCAGCGAGAGGTCGTTGATGATAAGCATGGCCGGGCTTTTGCACGGGACGCCGGCGCTTCGCAAGAGCCAGGGCCGGGATCAGGGCTCGCCGTGTCCGGCCGCCGGTCATTCAACCAAGGCCGATCAGGGAACCAGTTGCCGGCCGGAGCGTTTTGAGGCCCGTGATCCGCTATTTCGCCCTCGCCTTCATCTTCTTCCAGGTCGCCACGACCGCGGCGCTGGCGACGCAGCTGGTGCTGTTTGAGGACGAGACGGCTGCAGTGCTCTCCCCCGTCGAACCCGTGAACGGGGCGCAGGCACAGCCGATCTCCCCCCAAGTGGGAGAGATGGCCGGCAGGCCAGAGGGGGGCGCGCCGGAACACCTGCTGATCCAGATTGATTCCGGAAAATAGTCTCAAGCGTCGCCTATGAATGATTGAGAGACTGGCGGAACAGTGCCCCCTTGTGCCCTGCCCGTCCTCCGCAGCAGCTGCGCTGCAGTTACGGAGGATGGACCGGACATCTCCTTTACTTGGCGAGATTGCGGGCTCCTCTGCTTTCGCCAATCACCGCCGGTCACACTTTGCTTGCCATGTCACCGATTTGACGTTGATCGCTGCTATCAGCTCAACCTATGCTGGCGCGAGCGGCGGGCTTTGCGGACATCATGAGGTGATCCAATGAAGCGACTGTTCTGCGCCGCCGGTCTCGCCCTGCTTATCACCACGCCCGCGGCCCTTGCGGCAGCGCCAGACTGCGCAGCGGCAAAGACGCAGGCCGATCTAGCAACCTGCACAGCCAAGGACGCGGCTTCGGCCGATACCGCGCTCAACGCTGTCTACAAGGTGCTATCGGAGCGCCTCGCTCCCACCGATCAGCAACGCCTGCGTGACGCGCAGCGCGCCTGGATCCCGTTCCGCGACAAGGAATGCGCCTTCCGCACCCAGCCCTATGCCGATGGTTCGGTGTATTCGAGCTTGGTCGAAACTTGTAAGACGGATTTGACGAAGGCGCGGCTGGCGCAGTTGCAGCACCAACTGCAATGCGCGGAAGGCGACCTCTCCTGCGTGCCGCAAGCCGCCGCCGTCAAACCGGCGACGGCCGCCCCCGCAAGCCAGAACGACAGGCGGCCATGCGTGCAATCGGCCGGCAAGGCGAAGTCGGACCAATATGTCTCGCAATGCATCCAGGTGTCGCCGGCGACCAATCCGCCCTGCAACGGTGCGAACGCGTGCAGCATGATGATCGACGAGATCAAAAGAGGCTGCGCCATGATCGGCAACGACAACCCGCCGGCCTTCTGTTCCGCCTACAAGGGCTAAGCGGCACGGCGGGCCTGGCCATTCGGCCCGACTCGCCCTCCGTCAATCGGGGGCTATGACCATCCCCTGCGGAGATCACGCCAGCCGGCCAAGACAACCGCAAGTTTCGCATTGCCTTATATTAGTGCACCGGTATCGATAGCACCAAAAAAAGTGCTGAAATCTTTTCGGCCAGACGGGATGCTTATCGAAAATTTGATTTCAGTTTTGCCTCGATCCTGCGAACTTACCAATGCGTCGTGAGTCGCGCGTACGCGCCAACAACAAAAAACAATAAAACAATAACTTGATTGTGTCAGGAGCTCACGATGGGCGAGGCGGCCAACGATCTGCGCATGTTGAGATATGTCGCGGAGATCACGCGTAAGTTGGCGAAGATGCTTTCACGCACGCGCTATCAGATGCTTGTCTATTTTCTGGAGATGACCGCGATCGAGGCCGACAACCTTGCAACGGCGCAGGATCCCGAAGCCAAGGCTGTCGGGGCGTCAATGCCACCCAAATCCCGCGATTGAACGCGCGCGATGACGCGATCGACGGCGCCAAGGCATCTCAGCCGTCGCGCCTCAACGATCAGCCGATCGTCATGCTCGACGATGGCGCGCTCGAAATTGTCGAGCGCGTCGAGCGCAGCGCGCAGATCGACGGCCGGCATGCCTGCCGAGAACAAGGCGCGGCGCGCCTCGACCCCCTCGCCGGCATCGACGGAAGACTGGCTGGCCACTCTGCGACGCAGGGCGTCGAGCATGGCCAAGCGGTCGGCCGACGGCGTGGCGTCGTCCGTTGCAGGCAACATGGCCGCCGACCTCAGGCCTTGGTTTTGCGCTTGCCCTTGGCGGCATCCGCGGCCGGCTTGCGGCCCAGGCCGGAAGACTTGGCGAGCGCCGAACGGGTGGCCGAATAGCTGGGCGCCACCATCGGATAGTCTGCCGGCAGGCCCCATTTGGCGCGGTACTCGTCCGGCGTCAGCCCATGGTCGGTCGACAGGTGCCGCTTCAGCGACTTGAACTTCTTTCCGTCCTCTAGGCAGACGATGTAATCGGGGAACACCGAGCGCTTCGGATTGACGGCCGGCGTCAGCGGCGCGCTCTCCTTGACGGCGGCGGCGCCGGCGAGCTTGCGCACCGATGCGCTGACGCTGGCGATCAGATCAGGCAGGCCGGAAGCCGGAAGCGGATTGTTGCCTACATAGGCCGAAACAATGTCGGCGGTCAGCTCGATTGCAGTCTTGTCGTCGATATTGGACAATTTTTTCACCCTCTGCTGGCTCTCAAAGTGACCAGCTGTTTTTAAGACTTTGGTCTAGGTATCGTATTGGACCTGTCCCCCAACGGACCGTCCAGAGTCAGTAAAGGCACGAGACTCAATACCGAAGGTACGTTTTCACTATGGGTCGCGACCGCGCAAGTTAGGAATTCTAATACCTATAACAAACACTTTACAGAGCTGGAGGCTCGCACGGGTGCGTATGACGCAACAGCACTTCAATTTTTGCGAGTAATTCCTGCAAAAATCGAAATTCAGGACGAAAGCCGATACTGTCGGCAGCATGGCGTCCGGGTTGCCGATCATGCCCGATTCGCCACTGCGAGTCGCTCATTTCGCCGCGGCTCGACGTTCTGCCCGCCTGTCGTCAGCCAGGATCTCCAGCACACGCTTCCAGCGCGCGCAGCGGCCGAAATCCTTCTGCTCGATGGCCTTCTCGGCCTTCATGGCGGCATAGAGCGGCGCCTCGGCGCCGAATTCCTTCACCAGCCAGTGCGCCTCTTGCCGGGCGCGGCGTTCGTCGTCGTCAAGTATGATCCCTGGCATGCTTCCTGACATGGTCTTCAGACCTCCGAGCGTTCGATGCCGACAGCAATACAACTGCCGATGACGAGGACGGCGCCGGCGACGGCCGTCATCGACAGGCTTTCGCCCGACAGCGCCAGCAAAAGCGTGGAAGCGATCGGCGTGAGATACGCAACGACCGCGAGCCGCCCACCCTGGTCGAGGCTCAGCGCGCGCGACCAGAAATAATAGCCGAGCCCCATCGGCCCGGCGCCGAGATAAAGGCCGAACAGCAAGTGCATGCCGCCCAGGCCGGCGGCGCCGTCATGCAGGCACCAGGCGAAGGTGAGCGTAACGCCGATCAGCGCCGAGGGCAGCAAAAGCCGATCCGGCGGCACGGCAAGGCGGCCGACGGCGAGCGAATAGAAGGCCATGCAAAGTGCTGAGCCGAAGGCGGCGCAATAACCGACGAGGCTGCCTTCGAGCCAGGCGTGCGCGCGCCCGCCGGAGATGACCAGCGCCACGCCGGCGAAGCCGAGCGCGGCGGTGAGCCCAAGCAGCAGCGGACGCCTCGGGCGGCCGAGCAGGATAATCGCGGCGGCGACCATCAGCGGCCATGTGTAGGCTACGAGATTGGCCTCGATGACCGGCATCGAAGCAAAGGCGATGTATTGCAGCACCATGGTGCCGACCAGGCCGATGAAGCCGACGGCGTAGGCCTGAGTCGACCTCCCCTTCTCCCCTTGTGCAGGGCTGTCCGGGGAAAATCTTTGCACAACGCAGACGAGTCTTTGCTCGCGCTTTCGCAACCTTCGATGGGCGCGACGTCCATTGTTTTTGCCGGCCAGCCGCAGCAGGTGCGGAAGAAAGAGCACCGATTGGGGTCCAAAGCTCGAAAAATGCAATCGATGCGAGTCCTCCATGGCCCTGTTCGCAACCGAAAAACTTTCCCCGGACAGCCCTGCCCCTTGTGGGAGAAAGTGGATCGGCGCGCAGCGCCGAGACGGATGAGGGGTGTTGGAAGAAACTCCAGCGTCGGCGATCCTTCCAGCAGCCCTCATCCGACTTCGCTTCGCGAGGCCACCGCCCGGGGGCGAGCCACGGGTCTCGCCCCGTCCTTCGGACCCCACAAGGGGAGAAGGAAAGAGCCTGATCAGCGCAAAGACCAGGGCTGCGCCGCAGAACTGCAGGAACTGCACATGCGATACCGGGTGGTTGGCAAGCAGCGTCTTGCCGACCAGGGCATTGGTCGCCCACAGCGCGACCGCGCCGAAGGCAAACGCCAGCGCCGCCGTGGAGGTGCCGGATCGGGATTGGCGGCTCTCGGCCATGACCGGAGCGAGGCTCGGCGACGCCGAAGGCAGCCGAGCCAGGTCATCGTTCACTACCACGACTCCCTTGCTCCGCCCGAGACGGGCTCTGCGGCCGGCTTCGGCACGGGATGCTCTTCGGCATGGCGGCGATAGGCGGGCAGCTGGTTCGTCCAGACATCGTCGGCGAGCTCGTTCACCCAGGCGCGGTCGTGGTCGTTGTCGGCGGCGAGGTAGAACATCCGGTTGTCGTCGACATAGGGCTTCGTCGCCGAACGCTGGTTGAGCACCAGGGTGACGCGCGAGCCGAGCTGGATGGGCGCGGTGCGATGGAGCACGCCGAGGAACTGGCCGAGCGTGGCGTAGTTCATCTTGTGATCGATGCGCATGACCTTGTTGCGCGGCAGGTCGCGGCCGGATTCGAGGAGGGCGCGGCCGGTCTCGGAATCGTCGCAATAGATTTCAAGATGGCCGCCGATCAGAGGGTCGCTGATCGAGAGCGGAATGAGCTCCGTCACCGGGACGCCGTCGCAGTGCCATTCGACGGCGCCGTCCTTGGGGTTCATGAAGGTGACGGTCGAGCCGACGATCGACAGCGGATAGGGTTCGAGCTTGGTGCCCATCATATCGGACAGCCGTTCCAGGCGCAGCTTGTCGTTGAGCAGCTCCTTGATCTCCGGAATGTAGCGGTCGGCGCCGGTGATGAAGGTGAGATCGAGATGCTTGTGCACGGCATGGCTGGCCTTGAGCTTGAGCGCCGCCTCCTCGATCGCGGCGAGCAGCGCGGGGTCGTAGCCATGCAGATACTGGGCGACGCCGAAGCTCGACACTTTCCACGCCGTATCATGACCGATGATGGCTTCACGGCTCATCGCATAGCGCAGTTCGGGGATTGTATGGGCGTTCATTCTACTTCTCCAAGGTGGGGGCAACACTTGGTAAACAGTCGATTAAGCCGCCCGCCCCTGTAAATTTAGGAATGCTGGTGCTACTTTAAGCCCAGCTAAAGGTCGAAACCCCGTGCGTCTGCTCAGTCAGGTCAACCTAAACTCGCTGAAAATCGTCGAGAGCGCCGCCAGGCACAAGAACTTCACGCGCGCCGGCGAAGAGCAGTTCATCACCGCTTCCGCCGTCAGCCAGCGGGTGAAGAGCCTGGAGGACCAGCTGCGATTCAAGATCTTCCAGCGCGGCGGCAATGCGGTGTCGCTGACGCCCGAGGGCGAGACCTATGTGGCGCGTGTGCGCGAGGCGCTGGAGCGGATCGTGGCGGCCAGCATGGAGGCTACCGGCCAGTCGCAGGCACATGTGCTCAGGATCTGCGTTTTGCCGACCTTCGCGGCGCGCTGGCTGTTTCCGCGGCTTTCCACTTTCCAGCGGCAGTATCCCGACATCGAGATGCGGGTCTCGACCTCCTACGCGACGCATGAATTCTCGACCTCCGAGTACGACCTCGAGATCCGCTACGGCGACGGCAATTTTCCGGGCCTCAATTCCGAGTTGCTGTTCAAGGAGGATTTGACGCCGGTGTGCAGCCGCAAGCTGTTCCACGAGGTGCTGGGCGACAAGCCGCTGTCGAAGGTGACGCCGGAGGACCTCAGGCACTTCACCTTGCTTCACTCCGACACCTGCACCCAGAACTGGCAGTCCTGGCTGGGTTTTGCCGGCGCAAGCTTCGTGCTCGGCGAGACCAAAAGCATCTATTTCGATTCCTGCATGATGTCCTACGAGGCGGCCAATGCCGGCATGGGCTTTGCCGTCGCCAACCGCGCCTATATGGCGAGCGACATCCGCGCCGAGCGGCTGGTGGCGCCCTTCGCGGTGCATCATCCCAACACCGCCGGCTGGTATTTCGTCAGTCCCATCAAGGCGCTCGGCGCGCGCAAGGTGGAGCTGTTCAAGCAGTGGATCATGGCCGAAGCGGCGCTGACGCAACGCCAGCTGGACCTCGAGATCGCCGGCATACCGGTGCGGCGGGCGGCAATGGCGTGAGGCTGCCGACCCGAAACGCAACTCTTTCCGATCCCAGGTCTCTTGAAATTTCCGCACTTGCCGAGCTCTCTGTAGCCGGCTAGCGCGATCGCACCATGACGCGGCGGAGAGACTCAGCTATCTTTGACCGTGCGGCGGGCCTGATTTCCCGCTTGGCCGGCGCTTTCCAGCTTCCTCCCAAGCAGCGCCGGCCTTCTTCTGTGGCGGCGCCACTTCATTTCCCGACCACATCGCCGGTGATTACTGCTTCGGTGGCGTGCCCGGCTGGTCGCCGCCAGTGGTCGATTTCGGCACCGGGTTCTTGTCGAGTTGCGGGTTCTGGTCGACGGCGGGCGCCTTGGTCGGCGGCACGCTGTTGTCGCAGGCGGCGAGCGCGAGCCCTGCCGCAAGGGCCAGCAGCACAGGAAGCTTCTTCATGACGACCTCCTCTCGTTCGCCCCTTTCTTTGAGGCAAACGAGGCGGCTGCGGTTTGGTTGCGTGGGCTGCGGGAACCAACCGGCCTGCCTCCGGTTGAACTTTCAATCGAACTGCGTGAGGAGCTGGTCATGATCCGTCTGCTGCTTGTCGGCCTGTTCGCCTATGCGACCTACCGCGTCACGATGAGGATCATCGAGGAAGTGCCCGGCGACGTCGCCCCGCTGGACATGCCGGGCGATGAACGGCGTGCGCTGCGGCGCCAGTCGGCGGCGATGGGAGTTGAGCCGAAAAGGTAGTCTCCCCCGAGGGGGAGATCCCCGTTGCGAACAAAGCGGAAACGATGCTTGATGGGCGATGAACATCGCCGCCCGTGATTCGTCCTTCGAAGCTCCCGCCTATCTTGCCCGGCTGAACGACGAGCAGCGGCTGGCGGTGGTGCACGGCGACGGCAAGGTGGCGGCGCCGCTTCTGGTGATCGCCGGCGCCGGCTCAGGCAAGACCAACACGCTGGCGCATCGCGTCGCCCATCTCATCGTCAAGGGCGCCGATCCGCGCCGTATCCTGCTGATGACGTTTTCGCGCCGCGCCGCAGCCGAAATGGCCAAGCGCGTCGAGCGCATCGCCGGCGAGGTGCTGGGGCGCGATGCCGCGATCATCACTGATGCGCTCGCCTGGGCCGGCACTTTCCACGGCATCGGCGCAAGGCTTTTGCGCGACTATGCGGAGCAGATCGGCCTCGACCCGGCCTTCACCATCCATGACCGCGAGGATTCCGCCGACCTGATGAACCTCGCGCGCCACGAGCTCGGCTTTTCCAAGACAGAAAGCCGCTTTCCGACCAAGGGCACTTGTCTTCAAATCTACTCCCGCGCGGTCAATGCGCAGGCGCCGCTCGGCGAGGTGCTGGGCTCGGCCTTTCCGTGGTGCGCGGCATGGGCGGACCAGCTCAAAGAGCTGTTCGCGGCCTATGTCGAGGCCAAGCAGGCGCAGAACGTGCTCGATTACGACGACCTGCTGCTCTACTGGGCGCAGATGGCGGCGGAGCCGGAGATCGCCGCTCACCTTGGCTCGCGCTTCGACCATGTGCTGGTCGATGAATACCAGGATACCAACCGGCTGCAGGCCTCGATCCTCTTGGCGCTGAAGCCGGACGGCGCCGGCTTGACCGTGGTGGGCGACGACGCGCAGTCGATCTATTCCTTCCGCGCGGCGGAAGTGCGCAACATCCTCGATTTCCCAAAGCAGTTCGCGCAAGGCGCCGAGATCGTCATGCTGGAGCGCAATTACCGGTCGACCGAGACGATCCTTGCCGCCGCCAACAAGGTCATCGGCGAGGCGAGCGAGCGCTTCACCAAGAACCTGTGGACCGAGCGCAGATCCTCGCACAAGCCGCAACTGGTGAGCGTGCGCGACGAAGCCGAGCAGGCCAATTATGTCTGCCAGGCGATCCTCGCGGAGCGCGAGGCCGGCACGGCGCTGAAGGCGCAAGCCGTGCTCTTCCGCGCCTCGCACCACAGCGGCCCGCTTGAGGTGGAGCTGACGCGCCGCAACATCCCTTTCGTGAAATTCGGCGGCCTGAAGTTCCTCGACGCCGCCCATGTCAAGGACATGCTGGCGATGCTGCGCTTTGCCGAGAACCCGCGCGACCGCGTCGCCGGTTTTCGCGTGCTGCAGCTCATGCCCGGCATCGGCCCTTCGGCCGCCTCGCAGATCGTCGAAGCGATGGCGACGTCGCTGGACGAGACGCTGGGCCTTGCCCGCTTCCGGCCGCCGCAGCGCGCGGCGCAAGACTGGCCGGTCTTCCTCGACATCTACAGCGGGCTGCGCGCAGGCCCGAAATGGCCGGCCGACTTGGAGCGGATCAGGCTCTGGTACGAGCCGCATATGGAGCGCATCCATGAGGATGCTGTCACGCGCCGGGCGGACCTTTTGCAGCTCGAGCAGATCGCGTCGGGCTATCCCTCGCGCGAGCGTTTCCTGACCGAGCTGACGCTCGATCCGCCCGACGCCACCAGCGACCAGGCCGGGCCGCCGCATCGCGACGAGGATTACCTCATCCTGTCGACCATCCATTCGGCCAAGGGCCAGGAATGGAAGAACGTCTTCGTGCTCAACACCGTCGACGGCTGCATCCCGGCCGATCTCGGCGTCGGCACCAAGGAGGACATCGAGGAGGAGCGCCGGCTGCTCTATGTGGCGATGACGCGGGCCAAGGACAGCCTGCATCTGGTGGTGCCGCAGCGCTTTTATCCGCACAACCAGCCGGCGCGCGGCGACCGCCACGTCTATGCCTCGCGCACCCGCTTCATCCCGGCCTCGATGCTTTCGGCCTTCGAGCAGTCGTCCTGGGCAAGCGCGACGATCAAGGACGACCCGCGCCAAAGGCCGGGCGTGAAGATCGATCTCGGCGCGCGCATGCGCGGCATGTGGAAATAGCGCCCCGGAACATCACTGGACGGCCTCCGCACCCAGTCGCGAAGCCGCCGCGACCGGCGGCCCACGGCCTTCGCCATGGAACTTTTCACCCGATAACGGATTTCCGTTAGTAAAATCTAATGCAAGGAGGCAGTTATGAAGAATCTCATTCTCGCCGCCATCCTGGGCGTGGCTACCTTGGCGCCAGTGACGGTTCCGACACAGGCTACGAGCCTGACCATCACCACCGATGACGGCATGGGCAGGTATAATGACGGCTACTATTGGCGCCGTCATCATATGCGCGACGACAGCTGGCGCTACAGAGGCCGATATGAGATGCGCGACTGGCGCAGCCATCGCCACAATCGCGACTGCATGGTCAGGGTGCACAAGCGCTGGCGTCATCATCGCCTGGTCGTGAAGAGGGTCTGGAGCTGCGGCCTCCACAGAGGCTGGTGAGGGCAAGCTCGGAGCGCAGTCACCGAAGCGTGACGCGGGCCTCGAAACACCCATGAGAACAGGTGGAAAATGCGCTTGATCCCATCGGCGATGAGTTGGCGGCAACGGCTCGGCGAGCTGGCCGGCCAGCTCTTCGTCAACATTGTCGCGGCATTGATCGCAGGGGTCGCGATCCTCCTGCTGGTGCTGTCGGCGCACTACCAGATCCCGCAACCTCCGACGGAAGCGACAATCACAGCCGGCTCCGGCCCATAACGTCTGCCCTCCGGAAGGCAGGTGGAAAAGATCTCCAACGACGGAACCTCCCGCCGCAAGGCGCGTTGTGTGGCGTCCTACCCCAAGACCGAGGCTGGCAGCCCGCTGTCCTCTGCTCCAATTCGAGAGGTCGAAATGCACGACAGGATGTTCTTCACCCCGGTCGCGGTCAGTGTCGGCGCCGGCCATAAGCGCATGATCGCCTCGCTGTCAGGCATGCACGAGTTGCTGACCGAGTTCCCGCCGTCGCGCCGGCGGCTGAGCTACGGCGCCGCGGCGAAGGCTTGCGAAGCCGCGCGGGCCGGAGACATCTCCGCCGAATCGGCGCGCGACGCGCTGATCACCTTCGCGGTGACCGCCGGCATCCTGTGGCCGGCGGACCAGCCGATCGTCTCGGTGAAACCAGCCGCGCGCGGCCATAGCGGCCTCGCAAGCTGAAATCAGCCGGCCGGCACGGCCGACAGAGGCCCTGACAAAACCCGCCTGGGACGACTCTCGGGCGGGTTTTTTTCGTTCAACCTGACCTTCCGACTGCATGCCGCTGCCTCCGCCGGAAACTTTTCCGGCGCTGCGTGAAACATCGCATGGAACAGGCCGCTACGTGAAACATCGCACAGAACCGCCCGTTGCGTGAAACATCGCACAGAACATTCGCACTCCCCATGCAGGTTTGCGGACATGCTGCGGGGGGCGAATGTTTCTCGATCGCGACCAGTTCAAGCCGGCGGCGGAAATGAGGCTCGCCCGGGACAAAACGTCGATCCGCGTCACGATCACGGACCAGAAGGCGTGCGAGTTCAGCGAGGCCGTCTATGCCTGGATCACTGCCGACGGCAAGCCGGTCAGGATCGGCACTTGCGGCTCATCGGCGGGCAAGCGCCTGCTCTCCTATCCAGGCTACATCAACCGGAGCTTGGCCGGACGCGGCGGCACAACGCCGAAATGGGAAGCGTTGAAGTGGCTGGGCCTGCTGACCGCGCATGGCATGCTGACGGCAGTCGTGCATCAGCCTGAGCCGACATTGACGGCAGCCGGCCTGATCAGGCCGTATATCGACGTCCAGCGCCAGCTGATCCGCCGGTACAGGCCGCTGCTCAACCGCAACCACCGGTGATGCAGGCCAGGTCTCTGCCGCGAGGAGCCGATCAATGGAACGTGCCGGCGACGTCGTCCGACCGTACGCCACGCGGGCTTTCGAAGCTCACCTGGTCGCGTCCGTTCGACTTCGCCTTGTAGAGATGCCTGTCGGCGACCTTGAACATGTCGTGATAGGTGGTGGGCCCGCTGAAGGCGATGCCGCCGATGCTGACCGAGAGCGGGTATGACTGCCCGCCGGGCGCGAACTCGGCCTCGCGGATGCGCAGCCTGATCGTCTCCGCGACCAGGAAGGAGCGCGTCGCGTCGGCGCCCGGAAGAAAGACCGCGAATTCCTCGCCGCCGATGCGTCCGACGATGTCGGCGCCGTGGAGCTGGCCCTGGATCGTCCTGGCGATCAGCTTCAGCGCCTGGTCGCCGCAATCGTGGCCAAGACGATCGTTGATCGACTTGAAATGATCGGCGTCGACGATCAGCAGCGCGCCGGCATCGGCGACTACATGGCTGCGCGCCTGATCGAGATAGGCCTCGACCAGCATCGAGAAGGCGCCGCGGTTGAAGACCGCCGTCAGGCTGTCGGTCGCGGCGACAATGCTGAGCTCCTTCTGGGCGATCGCCAGCTGGCGCATCTTCCACATCAGGAAGAACAGGAAGGAGCCGCCAAGCACAAGCGGCAGGAACAGGTCGGTGAGCTTGGCCCAAAGCAGGGCATCGGGCGATAGCGAGGGAAAATTGAAGGAATCGACAAAGAAAGCAGCCGCAATGAAGAAAGCCGTGCCGGCGACGGTGACCAGCGCGACCCTGCCCCAACTGGTGGCAGACAAATCGATGCGCATGTCATTGCTCCCACTGCAACTCACTCATTGTGCAGCGCGAGCACAAACGAAGTCCTAATACATTAGCTTCAGTGCAAGCTTGGTTAACCAGCAGCCAAGGACCAGAGGCGTGGCGGTCGAGAAAGCCCGCCGGCGGCTTTCTCGACTCTGAACCTTCTCGCTCCGCTCGGGCGCTTTCCTTAAATTAATTGCCTTATCGGCCGGCGCCGAGGCCATCCACTCCACCAAACAAGGCGTCGGGACCGGTGGTGGCCCCCATGGAGCCGCCAACCGAAGCGCCCGTGCCGGCGTTGAAGCCGCCAGAGCCGCCTACGGTGGCACCGCCGACGCCGCCCGTCGCACCGAACGAAGTGCCGGTGCCAGCGGTGCCGCCAATCGAGGTCCCTGCGCCGGTGTTCAAGCCGCCGGAGCTACCCGAACCGACGCCGCCGATATCGATGCCAAAGCCGATGTCGAGACCGGTTGAACCGCCGATCGAGGTTCCCGCGCCGGTGTTCAAACCGCCCGAGCTGCCCACGCCGACGCCACCGATATTGCTGCCAAGGCCGGTGCCGAGACCGGTCGAGCCGCCAAGACCGGTGCTGATGCCGCCGCCGGTGGATGCGCCGACACCAATTCCAGCAGCATTCGCCGGCACGGCGAGAATGGCGATGCCGCCGACCAATATGCCGGCGATTTTCGCTACGATACCATTCATGGCATTCTCCTTCGTTGCCATACTTTTGCGCACCGCATCGCCGGAGCACTGTGTCCGTGCGCATGCCTGTGCGAGGGGGAACGAGGGAATACGAATGGAACCGGTCAGGGTTCCCTATTTTCCAGGGAAAAATTCGTTGTTCTAAAATGCAATACGACTTTTCCTTAATGTTTGAGTTTGATCAACAGTAGCTGAGGCGAGGCGCGACCGGCATCGCCGCGGCGCAACCTCAGGCGTAGGCGCGGCCTTCCTCGGCGCGCTGGAACAGCATCAGGTCGAGCGGCACGGAAGGCCGGCCTAGCACGGTGAGGCACATATGCGCCTGGCCGCGGTGATGGGTCTGATGATTGAAGAAATGGCTGAGCGCCGGCGCCAGCCGCTGCGAGACGGTGCGCATGTCGGAAAGTGTCATGTAGGAGAAGCGGCCGGCGAGCGCCTTCTCGCTCATGCCGCCGACCCAGTCCATGATCCGTTTGTCCTCCGCCTCGCGCGCGGTGCGCAAAGGTTGCAACGCCTTGTAAAGAATGGCGTCAAGTGACGACGGTGCGTGTCCCTCGCCAGTGAAACGCTTCATCCAGATACGGTCGGCGGTCAGGATATGGTTGAGCGTTCCCATCATAGAGCCGAAGAAGGCGCCGGTATCGCGATTGAATTCCTCGTCGCTGAGATCGGCAGCGGCATCGTAGATGCGCGCATTGGCCCATTGATTGTAGGCCGCAAACATCATGAAATGCTGTTTCATTCTTCCATCCGGTTCGCAACGAATCCCGGCTCTTCGTAACCCGCAGGAACGACAATGACCATTCTGTTCTATGACCTCGTCGGCCACGACGCCCAGCGCCCGTTCAGTCCGCATTGCTGGAAGACCAAGATGGCGTTGGCCCACAAGGGGCTCGACGCCACCAAGGTGCCGACGCGCTTCCTGGAAGTGCCTAAGGTGGAAGACGGCGTGTCGAAGACGGTGCCGGTGATCCGCGACGGCGATCGCGTCATAGCCGACTCCTTCGCCATCGCGCTTTATCTCGACGAGGCCTATCCCGAGCGGCCGACGCTGTTTTCCGGCGAAGGCGGCAAGGCGACGGCGCGCTTCATCGAGCGCTGGTCGCAGTTCACCATCCACCCTTACATCGCCACGGTGGCGCTCACCGATCTCAACGCCATGCAGGATGAGACGAACGCCGCCTATTTCCGCGAGAACCGCGAACAGCGCTACGGCAAGCGACTGGAAGAGGTGGTGGCCGGCCGCGACGGAGGGCTCGCCGGCTTCCGCGCCTCGCTGGAGCCGCTGCGCTCGATGTTCAGCTACCAGCCCTTCATCGGGGGAGCCTCGCCGCTGTTTGCCGATTACATCGTCTTCGGCGCGCTGCAATGGGCGCGCGTCGCCTCGCCCTACCGGCTGCTCGACGACAGCGACAGCGTGTCCCAATGGTTCGAGCGCTGCCTCGACCTGCATGGCGGGATCGGCCGGCAGGTTGCGGCGGCGGCGTGACGGAAGTCTTTGCTTTTGATGCATGTCGTTCTCCCAAAACCGCTACGCACTTTTGGGCGACATGCAGAAGTCCTTGCTTTTGATGCATGTCGTTCTCCCAAAACCGCTACGCACTTTTGGGCGACATGCATCAGGAGGCCGCGAGCGGCAGGATCGTGATGCTGCGTTATGAGATGCAGGCCGAGATCTGGGTCTATCCCGGCAAGGGCGGTTGGCATTTCGTGACGCTGCCGCCCGAGTTCGCGGCGCGGATCAAGGCGGCGATGGCGGGGTTGGCGCGGCCCTGGGGCTCGCTCGGCGTGACGGCCGTCATCGGCAAGACAAGATGGAGCACATCGCTCTTCCCCGACAAGACGTCGGGCAGCCTGCTTCTACCGGTCAAAGCCTCGGTGCGACAGCGTGAAGGGCTGAAGGCCGGCGACATAGCGGCATTGACCATAGAGGTCGAGCTTTAGCATCTATCTCGGCGCATCCTTGTTTGGCGTATCGTTGTCGACCAGCCTGACGCAGATCGGATCGCCCTGCTCCATCTGCGTGCACTGCCATTCCGGGCCGAAACCGAAATTCTCGTTCCGCTTCAGGCCGCGAAAAAGCAGCAGCAGAAGGACGACGATACCAACAAGGACGACCACGAACAGAACGCCGGTGATGTCACCTGGTCTGAGGTGAGGCCAGTTCATTGTCTGCCTCCGGGTCCCTGGCGGGATCGCTTTTGGCTTGCGCGTGCAAGCGCTGCATTGTCGCGCAACGAGCACGCTTTGGCCAGAGCAGGCGAGGCAAGCCGCCTCCCCTTGGCAAGCCGCCAAGCGGCTTGTATAGAGCCCGCCACTCCAATTTCCATTCCCAGAACAAGGACGACCCAATGGCGATCGAACGCACCTTCTCCATGATCAAGCCCGACGCGACCAAGCGCAATCTGACCGGCGCCATCACCAAGATGCTGGAAGACGCGGGCCTGCGCGTCATCGCGTCCCGCCGCGTGTGGATGAGCCGCCGCGAGGCCGAAGGCTTCTACGCCGTCCACAAGGATCGCCCGTTCTTCGGCGAGCTGGTCGAATTCATGTCGTCGGGCCCGACAATCGTGCAGGTGCTGGAGGGCGAAAACGCCATTGCCAAGAACCGCGATGTGATGGGCGCCACCAACCCGGCCAACGCCGCCGAGGGCACCATCCGCAAGGTGCATGCGCTGTCGATCGGCGAGAATTCGGTGCACGGCTCGGACGCGCCGGAAACAGCCGCGCAGGAGATCCGCTACTGGTTCTCCGACACCGAAATCGTCGGCTGAGCCGGAAGTTTCGGCTTTGCAATGAAGGCGGCCTCGGGCCGCCTTTTTTGTCGCAATGGACTGGGCGGGCAGGCAAAGGCGCCCTACGTGAAGCTGATCGGCGACAGATGACAAGGGCGTCGCCGGCTGTGAGCGACCATCGCGCTTCCGCCCGTGAGTAGGAGGGAAGCATGACCAGTCACCATGTTTCCAAAAGCGGCGTTGCGTATCCGGACGATCTCGTCTTGTTGAAGCGTATCTATGACCAGGTCTGCGAAGAGCGGGGCATTATCCCCGGCAGCCCGGAGGCATCGGAGCTGGCGGTCCAGGCCATGAGGCTGTTTTCGGCCGGCATTTTCGACGAAGACACGATCGGTCGCCGTCTTCGCCATGGCTGATCGAATGGTCAGTCGGGTTCAATCCCCGTCGCCGTAGCGGATAACCTCGACCTTCTCCCTGGTAATCAGGCAGCTGTTGGTCAGCGCCTTGATCTGAGGGATCAGCGCATCGATCTTCTCCGGCGCATCGACGATCTCGACGACGATGGGCAGGTCCTGCGACAGCCGCAGGATCTTGGCGGTATGGAGCACGCTCGAACGGCCGAATCCGAGCGGCCCCCTGAGCACGGTCGCGCCCGCCATGCCGGTTTCGCGTGCCTTGATGACGATCGCCTCGTGCAGCGGCGTGCCGTCGGCCGCCCTGTCGTCCTCGCCAAAGAAGATCCTGAGCAGCACGCATTGGCTGGGAAGTTCCATGTTCTCCTCCCTGATCACCTGGTGATCGGCAAGCGGTTGAACCTGGCCGCCATGAGATAGCCGAGCCAGGCCGAAGCAAGCGACAGCACCACCACACTGACAAGATAGGTCGCGGCGAGGCCGAGGTCGCCCTCGAAAAGCAGGATGAAGGTGTCGAGGCTCATGGCCGAGAAGGTGGTGAGGCCGCCGCAGAAGCCGCCGGTGACGAACTGGCGGCCGACCGGGCCGACCATCAGGCGTCCGTCCGGCCGGGTCAGCGTGGCGAAGAGCATGATCACAAAGGAGCCGACCACGTTGACGAAGGCAGTGGCGTAAAGCGCGCTCAAGCCCAGCAGCGAGACGATTACATAGGCTGAGAGAAAGCGCACCAGCGAGCCGATCGCCGCACCGCAGCCGACCGAGAGATAGAGGCGGAACTCTGTCTGCCTGTCGTTTCCTGACATGACGCCCTACCCCGCCATCCGCACGACAGCCCAAAAGCCGAGCGCAACGGCAAGCATGCAGAGCGCCGCCGAGGCGGCGGCGTTGAAGAAGGCGAGACGCCGCTCGCCATCGAGCGCCAGGTTCAGTGTCTGCAGGCAGAAGGACGAGACCGTTGTGTAGCCGCCGAACAGGCCGACCACGATCAGGTCACGCACCAGTTCGGCGGAGAAGACGCCGCCGATCGCCCGCGCCGCGCCGGCGAAGGCGCCGATGGCGAGCGCGCCGGAGACGTTGACCGCCAGCGTGCCCCAGGGAAAAGTCTCGCCGACGCTGCGGCCGACAAGGCCCGACAGGAAGAAGCGGGAAATGCCGCCGCAAAATCCGCCGGTCAGGACCAGGGCGCAAGCCGCAAGGGTCATCGCTTCAATGCCTTTCCAAAGGCGATTCCGCGCAGGAATCACGTCGCAGAAGACAGGCATGTCGCGAGCGGAAAAACAGACCCCGCCGCGCGAAAGCACGCCTGGCAGGAGTCATCAGCCCAAACGGGCGGTTTCGGGGGAACCCCATCCCCATTTTGCACCGGCAAATTAGGTGCTTCCGCCATCCCGGTCAATCGGCTGGAAGAAGTTGGCAGGCGCGTCGAAATGGCGATGCCATGAATTTGCAATGGAACGACAAAGGCCGTGATTCACAACTCACTCCGAGGACATCGTACTTTGACTACGGCCGCCGCTGCATCGCCTTGTTTGCTTGTGATTTTTCGCACCCGTAAGCCTGTGCTAATATGGATGTGCGGTAGCCCATCCATCACAAAGGTCAGTCAAATGGCTGCCAACCGGGGAATTGCGGCCGCGATCGAGGATTGCTACGACGCCGCCTTCGAATTCGGGCGGTGGCCACGGGCCCTGCAAAACCTGGCCGATTCCCTGGGCGTGACGAGTTGCGCTATCCGCACCCACGATAACACGCATCCGTTCCGCAGCGATCAACGCAAGCGAACCAGACCGACGCCGGACTCACTGGAACACGCCGAATTCACGGAGCTCTGGGTCGAGAACGCCCGAGACGCGCCCGACCCGCATCCGGAAAGGGAGCCGCGGCTGCCGAAACCGGTGCCCTGCTTCACCGTTGAAGACGAAATCTCCACGCCGGAGGAAAGAAGGTTCCTGCCCTATTATCAGGAGACAGCGCGTCCGGGGCATCGCGAATTGTGGGCCGCAGTTGTCTTCCCGGTCAGGCGACGCAAATGGGTGCTGTCGATGTACCGCGATGCCAAAAAGGGGTGTCCTTTTGACATGTCCGAGGCCGATCAGTTCCTGCGCGTGGCGCCGGACCTGGCCCGCATCATTAGTCTGGCCGAGAAGATCTGGGATGTTTCGCTCGACCCGGCACTGGCCGTGCTCGACCAGTTCAACTGCGCCGCAGCACTGCTCGATAGCCGTGGCTGGCTGAGGCGTTGCAACGAGCACGCCGGCAGCTTGTTTGGTTCCGGCATCGTGGTCCGGCATGGTCGCATCCACGCGACAGATCGCGAGAGCGATTCACGTCTTCAAAGGATGATTCAGGCTGCCGTTGCATGCGCGCAGGATGAAACGTTTCTGGCAGAGCCGGAAGTCGTCACCCGCGACGGATCGTTCTGGCTGCTAGCCGAGGTCGTGCCGATGACGTCCTTCGCGCGCGATCTGTTCAATGGCGGCGATTTTCTGCTTTGCTTCACCGATCTCGTCGGCCAACAGTCGCCATCGGCGCGGTTGCTGCGCCAGGCTTTCCATCTCACGGCGGCCGAGGCGCGGCTGGCGTCCAGCCTTACCACAGGCGACGGCATCAAGGCAGCAAGCGCGCGACTGGCGATTGGGCGTGAGACGGCCCGAACCCAGCTTAGGGCGATACTCGCCAAAACGGGAACGCACCGCCAGGCCGAGCTCACGGCGTTGCTCGCGCGCTTGGGCACGCCGTCACGGCATTGACCGCCTTCACCCGTTCAGGTGAAGCGCGCAACCATCTGCCAACGCATATTTCCCATCCGAATAGCCGATATCGCGCCCGAGCGGCGGGCTGTGCCGGATGGCGAAGATGTTTGGTCGGAAAAATAAACCCATCCCGCGACCACGGCCGCCAGGATCTTGTCCTTTGGCATTGGCAGTCCTCGCCAGTATCCCCTGCTCGCAATTGGCGGCCTCAGGGCTCGAAAAGAGCGGCGTTGATCTCGAACTTGTCCTCGCCGTCGACGTATCCTCCTCGATGAGTCTTCGCGAGCAGCAGATCCAGCGCGATGGCTACGTCAGCGCATTTCGTCATCCCGACATTGCAAGGGCGATTGGATCGGGCATGTATGGCGCGATCGCGGTCTCTTATCTTGAGTGGGCCGGGCCGGGGCATCAGACCGTCCTCCTTCCATGGACAATCCTCGGCAGTCCGGAGCAAGCCAAGCGCTTTGCAGACGCCCTCGCCACGAAGCCGATCGCCGCCGAGGCTGGCACGTCGATCTCGGGCGGCCTGCTGGCGGCGGCCGGTCTGTTGGCGCATAGCCAAGCTGCGGCCGGGCGCCGGGTGATCGACATATCCGGCGATGGCCCGAACAATGCCGGTCCGCCGGTCGGGCCGATACGGGATATGCTGACAGGCCTGGGTATCACCATCAACGGCCTGCCGGTGTCGCTGCCGGGCGCCGGCTCCAATGGTTTTCAATCCTTCGGCGGGCAGTATCTGTCGCTCTACTACGAGCATTGCGTGATAGGCGGACCGGACGCATTCGTGATCGGAATCGACGATCTCGCCATGTTCGAAGTCGCGATCCGCCGGAAGCTGCTTCTCGAGATCGCCGGCCAGCCGGCGCGACCCAAGTTCGCTTCCTATCCAAGACCGGGGACCGTGACGTTCGACTGTTCGATGCCAGGAACCGCTCCGCGCTAGCTGTCTCACGACAGCCCGCTCCGCAGCAAGAAAACCCGCCGCCCCCCGCGGCGGGCCGATGTTATTTCGCTTGGCGCTCTTTCACATTCGCATGATCGTTCGCCGCGTCGGTGTCGGTGGCCGGCGTCTTGGTCTCCTCGCCGGTGAACGGACTGCCCTGCCCGGGCGCGAGGTCGCCGCTGTGGCCGGCCTTGTTGGTCTGGAAAGGCTGGCCGTCGGGGCTTAGGCCATGCAGGGTGGCATTGAACAGGTGGTCGTCCGCCCTGGCAAAGCCGGCGAAGGCAATCAGCGATACACCGGCGGCGGCAAGGATGAGCGCGTGTTTTTTCATATCTGGTCTCCTTTGAGTGGCCAGATCGAGCCGCGCATTCGGTCTGGCGGCTTCAGTGAAGGGACATCGTCCCTTTTGCCTGCCCGCCTTATGGGAAAGTCAACGCATCTGCGGTGCGGATTATTCCCGGTGCGGACGCGAGACGCTGCTTCGCGATTCTTCGCGCGGACGCCTCAAGCGTCCGTCGAGACCTCAGCTCGCGGCATTGAAGCGCAGGATCACGCGGTCGTCCTTGTCGGCGATGAGGAGCTTGCCGGCGTCGACATGGTATGACGCCGCCTTGCCGAGCGCGTTGAACAGCGCCCGCTCCTGCGCCATCACATCCGGCGCGCAGGCCATCTTGGTCGAGCCGATGTCGCCGATGGCGATCTTGTTCCCTTCCACCGTGGCGGTGGCGAAGTAGGTGTTGCACGGGCCCTTGCCGCCCGCCTTGCCAGCTTCGCCGACGCGGAACGTCGCCTGCGGTTCGGCGATGACACCGATGCCGTCGATATACTCTATGAGCCAGCTTTGGCCGTAGAGCGCCGCGGTATCTGGTTCGGTGGCGGGCGCCGCCATCTTCAGCACGAGGATTTGCGGCTTGCCATCCAGCGGATCGACCTGATGGCGCGTGTCGGTGGTGAACAACAGCCGGCCGTCGACGGTAATGCGGGCCTGCAGCGCATAGGTCCTGCCGGGCTTGATTGCGGTGGGGTCGAAGCTGATCTCGAATTTGATCGGCACCTGGCCGGCCGGCACGATCTTGCGCTGGCCGACGATCGTCGCCGGCGCGTCAGCCAGCGAAATATCGGCGAGCTCGACCGAAAGCACCGCATCGGGCGGCAGCGCGATGCGCTCGCGATAGGTAACTTCACCTGTCAGCTTCTTTTCGGCGGCACTGGTGAGCTCCGGCACGGCAAGCACGCCGACCAACAGCGGCACCAGGCCGAAGATGAAGAATTCCGCAATCCTGTCCAGCATGACCCTGCTCCGCCAAGCAAATCAAACCGATTTGCAAGGTCGGGAAGGATTGCGGTCAATCAATGACCGCGGCCGGAATTTACCGGTCTGATACCTTCCAACGGTCGGCGGCTTCGTCGTCGGCTTCCTTGGCTTCCACCCAGCCGCCCTCGGAGCCGTCGGCACGGTGCTCCTTCTTCCAGAAAGGCGCGCGCGACTTCAGGTAGTCCATCAGGAAATTCGCCGCCTCGAAGGCCGCCTGCCGGTGCGCGGAGGCGGCCACCACCAGCACGATATTCTCGCCGGGCGCGATCTTGCCGTGACGGTGGATGACGGTGAGCCCCTGCAGCGGCCAGCGCGCAATTGCCTCGGCGGCGATGCGGCCGATCTCGGCCTCGGCCATGCCGGGATAATGCTCGAGCTCGAGCGCCGCGAGCGCGCCCTCTTCGTCGCGGCAGAGGCCGGAGAAGGTGACTACGGCGCCGATGTCGGCGCGGCCCTTCGTCAGGGCGGCGATCTCGGCGGCGACGTCGAAATCCTCGCGCTGGACGCGGATGGCCGGCACGACGGCGTCCGCCATCTCAGCCCCCGGTCATCGGCGGAAACAGCGCGATCTCGCGCGCGCCCGCGATTTTGTCGCGGTGACCGACATGTTCCTGGTTGATGGCGACGCGGATGACGTCCGGATATTGCAGCGCGTTTTCGTATTCCGCGCCGCGCGACCTCAGCCAGCGCAAAAGGTCGGCGACGGTCTCGATGCCGGCCGGCAGCTCGACATCCTCTTCCGGCTTGCCGATCCGCTCGCGTACCCAGGCGAAATAGATGAGCTTGGTGGACATATCACTCGTCCATGATGTGTTTCAGGCCGGCGCGGAAATAATCGTAGCCGGTGTAGAGGGTGACGAGCGCCGCGATCCACAGCAGCACCAGGCCGATCTGGGTGGTCAGCGGGAAGATCTTGTCGCCGGCCGGGCCGACGAGCAGGAAGGCGATGGCGACCATCTGGATGGTGGTCTTCCATTTGGCGAGCTGCGTCACCGGTACCGACACTTTCAGCGCGGCCAGATATTCGCGCAGCCCCGAGACCAGGATCTCGCGGCACAGGATGATGATCGCCGCCCAGAGCGACCAGCCGGCGATGCCTGCATGGCGGTCGGTATCGGCGGCAAGCAAAAGCAGGCAGGTCGCGACCAGAAGCTTGTCGGCGATCGGGTCCAGCATCTTGCCGATGTTGGAGGTCTGCTGCCAGGCGCGCGCGAAATAGCCGTCGAAATAGTCGGTGATGGAGGCGAGCAGGAAAATGACCAGCGCCGACCAGCGGGCGAAGTCGGACGACTTCAGATGGCCTTCGAGGAAAAAGCACAGCACCACCAGCGGCACCGCGATGATGCGGGCGTAGGTGAGGATGTTCGGCAGGTTGAAAGCGCGCTGGGCCATGTCTGATCGGGAACTCTTCTCCGCCTGCGTACTCAAATCAGAAGCCAATGTGGGGGGTCAACAGGCGAGATTCGATTGGTCGCCTGAAAATAGGCGCAAGAATGGTCAGCTGTCATGAAAATGGTTGTAGACCAGCTTCGCCACATGCTCGGAAATGCCATCGACCTTGACCAGGTCCTCGACCCCGGCGCGGCTGACCGCCTTGGCGGTGCCGAAAGCAAGCAGCAGCGCCCGCTTCCGGCCTGGACCGATGCCGGCGATCTCGTCGAGCGGGCTTTTCACCATCTCCTTCTTGCGGCGGGCACGGTGCGAGCCGATGGCGAAGCGGTGCACCTCGTCGCGTAGGCGCTGGACGAAATAAAGTACCGGGTCGCGCACCGGCAGCATGAAAGAGTCCCTGCCCTTGACGAAGAAGCGCTCGCGCCCGGCGTCGCGGTCCGGTCCTTTGGCTATGCCGATGGCGACGACGCGGTCCTCGATGCCGAGATCGGACAAGATCTTGCGCACCGCCGTCATCTGGCCCTGGCCGCCGTCGATGAGGATGACATCCGGCCAGGCCGGGAAGCTGCCGTTTCCGCCGACAAGGTCATCGGCCGCACCGTCCTCGGCTTCCGCGCCGCCCTCATCCGGAGACTGCGCGTCGCCGTGTTCCCTGAGCAGCCGTGAGAAGCGCCGCTCCATCACCTCGCGCATCATGCCGAAATCGTCGCCCGGCGTGATCTCGGTCGAGCGTATATTGAACTTGCGGTACTGGTTCTTCACGAAACCTTCCGGCCCGGCGACGACCATGGCGCCAACCGCGTTGGTGCCCATGATGTGCGAGTTGTCGTAGACCTCGATACGCACCGGCGGCTTTTCCAGGCCGAAGGTTTCGGCAAAGCCCGTGAGCAGCCGCGCCTGGGTCGAGGTTTCCGCCAGCCTGCGGCCGAGCGCCTCGCGGGCGTTCTGCAGCGCGTGGTCGGTCAGATCCTTCTTCTCGCCGCGCTGCGGCACCGAGATCGCTACCCTGCGGCCGGCGCGGGTGGAGAGCGCCTCGGCGAGCAGCTCCTGCTCCTGCACCGCTTGAGAGAGAAGCAGCGTCCGAGCCGGCAATTTGTCGTCGTAGAACTGCGCCAGGAAAGAGCCCAGCACCTCTGCCGGCTCCAGCGCCGGATCGGCCTTGGGGAAATAAGCGCGGTTGCCCCAGTTTTGGCCGGTGCGGAAGAAGAAGACCTGGATGCAGGTCTGGCCGCCTTCCTGGTGGATGGCGAAGACGTCCGCCTCCTCGACCGTCTGCGGGTTGATGCCCTGATGCGCCTGCACATGCGAGAGCGCCGCCAGGCGATCGCGATAGATGGCGGCGCGCTCGAAATCGAGCTCTGCCGAGGCCTGCTGCATGGCGGCCGAAATCTCGGTCTTCACCTTCTGGCTGCGGCCGGAGAGAAAATCCTTCGCCTCGGCGACCAGCCCGGCGTAGCCCTGATGCGAGATCTCGCCGGTGCAAGGGCCGGCGCAGCGCTTGATCTGATAGAGCAGGCAGGGCCGCGTGCGGTTCTCGTAGAAGGAATCCGTGCAGCTCCGCAACAGGAAGGCGCGCTGCAGCGAATTGATGGTGCGCCCGACCGCTCCGGCCGACGCGAAGGGACCGAAATAGTCGCCCTTGCGCGAGCGCGCGCCGCGATGCTTGTAGATGCCGGGCGAGACATGGTCGCCGGTGAGCAGAATGTAAGGGAACGATTTGTCGTCCCGCATCAGCACGTTGAAGCGGGGCCTCAGCCGCTTGATGAGGTTGGCCTCGAGCAGCAGCGCCTCGATCTCGGTGCGGGTGACGACGAACTCCATCGTCGCCGTCTCGCGCACCATGCGGCCGATGCGGGCGGTGTGGAAGCGCCCCTGCGCATAGTTGGTGACGCGCTTCTTCAGGCTGCGCGCCTTGCCGACATAGAGCACGTCACCGGCCGCATTCATCATGCGGTAGACGCCAGGCTGATTGGGCAGCCGCTTGACGAAAGTCTGGATCACCTCGGCGCCGACCATGCCGTCGGCATCGCCGGCATGCGGCGTCCAGTCGATCGCGGTGAAGGCGACATCCGGACCGGTGGGAACCGCTTCCGGCTCGACGATCTCCTCCGCTGCTTCATCCTCAATGTCGATATCGGGGTCGACATTGGGCGGCAAATCGTCGGCGGCGCCGTTTCTTTTGGCTGTGGGACTCATTCCACCATGCCTGTCACATCGGGCGTCTGCCATGCAAGATGCTGGCCGCCATCAAGCGCGATCATCTGGCCGGTGACGGAGCGCGCCTCCCAGAGATAGCGGATGGTGGCGCCGAATTCCGGCAATTGCGGGCCGCGCTTCAGGATCAGGCCTTCGACCTGCTTGCCGAAATCATCGTCGTCCTGGCGCTTGTTCTTCAGCGTCGGGCCGGGACCGATGGCGTTGACGCGAATGCGGGGCCCCAGCGCCTGCGCCAGCATCTGGGTCTGCGTCCACAGCGCCGACTTCGACAGCGCATAGGAGAAATAGCGCGGCGTCGGCCGCCAGACACGCTGGTCGATGATGTTGACGATCAGCCCGTCGGCGCCTTCCGGCAAGGCACGGGCAAAATTCTGCGCAAGCAGAGCCGGCGTCTTCACATGGATGGCGAAGTGGCGGTCCCAGGCCTGCCAGTCGAGATCCTCGATACGGTCGTCGACGAACAAAGAGGCATTGTTGACGAGCAGCGTGACCGGGCCAAGGGCGGCCTCGGAACGGCCGACGAGATCCCCGACCGCGTCCATGTCGGTGAGGTCGGCGGCAACCACGGCGGCGCGGCCGCCCTTCTCCCCGATGCGGCTGGCCAGGGTCTCGGCCTCGGCTCCAGAACGGTTGGCGTGGATGGCGACGGCAAAGCCGTGCGCGGCCAGATCCTCAACGATCGCCTTGCCGATCCTTCTCGCTCCACCCGTCACCAGCGCCACGCCAGCGTCTTCAATCATGTTGTCAATCCTCAATCGGCTTCACGATTCCGGGAAGCCGGCACAATATGACGGGCCAAGCGTTAAATGCCATTTCCACCTGGGGCAGGAATGTGGCGAAGCGGCCCGTACGCACGCTTGCCGGCCCAAAATCAGGGCGTCTCATAGCGCAATATATGTCGCCGGACCCCTTGAACCAAGCGGTGTGCAGCGCAACATGATTAACCTGCTGACATTCGCTGTTGCGAAGATGCAACGTCACCTTTCGGCCTTATTCGCGCCGGGGAATGACCCAAGTTCAGGTTAGCTTCAGCCGCATTTCAGCACGACATTTGGAACCGTTGAACGCCAGGCCCGTTTATCCCCCCGGACGGGCCGGGGCATTCATGAACATAAAAAGCCTCGTGTCTTGTGGCTTAAGGAGTAAACAACAATGCAAGCTAATCTCAAGTTTGCGCGGCCGCTGGCGGTTGCGCTCGGGCTCTTCGCCCTCGGCGGTACAGCCTATGCCGCAGACGTGGTTTCGGAAGAGCCGCCGGCACCCGCCCCGGTCGCCGAACTTCCCGTCGCCTCCTGGGCCGGCCCCTATGCCGGTATCAGCCTCGGCTACGGCTTCAGCGGCCATGCCGATGCCCGCGACGCCGGCGTCAACGTGAAGACCAAGGGCTTCATCGGCGGCGTCTTCGGCGGCTATCAATGGCAGCAGGAGAACTTCGTCTACGGCGCTGAAGCCGATATCGGCTACAATGGCGTCAAGGGCGACAGCGCCGGCATCGAGGCCAAGGGCGGCCTCGAAGGCTCGCTGCGCGCCCGTCTCGGCTATTCCGTCACCCCCGAGATCCTGCTCTATGGCACCGGCGGTCTCGCCGCCAAGAACCAGAAGATCACGGATAGCTTCACCTCCACCGACGAGAGCAAGGCGATGCTCGGCTGGACGGCCGGTGTCGGCACCGACATCAAGATCACCGACAACGTGTTCGGCCGCGTCGAGTACCGCTACACCGACTACGGCGACAAGGATTTTGGTGCCCTCGGCAACGTCAAGTCGAAGGACAACCGCGTCACCTTCGGCGTCGGTATGAAGTTCTAAGTCGTCCAAGCCACGACACGGAAAAGCCGGGCCTCGCGCCCGGCTTTTTTTGTATCTTTCTTAAAGCGCGTCTCATTGAAACGGATTCAGGCGACGCGCTTTAAGTCTTTGTTTTGATGCATGTCGTTGCCCCAGAACCGCTGCACACTTCTGGGCGACATGTATTAAGTCTTCAACGGCTCGACAACTGGAAGATCTGCCGGGGCCTGCTGGAAACCGTCATGGGCAGGAACCGACGGCAGCCGATCGAGCCATTTCGCGCGCGAGGGCATGAAGACCTGCGCGTCCGGCTGGTATTCGCCCGGATCGGTCAGCGTGGCGGCGTGAACATGGATTTCGGATGGCCATCTGTCCGAGCGGAAATAGAGCCTCGTGCCGCAGGACGGGCAGAACCCCCGAAACGTGCCCGGGCTGCTTTCGTAATGAACGATCTCGCCGCTCCAGTTCACATGTTCTGATCGCAACCCGAGGAAGGCCGTGAACGGAGCAGATGTGGCGCGTTGGCAATCCGCGCAGTGACAGACCAAGTTGCGTGTAACCACTCCGGAGCATGTCCAGGCGACTGCTCCGCACATGCACCGCCCCGCTAATACCATCGCTTCCTCCCGGCTGCGTGTTCGAAAGCCCCAGCCTATCAAGCCTGATGCTATTCCGAATACGGCAGATAGCTCGCGACGGCGCAGGCCGCGTTACGACTCAGGCGCGTTTCTTTGCGGCCTTTGTCGATTTGACCTTCGGCGGCAGCGTCTCGACGAAGGCCAGCGCGCGGTCGAGCCAGCCCCGGAGATCGGCATCCGTCGCGGTGCCCTCCGGCGCGACATGGACATAGCCTTCCATCGAGCGCCCGCCCATTTCCATCGGCCGCGCGTGCGGACGGGCGGCGGCCTCGCCATGCGCCTCCTTGCCGACGCGCACCAGCAAGCCTCGCTTCGAGGTGCCGATCAGCATGTTGCCGTTGATCATGAAGCAGGTGCCGCCGAACATTTTTTGTTCGGTGAATGCGCGCGAGCCAAGCGCCGCGCGCAGGCGCTCGACCATGGGGTCGACGGCGCTGGTTTTGGTGACTGACTTCGCCATGCTCACCGCCTCCGCGATTTGCGGGGGACAGGCAAGCACGGAAGGGGTGAAGGTTCAAGATGCTGATCTCCCCCCTTGAGAGGGAGATGTCGCCGAAGGCGACAGAGGGGGTCACCTCGCGTGGAGCGCCGACGCCTTTGGATGCGAGATGATGTTGGCGATTTACGTGAGACGACCCCCTCTGGCCTGCCGGCCATCTCCCCCTCAAGGGGGGAGAATGGCAGCCCTCACCCCGGCACGCATCCCTTCAACTCCGGATACTTCTCGTCGAAGCGGGCGGCCCAGCGGGTCAGCCGGCCGCGGCCCTTCTCCCACTGCCCGCCGAAGCGCAGCGAGAGATAGCCGAGGGCGGCGCGCAACGCCATCTGGCCGGCGGTGATCTTCTTCGGCAGTTTCGGCGGATTGACGTTGAGAAGGTCGAGCGCGGTGGTGATCTTCGCCCACTGACGGTCGAGCCAGGGCTGATAGACCATGGTGTCAGGGCGCATGCGCCTTTCATAGACCATCGACAGCGCGCAGTCGCAGATGCCGTCGGCCAGCGCCTCCAGCACTTCGGCCTCGAGCCTCTTGTCCGGATTGCGCGGGAAGAGCGCGTTCTTCGACAGCCGGTTGAGATGCTGGGTGATGGCGCGGCTGTCGTGGATCGAGCGGCCGTCCTCCAGCACCAGCACCGGGATCTTGCCCAGCGGATTGGCCGATATCAGCTCCGACGGCTTGTCCTCGGTCTTGACCGGCACGAGGTCGACGGCGATGCCGGCATAGGCGGCCGCCATGCGGACCTTCGAGCTGTAGGGTGACGAGGAGGCGTAGAGCAGCTTCGGCATGGTAGGGTTCCTGATTGTCCGGGCGCACTGTTGACCGAATGAGCGCAACAGGGCAACGGCCAGCACCACCAATCCCGATAGCCAATGCATGTTGCCGTCGCAGGCGCGCAACAAAAAAGCTCCCGGAAGTTTGCCGGATGGCAAAATTCCGGGAGCTTCAGGAGCGTGCGCCCCAACCTCGCCCCGCCATCACGCCGAACTGGCGAGAGGGGCACCTCAATAGCACCCGCCCTCACCTGTCGGTTCGCGCGCGAAGCTACGCGATTACTTCTTGGCAGGCGCCTTCTTTGCCGGCGCCTTCTTCACAGCTGCCGTCGACTTGGCGGCGGCGGCTTTCATCGGAGCCTTGGCGGCGGGCTTCGCCGCTGCCTTCGCGGCAGGCTTGGCGGCCGGCTTCTTGGCCGGAGCCTTGGCTGCTGCCTTGGCGGCGGGCTTCGCCGCGGCCTTGGCGGCCGGCTTCTTGGCGGCGGGCTTTGCCGCGGCCTTGGCCGGAGCCTTGGCGGCTGCCTTGGGTGCTGCTGCCTTCTTCACTGCAGGTTTCGCGGCAGCCTTAGCTGCCGGCTTCTTTGCCGGCGCTTTCGCCGCCGGCGCCTTGGTTGTCGTCTTTGCCATGCGATGCCCCTTGCGTTTTGCCGATGGTCGTGAGTGACCCGGCGTGCTCATGCATATCTGACTCGCGGCTATCTAGCCAGCGAAGCAACACAATGATTTTCAGTTATTGAATTTTGGTTACGCAAGGCGCGCTGACAAGGGTAATGACGCAAAAAACGACAGCGAATCTTTGTAAGTCGAAGTGAAACTGCATCTGCGAGCATTCCCAACGCTCTCTATCGCCCGATCATCCAGACATGCTCGCGCCTGGTAGAGAGCTGAATGTGAGCGCAATGCTCATAATGTAGAAGAAGCTGTGCGAGGACGGATTCATCTTGTCCAGCACAAAGATTTACAGGTCAGGTTGCAACAGAACCGAGCCAGAGCCGCGACAAATTTTGGCGCTCGAAAATGAGCTTATTGCTCGCATTCTTGCAACCGTAGCATCAAGCACCGAGCGGCCCTGGCTCGCAGTGCAGGCGACGCGAAGGCTCCACCTGATGCAGATGGACGGCATAGGTGTCCCAAGGCGGCGTGACCGCGATAGCGGCAAGCATCCGGCTGATCTCACCGCGGTGATAGCTGCCGTGCAGGACGACATGGGTCAGCATCTCCTGCCTGGTCATACAACCCTTGTCGCCGTCGGTGAAAATGAAGGCGACCGGCTCCGCAAGCCGTTGCTCCGAAACGGTTTCGACATAGTCGAGATACCAGCGGTCGCTTTCCGCCATGGCGGCGCGCAGCTCAGCCGGCTCCGGTGTCTCCTCGGTGTTGTCGCTCGCATAGCCGTGCGCAACGCCCGTGAGGTGCGCGGCAAATATCCGCGACACGACATGGATGTGGTTCATCAGCCTCAACGCGGCGCGGTGTTCCACCCCATTGCGGCGCCGGTCGAGACCGGCGAGTTTTTCCAAGAGCTCGTCATTGGCCCAGGTCTGGTAGGCGAGCAGGCTGCGCAGCAGTGTCGCGGCACTCATCTTTGGGCTCCGTTTGCAGTCGAGATAAATGTGAGTATCTTGCTTATATTCTCGGGAGACCCGGTCCGGATGTCTACTCGCATCGCAAAGCCAGCTCCACGCATGCGCAAGGAGCCGCGCCAGGCGCGCTCAGTCGCCACCGTAGAGGCGATCATTGAAGCAGGTGCTCGCGTTCTGAGCGAGATCGGCTGGGCGGGCTTCAGCACCAACAAGGTGGCCGAGGCCGCGGGCGTGAGCATCGGCTCGCTCTATCAGTACTTTCCCGACAAGCTCGCTCTGGTCGATGCGATCCGGCGCCGCCACTTCGACCATGTGCTGTCGGCCATCCGCGAAGCCGCGGCTGAGAAGAAGCCGCTCAGGCAATTCGCGCGCGAGCTGGTGCGCGGCATGATCGCCGCGCACAGCATTCACCCGACGCTGCATCAGGTGCTGCTCGACGAGGCGCCGGGAGATCGCGGCTCGCGCGCCGCGCATGCCTCGTTCCAGGCCCGCTACCTCGAGCATTATGCGGCGGCCGTCGCGCAATATCGCCGGCGCCTGAAGGACACCGAGACCGTGGCGCGCGTGCTCTCCTCCGCCGTCGAGGGCGTGATCCACAATGCGGCGCGCCGCAACATGCTCGATGCGCCGGAGTTGCACAAGCAACTCGGCGAACTGATCTGCGCCTATCTTTCCGGCCAGGGCGCGCGGGCTTGATGATGGCGCGATCCCGCAGCCGACGCCGTCACGACTGATAGCCGAGGCAGATCGCGCCGAGCGCGACGACGGCGCAGGCTCCGATACGTCGGGGTGTCAACGCTTCGCCGAGGAAGAACCGGCCGATGAAGGCAGCGAAGACGACGCTGGTCTCGCGCAGCGCGGCGATCGGCCCCGCCGGTCCCAGCGCGAAGGCAGCGACCACCGCGCCATAGGCCAGGAGCGCCAACAGCCCGCCGCCCAATGCCTTCCAGGTTGCGGGTGCGCGAAGGTCGATGGCGAGCCTGCCGCGCAGAGCAAGAAAGGTCGCTGATAGCAAGACGCTATAGATCAGCAGCACCCAGGCGGTATAGGCGATGCTGTCACCGGCGGCTCGCACGCCGATGGCATCGACGGTCGCGTAAGCCGCGATGATCGCGCCGGTGGCGAGCGCGTAGAGGATCGACGTCGCTGAGGCCCTGCCGCGCCCGAGCGACAGGCCCATGATGCCGCAGGCGACCAGCGCGACGCCGACGAGCTCCGGCGCGGTCAGCTGCTGACCGGCGAGCAGGAAGCCGCCAAGCGTGACCAGCAGCGGTACGCTGCCGCGCACGATCGGATAGACCTGCCCCAGTTCGCCATAGCGGTAGGCGGCGACCAGGAATACGCTGTAGCCAACCTGAAGGCCGGCCGAGAGCACGACATAGGGCCAGGCGGCCGCCGCCGGCAGCGAATGGAAAAGCGCCAACGGAACGGCCGCGGCAGCGCTCGAAAAGCTCATGACGGTAATCGTCCACAGCCGATCGGCTCCGGTGCGCAGAAAGGCGTTCCAGCTGGCATGCAGGATGGCCGCGAACAGCGCGAGCCCGACGACGGTCGCGTTCATTGCGGCACCCGCGCGCCGGCGAGGATGGCAGTAGCCGCCCTGCGGGCGTTGGCGATGGCGGTGGCCGCCTCTCCCATCTGGGCCATCAGCGTCGCGCCCTCGATCAGCATCAGCAACGCCGCCGCGGCTTCCTCGGCCTGCTCCGGTGGCAGCTCCTTTTCCAAGATAAAGCGCATGCGCGCCCGCAAGCCGTTCTTCTGGCGGACGGCGGCCTTGAACACCGGATGGTCGGGATCGCCGAACTCGGCGAGTGCGTGCGCGAACAGGCAGCCGTGGAAATCCGCATCGCGAAACCAGCGTTCGTGCCAGTCCAGGATCGTCGCGATCTTCGCCGCCGCCGTGTCCGCCGTCGCCGCCAGCCGGTCGAGCCGGCGTTCGAAACGCGCCGCGCGATGCTCCAGCACCGCGACGATCAGCTCGTCCTTCGCCGGGAAATGGCGGTACATCGTCATCTTGGCGATGTCGGCCTCGGCGATGATGCGGTCGACGCCGGTGGCGTGGAAACCGTCACGCTTGAATAGCGAATAGGCGGTGTCGACGACATGCTGGCGCTTGCCGGACGATGAAGAGGATGTCATGTCATCACCGTGATGAGACAGGTCTGTCTCTTTTAGGAAAGGCTTTCCTATTTGTCAATTACGGGGCTCGCTGCAGCCGCGTCGGAGCCTGAGGTGCCGGGGTTCGACCCAGGTGCCCTTCGCATCAGGGGCGGATCTTCCCTAATTTTTTCGCGCCACCGTCGATTCCGCCCGGCCTCGTTCGTCGTAGGATCGAAGCAACCCAACCGAAAGGAAGATACCCATGCGCTTCATGATGCTGATGATCCCCGGCGGCTACGCAACCGCGGCTCCTGACGTAATGCCCAGCGCCAAGGCGGTGGAGGAGATGATGAAATACAATGAGGCGCTGAAGCGAGCCGGCGTGCTGCTCGCGCTCGACGGGCTACATCCGCCGTCCGCGGGCGCGCGGGTCAGCTTCAAGGGCGGCAAGCCGGCCGTCACCGACGGTCCCTTCGCGGAGGTCAAGGAAGTGCTCGGCGGCTACTGGATGATCGACGTGCGCTCGCGCGAGGAGGCCGTCGAATGGGCGCGCCGCTGCCCCGCCGGGGAAAATGACGTCATCGAGATCCGCCGCGTCCAGGAAATGAGCGATTTCCCCGAAGACGTCCAGAAAGCGGCGGAAGGCTTCAGTGGGCTGAAGGCTTGACCACAAGCGCAACCGTCGAAGCAGTCTGGCGGATCGAGCAGCCGAAGCTCGCCGCCAGGCTCACTCGCTATCTGCGCGATGTCGGGCTGGCCGAGGAGGTGGTGCAGGATGCCTTCCTGCAGGCGCTGGAGCGCTGGCCGCGGGACGGCATCCCGCGCAACCCGGCCGCCTGGCTGACGCGGGTCGCCACCAACCGGGCGCTCGACCGGCTGCGCCGCACGGTGATGCTCGACGGCAAGCACCGCGAGCTCGCGATCGACCTCTCCGAGCTGGAGCGCGAGATGCCCGACATCGAGGCGGCGCTCGACGAGGACATCGACGACGACCTGTTGCGGCTGATCTTCACCGCCTGCCATCCGCTGCTGCCGGCCGAGCAGCGAGCGGCGCTTGCCCTGCGAATGTTGGGCGGGCTGTCGACGCCGGAGATCGCCCGCGCCTTCCTAGTGCCCGAAGCCACCGTCGCCCAGCGCATCGTGCGCGCCAAGCGGGCGCTGCGCGATGCCGGCATTGCGTTCGAGACACCGCGCGGAGAAGAGCGGCGCGAGCGTCTCGCCGCCGTGTTGGAGGTGGTCTACCTGGTCTTCAACGAAGGCTATGTGGCCTCGGCGGGCTTGGACTGGCTGCGCGCCGATCTCTGCAGCGAGGCGTTACGCCTCGGCCGCTCGCTGGCGGCGCTGATGCCGGAAGAGCCGGAGGCGCTCGGGCTGGTCGCCTTGATGGAGTTCAACGCCTCGCGCTTTGCCGCCCGCACCGACAGAGCGGGCAATCCGATCCTTTTGCTCGACCAGGACCGCAGCCGCTGGGACTGGTCGCTGATCCGGCGCGGTCTCGACGGCCTCAATCGCGCGATGGCGCTCACGCCGACACCTGGCCCTTATCTGCTGCAGGCGATGATCGCCGCCTGCCATGGCCGCGCGGTTAGCATGGCCGACACCGACTGGATCGCGATCGCCGCCTATTACCAGGCCCTTGCGCTGGCGGCGCCCTCGCCCATCGTCGAAGTCAACCGCGCGGTGGCGGTCGGCATGGCGTTCGGTCCGGCCCAGGGCCTCGCCGTCGCCGACGCGCTGCAAGACGAGCCGCGGCTCAGGGACTCGCATCTGTTGCCCACGGTCCGCGGCCATCTCTTGGAAAAGCTCGGACGAACAGAGGAAGCCCTGGCCGAATTCCACCGCGCCGCCGAACTGACAGGCAATGAGAGGGAGCGCGCCCTGCTGCTTGCGCGGGCCGCTGGCGGAGACGTTTGAGAGCAAGAACGAAGGATAGGTCGGCGGGACAGCGCCCCCCTCTGCCCTGCCGGGCATCTTCCCCACAAGGGGGGAGATCAGATGTCACGCGGGCTTTCGCCAATCTCGAACGTCTGAAGGAAGGCGGGGCCGGCGAAGCTGCTAATCTCCCCCTCGTGGGGGAGATGCCGGCAGGCCAGAGGGGGGCGCCGTAGAGCGCCTACTTCAACTGTCTGCCGGCCAGCAAAATATTACCGCAGAACGCGGCAACGGCCGTTATAGACCATCCAGCGGTCAAAGCCCGAGACGCAGAACTCCACATTGTCGCCGATCGAGGCAAAGCCCTGGCCTTCCTCGATCAGGTACCAGATGGTGCGGTCGCGGCCATCAGACAGGCTGACGGTGGCGCCGCAATAGCGGCGGCCGATCGGCCATTCGTCGCTCGCCGGCAAATAGCGATGCTGGTGAATGCGATGGAAGTCGGTGATCGCAACATCAGGCAGATGCGGCACGTGACGCACCTGATAAGAGAAGCGGCTGGTGATCTTGTTCAGCACCCAGGCCTCTCCGCAGACGCCACCGTCATCCTCTGTGTAGACGGCAAGGTCGGCGGCGTGCGCAGCCTGAGTGAAGCCAAGCGACGTGCCTAGCGGCGTCAAAAGCGAAATCAGCGCGGCAAGGGCGGAGTGAGCGAAGCGAGTCATGACAGCCTCTCGAGGTCGGGTGCGCGCACTGTGCGGATTCGCTCGGCGGCGGTCAAGCGATTGCGAAGACAATGGTTTCCGGAATGCATCGCTGGCAGGCGCGCGCCCGCTAACCCGCGCCGGCCAGCAGCAATCCGCCGATGACGGCCAGGTTGATCAGGAAGGCGTTGCGCAGCACCTGCCGCTCCGGCTCCTCGGAGGCCCAGAAGCGCAGCAGCATGAAATTCGCCGCCAGCGTGAACAGAACAAGCGCGCCGGCGGCAAACGGCACTGCGATGCCCCGCGCCAGCATCAGGCCGGCGACGATCTCGAGCGCCGAGCCGGCGGCCAGCATGAGGGTGGGAGCCGGGAATTTCCGGCTCGCCATATAGTCGCGCATCGCTTTGAACTTCAGGAAGTGCTCGATGCCGGCGAAGACGAACACGCCGCCGATGAGCAGCGCGCCTATCGCCTGGATGGTATCGATGGGCATGTCGGCCTCCTGCGGGCTTTTCCGCGGCTCAGAGACCGTTTCGAAATTCGCTCTGGTGAGCCATATGGTGGTGGTTTCGAGAACCGGAGCGCAGCGGACATTCAGGTCCGTGAGCACCGGAAGCGCAGAAAACGCCAGCAGATGGCCACCGGAGTAGAATTTCCAAACGGTCTCTCAGTCCTTGGGGATGAAAGCGGGGTTGTAGACGACTTCCCAAAGATGATCGTCCGGGTCCTGGAAATAGCTGGCATAGCCGCCCCAGAAGGTTTTCTGCGCCGGCTTGACCACGCGCGCGCCGGCCTTGACGGCCTCGGCCATCACGGCGTCGACCTCGGCTTCGCTCGCCACATTGTGGCCGATGGTGAGTTCGGTCGGGCTGCGGCCGCTTTGCGGCACCGTGGCGTCGTGGGCGATGCTCGAGCGCTCGAAGATGGCGAACTTCAAGCCGCCGGCAAGCTCGAAAAAGGCGACGGCGCCGTGCTCGAACTCGCGGCCGATGATGCCTTCGGTCGGCAGGCCGAGACCGTCGCGGTAGAATTCAAGCGATGCTTCGAGATCGTCGACGCCAAGCGTGAGGACGGTGATGCGAGCTTTCATTTCTCTCACTCCTTTCTATATTCGTGACCACATCCGGGGGACGAATGCGGTCTGATGGAAGCGCCTGAAGCGCCCTGAAGTTGCATTCGTTTTGCCACGGATGAGGCGGCCGGCATTGAAGATTTCGGCCAAAATGGCCGACGCGTCGATCCGCCGCCGGAGCAGATCGGAGAAAGCATGGAAGCGGTACTGGCCCAGTCCACCGGCTTCTTTCAGCAGAGGCCAGCAGCCGCGGGCCTGGCCAGCGCCTTTTCCGCCGTCTGGGTCCATCGCATGCAGGATGAGGACGTCCCGCCGATCGTCATCACGCCGGACGCGACCATCGACCTGCAATGGATCGACGGCCGGTTCCGCATCGCCGGGCCGGATAAGGAGCCGCAGATCGAGAGGCCGCCGGCCGGGTCGGTGATCGTCGGCTTCCGCTTCCGGCCGGGAGCCGCCGCCGGCTGGCTCGGGGTGCCGGCCGGCGAGATCGTCGGCGGGCGGCTCGACCTCGGCGAGCTCTGGGGCACGCGCGCCCGGGAGTTGTCGGATCGTATCAAGGCCGCGCCAAATCTCGCCGGCATGATGCGGCAATTGGAAGAGACAGTCGGCATGCGTACGGAAGGGCATGACGCGCTCGATCCGCTGATGGGCAGAGCCTACGACGTCATCGACGAGGGTCTGCCGCCGGAAACGCCGCTGGTTCCCTTCCTGCAGCGCCATCTGCATTTGAGCGAACGGACGCTGCGCCGGCGTTTTGAGGACGCCTTCGGCTATGGCCCGAAGACGCTCGACCGCATCCTGCGCTTTCACCGCTACCGGCGCTTGCGCGAGAAGGCTGGCGACGCCTCGATCGCGGTGCTCGCGATCGAGGCCGGCTATGCCGACCAGGCGCATCTGATCCGCGAGAGCCGGCGGCTGACCGGTGTGACGCCGTCGGCGCTGGCGTAAGAGAACGCCGGCGCTACTCGCCAGCCAGCCAATCGACCGTCCAACGCGACGGCTGCTCCGCCGCAAGCAGCCGGTGCAGAGCCGGGAGCATTATCCGCAATTCGCCTTCCAGCGTGAAGGGCGGATTGACGACGACCAGGCCGCTGCCGTCGAGGCTGGGCTCGTTCGAGGCCGGTCGGATCTCGAAGCCGATGTCGAGCAGCTTTGGAATGCCCGTCTCCTTCAGCGCCGCGCGGAAAGCGGCGACCGCCTTGCGATCCTTGACCGGATACCAGAGCGCATAGATGCCGCCCGGCCAGCGCCGGTGCGCGCGGCGCAGATTCTCGACGAGACGCGGGAACTCGCCCTCTTCCTCGAAGGGCGGGTCGACGAGGACCAGGCCACGCTTCTCCTTCGGCGGCAGATGGGCACCAAGCGCCAGCCAGCCGTCGAGCTCGATCACTCGCGTCTGGAAATCGCCTGCGAAAACGGCTTTTAGCCGAGCCGCGTCCTCGGGATGCAATTCGATCGCCGTCAGTCGGTCCTGCTTGCGCAGGAGGTGGCGCACGATCAGCGGCGAGCCGGGATAGCGACGAAGGCCGCCGTCGGGATTTTCGGCGCGCACCGCTTGCAGATAGGGCTGAAGGAGCGCTGCCGCCCGAGGCTCGAGCGTGGCCTCGAACAGCCGGCCGACGCCGCCCTGCCATTCTCCGGTCTTACCGGCCTCCACCGAGGCAAGGTCGTAGCGGCCGATGCCGGCGTGGGTATCGATGACGCGGAAGGCCTTGTCCTTCTGCTTGAGATATTCGACCAGGCGGCAGAGCACGGCGTGCTTGACGACGTCGGCGAAATTGCCGGCGTGATAGGCGTGGCGATAATTCATGCCGCCCTCACCTCTGCGAACCGCCGCGGCCCCAGCGCGGCGGTGGCGGCTGCGCGTTGGGATTCTGCGGCGGCTTGCCACCACGCCCGAAGACCAGCCAGAGCACCAGCCCGACCAGGCCGATGCCCATCAGCGCATAGCCGGCCGGCTGCGCCCGTTCATCGATCGAACCGGTTCCTGCGCGCAAGATCAGATCGACGGCGCGCATGTCGATGCCGTCGGCATCGCCCGGACCGATGGTGAAGACGTAAGGTCCCGGCGCGACGGTTTCGATCACACCAGCCTCGTCGCGAAAGATCTTATCGGGCAGTTGCGGGCTCACCTGGCGCGGATTGTCGGTGTGGCTGAAGGACAGCGTCGAAGCGAGCGCCGTGCGGCCGCCGCTTGCCGCGGTCAGCGTCAACACCGTGCGCTGCTGCGAGGCGACGCGTTCGGCCCGCGCGGTGAGGTCGACCAGCACCCGGACCGGCGCGTCGCTTGCCACGAGCCGCACCGTCACCGGCCGGAAGCGGCCGCCTTCATAGACGCGATAAGTGCCGATCGCGTGGCCGGAGAAATTGCTCATCGCCCAAGGATAGAAGACGCCGATCGCGGCGCCGGCGATGAGAATAAGTACCGAGAGGAAGCGCATCGAAAGTCCTGGTTATTTCTTCGTCCGACCGCGATCGCCGCTACCTTGCGCGGTTTCGCTTCCGGCAGCTTCGCGGACCCGCTCCATCTCGTCCAGAAACATCTCCAGGCCAAGCTCAAAAGTCTTGTCGAAGCCGGCTGCGCCAAAATAGGCGCCGGCGGCCACGACGCTGGGATAGTCGCGCGCCAGATCCTCGTCGCTGACGGTGGTGACCGCCGAAGGCCCCTTGGCATAGCCGGCGGTCTCATCGAGGATCGCGCCCATCAGATAGTAGCCGGCTGCGCGGAACAGGCGGGCGCTGAGCTCTGGTCCGAAACCGCCATCCTCGAACAGGCCGATGATTGCATTCAGCTTGGCAAGGCAGGGCGGCGAGTTCATGCGGTAGACCACGATGAACGGCGCGAATGCCGGATGCTCGGTCGCCACACGCCGGAACTCCTGCATACCGATACGGGCTCGCTCGCGCCAGGGCAGGCTGTTGTCGGGGATCACGAGCCCGCTCATCTGGCGATCGACCAGCGCCTCGTAGAGATGCGCCTGCGAGGGGAAGTGATGGTAGATGCTCATCGCCTCGCAGCCGAGCCTGGCGGCGAGCTTGCGCATCGAAAAGCCGGATAGCCCTTCCCTTTCGATCACCTCGAAGGCGGCGTCCTCAATCATCTCGCGGGACAGTTTTCCGCGGGTTCCTATTTTTTTGCTTGGTGAGTCCATGGCGCCGCTTGACAACTTACACTGTAAGGTTCATTTTCCACTTCACCTTACACCGTAAGGCTAGCAAAAACCAGAGGAGAACATCGTGTCAGTCATTCGCATCGTCGCAAATGTGAATTCCTGCCTGCGTTCCGCATCGCTGCTCGCCGCCATCGTGCTCACCGCGACCTTAACCGCGGCGCCGGCCAGCGCCGACGACTACGACGCCGCCATCAAGGACATCCAATCGACCATCGGCGGCGTGCCCGGCTTCCTGAAACAGTTCCCGAAAGCCGGTCTGCCCGGCGCGTGGGCCGAGGTCAAGGCCATCGAGCTCAGCGACAAGACGGCGCTGTCGCCTAAGGTGAAGTCGCTGATCTCGCTCGCTGTCGCAGCGCAAATCCCCTGCAGCTACTGCATCTGGTCGGACACCGAGAACGCCAAACGCGCCGGCGCCACCGACGAGGAGATCCAGGAGGCCGTCGCCATGGCCGCCTTGACCCGCCACTGGAGCACCATCTTCAACGGCATGCAGGTCGATCTCGCCCAGTTCAAGAAGGAGATGGGCGGAGAGTGAACTCCGCCACGGCGTATGCCTGAACCAAAGGCATGGCCTGCAGCTTCGCAGGCCGTGCGTTTGTCGTGAGCGCGACGATCTTCAGCCATTCCTCCTGACAACCGGCAGATGTGATGGCCCACCCGCGCCCCTTCGGCACTTCCGCCGAGCAATCAAAATCCAGGCACGCGTTAAACAGCTATCGCTAAATTAACCAAGTTTGCCATAATGTGCACAGGGTGGGCTGCTAGCCAGCGATTCGGATACAAGGGGCCCCATACGCCTAAGAGGATTTTTGATACTCATGGCTCACAAGAAACAAACCGCGCATTCAACTGGCAAATTTTTTTTCGTTTCAAGCAAAATTTTTTATAGTTCCTTGATTTTCAGCACGGTTCTAGCGGTTTCCGGCTGCCAATATTTCAATTTCGGACAACCGACCGCATTCAGCGCGTCGCAGAGCGGCAGCGCCGCCTTAGTCAACTTGAAACCAAATCGAGTTGCGCAGACAAGAACAGTTCCTGCCCCGATTACCAGCGTGAGCGTCAATCCCTATTTCGGAAACGCCGCGCATATCTGCAGCCCAAGCGGCTTCGGACAGCAGTCCCATTGCTTCCTCAGAGGTCCTGGACCGCTTTCGGTGCAGAACATCTGACATTCGATCCAGTCATCCGAATAAAACCGAACGCGCGGGGCGCGCCTGCCCCCAATCTCCTTTTCACGCTATGCTTGGAGATGCCGGCGGCACCCGCAAGAGTCCTCGCCGCTGACGCTGGCAGGCCGGTTCGGCGCGTCGTTTCATTACCCGGCCCCTGCCAACACGATCACAGTACTTTTGGACCGACGGCAGATCCGGTCCCCGGGCGTTATGATTAACCAATCGCTAACAGGCAAGGTTAACGAAACGCTAATTTAGTTGACTATGCTGTCCACAGGTATATTTTTATATGCGTTGGGTGTGCAATTTGGGCGAGCAGTCCGCGGTGGTGGCAACCATATTCGTGGATCGCGACTTAGGGGCGAAGGGACGCTGAGCGGCAGCAAATAGCCGCACGGCAAGAGCTCCGCGAACTCAGACAAACACTTCGGTCAATGGCGGTTCCGCGCATGCGGAACGCCGCCATGATTTCACCTGGTCGGGCAACGCTGTTGTCCTGGCCGGAGCGATAGTGTGTGTGCGTGAGGGAGCCATGAGTAGGGTTGCCAAGGTCTTGAAGCTGGACGGCGGGCCAGGTCGCAGGGGTATCGATCGTGGTCGCGCTCTGGTCGCTGGCGGAGCGGGTTTCCTGGGCTCGCATTTGTGCGAAAGGCTGCTCGCCGACGGCTATGAAGTCATCGCGCTGGACAATTTCCACACCGGCAAAAGATACAATCTTGCAGGCATAGCGCGCGACGCCTCCTTCACCTGCGTCAAGCATGACATCATCGACGACCTGCCGGCGGACTTCACTGTCAACGAGATCTACAACCTCGCCTGCCCCGCCTCTCCGCCTCACTACCAAGCCGATCCGATCCACACCTTCAAGACGAGCGTGCTGGGCTCCATCAGTCTTCTGGAGCTCGCCAGGCGCCATAACGCCAAGATCTTCCAAGCCTCGACCTCGGAAGTCTATGGCGATCCGCTGGTGCATCCGCAGCCGGAAGGGTACTTCGGCAACGTCAACACGCACGGCCCGCGCTCGTGCTACGACGAGGGCAAGCGCTCGGCCGAGACACTGTTCTTCGATTACTCGCGGACATACGGCATCGATGTCCGCGTCGCGCGCATCTTCAATACCTATGGCCCGCGCATGCAGCCCGACGACGGCCGCGTGGTATCGAACTTCATCGTCCAGGCGCTGCGCGGCGACGATATCACCGTCTATGGCAGCGGCACGCAGACGCGCTCCTTCTGCTTCGTCAACGACCTGATCGAAGGCTTCGTGCGGCTGATGAACGCCGCGGCGGCGCCGCAGCACCCGGTCAATCTCGGCAATCCCGTCGAGTTCACCATCATGGAATTGGCCGAGTTGGTCATCGACTATACGAATTCACGCTCGCACATCGTGCACAGGCCACTGCCGGTCGACGACCCCAGGCAGCGCAAGCCCGATATCTCCTTTGCCCGGCAACACCTCGGCTGGGAACCGAAGGTCGCGCTGAGCGAAGGGCTCGCCCATACCACGGCCTATTTCGACGCTTTGCTGGGCTGCCGAAGGTTCGTCGTCCCGCAAGCCGTCCAGGCGTCCTCTGTCAGGGAGGCAACGGCATGACGACCCGCCGCCCGGTTCTGGTGACGGGTGGCGCCGGCTTCATCGGCAGCCATACTTGCAAGCTGCTGTCGGCGGCGGGCTACTTGCCCGTGGTCTACGACAATTTAGGCCGCGGCAACCGGAAGGCCGTCGCTTGGGGGCCGCTGGTCGTCGGCGACATCCGCGACCGCGAAGCGCTGCAGCGGGCGATCGGCACTTACAAGCCGCTGGCGGTCATCCACTTCGCTGCCCTTGCCTATGTCGGCGAGTCGGTCAGCGAGCCGGCGGAGTATTACGCGACCAATGTCGGCGGCACGATCGCGGTGCTGGACGCGGCGCGGACAAACGGCATCGACAAGGTGATCTTTTCCTCGAGCTGCGCAACCTACGGCGTGCCGGAGGCGCTGCCGGTCAGCGAGACTTCGCCGCAGAAGCCGATCAGCCCCTATGGCCGCAGCAAGCTGATGGGCGAAGAAATCATCAGGGACTACGCCGCAGCCTATGGGATGAAATACGCGATCCTCCGCTACTTCAACGCCTGCGGCGCCGACCCCGAGGGTGAGCTCGGCGAGTGGCATACGCCCGAAACCCATCTCATTCCCCGTGTGCTGATGGCGGCGTCGGGCATGATCGAGGCGATAGAGATCTTCGGCACCGACTACGAGACGGCGGACGGCACCTGCGTGCGCGACTACATCCATGTCAGCGATCTCGCCCGCGCGCATCTCAAGGCATTGATGCATCTCGAGGTCGGCGGCGACAGCCTGTCCGTCAATCTCGGCACCGGCCAAGGCATCTCGATCCAGGAAATCCTCGAGGCGGTCGGGCGCATCACGTCGCGCCCGGTGCCGGTTGCTTACAAGCCGCGCCGGCCCGGCGACCCGGCCGGGCTTTTCGCCGATCCCAGCCTGGCGCGCGAGCGACTGGGCTTCATGGCGGAGAATTCCGACATCGACACCATCGTCAGGACGGCCGCGCCCTTCTTCGGGCTTGCCGCGGCCTCGATGCCGAAAGCTTTTGGCGCAACCTCCACCGTTTCACGCGTAAAGCGCGCGTCGAGCGGCGCGAAGACAACGAAAAAACGCCAGCCCGCAAGGCTGGCAGTCGTCCCTGTGAGTACTGTGTCGGGGCGCGGGCTCGCTGAGCTTGGTTGAGGGCTTGTCTCAGCGAGCCTCTTCTATCCGGGCGGAAGGCTGTTGGAGCGGTTCAGCTTTCAATGGAAATTGCCGGCTCGCCCGAAGCATGTGTTCTTGGGCAAGTCCCGCTCCAAAGCGCGTCGCGCTGAAACGGATCCAGGCGACGCGCTTCAGGGTTTTTGAGCGACATGCATCAACTCTTGCTGTCGACCAGCTTGCGGGTCTCGTCGAACTGCGTGCCCTTGGTGTTGCCGGCCTCGAATTTTTTATGCTCGTCGGCGGGATCGTCCTTGGCGTGCTTGAAATCGTACCACTCGCCGTCCGGGTCCTTGCGCTGCTCGATGTTGCCGCTTTCGATGCGGTGGCTGTAGCAGGTGCGTTGCGGCTTGGTGGTGTAGGTCTTGGACCTCCAGGCAAGTTCCATGCACATCTTGCCGGTGTCGGTCACCAGCCACCGGCCTTCGGCGACGGCGGGCTTATCCTCACCGGCCGTCCAGGCATGCAGTCGCCTGTCCAGCCCGAAATAGGCGGCACCATTCTTCCAGTTCCAGGTGCGGTCGGCATAGAGAAGCTGCAACTCGAACGCCGTCGGCGCGGCTTCGGGCTTGGCGGCGGCCTCGACAGCCGCGCTGTTCTTCGCCGCGGCGGCATCGGCGGCGCCTGCAAACGCGAGCTGGCCGCAGGCCATCAGGAGCGCCACGACACAGCCGCGCGCCGGATGCCGGCGGACGCTCATGCCGGGCTTGGATGGAAAAGCAGCCTGGTCTGTCGTGTCGATGAGCAAGCGCATGTCGATAGCCCCCACCTCGACCCTATCACGGTCGGGTCGAGTAACCATGGTTTGGAAGATTTTCTTCGGGGCTTTCCGCGGTCCGTCGCAAGCCCGGGCCCGTCAGCCCGGCGCGGCGCGATCAGCGCCCTTGAAACCATTAACGGCCGCGCGAGGCGCCATGTCAACCGAGTCCAAGTCTAAGCATCGCAACAAGCTGTTATTTAACCACGGCTATTACAATCTTGTGATACTGTGACGGTGTTTGGCAATTGCGCTGCGCCAGAGTAGCTTGGGTGGGAAGGGGCGGCTCCAGATGACAGGCAACACGGAAACGGCCGACGTCCAGGGCGTGGCGTTGCCCGTCCGGCAAGCAGCGGCCGGCATCCGTATCAATCTCCATACGCTGATTTTGCTGGCCATCCTGCTGGTGGCGGCAATCGCCCGGTTTCACAACATCACCCAGCCGCTTGTCGACGCTTTCAGCTGGCGTGAGACAAGCACTGCCATGATGGCCGACAATTTCCAGCAGCGCAGCTGGAACATCTTCTTTCCCGAAGTGAGCTGGACCGGCCCCGGGCCGAGCTATCAGGGGCGGGAATTCCAGATCGTCAGCTATCTCACCGCCCTGCTCTATCAGCTCTTCGGCTGGCACGACTGGTTCGGACGGATGATCGCGGCGGCGTTCGGCATGGTGACGGTGTTTTCCCTGCACCGGTTGACCGCGCTCTGCTGGGACGAGGCGCATGCCCACGCGGCGGCGCTCGCCTATGCGCTGATGCCCGGTCCGGCGATGATCGACAGCTCGTTCCTGCCCGACCCCTCGATGCTGGCGCTGGTGACGCTTGGCGTGTGGGTGTTCGCGAAATACTGGACCGGCGGCAACGCATGGCTGCTGCCGCTGGCGACGCTCAGCTTCACGCTGGGCGCACTCGCGAAGCCGCCCGGACTCGCTGCCGGCGCGATCATCTTCTACCTGATGGTCTGCTGGATCGTTGCCGGGAAAAGAAGGCATGCGGCCAGGGTGTTCGCGGCTGGGCTGCTGAGCCTCGCCATCATCGCCGCTTATTTCAGCTGGGCGATCTATCTCGGCCGCTCCTACCCGCCGTATCATGTGGCGGGCAGCGGCTATATCTGGGATTCCGGCTTCTCAACATTCTTCAAGAACAGTTTCTACCTGAAGTCCGTCTGGAACACCTCGGTCTGGTGGTTCTACGGCTATCCGTTCATGGCGCTGATCGCCGTCGGATTCTGGATGCCGCCGAAGCCTGCCGAGACCAGCGAGCGAGCTCTTTCGGCCATTCCCTATGTATGGCTCGCGGCGGCAGCGGTCGTCTATATCGCCGCGGCGCGCGAGATCACCAGCAATCCATGGAATTACCACATCTTCAATGTACCGTTGGCGATGTTCTGCGGTCGCGGCGCGCTGGTGCTGGCGACGCTCGGCACCGGAACGGCGCTCACCCCCGCCGTCATGCTGCGCTCGGCCTTCATCGCGGCGCTGGCCCTGGCGCTTTCGACCGTTCCTCTGCTCAAGACGATGAAGGCGCCGATCGCCATGAACGGCAAGCTGCTCGGTGAGGAATTGGCGCGCCTCGTCCAGCCCGGCGAGCTTGTCGTCGCCATCGCGCCGGAGGCCGGCGACCCCGTCGCGATCTATTACAGCCGGGTCCGCGGCTGGGTATTCCCGCCCGGCGGCGGCGATGTCGAATGGTCGAAATTCGCCGAGGACGACGCCACCGCGATCGCCCAGCTCGAGGATCTGCGCACCCAGGGCGCGGACTATTTCGGCACCGCCAAGAACGCCGCCGACAAACGGGACCGTCTGTTCGTCGAACATCATGACGGGGTGGTCGACTACCTCGACAAGACCGCAACCAAGCTTGTGGATTCGGACAAGCTGCTGGTCTATAGGATCACCCGCCCGTGAGGGAGCGGCGCCTGTCGAGGCCGGCCATGGCCTTTCGGCGGCAAACGGCAGTCGGCGGACGGCCGCGTACCGATGAACGTTGCGTCCGCAGCCGCTGACGCGGCAACGGAAGCCGGCGGAGAACTGGTTGAAAAAAGCATTCTCGATAATCGTCACCCTGGCGCTGCTGGCATGGCTTGCCGGCGACTCGCGCTGGAAGATGGTGGGCGACGCCTTCGCCAGCGTCACGCCGGGCGCCTTCGCGGCGGTGACGCTTTCGCTGTTCGTCACCTATGTGCTGCGCGCGCTGCGCGTCTGCGACGAATTCCGCGACGAGGTGAACGGCCGCTTTGGCGCCTGCCTGCGCGTCATCCTGATCCACAACGCCATGATCAACGTGGTGCCGTTCCGCGGTGGCGAAACCGCCTTCCCGCTGCTTCTGCGCCAGGTGTTCGGCATCTCGATCGTGCGCGCCGGCGCTTCGCTTCTGTGGTTCAGGCTGCAGGACGCCTTCGTCGTCGGCGTGCTTGCCTGCCTGGTGTGGCCCGGCCTTCATCCGGCGCTCAGGGCCGCGGGCATCGCGGCACTGATAGCGGTTGCCTGGTATCTGCCGCGCTGGGCGCGCGCGCCGCATGACTGGGCCGGACGCGGCAAGATCGTTTCGAAGCTCGGCAAGCTGCGCGACATCTTCACCGAGGCGACCGGGCGCTCCCGCTACGGCTGGTGGTGGACGGTCGCCAACTGGACGCTGAAGCTTGCCGTGCAGGGATGGCTGCTCGCCATGCTGCTCGGCACCTCCTTCCAGACCGCCTTTCCCGGCGCTGTCGGAGCCGAGGCCGCCGCCATCCTGCCGGTGCAGGGCGTCGCCGGTTTCGGCACCTATGAGGCGGGCGCCGCGGCGGCGCTGCTCTATTCCGGCATCGCCATGAAGGACGGCCTGCAGGCGGCGCTGGCGCTGCATCTCTTCATCCTCTGCTCGGCCGTCGCCACCGGTGCGATCGCCTGGCTGTTTCCCTCGAAATCGACGCTGCCGGAGACCCCGGCCGCGGGGCCTGCAAGGAAATGACCGCCATGGATCTGCTTCCCATCCCCCAAACGGGACTGCCCGCTGGCGCCGTCATGCCCGAGCACAAGCTGTCCATCGTCATTCCCATGTACAATGAGGCCGACAATGTCGAGCCGCTGGTCGTGCGCATCCACCAGGCGATGGAGAACTACAGCCAGCCCTGGGAAGTCGTGCTGGTGGACGACGGCAGCACCGACGCCACGCCGAATGAAATCCGCAGGCTCGCGGCCGAGTATGGTCCGCATGTGCATGGCGTGGAACTGGTGCGCAACTTCAAGCAGACCGCGGCCATGCAGGCCGGCCTCGACGCCGCCCGCGGCGACGTCATCGCGACGCTCGACGGCGACCTGCAGAACGACCCGTTCGACATTCCGCGCATGGTCTATCGCCTGCTGACCGAGGACCTCGACCTCGTCGCCGGCTGGCGCAAGAACCGCCAGGAAGGTTTCTGGATGCGCCGGCTGCCGTCACGCATCGCCAATTCGCTGATCGCGCGCGTCACCGGCGTCAAGCTGAAGGACTATGGCTGCAGCCTGAAGGTCTTCCGCGGCAGCGTCATCCGCAGCGTCCGGCTCTACGGCGAGATGCACCGCTTCATCCCGGCATGGCTGGCGACGGTGACGACGCCGCGCCGCATCGCCCAGGAGGTGGTGACGCACCACGCCCGCATCCACGGCCAGTCCAAATACGGCATCTCGCGCACCTTCCGCGTGGTGCTCGACCTCGTCTTCATGTTCTTCTTCATGCGCTATCGCACCAGGCCCGGCCATTTCTTCGGCGGCATCGGCATCGTGCTCGGCGTGCTCGGTTCGCTGGTGCTGACCTATCTGTTCAGCCTGAAGGTGTTTTTCGGACAGGACATCGGAACGCGCCCGATGCTGTTCACCGGCTTCTTCCTGGTCATCGCCGGCCTGCAGATGGTGACGTCGGGCGTGCTCGCCGAAATGCTGTCGCGCGTCTATCTCGAAGCAAATGTCTCCCTCGCCTATGTGGCACGGCCGCAGCCCGCGCATGGCGAAGGCGACGGGTGGCACTTACCGAGCCCGCCGGCAAGCAACAAGACCAGGTCACGCCGAAAATGATCCGGACCGCCCTGTTCTCGCCCGAGGTCCGCGCATGACCATCCTGGTGACAGGAGCCGCCGGCTTCATCGGCAGCCATGTCTGCCAGCGCCTGCTCGCGCGCGGCGACGACGTTGTCGGCGTCGACAGCATGAACGCCTATTACGACCCGGCCCTGAAGGCGGCACGGCTCGCCAAGCTTTCCCCCAACAAGGGATTTTCGTTCCTCCAGCTCGACATCGCCGAGCCCGGCGCGCTGGCAGCGAAGCTGAAGGGTCAAAAGTTGGGCGGCATCGCTCATCTCGGCGCCCAGGCGGGCGTGCGCTACTCACTCGAAAATCCGCGCGCCTACATCCACGCCAACATCCTCGGCCATCTCGAGGTGCTGGAGCTTTGCCGCGCGTCGCCCGAGATCAAGCATCTCGTCTATGCCTCGTCGAGCTCGGTCTATGGCGGCAATACCAAGGTGCCGTTCGCGGAGACCGACCGCGTCGACAATCCGGTGTCGATCTACGCGGCGACCAAGAAAGCCGACGAGCTGATCAGCTCGACTTATTCGCATCTCTATGGCCTGCCGCAGACCGGCCTGCGCTTCTTCACTGTTTACGGTCCCTGGGGGCGCCCGGATATGGCCGCCTGGATCTTCACCGAGGCGATGCTGGCCGGCAAGCCGATCCGCGTCTTCAATCATGGCGAGATGTGGCGCGACTTCACCTATGTCGACGACATCGTCGACGGCGTGGTTGCGGTGCTGGACCGGCCGCCGCCAGGCGACGGTCCAAGGCATCTGATCTACAATATCGGCAACAGCCAGCCGGTGCATCTCGGCCGCTTCATCGAGACGCTGGAAAGGCTGCTCGGCGTCAAGGCTATCCGCGAAGATCTGCCAATGCAGCCCGGCGAGGTCGAGAAGACCTATGCCGACACCAGCGCGCTGGAGCGCGACTTCGGCTTCAAGCCGAAAGTGTCGATCGAGGAAGGGCTGGCGAAGTTCGTCGACTGGTACCGGCAGGAATGGCGGCCGGAGGGCAAGAGGTAGCGCGCGGTCAGGCGCAAATCCTCTCGCCCCCGGCTCTCGCCCCCCGGCGACCGTTCAACGCGCCCGGCAGGCCGAGCGCAGATGTGGTTCAACGCGCCCGGCAAGCCGAGCGCTGGCCAAAGCCGCTCGGACCGCAAATCCAGGGCGAATGGCCGAGCAGCGGGCCAGCACTGCCCAGGCTGTAGGAAACCCTGGTCGGCGCCGGCGTGCGGATGCGCTGCGGCCGCACGAAAGCGGCATAAGCTTCCTCCCTCACACGCGTCACGCTGGTCATCTGCGTCAGCGGCTTGCGATGGACCCGATAGAGTTGCTTCTTCTTGACGTAATGGACCTTTTTGCCGAGCGCGTTCACCGCGGGCTTGTTGCCGCCGATCGAGCTGGTCTTGGCCGTATCCATGGTCTGGCAACCAGACACCATCGATACCAATGCAATAGCGGCAAAGGCGTGGGCATATTTTCTGCCGACCGCCGCCGCGCTTTCCAGGAATTTCTTCATTGCCGTCCCCTGCCGTGAAATATAGTTCACCAGGGCGCGAAGATATATTTCGCTCTGCTTTCTTTCGCGCCCGGCGCGAGCGGCCTTTCGCAGCTCACATCATGGCTTAATATTAGAGGAGACTTATTAAAATTCGTGCAAACGACATGATGAGCGCCGTCTTTCGGCACTCGATCGACTCTTATTAAAATTTGAGCTTTTGGCGGACAGACGGCGACCGGCCGGCAAGCGGATCGTCGGGTTCAGACTGGCTGTGTCCGATAGGGCGCTTGCGGCCTCAGCGCGGCGCGTCCCAGCCGGGGTCGAAGTAGAAATTGCGCGAGCCGATGTCGCCCATGCCGGCACCGGAAACCACATAGGCGATCCTGACGATGCGGAAGCCGCCGGCACCCTGCTGAAGGCCATAGATGCCTTCCAGTCCGCGATCGTAGAAGCCGGCGACCGGCACGCCGAGCGCGAGCAGCGCCAAGGAGGCGTGCAAGGCGAATTTGCCGGCATTGGCGCGCAGCGAGATCCTGTTTTCGGCAATGTGCTTGGCAATGATGACCACAACCAGCAGGCCGTAGAGGAAAGCATTGAAGGCGGCGAACCAATAGAAGCCGGTGGCATCGAAGGGATGCCTGACTGTGAGCACAGGCAGGGCAGCGCCGATCGCCAGGACCACATAGGGCGCGAAGGCACGCGCGGGCAAAAGGTGCTTCGGGCCGCTGCCTTTCGGGGTGACTCGGAAATCGACGAAGGACTTCGTCATATAATCGCGGACCGCCGACAGCGTCCCCCACAGCACCCAGGGCCAACGCGCGAAGAACAGGAACAGCGTGCCTTCCCAGCTCAACGTCTTCGCGGTCAGGGGTCGCGATAGGCCGAACGCCTTCAGCATCATCACCAGCCCGACCAGCGCCACCGAGTTGGGCAGGTAATAGAGGACGAAATCGGCATACATGACGTTGGCGAAGTTGCGCCCTGTGTAGAGCGCATAGATCGGCATGACGTACATCATCAGCGCGAAGAGCGCGAACAGCGGGTACCAGAGCTGGCAGAACAGGAACTGGAACTTCAGCCGCGACGTCAGCTTGTGGAAGTATTGCGGCGTGTATTCGAGAAGGATCGTCACCAGGCTGCGCGACCACTGGAATTCCTGCGTGACGAGATCGGCGAAGGTCCGCGGACCGTCGCCATGGGCAATCGCGTCGATGGCGTGAACGCCGCGCCAGCCGGCGGCATTGATCAGCATCGAGGTGGAATGATCTTCGGCTAGTTCCGGACCAAGCCCGCCGGCCTCACGCAGGGCCTTCGTCCTGACCGCGTAGTGCGAGCCGATGCAGAGCGGCGCGCCGCCGCCGGTGTGGCCGGACTGCAAGGGGCCGTGGAACATGCCTTCCGGGAACAAGCGGCCGCGCGCCGCCCAGCTTTCGCCGGCATTGTTGTCGCAGATGCTGGGCGCCGAGACGTAGCCGACGGCCGGATCGGCGAAGGGATAAAGGATTTCCCTCAGATAGGTCGGCGTCGGCACGTGGTCGGCATCCATCTGGGCGACGAAGTCGTAGCGCTCATAGCCATAGTGATCGTAGAAGAAGGCGAGATTGCCTTCCTTGCAGCGCGTCCTGCGCGGCCAGGTCTTGCGGTGATAGTCCTCGCGGCCGCGCCGTGTCGAAATCATCACGCCATGCGCATCGCACCAGCGGACCGTCTCCTCCGACGGATCCTCGTCGGCCAGCCAGGTGTCGTGCGGATAGTCCTGCGCCAGCATCGCCTCCAGCGTGCGCTGAACGACGGCGAACGGCTCGGATGGCGCCTTGGTGACCACCATGGCGACACGCGAGCGCTTGGGGACGGCATGCAGCTTCGAGGATTTCCGCGAGGCGTGGACGTTGAGCAGGAAGTACATCGGCATCAGCGTCAGCCAGGCCAGCACGATGGTGGCGAAGGCATATGGCCCGATATGCTCGACGTGTTCCGGCCGCAACCACCAGGACCAGAAGAAGATGAGCGTGACAAACCAGAAGGCGAGGCCGAGCCGAAGGATCAATTGCTGCCGGGGCGACAGAACCGGCACGAGATAAGGGCCCTTGGGGCCAGAGCCGACACGAGCCCTGCCGCGCCGGCTCGCACGCCCCTCTTTGCCGCCGACAACGCCGGCATCCAACGAAACGCTCATACCAACCCGCCGCCACTTCCGCCCTCGCCCTTGCGGCCGAAAGCGTTCACATCCCCAAGGTAGAATCAGCATCTCCTAATGGAGAGTCAACAGAATTAAGCTTGCGTTGACCAAGCTTCTTGAGAACTGGTTAACCTCATCTCTTGGGCGGACAGCCTTTTGCGGCTTGGCGCGCCACGTCGAGGGGATTCCGACGACAGCGAAGCCGACGGCCGAAGGCGCTTTTTGCAACCGTCGCGTTAACCATGCGGCCCCGATATGGTTAAGTAACGGTTAATTGCTCTTGACTCTGGGCAAGCATAGGCTCTTATATCAGGAAGGGTTAATATCGTAATGTTGACGCGAATTTGTGAGTATCGCGGCGACAGTCTCCCGGGGATTCCAAGGTATAGGCACCCGAGGGATTACTGTGATGGACGGCCTCGCGCCAAAGCTGTGCCCGTCCCAGTCGCTCAGAAAACCCGCAGTTCACGTCGGCGGACCGATTGGGTTTGCGTGCCGATCCCTATCGGCACGCTGTGGCGAGCTTCAACATCCTTCGTTGAGGCTATGGAGGTTGGGCATGAAATACCCCACAGCAACCGCACTTGTGTCGGCATTTATCGTCGGCCTTGTCCTGCCGGCGTCGGCGGGATCGCCTTTAGGAACGGATCCGGTGCAGACGAGTTCGGCCGCGTCGGCATTCGGCTCCTATGATCCCTATGGCGACTTCAGCAACGACAAATCGGCCACCATCGAGGAGCTCTTCCTGCCTTGGGAAGACGTCGATCTCTCGACGCTGCCGCTGGCTGACGCCTACGCTCTGCAGCGCGGCCGCTCGCTGCTGATCACCATCGAGCCGTGGACCTGGTCGAAGGATTGGCGCATCACGCCGCCGGAGCTGCGCAACGGCATCTTGAGCGGCAGATACGACGCCAACATGCAGGCGATCTGCAACCTGGTAGGACAGATGAAAAGCCCGGTGACGATCCGCTGGGCGCAGGAAATGGAAGACACCAACGGCCGCTTCACCTGGGCCAACTGGGCGCCGAAGGACTGGATCGCCGCCTACAAGCGCGAGGTCGATGTCTGCCGCAAGGCCGCGCCCGCGGCCAAATACATGTGGTCTCCCAAGGGAATGGACGGCCTCGAGAAGTACTATCCGGGTGACGACTATGTCGACGTCATCGGCCTGTCGGTGTTCGGCCTGCAGAAGAGGGACAACGACGAAACGGGCCGCGACCGCACCTTCGCCGAGACGCTGAAGCCCGGCTACGACCGTGTCGCGAAATTCAACAAGCCAGTGGTCGTGGCCGAGCTCGGCTATGTCGGAAAGCAGGACTATGTGACGAAGTGGGCGGAAGAAACCCGCAAGTCCTATGCGGAGTTTCCGGCCCTGACCTCAGTCGTCTACTTCAACCAGAAGGAAACGTGGCCGTGGCTGAACGGCTATGGGCTGCCCGACTGGCGGGTGACCCAGCACGTGCTGCCGTAAGACCGCAAAGATCAGCCCGTCCCGGCATCCGGGGCGGGCTCCAGCTTCAAGTTCAAAATGACAAGCTCCAAAGCACGGCCTTGGAGACGGGTGTAGGCGTGGCGTAAATCAGTAGGGGGGAATAAAATCGTGAAAAGGACGTTGGTTAATTTTGTTAGAGCAGCGCTTGCCTGCTCCGTTTTTGTTGTCGGCTCGCAGGCCCCTGCGATGGCCAAGGCCGCGAACAAGGTCGACAACCAGGCGTCAACAGCGGCCGTCCTCTCCGACGAGGGCGTCTACCAGCTTTATCAAAACCATTCGTGGCTGTGGGGCAAGAACGGCACCGCCTTCTTCGCGGTGAAGCAGCGGCAGTTCGACGCCTGGACCTCGGACAAGGGCAAGCCTGGTTATGGCGACGGCATGTGGTTCATCCCTGGCGGCGGCAAGGTCTGCTACCGGGTGACATGGCGTGGCGGGTGGGGGTCGAAGAAATCCATGACCTGCTTCGAGCATCGTCAGGCCGGCAAGGTGATCTATCAACGCAAGTTGCCGGATGGCGAGTGGTACGCATTCAAGGACCAGCACGGCAAGTCGAAGTTGCGCTGTGGCGACTATGCGAGCGGCAAGATGAAGCGCATCAAAGCGAAGCTGTAGTCCAGCGAGCACCCGCAACAGGCAGCGCTCAGGCCGCGGCGCGCCAAGCGCCGGGCGACAGGCCCTTGATCGTCTTGAACACCCGGGTCAGATGGCTCTGGTCGGTGAAGCCGGTCGCAACAGCGATCTCGGCCAGCGGCATTTCGGTCTTCATCAGCGCCGAGGCGGCGCGGATGCGGCGGTCGCGCAGATATTGGCCGGGCGTCATGCCGGCGGCGCGGTGGAAGTCGCGGATGACCTGGAAGCGGGTGACCCTGGCCGCCGCCGCCAGCTGCGCAAGGTCGAAGCCGGCCGAAAGATCGGCGGCGATCAGCTCGCCATAGAGGCGGAAGCGCCTTGCTGTCTCGCCGGCTTCCGAAGCATGGTCGCGGACCTTGCCATCGCCGAAGCGCTTGGCGAGTTTGCTGAGCACCACCAACATCGCCGCTTCCTGATCGAGCTCTCCGGCGAGGCGATGAGCACGCACGAAAGCTCGCGCCAGTTCCGGCGCCTGCACGATGCCCTCGCTGAACATCGGCAGTCCGCGCAGCTCCAGATCCTCGGCGATCTCGGCCATCAAGGCGGCGTCCGGATAGCAGGTGCGATAGGCCCAGCCGGCGGGTGCGCCCTTCTCGCCGTCATGCGGCTCTTCGGGATTGACGATGATGATCGAACCCGCCTGGGCCAGATGCTGGCGGCGGCCAATGCGCAGCTTCTCGACGCCGGCCACGACGACGCCGAAGACCCAGGTCGGGTGCGTGTGCAGCGCATAAGCGTGGTCGCGATAGCGGGCGGCGAGCATTTCGAGGCCGCCGAGGCTCTCATGCCGCGTCAGCTTTGCTGCTTCGCGTTCTCTTTGCTCGCTGGCGTCACTCATCAGGACAAGCCTTCTTCAAACCGCCCTGCCCGTCAATCCCGTTCAAGACGCGAGCCGGGAACATCGGCAACATCGCCGCAAACGAAGCGGAGATAAGACGATGCGGGAAAACGACGGGATAGCGGCGATCGTGCCCGAGGTCATCGGCTGGCGGCAGACGATCCATGCCAATCCGGAACTCGGCTTTGCCGAGCACGAGACGGCGGCTTTCGTCGCGGCGAAGCTGACGGAATTCGGCCTGACCGTCCACACCAACGTCAGCGCCACGGCGGTGGTTGGGACGCTGATCAAGGGCACGAGCGGCAAAGCGATCGCTCTGCGCGCCGAGCTCGACGCACTGCCGATCAAGGAAGTGGCCGATGTTGCCTACGCCTCACGCGAGGATGGCGTGATGCATGCCTGCGGCCATGACGGTCACACCGCGATGCTGCTCGGCGCTGCAAAACTGCTCGCCGAAAGCGAGAGCTTCGACGGGCGAGTGGTGTTCTTCTTCCAGCCGGCCGAGGAAGTGCTGGGCGGCGGCAAAAAGATGATCGAGGACGGATTGCTGAAGCGCTTTCCGGTCGAGCAGGTGTTTGCCGTCCACAACTGGCCGGATTTTCCGGAAGGCCATATCGGCGTGCGCGCCGGGCCGCAAATGGCGGCGGTCGACGATTTCGAGATCGTCTTTCGCGGCAGCGGCTGCCACGCGGCGATGCCGCATCTGGGTGACGATCCGCTGCTTGCCGCGGCAAGCTTCGTCACCGCGATCCAGCGGCTGGTTTCCCGCAGCATCGATCCGCTGTCGCCGGCCGTGCTGTCGGTGACGCAGATCCATGGCGGCCGCTTCAACAATTTCGTGCCGGGCGAGGTGAAGGTCGAAGGCACCTGCCGCTTTTATGACCGCGCGCTTTCCGACCATTGCGCGGCCGAGATCGAGCGCGTGGCGAAGGCAACGGCCGCGATGCACGGCGCCAGTGCCGAGCTCACCTACAAGCGCGGCTACCCGCCGGTGGTGAATCCGGCAAGCGGCGCGGCGCTGGCCGCGCAGGCCGGCGCGGATACGGTCGGCGCGGAACGTGTCGCGACCGAGTTCCAGCCCAGCATGGGCTGCGAGGATTTTGCTTTCCTGCTGCAGGGCGTCGGCGACGGCGCCTATGTGTGGATCGGCGCCGGCGATGTCGGCCCGGGCGCCGGACTGCATGGCGACCGCTTCGTCTTCAACGACGCCATCGTCCCGATCGGCATCCGCTTCTTCCTCAATGTCGTGCAGCGTGCTCTGCCGGTCGGCGGAAAGTAGCGCAATTGCCAAGCAAGGAGTTTTCGCGCAACGGTTCGAGCGATCGAAACGACTGCGAGACCTCATGCCGGGGGCTGACAAGACCGTGCTCATCACCGGAGCGCGCGCGCCGGTGGCGCTGCATCTGGCGCGTTTGCTCCATGGCGCCGGCCGCCGGGTGATCCTTGCCGACACGCCGGCGCGTCCGATCGCCGCCCAGAGCAAGGCCTGCGCGCGCTATCATCGCCTGCCGCCGCCGCGCTTCGAGCCGGGGGCTTATGCCGAGGCGGTGGAAGCGCTGGTCCGGGCTGAAAGCGTAGAATTGGTCATTCCGACGTGCGAGGAGGTTTTTTATCTCGCGCTGGCGTGGCACGAGCGGCCGATGCGGGCACAGCTATTCGCGCCGGGTATCGAACAGTTGGCTGAGGTGCACAACAAGCATGCCTTCGTTCGGCTGGCCGAGCGCCTCGGCCTGGCGGCGCCGGAGACCACGCTGCTCAACTCATGCGACGATCTTGAGGCGATACGCCGCCGCTCGCGCGACCTGGTGTTCAAGCCGGTCTGGTCGCGTTTCGCCAGCCATGTGCTGCTGCGTCCGACCCCGGATTTTCTCGACGCCATCGCCCCCTCTGCCGCCATGCCGTGGGTGGCGCAGCGTTTCATCGATGGCGACGAGATCAGCGCCTATGCCGTGGCGCGTGCGGGAAAACTCAAGGCGCTGGCGCTCTACCGCTCGCTCTATCGCGCCGGCAAGGGCGCCGGCATCTTCTTCGAACGAGTCGAGGATCGGGCACCGCGCGAGCTGGTCGAGCGCATCGTCGCCGGCACCGCATGGACAGGTCAGATCTCCTTCGACCTGATGCGCGAGGCGAGCGGCCGCGTGCTGCCGCTGGAGTGCAACCCGCGCGCCGTGAGCGGCCTGCATTTCTTCCGCGATCCGGCACGGTTCGCGGATGCGGTGCTTGGAGACGGGCCGCAGGTCGCGCCGGATGTCACCGCGCCGCAAACGGTGCGGCTTGCCATGTGGATCTATGGATTGCCGGCGGCGTTGCGTTCAGGCGGCCTTGCCCGCTTCCGGAAGGCGATGCGCGAGGGCCAGGAATTGCTCGACTGGCCCGGTGACCCGGCGCCGGTGAAGGCCCAGTGGCCGGCGTTGGCGGAGATCGCCGGAGTGGCCTGGCGCCAAGGAATCAGCCTGCAGGCGGCGTCGACGCGCGATATCGAGTGGAATGGACCAAATGGGTGACGTCGGCGGGACAGCACCCCCTCTGTCCTGCTGGCCATCTCCCCCGCAAGGGGGAGATGGCAGTTTCTTGCACAGCGCCTGTCCTGCAACGCTGGCGATTGGCGAAAATGCTGGCGACGGCCGATCTCCCCCCTTGCGGGGGAGATGTCCGGCAGGACAGAGGGGGGTGTGACGGAATGAGGCGCCCGTCGCCTTCGAGCCTGCTCACAACTCGATCTGATGCACCCTCGGCTCGCTTGCCGCGGGCGGCAGTTTCCCCTCCATGATTGCCGCGATATCCCGGCGCAGGAAATCGAGCGGGCCGATTATCGGCAGCGCCTGTGGCGCGAAACGGGCGTTGTCGCTCGCCGATTTCAGCACGCGGCGATCCTGGTGCAGCGCGATATTGAACAGTGACTTGAAGGCGAACGCCTTCAGCTCACCAAGCAAGCCCTGGCGCCGCCCGATCAGCCAGCCTACGCCCTCGACGGTGCGTTCGTCGGCCTGACGCAGATGAAAGGTCGTGGCGAGCACCAGCCCCTCCCTGCCCCAATATTCAAGCTCGGCGATGCCGGGATGGCGGAAGCGGCCTATGGTCCTGGTCCGCTCGCCCTCGAGCAGCCGGCTGATCAGCCCTTGCTGGCGCTCTTCGCCGGTATAGGTCGCCTCGACCCAGCCCTCGCCGCCCGTCACCTCGACCCGCACCAGATGACGCTTCGAGGTCAGGCCGCGCAGCAGGCCCTTGTGCGTGAAATGGGTGTGGGTGGCATCGAGGATGTTTTCGGCCGCATCGATCACCGTCGACTGCGTCGATGAGCGCACCCGCCGCGCGATGATGTCCTTGCCCTGCATGCAATGGAGATAGGGTTCGCCCTGCGGCACGCCGGAGGAGACGAAGACGACGCCGTCGCGCTCGATGGCGGCGAAGCGGCGCACCCGGTAATGCGGCATCTCGCCGACATGGCCGGGAATAGTCGTGCAGCGGCCTTCGCCGTCATAGCGCCAGCCATGGTAGGGGCATTCGATCTCGCCGCCGGTCACCTTGCCGGTCGAAAGTTCCACCAGACGGTGCGGGCAGCGGTCGAATAGCGCGGCGATGCCTTGCGCCGAGCGGAACAGCACCAGCGGCGCGCCATCGAACAGGATGCGCTTCGGCCGCTTGCCGATGCCGGCCGAGAGCGCCACGGCCTGCCAAAAATCCTTCCCGTGGTCGCGGCGCTCGCTCACAGTTCGAACCTCCTGAGCAAAGGGATGCCGACCAGCGCCAGCACGGTTTCCATGGCGCGGATCGCCATTCGCCGGCGGCGCGGAAGATGGCCGGCGTAGACGGCGTTGTATTCGATCGCGGCAATAGCGCCGCGCCGGCGCTTGAAGCCGGCGGCGCCGGCGCTCATGTTGAAGAACAGGCCTTGCGCCGTGGCATGGTCCTGCCCCATCGCCATCACCATCCGGTAGAGCCCCTCGCCGAGCGGCAGGCTGGTGTCGTAGCCGACGATCGGCTGCGTGAGCGTGCCGCCGTTCTCGAACAGGCCGGTGACGGCGACCAGCTCGCCGCCCGGACGGCGCAGGCCGGCAAGGCTGATGATGCCGCGCCGATGCATCTCGGCGATGTAGCGCGCCGTGTAGTGCGGATTGAGCGGCGTGTATTTTTCCAGATAGAGCATGTTGTAGAGCGCCTCGGCGCGCGCATAGTCGGCCTCGGTGAAGTCCGCATCGCCGACCCGCTCGAAGGGCGTGGCGCCGAGTTGCTTGCGGTCGAGCTTCATATTCTTGGTCATGGCGGGCGCGGCGCTGCGGTCGGCGAAGATGTAGATCTGCCGCGCCGCCAGCATGCGAAAGCCCTCCGCCTTCAGCGCGGCAATGGTCGCCGGATCGGCGATCTCGTTCAGCGAGCGGATGAGGATGGCATGATCGGGAAAGCGCGCGACCAGCGCGGCGCGGAGCGCCGCGACCGTCTGCCGGTCGAGCAACGGCATAGGATTGGTTGAATAGAGCCAGTTGTTGACCTGCACCTGATGGTCGAGGCCGCTTGCCCTAACCAGCGGCGCGCAGGCACCGATAAATGCCTGAAGGGCGCGGCGCAGCAAAGGATGGGCCGCGAAGTTGCGCGTCTCGTCTATGGCATAGTCGATATAGGCGCCGGAGGGGCAGCAGATGTAGCAGTTCGGTGCGTCGCTCGCATCGTTGAGCGTCAGCGGGAAGGTTCGGCCGGCGACCTCGAAAGTCTCGACTTTGGTCGTCAGGTTTGCAACGAGGTTGCCTACCGGCATCTCATTGAAAAGTCGGACGAATGCCTCAACCTTTGCCGGCTTGTTTTCGACCCGGTCGGCTTGCTGTGCCGGCCTTGCCGCGATGGCCACCCGGCTCATGGAACCCGCTCCAGCCGGCATTCGACGCGGCGCAATTTGCGGCTAGTCTCCAGCGGCAGCGGCGCACGCACCAGCGTGACGGTTGCGGTAGTACCTCGTCCCTCCAGCAGCGAGCGCACTGCCTGAAGCGCCGCTGCCGCAGCATCGTAGGCAAGGCTGGGTGGGAGTCTCAGCTCGATCGCGTCCGGCGCGGTCTGGACGAGCCGAAAATCGTCGATGCGGCGGTCGGCCTTGAGCACGGCGTTGCGCAGCACATCCGGCGTGACGAGGATCGGACCGCTTTTCGAAAGGAACCGGAAGACATCGTCCATGCGGCCGACGACTTCTTCCACGCGGCGTAGCGGCGAGCCGCATTTGCAAGGCTGGCCTGAGAGGCGCAGCAGGTCATTCATGCGGTAGCGCGCCATGATCTGGGTCTTGCGACGGAAGGCGGTGACCAGTGGCGTCACCAGCCCCTCGCCCGCCGGCTCGAATTCGAAGAAGACTGAGTCCTCGGCGAGATGCAGGCTGCCCTGCCGGCAGGTCACGGCGAGCAAACCTTCGGTCGCCATGTAGATCTGCTCGAGCCGCAGCCGGAAGAAGGCCTCGATCACCGGGCGGTCGACCGGATCGAGTGTCTCGGCGGCCGAGAAGATACGCTTTGGCGCAAGTCGGAACCCCTCCGCGGCGAAATGCCTGAGCATCTTCGGCGGCGCGATGACCACCGTCGGGTCGAAGGTTTCCAGCGTCTCGCGCCAGCCCTCCGGCCCGAGCGTCAGGTCGAAGAAGGCGAGCTTGATCAGCCTCGACCTGCGGGCGCCTTCGTATAGCCCGGTGTTCTGCGGCAGGATGACGGCGACACGCATGCCGCGCCACAGGAGATCGGGCGCCGCCTTGGCGAGGATCGCGCCCAGCCAGCGGTATTTTTCCGCCTCGGAAATCACGAACAGGCCGCGATTGCCCGACGTGCCGGTGCTGGCTCCGACGGTGAGACTGTCTACGCGCCCATCGCGGGCCAAGGCTGCCCAAGCCTCGGCGGCGGTGATGCCATGAACATTGAAATCTTCGAAGCGCGCCATCAGCAGCGCCTTGTCGGCGATCGGCAGGTCGGTGAGACGAGCCGGCGCGTGGCGATAGAAGGGCGCGCGCGGCAGGTCGCGGTCGAGGAAGCGACGCAACGCTGCCGCCTGCCAGCGCTCGAAGTCGCCGCGGCTCTTGCGCGAAACCCAGCGCGTCAGGGCAAAGGAGCCGACCGCTTCCGCCAGAGCGTTCATCCCGCCTCCAGATCGCTCGATGCGAGATCGTAGGTTGTCAGCGCGGGATCATGGCACAGCATCACCTCGCCGCCGGCAGCGAGGAAGCGGCGCAGCATGGCGCTGGTCGGCTCTATCGCCGCGGCATCCTCGGCAATCAGCGTGGCCGGGAAGCCGGGCGTGCGTTTTTCCGTCAAGGCGGAGAGCAGCCATTGCACATCGACGGCGTAGAGGAACGGCCGATCGATCCGGGCAAAGAGCAGGCCGAACTGGCCATCGGCATGGCCAGGAAGATCGACGGCGATGACGCTGCCGTCGCCGAAGAGGTCCACGCCGCCGGGAATGTCATTGCGTGCTTCGACGTCCGGCTTGGAGGACAGGCCGTCCAACCGCGTTTCGAAATCCGGCGGAAAGAGCTCGGTGAAGACGCCGTGGCGCACGTTCTGCCGCGGCGTGCGCGCCTTGGCGTGGGCCCAGGCAGCGTCGCTGGCGATGAAGCGGGCGTTGCGAAACAGCGACAGTCCGGAAATGTGGTCGGCATGGAAATGCGTGACGATGACGGTGCTGATGTCATCCGGCGACAAGCCGAAACGCCTCAGCACCGGCGAGACCTGTTCGGCGGCGTTAAGCTCGGGCTTCAGCAGCGCGCCGTAGAGGCGCAGCATCCGGCCTCGTCGCTCTCCTGAAAGCGCTTCCGGCGTATAGCCGGTATCGACCAGCACCGGCCCTGCAACGGGATGAAAGATCAGCCCGTAGCGGACGCGCAGCCGCACGCTTTGCCAGCTGCCGCCGTGCAGGATCAGCCGCTCGGCGGCGCTGACCCAGGCGCTGTTGGCGAAGACGATCTTCATGCGACACCTGTGGCGAAGGTGCGGTCGAGCCCCTCTTCGAAAGAGATTTTGGGCGTCCAGCCGAGCACGCGTCTCGCCTTGGAAAGATCGAGGCTTTGGGCATAGGCGAAGAGGCCGAGCCCGTAGCGGGTGACCGGCGGCTCGGGCCGGCCGGGCAGCCTGAGCGCCACCGTTTCCATCAGGCCCGCCGCGAGCATGGCCGGCAGCAGCGGCATCGGCCGCCAGCGCGCCTTGAGCCCGGCGCGGACGCAGGCCTCGTCGGCGATGCGGCGCACCGGCAGCACCTCGCCGCCGGAGATGTTGAAGATCTGACCCTCGGCCTCCTTCGGCGCCGTAAGCACCGCGATGACCGCATCGACGACGTCGTCGACATAGGTGAGATCGATCGAAGCCTTGCCGCCGCGGAACAGCGGCAGCGGCCGGCTCTTCGCCGCCTTGATCAGGCGCGGCAGCAAGGCGCGGTCACCGATGCCGTAAATGCCGCGCGGCCGCAGCACCACAGGATGGATTTCGGGAGCGCCCCGCACGATCCGCTCCGCCTCTCGCTTGGTGCGGGCATAGTGATTGACGGGGTCGGGCAAGGCCATGTCCTCGGTCAGGCCGAGTTGGTCGCGAAAAGCAAAGCAGACGGACGGGCTGGAGATGTGGACGAAGCGGCTGGTGCCCTGGCGCTTGGCGAAGTCGAGGAGGTTCCGCGTTGCCGCGACATTGGCCGCCACGAAATCCTGCAGCCGGCCGAAAGGCGACGAGAGTGCCGCGCAATGGATGATCCGCTCAACCCTGTCGAGCCTTGGATCGCACGCGCCATCGAGCGGCTGCGCAAGATCATGGCGGATGATGCGATGGCCGGCGGCCTCCAGCGCGGCGCAGCGCTCGGCATCACGGCCGAGGCCTAACGCCAGCGTGCCCGAAGCCGCCAGCCGCGCCAGCACGTGGGAGCCGAGAAAACCGCTGGCGCCGGTGACGAGCACGACCATCGTCAGGTCTCCAGCGCCATGCCGCCGAAGGACACGCCGGCGGATGTGCCTAGGAAGAGCAGCTTCGTGCCCGGCGCCACGCGGCCGTCGCGGCGCGCGACATCGAGCGCGAAGGGAATGGAAGCCGCGATCTGGTTGCCGAAGCGGTCCGCAATGTCGACCAGTTTTTCAGGCGCGAAGCCAGTCTGGCGCGCCATGTGTGCCAACGCGAATGGGCTGGCCTGATGCGGCACGACGAGATCGACATCCTGATGCCGCCAGCCGGCGCGCTCCAGCAGGGCGGCGACGAAGCTGTTGAAATGGCGCGAGGTCAGCCGGAACAATTCCTTGCCGTCCATGTGGAAAAGGCTGTGGCGGGCGAACTCCTCCGGCTCCTTGCGGAAATCGAAACGTGTGCCGCCGGCGCCGATACCGCAGGCTTCCCAGGCTGACGGGTAGGTGCGCATCAGGCTCGCCGCCACGCTGCCCTCGCCCGGCTTGGCCCTGCGCCGCAGCACGGCAGCCGCCGCGCCATCGCCGAAGAGTGCCGCGACCTCCGGCGCGTCCCGCCACGGCAGCGCGCGCGAGGCGATCTCGGCGGAAAACACCAGCGCCGTCTCGCACTGCCCGGCCTCGATCATGCGGCCGGCGGTTTCGAAGGCGGTGAGGAAGCCAAGGCAGGTGCTGTTGACGTCGAAGGCGGCTGCCGAACCATCGGCGAGCCCGAGGCGATGCATGACCAGAGGCGCCGTCGCCGGCAGCGGCTGGTAGGGCACGCCGCAGCCGCCGATGATGAGATCGACGGCGCTGGGCTCGAGGCTGGCATCAGCAATCGCAAGGCGCGCGGCAGCGCAAGCCAGATCGATCTGCGATTCGTCCCCGCAGACATAGCGTTGTACGACACCGGTGGCGCCTTCGAGCGCGCCCCGGCCGAGGCCAAGCCTCTCCTCCAGGGCGCTCGTGGTGACGCACTCTGCCGGCACCGCCCTGCCGGTTCCGACGATTCTGATCCGCATCCTCCCCCCATGCGTGCACTCGCGTCTATCTAAACCAAAATGTGGATCAGGTGCGATGGCAACGATTCTGTCGAGGGGATAAAAACGCCGGCGGTTTTTCACTATCGCAGGTCGGCGCCGCCCCTCATTGCCCTGCCGGGCATTTCTCCCCGTATAGTGACGGGGAGAAAGAAGCCGTTATCGACGGTTTCGCCAATCGTCGGGATGGCCAAGAAATGGTGCTGTGGCGGCGGCCAGTTCCCTTCTCCCCGTCACTATACGGGGAGAAGGTGCCGGCAGGCGGATGAGGGGCAGCGCCGACGTCCGATGCCTTGCGTTTCTATCGCGCGATAAGAAACCGCGTCACCGCCTCCATGAACTCCACTGGGCGCTCGACATTGAGCAGATGGACGCCGGGAAGCAGCACAAGCTCGGCGCCGGGGATTGCCGCCGCGATTGCCTCGCTGTGACTTGCCAGCGTCACCTTGTCGTCCTCGCCACCGATGACCAGCGTCGGCGCGGCGATCAGCGAAATCGTTCGGCGCAGATCGGCGTCGCGCACCGCGGCGAAGCATCCCGCGAGGCCTTGCGGCGACATGGCAAGGATCGCTGCGTGAAATTCCTCGACCGTTTTATTCGGCCCGGCAAGCATCGCGGCCGGGAACCAGTTGCGCATGAACATGTCCGCCGTGGCTGCGAGGTCGCTCGCTGCACACACGTTGCGTATCTGCTCGTCGAAATAGGACGCCGGCCCAAGATGCGGCGAGGTGTTGGAGAGGATCAGGCGCTCGATGCGCTCCGGCGCATGGATGCCCAGCCACTGGCCGACGAAGCCGCCCAGCGATAGGCCAAGGAAATGCACACGGGCAAGCCTGAGGAAATCGAGCAGTTCCAGCACATCTCGCCCGAGACGGTCGAGCGAATAGGCGCCGGCCGGCGCATCGGAGCCTCCATGGCCGCGAAAATCATAGCGCAGCACCCGGAAGGACTTGGCGAGTTCAGCAACCTGGCCGTCCCACATGTGCAGTGTCGTGGCGATCGAATTGGACAGCACAAGCACCGGCCGGCCTTCCGGCCCGTCGAGTCTGTAGGCGATGCGGGCACCGTCGCCGGTCGTGAAATGAAGTGTTTCGGTCATTTTGGTCCTCATCCTGTTTGGCGGGAAGTCTCCCGCGTCAGTTCGATGAGGAAGCTAGGTCTGGTTACTATCGAAGAAAATTACTATGATTTGACAATCTCTGTAGGAGATTCCGACATTGCACGATCTGAAACTCCACGACCTGAGGTGCTTCGAAGCCGTGGCGAGCGAGGGCAGTTTCCAGGCCGCCGCGCTTGTCCTGAACCGGACGCATCCTTCCGTCTTCGCCGCAGTCGCGCGGCTGGAAGAGCAGCTCGGCCTTACCCTGCTCGACCGCAGCGGCTATCGCGTGAGCCTGACGGAGGAAGGCCGGCAGTTCCATGCGCGTGCTCGGCTGGCGCTGCGCGATCTTGAACATCTCCGGAGCTATGCTGGGCAGCTGGCGAGCGGCGAGGAAACCGTCCTGCGCGTCGTCATGGGCGATGTCTGCCCGAGGCCTAAAATACTCGGCCTGCTCAGCCGCTTCTTTGCCGAACGATCCCGCACCCGCCTGCATCTGGAATATGAGGCGATCGGCGGGCCGGTCGAACGGCTGATGGACGCCGAGGCCGATCTCGTCTTCCATCGCGCCAATCCGTCCGATCCGCAGCTCGAGCGGATCGATCTCTGCCAAGTGGGCTTCGTGCCGGTGGTGGGACCGGGCTTCCTGCCCTTCGACAGGGAGCATGACATCACCCCGGAAGCGATGCGGCCCTTCACCCAGTGCGTGATCCGCGATACCGCGCGGCGCCCCTCGCCAGAGAATTTCTTCGTCATCGACGGCGCGCACTCCTGCTCGACGCCGGATCACATGATGAAGAAGGAGCTGATCCTGCACGGGCTTGCCTGGGGTCATCTGCCCGAATGGCTGATCGAGGACGAGCTTCGAGACGGGAGGCTGATCTCCATCGCCAGCAGGCATATCCCCGGCCGCATCGAGACCGTTGCGGCAGTGCGGCGACGCGACCGGCCGCACGGGCCGGTGGCCGAGGCGTTGTGGCTTTATTTGCGGGCGCAGGGACGCGACCAAACCCTAGAGGATCGGGGCAGCGTTCCTTAAGCCTTGCGTTCCCACCGCCGGTCCGGCGTCTGCTGCCAGTAAGTGACGGCGTGGCCGGCCTCCTTCAAGGCCTTCCACTGGACCCGCGCGCCTTCCAATTGCGCCGCGTCATGGCCGTCGAACAGGAAGACGGCACGCTCGTAGCCGGAAAGCTCGGGCGGGTTGGCGCCATCGACGAGGAAGCGTATCTGCGCGGCATTGGGGTTGCCCTCGCCGGTGGTGAGCAGGATCGGCTGCTCAGCCGGATAGGCTTCGCGGTCGGTGGCATGCGCGAGGAAGGAATCGTCGCGAAAAGTCCACAGATGCTGGTCGAGCGCGTCGCGCCGGTCCTCGGTGCCGGTCTGCACGACTGCGCGCCAGCCGCGCTCGACGCTGCGCTCGAGGAGGCCCGGCAGCGCCTCCTCGAGCGTCGATTCCGTCAGGTGGTAGAACAGGATGTCGGCCACCTTGAAAGCCTTACCCCTCGTGGTGGTCGCGCACCAGCCTATCGAGCAGCCTGACGCCGAAGCCGGAACCCCAGGACTGGTTGATCTCGCTCGCCGGTCCGCCCATCGCGGTGCCGGCAATGTCGAGATGCGCCCAGGGCGTGTCCTTGACGAAACGCTGCAGGAACTGGGCGGCGATGATGGCGCCGCCATAGCGGCCGCCGATGTTCTTCATGTCGGCATTCTTGGAATCGATCAGCTTGTCATATTCGGCGCCGAGCGGCATGCGCCACAGCCGCTCCTGCGTCGCCTGGCCGGCGCCGGTCAGCTGGCCGGCCAGTTCGTCATTGTTGGAGAACAGGCCGGCATAATGCTGGCCGAGCGCGACCATGATAGCACCGGTCAGGGTCGCCAGATTGACCATGAATTTCGGCTTGAAGCGGTCGTTGGTGTACCAGAGCGCATCGGCGAGCACGAGGCGCCCTTCAGCGTCGGTGTTGAGCACCTCGATGGTCTGTCCGGACATCGAGGTGACGATGTCGCCCGGCCGCTGCGCGTGGCCGTCGACCGCGTTCTCGACCAGGCCGATGACGCCGACGACATTGGCCTTGGCCTTGCGGGCGGCCAGCGCGCTGATCAGTCCGGTGACGGCGGCCGCACCGCCCATGTCGCCCTTCATGTCCTCCATGCCCGAGGCCGGCTTCATCGAATTGCCGCCGGTATCGAAGGTGACGCCCTTGCCGACGAAGGCGATCGGCGCCTCCTTGGCCTTGCCGCCCTTCCATTGCATGACGGCCATGCGGGCGCCGCGCGGCGAGCCTTGCGCGACGCCAAGCAGCGAACCCATGCCGAGCTTCTTCATCTCCTTCTCGGTGAGGATCTCGACCGAGACGCCGAGGGCTTCCAATTCCCTGGCGCGGGCGGCGAACTCGACCGGCCCAAGCGCATTGGCCGGCTCGTTGACCAGGTCGCGCGCCAAAAGCACGCCGCCGATCACCGCCTCTTCCTCCGCGAAGGCTTTTTTCGCGGCGGACGGGTCGGTGCAGTGGATGATTATCTTGACGGGCTTCGCCGTGTCGGCCTTTTTGGCCTCCGCCCCCTTGGCGCCGGCCCCTTTGGCGTCAGATTGGCCCTCTTCCTTGTCCTTCCTGGTCTTGTACTTGTCGAAGCCATAGCTGCGCAGGAGGATGCCGGCGGCAAGGTTCGCCGCCTGCCTGCCGTCCGGCTGGAGCTCTGGCAGATCGAGGATCACGGCGGCTTCGGTCGCCTTGCGCAGCGAAGCCGCAACGGCGCCGCCGAGCTTCAGCCAGGCATAGTCGTCGAGGCTGGCGACCTTGCCGGCGCCGATCGCGACCAGCCGGTCCACCGAGGTCCCTTCCGGCGCCAGTACCTCGGCCGAGCTCGCGAACCTGCCGGAGAAATCGGCGACCGGAAACGCGCGAGCAAGCGCACCCGCCGGGTCGCATGCCTTCGCGGCCTCGCCAAGGCCGCCGCCGTCGGCCGCGAGCACGAAGACGCTGCCTTTTTTCGGCGCGGCGAATTTGGCGAAGGCAATCGAAGGTCTCGAAGTCATCAGATCCTGCTTTCGGGGTGAGGCGCCGCGAACCGGCTTTCAAGCGTGCGCGACATTTGGTCGTTTTCGGGCATTTGGCAAGACTTTGGCCGAAATCACTGTCTATATCGGCGTCGAAACCAACGAAGGATTCGTCGCGGCAAGAGGTAAGCTTCCTGCCGCAACCTGTTGTTAACCATCAATGTTTCGCATTTCTTATCCATTGACGCGGACACTCCGCCGCGCCGGGGCGCGTGGCGTGGGAGCGACAAACCAGATGAGCCGCCTATGGACCCGGTTGTGCGGGCGTCACCGGATGACTACCTTGTCGGCGGGCATGATGCCGTTCGGCACAATCGAGAAAAGCCTTCATGAAGGTCGTTGAACGCTACATCATGCGTCGCACCGCTGCGATGTTCCTGGCGGCGCTGGTCTGGACGCTGGCGATCGTGTGGACGACGCAGGTGCTCGCCAAGATCGACCTCGTCACCGACAGCGGCCAGTCGGCGCTGACCTTCTTCGAAGTCGCGGCCCTGATCATCCCTTCGATCATTCCGATCGTTGTGCCGTTCGCGCTGGTGGTCGCGGTGGCGCAGACGCTAAGCGCCATGAATACGGATTCGGAACTGGCGGTGATCAACGCGGCCGGCGCCTCGCGCTGGACGATCGCGCGGCCGATCCTCCTGCTGGCGCTGGCGGCAAGCGTCTTTTCCTTCGCCGTCGACAACGGCGTCGACCCTTATGCCAGGCAGAAGAACCGCCAGCTGGTGGCAGCCTCGCGCGCCGACCTCTTGTCACTGATCATCCAGGAAGGCACTTTCCGCAAGATCGACGACGGCCTGTTCCTGCAGATCGGCGAACGGCTCCCCGACAACAAGCTCGGCGGCATCTTCGTCGCCGATTCGCGCGAGGAAGGCGCCAACCTCACCTACTACGCCAAGACCGGCAGCATCGTCGAAAAAGGCGACGAGAAGGTGCTGATGATGAACGACGGCGTCATCAACCGCAAATCGGTGACTGGCGACCTCTCCGTCATCCGCTTCACCTCCTACGCCTTCGACCTGTCGGCCTTCATGTCGGCGGCGAACGAAATCACGCTGCTGCCCAAGGACCGGACGACGCAATATCTGCTCAATCCGGATCCCAACGACAGGATGTTCCAGCGCCAACCCGGCAGCTACACGGCCGAGCTCGACCAGCGTTTCTCCGAGTGGTCCTATTCGCTGGTGTTCGCGCTGATCGCGCTCGCCGTGGCCGTCGACGCACGCTCGCACCGCGAGGCGCGCATCCATCCGCTGATCACGGCAATCGCAGTCGCCCTTTTCGTGCGCTGGCTGGGTTTCTTCGCCGCGGGCAAGGCCGACAAGGTCTGGTACTACGCCTATATGGTCTATGCCGTGCCGATCGTGGCATCGGCGATCTCCGTCTGGTTCATCGTCTCCTCGCGAAGCATGGAACTGCCGTCCGCCTGGGCCGACTGGATGACGAATCTCGCCGGCCGCGCCGGCGAGGGCTGGACCGCGCTCAGGCTGTGGTTCGCCCGGCGCGGCACCTCCGGCCAGGGAGCCTGACGATGGGCTGGACGCTGGGCCGCTATTTCTTCTTTCGCTATGTGACGATCACCGTCTGGTTCTTTCTCGGCCTGCTGGCGCTGGTGTTCCTGATCGATTTCACCGAGCTTTCGGGCCGCACGACCGGGCTGCCGGGCTTCACCTACGGCACCGCCTTCGCCATTTCGGCGCTGAGGATGCCGATGATCATGCTGCAGACGGTGCCTTTCGTCGGGCTGTTCTCGGCGATGGCGACGCTGGTGTCGCTCAACCGCCGCTACGAGCTGGTCATCGCGCGTTCGGCCGGCGTTTCGGCCTGGCAGTTCCTGTTCCCGTGCTGCGTCGGGGCGCTGATGTTCGGCGTGCTGTCGGTCGGTGTGCTCAACCCGATCGCCGCGCACGGCTTTTCATGGTCCGAGCAGATGGAAAACCAGCTGCGGGCCGGCAAGTCGAACGCCGTCCCGCAGGACACGACGCCCTGGCTGAGGCAAAAGACCAGCTCCGGCGACACCATCATCGGCGCCCGCGCCATCCTCAACCAGGGCCTGGAGATGGCCGACGCGGTGTTCTTCGTCCTCGACCAGCAGGGCAACATCGTCGAGCGCAAGGATGCCGCGCGCGCCTTCCTGCGCGACGGCTACTGGGAATTGCAGGACGTCAAGCTGTTCAAGGACGGCAATATCCGTCCCGAGGCTTCCGACCGCGTGCCGACCAATCTCAAGCCGGAATTCGTGCAGGAGCGCCTGGCGCGCCCGGAGACCATCCCGTTCTACGAGCTGCCCAGCAAGATCGAGGTTGCCCGCTCCTTCGGCCTCAAGGCAAATGCCTTCGCCATGCAGTTTGATTCGCTGGTGGCGCTGCCGTTCCTCCTCGTCGCCATGACGCTGATTGCGGCAACGGTTTCAATGAGATTTGCGCGAATGGGGCAGTCGGCGACGATGATTCTGGGTGGCGTCCTGGCCGGCTTTCTGCTTTATGTCGTTTCGGTACTGGTCAAGGCATTCGGGGTCGCCGGATTCGTGCCTACAATGGTGGCTGCATGGGTTCCGGTTGTCGTGGCTATGTTCTTTGGGGTGACATTTCTGCTATACAAGGAAGACGGCTAGTGAGGGAGGCTGGTTTGCGCAGCCATAGGCAGGCCGGTTTGGCACGCCTTTATGGGGCGACCGCCTTGGCATGTCTGTTCGCCTGCGTGGTACCGACGGTACCGGCGCTGGCGCAGACTATCACGGCGAATCCCGTTCCCTCCGGCACGCAGATGCTGCTGGCCGCCGATACGCTCGTCTACAACAACGACAACCACACCGTGACCGCCGTCGGCAGCGTGCAGATCGACTATGGCGGCAACAAGCTCGTCGCCCAGCGCGTGGAGTACAACCGCGACACCAAGCGGCTTGTCGCCAGCGGCGCCGTCGAGCTGATCAACAGCGACGGCACCAAGATCAACACCGACCATATCGACATCACCGACGACTTCGCCGACGGCTTCGTCAACGCCTTGCGCGTCCAGACGGTCAACGATGCCTATTTCGCTTCCGAGAGCGCCGAACGCATGGGCGGCGTGCTGACGACGTTCCACAACGGCGTCTACACCGCCTGCGAGCCTTGCGAGGACAAGCCCGATTCGGCGCCGACATGGCGCGTCAAGGCGCGCAAGATCATCTGGAACGGCGAGAAGAAGACGGTTCGCTTCGAGAACGCGAATTTCGAGTTCTTCGGTTTTCCGCTCGCCTATCTGCCGGCCTTCGAGATCGCCGACCCGACGGTCAAGCGCAAGAGCGGCTTCCTGATCCCGGGCATCGTCTACAACACCCATCTCGGAGTCGGCGTCAAAGTCCCCTATTATTTCGCGCTCTCGCCGACCTACGACCTCACCGCCACCGGAACCGGCTATACCAAGCAGGGCTTCCTCGGCGAGGCCGAATGGCGCCAGCGCTTCAACAATGGCGAATACAGCCTGAAGATCGCCGGCATCCAGCAGCAGGATCCCGACGCCTTCATCGGCACGGGTAATCGTCACACTGTCGATTCGGGAGATCTCAACGATCCCAACAAGTTCCGCGGCATGATGGGCACCAATGGCCAGTTCGCCATCAACGAGCGCTGGAATTTCGGCTGGGACGTGCTGCTCCAGACCGACAAGAATTTCTCGCGCACCTATAACATCGACGGCTACAACGGCCTCGTCCACCAGTCGTCGATCTATCTGACGGGCCTGAGCGACCGCAATTATTTCGACGTCAGGGCCATGCGCTTCGAGGTGCAGGAAGACACCCTCTCCAGCGATCCGACGGCGCGCGCGGCCAAGCAGCCCTGGGTGCTGCCGTCGTTCGACTACGCCTATATCCCCGACATGTCGGTGGCCGGCGGTCAGTTGTCGCTCAACGTCAATGCGCGCGTCATCAGCCGCGACCGCTTGGATGCGGTGTTGGCCGATAACACTATCCCGACCTCCATCAACAATGTGCGCGGCCTCGAGGGGCAATCGAGCCGATTGACGGCCGAAGCCGAATGGAAGCGCACCTTCACCACCGACGGCGGCCTTCAATTGACGCCGTTGCTCGCCTTCCGTGGCGATGCCGGCTACGTCTCGACCACATCCGAATCGCTGGCCGCGGTCAACCAGATGGCGACGAATCTCGGCGAGGACGTCGACATGCGCTCCTCGCTAGCCCGCTACATGGCCACGCTCGGCCTGGAGATGCGCTGGCCGCTCCTGTTCTCGATGCCGAACTCCAGCCACGTCCTGGAGCCGACGGCACAGATCTTCGTGCGGCCGAACGAGCAATATGTCGGCGGTCTGGCGGTTCCGAACGAGGACGCGCAGAGCTTCGTCTTCGACGCCACCACGCTGTTCGAGCGCGACAAGTTCTCCGGCTACGATCGCATCGAAGGCGGCACGCGCGCCAATGTCGGCTTCCGCTATTCGGGCGCCTATGAAAATGGCTGGGGCACCAACGCCATCTTCGGCCAATCCTATCAGCTGGGCGGCGAGAACTCGTTCGACGCGCCGGACCTCGTCAATGTCGGCGCCTATTCGGGGCTGCAGACCGCGAAATCCGACTATGTCGGCCTTGTCGGCTTCAACAGCCCGAGCGGCTTCTCCGGCTCGCTCAGCGGCCGTTTCGACGAGCAGAGTTTCGAGGTCAGGCGCGCGGAGATCAAGGCCGCCTATTCCGGCCTGCCGGTTTCGCTCAGCGCCAAATATGCCTTCATCCAGGCGCAGCCGCTCTATGGCTTCGCCACGGACCGCCATGAGGTGACGCTCGGCGCCTCGACGCATCTGGCTCAGAGCTGGCGGGTCTTCGGCACCGGCACCTACGATCTGGAGACAAGCGTCCTTGTCAAGGACGGCGTCGGCTTCGCCTACAACGATTCCTGCTTCACCTATGTGATGACGTTCTCGCAGACGCGCGACACGGTCACCAAGGAGGTGTCGCAGAATATCGGCTTCAATCTGTCGTTCCGCACCCTCGGCGATTTCGGCACGTCGACCAGCGCCGTCGACACGATCCAGTAAGTGGAGGCCAGCAAGCGGCGGCAGGCACGGGCCGCGGCGTTGCGCATCGCTTCGGGCGCAGACGATCCCGTGGACCTTGATTTGGCGCGCGAAGCTTCGAAAATGGAGCCGATTCTCGGGGACATGTGCCGGCGACATTGTTTCGCCGCATAGGACGGGCATGGGGTCGACCACATAGCGCATGCGTTCGGAGGACGTGCGGCGCCGTGTTGGCGGGTAAGAATTGGGAAGGTGAGATGAGGAAATACCTGTTTTCGGCAGGATTCGCGCTGCTGGTTGCGGCGACCTCGGTTTCGATCACGGCGATGACGCCGCCGGCGTTCGCCAGCCAGATCAAATATGTCGTCAACAACATACCGATCACCACCGGCGACATCGCGCACCGCGCCGCATTCTTCAAGCTGCAGCGCAAGAAGGGCGATGCGGCGCAGGAGATGATCGACCAGACGCTGCGCCTTGCCGAGGCCAGGCGGCTCGGCATCCGCATCACCGATCAGCAGGTCGAGGCCGCCTATCAGCGCTTTGCCTCCAACAACAAGATGCCGCTGGCCAAGCTCGACGCGATCATGTCGCAATCGGGCGTCACCAAGGAGCATTTCAAGGAATTCATCCGCGCCCAGATGGCCTGGAACCAGGCGCTTTCCGCGCGCTACCGCTCCGGCGAGGGCGGTTCGGTGACAGAGCAGGATGCGGTCCGCCGCATGCTCGACAAGGGCGGCTCCAAGCCGACCGCCATGGAATACATGCTGCAACAGGTGATCTTCGTGGTGCCGGCCTCCGAGCGCGCCTCCACGCTCGGCAAGCGCAAGCGTGAGGCCGATGCCATGCGCGCCCGCTTCAACGGCTGCAACACCACGCGCGAATTCGCCAAGGGGCTGATCGACGTCACGGTGCGCGACCTCGGCCGCGTGCTGGCGCCGCAATTGCCGCCCGACTGGGCCGAGCAGATCAAGGCGACCAAGGTCGGCGGCGCGACGCCGACGCGCGAGACCGAACGCGGCGTGGAATTCATCGGCATCTGCTCCTCGCGCGAGGTTTCCGACGACAAGGCCGCGCAGATGGTGTTCCAGGCCGAAGGCGGCAGCAACGACAAGGATGCCGACGAGCTCAGCAAAAAATATGTCGAGGAACTGCGCAAGAAGGCCACCATCGTCGAGCGCTAGGCCGTCTCGGCGGATGACAGAACAATGCTCGATCCTCCCGCCCTGCCCCGAAGCAGGCAGGGCACGCCACAGGACGCCATGAGCATGCGCAGGACCGATGCGCCGCTGGCGCTCAGCGTCGGTGATCCCTCCGGTGTCGGGCCCGAGATCGCCATCGCCGCCTGGCAGGCGGGCGACAGTGCCGGCGTGCCGCCTTTCTACCTGCTCGCCGATCCAGCCCTGATCGAGGCCCGTGCGCGCGAGGTCGGCGCCACCGTGGCGATCATGGAGACAGTGCCGGGGCAAGCGGCGCATCATTTTCCCCGCGCGCTGCCCGTCGTTCCGCTCTACGCCCGCCACCTGGACAGTGCCGGAAAACCCAATCCGGCCAATGCCGCGGGCACCATCGAAGCGATCGACCGTGCTGTCGCCGACACCCTTGCCGGCGCCGCCGCCGCCGTGGTCACCTGCCCCATCGCCAAGAAACCGCTCTACGACGCCGGCTTCCGCTTCCCCGGCCACACCGAATACCTGGCGCATCTGGCCTCGCGCCACACCGGCACCGAGGTGACCCCGGTGATGCTGCTTGCCGGACCCGAGCTGCGCACCGTTCCGGTCACCATCCACATCGCGCTCGCCGAGGTGCCGAAGGTTCTGACGACGGAACTGATCGTCACCACCGCCCGCATCACCGCCGCCGACCTCAAAAGCCGCTTCGGCATCGCGCGGCCGCGGCTTGCCATTGCCGGGCTCAATCCGCATGCCGGCGAAGGCGGCGCGATGGGCTCGGAGGACCTTTCCATCGTCCTTCCGGCCGTCGAGGCGCTTCAAGCCGAAGGCATCGATGCGGTCGGACCGCTTCCTGCCGACACCATGTTCCACCCGCGGGCACGCACCGGCTATGACGCGGCACTTTGCATGTATCACGACCAGGCGCTGATCCCGGCCAAGACGCTGGCTTTCGACGAGGCGGTCAACGTGACGCTCGGCCTGCCGTTCATCCGCACCTCGCCGGACCATGGCACGGCCTTCGACATTGCCGGCAAGGGGATTGCGCGCGCCGACAGCCTGATCGCGGCGCTGAGGCTGGCGCGCCGGCTGGCCGACAGCGGCCGCCATGCCGCGGCCGCATGAGGCTCGATTTGAGCGGGGCGCGCGTGACCATCGACGGATTGCCGCCGCTGCGCGAGGTGATCGAGCGCCACGGCCTGCAGGCGAAGAAGGCGCTCGGCCAGAATTTCCTGCTCGACCTCAATCTGACAGCCAAAATCGCGCGCGCGGCCGGGGACCTCGCCGAAGCGACGGTGATCGAGGTCGGCCCAGGCCCCGGCGGGCTGACCCGGGCGCTGCTCTTCAACGGCGCGCGGCGCGTGATCGCCATCGAGCGCGACGAGCGCTGCCTGGAGGCGCTGGCCGAGGTGTCCAGCCACTACCCCGGCCGGCTCGAGGTCATTCCCGGCGACGCGCTGAAGACGGATTTCGCCGCGCTTGCAGGCACGGCGAACGGTGGGCCGGTGAAGATCGTTGCCAACCTGCCTTACAATATCGGCACCGAGCTTCTGATCCGCTGGCTGACGGTGGCGAACTGGCCGCCCTTCTATCAATCGATGACGCTGATGTTCCAGCGCGAGGTGGCCGAGCGCATCACCGCCAGTCCGGGCAGCGACGCCTATGGCCGGCTCGGCGTGCTTGCCGGCTGGCGCGCGGAAGCAAAAATCGCCTTCGACGTGCCGCCGCAGGCTTTTACGCCGCCGCCCAAGGTGACCTCCTCGGTGGTGCATCTGGTGCCGCGCGCATCCCCGCTTCCCGCCGACGGCAAGAGGCTCGGCCGCGTCACCGAAGCCGCCTTCGGCCAGCGCCGCAAGATGCTGCGGCAAAGCGTGAAGAGTCTCGGCGGTGAAGCCCTGCTCACCCGCGCCGGCATCGACCCGACGCGCCGCGCCGAGACGCTCAGCGTGGAAGAATTCGTAAGGTTGACGAACGCGGTGTGAGGCGTCCTCCCTTCTCCCCTTGTGGGAGAAGGTGTCGCCGAAGGCGACGGATGAGGGGTGTTCCAGGGAACGGCGACGCCTCACTCCGCTGGAACACCCCTCATCCGTCTCGGCGCTGCGCGCCGATCCACCTTCTCCCACAAGGGGAGAAGGGAAAAGTCACTCCGTCTTCTCGTCCAACAACCCGGAAATGAAGTCGAACAGGCCCGGCCGTCTGTCGCGCCGAAGCCGCTCCGCCGTCACTATGGCGCGCACCTCGGCGAAGGCGCGGTCGAGATCGTCGTTGACGATGACGAAGTCGTATTCCTTCCAGTGCTCGATCTCGATGCGGGCATTCTTCAGCCTGGTCTCGATGACTGATTCCTGGTCCTCGGCGCGGCGCTTCAGGCGCGCCTTCAATTCCTTCATCGAGGGCGGCAGGATGAAGATCGAGACGATGTCGGCGCGCATCTTCTCCTTGAGCTGCTGGGCGCCCTGCCAGTCGATGTCGAACAGCATGTCGCGGCCTTCGGCCAGCGCCACTTCCGCCGGCTCGCGCGGCGTCGCGTAGAAATTGCCGTGCACCTCGGCCCATTCCAGCAGCGCGTCGGAATCGCGCAGCCGCTCGAACTCGCGCATGGTGCGGAAATGATAGTGGACGCCTTCGATCTCCGAGCCGCGGCGCGGCCTGGTGGTGACGGAGACCGACAGTTCCAGGCTCGAATCGCTTTCCAGAAGATTGCGCGCGATTGTCGACTTGCCGGCGCCCGACGGCGACGACAGCACCAGCATCAGCCCGCGGCGGCGGATACGGGATCCCAGATCCCTGGCGGCCGTCGGTTCCTTGGCAACCATCCCCGTCACTCCAGATTCTGAACCTGTTCGCGAAACTGGTCGACCACCGCCTTGAGCTCCAGCCCGATCGCGGTGACCGCGGCGGCGTTCGACTTGGAGCACAAGGTATTCGATTCGCGATTGAATTCCTGCGCCAGAAAATCGAGCTTGCGGCCGACGGCGCCGCCGCTTTTGAGCAGCGCACGCGCGGAAGCGACATGCGTCTTGAGCCGGTCGATCTCCTCGCGAATATCGGCCTTGGTGGCGAGGAACGCCGCTTCCTGGTGCAGCCGGACCGCATCGAGATTAGCCGACGCATCCATCAGCAGGCGGACCTGCTCGGCCATACGCTCGCGGATCGCCGCCGGCTCGCGCGACGGGTCGGCCTCGGCCTTCAGCGTCAGCGCCTCGATTATGTCGATGTGGCCCGACAACAGCGCGCGCAATGCGGCACCCTCGCTCTGCCTTGCCTGCTCCAACCCGGTAAGCGCCAGGTCCAGCGCCGACAGAATCGCGGCGTCAAGAACGGCCCGCTCTTCCTCGGTCTCGACGGCTTCCGGAATGTCGAGCACGCCACGCAGCGCAAGCAGCCCGTCGGCGGTGGCGGGCTGGGTGCCGAACTGTTCCTGCAAGCGCCTGGCAAGGCCGGCCAGATCCTTCAGAAAAGCCTCGTTGACCACCGGCTGGACCTGCTGCGCGGCGGCGCGGCCAACGGTCAACGTCGCCTGGAAATTGCCGCGCGCGAAGCGCTTCTGCACGGTCTGCCGTACGGCGGTTTCCAGCCGGTCGAAACCTTGCGGCAGCCTCAGCCTCACCTCCACGCTCTTGCCGTTGACCGATTTCACCTCCCAGGCGACCGACGTGCCGTTGCACTCAGCAATGGCACGCGCGAAACCGGTCATGCTCTGCACGTTCATGATGCCGTCACCCCCTGTCGCAGTCCGGGCGCGATTGCCCGAACATGCGCACCCTTGCAAGACGTCTGACCTTCGGCCGGGCGTCGGATATCCCCTCAAAACATGAATACGGCCCGGCGTCAAAGGAGGCGTGACAGATCCGGTAACCGCCGCCTACTGGGCCGCGTCGCCGCCCGCGTCGCCATTCTCGCCGCCGTCGCCGCCGTCGGGAGCGGCCGGCGCCGTCGTCTGGCCGGAGGCCTTGGCGGCAGCGTCCTCCTGCTTCTTCTGCATCGCGCGGTAGCGGGCGACGTTCTGGTTGTGCTCTTCCAGCGTCGCGGCAAAGACATGGCCGCCATTGCCGTCGGCGACGAAATAAAGGTCGCCGGTCTTCGACGGATTGGCCACCGCCTCAAGCGCCGCGCGGCCCGGATTGGCGATCGGCGTCGGCGGCAGGCCCTTGATCAGATAGGTGTTATAGGGCGTCTGCTTCTCGATGTCGGACTGATAGATCGGCCGGTCGGCCGGTTTGCCCTTGCCGCCGAACAGGCCGTAGATGATGGTCGGGTCGGACTGCAGCCGCATGCCCTTGGCCAGCCGGTTGAGGAAGACGGCGGCCACGCGCGAGCGCTCGTCGCCCCTGCCCGTCTCCTTCTCGACGATCGAGGCCAGGATGACGAAGTCCTCCATGTTGGCGATCGGCAAGTCGGGCGCGCGATGCTCCCAGACGTCATCGACCAGCTTCTTCTGATCGGCGACCAGCTTGTCGATCATCTGCTGCCTTGTGGCGCCGCGGGTGAAGCGCAGCGTGTCGGTTGCGATGCTGCCTTCCGGCGGCGTGGCCGCCGGCATGTCGCCGGTCAGCGCCTCCTGGTCAGCCACGCGCTGCAGGGCCTGCTCGACCGTCAGTCCCTCGGGGATGGTCAGCGAATACATCACCGACTTGCCGCTCTTGAGCAGTTCCATGATGTCGCGCATCGAGGCGCGCGGCTTGATGGCGTACTCGCCGGCCTTCAGCGCGGAGTCGTTGCCGGTGGCGCGCACGCCCAGCCTGAAGACGCGCGCATCGCTGACCAGGCCGCGACGCTCCAGCTGGTCGGCGATCTCCTGCACGCCGGTGTTCGGCTTGACCAGGAAGGTATCGCCATTGGCGGACGGGCCCGGCTCAACGAAAGCCTGCATGCCGAAATAAAGCGCGGCACCAGCGGCGAGCACGGCCAGGATGACCACCGAAAGGAAGAAATTCAGGAACACGACGACTTGGCTGCGCGAGGCGCGCGAGCGTTTCGACGGCGGCGGCGTGCCGGCCTCGGGGCGAAGCGCCTCGGCCGCTGTCTTGGGCACGATCGGGCCTTGCGTCTGACGCTGTCCGAATTCCTCGCCGCCGCCCGGATTTGTATTCATGGCGCCCTACCGTCTGATCTTGCAACGAATCCCCTAGCCGAAGCGTAGGGGCAAATTTGGCAAAAATGACGGCAGGTGGCGGACCTGCCGGCTAGCTATCTGTTTGTGAGCAATCCCGGGCGGAAACCCGCTGCGTACTTTCCTGGGATTGCTTTCTTGTTCGTCGCAATTCCGAACGGAAAACCGCTGCGCACTTTTCCTGGAATTGCTCTGGCTGACTGCTCAGCCATCGTAACGTTGGAAGACAAGCGAGGCGTTGGTGCCGCCGAAGCCGAAGGAGTTCGACAGCGCCACATCGATCTGGCGCTGGCGCGGCTTGTTCGGCACGAGATCGATCGCCGTCTCGCGTTCCGGATTGTCGAGGTTGATGGTGGCGGGGGCGATGTTGTCGCGGATGGCGAGGATCGAGAAGATCGCTTCCGCGGCGCCCGCGGCACCGAGCAGATGGCCGATCGACGACTTGGTCGACGACATAGAAATCTTGGAAGCCGCATTGCCGACCAGCCGCTCGACGGCGCCGAGCTCGATCGTGTCGGCCATGGTCGAGGTGCCATGCGCGTTGATGTAGTCGACGTCGGCGGCCGAGAGCTTCGCCCGGTTCAGCGCCGCAGTCATGCAGCGGAACGCGCCGTCGCCGTCCTCGGCCGGAGCGGTGATGTGATAAGCGTCGCCGGTCAGGCCGTAGCCGGTGACCTCGGCATAGATCCTGGCGCCTCGCGCCTTGGCGTGCTCGAGCTCTTCCAGGACGACGACACCGGCGCCCTCGCCCATGACGAAGCCGTCGCGGTCGCGGTCATAGGGACGTGACGCGGTCTCAGGCGTGTCGTTGCGTTCGGTGGAGAGCGCACGGCACGCGGCGAACCCTGCCATGGAGAGCCTGGTGACCGGCGCCTCGGCGCCACCGGCTACCATGACGTCGGCATCGCCCCAAATGATCAGCCGGGCGGCGTCGCCGATGGCGTGGGCGCCGGTCGAGCAAGCGGTGACGACCGCATGGTTCGGGCCTTTCAGCCCATGCCGGATGGAAACCTGGCCGGAGACCAGGTTGATGATCTGTCCAGGGATGAAGAAGGGGCTGATGCGGCGCGGACCGCGCTCCTTCAGGATCATCGCGTTCTCGGCGATGCCGTCGATGCCGCCGATGCCGGAACCGATCAGCACGCCCGTGGCGCACTGATCCTCATGCGTCTCGGGCTTCCAGCCGGAATCGGCCAGCGCCTCGTCGGCGGCCGCAATGCCGTAGAGGATGAAGTCGCCGATCTTGCGCAGTTCCTTCGGCTCGAGCACGGCCTCGGGATTGAAGGTGCCGTTGGAGCCGTCACCGCGCGGAACGATGTGGGCGATCTTGCAGGCAAGATCGTCCACCTCGAATTCGGTGACGCGGCGGGCGGCGCTGCGGCCGGAAAGCAATTCCTTCCAGCTATGCTCGAAGCCCATGCCGAACGGCGAAAGCAGGCCAAGGCCCGTGACGACGACTCGCCTCATCGCAGGTCCTCCCCGGTGATTCCCGCGGAAAGCCTCAGGCCGAGGCCTTGTCGATATACTTCACGGCGTCGCCGACGGTGAGGATGGTCTCGGCCGCGTCGTCCGGAATCTCGACGCCGAACTCTTCTTCGAACGCCATGACGAGTTCGACCGTATCGAGGCTGTCCGCGCCCAGATCGTCGATGAAGCTCGCCTGCTCCGTCACTTTGTCGGCATCGACGCCGAGATGCTCGATGACGATCTTCTTGACGCGCTCTGCGGTGTCACTCATTTGGGGCCTCGTCTTACGTTGTGTTGTCTTCGTTAGCGGGCGGAATGCCGCTAATCAAGCTGAAAGATGGTCTTGTGGGAAACGCAACGCCACAGGACCGGTTTTTGCCCGAACCGCCGGGTTGCCGGCCGCATTACACGAAAAAGGGCGGGCGTCCAAGCCGAAATGGCTGTTTTCACAGCCGCTGGACCTTGGTCGGTCAGGTATGCTGAGATTCAGATCAGGCCGAGCTGAAAATGTGGCTTTCGAGAACCGGAGCGGACATTCGGGTCCGTGAGCACCGGCCTACGCCGGCCGTAGCCTTAACTACCACGCCACTCTCATGAATGCTTCGGCCGGCGAAGGCCGGAAGCGCAGAAAGCCACCGTTTGCAGGCCGGCATCACCTGAATATCAACACACCCTAGATCATCGCCATGCCGCCATTGACGTGGATGGTCTGGCCGGTGACGTAAGCCGCCTCATTGGAAGCGAGATAAGCGACGGCCGAGGCGACCTCGGCGCTGGTGCCCATGCGCCTGGTCGGAATCGCCGCCATGATGGTCTCTTTCTGCTTGTCGTTGAGCTTGTCGGTCATGGCCGATTCGATGAAGCCCGGGGCGACGCAGTTGACGGTGATGTTGCGGGTGGCGATCTCCTGCGCCAGCGACTTGGAAAAGCCGATCATGCCGGCCTTGGAGGCGCAGTAATTGGTCTGGCCGGGATTGCCGGTGACACCGACCACGGAGGAGATGTTGATGATGCGGCCGTGGCGGCGGCGCATCATCGGATGGGTGAGCTCGCGCGTGAGCCGGAAGACGGCGGTGAGGTTCACCTCGAGCACCTGGTCCCAGTCGGCATCCGACATGCGCACGAACAGGCCGTCCTTGGTGATGCCGGCGTTGTTGACCAGGATGTCGACGCCTTCGAGGTCGGCCTCCGCCTTCTGGCCGAGCGCCTTGACCGCGTCGCGGTTGGTCAGGTCCGCCGGGAACAGTTTTACGCGATCGCCGAGATCGCCGGCGAGCGCTTCCAGCTTCTCCACACGGGTGCCGTGCAGGCCGACGATCGCGCCCTGGCTGTGCAGCACCCTGGCGATCGCCTCGCCGATGCCTCCCGATGCGCCGGTGACGAGCGCCTTGCGGCCGTTCAGTTCGAACATTTTTTCAACCTCGTTTTTCCGAATGCGCCGCAGGCGAACGCCGTTCCGTATACGTCAAATCGTCCAAACCATGCCAGAAATCTTCGGTTTTCAGGACCTCTTCTTCGCCAAGCCGGATCCGTTCCGCAACCTCGGATGCGAGGCGATAGTCCTCAAACTCGTCGAAATCGCGCAAGCGCTGGGCCTTGCTCCTGCCAGTCTTCGATGTGGACATGCCGCACCTGTCGTTCGAATTTCCTCACCCAAGCGCCGCTAGCGCCGTCTCGACCTCCGCCGCGGTGCCTATGGCGCCGGTCGCGATGTCGCGGTTGATGCGGCGCGCCAGGCCCGACAGCACCTTGCCGGCGCCGACTTCGTAAAGGGTCGCGATGCCGTTCTGGCCGAACCATTCCACCGTCTCGCGCCAGCGCACGCGCGCGACCACCTGCTCGACCAGGCGGCGGGCGATCTCGTCCGGATCGCTGGTGGGGGTGACGGTGACGTTGGAGACGATAGGAACCACGGGAGCGGCTTTCGCCACGCCGGCCAGCGCGTCGCGCATGACGTCCGCGGCAGGCATCATCATCGCTGAATGGAAAGGTGCCGAAACCTGCAGCATCAGCGCCCGCTTGGCGCCCTTTTCGGTGCAAAGCTTCGCCGCCAGCTCGACGGCCGCCCTGGCGCCGGAGATTACCAGCTGGCCGCCGCCATTGTCGTTGGCGATCTGGCAAACCGCTCCTTTGGCGGAGCCTTGTCCCGCTTCCGCGCAGGCGGCTTCGACATCGGCCTGTTCGAGCCCGATGATGGCGGCCATGGCGCCCTCGCCCGCCGGCACCGCCGCCTGCATGGCATTGCCGCGAATGCGCAGCAGCCGCGCGGCATCGGCGACCGAAACGAAGCCCGCCGCAGCAAGGGCTGAATATTCGCCGAGCGAATGGCCGGCGACGTAAGACACCTTGTCCTTCAGCGAAAAGCCGCGCGATTCCAGCGCCCTCAGCGCGGCCAGCGACACCGCCATCAGCGCCGGCTGGGCGTTGGCGGTCAGCGTCAGCGTCTCTTCCGGCCCTTCCCAGATCAGTTTCGACAGCTTTTCGCCAAGCGCGGCGTCGACTTCCTCGAAGACGCGGCGCGCCTCGGGGAAAGCGTCGGCGAGGTCCTTGCCCATGCCGACGGACTGGCTGCCCTGTCCCGGAAAGGTAAATGCGACGGCCATTTTCAAGGTCTCCAGAGGCTGGTTTTCCCTGCCTCTGACGCAAGGCGGACAGCCAAGTCAAGCCCGCAGGCCCCCGTTCCGAGCCCATTTCGGCGGGAAAAACCGGTCCGAGTCCCTGTTCCGAAAGGCTTTTTGGCGATCACACCTGATGAAAACCGCTCACGAATCGTTTGCTGGCTCTTCTTATTTCCGCCACAGGCGCTAGCTTTGCGTGACATTTCGATGACAGTGGCGTGACGCGTGTGGAAGACGCGTAGCATGGGCCGGGGAAGCGACGTGGCAAGGATCAGGAAAGGCGCGGCCAAACCCGCGCCGCAATTTTTGGAAGACGATCCGTCCACCGGCTACCTGCCGGGGCGGCCCTGGCCGACCCTACGCTACGGGCTCTCAACCCTGCTTACCGCCGCGCTTCTGGTGTTCGCCATCGAATGGATCGTGCGCGGAGACTTCTTCGGCACGGTGGACTTCTTCCTGCAGCCCTTCAAGCCGGGCTGGACCACGATCATCATCTTCGCGCTGGTGCTGATCGGGCTGGATGCCATACTCGGCCGCAGCCATCAGAGCCTGATGATCGTGGCGCCACTGACGCTGGCGCTGGCCTTCGTCGGCCACCAGAAATCGCATTATCTCGGCGATCCGCTCTATCCGGCGGATTTCCTCTATGCGCGCCAGATCATGGCGCTGATGCCGCTTCTGGTGCGCGAGCGGCCCTGGACGGCCGTGCTGCTTGCAGCGGCGATCGTCGCCGGCCTGGCGCTGCTCTTCTATGGCTGGCGCCTCTGGCGCCGGCGCGTGCCGATCCTCAGCCGCAAGGGACGGCTGGCGCGGCTGTCGCTGGCCGTGCCGCTCCTCGCCTTCTTCGTCTCGATCATGGACTACGCCACCTTCTCGTGGACGCGCGACAGGCTGCAGATCATCCCGATCATGTGGGACCAGAAGGAGAACTACGCTTCCAACGGCTTCGCACTCGCCTTCGCGCTCAACGTGCCGATGGCGCATGTCTCTGCGCCGCCCGGCTATTCCGAAAAGACGATGGACGCGATCGCGCGTCCCGAGGTTGCAGCCTCGGTGCCCGATCAGAAGCCTGACATAGTCGTGGTGATGAGCGAATCCTTCTGGGATCCGACGGAGCTTCCCGGCGTCAGCATCAAGCCGGACCCGATCCCGACGGTGCGCGCGCTACGCTCGGGCTCGATGTTCTCGCCGGAATTCGGCGGCATGACCGCCAATATCGAGTTCGAGGCGCTGACCGGCTTCTCCAACGCCTTCCTGCCGGCGGGCTCGATCCCCTACCAGCAATATGTGCGCACGCCGACGCCATCGCTGGCGACTTTCCTGAAGAGTGAGGGCTACCGGGCGCGCGCCATCCATCCGGGCACCAACTGGTTCTGGAACCGGGGCGCCGTCTATGCCGATTTCGGCTTCAACGACTTCCGCTCGGAAGAGACGCTGCCACCGATGGAAAAGCGTGGGCCGCTGGCCTCCGACGCGGCGATGACCGACGAGATCATCCGCGAGGCCGATGCCAGCGAGCAGCCGGTGTTCCTGTTCGCGGTCAGCCTGCAGAACCACGGCCCCTACGAACCCTACCGCTATTACAATCCGACCCATAAGGTCGAGGCGCCGATCAGCACCTGGGCGCGGGAATCGCTGCTCTCTTACGCCGAAGGCTCGGCCGATGCCGATCGCGGCCTGCAACGGCTGATCGATTGGGCAAAGAAGCGCGAGAGGCCGACCATCATCGCCTTCTTCGGCGACCATCTGCCGCCGCTCGGCCCCGTCTATGTCGAGACCGGCTTCCTCAAGGACAATGTCGCGCCGCGCAGGGAGCCGACCCCCGAAGCCGCGCTCGATCACCACGACACGCCGCTGATCATCTGGTCGAACCGCTCCGGTCCGGTGGAAAACCTGGGCCCGGTGAGCCCGGCCTTCCTGCCCTACCATATCCTCACGACCGCTGGCATCACGCATCCCTACTATACCGGCTTCCTCGGCGCGCTGCGCGAACGCTATCGGGTGGTCGACCGCAACCTTCTGCTGTCGCCCTCCGGCGAGGCGACGCCCGACTGGGCGAGGCAGAAGAAGATCGATCCGGCGATCAACGATTTCCGGCTGATCCAGTACGACATGATGTTCGGCAAGCGCCACACCGCGCCCGACTTCTTCCCCGAAACGATCGCCCCGCTCGTCGCCCATACGAGCTGAGCCGGTCACCAAACGGCGAGCGCCGGAGATTTCCGGCTGCGGCATCGTGGAGCGTCGATCCTGACTGTCGCACCTTGCCTTCCTGGGGAATTGCTGTATAGACGCCCGCAATCTGCCGGTCCTTGCTGGGGGCTGAACGGAGGGCCGTGGCTTTTCGAAGGCCACGTCATGAAGCCAGATGCGCTTTGGGCCTCCCGTGTCTCCGCTCTCGACCGTCTCGCGATGCTCCTTTCTTCCCCGCTCCTTCGCGACCGGGTCAGACAAGTTGCAGAGGCTTAGCCGCGAGGGCCGGTGAGAGAAACGAAGAAAGGCAGTAAAACATAATGGCTCTTTACGAACATGTGTTTCTTGCCCGGCAGGACCTGTCGCAGCAGCAGGTTGATGCGCTTGTCGAACAGTACAAGGGCGTCATCACCGCCAATGGCGGATCGGTCGGCCGGATCGAGAACTGGGGACTGAAGTCCCTCACCTACCGGGTCAAGAAGAACCGGAAGGCTTACTACACGCTGATGGACATCACCTGCCCGCCGGCCGCGCTCAACGAAATGGAGCGCCAGATGGGCCTCTCGGAAGACGTGCTGCGTTTCCTCACCGTCAAGGTCGAAGCGCATGAGGAAGGCGCCTCCGCGATGATGCAGAAGCGCGAAGAGCGCTCCGAGCGCGGCGGCTTCGGCGACCGCGACCGCGGCGATCGTGGCCCGCGCTCGTTCGGCGACCGCGACCGCGGCCCGCGTTCGTTCGGCGACCGTGACGGCGGCGACCGTGGTCCGCGCCGTCCGCGCGAAGGCGTTGAAGGAGGTGCAGAATAATGGTCGACATCAACCAGATCCCGACCCGGCGTCCGTTCCATCGCCGCCGCAAGACCTGCCCGTTCTCCGGCGCCAACGCGCCCAAGATCGACTACAAGGACGTGCGTCTGCTGCAGCGCTACATTTCCGAGCGCGGCAAGATCGTGCCGTCGCGCATCACCGCCGTCAGCCAGAAGAAGCAGCGCGAGCTCGCCAAGGCGATCAAGCGCGCCCGCTTCCTCGGCCTGCTGCCCTACGTGGTTCGCTAAGCTGAAAATACTGATGCGGGCGGCTTGCCGCCCGCTTCGACCCCACGGCGACGGGCGCCGCAAAGGGTAGGTTCAAATCCCGAGTTGAGGCCATAAACCTCTAACTGCCAGACAGGCAGGACAGCGACACCGGCGGCAACGCCCCTTTTGCTTCCTGACCTGTTCCAAAGAATCCGACGTCATCCCGGATGGCGCAAAACCGAAGGAACGAAACCATGGAAGTCATTCTTCTCGAGCGTATTTCCCGCCTCGGCCAGATGGGCGACACCGTCAAGGTGAGGGACGGGTTCGCCCGCAACTTCCTGCTGCCGCAGGGCAAGGCGCTGCGCGCCAACGAAGCCAACAAGAAGAAGTTCGAGGGCCAGCGCGCCCAGCTCGAAGCCCGCAACCTCGAGCGCAAGTCGGAGGCCAGCCAGGTCGCCGAGAAGCTCGACGGCAAGAGCTTCATCGTCGTGCGTTCGGCCGGCGAGACCGGCCAGCTCTACGGCTCGGTGTCGACCCGCGACATCGCCGAGCTTTTGACCGCCGAAGGCTTCAGCGTCAACCGCAACCAGATCGAGCTCAACCAGCCGATCAAGACCATCGGCCTCTCCAATGTGGCGATCGCGCTGCATCCGGAAGTCGAGGTCACCGTCACGCTCAATGTCGCCCGTTCGGCGGAAGAGGCGGAGCGCCAGGCCAAGGGCGAAATGCTGACGACGGCCGAAGCCATCTATGGCGAGGACATCAACGACAACGCCCGGCCGGAGAACTTCTTCGACCCGAACGCCGAATTCGAAGGCGGCGAAGACAACGCCTGATCGACAAGATGTGATCTACGGGCCTGATCGACGGGCCGGAGCACTGCTCCGGCTCGCAGGCCTTCCAGAATTTCTGGACTAATGCCCGGGCAAACGACCCGGGCATTTTTATGCCAAATGGAACTTTTCGAACCCCTATATCTTGAGGCAGACTACAGCGTCGCGCGTCCTTTGGACGCAGAATGACGCCGTAGTGCCTGTGGCTTTCGCGCAGGACTCTCCCGAAACCGGTGCCGTTTTCGGGCCATGCGCGGAAGTCAGCCTGATGCTTGAGGGACATTTGGTCATGAATATTCTGTTGAAGCGCATTCTCGACCGCCTGGTGCGGGTCGGCAACCTCAAGGTGACCGGGCCGAAGGGCTCGACGGTCACGTTCGGCGACGGCAGCGGTGAGCCGGTGCATATGCACATCAAGACAACGCATGCCGAGCGCGCCATCAGCTTCGATCCGATGCTGGCCGTACCCGAGGCTTATATGGACGGCGAGCTCGACATCCTCGAGGGTGGAGTGCTTGGCGTGATGCGCATCGCCTTCCAGAACATGGGCAGCGGCGGCATCGACGCGACATGGTCGAAGGCGATCGAGGGCCTGCGCCACGCGTTCCGCCGCCTGCAGCAGATCAACACCGCCGCACGTGCGCGCCGCAACGTGCAGCGGCATTACGATCTTTCCGGCGATCTCTACAAGCTCTTCCTCGACGAGGACATGCAGTATTCCTGCGCCTATTTCGAACAGCCCGACATGACGCTGGACGAAGCGCAGGTCGCCAAGAAGCGCCATATCGCCGCCAAGCTGAGGCTGAAGCCCGGACAGACTGTGCTCGACATCGGCTCCGGCTGGGGCGGCCTCGGCCTCTATCTCGCCAAGGCTTTCGACGTCGACGTGCAGGGTGTGACGCTATCCACCGAGCAGCATGGCGTCGCCACCGACCGCGCGCATGCGGCGGGCCTGCAGGATCGCGTCCATTTCGACCTCAAGGACTATCGCGCGCTCAACGAACGTTTCGACCGCATCGTCTCGGTCGGCATGTTCGAGCATGTCGGGGTCAACCACTACCGCACCTTCTTCGACAAGTCGGCGACGCTGCTGAAGCCCGACGGCGTGATGCTGCTCCATACCATCGGCCGGTCCGGCGTGCCGTGGGCGACCAGCGCCTTCATCCGCAAATATATCTTCCCGGGCGGCTACGTCCCGGCCCTTTCAGAGGTGATGCCGGCGATCGAGAAGTCCGGCCTCGTCGTTACCGACATTGAGATTCTGAGGCTTCACTACGCCGATACGCTGAAGCACTGGGGCATGCGCTTTGCCGCCAACCGCGACAAGGCCAAGGCGATTTATGACGAGCGCTTCTGCCGCATGTGGGAATTCTACCTGGCAGCCTCGGAAGCCGCCTTCCGCTGGCAGGATCTGGTCATCTTCCAGATCCAGCTCGCCAAGAAGAACGATACGCTGCCGATGGCGCGCGACTACATGGCCAAATGCGAGAAGGCGCTGGAAATGCGCGACATGGGCCACCAGGAGCCTGCGCCTGCCTCTGCCAAGCCCACCCGGCGGCGCAAGGCGGTGGAGTAGGAAGCTTTCGGAACTTTCTAACGTTAGCGCTGCCCCTCACCCTTACCCTCTCCCCGTGAAGAACGGGGAGAGGGGGCGCCAGCGTGGACGCTTGTCCCTTCTCCCCGTCACTATACGGGGAGAAGGTGCCGGCAGGCGGATGAGGGGCGGCGCCGACGGCCCAAGCATTGATCGCGCTTGCCATTGAACCCGTCGCTTGTGACAAGTCCCGGCAAACGCTACCGGTTCTGTCATGACCTACCTCATCTACATCGCAGCCGCGCTTGCCGAGATCGCCGGCTGCTTTTCGTTCTGGGCCTGGTGGCGGCTGGAAAAGTCGCCGCTATGGCTCATCCCCGGCCTCGTCTCCCTCGCCCTGTTCGGGTACCTTTTGGCGCTTGTCGAGACGAATGCCGCCGGCCGCGCCTACGCCGCCTATGGCGGCATCTATATCGCCGCCTCGCTCGCCTGGCTGTGGCTGGTGGAAGGCGTGCGGCCCGACCGCTGGGATCTCGGCGGCGCCATGCTCTGCATCGTCGGCGCCTCGGTCATCCTGCTCGCACCAAGGGGAGCCTGAAGTGGAACTGCCACCTCCGCTCCGGCAAGGCGTCGACAGTCTGCTCGAAAAGGTCCCGCTGCCCGCACTGAAACAGGCCGCGAAAGCGCTTTCCGATCGCTACCGCGCCGAACTGCGCGACGGCCGCCTGCATATGGGCGAAGAGATCGCGGTGAAGGCCTATCTGGCGACCAGGCTGCCCGCCACCTATGCCGCCGTGCGCACCAGCCTGGATGCATTGGCCGAAGCGCGCGCCGACTTCCAGCCGAAGCGCCTGCTCGATATCGGCGCCGGACCTGGCACCATGCTTTGGGCCACGGCTGACGCATATCCGGAGATCGAGCAGGCGGTTCTGGTCGAGGCGAGTGCCGCGGTGCGCAACATCGGGCAGTCGCTGGCCGCCGGCGGGGTCGGTGCCCGGACGAAATGGATCGCCGGCGACGCCACCATCGACCTGGATGGTCTCGAGCCCGCCGACCTCGTCAGCGCCGCCTATGTGCTCGACGAGATCGTGCCTGCCTCGCTGCCGAAACTCGTCGACCGGCTTTGGCGGCTGACAGCCGACACGCTGCTCATCGTCGAGCCCGGCACGCCTGCCGGCTGGCAGCGCATTCTTGCCGCGCGATCGCAGCTTGTAGAAGCCGGCGCGCATGTCCTGGCGCCTTGCCCGCACGAGGCGCCCTGCCCGCTCGTTCCACCCGACTGGTGCCACTTTGCGCGCCGCGTCGCCCGCTCGCGCCTGCATCGTCTGGTCAAGGAAGCCGACGTGCCGTGGGAAGACGAGAAATTCATCTATCTCGCCGCCTGCCGGCAGCCGGCGCCGGCGCGCCCAGCACGGGTGCTCGCGCCGCCGAAAGGCGGCTCCGGCAAGGTGCTGCTGAAACTCTGCCAGCCGGACGGCAGCGCCGGCGAGCAACTGTTCAGCAAGCGCGACGGGGACGTTTTCAGGACCGCGCGGCGGGCGGACTGGGGCGAAGCGCTGGGCTGAGGGCATACGCCGATGACGTTACGAGAGATCCCGCAGTCGATGCGCTGGAACCGTCGACACTTTGGAACTTAGCCGAAGCGCCCCGAACTTCGTCATCCACGGGTCTGCGTCGCGTCGCTTCGCTCCTTGATCCGCCCGTGGATGACGACTTGATCGGCGTTTCGGCTAATCTCGACTGCTTGCGAAATCATTCGCGAACAGACGTAGCGGGTCGGCTATGAGTCTTCCCAACGGCAATCGGCCGTCAAAATTGTTCTTGCTTCGTTCCAGGCTTGCCCGTAAGAATCACGACTTGCCGAGTCAACCGGAATCGGGCCACCGGAATACTGTCCTGTGGATGGTTTTCCGTTCCTGTGAACATTGGGCATCAAGCTGGTTGGACCGAGGAGTGTTGCAGAAAGGTCAGCACCGAATCTTCCCGTTCTGATATCGAGGAGGCGGGATCGAAATCGGGGATATCATGGCAGAGGCGGCACTGAAACTCGGCGTGGCGGAACAACCGCTCTATCGCGAGGCACCGAACAACATCGAGGCCGAGCAGGCGCTGCTCGGCGCCATCCTCGTCAACAACGACGCCTTCTACCGTGTCTCGGATTTCCTGAAGCCGGCGCATTTCTACGAGCCGCTGCACCGCCGGGTCTTCGAGGTCGCGGCCGAGCTCATCCGCATGGGCAAGATCGCGACGCCGATCACGCTAAAGACGTTCCTTCCGGCGGAAGAAAAGGTCGGCGACATGACGGTGGCGCAATATGTCGTGCGGCTTGCTGTCGAAGCAGTCACCGTCGTCAATGCGACTGACTACGGCCGCGCCATCTACGACCTCGCCACGCGCCGGGCGCTGATCACCGTCGGCGAGGACATGGTCAACATCGCCTATGACGCGCCGGTCGACATGTCGCCCTCCGACCAGATCGAGGACGCCGAGCGGCGCCTTTTCGAGTTGGCGGAAACAGGCCGCTACGACGGCGGCTTCGAAAGCTTCAACGATGCGGTCAAGACCGCCGTCGACATGGCCAATGCCGCCTATATGCGCGACGGGCATCTGTCGGGCATCGCCACGGGCCTGCGCGACCTCGACCGCCGCATGGGCGGCCTGCAGCCTTCCGACCTGATCGTGCTTGCCGGACGCCCCGGCATGGGCAAGACCTCTTTGGCCACCAACATCGCCTTCAACATTGCCGAGGCCTATGTGCCGGCGCAGCAGGCCGACGGTTCGTTCAAGGCCGCCAATGGCGGCGTCGTCGGCTTCTTCTCGCTGGAAATGTCGTCGGAACAGCTCGCAACCCGCATCATCTCCGAGCAGACCGAGATCTCGTCATCGAAGATCCGCCGCGGCGAAATCTCCGAGATGGACTTCGAAAAGCTGGTCGCCTGCTCGCAGACGATGCAGAAGATCCCGTTGTTCATCGACCAGACCGGCGGCATCTCGATCGCGCAGCTCTCCGCCCGGGCGCGGCGGCTGAAGCGCCAGCGCGGCCTCGACCTCATCGTCATCGACTATATCCAGCTGATGCAGGGATCGAGCGCCCGCGCCTCACAGAACCGCGTGCAGGAAATCACCGAGATCACCACCGGCCTCAAGGCGCTGGCCAAGGAGCTCGGCGTGCCGATCATCGCGCTGTCGCAGCTGTCGCGTCAGGTCGAAAGCCGCGACGACAAGCGCCCGCAGCTGTCGGACCTGCGTGAATCCGGCTCCATCGAGCAGGACGCAGACGTGGTGCTGTTCGTCTACCGCGAGGAGTACTACCTCAAGAACCGCGAGCCGAAGCTCGGCACCGACGAGTACATCAAGTGGGAAAACGAGATGAACGAGGCGCGCGGCAAGGCCGAGTGCATCGTGGCCAAGCAGCGCCACGGGCCGACGGGAACCGTCAGCCTCGCGTTCCACGGCGAGTTCACGCGATTCTCCGACCTGGCGGAAGAGCATCATCTGCCGGAAAGGTTTGAGTAGCTCTTGGTAAACGCCTCATTCCTTCGCGCCCCCCTCTGTCCTACCGGACATCTCCCCCTCAAGGGGGGAGATTGGATGTCGCTTTGGCTTTCGCCAATCACCGACGTTGCAAGGTGGGCGCTGTCGGCGAAGTTGCTGATCTCCCCCCTTGAGGGGGAGATGTCCGGCAGGACAGAGGGGGGTGCTGTCCCGCCGACCTATCCAATTGTCGCAGGCCGCGCCTAATGGCCAAATCGCGCGTCCAGTTCATCTGCCAGAATTGCGGCTCGGTGCATCAGCGCTGGGCCGGCAAGTGCGATGCTTGCGGCGAGTGGAACACCCTGGTCGAGGAAGGCACGGCCGGCGGCATCGGCTCCGGGCCGGCCAATACCCGCAATGCCCGCAAGGGCCGCGCGGTGGTGCTGACCAGCCTGTCCGGCGATATCGAGGATGCGCCGCGCATCGTGTCGGGCATCGGCGAGCTCGACCGCGCCACCGGCGGCGGCTTCGTGCGCGGCTCGGCGCTTCTGGTCGGCGGCGATCCCGGCATCGGCAAGTCGACGCTGCTGACGCAAGCCGCGGCCGCCCTCGCCTCGAAAGGCCACCGCATCGTCTATGTCTCGGGCGAAGAGGCGGTCGCGCAGATCAGGCTGAGAGCCCAGCGCCTCGGCGTCGCCTCGACGCCGGTCGAGCTCGCGGCGGAGACCAATGTCGAGGACATCCTCGCGACGATAGCCGACGGCAAGCGGCCGGACCTCGTCATCCTCGATTCCATCCAGACGCTGTGGACCGACCTTGCCGATTCGGCGCCTGGCACCGTCACCCAGGTGCGCGCCGCCGCCCAGGCGATGATCCGCTACGCGAAATCCACAGGCGCGGCGATCGTGCTCGTCGGCCATGTCACCAAGGAAGGCCAGATCGCCGGCCCGCGCGTCGTCGAGCACATGGTCGACGGCGTGCTCTATTTCGAGGGCGAGGGCAACCATCACTTCCGCATCCTGCGCACGGTGAAGAACCGTTTCGGGCCGACCGACGAGATCGGCGTCTTCGAGATGTCGGACAAGGGCCTGCGCGAGGTCGCCAATCCATCCGAACTGTTCCTCGGCGAGCGGCATGCGAAATCGCCAGGCGCCGCGGTTTTCGCGGGCATGGAAGGGACGAGGCCGGTGCTGGTCGAGATCCAGGCGCTGGTGGCGCCCTCTTCGCTCGGCACGCCGCGCCGCGCCGTGGTCGGCTGGGACGGCGCGCGGCTCTCGATGGTGCTGGCGGTGCTGGAAGCGCATTGCGGCGTCCGTTTCGGCCAGCACGATGTCTATCTCAACGTCGCCGGCGGCTACCGCATCTCAGAGCCGGCGGCCGACCTCGCGGTCGCCGCGGCGCTTGTTTCGTCGCTCACCGGTCTTGCCCTTCCCGCCGATTGCGTCTATTTCGGCGAAATCAGCCTTTCGGGCGCTGTGAGGCCGGTTGCGCATGCGCAGCAGCGCCTCAAGGAGGCCGAAAAGCTGGGTTTCGGAAGCGCGGTGCTGCCGCTCGGCAGCGAGGAAGTCGTTGGCGGTAATGGGGCCGGGGGAATCGTGGCCGGCGCTTTCCAGCCCACCGAGCTTTCCGACCTCGTGGCGCGCATAGCCGGCTCACGGCGCAGCCGCGCCGACGAGGAGGAGTGATGCGGCTCATGATGTGGGGCGAAAGACATGCCGATTACGCTGCTTGACGGAATTCTCGTCGGCTTCACCCTGGTCTCGGCAATGCTTGCCATGGTGCGCGGCTTCTCCCGCGAGGTGCTGTCGGTGGTGTCCTGGGCAGCGGCGGCGGCGGCGGCGTTCTTCTTCTACAAGCCGGTCCTGCCCTACGTTCAGCCCTATGTCGACAACGACAAGATCGCCATGGCCGCATCCGCCGGCATCGTCTTCGTCATCGCGCTGATCGTCGTTTCGGTGATCACCATGAAGATCGCCGACTGGATCATCGATTCGCGCATCGGCGCGCTCGACCGCACGCTTGGCTTCCTCTACGGCGCGGCGCGCGGCGTCCTGGTGGTTGCGGTGGCGCTTTTGTTCTTCAACTGGCTGGCCGGCGCCAAGGCGCCCGCCTGGATCGCCAACGCCAAATCGCGACCGCTGCTCGAGACGATCGGCGCCAAGCTCGAAAGCGTGCTGCCCGAGAACACGGAAGAGCTGGTCAACAAATATACGCATAAGGGCACGGCCACGACCGAGGCGCCGGCGACCACAGACCAGCCCCTGGCCGAACCGCCGGCGACCGGCGAAGACAACGCGCCGGCGCCCGACGACAGCGAAGGCGAGGCTCCGGCCGACAACGAGCCGGCCCCTGCCCCCGCTCCGGCACCCGCACCCGCTCCTGCTCCAGCGCCGGCAAACTGAGTCCAGGCCAGCGCTGGCCTGAGGCATTTTGTGAATGCTGGACGGCGTGCGTTGCTTTCGACGAGCGATCGCCTTATATGGCGATTTTAGCGGAGCTTGAGCCCCACATGGCAGTTTCGAAGGCAGACGCAGACGACGTGCTTTCCGCCGAGGCCGACGATCATTTCCACGACGAGTGCGGCGTGTTCGGTATTTTCGGCCGGCAGGACGCCGCGGCCATCGTCACGCTCGGCCTTCACGCCTTGCAGCATCGCGGCCAGGAAGCCGCCGGCATCGTCTCCTATGACGGCACGCAGTTCCACGTCGAGCGCCATGTCGGCCTGATCGGCGACACCTTCACCAAGCAGAACGTCATCGACCGCCTGCAGGGCAATCGCGCCATTGGCCACACGCGATACGCCACGACCGGCGGCGCCGGCCTTCGCAATGTCCAGCCCTTCTTCGCCGAGCTTGCCGAGGGCGGCCTGGCGGTCGCCCATAACGGCAATCTCACCAATGCGCTCACCGTGCAGCGCGTGCTGCAGAAGCAGGGCTCGATCTTCTCCTCCACCTCCGACACCGAGACGCTGCTGCATCTGGTCGCGACCAGCAAGGAACGCGATCTCAACTCGCGCTTCATCGACGCGATACGCCAGGTCGAGGGCGCCTTCTCGCTGGTTGCGTTGACGGCCAAGAAGATGATCGGCTGCCGCGATCCGCTCGGCATCCGTCCGCTGGTGCTCGGCGACCTCGACGGCGCCTGGATCCTCGCTTCCGAGACCTGCGCCCTCGACATCATCGGCGCCCGTTTCGTGCGCGACATCAAGCCCGGCGAGATGGTGGTCGTCACCTCCAAAGGCATCGAGAGCCTGTTCCCGTTCGAGCCGCAGAAGACCCGCTTCTGCATTTTCGAATATGTTTATTTCGCCCGGCCGGATTCCTCGGTCGAGGGCCGCAACGTCTACGAGGTGCGCAAGCGCATCGGCGCGGAGCTGGCGCAGGAAAATCCGGTCGAGGCCGACATCGTCGTGCCGGTGCCGGATTCGGGCACGCCGGCCGCGATCGGCTTTTCCCAGGCCGCGGGCATTCCCTTCGAGCTCGGCATCATCCGCAACCACTATGTCGGCCGCACCTTCATCCAACCGGGCGATTCCATCCGCCACATGGGCGTCAAGCTCAAGCACAACGCCAACCGCCGCATGATCGAAGGCAAGCGCGTGGTGCTGGTCGACGATTCCATCGTGCGCGGCACCACCAGCCAGAAGATCGTGCAGATGGTGCGCGACGCCGGCGCCAAGGAAGTGCATATGCGCATCGCCTCGCCGCCGACCAGCGCTTCCTGCTTCTACGGCGTCGACACGCCGGAGAAGTCGAAACTGCTCGCATCGCGCATGTCGGTCGAGGAGATGGCCGAGTTCATCCGCGTCGATTCGCTCGGCTTCCTGTCGATCGATGGGCTTTACCGCGCCGTCGGCGAGGCGCGCCGGGACAGCGACCAGCCGCAGTTCTGCGACGCCTGCTTCACTGGACAGTACCCGACCCGCCTGCTCGACTTCGAAGGCCACGACAATGTGCGCACGTTGTCGCTGCTGGCGTCGAGTGGGTCGTAGGGTTGCCGGACTGTCATTTGCCTGCGCCAAGTTACCCCCCTCTGTCCTGCCGGACATCTCCCCCTCAAGGGGGGAGATCGGCTGAACGCGAGGCTTTCGCCAATCGCCAAGGCTGCAGAGCAAGCGCCAGCTTTGGTGAAATCCAATCTCCCCCCTTGAGGGGGAGATGCCCGGCAGGGCAGAGGGGGGTGTCTCGCGCCTATCCTATGGAAGCTTTCGCATGACCCTCGACCTCTCCGGCCGCGTGGCGGTCGTTACCGGCGCCTCGCGCGGCATCGGCTATTTCATCGCCAGGGAACTGGCCGCCGCCGGCGCGCATGTGGTTGCCGTTGCCCGCACCGTGGGCGGGCTGGAAGAGCTCGACGACCAGATCAAGGCCGATGGCCGCGGACAGGCGACCCTGGTGCCCCTCGACCTCACCGACATGGCCGGCATCGACCGGCTGGGCGGCGCGATCCACGAGCGTTGGGGCAAGCTCGACATATTGGTGGCAAATGCCGGCATCCTCGGCGTGATCTCGCCGATCGGCCATGTCGAGGCAAAAACCTTCGAGAAGGTGATGACCATAAACGTCACCGCGACCTGGCGGCTGATCCGCTCGGTCGATCCGCTGCTGAGGCTCTCCGACGCCGGCCGTGCGATCATCATGTCCTCCAATGCGGCGCATTCGGCGCGCGCCTTCTGGGCGCCCTACGCGGCGTCCAAGGCGGCCGTCGAGACGATGATGCGCTCCTGGGCGCATGAGACCGAAAGCCTGCCGCTCAGGGTCAATGCCGCCGATCCGGGCGCCACCCGGACCGCGATGCGCGCCCAGGCGATGCCCGGCGAGGATTCCGAAACGCTGCCGCATCCCTCCGAGATCGCCAAGCGCATCGCGCCGCTGGCGAGCCCGGCGCTGAAAGAGACCGGGCTGATCTTCCAGGCCAAGCACAACCGCTTCGTCGCCTACCGGCAGCCGGAATAAAAGAAAGCTCAGACCGGATTAAACCGGGCTCCGGCAACGTTCTTCGAATGCAAGGCATTCGAAACCGGAGGACCGACATGGGTAGACTTCTTCTCGTTGCCGCCACCGCCATTGCCGCGGCACTTGCCTCATCTGCTGGCGTAGCCCTCTCGCAAGACAAGACCATGAGCTTCTTCGTCACCAGCGTCGGCTCCGGCAAGGGCGCCGATCTCGGCGGCCTGAAGGGGGCTGACGCGCATTGCGCTTCGCTCGCGGAAGCGGCCGGCGTCACCGGCAAGACATGGCACGCTTATCTGTCCTCCAGCACCGAGGATGCGCGCGACCGCATCGGCAAGGGCCCGTGGTTCAACGCCAAGGGCGAGAAGATCGCCGACGATGTCGCCTCGCTGCATGGCGACGCCAACGGCATCACCAAGCAGACGGCGCTGACCGAAAAAGGCGAAATGGTCAACGGCCGCGGCGACAAGCCCAACCGGCATGACATGCTGACCGGCTCGAAACCCGACGGCACGAAGATCGCCGACCAGACCTGCGGCGACTGGACGATGAGCGGCGCGGAAGGGGTGGCGATGATGGGCCATCACGACCGCACAGGGCTGGACGATTCGGCAGCGGCGAAATCGTGGAATTCCTCGCATGCCTCGCGCGGCGGCTGCAGCCAGGAGGCGTTGAAGGGCACCGGCGGCGACGGCCTGTTCTACTGCTTCGCGGTCGAGTGAGCGCGCTAGATCGGTTCGTCGTTTCACCGAAACGACGAACCGATCTATCTTCATGTTTTGACGCAATTTCTGACCGGGAAATCGTCTCAAACTTTTTCTGGAGTTGCTTTAGGTGAAGGCCCCATTCACGGGTCTGTGAACGGTGCAGCGGAAGCGTGTTCCGCCGCCCTGCTTTCGCCATCTGAGGGGAGTTGCTAGGATCGATCCGACTCCCACATCCAGCAAAGAGGAATTTCCATGGCTGCCACTCCCAGCGTAGCGTTGGTCTGGTATCTGGTGATCGCCGGCCCGCAAGGCGGCATGGTGGTGCTGCCCAGCACCTTCGACACCCGCGAACAGTGCACCAACGCCATCACCGAATATCAGAAGCAGCCGACACCGCAGGGTTGGGCCGTGCAATGCGTGCCGAGCGCGTCGCCGTTCTCCGACGAGGGGGATGCGGAGGAGCCTTCGGCGCAGTAAAGCAGCTAATCTCCCCCCTCGAGGGGGAGATGGCCGCGAAGCGGCCAGAGGGGGTCGCCGCGCGTGAAGCGCCAACCCCTTCCGACGACAGACGACGCTGGCGATCTACGTGAGACGACCCCCTCTGTCGCCTTCGGCGACATCTCCCCCTCGAGGGGGGAGACTAGCTCGCGCTCACCGTCAACGTGGGCTTGTTGTTGATCGTCTGGAACACCACGCAATAGCGCTCGGTGAGTTTTAGCAGCGAATCGATGCGCTCCTGCGGCTCGTCGGTGTCGAGATTGAACTTCAAGCGGATCTCCCGAAAACCTACCCGTGCATCACGGGCGACGCCGAGCGTGCCGCGAAAATCGAGATCGCCCTCGGCCTCGACTACAGCATTGCCGAGCTTGAACTCCAGCGCCGTCGCCACCGCCTTCAGCGTCACGCCGGCGCAGGCGACCAGCGCTTCGAGCAGCATGTCGCCCGAGCAGAGCTCAAGCCCCGAGCCGCCGGTGGCCGGATGGAGCCCCGCCACGGCAAGCGCCCTGCCCGTCTCGACCTTGCAGGCGATCGACTGGTCGTCGAGCGTTCCGCGCGCCCTGAGCGTGATCAGTGCCCGCGCGGCATCGTCGCGATAGGCTTCCTTCAGCGGCGCCTGCATGGCCTTGAGCGCGGTTGCATCCATTTTTCTTATTCCCGGTTCAATGGCTTTCCAAAGCTGATAACACTCTCTTCCGCCGGCGCGAAGCAACGCTATGCCAGCCGGTGGCGCCATGCGCAAAGAATTCGCTGTCGGATGGGGCGAAACCCGACCGTCCTTCGGTCGTTGTCAGACAGGAAGGAGATCCAGCATGGCCAAGGTGACCTCGCATCTGTGGTTCGAAAAGGACGCGCGGCAGGCGGCGGAATTCTACGTCGCCACCATTCCCAACTCGGCGATCGGCCGTATGACGGACGTGGCGGCGGACAATCCGAGCGGCCCCGCCGGCAGCGTCAAGATCATCGAGTTCGTGCTCGACGACCAGAATTTCATCGCGCTCGAAGCCGGTCCGCTCGACCCATTCAACCATTCCTTCTCGATCCTGGTCGAACTGGAGAGCCAGGCCGAGATCGACCGCATCTGGAACGCCTTTCTCGACAATGGCGGCAAGCCCGAGCAATGCGGCTGGCTGAAGGACCGCTGGGGCCTGTCGTGGCAGATCGTGCCAAAAATCCTCGGCGACATGGCCGCGCATCCCGACCGCGAGCGCGCCAAGCGCGCAACGGAGGCGATGCTTGGGATGGTGAAGATCGATGTGGCGGCGCTGGAGAGGGCGTTTGGGGAGCCCGACTTCGCTGCCGAACGGTAGCTTCTTCGAATAGTTGGAAGGCGGCGGGACCAACGTTGGAAGGGAGAGCCGGCGGCGAAACCGCCAATCTCCCCCTTGCGGGGGAGATGTCCGGCAGGACAGAGGGGGTGTGAAGGATCGCCAACGCAGGCGACGTTTCGTACGCTCGGCTTTCCTCCACAGTTTCGGCTGTGAGCAATTGACAGGCCGGCGGGACAGCACCCCCCTCTGCCCTGCCGGGCATCTCCCCCGCAAGGGGGGATCGGCAGCTTCAGAGTATCCCTTTGACTTCGGCCGCCCGGGCCATACCTTTGCGGAGGTCGTTCCTGCGGAGGCCTCATGCGGTCCAAGCTGAAACTCATCCCCCTCATCCTCGTAACCCTTGCCGCCTTCGCGCAGCCAGCCCTCGCCGAAACTCCCGAACGGCCGGCACCGGCCGGCGGCGTGCTGTCGCTTCTGCCGCAGCCGCAGGTGACCGAGCATTCGGTCACGCTCGGCGGGCGCAAGCTCGATTACCAGGCCAAGGCCGGCACGCTGTCGCTCTTATCCGGCAAGGGCGAGGTCACGGCGGAAATCTTCTACGTCGCCTACACACAGCAGTCGCCCGCCCCGGCGAAGGAGCGGCCCATCACCTTCGTCTTCAACGGCGGGCCGGGCGCGGCATCGGCCTACCTGCATCTCGGCGCGCTCGGCCCGCGCATCGTCGCGACCGCGGCCGATGGCGAATTCCTGCCGCCGCCGCAAAAGCTGATCGACAATCCCGACAGCTGGCTCGACATGACCGATCTCGTCTTCGTCGATCCGGTCGGCACCGGCTACAGCCGCGAGGCGCCGGGCCAGGACACGAAGGCGTTCTGGGGCGTCGACCAGGACGCCAGCGCGGTCGGCGCCTTCATCCGGCTCTATCTGGCGCAGAACGGCCGCACCGCTTCGCCGCTCTTCCTCGCCGGCGAAAGCTATGGCGGCTTCCGCGCCGCGCTGCTTGCCAGGACGCTGCAAGAGGACGTCGGCTTGAGCCCCAGCGGCATCGTGCTGATTTCGCCGGCGCTGGAGTTCATGCTGGTGCGGCCGGACCAGTTCGACCAGTTGCACTGGGCGCTGGAACTGCCCTCTTTGGCCGCGGCTCGGCTGAAGGCCGACGGCGTCGACGGCGAGGCGCTGCGCGACAGGCTGGCCGATGTCGAGCGCTACGCGCTTGGCGATTATCTGACGGCGCTCAACAGCGGGCTGGAGCAGGGCGGCAAGCTCGCCAGCGGGCGCGTGGCGGAGATCACCGGCCTGCCGCTCGACCTCGTCGAGCGCAATTTCGCCCGTGTCCCGACCGGCCTGTTCGCCCGCGAGTTCCAGCGCGCCAAGGGTAAAGTGCTCAGCCCCTATGATGCCATGGTCAGTACTGCCGATGTTGCGCCTGAAAGCGCGCGCATCGAGGGGCCCGACCCGGTGCTCGACCGCAGCGTGCCGGTGCTGACCTCGGCCTTCGTCGCCTATGCGCGCGACGAGCTGAACTATCGCACCGATGTCAGCTACCGGCTGCTCAATGGCGAGATCAGCCACAACTGGGACTACGGCACCTCGGGACAAGGCTATGCCGGAGTGATGGACGACCTGCAGCGCGCGCGCTCGCTCAACCCGTCGCTCGGCGTCGTCATCGTCAATGGCTACACCGACCTCGTCACGCCCTATCTCGCCACGCGCTATCTGGTGAACCAGATCCCCTCGCTCGCCGGCGCCAAGCCGATCCGCCTCGACGTCGTCGAGGGGGGCCACATGATGTATCTGAGGCCGGACGGAAGGCGCGCGCTGAAAGAGGCCGCTTCGGAGCTCTACCAGGCAACGCAGTGAGCGCCTGACCCGGCCTTACCAGTTCGCCCCCCGAGCCCTGCCCCAACGCAAGCGCCGCGCTGGAACAGCGTCGCGAACGCTTTCGCCCGTATAGCTGGCGGCAGCGGATCCGATGGGGCGGGACCGCCCTTACGCGAACCCAGCCGGACCGCATGGCCGACGTCGTCATCCTCGAAAGCCGCGAAAGGGTGCTGGCCGGCATCCTGTTCACCGCCGCCGCTTATTTCCTGTTTTCGGCGCAGGATGCCTCGATAAAGCTGCTCGTCGTCGGCATGAGCGTGTGGCAGATCATGTTCTTCCGCTCGATCACCGTGCTCGTCGCCTGCGGCGCGATCGGCGGACGGAAGCTGTTCGCCGACACCGCCAGTTCGCCGATCGTCAAGCCGATGCTGGTGCGCAGCGCCTTCACGCTCGCCGCCTGGCTCTGCTACTACAATGCCGCGCGCTCGCTGCAGCTCGCCGAACTTACCACCATCTATTACGCCGCGCCGATCATCGTCACCGTGCTCTCCGTGCTGATCCTGGGCGAGACCGTGCCGCTTTTGCGCTGGGTAGCGGTGTTCATCGGCTTCGCCGGCGTCTTCATCGCCTGCGATCCGACGCGTCTGGGTCTCTCGCTGCCGGTGCTTCTGGTGCTGACGGCAGCCGTGTTGTGGGGCATTGCCGTGGTGCTGTTGCGCAAGACGGCGATGCAGGAGCGCACCATGATCCAACTGGTCCTCAACAATTTCTATTTCCTGCTGTTTTCGGCAGTGCCGGCGCTGATCTGGTGGCGCATGCCCGACGGGCTGCAGCTCATGCTTCTCGCCAGCGTCGGCGCGCTCGGCGGCGTCGCGCAGTTTATGCTGTTCGAGGGCATGAAACGAGCGCCGGTATCGATCGTGGCGCCGTTCGAGTACACCTCGCTGGTCTGGGCCTTCGCGCTGGGTTTCGCCATCTGGGGCGACGTGCCACGCGCGGAAGTGTTCATAGGCGCGGCTTTGATCATCGGCGCCGGCCTGCTGATCGTCGGCAACGAGCATTTCCGCAAACGGGTATAGGGCTCATGACAGAAGGTTGTCAGCAGCAACGAAATAGTCTGGTGTCATGACCGATACGCTCGAGGTACCGGAGAAACTCCAGAATGTTGCAGCCGATCCTGCGGCCGAGCGGACGCTCGGCATCATCCTTGTGTCGGCTTCCGCCGTCGCCTTCGCGCTCACCGGCGTGCTGACCAAGTCGATCCATGCCGATCCGCTCACCATCACCTGCTGGCGCGGCTTCTTCGGCTCGATCCTGATCACCCTTTATGTGCTGTGGCGGCGGCGCCGTTGGGGCGGGCGCGAGAGCCTTCGGCTCGGCTGGCGCGGCTGGCTGCTGGCGGTCGAGGGTGCTGCCGCCAGCATCGCCTTCATCTCGGCCTTCAAGTTCACCTATGTCGCCAATGTCGCTGTCATCTACGCGACCTCGCCCTTCATCGCGGCGCTGCTTGCCTTCCTGCTGGTGCGGGAAAAGTTCCGGCTGCAGACGATGCTGGCGGCGGCCGTATCGCTTTGCGGCGTGGCCATCATGGTGGGCGGCGGCCTTGGCAGCGGCCACCTGTTCGGCGACGGGCTGGCGCTTTTGATGACCACCGGCAGCGCCCTCTACATGATCATGGTACGCGCCTTCCGCGACTCGCCCGCCGTCTGGGCCGGCGCGGTGTCCGCCTTCCTGCTCTTCGTGCTCGGCTGGTTCGTCACCGATCCGCTGGCCGTCTCGACCCGCGACGTGGTGCTGCTGGCCACTTTCGGCTGCTCCTTCGCGCTGGCCTCGATCCTGTGGACCGAAGGCTCGCGGCTCATCCCTGCCGCCGAATCCGGCCTGCTTGGCTCGGCCGAAGTGCCGTTCGCCATACTGTTTGCCTTGCTGTTCCTCGGCGAGATCCCGCCGATCGCCAGCATCATCGGCCGGGCGATCGTGCTTTGCGCGGTTTTCGCGCATGCCGGACGCGACTGGATGAAGGCGAAATCGGCGCGTTCCTAAATTATTTTCACGGTCACGGAACCATCATCCGACTCAGGCATTGTTAGGTCGACGGGTCACCCCCCAAGTCCCCCCAAACCCCTCGACCCGTCCGACTAGAAGCCGACCTGCAAAAAGGTCGGCTTTTTCTTTGGGCGTCCCAAGGGAGAGTGCGTAGCGGCTTTCAGGACGGCAACGCCAGGCCGCTGCCGAGAAGCTCAGCCAGATCCCGCGCCGGCCGACCGGCCTCGCGACCGAGCCGGATGGCGAAGTCGGCTATCGGCAACGGCGGGAGGTCGAGATCGGGAGACGCCTCGACGATGCCGGAATGGGCGAAACGCCGGGTTCGCGGCGTCAGCGCGATGCCGGCATTGACCGCGGTGCGCAGGCCGGCAAGGCTGGCGCTGCCGGCGGCGAGGCGATAGCGGCGGCCGGCGGCGTCGAGCGCATTGAGCGCAGCTTCCCTGAAGCCGCAATAAGGATCGAGCAGCGCCAGCGGCACCATTTCTTGCCGCGTCGCCAACCCTTTTTCCGAGCAGAGCCAGAGCATCGGCTCGCTGATCAGAGCCGCTTCATCCGGCGATGCGGCATGGCGCATGGTGATCGCGAGGTCCAGTTGGCCTGCCTGCAGCGCGGACCCGAGTTCCAGGGAGCGGCCGACGCGCAATTCGATCCGCACACGCGGATGGCTGCCGGCAAAGGCCCTGAGCAGGTCCGGCAGGCCATGATCGGCAAAATCCTGCGTGGTGCCGATGGCGATGCGGCCGCCGGCGCGCGCCCCTTTCAGGGCCAGCCAGGCCTCGGTGTGGACGGCAAGGATACGCCGCGCATGGCCGACGAGGTCCTCACCGGCCGGCGTCAGGCTGCGTCCCCTGCCCTGGGGGCTAAGCAGCGGCTCGCCGACGATCTCCTCCAACCGCTGCATCTGCGCGGTGACCGCCGAGGGCGAGCGGCCGATGGCCGACGCCGCCCTGGCCAGCGAGCCGCCGTCGACGAAGGCGAGGAAGGTCCTGAGCAGGTCGGGATCGAGCGCTTCCATACTTCGACATTATCGAACTGTTTGTCAAAAACAATTCGATTTTTCTGATGCATAGATGATGCCATGGTCCTTCCATCGACGGGCGCGAGGCCGCCCAAACGAAGGAGAGAAAAATGCCGATCATCAATGTCAGCGTCACCGGCAAGCCGGACGCAAAGCTTTCCGCCACGATCGCGAAGGACATCACTGAGATTACGGCGACGCATCTGCGCAAGGACCCGACCATCACCGCGGTCGCGGTCAGCTATATCGAGCCGCAGCACTGGTTCGCCGGCGGCAAGTCGCTGGCCGAGCACGGGACGAACACCTTCTGGCTCGACATCAAGGTGGTCGACGGCACCAACACCAAGCTCGAATTCGAAGCCTATCTCAAGGCGATCTTCGAAGCCTTCGGCCGCCTGCTCGGCGGCGTGCATGTGGAAAGCTATGCCCTGGTCCATGAGGTGCCGGCCGCAGCGTACGGCTTCGGCGGCAAGAGCCAAGAGTTCCGGTTCATCAGCGGAAGGTTGAAGGCGGCGTAGCACCGGCGCTCCCTTCTCCCCTTGTGGGCCCCCTTGTGGAGAAGGTGGCCGAGCGAAGCTCGGTCGGATGGGGGGTGTTGGACGGAGTGAGACGTCGCAGGTTTAAATACCTAAAAGCATTGAACTTTCCAGCGCCTCATTTCTTCCAACACCCCTCATCCGTCTCGGCGCTACGCGCCGATCCACCTTCTCCCACAAGGGGAGAAGGAGAGCGCCTGCGCTCCCCACATTGACGCCGCCCCCACTTCCGCTACCCTCTGCCACCGAAGCGGTCGCCAAGAACCGCGCCCTGGAGGACGTTGGGAGAGAGCGGCATGATGCTGACACTGGCGCTGCTTGCCGGCCTTGTCTTTGCCTGGCTGCTGATCGCGGTGATCGAAACATTCCGGCTCGACCTGCGCTTCACCCAGGCGCTGCTCTATGTGCCGTTCAAGCTTGCCTACCGCGTTGCCGACAACCGCATCCGCATTGCCCGCAACGCACGGACGCCGGTCATCTATGTCGTCTCGCACCAGTCGCGGATCGAGCCGGCGCTGATGCTGTCGCTGCTCCCGGACGACACGCTGCACATCCTGGACGAGGCCTCCGCGCGCTCGCCCTGGCTGGAGCCGTGGCGCGAGCTTGGCCGCACCATTGCTTTCAATGCCGAGCATGTCTTCGTCAGCCGCCGTCTGGTGCGCGTGCTGAAAGGCAAGGGCCGGCTTGCCGTCTACCTGCCCGACACGGTCGAGCCCGACGTCAAGTCGTTCCGGCTGTTCCGCGCCATCACCCGCATCGCCATGCAGGCCGACGCGCGCATCGTGCCGATCTTCGTCGCCGGCGCGCGCGACCTGCCGGTGTCGCTGACGCCGGCCGACAAGGCGCCGCGCAACTGGTTCCCGCGCCTGTCGCTCAGCGTGCTGGAGCCGATGACGATCGCCGAACTGGCGGCGCGCAATCCTGATCAGGCCTCCAACACCAACGCGCTGTTCGATCGCTTCGCCGAAGCGCGGCTCTATGGAAGCAATCTCGATCGCGGCCTGTTCCTGGCGATGCGCGATGCGGCGGACCGGGTCGGCGCCTCGCATCCGATCATCGAGGACGTGATCTCGGGCGCGCTCTCCTATCGTAAGATGTTCATCGGCGCGCGCGTGCTCGGCCGCCGCTTCGAGGCGGTGACGGCGCCCGGCGAGGCGGTCGGGCTGCTTCTGCCCAACGCCAACGGCGTTGTCCTGTCCTTCGTCGGGCTGATTTCGGCGGCCAGGGTCGCCGCGATGGTCAACTACACGGCCGGCCCGGCGAGCGTGACGGCGGCGATCCGCACCGCAGTGATCCGTACCGTGGTCTCGTCCCGCGCGTTCATCGAGAAGGCCGGCATCGACGACATCGTCGCCGCCGTCGAGGCGGGCGGGGCGAAGATGCTTTGGCTCGAGGACGTGCGCGAGAGCGTGACGACGTTGGACAAGGTCGCGGCGGCGCTGTTCTGGCGCTTGCCGCTGCAGCGGCAGCAGGCGGACAAGCCGGCGGTGATCCTGTTCACCTCGGGCTCGGAAGGCACACCGAAAGCGGTGGTGCTGTCGCATCGCAACCTTTACGCCAACGCCATGCAAGCCGAGGCGCGCGTCACGATCTCGCCGGCCGACATCCTGCTCAACGTGCTGCCGGTGTTCCACTCCTTCGGGCTGACCGGCGGCACCATCCTGCCGCTGGTGACAGGCGTGAAACTGTTCCTCTACCCCTCGCCGCTGCACTACAAGATCATTCCGGAGATCGCCCGCAAGGTGAAGCCGACGGTCATGTTCGGCACCGACACTTTCCTTGCCAACTATGCCCGCACCGCCAAGGACGGCGACTTCTCCAGCCTGCGCTTCGTGGTGGCCGGCGCCGAGGCGGTGAAGCCGGAGACGCGCCGCGTCTACCGCGACCGCTTCCAGGCATCGATCATCGAAGGGTTCGGGCTGACCGAGGCGGCGCCCGTCGTTGCCGTCAACACCGCCATCCACAACCGCGACGGCACGGTCGGCCGGCTGCTGCCTGCGATCCGCATGAAGCTCGAGCCGGTCGAGGGCATCACCGATGCCGGCCGGCTGTGGCTCGACGGGCCGAACATGATGATGGGCTACATGACAGCCGACCGTCCGGGCGAATTGCAGCCGCTCGAAGGCTGGCACGACACTGGCGACATCGTCTCGGTCGACCGCGACGGCTTCATCACCATCCGCGGACGGGCAAAACGCTTCGCCAAGATCGCCGGCGAGATGGTGTCGCTGGGCGCGGTCGAGATGCTGGTGCAGTCGCTGTGGCCGGAAGAACGCCACGCTGCGGTGGCGGTGCCCGACAAGAGGCGCGGCGAGCGCATCGTGCTGGTCACCACCGCCGACGACGCCAATGCCGAGGAACTGCGCCAGTTCGGCAAGAAGGCGGGCGCGGCGGAGCTGATGGTGCCGAACGACATCATCAAGGTGGAAGAGATCCCCGTGCTGGGTTCCGGCAAGACGGATTACGTGTCGGCGCGGAAGCTGGCGATCGACAGGTTGGGGCTGGATGCTGCGGCGTAATCTCCCCCCTCGAGGGGGGAGATTGCGGCCTTACCCAATATCCGAAGGCGGCACCTTCTCGCCTTCGCGCATGGCCCGCTTCGAATAGGCGCGAACCGAGAACGGCAGGAAGAGGAGATAGCCCGCGACCGAGGCCGTCAGCGTGTACCAGGGATAGGTCATCAACAGCAGGATGTAGAGCACGACGCCCAGGATGACCGGCAGCACCCTGTCGCCCGGCACCTTGACGCTCTTGCCCGAATAGACCGGAAGCCGGCTGACCAGGAGGAAGGCAACCAACACGGTGAAGCCGGTGGCGACGAAGGCCGCGGGCCGGCTCGGCTCGAGCCCGAGTCGCAGGAAATAGAGATAGAGCGGCAGCATGACGAGAACCGCGCCGGCAGGGGCCGGGACGCCGACGAAATATTCGGTCTGCCAGGCGGGCTGGTCGGTGTCGTCCGCCAGCACGTTGAAGCGGGCAAGCCGCATGCCGCAGGCGATGGTGAAGAGAAGCGCCGCGATCCAGCCCGGCGAGCCGGCCCGGTCGAGCAGGAAGGCATAGAGCACCAGCGCGGGCGCGACGCCGAAATTGACGATGTCGGCCAGCGAATCCATCTGCGCGCCGAATTTCGAAGTCGCCTTCAGCATGCGCGCCAGGCGGCCGTCGATGCCGTCGAGGAAAGCGGCGAGCAGCACCATGACGACGGCCGGCTCAAAACGGTCCTCGAAGGCGAAGCGGATGCCGGACAGGCCGGCGCAGATGGCGAGCACGGTGACCAGATTGGGCAGCACCATGCGCATCGGGATCTCACGGATGCGTGGGCCGCCGCTGGCGTGCGCCTCGAATTTCTTGAAGGGCGCGCCCACCGCTCAGGAAATCCTGACCAGCGGGGCGACGGCCGCGCCGCCGAACTCCGCAAGCACCGTCTCGCCGCCCACCGCCGTCTGGCCGACGGCGACGCGCGGCACCGCGTTCGTCGGCAGGAAGACGTCGACGCGCGAGCCGAAGCGGATCAGCCCAAAACGCTCGCCGATGCCGATCGAGCCGCCGGCCTCGGCCCAGCAGACGATACGGCGCGCCACCAGGCCGGCGATCTGCACCGCGGCGATCGTGCCGTTGGGGCTGTCGATGACCAGGCCGTTGCGCTCGTTCTCGGAGCTTGCCTTGTCGAGCTCGGCGTTGAGGAATTTGCCGGGGCGATGCTCGATCCGCGTGATCCTGCCGCGCACAGGCGCGCGGTTGATGTGGCAGGAAAAGACATTCATGAACACAGAGATGCGGGTCATCTCGCCTGCGCCCAGGCCAAGCTCGCGCGGCGGCACAGCGGGGCCGACGGCGGAAATCACGCCATCGGCCGGGCTCACCACCAGCCGGTCGTCGACCGGCGTGACGCGCTCGGGATCGCGATAGAAATAGATGCACCAGGCAGTGAGGATCAGCCCGACCCAGAATAGGATCGAGGAGAAATAGCCGAGGAACAGCGTTGCCGCGCCGAAGGCGGCGATGAAGGGATAGCCCTCGCGATGGATCGGAACGAACGTATTCTTGATCGAATCGAGAAGCGTCATAGGGCTCAAGGGCGGTCCCTGTTTCAGGTCCGGCCTCAATAGCCGAAAGCCCCCCTCCCCGCAACGCAACAATGGGGGAGGGATAGAGTGGCGACGGGTAGCCATTTACTTCTGCCTTGTTGTAGGAACCCGGCCCTTCCACTCGTCCTTGGCTAGACGACACGCCCAGGGAGCCCGCCAATGTCATCGCCGAAATCGTCCGCAGTGAGTGCCAAAGTCATCGTGGAAGGCCTCGCCTTCGGCGAATCTCCGCGCTGGCATGAGGGGCGGCTGTGGCTTTGCAACTGGGGTACCGGTGAGATCGTCGCCGTGGACGAAGACGGCAAGAGCGAGGTCATGCTGACTGTGCCGACAGTCCTGCCCTATTCGATCGACTGGCTGCCCGACGGGCGGCTGCTCGTCGTCTCCGGACGGGAGGGTGTTCTGCTCAGGCAGGAGGCAGACGGAACGCTCGTGACCCATGCCGATCTCAGGCAGCTGTCGAAAAACCCGTGGAACGAGATCGTCGTCGATGGTCGCGGCAATGTCTATGTCAACGGTGGCGGGCCAGCCCCTGCACCGGGCGAGCATTTCGGACCGGGCACCATCGTGCTGATCATGCAGGACGGCGCGGTCCGGCAGGTCGCCGAGAATATTGCCTTCGCCAACGGCATGGCGGTGACGCCGGACAACAAGACGCTGATCGTCGCCGAATCCCACGCCAGGCGGCTGACTGCCTTCGCCATTGGCGATGACGGCGATCTATCCAACCGGCGCGTCTGGGCCGATCTCGGCAATGATTATCCCGACGGCATCTGCATCGATGCCGAAGGCTGCGTCTGGTATGCCGACGTGCCCAATCGGCATTGCGTCAAGGTGCGCGAGGGCGGCGCGAAGCTCGACCGGGTCGAGGCCGACCGCGGCTGCTTTGCCTGCATGCTGGGCGGAGCCGGTGGCAGAACGCTGTTCATCGCCGCCGCCGAATGGCGCGGTTTCGAGAACATGGTGAGCGACGCCCGCACCGGTCAGGTGCTGAGCGCCGCTGTTTCCTCGCCTGGGGCGGGATGGCCGTCCTACAATTCCGGCAGGCGCTGATAGTTGGCGATGTCGGCCTTGACGCCGAGGCGGGCGATCGTTTCCTGAGGGTTGAAGGCGATGCGCTCGTGGGCTGCCTTGACGATCGGCACCACCTTGTCGACTGCCGCCTGGCTTTCCCACTCGACCATGGTGACGATGTTGAACTCGCCCGGGCCGGAGAACTGCTCGAGCAGGAAATCCTGCACGAAGCCGTCCTGCTGGCGCAGCAGTTCATGCGTCATCCTGACCTTGCCGAGGATCTCGTCGCGCGCTGCCGCCGGGACGACGAACTTGTCGACCCGGAAGACGCTGCCATCGCGTTGATTTATCTTGCTCATTTCGATCTGTCTCCGTTCTTGGAAGGTTTGCTTCGCAGGGGCTCGGAGACGGTTTGCAAGCTCAAGCTAGGTTGAGGTCAAGGGGAAATTTGCGCCGGCCTTCCCTTCTCCCCTTGTGGGAGAAGGTGGATCGGCGCGCAGCGCCGAGACGGATGAGGGGTGTTGGAAGGAATGAGGCTGCGGCGATTTCCAACGTATCGCCAAGCTGGAGCACCCCTCATCCGACCTCGCTTCGCGAGGCCACCTTCTCCCACAAGGGGAGAAGGAAGAGGCGCTAGCTCACCTCGGACGTCCTTCTCCTCACAATCACACCAAGCTCGTCGGCCTCGCGGGCGATGCGCAGCCGCTCCTCGGCTTCGGTCGCTTCGCGCTGGCGGTCCCACATCGAGGCGTAGAGGCCCTGCTTGCGCAAGAGCGCGGCATGCGTGCCGCGCTCGGCGATCTGGCCGTCCTTGAGCACGATGATCTCGTCGGCCGAGATCACCGTCGACAGCCGGTGGGCGATGACAATGGTGGTGCGGCCCTTGCTGACGACGTCGAGCGCGGCCTGGATCTCCTGCTCGGTCTGGGTGTCCAGCGCCGAGGTCGCCTCGTCGAGCATCAGGATCGGCGGCGCTTTGAGGATGGTGCGGGCGATCGCCACGCGCTGCTTCTCGCCGCCCGACAGTTTCAGCCCGCGCTCGCCGACCATCGAGCGGTAGCCCTCGGGAAGCTTGGCGATGAACGGCCCGATCTGGGCGAGCTCGGCCGCCTTGCGCACCTCCTCCTCGCTGGCGCCGACGCGGCCATAGCGGATGTTGTAGGCGATGGTATCGTTGAAGAGCACCGTGTCCTGCGGCACCATGCCGAGCACGGCGCGCAGGCTCGCCTGCGTGACATCGCGGATGTCCTGGCCATCGATCAGCACCTGGCCGCCTTGCACGTCGTAGAAGCGGAACAAAAGCCGCGAAATGGTCGACTTGCCGGCGCCGGAGGGGCCGACGATCGCCACCGTCTTGCCGGCCGGCACCTCGAAGGAGACCCCTTTCAGGATCTTGCGGTTCGGATCATAGGAGAAATGCACGTCGCGGAACTCGACCTTGCCGGGGCCGACCTTCAGCGGCTTCGCGTCGGGCTTGTCGACGATCTCCTGCGGCACGTCGAGCAGGTCAAACATGTGCTCGATATCGGTCAGGCCTTGGCGGATCTCGCGGTAGATGAAGCCGATGAAGTTGAGCGGCACGGAAAGCTGCATCAGCATGGCGTTGATGAAGACGAAATCGCCGACCGACTGCGTGCCCGCCTGCACCTCCAGCGCCGACATGCACATGACGATGACGGTGCCGAGACCGAAGACGAAGCCCTGGCCGAAGTTCAGCCAGCCGAGCGAGGTCCAGGTTTTCGTCGCGGCGATCTCGTAACGCGCCATCGAGCGGTCGAAGCGCTCGGCCTCCATGAGCTCATTGGTGAAATATTTGACCGTCTCGAAGTTCAGAAGCGAGTCGATCGCCTTGGTGTTGGCGTCGGTGTCGCTGTCGTTCATGTCGCGGCGGATCGAGATGCGCCAGTCGCTGGCCTTGACCGTGAACCAGACATAGATCCACACGGTGATCGCCACCACGGCCACGTATTTCCAGCCATAGGTGTAGGCGAAGATGCCGGCGGTCAGCGCGAATTCGAGGATGGTCGGCGCCGTGTTCAGCATGACGAAGCGCACGATCGTCTCGATGCCCTTGGTGCCGCGCTCGATGATGCGCGACAGGCCGCCGGTGCGGCGCTCGAGATGGAAGCGCAGCGACAGCTGGTGCATGTGGACGAAGGTGCGGAAGGCGAGCTGGCGCACCGCATATTGCCCGACGCGGGCAAACAGCGCATCGCGCAGCTGGTTGAAGCCGAGCTGCACAAGCCTCAGCACGTTGTAGGCGATGACCAGCATCACCGGCGCGAGCATGAAGGCGGGCAGCGGCGGCGGCCTCTTCGAGCCGTGGGCCAGAGCATCGGTCGCCCATTTGAAGAAATAGGGACCGGCGACCAGCGTAACCTTGGCAATGACCAGGAGAAGCGTCGCCCAGGTGACGCGGGCTCTTAAGTCGGCGCGGTCGGCCGGCCACATATAGGGCCACAGGTTGCGCAGTGTGGTGAGGGTGCCGGATTCGGCGGAGACGGTCTTGTCGGCCACTATTCTTGCCTTTTGGGTGAGAGGGTCAGCGGCAGCAGGAGTTGACGAGCGCGGCGAGCGAGGCGGACACGCCGGCCAGCGCTGCATGGTCGACCGCATAGCGCGAGCGCTGCCGGTCGGGCTCGAAGCGGACCAGCCCGGCCTCGACCAGGATTTTCAGATGCTGCGAAACGGTGGATTGCGCCAGGTCGAAATGGTCGACGACCTCACGGCAGGAACAACAGCGGCTCGCCGAGAGGTGCTTCAGGATCTCGATGCGCGCCGGATGCGAAAGTGCGGCAAACCGCGCGGCGATGGCGCGGCTGTCGGGAGCGCGGTTGTCGGATGGGGATTCGGTCATCGTCCATCGGCGATAGACGATGAAGGTTGAGAGGGCAAGCTAGGCGGATGGGTAGCACGGATAATCTCCCCCCTCGAGAGGGGAGATGTCGCCGAAGGCGACAGAGGGGTCGTCTCGCGTGAATCGCCAACGCCCTCTTCGTCGCGCAGGAGGTCGGCGCTTCACGCGCAGCGACCCCCTCTGGTCTGCCGGCCATCTCCCCCTCGAGGCCCTCGAGGGGGGAGACTACGCGCTCAACCGCCTCGCTCCTACTCCGCTTTCGGCGTAGTCATCTGGTCGCCCATGGCCTTCATGTCGGCCGGCTCGCCTTCCTTCGACTTGCCGGGAACCTTGAAGACCTGGCCGGGCCAGATGCGGTTCGGATCGCGGATCTGGTCCTGGTTGGCGAGATAGATGGTCGAGAAGCGAGTGCCATGGCCATAGACCCGGCGTGAGATGCGCCAGAGCGTATCCTTGCGGCGGATGATGACCGAGCCTTCGGTATGTTCGAGCTTCGGTGCGACCGTCTCCGGCACATCGGCTGATGGCTTCGCTTCCGCGACATTGGCCGGCGCCTCGGCGGCCGGCGTCGTCGCGGGCTTCGCCGCTTCCGCGGTTGCGGAGGGTGCCGCACTCTCGGCGGGCTTGGCCTGCCCGGCCAGAGACCCGGCACCCTGGACCTGCGTGAGCTTGGTTCCAGCCGGTTTGGTCTCGTTCGGCGCGACGGCGGCGATCGACTCGCCGGGCTCGCGTTCGAACGGCACGGCGGCGCGGGCGACGACCTTCACGCCGTCGTCGGCAAGGCCGTCGACATGGATGGTGTAATTGCCGACAGGGATGTCGCGTTTCGCCTCGATCAGGAAATGCCCGTCGGGCGAAGTCTTGGCCTCGCCGAGCAGGATGTCGTCGGCATAGGCGCGCACCTTGCGGCCGGGATCGGCGGTGCCGGCGACGAAGATCTTGCTGCCGTCGATCTCGACCGCCTCGACGGCGATCTTGGGCTCGCCTGCGCCGGCGGGTGCCGGCGTTGCGGGGGCGGCAGCCTGGTCGCCGGCGGCCGGAGCAGTCACTGCGGGCGCCGCCTCGGTTTTGGACGTCGCCGGGGCGGTTGCGGCCGGCGTCTGAGCGGCAGGCTGGTCAGCGGCGGCCGGTGCGGCCGGCTTGGCTTCGGGCTGCGGCACGGTGAGCAATTCGGACGGCTTGCCCGGCTCCTCGACCATCGCCAGCACCTGGCCGGTCGGGCTCTGCGGCACCGAGACGACGGCGGTCTGCGCCGAGGCGACCGCGACGCCGTCGGCGGTGGCGCGCAGCGTGATCGTGTAGTCGCCGGGCTTCAGCGGATCGTCGAGCACGATGGCGAAGGCGCCGTCGGGACCGGCATCGGTCGAGCCGAGCACCGTGCCGCCGTTCAAGATCTCGACCTTGGCGTTGGGCGCGGCACTGCCGGCGACGACGATCGACCCGTTGCCTTCGACGCGCACGACATCGAAGGTCGGCAATACCGGACCGGCGGCGGGCGCCTGAGCGGCCGGCGCGGATGCCGCGGGGGCCGTCGCCTTGTTGGCCGGTGCCATCGCGTTGTTGGCGGGCGCCATCTTATTGGCCGGCGCCATCGTGTTGTTCGCGGGCGCCATCGTGTCGGCCGGGGCTTGCGTCTGCGGCAAGCGCGCCTCGGTGGATGTGCTCGAGGATTCAGCCGGCTTCGTGTCGGCTTGCGGAAGTGCAGCGACCTGCGCCGGTTTCTGGTCGTTGACGTAAGGGTCGAGCGCGCCCGACCCGTAGGCGACCGCCGCGACGACGGCAAAGCCGCCCGCCGCGAACAAAAACGCCTTGGAAGGATTGATAGCCATAATCTTTTAGTGCCCCCTTAGCCACCTAACGCCGGTCTAGCGTGTTTTGCCGAGTCCGACAAGAAAAAGCCCGCCCTTGGGCTTGACCGCGCAGACCGTCCCTATCACCAATCATCGCCATGAACACGATTCGATCCGTCTGCGTCTATTGCGGCTCGTCTCCGGGCCGCGACGAGGCCTATATCAAGGCCGGACACCTGCTCGGCCGCTCGCTGGCGAAATCCGGTCTGCGCCTGATATATGGCGGCGGCACCAAGGGGATCATGGGCGCTGTCGCCGAAGGCGCGCTCAAGGCCGGCGGCAAGGTGACCGGCATCATCCCGCGCTTCCTGATCAATCGGGAAGCGACCGAGAGCGCTCTCGACAAGCTCGACGAGCTGTTGATCACCGACAACATGCACGAGCGCAAGCACAGGATGTTCGAGAAATCCGACGCCTTTGTGGCCCTGCCTGGCGGCATCGGCACGGTCGAGGAGATCGTCGAGATCATGACTTGGGCGCAGCTCGGCCACCATCGCAAACCGATCGTCTTCGCCAACATCAAAGGTTTCTGGGATCCGATGCTGGTGCTGATCGAGCACATGTCGGACGAAGGCTTCATCCACACCGCACATAGAGTGAAGCCGCTGGTGGTCAACGACCCCGAGGCAATCGTCGCTGCCATCATGGTGGCGGGCTCGTCGGTGGATGCGCCGACGGAGGGTGTGCAGGCGGTGATAGATAAGATGTGAGTGAGTAGTGAATAGTGAATAGTGAATAGTGAAGCGCTGGATCGCGCGGACCGATATCTGTCCACTACTCACTACTCACTGCCTTCCTCAAATCCCCAATCACCGCCCTCCGGTCATTGCGCCGCCAGGCGAGATGGATCTCAACACTACGCTTGAACCAGGGCATATCGCGGAAAACGATGCCCGGCGGCGCGGCGCTTTCCAGGCTCTGCTGCACCGTCGCGAGGCCGAGGCCGGCGCTGACCAGGCCGAGCGAGGTCAAGGGATCGGCCGTCTCATAGGCGATGTCGGGAACGAAGCCGGCCTCGACGCAAGCCGCCAGGAACTGCGCGCGGTTGGTGTCGTCGGGCTGGCGCACCACGGTGATCCAGACGCGGCCGTCAAGATGGCCGGGCTGGATGTCGGCGACACCGGCAAGCGGATCGCCCTCGGGGATCGCCAAGACCAGCGGCTCGCGCCGCACCAGCATGCTGTCCAGGTCCGGATCGCCCTTCGGCGCCGACGCATAGACGAAGCCGAGATCGAGTACGCGCTGCCGCAAATCCTCGAATTGCGCCGCTGTGCGCCGGCTCCTAAGCTGCAGATGGAAATCCGGCCGCTCGCGGCGGAATTCCCTGAGCATGACGGCGATCAGCCCGGCATGTACCGCGCCCTCGACATAGCCGATGGCGAGGCTGCCGGCGGCGCCGCTGGCCAGGTTGCGCCCAAGCTCCTCCAGCCGCGCGGCATTGGCGAGCAGCGCGCGGGCCTCGGCAAGGAAGGCCCTGCCCTCGGCGTTGAGATGGATGCGCTGCTTCGCCCGCTCGAAGAGCGAGACACCCAACTGCTCCTCGAGCTGCATGATCTGCCGGCTCAAGGGCGATTGCGAGATGTGCAGCTGCTCGGCGGCGCGGCCGACATTGCCGGCCTCGGCGACGGCGACGAAATATCTTATCTGCCGCAGGTCGAGCATTTCTTGCCTCTATGAAGTCCTTAAAGGTCTGAACTTTAGCCTAATCAGTCTTGGACAGTCTGACCAGCCGGCGCGATATCTCAGGCATCAACAGGCCACAAAGGAGACCGCCATGCAGTTCTTTGCCCTTCTCACCCGCAACACCGAAAAGTTCAGCGACGCCGATTTCGCGCCGCTGCTGCCAGGCGAAGCCGAGCAGCGGCGCACGCTCTACGCGCAAGGCGCCGTGCGCCAGGTCTGGAACCGAGGCGACGTCCCCGGCAGCGGCATGATGTTCGAGGCAACCGACGACAAAGAGGTGCGCGGGCATCTCGCCACCCTGCCGCTGGTCGGGGCCGGCATGATGGACATCGCCGCAATCGTGCCGCTCAGCCCCTACCCCGGTTTCGGCCCGAAGCGCTGAGACCGGCACGGAGATAGGTGCTGCCGGGCACCCGGCAGCACCTACGAGCGACCGAAGATGCGATTAAAAAAGCCGCCTCGCGACGCGCCGGTGTAGCGTTCCGGCAGAGGGCGGGCGAGCAGGAACTGGTCCCGCCCTTCGACGGTCTCGGTGCCGCAATAGCTGCATTGCAGCGACCGCGCCAAAGGTACGATCTCCCTCAACACCACTCCAAACCCTTCTCCGTCGATTGGCACGTTTTTTGTCATCCGCAATTCACGGGAGAACGCCTCGAAGCTGAGGAAGCGATAGCCGCGCTTTTCGAGCTCGGCGCACAGCTTTTTCAGTGCAGGCTCCGCGCCCCAGAACTCGAAGCGCGTCGGGCGAATACGGGCCTCCGGGGCGATTTCCAGGTTGAGATCGCCAATCGCCTCGGCAGGAAGAATGAGCGGCGCCATCTGCGCAAGCGAATGCTGCTCGAGGGCGATCGGAAAGACCAATGCCTCGGCGGCGGTGCAGGCTATCCGCTCGAAACCGGCGACGTCTTCGGTCGTAAAGTAGAAATCCCTGCGCCCCTCACCGTGCTGCTCTGCGATATAGCAGGCTGGGCAACTTGCAGTGGCCAGATCCTCGCAAAGCCTTTCGAGAAAAGCGTAGTTCCGAACCGATCCCTTCGGCGTCAGCAGAGCATCGCGCGGCGTCAATTCGTTTGCGCGCGGGGTGATCTTCAGGAGCAGGATCGGCAGCGAAGCGGCGGCCCGCAGAAGCGCCATATTCATCCGCGTATGAATGAACAGCTCGCCACCATCGGGGCGATAGCGTACCAAACTGCGATGCGGTTCCGCCTCGCGGATGACCTCTTCCGTCTCTTCGTTTGAGATTTGTTCGCCGGTGACTGCGAATTGAAGCAAAGTCATTGCGTAACCGTCGCCCCCAAATCGCGGTTGGCAGAAACATAGGCCATCTTGCCAGTTTGTTGCGCCCTGGCCTAGAGCGAGAGGATCTTCCTTGAACCGCCATTTTCGGAGAGGTCAATGAAACTCGGCTTTATCGGCACAGGCGCGCTGAGCTCGGCCATCGTCACCGGATTGAAATCGCTGCCTGGCGAACAGACGGCGGTCGTGGTCTCGCCGCGCAACGAGGCGGTCGCCGCCGACCTCGCTGCGCGTTTTGCGGATGTGTTCATTGCCGCCGACAACCAAGCCGTGCTCGACCAATGCGACACCGTCATGTTGGCGGTGCGTCCGCAGATCGCGCGCGAGGTGCTGCGGGAATTGCGGTTCCGGAAGGACCATCACGTCGTCAGCCTGATCGCCACCGTGTCGCGCGAGGAGATCGCCGCGCTCGTCTGGCCCGCAACGCATGTCAGCAAGGCCCTACCGATGCCGATGATCGCCCGCCTGCAGGGCTCGACCATCATCTGCCCGCCGGATCCGATCGTGGCGGCGTTCTTCGCCAGGCTGGGCGGCGTCATCGAGGTCGAAGGTCAAAGCGAGTTCGACGCGCTGACGGTCGTCACTGCGACCTACGCCAGCTATTTCAAATATCTGGACACGATCCACAGCTGGGTGCGCAGCCAGGGTGTTTCCAACGACAAGGCACGCGACTACATCACCAGCATCTACAAGGCGCTGGCCAACGCGCCCGATACCGCGCCGGACGAAGGTTTCATGCATCTCTCGCAGGACTACGCGACGCGCGGCGGCATCAACGAGCAGGTGCTTCGGGAGCTTACCGAGCGCGGGCTGTTCGATACCTTCGCGGAAAGCCTGGGCCGCGTGCACCGGCGCATCGCGGGGACATGAACACTCTCACTCCGCCGGCGCGACCCATGGAGGAGCACCTTGCGCTTCATCGAGCCGCGCGGCACGTTGGCGCTGGCCGGCGCGCTTGCCGGCGACAAATCGATGAAGGTGCAAATTGCGTTCGACTGACTATCTCGGCCGCCTGTTCAGCCTCGAGGGCAGGCATGCCTTCATCACCGGCGCCAGCCGCGGGCTGGGGCTCGCCTTCGCCGAGGCGCTTGCCGGCGCCGGCGCGCGGGTCACGCTCGGCGGCCGCAAGGCCGAAGAGCTGAGGGCCGCCGGCGACCGCCTGCGCGCCGAGGGTTACGCAATCGCAGAGTCGATGATCGACGTCACCGACACGCAGTCGGTCGACAGCGCGGTCGCGGCGGCGGAAGCCGGCACCGGCCCGATCGACATCCTGGTCAACAATGCCGGCGTCCAGCGCCGCGCGCCGCTGGAGACGTTCAGCGACGCCGACTGGGACGCGCTGATGGCCACGAACCTCGACGGCGTGTTCAAGGTGAGCCGGGCGGTGGTGAGGGGCATGATTGAGCGCCGCAAGGGCGTCATCATCAACGTCTCCTCGGTGCAGAGCGTGCTCGCCCGCCCCTCGATCGCGCCCTACGCGGCGAGCAAGGGCGCGATCACCATGCTGACCAAGTCGATGGCCGGCGAATGGGGCCAGCACGGCGTGCGTGTCAACGCGATCGCGCCCGGCTACTTCAAAACCGAGCTCAACGCGGCCCTCGTCGCCGATGAGACATTCTCTGGCTGGCTGACCGGCCGCACCCCAATGCGTCGCTGGGGCGATGTCGAGGAGCTCGCCGGCGCCGCGGTATTCCTGGCCTCGGACGCCGCGAGCTTCGTTACCGGACAGACGCTGCTGGTGGATGGCGGGATCACCAGCGTGCTGTGAGTGGCGCCCCTCAAACCGGCAGGCTCGTCTCGCCGACTGAAGGATGTGGCTCGATGGCTTCGACCTTGGCGCCTTCGCCGGCCCTGCTCTTTACGAATCGCCCCAGCGCTCTATTCAGTGAAAACCTGCCGGAGCCGCTGAGCGCCAGGATGAACATGCCGCCAGCGATCGCGAGATCCTTCTCGAAATGCAGCAATTCGTTCTGGCTGGCGAAGTTGGTGTGGAAGAGGCTGGCCGTCATCAGGCAGAACAGGCCGAGCCCAACCGCGCCGAGCCGCGCCAGGATGCCGAGCGCGACCGACAGGCCGGCGCCGAGCTGCAGCGCGATGGTGGCAACGAGCAGCGGCGCGCCGATGCCCAGTGCGGCCATCGCTTTCTCAGCGCCTTCGAAATGGGTCGCGAGCTGCAGCCCCTCATGCACGAAGATGAGGGACAGGAGCAGGCGGCCGCCAAGCAGGGCCACGTCCCTGGCATGAAGCTTCTCGATGAATTCGGTCGGTGTCATGTCGGCTCCAATTGAATCTTCATAAGGGCAAGGCGACTTTCCCCGAGCGCCGCGCCGCCCCTCACCTGCCTGCCGGCATCCTCTCCCCGTATCGTGACGGGGAGAGGGGCGCTCTCATCGACGGTTTCGCCAATCGCAAACGTGGCAGGAAAGGCGCCGAGGTCGCGACTAGCCTCCTTCTCCCCGTCACTCTACGGGGAGAAGGCGCCGGCAGGCGGATGAGGGGCGGCGCAGACATTGGCGATGTCTGCGCTTCTCGAATGCCCTGTCGCCGGCCACTTCGCGGCACTCGTCCGGGCGAAGAACGGCGCCCACTCCTACTTCGTCACCTTGGTGTCGATGGCCTGCTTAAGGTCGGAAAGCTCCTCGCAGCCGGCCGGGCAGAGTTTCTGCAGCGAGGCGAGCTGCTCGTTGGCCTTGGCCATGTCGCCGGTCTCGACATAGAGCTCGCCGAGATATTCGTGGGCGGCCTTGTGGTCGGGTTTAAGCTCCAGCGCCTTGCTGTAGTAGGTGAGCGAGGTCTGGTAGTCGCCGGTCTTGCGCAGGGTGAAGCCGAGCAGGTTGTAGACGTCGGCCTGCTGGGTGTCCTGCGCGAGGTCGCGCAGGTCGGCCAGCGCGCTTTGATAGTCCTTGGCGTCGATCTTGGCCTTCACGGCCGTCAGGTCCGGCGCGTCGGCGCCTTCGATGTCGTCCACGGCATAGGCCGGCACGGCGATGGCGATCGGGGCCGCGGTCAGCACCGCAATGGCGCCGAGCACCGCGAAAAGTGCATATTTCATTGGCGTTGTCGCTTTCTTCTCAGAGTTCGATTCAGATCTGGGTCGGAGTGAAGGCGTAGGCGTTGCCGTCCTTGACGAAGCTGCCTGTGCCGGGGAACGGGAAATGCGAGCCGCAGACGCGGACGTCGTCGGCGATCACCTGGTCGATGATCCGGTGGCGCGTGGCGATCGCCATCGGCCCGTCCTGGTCGTAGGCGCCCTGCCATTCGGGATGCGGGGCGAGCAGCGCCGGCACATACATGGTGTCGGCCGAGACGAGGAACTGCTCGGAGCCGGCATCGACATGGTAGACCGAGTGGCCGGGCGTATGGCCGGGCGCGGCCATGATTCGGATGCCGGGCACCACTTCCGTGCCGTCGTCCACCAGCTTCCAGTTCTTCCACTTCGGGAAGTTTTCGGCGATGCGCTTGCCCGCCGGCTTGCGGCCTTCGGGAAGCTTGGCAAGCCGGCTGGGGTCAGTCCACCAATTGTATTCGGCAGCGTTGACGATCAGCTCGGCATTCGGGAACACCGGCGCGTTGGTGCCCTTCTCCATCAGGCCCCAGACATGATCGGGGTGGAAATGCGAGATCAGAACAGTGTCGATCGCCTTGTAGTCGATGCCGGCGGCTTTCATGTTGGCCGGCAGATGCGTGGCGTTGGCCTGCCACTGGCCGACGCCGGAGCCGGCATCCATCATGATGGTGCGGCCGTTCATCTGCAGAACGACGACGGTCAGCGGGATGGGCATGAAATCGGTGGTGAGCCCCGCCTTGGCGAGCGCCGCCTTGGTGTCGTCGACCGAGACGTCCTTGATGAAGGCCGGATCGTGCGGCTTGCGCCAGATGCCGTCATAGACGGCGGTGACCTCGAGCGAGCCCACCTTGTATTTGTAGAAGCCGACCAGCGGCTCGACCGGGGTTTCGGCGTGAGCGGCAGGCGCGAATTCCAGCCTGCCGGCAATGCCGAAGGCGGCCGCGGCGGCGGCGGATCCGAGCACCATGCGGCGTGACATGTTGAACATCAGAAGTCTCCTTTCTAGTGACTGCGTATAGCGGTGGTTTCCTGGAAGTGAGCATTCCTCCGGGGCTGGCGACGTCCGGCCCGAAGGTCCGCCCCGCTACACAGCAAGACCCGGAAGGCCCGGGCTTTATTCCCGGATGGACGAAGATTTTTTGAGAAGCGCGGAATCTCGCCGCGGAAGGACCGTCGGCCGGCGCACGCCCGCAGTCACCGAACTGTCACACGAATGCAGGGGGGCCCGTGCTAGAAGCTTCACCCGGCCGCCCCCAGCGAGCCCGACCGCATCAAGAGCCGGCGAAGCCGCCATGAACATCGCTGTCCCCAACGAAGGCACCGACCTCTCGCCCTATTTGCCCGACGAGCACGGTCTGTTCTTCATCTATCATTTCACCGCCCAGGGCCTGCGCACCAAGGACCCGGCCGAGGCACGCTGGACGTGGCGCAGCTACCAAATCACCGACATGCGCGCGCGCCGGGAGATCGGCGCCGAGCAGGCGCTGCCGGCGCCGGTGCGCGAGGCCTTCCTGTCGCCCAGCCATGGCTGCCATATCGATTTCGAGGATGACTTCCTCTACGGCGACCTCCCCGACCTCAGGCACGACTTCGCCGAGGCGCGCGGGCTCACGCATTTCCGCTTCGCCTTCAACGAGACGATGCTGATCGGCGCCCGCAAGCAGCCGCTGGAATCGGTCGACAAAATCCGCAAGGCAGTGGAAGGCGGCACGCGCAAATTCCATTCGCCGGCCGAGCTGATCGAGGCGGTGATGGGCCAGTCGCTCGACGGCATGTCGGGCGCGCTCGACAAGATGGGCGACACGCTCGACGGCATCGAGGACCGCATCGTCTGCGACGCCTGGCACAGCGAACGGCAGGCCCTGGTCGACGCGCGCCGGCAACTGGTGATCATCCACCGGCAGATGGCGACGCTCAGCAACCTCTTCCGCCATCTCGACCATTCGCACCGCGACGACCTGCCGGACCCGATCAACGACATGGCGACGAGGCTCTCGCACCGGGCGCACACGCTGCATCATGACGGCGAGCAATTGCAGGCGCGAACCAGGCTCCTGCAGGATGAGCTGATGGCGAAGCTGACGGAGCAGTCGAACCAGCTGCTCTATATCCTCTCCGTCATGACGGCGGTGCTGTTGCCGATGACCATCATCTCAGGCCTGTTCGGCATGAATGTCGGCGGGCTGCCGCTGGTCGGCACGCCGATGGGTTTCTGGGTGGTGACGGCGATATCGGTCATTATCGCCGGCATCGTCTACATGATCGTGCGGCGGCTTGGCCGCGTTTAGGGCAATGCCGGACTCCCGTCCGGAATTGCGAAAAACAACAACTAGGCAGTCGCGCGCAGATCCTCGACAATCGTTCCTGTGGCACTGACCTCGGCTTCGTGGTCCGGCTCGCGCCATGTCTCGGCGAGGCCAGCCGCATACCATTCGCGCATTGCCGGTAGGTTGAGCAACCGCTTGGGATAGGCAGCGGCGGCGCCCTCGAAGGCCAGGCCATAGGACTGCGCCCTGAAGGCTACCGGGGCGAAGAAGGCATCGACCGCGGTGAACCGGTCGCCGGCGAGGAACGGTCCGCCGAAACGGGCGAGGCCGTCGTTCCAAAGGTCGTCGAGGCGGAAGAGATCATGTTTCAACGCATTGGACATCGGCAACGATACGACGCGCACGCCGCAACTCATCGGGCAGAGGTTGCGCAGCGCGGTGAAGCTCGAATGCATCTCAGCCGCGGCCGAACGCGCCCAGGCGCGCGCTTTCGCATCGTCCGGCCAGACGGCCTGATGGCGCTCGGCCAGATATTCGACGATGGCGAGCGAATCCCAGACCGCCCAGCCGTCGTCGACCAGGCAGGGCACGCGGCCATTGGGCGAGAACGACCGGAAGAGGCTGAAACTCGATCCGGTCGGGAACGGCGTCAGCCGCTCCTCGAAGGGAATATCGAGGGCGCGCATCAGCACCCACGGCCGCAGCGACCAGGACGAATAGTTCTTGTTGCCGATATGCAGCACGTACATCGGATGCCTCTCCTTCCTGTTTACGCAATTCCGGACGGAAAACCGCTCACACTTTTCTTGGAATTGCTGTCCAGTTTGACGCAATTCCGGACGGAAAACCGCTCACACTTTTCCTGGAATTGCTGTCTAGTTTGACGCAATTCCGGACGGAAACCGTCTTGCACTTTCCTGGCAATGCTTACCTTGTCGCTGGTGCCGCCGGCCTGGCCTCGCGGCCCTTGAACATCGACCAGCTGTACATGGCCAGCGCCGTCCAGATCAGTGCGAAGGCGATGGCCTGGATCGTGCCGAATGGTTCGTCGAAGATCAGCACGGCGATCAGGAACACCATGGTCGGCGCGATATACTGCATGATGCCGATGGTGGAGAGGCGGAGCAGCCTGGCGCCGAAGGCAAAGAGCAGAAGCGGCACCGCGGTGATCGGGCCGCAGCCGATCAACAGCGCGGTGTCTTTCGCGGTGCTGGAGATGAAATGATCCTGGCCGGTCGCAATCAGGTAGGCGATGTAGCAGAGCGCCGGCACCGAGAGCAGCAGCACTTCGAGCAGGAAACCCTGGCTCGGGCCGATCGGCAGCGTCTTGCGGAAGAAGCCGTAGGCGGCGAAGGAGAAGGCGAGCGCCAGCGACACCCAGGGCAACTTGCCGGCCTCGACAGTGAGCACGGCGACCGCGATCGCCGCCAGCGCCACCGCGGCGATCTGCAGGCGGTCGAGCTTCTCGCCGAGCAGCACGGCACCGACCACGACGCTGACCAGCGGGTTGATGTAATAGCCGAGCGCGGTCTCGACGGTGCGGTCGACCGCGATCGCCCAGACATAGATGCCCCAGTTGATCGAGATCAGCACCGCCGTCAGCGCCGCCATGGCGATGCTGCGAGGCGAGCGGATCGCCGCCTTGAAATCGGCGGTGCGGCCGGCCCAGACCAGCACGCAAGCGGCGATCGGCACCGACCAGACGACGCGGTTGGCGATCACCTCGGCGAGCGGCAGATGCGCCACCGCCTTCATGTAGAAGGGCAGCAGCCCCCACAGGAAATAGGCGCCGAGCGCCAAAAGGAAGCCGCGGCGGGCCTTTGCGTCTTGATCGAGATCGGCTGTTGCGGTGACCATGGCCCAACGCTATGGCCCAGGCACATGCTGATGACCATCGCAAAGTTGTGATGGATCAATGGACTTTTGGTGATGGTTCAAGGGGACGAGACGTTGTTTCCTCGCCCCCGCTTTGCGGGCAGGGTAATCGAATAAGTGGCGCCAGCCCCCCACTCCGGCCGCTACGCGGCCACCTCTCCCCCATGTCCATGGGGGAGAGGAAACCCAAGCCTTTCAAGGCCGCAACCTCGTCGGTTGGCGTTTCCTCTCCCCCACGAACGTGGGGGAGAGGTGGCTCGGCGAAGCCGAGACGGAGTGGGGGGCTGGCGCCACCATATGCGATTGCCCTGGCTTTGCGGGGGCGAGGAAAGGAGCCCTACTCCGCCGCCACCAGCCCCGCCATCTCGCGGTTCTTCATCAGCTTGTAGACGATCGAATCCATCAGCGCCTGGAAAGAGGCGTCGATGATGTTTTCCGAGACGCCGACCGTCCACCAGCGGGCTCCGGTGGTATCGTGCGATTCGATCAGAACGCGGGTGATGGCCTCGGTGCCGCCGTTGAGGATACGCACCTTGAAGTCGGCGAGCTCGAGGTCGACGATCTCGCTCTGGTATTTGCCGAGGTCCTTGCGCAGCGCGATGTCGAGCGCATTGACCGGGCCGTGGCCTTCGGCGACCGACATCTTCTCCTCGCCATCGACCTCGACCTTCACGATCGCCTCGGAGACGGTCTTCAGATTGCCGTTGGCGTCGAAGCGGCGCTCGACCATGCAGCGGAAGGAGGTGACGGTGAAGAACTTCGGCAGGCCATGCAGCATGTTGCGCGCCAGGAGTTCGAAGGAGGCGTCGGCACCTTCGTACGCGTAGCCCTCGGCCTCACGCTCCTTGACGACGGCGATCAGCGCGTCGAGCCGGTGATCGTCCTTCGGCACCTCGATGCCGCGCCGTTTCAGCTCGGCGAGGAAATTGGCCTTGCCGCCCTGGTCGGAGACCATGACGCGGCGGCGGTTGCCGACTGCTTGCGGCTCTACATGCTCGTAGGTCGCCGGCTCCTTGGCGAGCGCCGAGGCATGAATGCCGGCCTTGGTGGCGAAGGCGGAGGAGCCGACATAGGGCGCCTGCGGCTCCGGCGCGCGGTTCAGCAACTCGTCGAAGGCGCGGGAGAGCCGCGAAATGCCGGTCAGCGCTTCGGCCGAAATGCCGGTCTCGAAGCGGTCGGCGAAGGCTGGCTTCAGCGCCAGCGTCGGCACGATCGAGATCAAATTGGCATTGCCGCAGCGCTCGCCGATGCCGTTCAGCGTGCCCTGGATCTGGCGCACGCCGGCCTCGACGGCGGCAAGGGAATTGGCCACCGCCTGGCCGGTGTCGTCGTGCGCATGGATGCCGAGATGGTCGCCTGGGATCCCGCCGGCGATGACCTTCTCGACGATGGCGCTCACTTCCGAGGGCTGCGTGCCGCCATTGGTGTCGCACAGCACCACCCAGCGTGCGCCGGCAGCATAGGCGGTCTTGGCGCAGGCCAGCGCGTATTCGGGATTGGCCTTGAAGCCGTCGAAGAAATGCTCGCAGTCGACCATCGCCTCCTTGCCGGCGGCGGCCGCCGTCTCGACCGAGGTCTTGATCGATTCCAGGTTCTCCTCATTCGTGCAGCCGAGCGCGACGCGCACATGGTAGTCCCAGCTCTTGGCGACGAAGCAGATGGCGTCGGACTTCGACTGCACCAGCGCTGCCAGCCCCGGATCGTTGGAAGCCGAGACTCCTGCCCGCTTGGTCATGCCGAAGGCGACGAATTTCGCGCTTTCCGTCCGCTTCTGCTGGAAGAAGGCGGTGTCGGTCGGATTCGCGCCCGGATAGCCGCCCTCGACATAGTCGATGCCGAACTCGTCGAGCAGCTTGGCGATGGCGATCTTGTCCTCGACGGAAAAGTCGATGCCCGGCGTCTGCTGGCCGTCGCGCAGCGTGGTGTCGAAGAGGAACAATCTTTGTTTTGTCATGATGGCAAGGCGCTTGAGCACCCCCCTCTGGCCTGCCGGCCATCTCCCCCGCAAGGGGGGAGATCGGCAGCTTTGCCGACGGCGCTCGTCCTGCAGCGTCGGCGGTTTGCGAAAGCGAAGGCGACATCCAATCTCCCCCCTTGCGGGGGAGATGGCCGGTCCACCCTCCGCAGCTGCAGCGCAGCTGCTGCGGAGGACGGGCAGGCCAGAGGGGGGTGGGACGAAACGCCGTACATCGACTAGATTTTCCCCGCAAACCCATCCGTCGCCCGGATCAACCGGTCGAGAATCCCTGGCTCCGAATAAGCATGGCCGGCGCCTTCGATGAGGTGGAAATCCGCCTTCGGCCAGGCCTTGTGCAACGCCCAAGCATAGCGCGCCGGGCATGGCATGTCGTAACGGCCGTGGACGATGGTGCCGGGAATGTCCTTGAGCTTCCAGGCGTCGCGCAGCAGCTGCCCCTCCTCCAGCCAGCCGGCATGGACGAAGTAATGGTTCTCGATGCGGGCGAAGGCCACCGCATAGTCGTCCTGGCCAAACGGCACGCTGGTCTCAGGCTCCGGCAGAAGCGTGATCGTCTCGCCTTCCCAAAGGCTCCAGGCAAGGGCCGCCTCGACCTGTGCCTTACGGTCCGTGCTCACCAGCCGCTTGCGATAGGCGGCCATCATGTCGCCGCGCTCGGCTTGCGGGATCGGCGCCAGGAAGCGCTCCCACTTGTCGGGGAACATTTCCGAGACGCCGAACTGGTAGTACCATTCGAGCTCGGCGCGGGTCAGCGTATAGATGCCGCGCACGACCAGCTCGCTGACGCGCTCGGGATGGGTCTCGGAATAGGCCAGCGCCAGCGTCGAGCCCCAGGAGCCGCCGAACACCAGCCATTTGGCGAAGCCCGCCATCTCGCGCAGGCGCTCGATGTCGGCGACGAGATGCCATGTGGTGTTGGCTTCGAGCGAGGCGTTGGGCATCGACTTCCCGCAGCCGCGCTGGTCGAACAGGATGACGTCGTAGAGCTTCGGGTCGAACAGCCGCCGATGTTTCGGCGAGATCGTGCCGCCCGGACCGCCATGCAGGAACACGGCGGGCTTGGCGCCCTTGGTGCCGCAGCGCTCCCAGTAAATGGTGTGACCATCGCCGACATCGAGCATGCCGCTCTCGAACGGCTCGATCTCCGGATAGAGCGTACGCAAGGAACTGCTGTGGATCGTCATAGTTTCAAGCCCTGCTGCGGCCAGTTGGCCGTCTCGTGGTCGGGATGCTGGAAGGAGATGATCTGCTCCTGCCGTCGGTAGTAGTCGGGGTCGTCATGGACCGGCGCTTCGAAGATCTTTTCGACCCAGGGCAGCCGGACCGCGTAATTGACCTGGATCTGCGGTGCCAGATCCGACCGGTCGTCGAAGGCGCCGATGGCAATCTCCAGCGCGCCCGGCTGGCGGTAGGTCAGCGGCGTGCCGCAGCGTCGGCAGAAGCCGCGGTCGATGTTGACCGAGGACTGGAAATAGCTCGGCTCCTCATGGGTCCATTCGACGCCGTCCTTCGGCACCGTCACCAGCGCGCCGAAGAAATTGCCGAATTGTTTCTGGCACATACGGCAGTGGCAGATGGACGGGCGTCCGACCTTGCCCTTGATGCGGAAGCGCACGGCGCCGCACTGGCAGCCGCCTGTTCGAACCTGGTCGGTCATGGTTTTTCCTCCGGCGGCCATTGGTCGGTGTCGTGATCGGGATGCTGATAGGAGACGAGCTCGGCGAGGTAAGGCGCCGACGAGACATCGCCCATCGTCTCCTCGGACGGCAGTTTCGAGATGCCGTCGACGTAAGGAAGCTTCGCTTCGACGCCCCATTGGATGGTGGGTGCGATCTCTGCCGGATCGTCGAAGGCGGCGATCGCAAGCGCCACGCCATCCGGCGCCTCGAAGGTCAGCGGTGTGCCGCAATCGGCGCAGAAGCCACGCCAGGCGGCGCTGGAAGAGCGGAACCGCTTCGGCTCGCCGCGCGTCCAGTCGAGCCTGGCGCCGCGCACCGAGACCAGCGGCAGATAGAAATTGCCGCTCGCCTTCTGGCACATGCGGCAGTGACAGACCGAGGCGTCGCCGAGCGCGCCCTCGACGCGGAAGCGGACCGCGCCGCACTGGCAGCCGCCCGTATAGACCGGCCGGTTGTCGAGGCTCATCGCTCCCTCCAAGTCATGGGCTCACTCCGGGTCATGGCAGACCGCCTCGACATTGTTGCCGTCGGGATCGAAGACGAAGGCGCCGTAGTAGTTCGGGTGATAGTGCGGGCGTAGGCCGGGCCCGCCATTGTCCTTGCCGCCGGCGGCAAGCGCCGCGGCATGGAAGGCGTCGACCTCGGCGCGGCTGCGCGCGGTGAAGGCGACATGCTGGTGGTCCTTCGGCTTCTCCCTGCCTGCGCTCACCCAGAACACCGGCCGGTCGCGGCCATAGCCGCCGACCTTGGCGCCGCCTGTATATTCCTTGGGCACCATGTAGAGCAGCGAAGCGCCCAGCGGCGCCATCGCCTTGTCGTAGAAGGCCTTGGACTTTTCGAAATCGGAAACGCTGATGCCGAGATGGTCGATCATGGAACGAGCTCCTCCTCCGTTGCTGGCGCGGGCACGTCGGCGCCGGCCAAGCCGGCCGCGATGACGATGTGCTGGCAGACATTGTCGATATCGCGGATCACGTCGTCGTTCCAGAAGCGCAGGATGGTCCAGCCGAGCGCTTCGAGCTTCGCGGTTCGTGCAGCATCGGATGCCGAAGCTTCAGCACGCGCGTGCTGAGAACCATCAATCTCAACGATCAGTTTTTTGATCGGACAAGCAAAGTCAACGATGTAGCCTGCGATAGGCATCTGTCGCCGAAAGGAAAGGCCCATCAGCCTATGCGCGCGAACTTCGTTCCAGAGTTTTAGTTCGGCATCTGTCATTGCCTTGCGCATCTTGCGCGCATTGCCGCGATTGAGCGGAGATACCCGATGATGGGTCATCGCGAGGCCCCCCTCTCTGCCCTGCCGGGCATCTCCCCCTCAAGGGGGGAGATTAGCGGTTTCGCCGACGGCGCCCAATCGTCAACGTCGGCGATAAGCGAAAGCCGAAGTGACGTCCAATCTCCCCCCTTGAGGGGGAGATTTCCGGCAGGACAGAGGGGGGCGCCTCGCGCCATCCTCTCCAATTTTACGTCGGGAGCATCCACCGTCACCGCCTGATCTCCCAGGTCGTCACGCGTTCGCCGGTAACTGGATCCTTGCCGTCTTTCAGTTGCACGCCTTGCGCCAGGAGCTCCTCGCGGATGCGGTCGGCTTCGGCCCAATTCTTGTCGGCAATGAACCTCAGGCGCCTGGCGATCGCCTCGGCAATCGCGGCTTCGTCCACCTTGGCGGCGCCGACGTCGAAGCCGAGGAAGGCGAGCGCCGCTTTGAGAGAAGCGGCGGCGGCGTTCTCGCCACTGCCGCTGAATTCGATAGCCTCTCCGGCAAGCTGCGTCAGCCGCTGGAAGGCAGCATAAGTCGCGAGGTCGTCGGACAATGCTTCAACCACATCGGCAGGCAGTTCCCTGGCCGCCGCAGGCGCCAGGTCCGCGGCGCGTTTCCATTTGCGCAGCGTGTTTTCCGCCTCTTCCAGCTTGCGCACGGAAAAGTCGATCGGCTCGCGGTAATGCGTCATCAGCATCGCCAGCCGCAGCACCTCGCCTGGCCATGTGCGGCCGCCGAAAGTCTCGGTCTCCAGCAGTTCGTGGATCGAATAGAAGTTGCCGAGGCTCTTCGACATCTTCTGCCCTTCGACCTGCAGGAAGCCGTTGTGCATCCATACATTGGCCATGACCTTGGTGCCATGGGCGCAGCGCGACTGGGCGATCTCGTTCTCGTGGTGCGGGAAGATCAGGTCGAGGCCGCCGCCATGGATGTCGAAGACCTCGCCGAGATAGGCGGCAGACATCGCAGAGCATTCGATGTGCCAGCCGGGCCGGCCCCTGCCCCATGGGCTTTCCCAGCCCGGCTCTTCCGGTGTCGACAGTTTCCACAGCACGAAATCGCCGGGGTTCTTCTTGTGGGCATCGACGGCGATGCGGGCACCCGCCTGCTGCTCGTCGAGATTGCGCTTCGACAGCTCGCCGTAATCCGGCATCGAGGCGGTGTCGAACAGCACCTCGCCGCCGGCGACATAAGCATGGCCGCGCTCGATCAGTTGCGCGATCAGCGACAGCATGTCGGCCTTGCCGTCCGCGCGGGGCGCGACGAACTCGGTGGCACGCGGCTCGAAAGTAGGCTCCAGGCAGCCGAGCGCCGCGACATCCTTGTGGTACTGATCGGCGGTCTTTTCTGTGACCTTACGGATGGCGTCGTTCAGCGACAACTTCCCCGCCGCAATCTCGCGGCCGAAATCCCGGAGCGCGCGGGCGTTGATCTTGTCGTCGACATCCGTGATGTTGCGCACATATGTGACGTGATTTTCGCCGTAGAGTTGGCGCAAAAGACGAAACAGCACGTCGAAGACGATCGCCGGCCTGGCATTGCCGATATGGGCAAAGTCATAAACGGTCGGGCCGCAGACATACATGCGCACGTTTTTCGGATCGATCGGAACGAAACGCTCCTTCACCCGCGTTAGCGTGTTGTAGAGGCTGAGGCCCTTCGATGCGTCAGACATGCGGTCCCGGTCCTTTGGTTCATTGTTTGAGCATGACCTTATCCGAAAACCGGCTTCCACTTTTCGGGGTCATGCTCCGGCTGGAACCAGGCCTGCGCCAAGGCGCAAATCGGGCTCCAGCCTGCTGGCCGGGGCGTTTGTCCAATCTAGGGAAAGATGAGGCGAAAACGTCCGGACCAGCGCGAGGCTAGTCAATAATGCAAATGCCACAAATGGCGAAAGACGTTTTCATGGGCGGCTTTATCGCGCCCGCCGGTGTTGCCGTCAAGTCGCTGCAGCTGAGAAAGACGTCGTTGGATCACAGGTAAAGACGGGCCGAAACATTTTATTAAACATGTCGGCACAGTGATGAAACATTCTCGGGCTAGACCGCCAAACGTCACGATTTGGTCCGAATCGACCATCAAACGCCGACACGAAAGCATACCAGGGAAGAGAACAATGCCACGAAGCAAGCAGGAACAGAGCCGACCGCCGCAACAGCCGCTCACCAAGCACTACCGCGCGATCGGCCCGGCGGCCATCGTCGCAGCCCTTCTTCACACCGCCAGGAAGAAGAAGCCGGCACAGAAGATCGTTTCGCCGCGCGCCGCCTGAAAAGGCACGACCGGCGCTGGCTCCCAAGGATGGGCGCCGGCGATAAGGGCGATGCAAATGCGCGCCCTGGAGATGAAGGCCTCCGCTAGCCTTCGCTAAAACAAGGTCATCTGGTTTTCGTCCGCGCCGGGCTTCTGGCGCCTGACCTTTTCGGGCTGAGGCCAGACGATGCCCCGCTCCTGAATCTCCGGCCCGGTGTTGGCGACCTTGTTGACAAGGTCGGAAACCGGAATTGCCTCGAAGAAATCTGGTCCGGCGGGCTTGAGCAGATCGAGCACGTCGCGCGGCTCCTGGGTGCGGCAATCCAGCCAGCGGGCGAAGTCGCGCTCCTCGATCACCGCCGGCATGCGGTCGTGGATATGGGCGATGCCGGCATTGGCGCGCGTCGTCAGGATCGCGCCGGTATCCATCTCGGAGCCGCCTGGTTCGGCATAGGTCTCGACCAGGGCGGCGAAGGCGACCACGCCGCCGCGCTTCGGCCGGATCCAGTAGGGCTGGCCCTTGGCGGCGCCCGACTGCTGCCATTCATAGAAGCCGGAGGCCGGCACGAGAGCGCGGCGATGGCGCATGGCGGTCTTGAACGAGGCCTTTTCCAGCACGCCTTCCGAGCGGGCGTTGAAGAGCAGCGGAAATTCCTACGTGTCCTTGACCCAGGCCGGGATCAGGCCCCAGCGCACCAGCATCGCCTGGCGGTCCGGCAGGTTGGAGCCGGGTGCTCGCGGCGGACCGGCGAGCGCCATCAGCACGGGCTGCGTCGGGGCGATGTTGTAGCGGGCCGGAAACTCCTCCAGCTCCGCCAGGCCGAGAGAGGCGGCGGTCTGGCCCGGCGTGGCGGTCAAGGCAAAACGTCCGCACATGAACTCGGCTCGTCGATTTGATTTCTCGTGAAAGTGGCGATGGAACAGCCACGCCGCAACCGCTAAAGCTGGATCCGGCCAATCGGTCCACAATAGGCTGCAGAAACGCATGGAACCACGCAAGATAATCCCCGCCGTCTCCGTCGCCGTCGTGCGCGGCATGACGGTGCTGCTGGTCAAGCGCGCGCGGCCGCCCTCGCAAGGGCTCTACGCCTATCCCGGCGGCAAGGTCGAACCGGGCGAGACGCTGGCGCAGGCCGCCGCGCGCGAGCTCAAAGAGGAAACCGGGCTCGAGGCCGGGGATTACCAGCCGCTGCGCGACATCCATATCGACGGCCGTGCAGAGAACCATGCCGTCGACTATCTGCTGACGGTGTTCGGTGCGGCCTATGTTCGCGGCGAGCCGGTGGCGAGCGACGATGCGGAGACGGCGGCCTTCTACACGCTGGCGGAAATGGCGGAGATGCCGCTTGCGGATGAGGTGCTTGAGGTTGCGAGAGAGTTGCTTGGCGATTCGCATAGGTAGCTTCGACAGCGCAACGCTATGACTTCCAGGCGTCTCCGCTGCCCCTCACCTGCCCGCCGGCATCCTCTCGCCGTATAGTGACGGGGAGAGGGACGCTCTCATCGCCGCTTTCGCCAATCGCTGGCGTTGCAAGAAGGGAGCCAGCGCTGCGGTCAGCCCTTTCTCCCCGTCACTATACGGCGAGAAATGTCCGGCAGGGCAATGAGGGGCGGCGCGAACCTCGGCAGTTTGGCCGCCAATGAGGGCAGCGCATTCGTTCGACGGCCAATGCCAACAGTCTTCCAAAATCGGCTTGCGAGCGACGAGTTGTTTGGTCACATAGGCCTATGATCCGCGCCTCCGCCCTCGCCGCCGCATGCCTCGCCGTCAGCATGGCCGTCATGGCGCGGCCGGCGCCGGCGGCCGAGGCGCCGTTCGAGCCCGGGCTGATGCGGCTCGCCGAGGTGCTGGGATCGCTGCATTTCCTGCGCAATCTGTGCGGCGAGAAAGGCGACCAGTGGCGGGTCGAGATGGAAAAGCTGCTCGAGTCTGAGAACCCCGATCCCGACCGGCGCGCCCGCTTCATCGCCTCCTTCAACCGCGGCTACCGCTCCTTCAGCGGCACCTATACCCAATGCACGCCCTCGGCCGCCGAGGCCATTGCCCGCTACATGAAGGAAGGCGAAACGCTCTCGCGCGACATCGCTTCCCGCTACGGGAATTGAGGGACAAGCCTGTCGCGACTACCGGTTTATGCACATGTTCCACAATAGTCGGTCCCAATGTGACATGGCTTATTGTGTCAGGCCGCGCCTTGGTGCAATCATGTGTGGCACTTGTGCAACTATGTTAATGAAACGTTAGCGCGCAATTGCGGAATTAACTCAAACTGAAGGTTTTGATGCCGCAAGCCGGCCTAATCGGCTAAGGTCGGCCTGGATTGAGCGCAGCCTTGCTCGAAATGTAGATTGCGACCGCAAAAATGTCGTATTTACAAATACTTATCCGAGGTTGCGGATGAACTGGCAGGTCAAGCTTGGTCCCTTGCCGGACCGTCGCTTGAAAAAGGTGGACATCGCAATGGAACATGGTGTCAGCGACATCGACGCGTTGGTCAGAGAAGAAAAGCGCCTGACCGCCGTGGAAAGCCACAGCGAGGCGTGGGCTGAAGGCTTGTCGGCCGGCATCGAGCCCGAAATCATCGCCGAAGCGGCCCTCGAAACCGCGTTTGGCGAGATGCTGCGCGCCAATGGCGAGACGTCCGCGCTGGCCCTCCTCGACCGCATGCGCGAGAAGGTGATCTCCGGCGCTTTCGAGCCGGAGCGGCTCAAGCACTAAGGCGTGTTGAGATTCAGGTGATGCCGGCCTGCAAATGGCGGTTTCCTGCGCTTCCGGCCTTCGCCGGTCGAAGCCCTCACAAATGTCTCCGCCCTATGAAGGCTACGGCCGGCGTAGGCCGGTTCTCGGAACCCGCCCAGTTTGGTCGCTTCGCGCCCGTCTTCGACTCCGACTCGGCTTGACCTGAATCTCAACACGCCGTCGCCCGCCAGCTTCTGACAGCGACTTTGACGGCGACGCGCCATTTGGGCATCATGCGCTGGTGCCTTAACAGCTCAAACGCTGTCCGGACCGAGCGAGCCCGGGAACCATGGAGAGGCAAGGGGTGAGATTTTCATTGGCAGGCTGGTCGCGCGCCTGGACCATCGGCATGTGGATCGCCGCGTCCTGCCTGGCGTTTCCGCTATGCCTCGCCAGCACGCCTTCCTATGCGCTGAGTGAGATCCAACGCCAGGATTTGCCCTCGCCAGTCACGCCGCCTGCCAATAATGACAACACCGCGCCGGGGACCACTGTGCCGATGCCGGACCCACCCGGCACCAAACCCTCCGACAACGGTCAGCCGGCCGACACGGACAAGAGCGAACCTGAAACGCCTTCCGGCAGCGGCGGCATCACCAGCCCGCGCGCCGATCCGGACGCGCCGCCTCCCGCTGTCGTCTACGACCTCGACAAGCTTCCCGAACCGGTCAAGCGCATGCACGGCCTGATCATCGATGCCTGCAAGACCGGCGACATCGAAAAACTTCGGTCGCTGATCGGCTCAGGCGATTCCATGACGCAGCTTTCGCTCGGCGACATCGACGGCGATCCGATCACCTTCCTCAAGGGGCTGTCCGGCGACGGCGACGGCCAGGAGATCCTCGCCATTCTGGAAGAGGTGCTCAGCGCCGGCTATGTCCATGTCGACACCGGCACGCCGCAGGAACTTTATGTCTGGCCGTATTTCTTCGCGCTGCCGCTCGACAAGCTCGATCCGAGGCAGCGCGTCGAGCTGTTCAAGCTCGTCACGGCGAGCGACTACGACGACATGAAGCAGTTCGGCGCCTACATCTTCTACCGCGTCGGCATCACGCCCACCGGCCAGTGGCTGTTTTTCGTCGCCGGGGATTGAGATTTAATCCTTGCTGATCCCCGCATCCGGCCAAACGCGGAGCGCTTCTTGTCGAAAAGCCGCGAGTGCGTCGCGCGCCTCGTCGACGTTCATTTGTAGAGTATCGGCTGCGTAGCGCAGTTCGTCTTCATTCCGCAGCCTGTTCAAAACCCACGTCGCCTTGTTGCGGATATCCCGGCCATAGACAGCTTCTGTCTTTTCAACTGCGGCGAACGGGATTTCACCACCAGCCTGTGTTAGCATGCCAATATCCAAAGCATCGCGGTAGGCCACGGCGCGGTCCTGAGATCGATCGGCATTCGCCAGCAATTTCTCGGCAAACATATCGGCCAGGATCAGAGCAGGTACGTCCAGATCGGTATCCAAATGGCCCTGCAGAGAGATGCGCCCTTCGCGAACGACCTCGAACCGGATCGGCAGATCATCCAGACGCACCACAGTTCTGAGACCATATTGATCAACCTGGAAATCCCGAACTGCCTCGACGGGTTCGGGAAAGAATGCCCTCACACCCCGTTCCACGGCTGCCGTCCTCAGTTCGCGATAGCCATCGGCATCGGCGCACAGAAAATCGAGATCCAATGACCGCCGGTACTCGCCGAGCTTCAGCACAATCGCGGTCCCGCCGCCGAACCAGCAATGATTTGCAATCAGGAATCCATGATCCATCAGCCCAAGAGCCTGAGCAATGATGCGATGTTCCGGCTTTTTGAATTCCCGCATGGCGTCCGCGCGCGGTGGCTCTATTGATCTGATGAGAAAGAAAGAGAGAGTTACGTGGTCAAAAGGACCCCGTGGCCGAACTTGTTGGCGAGCTCTTGTATAAGCTGCTTTTCGCGCACGGTAAGGTGCTTTTGATCGACAAAGCGCCAGTTGCGCTCGTACAGCGCAAATGCCTCCTCAGCCGGGATCGGACGTGAAATGTCCCTGCTCCAGGCAAGCGCCCGAAGCTGCGGAAACTCGGCAGGGACAATCGTGGCGTCAGTGTTCATAGCATTCACAAGATAGTTCAAAACGCTTGTGAATCAAAGGCCTGGCTCGCGCCAAGCGTCATCAAGCCGCCAGCGCCTCGGAAAACTCCACCGCCCTGCCCTGGCCGGGTGCGACGATCTCGCCTTCCCACATCACCCGGTTACCACGCACGATCGTGCCCACCGGCCAGCCGGTGACTTGCCTGCCGTCATAGGGCGTCCAACCCGCCTTGGAGCCCGCTTGCGCGTTGGTGATGGTCTCGCGGCGCTTGAGGTCCACGATGGTGAAATCGGCGTCGTAGCCGGCGGCTATGCGGCCCTTCCGCGCCATGCCGAAGATGCGCTGTGGGCCGTGGCTGGAGAGATCGACGAAGCGCTGCAGGGTGAGCCGGCCGGCGTTGACATGGTCGAGCATGATCGGCACCAGCGTCTGCACGCCGGTCATGCCGGACGGCGAGGCCGGATAGGGTTTCGCCTTCTCGGCCAGCGTATGCGGCGCGTGGTCGGAGCCGAGCACATCGACGATGCCTTGCGAAATGCCGTGCCAGACGCCGTCGCGGTGGCGCGCTGCCCGCACCGGCGGGTTCATCTGGATCAGCGTGCCCAGCCGCGCATAGTCGTCCGCGGTCAGCGTCAGATGATGCGGCGTCGCCTCGCAGGTGGCGACATCCTTGTGCTGTTCGAGGAAGACGATCTCCTCGGCCGTCGAGATGTGCAGCACATGGATGCGCGCGCGTGTCTGTCTCGCGATGCGCACCAGGCGCTCCGTGCAGCGAAGCGCCGCGATCTCGTCGCGCCAGACCGGATGGGACGAGGAATCGCCTTCGACGCGCAGGCCCAGCCGTTCGCGCAGCCGGAACTCGTCCTCCGAATGGAAAGCGGCGCGGCGGCGCGTGTTCTTCAGGATCGAGGCGACACCCTCATCGTCCTCGACCAGCAGGTCGCCGGTGGACGAGCCCATGAAAACCTTGATGCCGGCGGCGCCCGGCAGGCGCTCCAGCTCGCCGACGTCGCCCGCGTTGTCGCGGGTGCCGCCGACCCAGAAGGCGAAGTCGCAATGCATGCGGCCCTCGGCGCGCCGCACCTTGTCGGCAAGTGCCGCCTCGCTGGTCGTCAGCGGATTGGTGTTGGGCATCTCGAAGACGGCAGTGACGCCGCCGAGCACTGCTGCGCGCGAGCCCGTCTCCAAATCTTCCTTGTGCTCCAGCCCCGGCTCACGGAAATGCACCTGGCTGTCGACGATGCCGGGCAGGATATGCAGGCCGCGGCAGTCGATCGTTTCACCGGCGGAGGCTTGGCCTAAATCGCCGATCGCGGCAATGCGCCCTGCCCGCACGCCGACATCGCGCCGGCCCTCGCCGTCATGGTTCACTACCGTAGCGCCTGTCAGGATGAGGTCGAAGGTGGTTGCCATGGCAGGTCCAATCTCTTGCGGGGCCAATCTCTTGCGGGGGGAGTGTGGCCGGCTTACGTAATGACCATCATTTTTGCAAGATCAGGCCGCTCATGCCCTTTGCCCTGCTGAAAGACCGCGCGCTCATTTCCGTATCGGGCCCGGATGCCGAGCATTTTTTGCAAAACATCCTCACCACCGATCTCGACACGCTCAGCCCCGGCGAAGCGAAGCCTGGCGCGCTGCTTGCGCCGCAAGGCAAGATCCTGTTCGACTTCCTGATCTCGCGCGCCGGCGAAAACGGCTTCCAGCTGGAATGCCGGGCCGACATAGCCGACGATTTCGTGCGCCGGCTGATGCTTTACCGGCTAAGGGCAAAGGCCGAGATTGCCAAGCAGGATCAGACGCTTGTCACCGTCGCGTGGGGCGATGATTCAACCGCCTCACATTTCGATTCAATTGGGGCTGATTCAACGACGCTTACCGACGCCCGCTTCCGCGATGTGGCGGTCAGGCGTGTCTACAGCGGCGCGGCGAGCGACGGCAACGCCGAGGCATGGCAGGCGCTCCGCATCGCCAACGGCATCGCCGAAAGCGGTTCGGACTACCAGCTCGGCGACGCCTTCCCGCATGACGTGTTGCTGGATGAAACCGGCGGCGTCGGCTTCAAGAAAGGTTGCTACGTCGGACAGGAAGTGGTCTCGCGCATGCAGCACCGCGGCACCGCCAGGCGTCGTGTGCTGATCGCCGTCGCCGCCGGGTCGCTGCCCCCGGCCGGCACGGAGGTGACTGTCAATGGCCGGCCGGTCGGCATGCTGGGTTCGGTAAGCGGCGGACGCGGCCTCGCCATAGCGCGCATCGACCGCGTCAAGGCGGCGCTCGATGCCTGCGATGCGATCATGGCCGGCGAGACAGCAATCATCCTTGCCATCCCAGCATGGGCAAAATTCACCTTTCCGCGGGACACAGTCAGCGCGGAGGAGGCCTGATGGCGGCCGACCGCGCCGGGGCGCCGCCGCGCGCCTGGCAACGCATGCTGTCGGGCCGGCGGCTCGACCTGCTCGACCCCTCGCCGCTCGATATCGAGATTGCCGATATCGCGCACGGTCTCGCCCGCGTCGCCCGCTGGAACGGCCAGACCAGCGGCGAGCATGCCTTTTCGGTGGCGCAGCATTCGCTGCTGGTCGAGGCGCTGTATGGCGAGCTGGTGCCGGCGGCTTCGGCCGAGGCGCGGCTGACGGCGCTGCTGCACGATGCGCCCGAATATGTCATCGGCGACATGATCTCGCCATTCAAGTCGGTGATGGGCGGCTCCTACAAGGATTGCGAGCTGCGCCTGCAGCGCGCCATCCATCTGCGCTTCTCGCTGCCGGCCGAGCTCGGCGCCGCCTTGCGCAAGGACATCAAGCGCGCCGACCAGATCGCCGCCTATTACGAGGCCACAATGCTTGCCGGCTTCTCGACGGCGGAAGCGACCGAGTATTTCGGCCGCCCGCGCGGCTTTTCCGCCGACCGCTTCGACTTCACGCCGCGCTCGGTGACCTGGGCGCAGGCGGCATTTCTGAAGCGTTTCGCGGCGCTTGAGTCCAAACGGCAGGCTTTTCTTGCCGCCAATTCAACGGTGTGAAAGAACGCTAAATTAACCGGCGGCCGCGACAGTAACGTGTTCAGTCACGGTCAGCAGGCGCGCTCATGCCCCTCGCTCATGTCAAGGCTGGTTCGGCCGCAGGCAAGCGGAAAGCAACCGGTATTGGCCCGGCTCGACGAATAGCTGAGGAACTTCGCGCGCAGAACGAGCGCTTTTCGGCCGCCGTCGAGAACATGTCGCATGGCCTGTGCATGTTCGACGCCGAAGAGCGGATGATCATCTGCAACCGAAACTACATCGACCTCTTCCGCCTCGAGGCCAAGGTGATGAAGCCCGGCATCCGCTTCTTCGACATCCTGCAGCACAGTGTCGATATCGGCATCGCTTCGCAAAGTGCTGCAGAACTCTACGCCGTCCGCAAGCCCTATATCGACGGCGCCAAGCCCTCGACCTATGAGGAGACGCTGGCGGATGGACGCATCATCGTCATCTCGCACCGGCCGCTGGCTTCCGGCGGCTGGGTGTCGATCTATGAGGACGTCACCGAGCAACGGCGCGCCGAAGAGGAGCTGAAGGAGCAGCACCGCCGCTTCGACGCAGCGCTCGGCAACATGTCGCAAGGGCTGCTGATGTACGATGCCGACGGCAAGATGATCGTGCGCAATCAGCGTTTCCTGGAGCTGTACAAGGTCGCCGCGGCCGATTTCCCGTTCGGAACGACGCACCGCGACGCGCTGGAACGATTGCTGGAGCTCGGCATCTACACCAAGATCGACGTCGACAGCGAGGTCGCCAAGACCGAAGCCGCCCTTCGGGCGGGCAAGATGCAGTCGGCTTACCGCTATCTTGCCGACGGCAGAACGTTTCTGGTTGTCCGCCAGCCAATGAGCGGCGGCTGGGTGGTTACCTTCGACGATGTCACCGAGCGGCGCCGCACCGAAGAGCGCATGACGCATCTTGCGCACCACGACACGCTGACCAACCTGCCCAACCGCTCGATGTTCCGCGAACGGCTCGACCAGGCGCTAAGCGAGCCCAAGGTCGCGCCTCTGGCGATCTTCTCGCTCGACCTCGACCGCTTCAAGGCGGTCAACGACACCTTCGGGCATCCGGCAGGCGACTGGCTGCTGAAATGCGTGGCCGAGCGCCTGCAGCGCTGCCTGCGCAGCGAGAAGGACGTGGTGGCGCGTTTCGGCGGCGACGAATTCGCCATCATCCAGTCCAACGTCAGGGGCGCGGCCGATGCCGAAAAGCTTGCCAAACGCATCGTCGAGGTGATCGGCAAGCCTTATCGCGACAAGGGTCGCGAGATGCATGTCGGGGTCAGCCTAGGCATCGCGCTCTACCCCGGCGACGGGCAGGACGCCGACACGCTTTTGACCAACGCCGACATGGCGCTTTACCGGGGCAAGAGCGAGGGACGCAATATCTATCGCTTCTTCGAGCCCGGCATGGACGCCATGGTGCGGGAGCGCCTGGCGCTCGAAGCCGATCTCGAGGCGGCACTCTCCAAACGCGAATTCGAGCTGGATTTCCAGCCGATCCTCGACATCGCCTCCGGCGACATCGTCGGCGCCGAGGCGCTGATGCGCTGGCGCTCGCCGTCGCGCGGGCTGGTGTCGCCGCAAGACTTCATCGCGGCGGCCGAGGAGACCGGGCTGATCGTGCAGCTCGGCGACTGGGCGCTGCGCAAGGCCTGCAGCGCGGCGGCGGGCTGGCCGCGGGACGTGCGCATGGCGGTCAATGTCTCGGCAGCCCAGATCAAGAGCGGCGGCTTTGCCCGCAGCGTGATCTCGGCGCTCGCCTTTTCCGGCCTGCCGGCCAGCCGGCTCGAGCTCGAAATCACCGAAACGGTGATGATGGACGAGAGCGATAAAGTGCTGAAGACGCTCCGCCAGCTGCGCGGGCTCGGCGTCCGCATCGCGCTCGACGATTTCGGCACCGGCTATTCCTCGCTCGGCTATCTGCGGCGCTTCCCGGTCGACAAGATCAAGATCGACCGCTCCTTCATCCACGACCTCGACAAGCGCGACACGGCGGCGATCGTGCGCACGGTGATCGGGCTTGGGACAGAGCTCGGCATCACCGTCACCGCCGAAGGCGTCGAGACCGAAGCGCAGCTCGACATGCTGCGCAAGGCCGGCTGTGGCGAGGCGCAAGGTTTTCTGATCGGCGTACCGGCCAAGGCATCCGAGATGAGCCGGCTGCTACGCTCGCGGGAAAAGCTGCGCCAATCCGGCTGATGCCGAACGCTTCTGCCGGCGGTCAGCGAAGCGTCTCGATGTATTTCTCGTGGAAGCTCACATAGCCGGGCTCGACGATCTTGAGATGCCGCTCGATCAGCCGATGGAATGCCGGCAGCTGATGGAACGGCACGCCCGGGTAGGCGTGGTGCTCGGCATGGTAAGGCATGTTCCAGGCGAGCTTGCGCACCAGCCAGTTGGTGAGCGTCGTCCTGCTGTTTTCGAGCATGTTGGCGACGAAGGGGCAGCGGCCATGCTCGGCCAGCAGGTAGAGCCTGAGGAAGGGCTGCCCGAGCAGCGCCGGCACGATCCAGACATAAAGCAGCACGCTTGCCTTGAACCAGACGGCAAGCGCCAGGACCACGACATAGAAGGCGATCATTGCCCGCGCCTCGGCCTGCACCTTCGGCAAACCCTTCGGCGGCACATAGCCGTCGCGGCAGCGGCCGCTGGCATTGGTGCAGAGCGTTTTGAAGTGGCCCCACCACACCGGCAGGCCCGAGACATGGACGATGTATTGCCGCAAGGTCTCCGGCTTCGGGGAGGCCAGTTCCGGATCGTTCTCCGGATCCTGGGTGAAGCGATGATGGGCGAAATGAAAATAGCGGAACCAGTCGGCGGGCAGCGCGATCGCCAGGCTGCACAGCCGCGCGACGGCATCGTTCAGCCACTGCCTCTCGAACGCCGTCCTGTGCACCGTTTCATGCAGCAGGGTGAACAGGAACACGATCAATATGCCCTGCGGCAGCATCAGCAGCGGCCAGAACGGCACCTTGGCCGCGATCAGCGCGCCGAGAACGACTATGGCGCCGAGATGGAGGGCGAACTGGAGGAGGCCCGGCCAATCCGACTTGCCGGTCAGCCGGCTGCGCTCCTCATTGCTCAGCGAGGCGATGACATCGCGATGGTCGACGGGTTCGGTGCGGCCGATTGCATTCATGAAACTACCCTACCGCAGAAAGAAACCTTTCGAAAAACGAGGAATTCTGCAAAATAGATAAGCTGAACTTATCTTTCTGGTTGCCATGGTCGCACTTCCATCGCTGCGGGGACTTCAGGCCTTCGAGGCTGCGGCTCGCACCGGCAGCTTCGCCGCGGCCGCGGAAGAGCTGTCGGTTTCGGCGGCAGCCGTCAGCCAACTCATCCGCACCGTCGAGGAGCAGTTGGGCCGCAAGCTGTTCCACCGGATCAACCGGCGCGTCGTGCTCACCGAGGCCGGCGTCGAGATACTGCCCAGGCTCACCATGGCCTTCCAGGAAATCGGCAGCGTCGCGCGCGGCGGCGATGCGTTCCGGCCCAGACTCGTCATCTCGGTGCCGCCGTCGATGGCGATGGGCTGGCTTTCCGAGCGCCTTGCCGGCTTTGTCGCAAGCCACGGCGCCGCCGACATTTCGTTGAGAGGCGACGACGATCCGGTGCCGTTCGAGCATGAGCTGATCGACATCCGGCTCTCCTACGGCCCGCATTATCGCGAGCACCCCACCGAGGAGATCGTCCGGGACGCCGTCTATCCCGTCTGCGCGCCGAGCCTTGCCGGCGCAATCAAGTCCGAAAACCTCGCCGGCCTGCCGCTGATCCACACCGACTGGGGACCGACCGGCGCCTCCTTTCCATCCTGGCGCGACTGGTTCGAGGCGGCGGGCATCGAGCCAGGGCGGGCGGCACGGCGCGGCCTCTCCGCCAACTCGTCGCGGGCAGCACTCGACCTTGCCATATCGGGGCTGGGCGTAGCGCTGGTGCAAGGGATCTACTGTGCCCAGGCGCTGGAAGACAGCCGGCTGCTCCGGCCCGTCGCCCGAGCACTGGAACTGCGCCAGCCCTATTGCCTGACCATCCCCGAACGCAGCGCAAGGCGCGATGTGGTGACGGCATTCCGCGAATGGCTGATCGAGGAATGCGTGCGTGCGGTCAGATCTCCGGCGCTGATCGCCTAGTCAAAGATGCCCGGCCAAAGCCGCGACCAACCAGTGCATCCTTCTCTCGCTGGCCATGGTCGCGCTGGCCGGCCTTGTCGGAGCGGGAGGTCTCGGCGCCGAGGTGACGCGGGGTCTGACGCGCATCGAAATGGGGCTCGGCCTGCGCGCCGGGCTGTCGATCGTCGCCATCGAGGGGCGCGCTGCAGCGCAATTCCACGGAACGGGCCGGCTGAGGGGCTGGCGATAGCGTCGGGAAGTTTGATCGATACCGTTTTCGAGGGTCGTGGCAAGGCAAAGGTCGACGTTGGGCCGTCAAGGGCACGCCTTTTGCGAGACCGCATCACATTTCCGTGAAAGGGAGGCCCAAGTAATGCGCCAAGAAGAGAATGCAAATCGTTTCTCATGGACCGCGTATGCTTATGTTGTTGTTTTAATTTAATAAACTCCGAAACGTATATGCACATTATCTAAAATAAAATTGTAATTGTTCGAAGTAATACTGTCTGCTACGCATAAATTAAGTTCTTTCATTTGTAAGCAACAGGAACCGGCGCCATGCAGTGGAATGCCGCACTGATATTTTTTTCTGGAATTGTAGGTCTTTTTGCGTTGGACGCGGCTCCGGCTGCAGCGCAATGCCCAACCTTGCCATATTCGTTCACCAATGGCCAAGTCACCGACGCGACACAAGTCATGGCCGACTACGAGGCTTTAAGAACTTGCTTGAATACCGGCGAGTTCGTTGAGGCGCCAAGTCCGACAAGGCAGTTCAGCGGTCCTGGCGGCGGCGTCATAACGATGCAAAACCCCAGCGCCGCGACCGATTACAACTTCAATCTTCCAGCAACAGCCGGCAACCCCGGAGATTTGCTGACGTCCGGCGGCGGCGGCACGAATCCGGAGGCTTGGACATCGCTTGGCAGCGACATGCAGTTGAGCAGCAACGTGCTCAGTCTCGGTCCGACGACTGTGACAGCTGGCAGCTACTCTTTGTCGAACATTACGGTCGATTCAAAAGGGCGACTGACCGCGGCGTCGAACGGTCCGAGCACCGGCACGTCCGGCCACACCCTGCCATTTCTCGACGGTGGCAATACCTGGTCCGGCACCCAAATCTTCGGGCCAGTGGTGGGCGCCGTCACGACCAAGAGCGGCACATCCTACACGCTCGCAGCGATCGATTGCGGGACCACGATCTTGTTCACCAGCAACTCAGCCATCACCCTCACAACGCTCAACAGCCTGCCTGCAGGATGTGCCGTCGCTGTCGAGCAGGGCGGTAGTGGACAGGTCACGGTCAACGCCGGCGTGGGCGCCACTCAGCATTCCGCCCACAGCTTCACCAAGACCTATGGGCAATACGCAATCCTTGGGCTCTTCGTTGACGGGAACGTCGGAGGCTCGGCGGCCAACGTCATTATCACCGGCGACGGTGCATAGGACCAGTCGACGGGCCGGCACGAAGCGATTTGAGTGCGCTACCGCACGGAGCACAATCAGGAGGACAGCATGAGACTGCGGTTGCAACTCGGGTTATTCGCCATTCTCTTGGCGACGCTTGTCTCCGCTACCGGGACGTCAGCAACCCTGCTGTACTCGGGTGGGGAGGATGTGGATTTTATATGCAACGGAGGCGGTAGCTGCACTGTCTCGACCACAACCTATACCTTCAGGCCGGCTTGGGCTCGGTCAGCTTACGAGGTCTATGGTTCAATTTCGGATCCTGCGGCCAATCGTTTTGCTACCTCTCCGTTTTCTGCCAATCCAACGATTTGGGTACATGCCCAATACTGCAATGTTTACTCCAGCATGTGCAATACAACGACAGCTGCGAACGCGCAGATGCTCCGCGTTATGGACAGCAACGGGAACCCAACCCTGATCGTACGCGGGACTGGCACGGCCGGACAAGTTAAGGTTTCTTCGCGCACGTCTTCGGGTACGTTCACCGATCTTGTAACTTGCTCGTCAGCGGTTAACACCGCTCTGACCCAGATCGATCTCTATGTAAATTACGGAACTTCCGGCGAAATTCGTCTCTACAACAATAGCCAGCAAGTCTGCAGCTACACTGGGGATGTCACGAACGGGGATGGTGCGACCACTCTTAATCAGATCGAATTCTCCTCGGTCAGCAATGTGCAAGGCGGTACCAGCAACGGAAGGGGCGAGTGGTCGGAGGTCATCGTCGCGACGACCGACACGCGGGCGATGTCCCGGTTCACAGCCAACACGCTCGCCAATGGAAATACTGTTGGATTTTCTGGCACGAATGTCTGTTCCGCAATCTGGAACGCTATAGCCAACAACGACGCCAATTACGGGTATTCCGGAACAGCCAACACAACACATGAGTGCACGATCAAGGGCACGATCCCGGCTGGCTCGTACAACGTGCTTGCGTTGGTGATGAGCGCCCGGGCGCTTGTCGGAACCAGTGGTCCACAACATTTTGATTTTGTGACCCGCACAGGTGGTACGGACTACACCTCCGCGGATTTTGCAGCTCTCCCAAGCTTCTCCAACATCTCGAACTACATCCAGACGGTGAATCCGGCCACCAGCGCGCCCTGGACTGTGTCCGATTTCAGCGCTGTCGGTTTCAACGTCGGGGAGGAGACGAAACCATGAGAGCGCTCGGGATCATTGTTGGCGCCGTCCTTCTATGCGCGACGACAGCAGCCGTGTTTGCAGATTCGAATTTTGAGAGTTCGAAACTCTCGCCCGGCGTTGTGGTGGAGGGCTCAGGATTTCAATCGTCGAAGCTTTCACCCGGTATTGTCACGGAAGGATCGGGACTTCAATCGTCGAAACTGTCGCCGGGCGTGATCGTCGAGATCGCGGGGTTCCAGTCATCGAAACTGAGCGTGGGCATCGTCGTCGAAACAGCTCCGAGCGGTGGCGGCGTCATTCCGCGAGCTCCACTGACACATTGGTAGATGCGGTTCCGGTTTGAAATGTCAGGTAGGGGAAGATCGATGGTTATCCCTCAGGGCCGGCGCGGGAAGCTGCTGCTGTTGGCGGCAGCTGCGATGGTCGTTGAATTGGCAAGTCCTGCGCTCGCCAACAGCGCCGTCAATTATGGATATGACCTGCTCGGCCGTGTCGCCACGGCCCTCTACGATAACGGGCTCTGCGTCGCCTACACCTATGATGCGAACGGCAATCGGACGTCGCAGGTCAATTCAATGCAGACGGCGGTCTGGGGATCTAGCGCCTGGGGCTGCTTCAAATGGACACCATAATTCGAACTGGGGCGCAGGATTTGTTTGCCTGTGATCACCTCCAGGCACAGCGCGGCTAAACAGGCCGGTCCGGGTGGAAATTTCCGGGAGACGGAACGATGAGGGCATTCAGGTGGTCAACGCCAGCCGCGGTCGGGCTCGCGGTAAGTCTGCTGTTTCTTCCCGGACTGCTCCTGCCAGCGCGGGCTGCGATCATTGCCAGTTCCGAACCCGTCACTGCCGTCATCGCAACCTCGCACTTCGAGGAACCACTCGTCGCGGTCGGACCCAGCAGCCCAGCGGAGGACGAAGCCCTAAAGCAGGCTCTGAATTCATATCAGCAGCGCAGCCAACCTGGCGACCGCAGCAGCATCGAGACATTTCTGTCCCAGAACCCACATTCCATGTGGGCGCCGGCATTGTGGACCAATTTGGGCCTTTCCTATCTGCATGACGGATTTTTCTCGCGTGCGATCGACGCCTGGCAGAAGGCATGGCTGACAGGCAAATTAGCGACGGACCCTCGCGCCAAAGCTCTGGTCGACCGTGCAATTGGCGAACTGGCGCAGTTGTATGCAAATCTCGGTCGCAATGAACAGCTGGCCGCACTGTTTGAAGAAGTTGGACAGCGGCCAATAACAGGCTCAGCGACGGAAGCGTTTCAAAACGCGCGTGAGGAACTCGACCTCACGGCGAAAGACCCCAGGCATCTGTTTATCTGCGGCCCGCTTGCGCTGAAGCAACTGATGCTGGCCCGAAACGTCAGCCCCGAAAAAGTCGACTTCCTTCAATGGTACCGGGCAGGAAGCACAGGAACGAGCCTAGCCGAGGTCGGACGACTTGCCGACAAGGCTAGCCTGGCGCATCGCCTGATCCTGCGCCAACCAGGGGCAAGTTGTCCCTGTGCCGTCGATCGTCCACTGGAAGGTTGGACACTTCGCGGCGATCGTTGGTCAGGCGAACGGCCGGTTTCATGTCAGGGACTCGGTGTTCTCGGGGTCTGATCTTTGGGTGACGCAAGCCGCGCTCGATGCCGAGGCCAGCGGCTATTTCCTTGTCCCCGCTGATATTCCCACCGATCCCCAATGGAAAATGGTAGATACAGAGAAAGCATCCGCGATTTGGGGGAAAGGGCCTACCAATCAGACGAGGCCTGGCGGCGCGAACGATCCCAACGCGAATGGACCAGATGGAGGGGCGAATGGCCCTAACGGTCCGAATGGCCCTAACGGACCGAATGGTCCCAATGGACCAAATGGCCCTAACGGTGCCAATGGCCCCAATAGTCCGTCCGATGGCAAGGGGCCCGAAACGCAGTCAAAGGTAATCTATCAGTGTGCGCCGCTTTGCGGATACAACATCAAGGAATCGAGTGTCGCCGTATCTTTGTCGGACACACCGGTTGGCTATTCGCCACCTGTTGGTCCTTCGGCGAAGGTCGAGATCAGCTACAATCAACGCGAAGATAGTCAGCCGGCGGTTTTTAGCTTCTTCAACGTCAGCCCCAAATGGACGATCAGTTGGCTGTCATATGTCACTGACGATCCCACCAATCCGGGCGCCAGTGTATCTCGCTACATGCGCGGCGGCGGAGCATTCTACTACCTGGGGTACGATGCAAATGAGGGAACGTTTGCCGCCCAGGATGATGATGGTTCGATTCTCGTCCGTGCCTCCGGCACGCCCATCACCTACCGGCGTCAGTTGCGTGATGGCAGCACCGAAATCTACGCTCAGTCCGATGGTGCGACAGCCTATCCTCGCCGGGTTTTCCTGAGCCAGGTCATCGATCCACAAGGCAACGCGCTCACGCTGACCTATGACGGCCAGCAGCGGGTGATCTCCCTGACTGATGCCGTCGGGCGTCTGACGACCTTTACCTATGGATTAGCCGGGCGGCCCCTTCTTGTCACGAAGATCACCGATCCGTTTGGCCGCAGCGCGATGCTGACCTATGACGCCAACGGTCGACTGAGCTCGATCACCGACATCATCGGTCTGACCTCCAGCTTCACCTATGATGCCAATTCGCTCGTCAATTCGTTGACGACACCTTATGGCACGACGACCTTTGCCTATACGGCGCCGGGAACCAGCAGCCCTCCTCGCTTTGTCGAGGTGGCGGACCCGCTTGGATACCACGAGCGTGAGGAATGGCTGGAGCCCTCGGCTATTCCGAACAGCGATCCGGCAAGCACTGTGCCGCAAGGCATGGCGGTGAGGAACAATTATCTGACCTATCGCAACAGCTTCCATTGGGACAAGGACGCCTACGTGGCTGCGGGCTGCACCCCGACTGGCGGTTGCGACTACACCAAGGCCCGGATTCGACATTTTGTTCACATGCCGAATTCCTCGATCAAAGGCACGGCAATCGAGAGTGTCAAATATCCGCTCGAGAATCGTATCTGGTACAATTACCCTGGTCAGGCGAGCAGCATATATGGCGGGACGTTTAGCCAGCCGACAGCGATCGGCCGTGTCCTAGATGATGGCACGACGCAACTCAGTAAGTTCTCCTACGACACGAGCGGGTTCTTCAATCTCACCCAAGCCATTGATCCGACTGGGCGCACGACATCATACGCCTATGCCAATCAGGTCGACCTCGCCGCGGTCAGCCAGACGACGCAGGCTGGTGTTCAAACCACGATCGCCCAGTACATCTACAACAACCATCACCGTCCGCTGTTCTATACGGATGCGGCTGGTCAGATGTGGCGCTACACCTACAATGCGGCAGGACAAATGACCTCCTCCGTGGACCCGTTGGGGCACACCACGACATATCACTACGACTCGTCCGCCAATCTGATGTCGATTACGAACGCGAACAACGCCACTGCGGCGACCTACACCTATGACGGCTTCGATCGCGTTCGCACGTTTACCGACCCGGAAGGTTGGACGCTTACTTACGACTACGACGCGGCTGATCGGGTGATAAAAATAACGTATCCCGATGGAACCGCCGATCTCTTTGGCTATGACAAACTTGATCTAATCTCTCGCTCGGACCGCTTGAACAGGGTATGGGCCTATGCCTATGACGCCAATCGACGCCTGACGAAGGTCACAGATCCGCTGGGTGGCCAGACGCTCCTTAGCTACGACGGCCTGGACCAGCTCGCCAGCCTCACCGATCCGAAGACCAACGCCACGATCTGGACCTATGACGTCCAGGGCCGGCTAAAACAAAAGACATTTGCTGACAGCAGCACTGTCACATACACATATGAGAATACGACAAGCCGGCTGAAGTCCGTGCTCGACGCCTTGGGGCAAATCAAGCAATTTAGCTATTCACAGGACAACCGCCTGGCTGGTATCACCTACCTCAATTCGGTAAATCCAACGCCGAATGTGACGTTTGCCTACGACACCTACTTTCCGCGTCTCGCGACGATGACCGACGGCACCGGAACAACTCAATTCAGTTACGTCGCGCCTTTCGCCCAAGGAGCTCTCCAGCTCCAACAGGAGAGCGGCCCGCTGTCAAACGGCGTCGTTGCCTACGGATACGATCAGTTAGGGCGACCGACGTCGCGTGTCATAGCTGGCGCGGGCCCCGAGACTTTTGGCTATGATGCGATCGGCCGCCTGACCGCTCACGCGAGCGATCTTGGGGCTTTCACGCTAAGCTACCTTGGCCAAACTGGCCAAATCACTAGCCGCCAGCTTGCCAGTTCCACCCTTTCGACAAGCTGGAGCTATCTTCCTAATTCCGGTGACCGGCGGCTAGCGCAAATTGGCAATGTGGGATTATCGGCAAGCCAGTTCTCGACCTACGACTACACGAGCTTGCCAGAAAATATGACTATAGCTATCGCCGAGGCTAGTGACAGTTCCGCCGCTTATCCGAGTGCGGGCACGCAGACGGCCGGCTACAACAATCTCAATCAACTAACTAACTTATCTGGGCAGGCCCTGAGCTATGATGCCAACGGGAATTTACTCTCGGATGGGCAACGGACTTATAGTTGGGACGCCAACAATCGCCTGATTGGGATAGGCTATCCAGCACAGCCAGGTAAGGCGACAGCATTTACATACGATGGATTGGGCCAACGGGTTGCTATCACAAGTACACCTTCGGGCGGAGGGAGTGCGATCACAACTTCCTACATCTGGTGCGGTTGGCACCCCTGCCAGGCGAGGGATGCGAGCAATTCCATAGCTCGTGAATACTATCTAGAGGGGGAGTTCCTTCCTGGCTCACCAGCGCAATCCTACTATTATGGCATCGATCAAACGGGTTCCGTGCGTCGCGCCTTCGCCAGCACCAGCTTTGCACCTGCTTACGCCTTCGACCCGTTCGGCAATCCGCTGCAGACTGCAGCTCCAGTGACCGACTTCGGCTACGCGGGGATGTTCTCAAGCCCTGAAAGCGGACTATCGCTGACCCTCTATCGGGCCTACGATCCGGTAGTTGGGCGCTGGCTTTCACGTGATCCGCTAACCGAGACGGGCGACGCCAAAAACCTATATGTTTATGTAGGCAATACTCCGCCAAATGGGATCGATTTGACCGGGCTCTGCACACTGCAGATCGGAATTGCCGGCAATTGGATTCCAACCGGGGTCGCAGCTCCGGGCGGTGTGGGTATAGCAATAGATACTCAAGGACATATTGGGTTCTATACCTATGGAGGTGGCGGACTCCAAGTTGGAGCAGATGTAGAGGGCGGCCTTAGCGTTCAATTCTCAAATGCACAGACAATCGGTGACTTGAGGGGATGGTTTGGTAACATTAGTGGCCATGGTGGACTTGGACTTGGCGGTTCCATGGACTACTTTACTGGATCAAGCCCGCATGGTCAGGTGACTGGCGGAGGTGTAACGCTAGGGGGAGCGGCAGGAGCATCTTTTACTGGAGCGGCAACCTTTACCGGAGTCTATGATCCATTTGAATAAAGGTGAAATATGCTAAAACGGATGAAGGATGCGGCGATAATAGCAATTATAGCAACATGGATTGCTGCTGCGTTTTCTAACGCAATACTTGATAATACGTACGTAGGGTACCCAAGGGTGCCTGATCCGAAAAATCATCTTGTCATACCATATTACGTAAAGGGTATTGTTGTCTACGTAACGTCAGGGCAGATGGAAGTACTATTGATTTTGAGATATATCACAATAGGCGCTGGCATTCTTATGGCTGCGCTGATAGTCGTATATCGGGTTTTTCCATTGTTTAAGAAATAATTGATAATAAAAATTGACCATTGTTTCACCAAATCGATTTAGCGCGCTAGGGCGATCTCTTGATGGCCAAGGGATGCACTGGCTTTGCGGTCATAAACATTGATGGAATTACGGTGACAGTGCAATAATTTCCGACTTACCCGCTGCGCCGCGCACTGCCACCGAATTTTTCAAAGCTGCCCGGCCAACGCCGCGACCATGTCCTTGCTGGTCGCAACCGGAACGATCTCGAACTCCACCAGATCCGCCCATTCGACGACCCAGCGCTGCAAGAGCGTAACGTCATCGGCCTCCACCAGCAGGAAGCAGCGGCTCATATCGCCGGCGATCCAGCTATGGTGCACGACAAGCTCGTCGGGCTTCAGCCGGCCCCGGTCGCGGAAGCGGCGGTAGATCTCCTTGCGGTCGCAACCTCTAAAATCCTCGATCACGAAGAACAGCATCTTTGCCCCCAAAATGATTATCGTCCCGGCCGCTCCAGGCGTTCCAGGAACCATTGCGTCAGCCGCACCCAGAGCTCGTCCTTCTCGCCGGAATCCTCCCAGCCATGGTCGAGATTGGGGTTGTCGTTGACCTCGATGACGAAGACGCCGTCCTTGGTCTCCTTGAGGTCGACGCCGTAGAGCCCGTCGCCGATGCAGCTTGCCGCCTTGACCGCCGTCTCGACGACATGCGGCGGCGTCGCCTTCAGCGTGAAGGTCTTGATGCCGCCCTGGTCGGGCTTGCCGTTGGCCTTGTGGTTGACGATCTGCCAGTGCTTCTTCGCCATCAGGTAATGCACGGCAAACAACGGCTGGCCGCCGAGTACGCCGACGCGCCAGTCATATTCGGTCGGGATGAATTTCTGCGCGATGAGGAGATCGGAATCCTCCAGCCACTCGGTCGCGAGCTTGGTGAGCTCTGCCAAATTCTCGCATTTCTTGACGCCGCGCGAGAAGGACGAATCCGGGATCTTCAGCACCAGCGGGAAGCCCAGCGTCTGCGCGGCAAGCTCAAAATCAGAGGTGCCGGCAATCATCACCGTCGGCGGCACCGGCACCTTGTTGTAGGTCATCAACTCGTTGAGATAGACCTTGTTGGTGCAGCGGATCATCGACAGCGGGTCGTCGATCACCGGCATGCCTTCCTGCTGGGCGCGGCGGGCGAAACGGTAGGTGTGGTTGGAGATGGAGGTGGTCTCGCGGATGAACAGCGCGTCGTAATTGGCAAGCTTGGCGAGGTCCTTCCTGGTGATCGGCTCGACCTCGACGCCCATCTTCTCGGCGATCCTCGCCCAGTAGCGCAGCGAGGAAATCTCCGACGGCGGCAGTTCCTCATGCGGATCGACCAGCGTCGCGAAAGTGTAGCGCGCAGGCGTGCGGCCCTTGGTGTCGCGCCATTCGCGGTTGGTGTAGGTCTCCAGGCACTGCAGGAAGGAGGCTTCCTCTTCGTCGGTCATGCGGGCGAGCGGCAGGAAGCCGATCTTGCGGATCGAGGCCCATTCGGCGCTGTCCTTGATGTGGACCTCGAGCGCCGGCGCGCGGAACCAGTCGAACAGCAGCTTGGTGAAGCGGTCCCACACTTTCGACGGCCCGATGCCGAAGAAGACCGCGACCTTCGACGGGAAGGTGCCGCCGAGATCCTTGCGGCATTTGTTGAGCGCCAGCTCGAGCTCCGGCAACGCGTGCTCGTAGAGCTTGCGCTCCGACAGGTCGATCATGGTCTCGACGGTCGGGATCACTTTGTGGCCGCGGGAGCCTGCGAGCAGCGAGGCGTAGTAGCCGCGACTCTGATAGCCGTAATTGTTCGACAGGTTGATCACCTTCGGCCGCTGGCCGCGAAACAACGCCGGATGCGCGAGATAGTCGCGATTGGTGATGATCTTGTGCGGCGTCGCCACCTGGTCGAGGTCGTTCTGCCTGCCTGTAAGGATGACCCAGGTCATTTTTTCAGCGTTTTCCCAGAGTGATGGCGGCGCGCAACCCGTCGCGGCCGAACTGCGCCATGTTCATGAAGATGCCGTAGGGCACTGGAATGTTGGCGGCGTCGAGGATCGTTTCCTGCCTTTCGTCCTCGACCCAAGGATCATGGATCAGGATATGGTCGCCGTCGTCGCCGATGGCGAGCACCCAATGCGGCACCTTCTTGCCGAACATCAGAAAGCCGCTGATCAGCACCAGGACCAATTTGCCCTCGGCAAGGGCCGACCGAACGTCGTCGATGCCGAACGAACGGTAATTCACCGGGATGCCGTAAAGTTCCGCACGGCGGCGGAAGTCGACCTGCGCGAGCTCCATCACCCGGCGCTTGTCCTCGCTGCGCACCGACTGAAGGAACAGCGCGCCGTGGAAGGACACGAAGATCTCGGCGGCAAGTCCGCTTTCATAGCCGGCGACCGCCAGGCCGAAAGGCTCGCAGCCGCCCGGCCCCGACATCATGAACACGGTAGTCGCCTCGCGCCACAGGCGGATTTCCATGACCGGATCGGGCACGAAGCCGCGGTCGAAATTGGCCATCGCCATCATCAGGCAGCAGGGGCCGCAGGTGAACTCGCAGGTCTGCTGGTAGAACGGCACCCGGGTAGCGGTCGGGACATCGCCGCGCAGCGTCTTTTCGTAGCGCAGCGCGGTGGCGCCGTCCTCGTAATAGTCGGGCTCGCGGCCTATTTTTCGGTAGCCCGCCTGCTCGTAGATGCCGATCGCGCGCTGATTGTCCTCGCGCACCTCGAGCCGAAGCATCATGCGGTCGTGCTCATACGCCGCCTCCTCGGCTGCAGCCAGCAGTTGGCGGCCGATGCCGAGGCTGCCGAAGAAGGGACCGACGGCGATGGAATAGAGCCGGGCCACGCCGCTGCCCTTGCGAAACAGCACCACAGCGTAGCCGGCGACATGGCTGTCATTCTCGGCCACCAGCATCTCGGCGGTCTCGCGCTCGATGAACTGACGGAAGGAGCGGCGGGAAAGCCGGTCGCCCGAGAAGACAGCCTTCTCGATGGCGGCGAGGTCATCGACGTCTGACGCGCGGGCCTTGCGGATCTCGGCAGGCATGCGGGCTTGGGAGAACCTCGATTGGGTTTACGGAAAGGCCCCGGTCAAAAAGCAACACCAGCCGAAGCGCCGGTATTCATCAAGCCGCTATCGCTCCTTGATTTGGGCTGAATTGTGACACTTTCGGCGGCCGCAAGGAAGCACGAAGTGTTTGAACAAGATCGCTGTTTGGAAGGGCTGCCGGCTGCGGAAAACGCAGCCGGTTCAACTCGAAATACCGGCGAGAAGCTGGCCATAGGCGCTCTTGGCGACCTCCGACAGGCGCTCTCGCGGCAGCGAGCCAACGACGGCGCAGCCATAGCCTTTGTCGAGCCAATAAACTGCCTCGGGTCCGTCGGCCTCGGCCGCATAAGTGCCCTTGGCCGTCGCGGACGATTCGGCGGTGACGAAGAGCGAGATGCGCTCGCCCTTGGCGTCCTCGTAGAGCAGCATCGCGGCCTTGCCGTGCTCGCCCGAAGGCAGCAGCCGGCCGCCGACGAGCTCGAAACCCTCGGCCGCGAGGTCGGGCGCCACCAGCTTCAGCCCCAGCCGGTTGGAGAGCCAGGTCTGCAGATGGTCCTTGTCGCTCGCCGGCACCTCGACCGCATGTCGCTTCTCGGCGGCGTAGATGATATGGGCGGCGATAGCCTGCTCGGCGAGTTGGTCGTTCGCCCCGCCTTCCCGGCCGCCGCCGATGCCGGCCATGTAACCACCGAAGCCGCCGACCATCAGCACGGCGGCGGCCGCCGCCGAAAGCCACCAGCGCGAACGCCAGGCAGGCGCCCTCGCCGGCGCCTCGCCAAGCACCGCCTGCCTCAGCCTTGCTGGCACCGGCTCGTCCATGACGCCGGCCAAAGCGGCACGCAGTGCCGCGCGGTCGGCGATATAGCGGGCGCTCTTTGCCCGCATCTCGGGATTGGCTTCGAGCCAGGCGTCATAGGCCGTGCGCTCCTCGCTCGGCAATTCGCCATCGAGGGCCATGTGGATATCGCGTTCGGAGAAATCGCGCCGGGTCATCGCTCTACAATCCTTATCGAGCGGCGGCGCGAGGAGTCGTCGAGCAGACCGCGCAGTTCCTCACGGCCACGCGCGATGCGCGACATCAGCGTACCGGCCGGCACGCCCAGAATGTTGGCGGCCTCGGCGTAGGAAAAGCCTTCGATGGCGACCATGACCAATGCCGCGCGGCGATCGGGGCTGATCGCCTGCAGCGCATCCATGATCTCGCGCGAGGCGACGGATTCGACCTGATCGGCGGGCGCAGATTGGGCTTCGCCGGCTTCGAGGGGCAGCATCGCCGCCTCGCCGCGCCGGTTAACCTTGCGCATCTGGTCGATGAACAGATGATGCATGATCGTAAACAGCCACCTCCTGGGGCTTTCTCCGGTCTGCCAGTTGTCGAGCCGCACAAGCGCGCGCTCCAGGCAGTCCTGCACGAGGTCGTCGGCGGAATCGCGGTCGCGCAGCAGCGAGCGTGCGTAGCGGCGCAAGCGCGGTATTTCGCTCAGGATCGCTGCCTTCTTGTCGTCCATGACCGCTTGTTTCGAGGTCGTTTTCCATTCGATTGAACGCGCCTTTCCGGCGCGGCGCAAGCAGCCAGCGCGAAGCGGACCACCCGCTCCGGTACCCAAGCACCTTAACAACGCTGGCGAATGACGATTTATTCCCAACCCCAACGTGGCCTGATTGCCGAATTACGTAGAATAGGTATAATAGGTAAACTACGTATGAGGTGACAGATGAAGCAATTCACCTTTTCAGACATGAACCGCGCGTCAGGCGAAATTCTCGAAACGGCGATGATCGAGCCTGTCGTGCTCACAAAACGCGGCAAGGAGAAGCTGATCATCCTGTCGGCCACGCAATACCGGCAACTCGTTGGCTCTTCTCATGCCGTCGCTTACACGCTCGAGGATGCGCCGGACGAGGTCCACGATGAACTCATGTCAGGGTTGGAGTCCATCATAACCGGCGACAAGCCGGATGTTTAAGCCCGGCGATCTGCTTCGATATTGCTATTTATGGGCGGTCAGGCCGACGCCGGAGAAGAATCCGGCCGCAAAGCACGACCTGTCTGTATTGTTGTCAGAACGCCGACAACACCTGCCGCGCTCTTCCTGTTCCCGCTCACCTCGCAAAGCCCGATCAGTCCCGCGCGCATATCGCCATCAGTGAAATCGAGTGCCGCAGAGGCGGCCTCGATTTTCCGTCATGGCTGATCCTCGACGAATATGATCGCGTACGGATGGACGAAGCTTATGATCTCGTCACGACGAAGCCGATCGGTTCTTTCAGCCCGGCATTTGTCGGCAAGATTGCAGGCCTCATCAAAGAGGCTGCCGAACAACGCCGCCTGCGCGGCGTGGTCCGAAAATAGCAGGCGTCACCTCTCTCTCGCCGCCCTTGTGAGGAGCCGCTGATAAAACAGCCCGATGCCGATCAGCACCGCGCCGAGGCCGATGAACGACAAGGCGCGCAGCACGCCTTCCAGCTCCGACATGTCGAAGAGGAAGACCTTCAGCACCGCGACCGCGATCAGCACGGCAGACGCGATGCGCAGCACCTGCGACCTCAGCCAGACGCCGGCGGTAAGCAGCGCGACGCCAATGACCAGCCAGAGCGCCGAATAGGTGTAGGTCTCGAGCTGGCCGAGGCCGCTCCACAAGCCTATGAACTCGCCCTTGAACAGGCGGCGGACCGAGAGCGTCGCATAGGCGAAGGTAAGCAGCGCGGCGACCAGCGCCAGCATCGCCGCATACCATCTCGGGCGCTTGTCGCGGACATAAAGCGCCAGCGCGCCGGCGGCGATGGCCGGCAGCAGATAGGCGAGGAACAACAGGTTGAAGAACGGAATGGTGCCAGTCGATTCGTCCGTCGCCAGCGGGTTCAGCACCACGAAATGCTGGATAACGATCAAGCCCGCAGAGATCACGCCTGCCGCCATCGAGCCATAGCGCAGCACCGAGCTCGGCGAGCGCATGTCGATGGCGACGAGGATCGCGCCGGCGCCGAGCGCGATCAGCGTGTAGATCGCCTGCTCGGCAAGGGTCACGGGGCCGGTGTCGATGACGCCGCCATGCATGGCGTGGCGCACCAGCATCGCGATGGTGAGCAGCGCGAACAGGGCCGACGCCGCTTCCATGGCGAGCCGCGGCCGGCCGTCGGTGGTGCGCGCCAGTTGCCAGGCGGTGAAGCCGAAGGCGAACGCGGGCACGCCATAACCCAGGAGCAGCCAGTTGAAGACCGGCGTTTTCGGCAGCGCCGCCGCGCCGACGATGGTCGGGTCGAAGGCGACGCGGCCGAGCACGGCAACCGCAGCACCCACCGCGATCCAGCCCAGCACCGGATAGGAGCGCCAGCGCGTCGCCAGCGCCGGCACGATTGCGGCGGCGCCGAGCAGAACGGTGGTCCAGCCGGAGCCGAAAGCCATATGCATGATCAACAGGCCGGCGACGCCGGCGCCTCCTAGCGCGAAGGAGACAGCCGGGCCGCCGGCGAGCTGCGGCTCCTCGCTGCGTGCGATCCATTCGCCGCCGCCGGCAAAGACCAGCACCATAAGCAGCGCCGGCAGCGCGTAGCCGAGGTCGCGGTCGATACCGCCGAAGGTGAGCCACAGCGCCGTCAGCACGACCAGCGGCGCAATCACGCCCCATGCCGCCCAGGACGCGGCGCGAACGGGTGCCGCGGCGGCGAAGCGGCGCGCGGCCCAGAAGCCGGCTCCTATGAAGACAAGGACGAGCGCGATGCCGACGCGGAAGGTCAGCGCGTCGGATGCCGCGAATGGCTCAGCGCCCAGGCCGACATCCAGCGCGTCGACACCGATGGTGGCGGGCGGGACGATGCCGAGATAGATCAGCACCGTCGCCAGGCCTGCGGCGAAGACGAGTGGCAGACCGCGCGGCCGGTAGAGCGCCACCGCTACAAGCGCCGCGAGCAGCACCGCGCCATGCAAGGCATCGCCCGCCTTGGCAAAGGCCGGATCGACCGACAGCCCGAGCGCGGTCAGCGCAACGAAAAAGCCGGGCGCGATCGACGGCCAGTCGAAGCCGGGCTCCGCTTCGTCGCGGCCAGTAACCAAGAAAAGGCCAAGCCAGACGAAAGCGAGCACGGCGAGCGTGGCCAGGCTGATGAACAGCACCGAGGCGAGGTTCACCTCGGGCGCATCGGTCATATAGAGGATGGTCCAGATGCCGGTGCCGGCGAAGGCCGCCGCGACAAGCGCCTTCCAGTCGCGGATGCGGGCGATAGCCGCCGTGGCGGCAAGCACGATCGCCAGATAGACGAACAAGGCCCAAGGATTGGGGGCCTGCGAGGCGACGAGTGCGGGCGTGACCATGGCGCCGAGAAGGCCGATGCCGGCCAGCGCCAGGCCGTGGACCAGCGCGGCGGCGATGGTGGCGATGCCGATGGCGCCGAGCAGCGTGAAGGCCGGCGCCGGGCCGATGAAGCCGTATATGCCGTGCGCGGCATAGACGGTGCCGAACAGGATGAAGGCGCCGGCCGCCGTCAGGATCGACGGGATATAAGCGCCGGCAGCACCTTGCACCGGCACCCTGAAGCCGGTGCGGCGGACGAACTCGGCGCCGGCGATCAGCACCAGGCCGAGAATGCCGGCCATGGTGAGGCGCACGCCAGGGCCGAAAATGCCGGCCTCGATGGTGTAGCGGATCAGGAAGAGGCCACCCAGCGCCAGCGCGATGCCACCGACCCAGACCGCCCAACGCGTGCCGAGCGCCGTCTCGACATCGGTCTGGCGCGCTGCCACCGGCGCCGCAGCCTGGGCCGGCGCGGCAGGTTGCGCCGCCTCGGCCGGCCCCGTGGGTTCAGCCGAAGTGCCCTCGCCCGCTTCGGCCGGCATGTCGACCTTGGGAGCGTCGGGCGTCGTGGCGGCGGTTTCGGCCGGGACAGCCTCACTTGCCGGCGGCGCGGCAGCTTCGGCCACCGCGGCGGGCGCTTCGGCCGCCGCGCCTTCGGTCGCTGCGCCAGCCTTGGGCGCGGGCTGCGGGACACTCGAAAGCACCAGGCTGCGCAGCGCGCCAAGCTCGCGCTCGATCAGGGCAATGCGGGTTTGCTGGCGTGAAATGATGACGAATAAAGCGATAACCGCGGCAATGGCAATCAGGCTGAAAAACATGGCGGTTTCCCCTCAAAACCGTACCAATCGTGGCCGACAAATGCGGCGATGAGACGGCTATTGAAATCAGCGCCTTGCCGGCCTCGCAAGATCGAGCATGTTTCGGTGCCGATTGCCAGCAACTTGCAGGCTTTATCCGCCGACGCAGCCGAAATTGGGAGATCGTCCGTCGGCAGCCGCAAAATACCCATGCTATTCTCGAATGCTCGCGGGAATCGAGGATAATCCTATGCCGCAACGAAGCGCTGGCCTGCTGATCCACAGGCGAACCGCCGGTGTGTTCGAATTTCTGCTCGTCCATCCCGGCGGACCGTTCTGGGTGAGGAAGGATGAGGCGGCATGGTCGATCCCGAAGGGGCTCATCGACGACAACGAGGATGAACTCCAAGCTGCCCGGCGCGAGGCCGAGGAAGAGCTCGGCGTCGCCATCGACGGCGACTTCCAGCCTGTCGGCAGCTACAAGCAGCCGGGCGGCAAGATCGTGATCGCCTGGAGCGTCGAAGCGGACATCGATGCGGATGCCGTCAAGAGCAACATGTTCATCATGGAATGGCCGCCAAAATCGGGCACCATGAAGGAGTTCCCCGAAGTCGACAAAGCCGGCTGGTTCTCACTTCCCGAAGCCGGGCGCAAGATCCTGAAAGGCCAGCGTCCCATCCTCGACGATTTTCTGGAGCGGCGGGGAACCGGATAGGCGCTCGACCTACTGCCCGGCGATCGCCTTCACCGCCGCCTGATGCCGGCGCAGCGCAGCGAGGAACCCGGCGCGGGCGTCGGGCGGCTCGAGGCCGCGCGGCTCGTAGACATGGCGGGTGAAGAAGAAGCCGGTCAGCCGGAAGGCGTCCTCGAGAGCCGTCGCGTCGGCGCGCAGGCCGGAACCGCGCTGCAGGAAGGCGGGCAGAGCCAGCATCTTGTCGCGCCAGGGCTCGCCGGCAGCGCGCGAGACGGCGCGCCCGGATTTCGGCGAGACATAGGCGAGGTCCTGCCTCGAACCGGTCGCGGCGCATTGGCTGAGATCCAGGCCAAAGCCGAGCTCGTCCAGAATGAGCAGCTCGAAACGCGCCACCAGCTCGCCCGCGGCATCGGCATCGTCGAGATGAGAGATCATCACCGCCAGCGCCTCGTAGAGCCCACCATGGGCGTCGCGCTCGGGCAGAAGCCGGAGATGCGCAGCCATGGTCTGGAGGCCGTAGACGGCGACCGCGCTGTCCATCAGCCGGGCGGCGTTCATCTCGATCGCCTCGGCCTGGAAGATGCCCAAATGCTCGTCGAGCCGCGCCCGCCACAGAAGATCGACGCGGTTGCCGGGCTGCAGCACCGGCTGCTGCTTGCGCGAGCGGCCGCCGCGCACGAGACCCAGATGGCGGCCATGCGTGCGCGTCATCACCTCGAGGATGGCGCTGGTTTCGCCATGCTTGCGGGTGCCGAGAATGATTCCCTCGTCGCGCCATTCCATGGGTCGAGCTTTTCACCTGTTGCGCGGCGAAATCAAGATTTCGGCTGAATCAAGCATGAAGAATGCTGCCAATTGCAAATATCGGAAATCTTTCAGAAAGCCGTCGGGATTTTCGAGCGCGCTGCCTCCAATAAGAACGCGTTGGCCGATGCGGTCGACGCACCGCCCGCCGGAACGGTTCGGCGGATCGTGCCCAGATGCATGTCGACCGATCGGGCAGCCGTCGACCTCTCATGATCACTGCCCGTTGAGAGGACTTGAGATGACTTCCTTCCTGAGCCTGGTGCGAAGGCATCAGCTTATTGGATTTTTTTCACTGGCGCTCGGCCTGACATGGCTGGCGTTCGTCCCCTTCTATTTGTCGCATGGCGATAGTATTCCCTGGTTCACCTTCGGGCCGATGGTCTCCGGCTTCATCGTCTCGGGACTTGCCGGAGGCTGGGGCACGATCAAGGCCGTGCTCGCCTCGATGGTGAAATGGCGTGTCCGCCCGGTTTGGTATCTGGTGGCGTTCGGCCTGCCGTTCGGCGCGCAGCTTGCCTCGATCCTGATCAATCCGCTGTTCGGCGCCGCGGTACCGGCCTGGGGCAACATCCCCGCCTTATCCGAGATGCTGCCGATCATCGCGCTCTATGCTGTCTTCAGCGGTCCGTTAGGCGAGGAACCCGGGTGGCGCGGCTTTGCGACGCCGCGCCTTCTTTCCAGCCATTCGGCGTTCGCCGGTAGCCTGATCCTCGGCGTGATCTGGGCGATCTGGCACTTACCGCTCGGCTTGGTCGGCGATCTCAGCCTCTACGGCACGATCAACGTCGTGCTGGCTGCAATCGTCTTCACCTGGCTTTACCAGAATACCGGCAGCGTGCTGGTCGCCATCCTGATGCATGTCACACATCAGAACAGCGTGCGCTTTCTCGGCAAGGTGTTTGTCGGGGGTGACTACATCCAGCAGCAATGGATCGGCGTTGCGATCTGGGCGGCCATCGCGGTCGCGATCGTTGCTTACTACGGCACGGAGAGTTTTGTCCGTCGGCGCACGGGACAGTTCGTCGAGGTCCACGCGTCATAAGTCGCTAAACGAATGCGGCGCCGAAACAGGGCGCCGCAATCGCTGCGAAATCAAGAGCGGACGGTGTCCAGGATGGCCTTCGTGCTGGCCCCGCGGGACAGCCGATTTTCTCTCGTCGGGGCTCGGCCCGTGAGGAAACCAAAACGGTGGCCGTTATCTTTGGCCGACCCGGCAACGATCGGCGGCAAAGTTCGTTATGGCACCCGGAGCGCGTCGCCAAGGAGGGACGAAAAGCTTGCCGCACTCGACGAAGGTACCAACTTCCACCCCAGCGGGTTCGCCCTAGATGAACTGCACCAATGCGAAGACGCGGCTGCCTGCGATTTTGCAAGAATGTCCGAGCCGGCGCCGGCACCGCGCACCCCGATCGATAGTTTTCCGCCTGGGCCAGCAATGCGAACTCTAATTTCTCTATTGTTGTTTCTACTGCTCTGCGGGGCACCAAGCTTCGCTCAACAACCGGCCGCACAAGCGGGTCCCAAGCCCGGCGAGCCGAACGCGGACGTCGAAGCGCTCATCACCATCCTGGAGAACGACCAGGCGCGGCACCGCCTGATCGACAAGCTGCGCGCCGCGGCCGCGGAAGGCAACCAGCCGGCGGCCGAGGCAGCGCCTGAAACGACGATCGCACAGGAAGTCGCCGCGTATACGAGGGACGCAGCAGAGAGCGCTTCCGGCCTGATCAAGACGACCGCCGCTCTCGTCGAGAGAATTGCCGGCGTCTTTTCAGGAGGCGTCTCGATCGATGTGCAGAGCCTTTGGAACGCTGTGCGCAACAGCGCCCTTGTCGTGGTCCTCACCTTCGCCGTCTACCTCGCGTTGCGGTTCGCCTTTGGACGGTTCCAGCGCACATTCGCCAATGCGGCGACACGCGGAGGCAGGTTCGAGCGGTTCGGCTTCATCGGGTTGTCCGCGTTGGCCGACGCGCTCACCGTGCTCGCGGCCTGGGCAATCGGTTCGGTGTCTTCGCTCTCCGCATTCGTTATCGACCAGGCGGGCCAGGCGGAGATGAACCGAGCGCTGTTCCTGAACGCCTTTCTGGTCATCGAGCTCATCAAGGTCCTTGCGCGCACGCTGCTTGCCCCGAGATGGCCCGCGCTGCGGATCTGGACATTGGGCGATACGACGGCGGCATACTGGTATTTCTGGCTGAGCCGCTTCGTCAGCGTGGTCGGCTATACGATGTTCTTCCTCGCGCCGATCGTTGCGGTCAACGTTTCGGAAGACGCCGCGCAAGTGGTCCGCGTGGTCGTGATGTTTGCCGCGCTGGTGCTCGCCCTGATTGTCATCCTGCAGAATCGCGATCAGGTACGGCGATGGCTGCTGCGCCGCAGCGAGACCCGCCGAACCGACATTCTGGGCAGATTCCTGGCCGGTCTCGCCAGGCTTTGGCACGTCGTGGCGATCGGATACCTGATCCTCGTCTTCGTTCTGTGGCTCGCGGCTCCCGCGATGGCCCTGCCGTTCGTCCTCGCGGCCACCGTCCAGTCGATCGTCGCGGTGGCCATAGGCGTGCTGCTGGCAGGCATCATCGCGCGGGTCGCCGGGGCGGGGATAAACCTGCCCGCCGAAGTCAGCGAACGGCTTCCGCTGCTCGAGCGGCGCCTCAATGCCTTCGTTCCCAATGTGCTCAGGGTGGTTCGCATCCTGGTCGCCGCGGTTGTGTTGCTGGTCATCGCCCAATTCTGGCGAGCGGCAGACGTTGTCGGATGGCTGTCGAGCGAAGTCGGCCAGCGCTTCGCCGTTTCAATCGTTTCCGCGATTCTGATAATGCTGGTCGGCGGCCTGATCTATCTCGCCGTCCAATCGTGGGTGGAATATCGCCTCAATCCGAATTACGGCCATGTCCCGTCCCCTCGGGAACGGACGCTTCTCGCCCTGTTCCGCAACGCCTTCGTGGTCGCGCTGGGCGTCCTCATCGTCATGCTGGTCCTGTCCGAGTTTGGCGTAAACATCGGCCCGCTGCTTGCCGGTGCCGGCGTCGTCGGCCTGGCGGTCGGCTTCGGAGCGCAAAAACTCGTACAGGACATCATCACCGGCGCCTTCATACAGTTCGAGAACGCGATGAATGAAGGCGATGTGGTAACCGCAGGCGGGGTCACCGGCACCGTCGAGCGACTGACAATCCGTTCCGTGTCGTTGCGTACTCTCGACGGCGCCTATCATCTCATCCCGTTCTCTTCCGTCGATGCCGTGACGAACTTCATGAAGAACTTCAGCTATCACGTCGCGTCGATCGGCGTGGATTACGGGGCGAGCATTCCCGAGGTGAAGCAGGCGATGCACGAGGCCTTCGACAAGCTGAAGGAGGCCGGGTTCGCGGGCGACATCATCGGCGACCTCGAGATGCATGGCGTGACCGAATTCGCCGACTCCGCCATTCTGGTCCGGGCCCGCATCAAGACCAAACCCGGAAAGCATTTTGCCCTGGGTCGCGCCTATAACGAGATCATCAAGGAGGTCTTCGAGGAACGCGGCATCGAGATACCTTTCCCTCATGTGACGTTCTACATGGGCGGCGAAGACAAGGCGGGCAAGTCACCGCCGCCGCGCATCAAGCGGCCCGGGCCGAAGCTGACGACGGAAAGGCCCAAGCGCAGCGCGGCGACAAACGCCGCGGTGACCAAGTCGCCCAAACGCCGTCGCAAGACCAGGGTTACCCGGGACGGTCCGCCCGACGAAGGGCACGATGCGCCCGACCAGACCGAGGTCTCCTAGCAGGGACCGCCAGGATTTGTTCAAGAGCGAGCGCCGCGATTTGGTATCGTGGATATGGCGCCGAACCGCTGTCGGGAAAACCGCTGACTCTCGTGATGCCGCTGGCGACCTTCGCTGCGATTTCAGGGCTAGAAGCCTGTTATAATCTGCGTCACGCCCAGCGTTCGTGATCGGCCAGTACTTCGTGGATCACGCGGCGAGATTTTTCCGCCTCGGCCTGGTTGGCGTCGTGTCCGGCAGTGGTGATCAGCGCCTTCCACAGCGTCCAGCCGCGACCGCGCGCCCAGGTCGCTTCATCGACGGCTATGCGGGTGCGGAACGCCTCGCGGCTTTCGCCCTCGAAGAAGGTCCAGGCGATCGCGAGATCGCAGGACGGGTCGCCGACGCCGGAGGTGCCGAAATCGATGACGGCGCTCAGGCGGCCGTCTTCTACCAGGAGATTGCCCCAGGCGACGTCGCCGTGGAACCAGACGGGCGAGCCGTGCCAGGTCGCGGCAAGAGCCGCTTCCCAGACGGCAGTGGCGGCCTGCGCATCGATCTCGCCTTCGAGCGCGGCGATCGCCCGCCTCGCCTCGCCGTCATAGACCGTCAGCGATCCGCCGCGATAAAAATTGTGCTGGCCCGGCGCCGGCCCGCCTGCCGGGTCGATCCGCTTCAACGCCACCAGGAAATCGGCGAGCGAGAGCGCGAAGGCGCTGGGATCGGCGATGCGCCCGCTCTTTGCCGTTTCGCCATCGATCCAACGGTAGACGGACCAGTGCCAGGGATAGCCCGCCGCCGGCTCGCCTATGGCCAGCGGCTCCGGGATCGACAGCGGCAGGAGCGGCGCCAGTCTTGGCAACCAGCGATGCTCCTTTTCCACCTGCAACGAATAGAAAGCAGCACTCGGCAGGCGCACCGCCATCTCGTCGCCGAGATGGAAGGTGCGGTTGTCCCAGCCGCCGAACGCGACGGGTTCCACAGGCAGATGCCGCCATTCGGGAAACTGCGCGTCGACGAGCCGACGCACCAGGTTGGCGTCGATATCTACTTTCGGGTTATGCATGTCGCGTCTCGAAACTGCCGGTGCCGCGCACAGCCGTCACTCCTCCGGCAAGCCCGCGATGCGCATGTGTTCGGCCCAGCGTTCGAACCGAACGGGGTTGCTGTATAGCTTCTCCCACTTCTTGCGCTGTTCGCGGATGGAATCGCCGGGAGAGTCTTTGAGGAAAATCGCGAGCGCTTCCTTTGCCTCCCGCACGTTTCCCAGGCAAGCTTGGATTCCCGCAAGCATTCGCTGTGCGCCACTCGGGATTCTGGACATTCTTTGCATCTCCGTCAGCGCGGCCCCGCAATTGTTCTTTTCCCAGAGCGCCCAGCCCATGTCCCAATGGTACCAGTCAGGGTAGAAAGGATCGATGCCCATAGCTTGCTTGATCCGATCGATCGCTTCGTCGATGCGGCCGATAAAGAGCAGCGGGGCCGCGCTGGCTTCGAGGATATCCGAATCGCCGGGATTCAGGGCGATGGCCTGATCGAACCGTATGAGGGCCTGCTCGATCTCGCCGGCCTCGTTATGGATGCGGGCGCGGACATAATACGCCTCGGCATCGTCCGGAGCGAGCAGGATGGCCTTGTCTGCGTATTCGGCAGCGAGCCTCAACGCCTCCTCAAAGCTATGTTCCTGCCGGTGAAACCCGAATACCGCGTCATTGCGATAGGAAAAGGCCAGCCCGATATAGCCGAATTGCGAGTTCGGATCCGCTTCGATCGCCTTGAGGTTCAACTGCCGAAACAACTCGTTCCCCGCGGCAGAGAAATCCTTGTCGAGTTCGACGAGCCCCATCAGGTGATAGTGGAGCGCGCTGACCCGGGCAGAGCTGCTCTCTGGCCAGGTGCGTTCGATCCTGTGCCCGACCCGGGCCGAAAGCGTGCGGATGATTTCCTCCTGAACGACGAAAAGGTCGCCAATTTCCCGGTCGTAGGCGTTGGCCCAGAGATGCGATCCGTCATCCGCGTTCAGCAACTGGGCGGTCACTTTCAGCCGGTCTCCGATCTTCTGCTGGCTCCCTTCGAGCAGGAAGTCGACGCCGAGTTCCTCTCCAATCCGCCTGGCGTCAGTCGGCTGATCGCGATACCTGAAGCTCGAGTTCCGGGCGATGACGGCATAGGTCTTGCTCCGCGCCAGCTCAGTAATGATTCCGTCGGCAACGGCATCGCTGAGATATCCCTTATCCGCGCCGGTGCTGAAGTCGTCGAAGGGAAAGACGGCGATCCTCGGCATGTCGCTCGAACGAGCCGGGGCGGCTCGCCATATTTCCGTACCGTAGTATGCGCCGATCGCGACAGCGACGAGAACGATTGCAGCAAGCAAGCCGCGTCGCAGGATTCGTGACTTGGTTCGTTCCGCGCCGGCAGTGGCGGCTGAACCTGCCGCATCCAACAGATCGGCGTTCAGCCGGTAGCCTCGCTTGGGCAAAGTTTCCACGATCTTATGCGCGTCGTCGCCCAAGGCGCGGCGAATATCGGCAATGCATTGGGTAAGGCTGTCCTCGGTCACGAAGGTATCGGGCCAGACCGCCCGCATCAGCGCATCCTTGGATACGATCTCGCCCGATCGCGCCGCGAGCACGGACAGAACTTCGGCAGACTGGCTGCGAAGTTCGACCGCCTTGCCTTCAACGGTCTGAAGTTCTCTTTTTTTCGCCAGGAAAACAAAACCGCCGAAGGTGATCATTTCGGCAGATTTCAGGTCAATTTCAGGAGCCTTTCGGGACATTTCACCCCTCCCGGCGCTTCCTAATATAGCCAATTCGGCCGTCGCTTCCAAGCGACCCCAGAACCACCGGATTGAAGGAGGATGATATGAAACGGACAGTGTTCATCGTCGCGCTCGCTCTTTTTTCGGCAGCGCAACCGGCGGCAAGTGCGGATTCCCGCATCGTCAAACTTTGCGGCCCTGACCATGTCAACGAGGCTGCCTCAACGGACGACGTGCGCCCCAACCCCGACGGCTACTATGTCGCCAGCCTAAGGGAGCAGGTCAGCACGGGCGACCCTAGGATTCTTCTGACCACTAGCGACGATTTCTATCTCTGCACCCGGCCGGCCGCGACCCCCGACATGGACTCGACGAAGGCCCTCTTGCTGATGAAGGAACGCGTCGTGAAGTACCTCTTCGTGCCGGTCATTCGGCGCGACACACATCGACCATCCTAATGCATGTCGCCCAAAACAGCGCAGCGGCTTGGGAGAACGACGTGCATCAAAACGATGACTTAAAGCGCGTCGCCCGAATCCGCTTAAGCGCGACGTGCTTTAATGCGGAAACTCCAGTCCCATCTCGCGGTAGCGCTCGGGGTCGTCGCCCCAGTTCTCGCGCACTTTCACGAACAGGAAGAGGTGCACCTTCTGCTCGAGGATGTCGGCGATCTCCGCCCGCGCGGCCTGGCCGATGGCGCGGATCGTCTCGCCCTTGTGGCCGAGCACGATCTTCTTCTGGCTGTCGCGCTCGACATAGATGACCTGCTCGATGCGCACCGAGCCGTCCTTCTTCTCTTCCCATTTCTCGGTTTCGATATGGGAAGAATAGGGAAGCTCCTGATGCAGCCGCAGATAAAGTTTCTCTCGCGTAATCTCGGCCGCGAGCTGGCGCATCGGCAGGTCGGAGATCTGGTCTTCCGGATAGTACCAGGGCCCAACGGGAAGCGTCTCGGCGAGATAGTCGAGCAGATCCTGGCAGCCGGAGCCGGTGAGCGCCGAGACCATGAAGGTGCGCTTGAACGGCACGCGCTCGTTCGCTGTCGCCGCCAGCGAAAGAAGCGTCTCCGGCTTGACGCGGTCGACCTTGTTGAGGACGAGCAGCATCGGCTGCCTGACGTCCTTCAGCCGGTCGAGAATGGCGTCCGCATCGCCTCTGATGCCGCGCTCGGCATCGATCAGAAGCACCACGACGTCGGCGTCCTTGGCGCCGCCCCAGGCGGTGGTGACCATCGCCGTGTCCAGCCGCCGCTTCGGCTTGAAGATGCCGGGCGTGTCGACGAAGACGATCTGCGCATTCTCATGCGTGGCGATGCCGCGCACGATCGCGCGCGTCGTCTGCACCTTGTGGGTGACGATCGAGACCTTGGCGCCGACCAGCTGGTTGACCAGCGTCGACTTGCCGGCATTGGGCGCGCCGATCAGCGCGACGAAGCCGGAGCGCGCGGCGGGTGCTTCAGGAGCTTCGGTGCCGGTCATGCAGCGCTCCATACGCCTTCGCGCAGCAACAGGGCCGCGGCCGCGGCCTGTTCGGCCTCGCGCTTGGAACGGCCGCTGCCGATGGCCGGCGCAAAGTGGCCAACCTTGACGCTGACGGTGAACAGCGGATCGTGATCAGGTCCCTCGCGAGCATCCACCCGGTAGGCCGGGACGGCGCCCGACGCCGCCTGATGCGCCCATTCCTGCAATTCTGTCTTGGCGTCGCGGCGGGCAGCACCGATCGCTTGCGAGCGCGGCTGCCAATAGCGGTGGATGAACGCGCGGGCAGTCTCAAGGCCACCATCCAGATAAAGCACGGCAATCAGCGATTCCAGCGCGTCGGCACGCAGATTGGTGCGCTTGCGACCCTCGAGGTTGCGCACGTCGGAGCCGGCGCGGACCAGTTCCGGCAGGCCGATCTCTTCGGCGATCTCGGACAGCGCCTCGGCATTGACCAGCGCGTTGAGGCGCAGCGACAACTCGCCCTCGGCCGCGTCGGGGAAGGCAGCGAGCAGCATATCGGCCACGACAAGGCCGAGAACGCGGTCGCCCAGGAATTCGAAGCGTTCATAGTCGACGCCGGCATGGGTCGAGCGCGCGCTGGCATGGGTCAGCGCGCGCTGCAGGCGCTGGCGGTCGGCGAAGGCGTGGCCGGTGCGCTCGACAAGCGCTTCGGCAAGGGCATCGGCGGTTAAACGCTTGGTGGCCGCCATCGCTCTAGTGGACGAAATGGAACAGGCGCCCGACGCGCATCAGCGACGGCCACTTCCAGACTTCCAACGGGCTCGCGCCATCGGCGATCGAGAAGAAGATGACATTGGCGCGGCCGACAAGGTTCTCGGCCGGCACGAAACCGACGGTGAAGCGGCTGTCGGAGGAATTGTCGCGGTTGTCGCCCATCATGAAATAGTGGCCGGGCGGCACGTCGAACTCGCGGGTGTTGTCGCCGATCGAACTGGGCGTCAGGTCGAGCGTGTCATAGGTGATGCCGTTGGGCAGCGTCTCGCGGTAGACGTCGACCGGACGGTCGACCTCGGTGATGTCAGGGTTGTTGATCTCGCCAACCTTTTCGCGCGGCACGGCGGTGCCGTTGATAATGAGCTGGCCGTCCTTGACCTGGATTTTGTCGCCAGGCAGGCCGACGACGCGCTTGATGTAGTCGACAGACGGGTCCGGCGGGAACTTGAACACCACCACGTCACCGCGCTTGGGCTCCGAGCCCCAGATACGGCCGGAGAAAATGTTGGGACCGAAGGGCAGCGAGTAGCGCGAATAGCCATAGGCCCATTTGGTGACGAAGAGATAGTCGCCCTCGAGCAGCGTCGGCCGCATCGAGCCGGACGGGATGGAGAAGGGCTGGAACAGCAGCGTGCGGATCACGAGCGCGAGCAGCAGAGCCTGGATGATGACGGAGAAGGTTTCGCCAAGCCCGCCGGATTTCTTCTGCGATTTTTCAGCCACGCTCATGTCGTCCTCGATTGTGCGTTGGTTGGTATAGAGTCTCGGCGCGCGCTGGGCAACGTCATGCCGCCCGTGGTCAGATGGAATCAATGTGGCGCTTGTTCGGCGGGTACGGCCTCGATGATCACAAAGGCTTGAGCAAGCGGAAAATCGTCGGTGATGGTGAGGTGGATCAGCGCACGATGGCCCTTGGGCAGGATTTTCTCCAGCCTGGCGGCGGCGCCGCCGGTCAGCGCCATGGTCGGCGCGCCGCTAGGCAAATTGACCACGCCCATGTCGCGCCAGAAGACACCCTCGGCCATGCCGGTGCCAAGCGCCTTGGCGCAGGCCTCCTTGGCGGCGAAGCGCTTGGCGTAGGAGGCTGCACGCGCCGCGCGCTTTTCCGATTTTGCCTGCTCGACCTCGGTGTAGATGCGCTGGATGAAGCGCCGGCCGTGCCGCTCCAGCGACTTCTCGATACGTCTGATGTCGATCAGGTCGCTGCCGATGCCGATGATCATTCCGCGGGCACTTCCCGTCCGCCGGCGCGCTTGGCCTTCTCGGCCCGCTCGGCCATGCGTTTCTTCCGCTGCTCGCGAAACACGGTCATGCCCCAGCGTGTGATGCCATAGAAGATCAGCCCGAAGATCAGGCCAAGCGGCACCGCGCCGAGGAGCATCGGCTCCAGGATCGGGTGCCACAATTTCGCGAAGGAAAGCGTATGCATCATTTCGCCGAGATGCTCGGGCGGCCCGTGCTTGGGCAGGCGCTCATGCAGGATGAGCTTGCCGGTTTCCCAGGAGGCGCCCCAAAGCAGCGGGAAGGTCAGCGGATTGCCGAAGAACACCGCGCCGAGGGCGGCCGCCACCAGATTGCCGGCGATCACCCAGCAGAGCACGGCGGCGATTATGAAGTGGAAGCCAAGCGGGAAGAAGGAGGCGAAGACGCCCGCCGCGACGCCGGCCGCCACGGAATGTGGCGTCGCTTTCAGCCGCAGGATGCGCTTGGAGAAATACTGCACAGAGCGCGAGAACGAGCGGCGCGGCCAAAGATAAGTACGCACCCGCTCTAGGAGGCCATCAGGCTCTCGGCGTCGAAAAAGCACTCTGTTTCAGTTCCTGGTCCAACACACGCTCCCCTGCCACCCGGGTCGCGACAACATATCTTGCGCTTCGAGGGCGCAGGAAGGCAACAAAACTTTGATATAGCGACGGCCAGGCCGCGGAACAATCAAACGCCGCCGCGATGGTCTGCCGCAGGCTGTAACAAAAGCGCCATTCTGGCGAAACTGAGGAAAAACAACCGGGATGCGAAGCCGATGATCACCATTCGACCGGCGCGGTCCGGCGACGCCGATGCATTGCCCGATATCGAGCAGTCCGCCGGGCTGGCGTTCCGCGATATCCCGGACCTCGCCTGGCTTGCCGATGGCGACAATGTGAGCGCCGAGCGGCAGAGCGCGCTGATCGCCGAAGGCGCATGCTGGGTCGCCGCCGATGACCAGGACCGACCGGTGGGCTTCCTGAGCGCCGGGCTCGAAGGCTTTGCGCTGCACATCTGGGAGCTCGACGTGCGCCTCGACCGGCAGGGTTCGGGCATCGGCAGCGCCTTGCTTGAACGGGCAATCAAGGACGCCAGGCGGCGCGGACTGGCGGCGGTGACGCTGACCACGTTTCGCGACGTCGCCTGAAACGCGCCCTTCTACCGAAAGTTCGGATTTCACATCCTGGAAGGCGCCGAGATCGACGAACGGCTCGCAAGCCTGCTTAGCGGCGAGGTCGAGCACGGCATGCCCGCCGCCCGCCGCTGCGCCATGAGATTCGACCTCGCTAAGCCAGATACTCGCTGACCTCGACCAGATTGTCGTCTGGATCGCGGAAATAGACCGACATCATCCTGCCACGGGCGCCAGTGCGCTCGACAGGGCCGATTTCGATCGTCACGCCGTTGGCCGCGAGACTGGCCTGGATTTCGGCAAGAGGCACTGCCGCAACGAGGCAGAAATCGCCGGAGCCCGGCGTCGGCGTCCTTGCCTTCGGCTCGAAAGTGCGGCCGACCTCGTGCAGGTTGATCTTCTGCGATCCGAACAAAAGCGCGGTCGGCCGGTTCGGCTCGTCCAGCCGCCGCATACCCAGGACGCGCTGGTAGAAGTCGCAGGCCGCTTCCACCGAGCGGACCGTCAGCACGAAGTGGTCGATGCCGGCGATCATCGCGATCTCGACCCGCATCGCTGGCAAAGAAATTCAAACAGCGCGCTCAAGAGCTTGTTTTCACACATCGCGACTTCAGATGTTGCGGCTGCCGGGCTTGACGGCCGGGATGACGGCAAGCTCCGGCGGCAGGCGGTCCGGCGGATAGGCCGGCACCTCATATTCGGCGAGCGCGATCAGCGGCACGCCGACATCGGTTTTGCCGGCCGAGCGGTCGATGATGCAGGCGGCCGCAACCACTTCGGCACCGAGCTCGCGCAGACAATCGATGGTCTCGCGGATCGACAGACCTGTTGTGACGATATCCTCGACGATGACGACGCGCGATCCCTTGGCGATCTCGAAGCGGCGGAGCCTGAACTCGCCGCCTTCCCGCTCGACCCAGATCGCCGGAATGCCGAGATGGCGCGAGGTCTCGTAGGCCGGGATCAGGCCGCCGATCGCCGGGCCGACGACGTAATCGATCCTGCCCGGCACACCTTTTCGGACCTTCTCGGCCAGCGCCTTGCACAGGCGCTCGGTCTTGTCGGCATGCATGAAGACGCGCGCCTTCTGCAGGAAAATCGGACTGCGCAGACCCGACGTCAGGATGAAATGACCTTCGAGAACCGCGCCGGCCTCGCGGAAAATGCCCAGCACTTCGTCAGTGTTCATTGTTCGCTCCATGCCCTCGGCGAATGGTGAATGGTAGTGGGAGCACCTTCTATTTCACTATTCACTATTCATCCATTCACGCGCCGCGCGTCGCTGACGCTCGAATTGTCCTTGAGCTGCGACAGCAGCCGATTGAGATGCTTGAGATCCCAGACTTCGAGATCGATCAGCATCTCGGTGAAATCGGGCGCGGTGCGCACCATCGACAGCGTGTGGATGTTGGCGTCGTTGGACGCGACGACCTGCGCTATGTCGGCGAGCGATCCGGGCGCATTGATGGCGGTGACCGAGATGCGGGCCGGGAAGCGCTCCTTGGTGCTCTCGTCGATGTCCCAGCGCACGTCGATCCAGCGCTCGGGCTGGTCGTCGAAGGCCTGCAGCGCCGGCGACTGGATTGGATAGATGGTGATGCCGGTCCCCGGCTGGATGATGCCGACGATGCGGTCGCCGGGCACCGCCCCTTCCGGCGCGAAGCGCACCGGCAGGTCGCCGCGCACGCCGCGGATGGGCACGGCGCCGTCGCGCTGCTGGTCCTTGCCCTTGCGCGCGGCGCGGCCAGGCATCTGGAACAGCATGCCGGCGGCGTTGCGGATCTTCGACCAGCCCTCCTCGCGCTGCTTGGGCGCCGCGACGGTGACGCGCTCGTCCTTATAGTCGGGGAACACCGCCTTCATGACGTCGGCGGATGCAAGCTCGCCGCGCCCGACGGAGGCCAGCACATCCTCGATGTCCTTGCGCGCCAGCCGGTGCAGCACCGGCTTCAGGCTCTCCTTGGCAAAGCTCTTGCCGGCGCGCTCGAAGGCGCGCTCCAGGATGCGGGCGCCGAGCCCCGAATATTGCTTACGGATGGCGTTCTTGGTGGCGCGGCGGATGGCGGCGCGCGCCTTGCCGGTGACGACGACCGATTCCCAGGCGGCGGGCGGCACCTGCGCCTTCGAGCGGATGATCTCGACCTCGTCGCCGTTCTTCAACTCCGTCATCAGCGGCATGATGCGGCCATTGACCTTGGCGCCGACGCAGGTGTCGCCGACATCGGTGTGGACGGCATAGGCGAAGTCGATTGGGGTGGCGCCGCGCGGCAATGCAATCAGCATGCCCTTGGGCGTGAAGCAGAACACCTGGTCCTGGAACAGCTCCAGCTTGGTGTTTTCGAGGAAATCCTCGGGGTTGTCGCCTTCGGCCAGCTGCTCGATGGTGCGGCGCAGCCAGGCATAAGCGTTGGTCTCCTTGGAGATCGCGTGCGCGGCGCCGTTCGCCTTGCCGCCCGTGTCCTTGTAGATCGAATGCGCGGCGACGCCGTATTCGGCGATCTTGTTCATCTCGCGGGTGCGGATCTGCAGTTCGACGCGCTGGCGTGACGGGCCGACGATGGTGGTGTGGATCGAGCGGTAGTCGTTCTGCTTCGGCGTCGAGATGTAGTCCTTGAAGCGGCCGGGCACCATCGACCAGGCGGTGTGGATGGCGCCGAGCGCGCGATAGCAATCCTCGACCGTATCGACGACGACGCGGAAGCCGAAGATGTCGGAGAGCTGCTCGAAGGAAAGCGCCTTGGCTTCCATCTTGCGAAACACCGACCACGGCTTCTTCTGCCGGCTTTTGACGCTGGCCTTGATCGCATGCTTTTCGAACAGGCCCGACAGCGCCTTCTCGATCTCGTCCAGCACGCCCTTGTTGCGCTCGAAGATTTCGGCGAGCCGCGCGGTGACCGCGCGATAGGCTTCCGGATTGATGTAGCGGAAGGCGATCTCTTCCAGTTCCTCGCGCATGCCTTGCATGCCCATGCGCCCGGCGAGCGGCGCATAGATGTCCATCGTCTCCTCGGCAATGCGCAGTCGCTTGGACTCGGGCATATGGTCGAGCGTGCGCATGTTGTGCAGGCGGTCGGCGAGCTTCACCAGTAGAACGCGAATGTCCTCGGAGATCGCCAGCAGCAGCTTGCGCAGGTTCTCGGCCTGCTCGGCCTTCTTGGAGACGAGGTCGAGCTTCTTCAGCTTGGTCAGGCCTTCGACCAGCTTGCCCATTTCGGGGCCGAACAGCTCGTCGATCTCGGCCCGGGTCGCGGTCGTGTCCTCGATCGTGTCGTGCAAAAGGGCGACGGCGATCGTCGCCTCGTCCATGTGCATTTCGGTGAGGATGGCGGCGACTTCCAGCGGATGCGAGAAATAGGGATCGCCCGAGGCACGCTTCTGATGGCCATGCTTCTGCATGGCGTAGACATAGGCCTTGTTGAGCAGCGCCTCGTTTACGTCTGGCTTGTAGCGCTGCACGCGCTCGACAAGCTCATACTGACGCATCATGGGCGGGATCTCGCGGTGCTGAAATGATTGATGCGCCGCACCGGCGTGCGACGCATCCCATAGATAGCCACGAAACTGACGATACGGAAGTGCCGGATGCTTGATCCAGGCGGCCTCCGGAGCTTTTCAGAATCCGCTCAACTATCGGCTGAGCGGAATTATCAAAAGCTCTTAGTAGTCGTCGCTCTTTTCCGGCGGCACCAGACCCTCGATGCCGGCGAGCAGGTCTTCCTCGCTCATCCTGTCGAAGGCGATGTTCTCTTCGGCATCGTCGGTGTCGGCAGCAGCGGTGGCGGCGCCGGTCTGGTCGGCAATCGCCTCGCCGTCGGCCTCCGGCTCGTCCACCTCGACATGCTTCTGCAGCGAATGGATCAGGTCTTCCTTGAGGTCGTCGGGCGACAGCGTCTCCTCGGCGATCTCGCGCAGCGCGATGACCGGGTTCTTGTCGTTGTCGCGAGGAACGGTGATCTGCGCGCCCTGGCTGATCTGGCGGGCACGGTGGCCGGCCAGCAGCACGAGCTCGAAACGGTTATCGACCTTGTCGATGCAATCTTCAACGGTTACGCGGGCCATGGACTGCCCCTTTCATGCGTGGATTTGATGGAAAACTGGCGGGCTCCATAACAAGGACGCCGCCGAAATACAAGCATTATGGCGGCAGCGACCAGCCACGACCCGCTTGCCCGGCTCAACAACCGGACATCGTCCCGCCGTTCACATAGTGCCGATCACAATTGCTTGCAATCCGCGTTCGCGCCCTTGGATATCCATAAATCTGGCGTTATCTCGAATGGGACGGCAAAGAGGGACCATTATCGGCCTGCCCGTCACGCGCATTTAGACGACAGCAATTTTCGAAAAGGGATGTTTTTCAATGTTCGATCCCCGTGAAAAGATCGCTCTTTTCATCGACGGCGCCAATCTCTACGCCACGTCGCGGGCGCTGGGCTTCGACATCGACTACCGCAAGCTTCTCGCGAGCTTCCAGAAGCGCGGCTATCTGCTCCGGGCTTACTACTACACCGCGCTGGTCGAGGATCAGGAATATTCCTCGATCCGGCCGCTGATCGACTGGCTGGACTATAACGGCTTCAAGGTGGTGACGAAGCCCGCCAAGGAGTTCACCGACTCGACCGGCCGGCGCAAGATAAAGGGCAATATGGACATCGAGCTCACCGTCGATGCGCTGGAGCTCGCCGACGTCGTCGACCACTATGTCATCTTCTCGGGCGACGGCGACTTCCGCACTTTGGTCGAGGCGCTGCAGCGACGCGGCCGCAAGGTATCGATCATCTCGACCATGGCCTCGCAGCCGCCGATGATCTCCGACGATTTGCGCCGCCAGGCCGACCATTTCATCGACCTGATGACATTGAAGAACGAGGTCGGCCGCGACCCGTCGGAACGCCCGGCTCGCCGGCCTGAGCCGGCTGAAGCCGACGAGGACGACTATTGAGAGCGGCGGCCTTGAGCGCCGCGGCTTCCCCCGAACCCGATCGCGATTGCCCGCTCTGCCCGCGGTTGCACGACTTCATCGCCGCCTGGCGCGAGCGCGAGCCGCGCTGGTTCAACGCGCCGGTGCCGACCTTCATGCCGCCGGAGGGCGAGGACTCGGTCAAGCTTCTCATCGTCGGCCTGGCGCCCGGCCTGCGCGGCGCCAACCGAACGGGGCGTCCGTTCACCGGCGACTATGCCGGCGACCTGCTCTACGGCACGCTGATCGCGCAAGGCCTGGCGCGGGGGGAATTCAAGGCAAGGCCGGATGACGGGTTGCAACTGGTCGGCACCGCGATCACCAATGCCGTGCGCTGCGTGCCGCCGGAGAACAAACCGGTCGGCGCCGAGATCGCCACCTGCCGCACCTTCCTCAAGCCGACCATCGCGCGCTTCCCCAATTTGCGCGCCATCCTGACGCTGGGCTCGATCGCGCATCAGTCGACGGTGCGGGCGCTGGGCGGGCGCGTCGCCGCCCTTCCGTTCCGCCATGGCGGGCGCCAGGAGGCCGGCGGCATCACGCTTTTTTCCAGCTATCACTGCTCGCGCTACAACACCAACACCGGCGTGCTGACGGAAGACATGTTCGTCAACGTGTTCAGGGAGATCGCGGCGTTCCTGCAAGGCTGACAAGACGGCCGGCCGGGTTTCATACCGGCAACAGCGCGTCGGGTTTTACGTCGCCGATCGAGGCATAGGTGTGTGTCTCCTTTACCCCCGGCAGCGGCAGGATGACCCGCTTCAGAAAATCCTGATAGGCGGCCATTTCCGAAATACGAGCCTTCACCAGATAGTCGAAGCCGCCGACGACCATGTGGCATTCCAGAACTTCGGGCGCCTTGCTCACGGCCTCGGCGAAGCGATCGAAAATATGAGGTGCCGTGTGATCGAGCCGCACCTCGATGAAAACAAGGGTGCCGCGGCCGATCTTTCGCGGATCGAGCACGGCCCTGACCGCGGTGATGAAGCCCTCCCGAAACAAACGCTTCACTCGCTGACTGGCGCCCGTCGGCGAGAGGCCGACTCGGGCAGCGAGATCGAGAGTCGTGCGGCGTCCGTCCTCCTGCAGCAGCCGAAGCAGGCTGCGGTCGATATTGTCGAGATCGCCTTCTTCAGAATTCACGCCAAGGATGCCTTTCCCCAGTGAATCTCACTTAGATACTGCGAAAGTAACGTATTTCATCGCTGTTTTCTAAGCAATAGCCTGTGCTTCACCAAGCTAGGCCGAGGCGGTTTCTGCTTCGTGCGGAGAGAGCGACAGGCAGATACGAAGATGGCATGGGACCGCAATACGAGGCTGGCCATCATCGCGGGCCTGGGTATGATCGGCATCTACGCCGTGCAATTCGTCGCCGCCCGCTTCAGTCTCAGGGACCATCTGACGTCAACCGATCTGGCAACCCTGCGTTTTGTCGGTGCCGGCATGATCCTGCTGCCGATCGCCTGTCGAAGCGGCATGGCGGCGATGCAGGCGTTGGGTTGCAAGCGCGCCCTGGCGCTTGCGGCACTGGCCGGATTGCCATACCCGATCATCATCAACTGGGGGCTGACCTATGCGCCTGCAGCGCATGGCGCGGCGCTCTGTCCGGCGTCGATTGTCTTCTTCTCGTTCTTGCTGTCGCAAATCGCGGCCACCGAGAAGGCCTCGCGCCAACGAACCATCGGCGTCGTCGTGATCATTGCTGGCCTGATGCTGTTCATTTCGCCAGCGCATGCAGGCATCGGCGTGGCGGACGTATTCTTCGGCGATCTCTTGTTCATCGGATCGGGTGCGATGTTTGCCAGCTACGCCGTGCTCGTGCGGCGATGGCGCGTCGATCCGGTGACGGCGACGGCAAGCGTCGTGCTTCTGTCATGCCTGCCGCTGCCGCTTGTCTACCTACTTGCGCCGACTGGCCTTCATGCAGCGTCGGCCACCGAAATCGCTATTCAGATCGTCATCCAAGGATTTCTGGCAGGTGCGGCTGCCATGTTTCTCTACACCTTTATCGTCCGGCAATTGGGATCGCAGACAGCATCGCTGTTCATGCCTTGCGTGCCGATCGTGACTGTCATCGTTGGGGCGGCGGTGCTCGGCGAAACGCCGACACGCGTCCAACTCACCGCCATCGCGATCATGGCAGCCGGCATGGCATTGTCAGCTTTGGCCAAACCCATGGCCAAAGCCGCCCTGCCGTGAGGCGCCGCGAGCGGCAAGCGATTGGGACAAATCCGTCCAGGCGATCACGGCGTTCCCGAAGAGGCAGACTGAGGCGCCGGGGCAAACAATTCGCTAAGCCTCGCAGGTCCGCCCTTCAACACATTCAGGTCGACATCGCCGTCGATGCCGTCGACCCGGCCGGTATCGAGGTATTGCCAATAGACCCAATCCTCCTCTTTCGGCGGCATCGCAATCGAGCGCAGCCAGCGCTGGCGAGGCGCGATACGAGCGGCATAGGTCGGCGCCGCCTCGTCGGTGATGTAGATGATGACCGGCTTGCCGTAAGCCGCCTCGACCGGGCCCAAAAATGCAAGCAGTTCCGCGCTCAGCTCGGCGGGCGAAGGTCGATCCGGACAATTGCCGTGGAACTCGATATCGACGACCGGCGGCAAAAGCGGCTCGCCGCGCGGCACGACCGAAAGGAAGTTCCTCGCCTGGTCGGCGCCCGGGCGGCAGAAGGTGAAGAAATGATAGGCGCCAACCGCGAGGCCTGCCGCGCGGGCCTGGCGCAAATTCTCGGCAAAGGCATCGTCGACATGGTCGCCGCCTTCTGTCGCCTTGATGATGGCGAAGGCGACATCGTCGGACGCAACGCGCCGCCAGTCGATATTGCCCTGGTGGTGGGAAACGTCGATGCCTCTGATGGGGAATTCGGCGCGATCCGGTGGGAAAGCGAGAAGCCGCAAAAGGCCTTCTGCCCAGATGGCAAGCGCCAGAAAGACGAAAGCCAGGGCCAGGACGATCAAGCGGTTCCTCAAGCCTTGGCCCCCTGCTCGCCTTGTCCGCATATTGCCGGCGGTTTTATCCACGCTCCTTCAGGAGCCGCCCCTTCTCGCGCGACCAGTCGCGCTGTTTTTCGGTCTCGCGCTTGTCGTGCAGCTTCTTGCCGCGGGCGATCGCCAGCAGCAGCTTGGCGCGGCCGCGATCGTTGAAATAGATTTTCAGCGGCACCAGCGTCATGCCTTCGCGTTCGACGCTTTGCGAAAGCTTGGCCATCTCGCGCTTGCTGACGAGCAGCTTGCGGCGCCGGCGCGGCTCATGGTTGAAGCGGTTGGCCTGGAGATATTCCGGCAGATAGGAATTGATCAGCCAGATCTCGCCGCCCTCGGCGGACGCATAGGATTCCTGGATGTTGGCTTGGCCCTGGCGTAGAGACTTGACCTCAGTGCCGGTCAGCACCAAGCCGGTCTCGATCGTGTCGAGCACCTCGTAGGAAAAGCGCGCCTTGCGGTTTTCGGCGACCGTCCTGTTGTTGGGGTCGGCTTTCTTGACTTGATTCATAATGCGGAGAGGTGGCGCCTCATCCCTAATTTATCAAGCCGGCGTGCTTCATCGCCTGATCGAGCTTCTCGGCGGTCGAAGCCTCGACCGTGACCAGCGGCGAGCGGACCACGTTCTCGACCTTGCCCAGCTTCGACAGCGCGTATTTGGCGCCAGACACGCCCGGCTCCATGAAGATCGCCTTGTGCAGCGGCAGGAGCCGGTCCTGCAGCTCGAGCGCCTTGGCGCTGTCGCCGGAGAGCGTCGCTTCCTGGAACTCGGCGCAAAGGCGCGGCGCGACATTCGAGGTCACCGAAATGCAGCCGACACCGCCATGGGCATTGAAGCCAAGCGCCGAGGCATCCTCGCCGGAGAGCTGGATAAAATCCTTGCCGCAGGTCATGCGCTGCTCGGAGACCCGCTCGACCTTGCCGGTCGCATCCTTGACGCCGGCGATGTTCTTGAAGTCATGGCGGAGTCTGCCCATCGTCTCCGGCGTCATGTCGATCACCGAACGCGGCGGGATGTTGTAGATGATGATCGGCAGCTTGGTCGCCCGTGCGACGGCGGCAAAGTGTTCGTAGAGGCCGCGCTGCGTCGGCTTGTTGTAATAGGGCGTGACGACCAGGGCGGCGTCAGCGCCTGCCTTTTCTGCGTATTGCACCAGGCCGACGGCTTCCTCGGTGTTGTTGGAGCCGGCCCCGGCCACCACCGGCACCCTGCCATTGGCCACCTCGATGCAGACCTTCACGACATGGCGGTGCTCGTCATGCGACAGCGTCGGCGACTCGCCGGTGGTGCCGACCGGAACCAGGCCCTTGGTGCCCTCGGCGATCTGCCATTCGACAAATGCCCGAAAGGCTTTCTCGTCGAAACGCCCGCTCTTTTCGAACGGTGTGACGAGCGCGGTCAGCGAGCCTCTCAGCATATTGTCCAAACTCCTGGAACTTTGTTGGCTATGCATGTCGTTGTCCCAAAACCGGTACCCACTTTTGGGCGACATGCATCTGCGGTTGTCGATCGGTATATTTGCGCGCCTTCTACCCGAAAGCGAAGCCGCGCACCATAGTCTCGACATGGTTCAGCGGCAAGCATCGCAATAATGCCAGCAGGGGGAATTCGAACGGCCTCCATAACCTTTTGTTTACGAGCCTTTGACGACCTGAGTTTAGGCTTCGGCACCGGACCTTCAGCGTCCCTGCCTGCCGACGAGGTGCCAGGATAGAATAATGCCGACGGGGCGGCCTCATCTCTTCGCGCTTCTCAGCGCGGTCGTCGCGCTGATGCCGGGGATGGCGATCGGCGGCAGCGTCGATGCGCGCGCGACGGCGGCGATCCCCGCTCCCGAAACGCCGCAGGTTCCGGGTCGGGTGGAGCCCTCCCCACCTTCGACCGGCATCTTGCAACTGAAGAGCGGCCTCGACGCGCTCGCCGCCAATGACATCGCCCGCGCGCGCAATGCACGCGACTCATTGCCCGCCACGTCGCTCGACCGGCACATCCTGGCCTGGGCGATCGCGCTCTATGGCGGCGACCAGGTGCCGAGCGGCGAGATCGCCGACGCGGCAAAAATGCTGCCTGGATGGCCGGGCACGATAGCGCTGCGCAAGAACAGCGAGCGCGCGCTCTATCGCGAGAACCCGACGCCGCAAGTGGTGGTGCAGGCCTTCGGCCGCAGCCAGCCGCTGACGCCGGAAGGCGTGATGATCCTTGCCCGTTCGCAGGTGGCGCTTGGCAATGCCGCGGCGGCGCGCGCGGTGCTGGTGCCTTTCTGGCGCACGGAGAACCTGGAAGCGAAGTACGAGGCCGCTTTCATCAAGGAGTTCGGCACGCTGATCCCCGCAGCCGACCACCGCTATCGGATGGAGCGCATGTTCTATGCCGATCGGCCGTCCTCGGCGCTGCGTGTCGCAGGCCTCGCCGGGGCGCAACAACTGGCGGACGCATGGGCAGCGGCCGACAAGGGCGACAAGAACGCGGCGAAGCTGCTCAAAGCCGTGCCGGCGGCGCAGCGCTCGGCCGGCTATTTCTTTGCCGAGGCCGAATATCTGCGCAAGCAGCAGAAGTTTGCGGATGCCGCGGCGATCGTGATGAAGGCGCCGACCGACCGCGACGCGCTGGTCGACCCTGACGCATGGTGGGTGGAGCGCCGCGTTCTTTCGCGCGAGCTGGTCGATCAGGGCGACATGAAGACCGCCTACAAAATTGTCTCCATGCATGCGGCCGAGAGCCCGGCCAGCGCCGCCGAAGCCGAGTTCCATGCCGGCTGGTATGCGTTGCGCGGCCTGAACGATCCGGCGACGGCCGCCGCGCATTTTTCGCGCATCGCCGACCTCGCCCAGGGGCCGGCGTCGCTGTCGCGCGCCTATTACTGGCTCGGCCGCGCCGCGGAAGTCGGCGGTCCGGGCAGCGCGAAGGATTACTTCACCCGCGCGGCCGCCTATGGCACGACCTTCTATGGCCAGCTCGCCGGCGAGCGCGTGGGCCTCAGGACCCTCAACATCGTCTACCCGAAGCCGAGCGCCGCCGACCGCCAGAGTTTTGAGGGCCGCGAGGCGGTGAGCGCAATCAAGCGGCTGCAGGAGGCAGGCTATGACCGCTATGCCGAAACGCTCTACCGCGACCTTGCGGGACAGCTGACCAGTCCAGGCGAGCTGGCGCTGCTGGCGATGCTTGCCGAAAAACAGGGCAACCATTTCATGGCGCTGAAGGTCGGCAAGATCGCAGCGGCGCGCGGCATCGATGTCGGCGCGCTGTCGCATCCGTTGGGCGTCATCCCCGATTCGGCCAACATCTCCGGTTCCGGCAAGGCGCTCGCCTACGCCATCGCTCGCCAGGAGAGCGAGTTCAACATCGGCGCGATTTCCAGCGCCGGCGCGCGCGGCCTTTTGCAACTGATGCCGGGCACTGCCAAGCAATTGGCGAAAAAGGCCGGCATGAGCTTTTCGCAAACGCGGCTGACGACCGATGCCGGCTACAACGCGACGCTGGGTTCCGCCTTCCTCGGCGAGCAGCTCGACCGCTTCAACGGCTCCTATGTGCTGACCTTCGCCGGCTACAATGCCGGCCCCAACCGCGCCGCCCAATGGATGGCGAAATACGGCGACCCGCGCGGCAAGGACGTCGACGCCGTCGTCGACTGGATTGAGCGGATTCCCTACACGGAAACAAGAAGTTACGTGCAGCGCGTGATGGAGAATTACGAGGTCTACAAGATGCGTATTTCAGGCAAGTACGACATCGTTGGAGATCTGGTGAACGGAAGGGGTTGAGGAAACGCCAGTGTGATTGCCTTTCTTGTGAAGGCAGGGCGCTCAACTGCGTTCGATCGAGTTCTGTCACACCCCCCTCTGTCCTGCCGGCCATCTCCCCCGCAAGGGGGGAGATCGGATATCGCTTCGGCTTTCGCCAATCTCCCGCGTCGCAGAAAGAGTGCCAAGGCCAAAACTGCCAATCTCCCCCCTTGCGGGGGAGATGTCCGGCAGGACAGAGGGGGTGCTGTCCCGCCAGCGTGTCTGAAGTGCCCTTCCCATGATTTGACCATTCCCGCCCTCGCCTGTAGCTGTCGGTCACCTCAGCGAGGAAGCAGTATTCCGATGGCGAGCAACGGCTTTTCCGACTTCTTCTATGCCGCGCCAGACGGCTTGAGGCTCCATGCCAGGATCTACGGTGAGGCCAACGCTGGCTGGCCGGTCGTCTGCCTGCCCGGCCTCACCCGCAACGCGCGCGACTTCCATGAGATCGCGCTCTACCTTTCAGGCAATGCGAAGGAACCGCGCAGGATCATCGCCTTCGACTATCGCGGACGCGGCCAATCCGACTACGATCCCGATATCGGTCACTATAATGTCGGCGTCGAAGCCGGCGACGTGCTCGCCGGCTTATCGGAACTCGGCATCGAAGAGGCTGCCTTCATCGGCACCTCGCGCGGCGGCCTGATCATCCACGTGCTCGGCGCGCTCAAGCCGGCCGTGCTGAGGGCGATCATCCTCAACGACATCGGCCCGGTGATCGAGGCGCAAGGCCTCGCCCATATCCGCTCCTACCTCGACCGCGCGCCGAAACCGAAGACATTCGCCGAGGCGATCGAAGCGCAGCGGCGGGTGCATGGCGCCGGCTTCCCTGCGCTTAACGACACAGACTGGGCGCGGATGGTGACCGCGATCTGCCGCGACACGGACGACGGCCTGGTGCCCGATTTCGATCCGGCGCTGGTCGATACGCTGGCCGGCGTCGACTTCACCAAGCCGCTGCCGGATCTGTGGCCGCAATTCGAGGCGCTTGCCGCCGTGCCGATGCTCGCGATTCGCGGCGACAATTCGAAGCTTCTGTCTGCGGCCACTCTCGAGGAGATGGAAAAGCGCCATCCCGGCATGGAGGCGATCACGGTGGTCGGCCAAGGCCATGCGCCCTTCCTGGAAACCGGCGAGTTGCCGGAAGAGATTGCTGGGTTTCTGGATAGGGCGGAGGGGCAGGTCAGAACAAAGTAAAACTCAGGACAAGAATTGGTTCAAGAGCGCCAAGACAGTATAGAAAAGCTCTGCGAAGCAAAGATAGTACTTCCAGCAACGACCCAATCGCTGGCTCCCCCTTCTCCCCTTGTGGGAGAAGGGGGAGCCGAAGGCGACGGATGAGGGGTGCTCCAGCTTGGCACTGACGGCACTCCGTCCAACACCCCTCATCCGTCTCGACGCTGCGCGCCGATCCACCTTCTCCCACAGGGGGAGAAGGAATGGCCCGGCGAAGCTATTTGCCCTTCGAGCTCTTGCGGCGCGCCTTGGCCGGTTCCGTTCCGCTCTGCTTCCGAGCAGTCTTGACGGGTGACGGCGCTGTCAACGGCGAAGCAAACACCGAGTTCTCCGCCGAATGCTGCGCCTCATCGGCGCGCGGCTTCTCCAGCACGACGACGCAGCCGTCGAGGTCGTTGGTGGCGAGATGCGCGTAACGCATGGTCATCGACAGCGTCTGGTGGCCGAGCCACATCTGCACGCGCCGGATATCTATGCCGCCCTGGACGAGACGCGAAGCGCAAGTGTGGCGCAGGATATGCGGCACCACCTGCTCGTCGGCGCCGAGACCGACCTCGGCCTTGGCCTCGTTCCAGATGGCGCGGTACTGCGCCTGGGTGAGCTTGGTGAACGGCCCCTTCGGCCGGCGACCTTCGGTCGTCGGCGGCAGCTTGATCACCTCCTTGACCCGTTCGGTCATCGGAATTGTGCGGCTGCGGCCGGATTTGGTGATCCAGAACGAGACGCGGTGTTCCTGGATGTCGTTCCAGATCAGCCCGAGCGCTTCGCCGAGACGGCAGCCGGTATCGACAAGGAAGACGGAAAGCCTGTAAGCATCCTCGCTGCGGCTCCTGAGGGCGGCGAACAGCCTTGCCTCTTCGTCCCTTTCGAGGAAACGAATCCGTCCCGCCCGCTCCTTCTGGCGGCGGAACTCGGGCAGGCTGTGGATATCTCCCATCTTATGAGCCTTGCGCAGCAGCTTGCTGAGTGCAGCCATCTTGCGATTGATGGTTGCGTTGCTGTTCCCGCGCTGGCGCAAGGTACCGATAAGATTGTCCAGGGTGTTCTGGTCAAAGATGCTGAAACGCTCTCCCAGAAGGATCTCGTCTATTTCACCGATGAAAGAGCTGACATTGTATTTATGCCGCCCATCATCCCAGAGTATATCCCGGTATGCTGCAAATAGTTCCCCGATCCTGTGCGATTTTACTTCCCGGATCTTGTTGTAGGTGTACCTAAACTTCGAATTCTGAGAAGAAAATACCGCAAAATGACCAGAGGGCTCCCCCTCTTGAATCGCTTCGTTCGACATTTTTAGCCACACCCCCTGTGGTTAAGCTTTCAGCCCTAACCGTTCGGAGATGTCCTTTCAAGAGTTTTCGAATCTTGCGGTCGACCTCATCCACCGACGGCGGATCCCACAAAGTCGCTTCACAGACCCGATCAGCTTACCGTTTCACCCCCATCCTTTCGTTTGCCTCGACCAATCGCGAAAACAAAAACGGCCCGGGCGTTGATACGCCCGGGCCGGATTTCAGATGTAGCAGTCCAGCCCTTAGAACGAGCGCTGGAAGCGGAGCATCCCGCCGATGGCGTCGTCGTCGCCAGCAGAAATACCGGTCCAGTTGTGATTCGAGCCAAGGGTATCGGGATCGCCGATTTTGCCTGCATTGACGTAGTCGACTTCGGCCGTGATCGTCAGGCCCGGGACAACATCGTAGGCGATGTTGGCGGCGATGCCGAGGTTCTCACCTTCGTCATACGAGACCTGAGCGTTGAACGAGGTCTTCTCGTTGAACTTGTAGGTGCCACCACCCCAGACTGCCCAGTTGCCATCCCACTGCTTGTAGAAGCCGCGACCGCCGGCCGGGAACGCGTAGGTCGGGTCCGTCAGGTTGTCATCGGTGCCGTAGCCGCCGATGATGAAGAGCGAGATCGCGTCGTTGACGTTCACATCCAAACGAACCTTGGTGGCGACTTCTTCATAGTTGCTGTCGTAGGCAACGACGCCGGTGATGGCGCCCCAGCCCTGCGTCCACTTCACACCGCCGACGACATGCGGAACGTAGCTGTCGATCGTGCCCACGCCGTAGTCACCGAACGTGCCGTCGCCCGCGCCTTCTTCGAGCGAGATCACGGCCGAGAAGCCGTTGCCAGCGTCGAAGTAGTACTGGATGACGTTGGTGTCGAAATCGCCGTAGGGAACGAGCGTATCCTGGATGACGTTGCCGGCGTAGCCGATGAACGTATTGAAGGCCGATTCGTCCTTACCGACGCGCAGGCCACCGAGCTGGATCCAAGCGAAGTTCAGCGAAACGGTGTCGCCGTTGCCGGCAGCATTGATGGCCCCGACCGCGCCCGCATCACGGTTGTTGTTCTGGAAGTTGAAGCGGGTCTCGGTGTAGGTCTTCAACGTGCCGAGCTCGGTTTCCTGGCCGGTCCAGGTCTTCAGCGCGAAACGGGCGTGCTTGAACCAGGTGTCGTTGCTGCCGCCGTCCTCAACGTCAGAGGTCGTCGCGCCGTCGAACGAGCCGACGTCGCCGGCGCCGATGTCGTAGCGGACATAGCCGCCGATGCGCAGGCAGGTTTCGGTGCCGGGGATGTAGAAGTAGCCCGAGCCGTACACGTCGCAGATCTTGACGTATTCAGCCGGTTCCGGCTCGGCGACGGTCACCGCGTCGGCGGCGCGGGCGCCGGAAACTGCGATCAGGGCCGCAGCTGAGCCGAGAAGAAGGCTCTTGATGTTCATTTTCTGACCTCCAGTCAAAAGTTAAAAAACGGGTCTGGGTATTTTTTGCTGAAGGACAGCGTTCCCTGCCCCATCCCCACTTACCGAAAAAGATGCGCACCGCGCCGCTCCTTCGAAACTGACCTTTACCCAGGCGGCGGCGTCGTTCAACCACGATCGTATCGGCGAAAGCCCTCTCCGGACGCTATCCCCGGGCGTTGTTGCACAAATGACACGATTTGGCCTCAGTCCGAAAGTTCTCATTAACCATTAAGGGTCGCGTGACCCGTGAATCCGGCCGAATCCGGCGATGGCTGGACAGAAATGCGGCGCGGAGGCGAGTCGTCGGCTCCAGTTACCGCCGCAGAATCGCCTCATGCGGAGCCGGGTCGGGTCGGTCTGCTGTTTTTTCAGCGATTCTGGCGCCGGCTTGTTGATTGTGGCGGCGCTTTTCTTTATCCAGCGGCGCGACGGAGAGGTGGCCGAGTGGTCGAAGGCGCTCCCCTGCTAAGGGAGTAGAGGTCAAAAGCTTCTCGTGGGTTCGAATCCCATCCTCTCCGCCATCCTGCTTCGCGCTGCGCGCTTCGCAGGACAAGCCCGGCGAATTCTTCTCAGCGCGAAGCAGGATGCCCTCCGAAGCCTTGGCGAAGGAGGGCTGCTCATGTTGTCAGGCTATGCGCCGCACAGCGTAAGCCTCGCGAATCCCTTGCAAACCAAGGATTGGCAGCATTCTCCGCATGAAGCAGGATGTCCCCGAAGTTTTTGGAGGCCGGTCCATGTGGTACGTGTATCTTCTGGAAAGCGAGAATTCGGAAGGCGAGCGCAATATCGGCGTGACGTCCGATCTGAAGCGGCGGATTGCCGATCGTAACTCCGGAAAATCCCGCCACACTTCCAAGTTCATGCCGTGGCGCATCGTGACCTAGGTGGCCTTCTCCAGCCAGGCTAAGGCAGTTTCATTCGAGCGTTATATCAAATCCGGATCCGGCCACGCGTTCGCCAACAGGCGTCTTTGGTGACATTTGGTCGAAGCAGGCCAAAGCTGGCTGCTTTCCGAAAAATCCAGTAATAACAATGCAATAATGTCGATCTGCACCGAGTTGGCACGACTCTTCTGTTCGATTCTGACTGGAGGTCAGAAAATGAACATCAAGAGCCTTCTTCTCGGCTCAGCTGCGGCCCTGATCGCAGTTTCCGGCGCCCGCGCCGCCGACGCGGTGACCGTCGCCGAGCCGGAACCGGCTGAATACGTCAAGATCTGCGACGTGTACGGCTCGGGCTACTTCTACATCCCCGGCACCGAAACCTGCCTGCGCATCGGCGGCTATGTCCGTTACGACATCGGCGTCGGCGACGTCGGTTCGTTCGACGGCGCGAAGTCCCACGACCATGAGGACGGCGACGAGCAGGATACGTTCTACAAGAACGCCCGCTTCACGCTGAAGACCTGGACCGGTCAGGAAACCGAGCTCGGCACGTTGAAGACCTACACCGAGACCCGCTTCAACTTCGGCAACCGCAACGGCTTCGGCGCCGTTAGCACCACCACAGATGCTGCCGGCACTGTGACCGTGCACCCGCTCGGCAATGCCGCCGGCAACAAGAACGTTTCGCTGAACTTCGCTTGGATCCAGCTCGGTGGCCTCCGCGTCGGTAAGGACGAATCGGCCTTCGATACGTTCATCGGCTACGCCGGCAACGTCATCCAGGATACGCTGGTTCCCTACGGCGACTTCGACACCAACGTCGTCCAGTACTACTTCGACGCTGGCAACGGCTTCTCCGCCGTCCTCTCGCTCGAAGAAGGCTCGGGCGTCGTCGGCACCATCGACAGCTACGTTCCGCATGTCGTCGGCGGCCTGAAGTACACGCAGGGCTGGGGCGCCATCACCGGCGTCGTCGCTTATGACGCCAACTACGAGGAAGTCGCCGGCAAGGTCCGCTTGGACGTGAATGCGACCGACGCGATCTCGCTGTTCATCATGGCCGGCTACGGCACCGACGACAACCTCAGCGACCCGACTTGGGCTATCCCGGCTGGCGGCCGCGGCTTCTACAAGCAGTGGAGCGGCAACTGGGCGGTGTGGGGCGGCGGCACCTACAAGTTCAACGAGAAGACCTCGTTCAACCTCCAGGTGTCTGCTGACGATGGCAAGAACGTTGGCGTCGCGGCGAACATCGCTTACGATATCGTCCCCGGCCTGACGGTCACAGCCGAAGTTGACTACCTCCACCTCGGTGACGACAGCGTCTCCAACTGGACCAATGCCGACAAGGAAAACAGCGTCGGCGGTCTCCTCCGCTTCCAGCGCTCGTTCTAATCAGCAGCGTCTGATTGAAATCGAACCCGGCGGGCGACCGCCGGGTTTTTTTGTGAATGGAATGGCTATTAGATCAAGCTGCTACGACAGCACTGAATATCTTACCGGCTATCGTCCGCCAGAAGTCGCCGACTGAACCTAAGGTCAGGTGTCGGCTAGATCTCCCAATGACTGGATCAGTGGTTGGATTTCGCTTTCGTAGTTCTTCCAACGCTTGACAGACGACTTGTAAATCGGCTGGCGAACCTGCCAACGGCTGAAGGTATTTACCGAACCGTCCCTGTCAAAAAAGCGCAGGCAGGCATCGTCCCAAGGCAGCCCGAGATAATCTATGAGACGGCGCGACTGTTCCTCTTGATCTTCAATCAGTGTCTCATACCGGTTTTCGAAGATGCGCCCCGGAAGAACCTTGTTCCAGTGCCGCATCAGGCGGTCATACTCCCGGTAGTAAAGTCCCAGCGTTCGAAGGTCAGCGCTATAACTGTGTGCTTCACTGAATTGCAGGACGAAGCATGAGATGCAATTGTCGATGGCATCGCGGCGGCAATGAATTATGCGCGCGTTGGGAAAGAGAACGCCTATCAGTCCGATCAACTCGAAATTGTGGGGCATCTTGTCGACGATTCGAAGCGCGTCAGGCGCTCGCTCACGTAGATAGGCAAGATGCTCTGCTGAAAGCGTCTTGGCCAGTTCGGGAGTAATCGTCGCGATCGATTTGCCGAGGTCTGTCTCAGAGTTGCCCTTGAGGCCGATCCCATCGGCCATTCGTCTGAGCTTGCTGAGCTCGCCGGCGCCATGAACATTGGGATGGCTGGCACAGATCTGCTCGGTCAGCGTCGTACCCGAGCGCGGCATCCCGACCACGAACACAGGCACCTCAGACGGATCGCCGTAAGCGGCCATTGACGCCACCAGTTCCGGTGTGAAGGTTTCGATCAGGGCATCGACAGAGCGACGGTAGTTTTCCAGATCGAATTTTTGGCCCGTGGCTTCATTCCCTTTCTTGAAGTGATCCATCGCCTCCTTGTAGCGACGGAGGTCGTTGAGCAGCTTCCCGGCCGCGTGATGGAGTGATGCCGCTCCCTCCGACCCATGGCCCAGGTCCCGAAGCTCGGTTAGGATTGCCGCAAGTTCTGGCGGCTCTTCCGTGAATTTGCGCGTCTGCACAAGTGCACTGTAAGCAGCCGGCACCGCGATGCGCCGATCTATTGCCTCTTTCAGATGAAACGCGGCTTCGTCCATACGACCGAGGCTTGCGAGCGCGCGAGGCAACCCCAACCGGGCCCCAGGATGATCTCGGTCGATCTTGAGCGCCTTTTCAAACAGCGGCAGCGCCATTTCTCCCTTATCAAACGCCTTATAAGCATCGCCCAGGGCGCAAAGCGCTTCCACCAGATCCGGCTTCAAGGCCAAGGCCTGCTGAAAATGCCTAATTGCCGGCGTAAATTCGCTGAGCTTCAGGTAGGTCTCACCGAGGCTAAGGTGATAGTAAGGATTTCGCGGCTCCTCCCCGACCGCCCGGGCGAAGTACCGCAAGGCCTTCTCGTTGTCGAATCCGATGCCGAGGGTTCCCAGGATATAAAAAGCCAACGGATGGTTTGGCGTTCTTGCCAGAACCTTGAGGCAGAGTTCCTCGGCCTCTGGCAATTGATCGGCTTTTTGAAACTCGAGCGCCTGCCGCAACAGCATGTCGTCGGCTTGCGCGCGAGACAGAGCCTTCGTGGGCTGGAGCCTTGGCAGTCCAGCCTTTGGCGGCTGCGGAACTTTAGCTGGCGCGGATTGGGTTTTGAGGTGCTTTGCCCAGGCGGGCGGCAATCGGTTGCTCATCCTGTCTCGCTAGCAAAACGGGCCCCGAGAATCCAGTCTTGAACGCTCTTTCGCAACTTGCACCCACCCTTCGCTCACGCTAGCAAGAAGCCTCCTCTCAACCGAGCCCATACCATGCGCCAGCGCCCTCCCCTTACGCCGATCGTCGGCGCGCTTCCCACCACGGTACCGTTCGTCGGGCCGGAGGCGCAGGAGCGCGAGCGCGGCCGGCCTTTCCGCGCCCGCATCGGCGCCAATGAAAGCAGTTTCGGGCCCTCGCCGCGCGTCATCGCCCGCATGGAGAGCGTCGCGCGCGACCAATGGATGTATTGCGACCCGGACAATTTCGACCTCAAGGTCGCGGCTGCCGCACATCACGGTGTCGACGTGGAAAACGTGGTCGTGGGCGAAGGCATAGACGGCCTGCTCGGCCTCGTCGCGCGCATGTATGTCGCGCCGGGCGACGCGGTGGTGACCTCGCTCGGCGCCTATCCCACCTTCAACTTCCACATCGCCGGCGTCGGCGGCCGGCTGGTGACCGTCCCTTACGCTGATGACAAGGAGGACCTCGACGGTTTGGTTGCCGCTGTCGCCAGGGAAAAGGCGCCGCTCGTCTATCTCTCCAATCCCGACAATCCGATGGGAAGCTGGTGGGAGGCGCCGGACGTTATCCGCTTCATCGAGGCGCTGCCGGAAACCACCATGCTGGTGCTGGACGAAGCTTATGGCGAATTGGGACCGGCCTCGGCGCTGCCGCCGATCGATGTGGCGCGGCCGAACGTGGTGCGCATGCGCACCTTCTCCAAGGCCTACGGGCTTGCCGGCATTCGCTGTGGTTACGCGGTGGCAGAACGGGAAGTGATCCGCGACTTCGAGAAGATCCGCAACCACTATGGCGTCAGCCGCATGGCGCAGATCGCCGGCGTCGAGGCGCTGGCCGACCAGGACTATCTGAATTCGGTGGTGGCGCGCGTGGCGGCCGGGCGCCGGCGCATCGCGGCCATCGCCGAGGAAAACGGCCTGAAGCCGCTGCCCTCGGCGACCAATTTCGTCACCATAGACTGCGGCCGCGACGGCGCCTTCGCGCTGAAGGTGATGCAGGCGCTGCTCTCGCGCGACGTTTTCATCCGCAAGCCGATGGCACCCAGGCTCGACCGCTGCATCCGGGTCAGCGTCGGCCTCGATCACGAGCTCGACATCTTCGCCGAGGAATTGCCCGCCGCGCTGGCCGCGGCGCGAGGGGGGAATTGACCGGGCCGTTCCGGCTTCTGCGGAAGCGCCTCTGCTTCGTCATCCTAAAGCGCGTCGCGATCCTTCAGATTCGCTCCGTGCGCTTTAGGTTTTTGATTTTACGCATGTCTTTGTCCCGAAACCGGTCCCACTTTCGGGAGACATGCTTTAGGGCGCAGCAAGGAGCGAAGCGACGCAGCGCAGACCCCAGGATGACGACGTTGAGGCTTCAGCTTGTGGTTTCCAGCAGGCGGGTCACGCGGCTCAGCGCGTCCGAAAGCTCGATGACTTCCTTGTCGTCGAGTTTGACAATCAGACGGGCAAGGTCGCGATTCGTCGCCGCCTCGAGATCTGCGAGCGCCGCTTTGCCCCGCATGGTCAGCGAAAGCACGAGCAGCCCGTTCTCCGGGCCATTGCGCATTTCAGCCAGCCCCATGGCGGTGAATTTCCGAAGCACCCTCATGAGATAGGCGGGGGCGAGGCGCAGTTCGCCGGCCAATTCGGACGCGATCGGCGCGAGATCGATATCAAACATGCGCGCCAGAAAGCCGGCCTTACCCCAGGCAGGTCGGGGCCTGCGGCCAAGCTCGAACAGCACGCGGGCCTCGGTCAGTGTGTAAGGGCTCTGTACCAAGCTCTCATCGAGCAGCCCGACCAGGCCGGTATAGAATCGGTTGAAGCGGCGGATCTCATCGACCAAGGTTTCGTGCGGCATGCAGACCTTCTCCCACATTGCACCCCCGATGATTTCCCCATCAATTGACTGAGTCAATTATTTAATTGACGGAGTCGTCTAACTCCCAGCGCCCGTTGCATTTGATCTATGCCGCTCCAGATTGATGAAGGGGAGATTCTGGAGCGGACGATGCATGATGTGCGAAGAGCCGTTCGGGCGCGCGTTTTCGGCACGGTGCAAGGCGTGAGTTACCGGGTGTGGGCACGCCGCGAAGCCGAGCGTCTTGGCGTGACGGGTTGGGTGCGCAACGAGGGCGACGGCTCGGTCACGGCGCTCATCGCCGGCACCGACACTGCGGTCGACGCCATGATCGACCGCCTTTGGCAAGGACCGCGGGGCGCGCTGGTCTCGGCGGTCGAGACCGAGGAAGTCGCAGAAGACGCGCCCGCCGATTTCAGCATTGTTGCTTAGGCCAGGTAATCTTCCCCCTTTAGGGGGAGATGGCCGGCAGGCCAGAGGTCGCCGCGCGTAGGTCTCCGGCGTCGCTTCTTGTCGCGCAGGGCGTTGGCGCTCTATGCGCAGCGACCCCCTCTGTCGCCTTTGGCGACATCTCCCCCTCGGGGGGGGAAGATTAGTCTCTTGAATTAATTGAACGTTCGTTTTATTAATACTTCCGTCGATCGAGGCACGTATGGCACGCACCACAGGCTCCGACGGAGAAAAGACCGAGGCGGCTGTCCGCGAGGCGGCGGTCAGCCTGATCGCGCGCCTCGGTTACGAGGCGATGTCGATGCGCCAGTTGGGGGCGGAAGTCGGCGTGCAGGCCGCGGCGCTCTACCGCTATTTCCCGACCAAGGAAGATCTGCTGTTCACCCTGATGCGCGAGCATATGGAGGGCCTTCTGGAAGCCTGGGATACGGCACGCCCGGCAACGGTCGATCCGGCGGCGCGGCTCGCCGCCTATGTCCGGAACCACATCGCCTTCCATATCGAACGGCGCCATGCCACCCATGTCTCGAATATGGAATTGCGCAGCCTCTCGCATGAGCGGCTGACGCAGATCCTCAAGCTGCGCACGGCCTATGAGAAGGAGCTGCGCTCGATCCTGCGCGACGGCGCGGAAGCCGGTATCTTCGAGATCGACGATGTCGGGCTCACCGCCATGGCGCTGATCCAGATGATGACCGGGGTCATCGTCTGGTTCCGGCCGGGCGAGCGGCTGTCGATCGCCGAAGTCACCACGACATATCTTTCAATGACAATGCGGCTGGTCGGCGCGAAGATCGACGCCTACCGCGCCGCGCGTCCACGCGCAAAGGACGCTGTAGCACTTTGAATTTTGCGCATGGTTCCTTTCCGAAAATCGAAGTCGATTTTCGGGGTCATGCGCAGGGAGGAACGCCATGTACACGAATACGCTGAACTTCGGACTCGATGCCGACGTCGAGGCGCTGCGCGACACCGTGCGGCGCTTCGCGCAGGACAGGATCGCGCCAATCGCGGCCGAGATCGACCGTTCCAACGAATTCCCGGCGCATCTGTGGGCGGAGCTGGGCGCGCTCGGCCTGCTCGGCATCACCGCCGATCCGGATTTCGGCGGCAGCGGCATGGGCTATCTCGCCCATGTCGTGGCGATGGAGGAGATTTCGCGCGCGTCGGCCTCGGTCGGCCTGTCCTACGGCGCGCATTCCAACCTCTGCGTCAACCAGATCAACCGCTGGGCAACGTCGGCGCAAAAGGAAAAATACCTGCCGACGCTGTGCAGCGGCGAGACGGTCGGCGCGCTGGCGATGTCGGAACCCGGCGCCGGCTCGGATGTGGTGTCGCTGCGCCTGCGCGCCGAAAAGCGAAACGACCGTTACGTGCTCAACGGTTCGAAAATGTGGATCACCAACGGCCCCGATGCCGGAACGCTCGTCGTCTATGCCAAGACCGACCCGGAGCGCCATTCGCGCGGGATCACCGCTTTCATCGTCGAAAAAACTTTTGCCGGCTTTTCGGTGGCGCAAAAACTCGACAAGCTCGGCATGCGCGGCTCCAACACCGGCGAACTCGTCTTCGAGAATGTCGAGGTGCCGTTCGAGAATGTGCTGCATGAGGAAGGGCGCGGCGTCGAAGTGCTGATGTCGGGCCTCGACTATGAGCGCGCCGTGCTCTCCGGCGGGCCGATCGGGCTGATGGCCGCCTGTCTAGACGTGGCGGTGCCTTACGTGCACGAGCGCAAGCAGTTCGGCCAGGCGATCGGCGAGTTCCAGCTGGTGCAAGGCAAGCTGGCCGACATGTATGCGACGATGAATGCCGCGCGCGCCTATGTCTACGCCGTGGCCGCCGCCTGCGACCGCGGCGAGACCACCCGCAAGGACGCCGCCGGCTGCGTGCTCTTCGCGGCCGAGAAGGCGACGCAGATGGCCCTCGACGCCATCCAGCTCCTCGGCGGCAACGGCTACATCAACGACTATCCGACCGGACGGCTGCTGCGCGACGCCAAGCTCTACGAGATCGGCGCCGGCACCAGCGAAATCCGCCGCTGGCTGATCGGGCGGGAGATTATGGCGGAGGGAGTTTAGTGCGCTCGGGTTCGGACCTTTGTCGATCCTTCGTCGACGCGCTTTCGCGCGACTTCGGCGAGCGTGTCCGAAATCCACTGATTGATGGACTTGCCGTCGTTCGATGCTGCTTTGCTCAAAAGGGCATGAATTTCAGGCGTCGTGCGAAGAGCGAGTTTGCCAGAATAGGGTTTCTGAGGCTCAACGCCGCGTTCCTTGCAGAAAGCAAGATAATCGTCGACGCTGTCGTGGAAAGCCTGAGCCAGCTCCTCCGCCGAATGACCTTCGAAATGGACTGTGTCCCGTATTCCATGCACAATTCCATGGAAAGCGGCGTCATCTTCTTCGTACCAAATCTCTGCGACATATCCCTTGTATGGCTTCATGGCTTGATACCTGCTTCGGTCAAAAAACGTCTGACTGCCTTGACTGCACCTTTGTCGGTATCCGGGCTTGGATGTGGTCGATGGAAGACGGCGCGATTTCTTCCGATCTCGACAAGCACACGTGAACCGTTTCCTTCGGAAAGCTCCGCACCAAGGGCTATTAAGAGCGCTTCGATTTCTCGCCATTTGATCGACCCGCTGACGGGGTTTGCAAAAATGGCTTCCAGGGTTTGCCTGTGTTTGCCGCGCATGATGACCTCCATGGAAAATGACCCGACAACAACTGTCGGAGCCGCCGTTGGCGGTCGCACGTCATGCGCGACGAGAATTGATACTAAAATATGATATCATCTGAGGTTCGTCAATGCCCGTCCTGACGTCGCAGATCTCCCCCGCCTCCGACACCTTCCGCGCCAATGCCGAGCGCATGCGGGCGCTGGTCGCCGACATTTCCGAAAAGGCGGCCGGCATCGAGCGCGGCGGCTCGGACGAGGCGCGCGAACGTCATATCTCACGCGGCAAGCTGTTGCCGCGTGAAAGGCTGGCGCAACTGCTCGACACCGGCTCGCCCTTCCTCGAGGTCGGTCAATTCGCGGCGTGGTCGATGTATGGCGAGGACATTCCGTCCGCAGGCATCATCACCGGCATAGGGCGCGTCGAGGGCACTGAGGTGATGGTCGTCGTCAACGACGCCACGGTGAAGGGCGGCACTTATTACCCACTGACGGTGAAGAAGCACCTGCGCGCGCAGGAGATCGCGCTACAGAACAATCTCCCTTGCGTCTATCTGGTCGACAGCGGCGGCGCCAATCTGCCCAACCAGGACGAGGTGTTTCCCGACCGCGAGCATTTCGGCCGCATCTTCTACAACCAGGCCAACATGTCGGCGGCGGGCATCCCGCAGATCGCCTGCGTCATGGGCTCCTGCACGGCGGGCGGCGCCTATGTGCCGGCAATGTCGGACGAGACGATCATGGTGCGCAACCAGGCGACCATCTTCCTCGGCGGCCCGCCGCTGGTGAAGGCCGCCACCGGCGAGGATGTCAGCGCCGAGGAGCTCGGCGGCGCCGATGTCCACACCAGGCTTTCCGGTGTCGCCGATCACTACGCCATGGATGACGAGCACGCTCTCGCGATTTGCCGGCGCATCATCAGGAACTTGAATCGGACGAAGGCCGTAGGCCTCAATCTGCAGAAACCTGTACCGCCGCTTCACGACCCGCATGAACTTTACGGCATCGTGCCGACGGATTTGCGCCAGCCTTATGATGTGCGCGAGGTGATCGCGCGTCTCGTCGACGGCTCGGAGTTCGACGAGTTCAAGCAGAACTACGGCACCACCTTGATCACCGGCTTTGCCCATCTGCACGGCATGCCGGTCGGCATCCTCGGCAACAATGGCGTGCTCTTCTCGGAAAGCGCGCTGAAGGGCGCGCATTTCATCGAGCTCTGCTGCCAGCGCGGCATTCCGCTGATCTTCCTGCAGAACATCACCGGCTTCATGGTCGGACGAAAATACGAGGCCGGCGGCATCGCCAAGGACGGCGCCAAGCTGGTCACGGCGGTCGCCACGGCACGCGTGCCCAAGCTTACGGTGATCATCGGCGGCTCGTTCGGCGCCGGCAATTACGGCATGTGCGGCCGCGCCTATTCGCCCCGTTTCTTGTGGATGTGGCCGAACGCGCGCATCTCGGTGATGGGCGGTGAGCAGGCGGCTACCGTGCTCGCCATGGTCAAGCGCGAAGGCATCGAGCGCAAGGGCGGGCAATGGAGCGCCGAGGAGGAAGCGAAGTTCCGCAAGCCGATCCTGATGAAATACGAGCACGAGGGCCACCCGCTCTATTCCTCGGCAAGGCTCTGGGACGACGGCATCATCGATCCGGCCAAGACGCGCGAGGTGCTGGCGCTCAGCCTTTCGGCCGCGCTCAATGCGGGGGTCGAGGAGACGAAATTCGGCGTGTTCAGGATGTGACGATGAGCGACAACGGCGACAGGATCCGCATCCACACCGGCGACATCACCAGGCTCGCGGTCGATGCCATCGTCAATGCCGCCAATTCCTCGCTGCTCGGCGGTGGCGGCGTCGACGGCGCCATCCACCGCGCCGCCGGCCCGGAGCTGGTCGCCGAATGCCGGACGCTGAACGGCTGCAAGACCGGCGATGCCAAGCTGACCAAAGGCTATCGCCTGCCGGCGCGCTACGTCATCCACACGGTCGGGCCGGTCTGGCAGGGCGGTGGCAAGGGCGAGGCCGAGTTGCTTGCCTCCTGCTATCGCCGCTCGCTCGAAATCGCCCGCGACCATGACTGTCGGACGATCGCCTTTCCGGCGGTTTCGACCGGCATTTATCGCTATCCGAAGGACGAGGCGACAAGGATTGCCGTCGGCACCGTAAGCGACTTCCTGAAACAAAACACATTGCCCAAGGCCGTTACGTTCTGCTGCTTCGACGAGCCGACGGCGGAACTATACCGGCGGGCCGTTGCTGCTCTTTGGGAAGGCTGAACTTATGGATCAACAGATTCCTCAGTGCAGGCAAAGGCGGATTATGTCCGGATGGCTAGCACCGGTGAAAAATATTCGTTACTGCTCATCCTGCATTTTTAAACGGGGATGGGGTCAAAATGGGATTGAAATATTCACGGAAGGCGGTCGCTTCGATACTTGCAGGATTGCTTATGCTCGCCGTGCCTGGTGCCGGCTCGGCGGAATCGCTGGCGGGCAAGATAGGCGACAAGCGGTTTGCCCCGACTCTCTCGCTCGATCCGAAGGAAGCCTGCTACAAATCCTACCTCGCCTATATCGCGGCGAGTGGTCATTCAGCCTACGCCACGACGTTCTATTCGCGCGTCGTCGATCTGCACATTTTCTGCAGCGTAAAGCTGAACGCGCCGTCGCAGAAGGCCGCGGAGGATATTGCGTTGCGTACCTGCCAGACCGGCTTCGCCAGGTGGAAGGTCAAGACCGCGAGCGGCGGCTGTGCGATAGCGGCGTCGAAGTAGGCCGGCGCATCTCGGACTGGCGCCGCCCGAAGACAAAACGGGAGGCTCCATGTTCGGCAAGATCCTGATCGCCAATCGCGGCGAGATCGTCTGTCGCGTCATCCGCACCGCGCGCAAGTTGGGCGTGCGGACCGTCGCCGTCTATTCGGATGCCGACGTCCGCGCCTTGCATGTCGAGATGGCCGACGAGGCGGTGCATATCGGCCCCTCACCCGTTGGCGAAAGCTATCTGCGCGGCGACAGGATCATTGCCGCGGCACTTGCCACCAGCGCGCAAGCGATCCATCCCGGCTACGGATTCCTGTCTGAAAACCCCGACTTCGTCGACCAGGTGACGGCGGCCGGTCTCGTCTTCATCGGCCCGTCCGCCGCCTCGATCCGCGCCATGGGGCTGAAGGACGCCGCCAAGCGGCTGATGGAAAAGGCCGGCGTGCCGGTGGTGCCAGGCTATCATGGCGAAGCGCAAGAAATCGTGCTGCTCGCCTCCAAGGCGCGCGAGGTCGGCTACCCCGTTCTGATCAAGGCGCGCGCCGGCGGCGGCGGCAAGGGCATGCGGCGCGTCGACCATCCGGACGATTTCTCCGAAGCGCTGTCCGGAGCGCGTCGCGAGGCCAAGGCCGCCTTTGGCGACGACCGCGTGCTTGTGGAAAAATACGTCGACAAGCCGCGCCATATCGAAGTCCAGGTGTTCGGCGACAATTTCGGCAATGCCGTGCATCTTTACGAACGCGACTGCTCGGCGCAGCGCCGCCACCAGAAGGTGATCGAGGAGGTGCCCGCGCCCGGCATGACACCGGCGCTGCGCAAGGCGATGACCGAAGCGGCGGTGAAGGCGGCCAAGGCCATCAATTATTCGGGCGCCGGCACGATCGAATTCATTGCCGACGCTTCCGGGGGGCTCAAGCCCGACCGCTTCTGGTTCATGGAAATGAACACGCGGCTGCAGGTCGAGCATCCCGTCACCGAGATGGTCACCGGCGTCGATCTGGTCGAGTGGCAGCTGCGTGTCGCCTCCGGCGAGAAACTGCCGAAGACACAGGGCGAGATTGCGCTTGCCGGCCATGCCTTCGAGGCGCGCATCTATGCCGAGGACGCGGCCAAGGGATTCCTGCCGGCGACGGGCATGCTGCATCATCTCCAATTCCCCGACGCACCGCCCCAAGGCGCCGCCATGCGCATCGAAACCGGCGTGCGGGCCGGCGATGCGATCTCGCCCTTCTACGACCCGATGATCGCCAAGCTGGTGGTGCACGCCAAGGACAGGACCACGGCGCTTGGCGCGCTGCACGACGCTCTCGCCCGCACGGAAGTTGCCGGCTCGACGGTCAACATGGCCTTCCTTGCGGCACTCGCCGCCGACGCCGATTTCGCGGCGGGCGACGTCGACACCGGCCTGATCGGCCGGCATCAGGACGCTCTTGTCGCTGTTGCCGCGCCAAGCGACGAGGCAATCGCGGCGGCGGCGCTGGCGGCGACCGACGCCGGCGCGCCGGGTCGGGCCGCCGATCCGTGGTCCTCGCTCGCCGGTTATGCGCATTTCCACACGCTGGCGCGCCGCACCCGGCTGCGTTTCGGTGAGGAGAACATACTGGCGCGGGTCTCGGCGCGGCCGGACGGCCGCTTCCAGGTGGCGCTGGAAGCGCCGCATGACGCGATCAACTCGCATGATCTCAGAAATTTGCTGCGCACCGCCCGCTGGCCGGGCCATGTCACCGTGTTCGAAGGCGCGGTCGGCTATACGTTCGCCGTTCCCGATCCGCTCGCCAAGGCGGATGAGGCTGCAGCCGCCACGGGAAGCCTGCGCGCGCCCATGCCGGGGCTGGTCAAGCTGGTGCGCGCGGCAGCGGGCGATGCCGTCATCAAGGGCCAGCCGCTTTTGATCCTCGAGGCGATGAAGATGGAGCACACCATCGCCGCGCCGCATGACGGGGTGATCGCCGAGATCGCGACCGAAGGCGCGCAGGTGAGCGACGGCACGGTGCTGGTGCGGTTCGAGGACGGCCAGGGCTAGAGCAGTTCACCGTTTCACGGAAACGGCGAACTGCTCTAACTATTTGTTTCTACGCAATTCCGGACGGAAAACCGCTACACACTTTTCCTGGAATTTGCTCTAACGAAAATGGCCGGGACAAGCCCGGCCATTTCCAATTGTCCAGCAGAACCGATTACGGCTTGATCGGCGCGTATTTGCCGTCGTGCCACTGGTTGATGTCGTAGCTGGCGTTCTTCAGGTCGCCCTTCTCGTCGAAGATGACGTCGCCGACCACGGTGCTGATCGGCTTGCCATCCTTCAGCGCCTCGGCGACCTTGGCCGGATCGTCGCTGCCGGCGCGCTTGACGCCTTCGGCCACCGCCTGGATCACGGCATAGGAGAACAGCGTGAAGCCTTCCGGGGTGAAGCCGCCGGCTTTGATCTTGGCGACGGCATCCTTCGCTTCGGGCTTCGACTGCGGGTCCGACGGGAAGACGAACATGGTGCCTTCACCGGCCGGGCCGGCGACCTGCCAGAATTCCGGCGAGGCGATCGAGTCCGGCATGATCAGCTGGAACTTGACGTTCTGCTCGGCCGCCTGACGCAGGATCAGGCCCGCCTCCGGATGATAGCCGCCGAAATAGACCACGTCGGCCTTGAGTTCCTTCAGCTTGGTGACCAGAGCCGAATAGTCCTTCTCGCCGGCATTGATGCCTTCATAGTCGACCTCCTTGAGGCCGCCGGCATTCATCGTCGCCTTCACGGCATCGGCAACACCCTGACCGTAGGCGCTCTTGTCGTGCAGGACCACAACGTTCTTGCCGGCGTACTTCTTGGCGATCCACGGACCGATGAAAGCGCCTTGCGCGTCGTCCCGCGTGTAGAGGCGCATGATCGTCGGCCAGCCGGACTTCGCCGCCGCGTCGGTCAGCACCGGGTTGGACGAGGCCGGCGTCATCATCAGCGTGCCGGCTTCAGCGTAGACCGCCGAGGCCGGAATGCTCGAGCCCGAGCAAGCGTGGCCGTCGACGAACTTGACGCCGTTGGCAACGATGCGGTTGGCGACCGACACCGCCTGCTTCGGATCACACTGGTCGTCCTCGATGTCGAGCTTGATCTGCGAGCCGTTGACGCCGCCCGCCGCGTTGATGGCGTCGGCCGCGGCCTGCGCGCCCTGCTTGAACTGGTCGCCGATGGTGGCGAGCTGACCGGTCATCGGGCCGACCACCGAAATGGTAATGTCGTCGGCGAAAGCAACCGATGCGCTCATCATCAGGCCCAATGCGGCCGCGCTCAAAATACCCAATCTTTTCATGACAATATGGACTCCTCCACTTGCGCGCGGCCGCCCGGCCGCGCTTGTTCCACAGAGCCGGGACAATTTCACCCTTCGCCGGAACTGTCGAGAGGACAATGCATACCGCTTTGGTTCATTTCGGCGAGCATTTCTTGGGCCACGCACGCAGCTACCGCTGGGGAAAAATGCACATGCAAAAGCCGCGCCGGCCTTGTCCCGGCCGGTCGCGGCTTTTGCAGTCGAGCTTCCCCGGCGCCCCGCGCCTGAACCCGCTCGCTTCCCTGTTCCTTGTTGGACCACGATCTTTTCTGAAAACCGGATTCCACTTTTCAGGATCGTGATCTTGTGCGCAGCTGGGCATTGTTTGCCTGCCACGTTCTTGCTCTTTTTTGACCGACCGTCTTTATCGCGGCCTTGTCCCTGAAGACTTCCAAGCGCCAGGCGCGCAAGATCAGTGCATCGTCATCCATTCGCGCGCTTCACGCAGCGCCTTGGCGATATCAGCCTTCGACATCGTGGCGGAGAGTTCCGAGCGCAGTTCGGCGGCGCGGGACGAACCCTTGATCGCGGCGATGTTGAACCATTTGTGGGCGGCAACGACGTCGGTCTCGCAATCGCGGCCGGTCGCATACATCATGCCCAGTTCGAAAAGAATGTCGGCCTGGGCAGTTGCCCCCATGGCGCCGAAGCCGGCTTCAAGCATTTCAAAACGTGCCATTTCAATCCCCTGTCTGGCTCCCGAGAGCTGCCTCCTTCTGCCCCTTGATGTCCCTTGGGCGGGCCGCTCTTTCGATGCTTTCGAGGATGAAGCCTGGCCTTGAATCCGTCGTTAAATGGCGTGCTTAATTTGAAGAAAACAAAGATAAAACAAGAGGTAAACGCGAAAAACTGTTAAGCATAGGAACCCAGCAATTCAGCCGATTTGCGCTAAATTCGACGAAAATTTCGGGCGCTTGAATCAAGACTTCGCTAACCACGGAAACCGAAGCCTTTTCCGCCGATCGTTCATTTTCAGTGAGCCGCGCCGCCAAAATCCTCGCAACCTTCCGTGGCGGCACCGCTTTCGTTTTGGCGGCGACTGGATTAGCTTACGTTTGCGTAAAGGGACGGAGAGGCGGAGCGAGTCCCGCCGGAACCTGTAGGGAGGAGGACAGATATGTTTCGAAAAGTGAGCCTGGCCCTGGCGGCCACCTTGATCGTGGCCAGCGCCGCATGGGCCGACCCGATCGAGGGCAATTGGAAGACGCAAGCCGGCTCGACGGCGGCGATCGCCGGTAGCGACACGTTCTCGATCACGCTGAAGTCCGGTAAGTATTCCGGCAAGACGATCGGCTCCTTCAAGGCGGCCGGCGACAACAAGTATACCGGCACCATAACCGACCCGGAAACCGACAAGACCTATTCCGGCAAGGCGACGCTGTCCGGCGCCTCGCTCAAGATGAGCGGCTGCGTGCTGGGCGGCCTGATCTGCAAAAGCCAGACCTGGCACAAGCTCTGATCGCTGTTCAAATGACGATGTGAAACGGGGCCCGTGCGGCCCCGTTTTGTTTTCGAGCCTGTTCCGAGGGCGCGTTGTCGGGCGCGGCAATTGCCGGCGCCTGGCCGGCCAGCGCGTATCAATCAATTTGAACGGTAGATGAATACCGGTCTCAGAACCGGTTCAGAGGCATTCGGGCATTCTCCTCGCCATTGAAGGAGAGAGAAATGCTTGTCCGCCGCTTCACCATCGTCTGCCTGCTGATGAGCCTGTTCGGCATGGTCTTCGCCATCCTGGTGGCCGAAGCCGGCCGTCCCGCCCGTTCATCGGGGATGGCCGATACCTGCCGCCTGGACTGCATGAACCATTTCGACCGCTGAAACGACCAATACTCGAAACCGGAACGACCACCATGAACCGCATCACCACCAGCGCAATGAAGACCCTTCGGCTCCTGCCGCGGGCGATGCTCATCCTGATGCTGCTTGCCGCCCCGGTGCTGGCGGTGCCGATGATGCGCGCCGACACCGGCTCGATCATCGAGGCGCCGACGCCGAAGAAGGCAGGCATCGGCTTCGTGCTGCTGGTGAGCCTGCAGCGCGGCTGACACGATCGAAGAAAAATACGCCGCAGGGCAAGCTTCGCACCCGCCTCCCCCTCCCAAGCGCTGTTCCAAATCCCTATATTGGGCCATGGAAAAGCGAATCTACCCCCAAGCCATCGAATCGGTCGTCATGCCGGAGCCTTTCGGCAGGCAGAGCTTCGACGACGCCAAGAAGGCGGTCGCGGCGTTGCAGATGCTCTACGACCGCAACACCAAATTCCTGCGCGATTCCTTCGCCAAGCTCGCCGCCGGCGGCGACGAGAGCAAGCGCTACCGCGCCTTCTATCCGCAGATCGGCGTCACCACGACCTCGTTCACCCAGATCGACTCGCGCCAGGCCTACGGCCATATGCCGACGCCCGGGCATTTCGCCACCACGATCACCCAGCCGCAGCTGTTCGAGAACTATCTCGTCGAACAGCTTCGGCTCATCATGCGCAATCACGGCGTGCAGGTGACAGTGTCGGAATCGACAACGCCGATCCCGCTGCATTTCGCCTTCCTGGAAGGCACCTATGTCGACGGCACGGCTGCCGAGCGCATCAAGCGGCCGATCCGCGACCTGTTCGACGTGCCGGACCTCGACGGTACCGACGACCAGATCGCCAACGGGACCTTTGAGGTGGCGTTCGGCGAGCCGAGGCCGCTGGCGCCGTTCACCGCGCAGCGCATCGATTATTCGCTGCACCGCATGACGCACTACACGGCGACCAGTCCGCAGCATTTCCAGAATTTCGTGCTGTTCACCAACTACCAGTTCTACATCGACGAGTTCGTGGCGCGGGCCCGCGACCTGATGGAGAAAGGCGGTGGCGGCTATACCGAATTCGTCGAGCCGGGCAATCTGGTGACAAAGGCCAGGGCCGGCGCAGCGACCGAAGGCACACCGCCGCAACGCCTACCGCAGATGCCGGCCTATCACCTGAAGAAGCCGGGCCATGGCGGCATCACCATGGTCAATATCGGCATCGGCCCTTCCAACGCCAAGACCATCACCGACCATATCGCGGTGCTTCGGCCGCATGCGTGGGTGATGCTCGGCCACTGCGCCGGGCTGCGCAACACGCAGGCGCTGGGCGACTATGTGCTGGCGCATGCCTATGTGCGCGAGGACCACGTGCTGGACGACGACCTGCCGGTCTGGGTGCCGATCCCGCCGCTGGCCGAGATCCAGGTGGCGCTGCAAGAAGCGGTGGCCGAGGTAACCGGGCTTTCGGGTTACGACCTCAAGCGCATCATGCGCACCGGCACCGTCGCCACCATCGACAACCGCAACTGGGAACTGCGCGACCAGCGCGGCCCGGTGCAACGCCTGTCGCAGTCCCGGGCGATTGCGCTCGACATGGAATCGGCGACGATCGCCGCCAACGGCTTCCGCTTCCGCGTGCCCTACGGCACGCTGCTGTGCGTTTCCGACAAGCCGCTGCATGGCGAATTGAAGCTGCCCGGCATGGCGACCGAGTTCTATAAACGCCAGGTGGCGCAGCACCTCACCATCGGCATCAGGGCGATGGAGAAGCTGGCCGAAATGCCGATGGAGCGGCTGCATTCGCGCAAGCTCAGAAGTTTTTCAGAAACGGCCTTCCAGTAGCCGCCACGACTGCCAGGGCCCTATCTGGTTTTTGCGCAATTCCGGACGGAAACCGCCACGCACTTTTCCTGGAATTGCTTCAACGAGGCAATTCGTCGTCTTGCTCGGGCCGCAATTTGGCCGATAAGCAGGCAGAGCGAGATGAGGTCTTATCTTGCTCCAAACAGATTGCCGGCGGCATTCGGCAGACCAAGACCGAGATGACAACAGGCGGCGCGCACTCGAACATGACGGCTGGGGTGGCATTCCTGGCGATGATCGCACTCTCGGCCGCGCTGCTGGCCGGGTTCTTCGGCGCGCTGCATCCGGCCCTCGATTCCTTCTCGCATTTCCGCATTCATCTCAGCGTGCTTACGGCGCTGCTGGCGATACCGCTGCTTGGAGGCTCCTACCGGCTACAGGCGGCAGCGGTGCTGCTCTTTGCCATTGCCTGCTTCGCCACGACGACAAGCGCGCTGCCCAGGCTGTGGCCGCAGCAGGCGGTCGCCAGACCCGCCGATCGCATCGTCTACACCCTGCTGCAGATGAATTTGCGCTTCGACAATCCGACGCCGAAGAAGGTGCTGTCGCTGATCGGCCGGACCAATCCCGATGTGATCACCCTCGACGAGGTGTCGGGGATGTGGACGACCGAGCTTGGCTATATCACCGGCGCCTATCCCTACCGCATCCTCTGCCCCTACCCCAACGGCGTATTCGGCGTCGCGCTGCTGTCGCGACGGCCCTTTGCCGCCGGCACCGCGCCGCATTGCGAGCCGCGCGGCGCGATGGCGACCGCGACGATCGATTTCGGCGGAACCGGCGTCGACGTCGCAGCAATCCATTTGAGCTGGCCCTGGCCGCTCGAGCAGTACTGGCAGATCGGCGAGCTGGCGGAGCCGCTCGCCGCGCTCGGCGAAACCGCGATCATGGCCGGCGACTGTAACGCCGTGCCCTGGAGCGCGGCGGTGCGGCGCGTCGCTTCGCTTGGCAAGCTGACGGTGATGCCGTCGGCCGGGCCGACCTGGATCCACCGGAAGCTGCCCGATTTCCTGCGGCGCTTTGCCGGCCTGCCGATCGACCAGGTGTTCAGCAAGGGCGCGGTGACGATCCATTCGGCGACGCGGCTGGAAGACACCGGCTCGGACCATCTGGGGGTGCTGGTCGAGTTCTCGCTGCGGCCCGACGACAGGGAGCCCAAGGACGAGCACGAGACGGCGCTGGCGTCGAGTGGCTCATCTACCGGTCCACGCGGCTGAACTGGCTTCGCGCTGGTTCTCCAGGACGATAACCTGGCATTACTTGCGCGGCTGCTCGAAATTGTCCATGAATCGAAATGGAACAACTGGGGGTGGCACTATGGCAAAAATGAAACCAATGAATTGGCTTGGCGTGTCTTCGATGGCGATCTTTCTGCTGGCATCGATTGCACCGTCGCATGCCGAATCCTATTCGAACCTGCAGACCGGCGGGTACAAGACAAGCAAGCTGACGCGCGGCGCATCAGGCGCGCTGGGCTGGATCGTTTCCAACAGCGAGAAGAAATTCTTCTGCCGGATGCGCGTCGGAGCTGCCTATGTCGGCAAGACCGGCATGGTAGGCTTCACCTCCTCAGGCCGGCAAATCTCAGTGAACCGGAAAGTGTATGAGCAGCGCGTTGGGTTCGATCCGACCTTGCCGCAGCTCTCGGATCTGAAGGCCGGGAGGCCCAATGCGCGCGACGTCGGTGCCTGCGCCCCTGCGAAATAGCCTGCGATCCGGTTGAAAGGCGCCTCTGGGCCTATTTCCCCATCAAAGCCGCGATCAGATGCTCGACATGGCCGCCGTCGCGGTGCTCGCGGGCATCGAAGGCATTCTGCCTGGCTTCGTATTCGGCATAGGTGGCCTGGATGCGTTGGCGCGCCTCGCGGCGCGTCTTGTAGCAGTAAGGATCGTCCGCGACCTTGAGACCGACAATCGACCGCTCGGTGGCGCGCATCATTTGCCTGGCGATGCGGCCATGGGTTTCCTCATGGGCGCGCACGCCGGTGAAGAAGCGGTTCCAGCGCTTCTTCAGCGCCGGCGTCGCCGGCGAAGCGACGCGCGGAAAGGTGTAGAAGAGATTGAGCGTGCCGTTTGCCCGCTTGAGCCGGCACGAGCCTTTGTCCTGGATGACGCCGAGCTCCCAGTCGACTGTGTAGGCAGTCTGGGCGATGGCATGCGTCATGAAGCCGTGCTTGGGGCCTTTGCCGTCCATGGCCTCGATGAGCGCCGCGCCGGAATTGCCCGCAATGTCGTAGCTGCGCGTCTGGACCAGCACCCTGGTGCCGGCCGAGGCCTGCGGCGCACACAGCGCGCCGATGGCGGCAAGGCATGTCAGAACTGCCAAGCGCATGGCCGTCTCCTCCCTATCCTTGAGGAAAGGAAACACAAGCCGGCTGCGGTTTCAACGGCCTTGAGGTTGCGCCGTCGCAACCTATTCCGCACGCAACGCTACATACCCTGATAGACTGGCCCTTCGCCGCCTTGTGGCGGCACCCAGTTGATGTTCCGGTTCGGGTCCTTGATGTCGCAGGTCTTGCAGTGGACGCAGTTCTGCGCGTTGATGACGAAGCGCACGTCCTTGGCGGACGGATCGGCGGCGGCATTGCCATCCTTGTCGACCCATTCATATACGGCGGCCGGGCAGTAGCGGGTCGAGGGGCCGGCGAAGACGTCGTGCTCGGAGCGCTGTTGCAGGCCCATGTCGCCGACGATGAGATGCACAGGCTCGTTTTCCTCGTGGTTGGTGTTGGACAAAAACACCGAGGAGAGCCGGTCGAAGGTCAGCACGCCATCCGGCTTCGGATAGGCGATCTTCTGATGCTTGGAGGCCGGCTCGAGCGTCGCATAGTCGGCCTTGCCGTGCTTCAGCGTGCCGAAGGGCGAGAAGCCGAACAGCGTGTTCAGCCACATGTCGAGACCACCGATGCCGACGCCGACGATGGTGCCGAAGCGCGACCACAACGGCTTGACGTTGCGCACTTTCTTCAGGTCCTTGCCGATGTCGCTGCCGCGCCAGGCTCCCTCATAGGAGGTCAACTCATCGTTGGCCCTGCCGGCAGCGATGGCGTTCGCGACATGCTCGGCCGCCAGCATGCCGGACAGCACCGCATTGTGCGAGCCCTTGATGCGCGGCACGTTGACGAAGCCGGCGGCGCAGCCCATCAGCACGCCGCCCGGGAACGAAAGCTTCGGCACCGACTGCCAGCCGCCTTCGGTGATGGCGCGGGCGCCATAGCCAATGCGCTTGGCGCCCTCGAAGGTGCCTTTGATCGCCGGATGCGTCTTGAAGCGCTGGAACTCCTCGAAGGGCGAGAGCCAGGGGTTCTTGTAGTTGAGGTGGACGACGAAGCCGACCGCCACCTGGTTGTCCTCCAGATGGTAGAGGAAGGAGCCGCCGCCGGTCTTCATGTCGAGCGGCCAGCCGAAGGAATGCTGCACCAGCCCCGGCTTGTGGTTCTCCGGCTTGACCTGCCAGAGTTCCTTGAGGCCGATGCCGTACTTGCCGGGCTCGCGGCCTTCGGAAAGTTTGTATTTGGCGATCAGCTGCTTGGCCAAAGAGCCGCGCGCGCCTTCGCCGATCAGCACATACTTGCCCATCAGCGCCATTCCCGGCGCATAGGCCGGGCCGTGCGTGCCGTCCTTCTCGACGCCCATGTCGCCGGTGATGACGCCGGTGACGGCACCCGCCTCGTTGTAGACGAGGTTCACCGCGGCGAAGCCTGGATAGATCTCGACGCCGAGCGCCTCGGCCTTGGTCGCCAGCCAGCGGCAGACATTGCCGAGCGAGACGATATAGTTGCCGTGGTTGTTCATCAGCGGCGGCATCAGGAAGTTGGGCAGGCGGAACGAGCCGGCGGGGCCAAGCACCAGGAAATGATCGTCGGTGACCGGCGTCTTGAACGGATGGTCCCCCTCCTCGCGCCATCCCGGCAGAAGACGGTCGATGCCGATCGGGTCGACGACGGCGCCGGACAGGATGTGGGCGCCGACCTCGCCGCCCTTTTCCAGCACGACGACGGAAAGCTCGGGGTTGAGCTGCTTCAGACGGATCGCCGCGGCAAGGCCGGCCGGACCGGCGCCGACGATCACCACGTCGAATTCCATGCTCTCGCGTTCGATCTCGCTCATGTGCCCCTCGCTGGCTCGCCATGTTTTCGCATTCTGCTGGCTCACGCGCTGCATAGCGCATCAATTCGCGACGCGAAACCGGTGCTATCGTGACAAAGCCGATTTCGACAAAAAGTCGCGGTTTTCAGGCTATGCGAGCCCGTTCGATCAGGCCAGGCAAAGCATCCGACAGGGCCAGCCGATTGGATTGGGAGCCACCGGGCGCATGTTTTTAATTGTTCGATGGCTTGCTTATCGGCAATACTTCACCCCATGCGCACTCCCAAGCCATCCGGCTTTCCATTGAAGCGCTTACTCTTCACGCCCGGCGGGCTTTGCCGCGCGGTTCTTCCGCTCCTCTTCCTGAGCGTTCCGGCGCAAGCCGATCCGCAGAAGGTATGGGTGGCCGGCGCCTATTCCTTTTCCGACGAACTTGGCGGCTTCCGCATTACCGGCGCTTCCGGGATCGGCACCAAGGACGACCCACTGGTCATCACCGAGGAGCTGAATTCGGCGACGCCGGTGACGCTGACCATTCGAGCCACCAGGCCGATCGAGGCTTTTGGCAAGGCGGGCGATGTCGCCAACGGCATCATGTACATGCGCATCGACGTGCTGAACAACAGCGCGCTCCCCTGGGTGGAATTCCAGTTCGAGCTGCAAGAGATCCTCGACCAGCCGAGCGTGTTCGGCGACGGCCTGTCCTTCGACCAGCGCAACAAGACGCCGGACAATATCTGGTCGAGCAACTTCGCCGATTTTGATCGCGCCTTCGAACCTTACGACCGGCTGCTGTTCAGGAACGGCAAGGTCGACCCGCTGAAGACAGCGACCTTCGATTTCCTCATCACCGACTACACGCCGCGCTGGACGTTTTATCTGGTGCAGGATCCGCGCATACCGACGGGGTGATCTGGATAAATGGTGCGCCCCTTGGAGATTGGCGAAATCGTCGGAACGCGTAATCTCCGCCCTCGAGGGGGAGATGGCCGGCAGGCCAGAAGGGGTCCTCGCGCGTAAAGCGCCAACCCGCCCTGCCGCCCCCTTGGCGTCGCGTCCGGTCGAACCGACCCCCTCTGTCGCCTTCGGCGACATCTCCCCGTCAAGGGGGGAGATTGCTGTCACGGCGGTTGCAAATCATCGCCGCGCGGACGATGGTGGCGCCATGACTGCCGCCTCCCCCAACAACCCGATCGATATCGCCGAGCTGTTGGCCTTCTATGCCAGCGCCGGCGTCGACGAGCCGCTCGAGGACACGCCCGTCAACCGGTTCGCGGAGGCCCGGCCAAAGCAGACCGAGCGCGCACCGGCGCAGGCCGCACCCGTCCGTGAAAGCAGGCCTCCGGAAAGACATGCATCTCAGCCAAGTCTCGGCTCGGGCCGGGTACCGGAGCGGCCGGCGCCTCCGCCCGGATTGGACGCGAGCCATGTGCCCGATGCGCCGGCGCGCACGATGCCGGCAACTGCCGCGGTGCCCGACGAGGGACAGGTGCTGCTCGCGCGGCAACTCGCGGCAAGCGCTGCGACGCTCGATGAATTGCGCCAGCACATGGCTGCCTTCGACGGCTGCAACCTCAAATTCACCGCCAAGAACCTGGTCTTCGCCGACGGCAATCCGAACGCCGACCTGATGCTGGTCGGCGAGGCGCCGGGCCGCGACGAAGACCTCGAGGGCCTGCCATTCGTCGGCCGCTCCGGCCGTCTGCTCGACCGGATGCTCTCGGCAATCGGTCTCGACCGGACCTCGGCCTATATCGCCAACGTCATCCCATGGCGGCCGCCGGGCAACCGCACGCCGACGCCGCACGAGACCGAGATCTGCCGCCCCTTCATCGAAAGGCAGATCGAGCTGGTCAATCCGAAGGTGCTGGTCAATCTCGGCGGACCGTCGGCCAAGACGCTGCTCAACACCACCGAGGGGATCCTGCGGCTGCGCGGCAACTGGCGCGTCCACACCACAGCGTCGGGCATCGTCATTCCCGCCATGCCGACGCTGCACCCGGCCTATCTGCTTCGGACGCCGGCGCATAAAAAGCTGGCCTGGCGGGATTTTCTCGAGGTGAAGGCGAAGCTGAGGGAGTTGGCGATTGGCTGATCTCCCCCCTCGAGGGGGAGATGCCGCCGAAGGCGACAGAGGGGGTCGCCTCGCGTGGAGCGCCGGCGCCATTTAGCGTCGAGGCGGTTGAGGCGACCCCCTCTGGCCTGCCGGCCATCTCCCCCCTCAAGGAGGAGATTCCTGCGTCACCGCTTTCGCCAATCTCCTACGAGGGTGCTACCTATAACCTCCCAGGTAATTGAAACGGGACGCCTCTCGCCCTACTCATCCCCCATGACCACATCCGAAATCTCCGCCGGCAGCCTGATCCGCGAATGGCGCACGCGCCGGCGCATGAGCCAGCTCGACCTCGCCATGGAGGCCGATATCTCGCAGCGGCATCTCTCCTTCGTCGAAAGCGGCCGCGCCCAGCCGTCGCGCGAGATGGTGCTGCATCTTGCCGAGCAGCTCTCTATTCCGCTGCGCCAGCGCAATCAGCTCCTGTTGGCCGCCGGCTTCGCGCCGAGCTTCAGCGAAAGGCCTCTGACCGATGCGACGCTGGCGCCGGCGCTTGCCGCGGTCGAGACGGTGCTTCGAGGCCACGAACCCTTCCCTGCGCTTGCGGTCGATCGGCACTGGAACCTGGTTTCCGCCAACGCCGCAATCGGCCCGTTCCTGGCCGACGTTTCCGAGCCGTCGCTGCTCAAACCGCCGGTCAATGTGCTCAGGCTCAGCCTGCATCCCGGCGGCGTCGCGCCGCGCATCGTCAACCTGGCGGAATGGCGGGCGCATCTGCTCGACCGCCTCAAGCACCAGAACGACGCCAGCGGCGACCCGGTGCTGATCGAGCTGGAACGCGAGCTGCGTGGCTATCCGTCCGGCCTGAAGAGCAGCCGGCCGGCGCCGGTCGAGCCGAGCGGCATCGTGCATCCGCTCAGGCTCGCGCATGGCGACGCTGTGCTTTCCTTCATCAGCACGATCACGGTGTTCGGCACACCGCTCGACGTTACACTGTCGGAACTGGCGATCGAATCCTTCTTCCCGGCCGATGAGCAGACCCGGACGGTTCTGGTGCGGCTGGCGAAGGAGCGGGCGGCCGCTTCGTAGACTTACCCCTGCGGCGGCGTGGCCCGCCTCGTCCGCGTGCGCTCCAGGCCCAGTTGCCGTTCGCGCCAGATGATGAAGATGCCGGCGGCCACCACGATGACGCCGCCTACAAGCGTGTTGAACGACGTCACGTCGCCGAAGACGAAATAGCCGACGACGACGCCGAGGATCATCGAGGTGTATTCGAAAGGCGCCACGACGGAAGCCTCCGCGTGGCGGTAGGCAGCCGTCATCAGGATCTGGCCGAGCCCGCCGCAGAAGCCGGCCACGACAAGCAGCGCGGCTTGCATCGGTGTCAGCGCCTGCCAGCCGAAAGGTAAAGTGAACAGCGCCAGCACGCTCGCCGTCGAGGAGAACCACAGCACGATGGTCGCCGTCTTCTCGGTCTGCACGAGATTGCGCACCAGAAGCATCGCGACGGCCGAGATCGCCGCTGCGATCAGCGCAGCCATGACGCCCAGCACTTCCTGGTCGTCGAGCGCCTCGTCGGAATTCAACAGCGTCAGTTCCGGCCAGGAGACGATGAGCACGCCGACGAGACCGACGGCGACCGCGCTCCAGCGATAGACGCGGATCGTCTCGCCGAGGAAAACGGAGGAGAACACCACGACCAGCAGCGGCTGGGCGTAGTTCAGCGTGATCGCCTCCGGCAGCGGCAGCCTGGTCAGCGCGAAGAAGCCGAGCCCCATGGCGCCGACGCCGACGATGCCGCGCGCTATGTGGTTGAACGGCCGTTTCGTCGTGAAGGCCGTGGCCAGCTGCCCCTTGAAGGCCAGGAAAGCGACGATCGGGAAGATGGCGAAGAACGAGCGGAAGAAGACGATCTGCCCGGCGGGCACGTCGCCGGCCGCCTTGATGCTGGTCTGCATGCTGACGAAGACCGCCACGGAGACGATCTTCAGCGCAATGCCGCGCAGCGTGTCGTGGCCGACGGCGTGATCGACGGTCATCTTGCCTCGTGACGATGGTCGGAAACGAAGCCCAGAAATAGACCCCTGCGCAGTTTTGTCGAGTGACCGTTTCGTGTAAAGAGCGCGAACTTCAAAATTCTTAGGCCAGCAACAGCCGCTGTCCGCTTAAAATCGACAGGAAAACCAACGGAATGCGCACCGATACCGGCCATGTCTTCAAACTCGAAGACTACCGTCCCAGCGACTATCTCATTCCGAAGACCAGCCTCGATTTCCGCCTGTCACCGGATGCCACGCGCGTCACTGCCTTGCTCACCGTCGAGCGGCGCGGAGGCGTCGCCACATCCGCGCCGCTGGTGCTCGACGGCGACGGCTTGACGCTGCTCGGCGTTGCCATCGACGGGCATGCGCTCGCGCCAGCCGACTACCTGGCGACGCCGGACCAACTGACCATCCCGAAGCCGCCGGCGGCGCCGCGCTTCGAGCTGCGTCTCGAGACCGAGATCGCGCCATCCAGCAACGAGGCGCTGATGGGCCTCTATCGCTCCAGCAACGTCTATTGCACGCAATGTGAGGCCGAAGGCTTTCGCCGCATCACCTATTTCCTCGACCGGCCGGACATCCTCTCCGTCTACACCGTGCGCATCGAGGCGCCCCACAACGAGGCGCCGCTTTTGCTTTCCAACGGCAACCCGGTTGAAAGCGGCGTGTTCGCCGATGGCCGGCACTTCGCCGTCTGGCACGATCCTTTCCCGAAACCTTCCTATCTCTTCGCGCTGGTGGCGGGCGCGCTCGGCAAGGTGGCGGGCAGCTTCACCACCCTATCCGGCCGCGAGGTCGAGCTCGGCATCTTTGTCGAGCCCGGCAAGGAGCGGCTCGCCGGCTACGCCATGGATGCGCTGAAGCGCTCGATGAAGTGGGACGAGGAAGCCTTCGGCCGCGAGTACGACCTCGACGTCTTCAACATCGTCGCCGTCTCCGACTTCAACATGGGCGCGATGGAGAACAAGGGCCTCAACATCTTCAACGACAAATATGTGCTGGCCGACGAGGAGACCGCGACCGACGCCGATTTCGCCAATATCGAAGCGATCATCGCGCATGAATATTTCCACAATTGGACCGGCAACAGAATCACTTGCCGCGACTGGTTCCAGCTTTGCCTGAAGGAAGGGCTGACGGTTTACCGCGACCACGAATTCTCCGCCGACCAGCGCTCGCGCGCGGTGAAACGCATCGCCGAGGTGCGCACGCTGCGCGCGCACCAATTCCCCGAGGACCAGGGGCCGCTGGCGCATCCGGTCAGGCCGCGCCGCTACCGCGAGATCAACAACTTCTATACGGCGACCGTCTACGAGAAAGGCTCGGAAGTGGTGCGCATGATCCGCACCATCTTGGGCCCGGAGGTTTTCCGCGCCGGCATGGACCTCTATTTCGAGCGGCATGACGGCGAGGCGGCGACGATCGAAGACTTCCTCAAGGTGTTCGAGGACGTCTCGGGGCGCGACCTCGCGCAGTTCGCGCTTTGGTACCACCAGGCCGGCACGCCGAACCTGACGGTCAGTTCCTCCTACAATGCCGCGGCCAAGGCGTTCACGCTGGAGATCGAGCAGTCGGTGCCGCCGACGCCGTCGGAAAGCCGCAAGCGGCTGATGCATATTCCGCTGGCCTTCGGTCTGGTCGGCGCCGGCGGCAAGCCCATAGCCTGGACAACGGTCGAAGGTGCGACGGTCGAGGACGGCGTCATCCACATCCGCAAGCGTCGGCATACGGTGCGCTTCTCAGGCGTCAGCGAGCGGCCTTCGGTGTCGCTCAACCGCGGCTTCTCGGCGCCGATCACGCTCTCGGTGCAGCAGAAGGCCGACGACCAGCTCTTCCTCGCAAGCCATGACAGCGACTCCTTCGCGCGCTGGCAGGCGTTCAACACGCTACTCACCGACGTGCTGATCGCGGCCTTCCGCCAGGTGCTTGGCGGCAAGCAGCCTGCCTTTACGGTGAAGCTTGCCGAGCTAGCGGGCAGGATTGCCGGCGACGAGGCGCTCGAGCCGGCCTATCGCGCCTTGGCGCTGTCGCTGCCGAGCGAAGCCGACATTGCCCGCGAGATCGGCAAAGGGATCGACCCCGACGCCATCTTCGGCGCGCGCGAGGCGCTGGCGCTGGCGATAGCTGCGGCAAACCGCGAGTCCTTCGAAGCGCTTTATCTGGGCCTCGCCGATAACGGCCCATTCACCCCGGACGCAGCGAGCGCCGGACGGAGGGCGCTGCGCAACATCCTGCTCGATTATCTGTCGCTGCTGCCGGAAGGCGCGGCGCTCGCGGCAACACATTTCCACTCGGCCACCAACATGACCGACCGCGCGGCGGCGCTCACGGTTCTCGCGCATCGCCACGCCGGCTCTCGCCAAGCGCAGGAAGCGCTCGCCGGCTTCGAAGCGCGCTATCGCGGCGATGCGCTGGTGCTCGACAAATGGTTCCTGATCCAGGCCGGCGTGCCCGGGCCACAGACCGTCGACAAGGTGCGCGCGCTGATGCAGCACCCCGCATTCTCGATCGCCAACCCGAACCGGGTGCGCTCGCTGATCGGCACCTTCTCCAGTGCCAACCAGACCGGCTTCCACGGCGCCGACGGCCAGGGCTACCGCTTCTTCGCCGAGACGGTGCTGGAAGTCGAGAAGCGCAACCCCCAGGTGGCGGCAAGGCTGGCGACGGCGCTCAGGTCCTGGCGCTCGCTGGAGCCGGTCCGGCAGGACAAGGCAAGGCAGGCGCTGCTGCAGATTGCGAATGCCGAGAACCTGTCGGCCGATCTGCGGGATATCGTGGAACGGACGCTGGCGTAGCGCCTCTCCTTCTCCCCTTGTGGGAGAAGGTGTCGCCGAAGGCGACGGATGAGGGGTGCTCCAGGGAACGCCAGCGTTTCACTCCGCTGGAACACCCCTCATCCGTCTCGGCGCTACCGCGCCGATCCACCTTCTCCCACAAGGGGAGAAGGAAAAAGCGACGAATTTCAATCAACTTTTAATCTTTTTTGCGCGCGCCTCTGGACAAGGCGAATCACCTTTGATTCCTTACTGACGATTCGGGCGTGCGGCGTAGCCGGATCGTCAAGTATGCGGCAAAATCGGGGAGTGCCATTTATGGCCAAGACGGACGCGTGGGGCGCGCCCGGAGGGAAGGCTTTTGCGCGTCGCGAGGCAAGGGGCGACGGGCTTTCCGGCAACGCGCGTCTGATCGCGGAGCCCGCCTACCAGCGGCTGCTGGCGGCGGAGCCCTTGCTGCGCCGCTCGATACCGGCGCTGATTATCGTCTTCCTGATCGTCATCGCAGCACTTCGTTTCCTGTCGCTGGTGAACGACCGCGACGAGGTTGAACGTGACGCCAAGGCGCTGCTGGCCTTAGCCGCTGGCCAGATAGCGCAGTCGATCGCCGCCGACCCGAACGCAGCCGGCGCCAATGCGATGGATCTTCTCGAGAACACCAGCCGCCAGGCCGCCATGGGCAGCAGCCATGTGCTGGCCATCACCGACGGCGCCTTCAAGATCATCGCCGTGTCGCCATTGTCGACGGGCTGGCAGGGGCGTTCGCTGGACGGCCTGGTGCTCGGCGGCCAGCCGCTGTTCATGTTCGGCGACCGCGCCGGCGTTATGGATGTCAGCATCGGCGGGAAGGATTGGTTTGCTGCCGTCAGTTTCACAGGCGACCGCAAGAACGCCGCGGCGGTGCTGGTTCCCAAGGAGGCGGTGTTCGAGAGCTGGCGCAAGACGGTCTCGCTCAATGTCACCCTGTTCGTGCTGACGGCCGGCGTGCTGATCGTCATCCTCTATGCCTATTTCGGCCAGGCGGCGCGCGCCCAGGCAGCCGACCGCATCTATCTCGAAGCACATCAGCGCATCGACATGGCGCTGGTGCGCGGCCGCTGCGGGCTGTGGGATTGGGACATGGTGCGCGGCAAGATGTACTGGTCGCGCTCGATGTACGACATGCTGGGCTACGAGCCCTGCGATACGATGCTGTCGTTCGGCGAGGTCGACGAGATCATCCATCCCGACGACGGCGATCTCTTCGAGCTCGCCAACCGCATCGTCGAACGCGAGATCGACCATATCGACCAGGTGTTCCGCATGCGCCATGCCGACGGGCAGTGGGTGTGGATGCGCGCCCGCGCCCAGGTGATCGACCCGGAGGCACCGGAGATCCAGCTGATCGGCATCGCCGTCGATGTCACCGAGCAGCGCCACCTGGCGCTGCGCTCGGAAGCGGCGGACATGCGGCTCAGGACCGCGATCGAGAACATCAACGAGTCCTTCGTGCTGTGGGATGCCGCCGAGCGGCTGATCATGTGCAATTCCAAATTCCAGAAGGACAACGGGCTCTCTGACCGCGACGTGGTGCCGGGCGCGACCCGCGACATGCTGGAGGAGCGCATGCTCGCCTTCGCCTCGGAGCGCAGGCTCGCCAATGCCAACGGTCCGCATGGCGGCGTCACGCTGGAGCGCCAGCTTGCCGACGGCCGCTGGCTCCAGGTTAACGAGCTCAGAACCCGCGACGGCGGCATCGTCTCGGTCGGCTCCGACATCACCCAGATCAAGCTGCACCAGGAAAAGCTGGTCGACAGCGAGCGGCGCCTGATGGCGACGATCCACGACCTCAGCCTTGCGCGGCGCGCCGAGGAAGAACGCGCCAAGGAACTGGTCGAACTCAACCGCAAATACATGAAGGAGACGGAGCGCGCCGAGGCGGCCAACCGGGCGAAGTCCGAATTCCTCGCCAACATGTCGCATGAATTGCGCACGCCGCTCAACGCCATCATCGGCTTTTCCGAGCTGATGGAACAGCGCCTGTTCGGACCGCTCGGCTCGCCGCGCTACGAGGAATATGCCGCCGATATCAACGGCAGCGGCAAATATCTGCTCGGCGTCATCAACGACATACTCGACATGTCGAAGATCGAGGCCGGCCAGTTCTCGATGGAGAGCGAGGAGATCGACCTCTGCCCGCTGATCAAGGAGACGGTTCGCGTCATCTCGCTGCAGGCGGCGGAAAAGTCGATCACGGTGGAGACGCGCATCGCCGACTCGATGCGGCTCTTTGCCGACCGGCGCGCGATCAAGCAGATCGCCATCAATCTCCTCTCCAACGCGGTGAAGTTCACTGGACAGGGCGGCAGGATCACGGTCCGGGCGCGCAGCGCCTCGGGCGCGCTGGTTCTCACCATCGAGGACAATGGCTGCGGTATCCCGAAGCAGGCGCTGAGCAAGCTCGGGCGACCGTTCGAGCAGGTGCAGAACCAGTTCTCCAAGAACCATACAGGCTCGGGCCTCGGGCTGGCGATTTCACGCTCGCTCGCGGAGTTGCAGGGCGGCGCGCTGAAGATCCGCTCGACCGAAGGCGTCGGCACCATCGTGTCGGTGCGCATCCCGCTGAAGAAGTCGCCGCCCGTGAAAGCAGCGGCCTGAGCGATCGAGGCCGTTCCAACTCGACCTCCGTCTTGAAAAAGTTATCTATTTTATCTATTTTGGATAAAGAGGTGACTGTCCATGCGCGTAACATCAACGGAATTCCAACAAAATGTCGGACGTTTTCAGGATGCCGCTCAGCGGGCGCCGGTTGCGATAACGAAGAATGGCCGGACCCACACCGTCCTCCTCTCGGCGGCAATGTTCGAAGTGCTGGTCAAGGGACGGGTCGCCCGCCCCGTCGAGGAGCTTGACGACGAGACGCTGAGAGCTATCGCCGCAAGCGCGGTACCATCCCAGTTCGATGAGCTGGATGAAATGCTCAAAGACTGGACACCGTGAGCCTGCCCAAGCCTGTTCCCGGCCTGGTGATTTCCTATTCCTACCTCTGGTCGGACGAACACAAAACAGGCGTTGAAGAGGGTCGCAAGAACCGGCCCTGCGCCATTGTCGCCGCGCGTAGGATCGTGGAAGGGCACGAGATCGTGACGGTGGTTCCGATCACGCATTCCGCTCCGGCCGATCCTCGCGATGCCATCGAGATGCCCGCGGCTCTCAAAGCTCACCTTGGGCTTGACGACACGCCGTCATGGGTCGTGGTGAGCGAAACCAACGATTTCCTCTGGCCGGGTCCCGACCTCAGACCCATCCCGGGACGCAGCTCCTCCCGCTTCCACTATGGCATGCTGCCGCCACGCTTCTACGCCTACCTGCGTGATCGGCTCCTGCAAGCGCATGCGCGCCGCAGGCTCCGCCGTGTTCAACGCACCGAATAATCGCGCGACTTCACGGCTCCTAGCGCGCCGGCGCTCCCGCACGAAGCAGAAGGTCGAAATCGTTGCGGACCTTCCGCGACGTCTCCTTGAGATGCGCCTCCAACACACCGAAATCCGGAAGGTCGGTGACCGCCAGAAGCAGATCCGAAAGCCCCGGCGGGACATCGTCGCGCTGAAACTCACCGGTGAGGCAAAGCCTGATCATCTGGGTCAATGCCATATAGAGCCGCCAGGCCTCGCAAAGTTCCTGCCTGACATCGGCTGTCGCGAATTGCGGCGCCAGCCGCGCCAGCACATCCGCCGTCGCGGTCACCCGACGGCCGGGCTCGATATTGCCGGTGATGACGGCGACCTGGGCGATGAACTCGAGGTCGATGAGGCCGCCCGGGATCAGCTTGATGTCCCAGAGGTCGCGCGGCGGCTTCTCCTTCTCGATCAGCGCCCGCATCTCCGATGCTTCCGCCTTCACCTTGGCGCCGTCGCGCGGCTGGGCGAGCACCGCCGCGACATCCCCTTCGACTTCGGCGCAGAGTTCGGCATCGCCGCCGATCGCCCGGGCTCTGGCCAGCGCCATGTGCTCCCAGGTCCAGGCGTCCTGGCGCTGATATTTCTTGAACGCGTCGACATGGGTGGCGACCGGCCCCTTGTTGCCAGAGGGGCGCAAGCGGAGGTCGAGCTCGTAAAGTACGCCTTCGGCCGTGGGCGCCGAGACGGCGGCGATCAACCGCTGTGTCATTCGGGTGTAGTAATGCGACGGCGCCAGCGGTTTCTCGCCGTCGGACTCCTCCGCGTCCGCGTCGTGGTCGTAGAGCAGGATGAGGTCGACGTCGGATCCCGCTGTGAGCTCGCGGCTGCCGAGCTTGCCCATGCCGAGCAGCGCCACCCTGGCCCCGGCAATCCTGCCATGGCGCAGCGCGAACTCGGCAGTCACCGCTTGAAGCGCCGCCTCGATGGTGAGATCCGCGAGGTCGGAGAAGGCGCGGCCGGCGCGCGCGGGATCGATCGAGCCGGCCAGCAGGCGCACGCCGATCAGGAATTTCTGCTCGGAGGCGAAGATGCGCAGCCGGTCGAGCACATCCTCATAGGCGCGGTCGCCCTCGATGAAGGCCGCAAGCCGCGCCGAAAGATAGGCGCGATCCGGCAGTTCGGTAAGCAGCGCAGGATCGAGCAGGCCGTCGAAGACATGCGGGCGGCGCGTGATGATGGCGGCGAGCCGCGGCGCGCCACCCATGATCGTCGCCATCAGCTTGAGCAGCGCAGGGTTCGACTGCAGCAGCGAGAACAGCTGAATGCCGGCCGGCAGGCCGGCAAGGAACTCGTCGAAGCGCATCAGCGCTTCGTCGGCACGGCGCGTCTGGCCGAAGGCTTTCAAGAGCGCCGGAGTCAGCTCCGTCAGCCGCTCGCGCGCTTCGGCCGACTGGGTGACGCGGTAGCGGCCGAAATGCCAGCCGCGGATGACGCGGCAGATGTCGCTCGGGCGTTGGAAGCCGAGGCCATGCAAGGTCCGCAGCGTGTCGGGGTCGTCGACATCGCCGGTGAAGACCAGGTTGCCGATGCCGGCCGACAGTTCGGGCGCCGTCTCGAACAAGGCCGCATAGTGACGCTCGACCTGCTGCAGCGAAGCGCGGAAGGTTTTCGCGAATTCCGCCTCGTCCGCAAAATCGAGCATCAGCGCGATGCGCTCCAGCTCCTCGTCATCCTCCGGCAGAATATGCGTCTGCTCGTCGGCCACCATCTGGATGGCGTGCTCGACACGGCGCAGGAACCAGTATTGCCGGGTGAGCGCGTCGCGCGCATCGGCGGTGATCCAGCCGCGCGCGGCGAGCGCGCCAAGCATCGGCACCGTCTCGCGGCCGCGCAATTCCGGGAAGCGGCCGCCGGCAATGAGCTGCTGGGTCTGGACGAAGAACTCGATCTCGCGGATGCCGCCCCGGCCGAGCTTGACGTTGTGACCCTTGACCGCGATCTCGCCATGGCCCTTGTGGGCGTGGATCTGGCGCTTGATCGAATGGACGTCGGCGATCGCGGCATAGTCCATGTATTTGCGCCAGACATAGGGCTGCAATTCCTTGAGGAAGGCGGCCCCCGCGGCAAGGTCGCCCGCAACCGGCCGCGCCTTGATCATTGCGGCGCGCTCCCAGTTCTGGCCGCGCGCTTCGTAGTAGCGAAGCGCTGCCTCGACCGGGATCGCCAGCGGCGTCGAGCCGGGATCGGGACGGAGCCTCAGATCGGTGCGGAAGACATAGCCGTGCTCGGTGCGGTCCTGCAGGATACGCACGAGGCGGCGGGTGAGGCGCGAGAACAGCTCCGTCGCGTCGAGCGGATCGGTGACAGCCGGCGCCTCCGGATCGAAGAAGACGACGAGGTCGATGTCGGAGGAGAAATTCAGCTCATGCGCGCCGAGCTTACCCATGCCGAGCAGGATCCAGCCCGAGCCGTGCGCAGGGGATTTGGGATCGGGCAGCTTGAGCTTGCCCTGCCCGTGCGCGTCGAGCAGCAGAAAATCGACGGCGGCGCGCGTTGAGGCATCGGCAAGGTCGCTGAGGCGGCGCACCGTCAGCGCGGTTTCGGCCTCGCCGGAAAGGTCGGCGAGCGCGATCAGGAAATGCGCCTCGGCCTTGAATTGCCTGAGCGCCATCATCAGGCTCGTTTCCGAAACAGTCTCGGCCCGCGCCGCGAGATCGATCGCCTCGCCGATGTCGCTGAGCCGCGCTTCGATCGTCTGGTCGAACAGCACGTCGAGAATGGCCGGCCGGCGGCGGGCCATATCGCGCAGGAACGGCGACAGGTCGAAGATGGCGGCGAGCAGATCCTGCAGCGGCCCCTTGCCCGCGAGGAATGCGGCGAGACGCGCAAGGCCGTCTTCCTCTGCTGCGTCCGCGACCTCGGACAATTCCCGCCGGACATGGTCGCCATCCAGCGGGCGAAGCGCCAGCGTCGGGCGAAGTTGCCATCCGGTTTCGATCTTTTTCTTTGCCATCCTCGCCGCCATCAATGCGTGTCCCGTGACGGGAAACTCATGACTACGGACAATCCGGGATTGGCGGGCAGAAGATCAAGTCTGCCGTTGTGGAAAGTCATGATCGCCTTGGCGAGGCTGAGGCCGAGGCCCGAGCCCGGCTGCGAGCGGCTCTTTTCCAGCCGCACGAAGCGCTCGGTGGCTCTCGCGCGGTCGGCATCGTCGGGAATGCCGTGGCCGTTGTCGGAAACGGCGAGCTTGAACTCGCCGCCGGCATGCTCCAGCGTGACGCGCACTTTCGGGCTCTCGGCCGCGCCGGTCGAGTATTTGATCGCGTTGTCGACGATGTTCGACAGCGCCTGTCCGATCAGCTCGCGGTTGCCGTTTATGGTGATGGCTTCCGGCACCGTGGCTTCCAGCACAACGCCCGCCTCCTCCGCTACCGGCTCGTAGAGCTCGACGACATCGCTCACCGTGGCGGCGAGGTCGACCGGGCCGGCCGTCTCGGAGGAATAACCTGCCTCCAGCCGCGAGATCATCAGGATGGCGTTGAACGTCTTGATGAGCTGGTCGGATTCGGCAATCGTGCCCTCCAGCGCCTGGCGGTAGTCGGTCGTCTTGTGCTTGCCGGCAAGTGTGGCCTCGGCGCGGTTGCGCAGCCTGGTCAGCGGCGTCTTCAGGTCATGGGCGATGTTGTCGGAGACCTGCTTCAGCCCCTCGTTCAGCATGGCGATGCGGGCGAGCATGGTGTTGAGGTTTTCCGACAGGCGGTCGAATTCGTCGCCGGCGCCGGTCACCGGCAGGCGTCCGCCGAGGTCGCCGCCCATGATGCGGCGGCTCGCCTCCGAGACGCTGTCGATGCGCTTCAGCGCCGCGCGCCCGACGAAGAACCAGATCAAGAGCCCGCCGAGCCCCATCATGCCCAGGGCCAGCATCAGCGAGCGGCGGATGACGGCGCGGAAGCGCTCGGGCTCGCCGAGGTCGCGGCCGACCAGCATGATCATCTGGTTGGGCAGTCTCAGCACCAGCGCGATTGCGTTGTGGCCCTTCTCGCCCTCGGATTGCGCGCCGCTTGTACCGGTCGAAGGCGCGGTCTGGTCTCCGCTGCGCAAGCGGTCGAGCTCGCCCTCGCCGAAGCGCTGGTAGGAAAAGGGCTCGGTGGTCCAACCCTCGGTCTCGATGACCCCAGGCTCCAGGCTCTGCACGTTGCCGGTCAGGATCTGGCCGTTGGCGTCGGCGATCAGATAGAGGTTGGCGCCGGGCTGGCGGGAACGGGCCTCGACGACGCGCACCAGCACCGGCAGACCACCACGCTGGTAGGCGCGAGCCAGGCCCAGCACCTCGTCGTTGATGGTCTCCTGGGTCTGCGCCGTCAGCATGCGCGCCGACAGCGACGTCATGTAGAAGACCAGCAGCACGGCGCAGAGCGCGAAAAGCAGAAGATAAAGCGCCGAAAGCCGGGCCGCCGTCGTCCTCATGATGGCCGGCAGGGAAAGAGCCATCTTGCTCCCTAGCCGCCCTTCAGCATGTAGCCGGCGCCGCGGATCGTGTGCAGGATCGGCTTGTCGAAGCCTTTTTCGATCTTGCCGCGCAGACGCGAGACGTGGACGTCGATGACGTTGGTCTGCGGATCGAAATGATAGTCCCAGACATTCTCGAGCAGCATGGTGCGCGTCACCACCTGGCCGGCATGGCGCATCAGATATTCGAGCAGGCGGAACTCGCGCGGCTGCAGCGTGATCTCGCGGCCGGCGCGCTTCACCGAATGCGACAGTCGGTCGAGCTCGAGATCGCCGACGCGGTAGACGGTCTCGGACTCCCGTGCGCCGGCGCGGCGGTTGAGCACCTCTACGCGGGCGAGCAATTCGGAAAACGCATAGGGCTTGGTCAGATAATCGTCACCGCCGGCGCGCAACCCGGTGACGCGGTCGTCGACCTCGCCCAGCGCCGACAGGATCAGCACCGGCGTGGTGTTGCCGCGCGAGCGGAGCGCGGCGATCACCGAAAGCCCATCGCGGCGTGGCATCATGCGGTCGACTACCATCACGTCATAGTCGCCGGCGTCGGCAAGCGCGAAACCGGTCTCGCCGTCGCCGGCGACATGGGTGGTATGGCCCGCCTCGGCGAAGGCCTTCTTAAGATAGTCCGCTGCCTCGCGATCGTCTTCCATGACGAGAATCTTCATGGAGCCGTTATACGCGATTTCACTGGAAGATTGAGGGGCAGCCATTGCTTTGGTCTTTCAGTTAAAGCGGCAGCGGGTGATGGGAACCCGCTGCCGCCAGGAGCGAAACACGGTGACTGACTGGCGTGCTCGGCCCCATGCTTTCCCCGTGGCGGCTCGGGGGTGTTGAAACCGCCACAAGGAAAAGTCGCTGAGCAATTCCAGGAAAAGCGTGAAATGGTTTTCCGTCCGGAATTGCGTCTAAACAAAGAGATGGAGCGGTTCTGCGTTTCCGTGAAACGATGAACCGCCCTGTCAGATCAGCCCTTGCCAACCGGCAGCGCAACGAAGCGGTTGCTATCGTCGCGGGTGATCTGCATCAGCACGGCCTTGCGGCCTGCCTTGGTGGCGTCGGTCATCGCCTTGGAGACGTCGTCGGTGGTGTTCACCTCGTTCGAATTGATCGAGGTGATGACGTCGCCGGGCTGGATGCCGCGGTCGGCCGCATCGCTGTCCGGGTCGACGTCGGTGACCACCAGGCCCTTGCCGTTTTCCGACTTGGTGACGGTGAGGCCCAGATCGGCCAGCGTATCGGGCTTGGCGGGGGCGGCCTGCTTATTGTTGTCGTCGTTCGAGGCCTGCTTGTCGCTCGAAGGCAAGGTGCCCAGGTCGACCTTGACCGTCTCGTTCTTGCCGTTGCGCCAGACGGTGACGTCGACCGACTTGCCCGGCGCATAGGCGCCGATCACGCGGGCGAGTTCCTTCGGCGAAGCGACGTCCTTGCCGTCGACCTGGGTGATGACGTCACCAGCAGTGATGCCGGCCTTCTTGCCCGGACCGGCATCCTGGGCGCTCGAAACCAGCGCGCCCTTGTCCGATTTCAGGCCGAGCGACTCGGCGATGTCGGAGGTGACCGGCTGAATCTCGACGCCGAGCCAACCGCGCTGGACGGAACCGTTCTTCATCAGGTCTTCCACGACCTGCCTGGCGGTCGAGGCCGGGATGTCGAAGGCGATGCCGACGCTGCCGCCCGACGGCGAGAAGATGGCCGTGTTGATGCCGATCACCTGGCCGTTGAGGTTGAAGGTCGGGCCGCCCGAATTGCCGCGGTTGACCGAGGCGTCGATCTGGATGAAGTCGTCATAGGGGCCGGCGCCGATGTCGCGGCCGCGGGCCGAGACGATGCCCGCGGTGACAGTGCCGCCGAGGCCGAACGGATTGCCGACGGCCACCACCCAGTCGCCGATGCGGATCTTGGAGTCGTCGGCGAAGTCGACATAGGTGAACTTGCCGCCGCCATCGACCTTCAGCACGGCGAGGTCGGTGCGCGGATCGGTGCCGATCAGCTTGGCGTCGAGTTCCTTGCCGTCATTGGTGACGACGGTGAAGTCCGAACCTTCCGAGACGACGTGATTGTTGGTGACGAGATAGCCGTCTTCGGAAATGAAGAAGCCCGAGCCTTGAGCGACCGGACGCGGCTCGCCATTGCCTTGGTTGCGGTGGTTGAAGCGGGGCATGCCGAACTGGCCGCCCTGATCGCCGAAGCCGCGGAACTCCTTGAAGAAACGGCGCAGCTGCGGATTGTCGGGGAGGTTGTCGAAGCCGTTCTGATCGTCGGAGCCGTCATCGGCCGTCGGCTGGATCTTGGCCTTGACCTTGACGCTGACGACCGCCGGCGAGACGTGCTCGACGACATCGGCGAAGCTCGGCACCTGCGGGGCCTCGACGCGCACGGCATCGGCCAGCACTGGGGCGGTGCCGGTTGCGAGCATGGCCGCGCCTGCCGTGCCGACGACAGCCAGGGAAGCGACGGCCGCCATCAGGCGCTTGCGGGTGCGGGAATATGAATTGGAGGCAATATTCATGGGTTTCGTATCCTCTTTCGAAGGGATGCGCTCAGGCGAAGCATCCTCGGGCAAGAGGATTAGAGAGCGGCACATTACGGCGCCATTTCCGGTACATGAAAATTTTGTAATGTTGGCGGAGTTCGTCATTCCAGGGCGAAGCAGGAGCGAAGCTCCGTCGCGGAGACCCTGGAATCCATGCCGTGACCTTCGTCGAGGACACAGCGGAACAGAACTCTGCACCGTTCGCGGCGCGTCAGCGTAACGGCATGGATTCTATGGTCTACGCGCGTCGCTTCGCTCCTTGCTCCGCCATAGAATGACGACCCGCGAACGGCTACCGCCAATTATCGACGTCGACGACGGAACTAATCGCTAAGCATCTTGTCCAGCGCCGCCTTTTCCTCGGCGCTGAGGGCGCTGTCCGGCGCGGGGCGGCGCGAACGGACGCTGAACACGATGAAGATGCCGCCGGCCAGAAGCAGCAGCGCCGGCGTGCCCCATAAAAGCGCGTTGCGCAGGCTGAAGCGCGGCTTCAACAGCACGAACTCGCCATAGCGCGAAACGATGTAGTCCATGACCTGCTGGTCGGTGTCGCCGGCGACGAGGCGCTGGCGCACCAGGACGCGCAGGTCGCGCGCCAGGTCGGCGTCGGACTCGTCGATCGACTGGTTCTGGCAGACCATGCAGCGCAGGCCTTCGGAGAGCGCTCGCGCCCTCGCCTCCAGCGCCGGATCGGACAGCACCTCGTCGGGCTTCACCGCCTGTGCCGTTCCGGCGAAGAGCAGAGCCAGCAGCAGGATCAGGGGGCCAAGCGAAAACTTCGCTTTCATGTCGGGCTCGTAGATACGGCAGCGGCGGCCGTCTTGCGGCGCCTGGCAGGCGCGCCGACGCGCAGGCGGCGGTCGAGCAGCGACATGGCCGCGCCCGCCATCATCACCAGGCCGCCGCCCCAGATCAGCGTCACCAGCGGCTTCCACCACAGGCGCACGACGACGGAGCCGTCATTGCCTTCGTCGCCGAGCGACAGATAAAGCTGGCTCAAACCCAGCGTCCTGATGCCGGACTCAGTCGTCACCATCTGCCGCACCGGATAGAACCGCTTGGCGGAAGTGATCTCGCCGTCAACATTGCCATCCGCGCCTATGAGCAGGAAGCGGCCGCGATCCTCGGTGAAGTTCGGGCCTTTCCGCGGGACGAGCCCTTCGAAGCGCAGCGTGTGGCCCGACAGTTCCACCGTCTCGCCCAGGCGCATGGTGAGGATCTTCTCGGTGCCGAAGGACAGCGTGCCGACGATGCCGAGCAAGGTGAGCCCCAGCCCGAGATGGGCAAGTGCCGTGCCGAAAACCGACCGCGGCAGGCCGGCGAAGCGCCTCAGCATGACGGCCACCGCGACCGAGCCGACACCCGACTTGACGGCAAGGTCGGTGAGCGCGCCGGCGGCCAGCCAGACCGCGAGGCCGACGCCGAGTGCGGCAAAGACCGAAGCGCTGTCGATGAACAGGCCGGTGACCAGCATCGCGGCAAGCGCCAGCGCGAAGGCCGCCATCAGGCGCTGGGAAGCGGCGAACACGTCGCCGCGCTTCCAGGCGAGCAGCGGGCCGAAGGGCACGATGGCGAGCAGCGGCAGCATCAGCGGACCGAAGGTCAGATCGAAGAAGGGCGCGCCGACCGAGATCTTGCCGCCGGTGATGGCTTCGAGCGCCAGCGGGTAAAGCGTGCCGACAAGCACCGTCGCTGTCGCTGTGGTGAGGAAGAGGTTGTTGAGGACCAGCGCGCCCTCGCGCGAGATCGGGTGGAACAGGCCGCCGGCTGCCAGCCGCGACGCACGCAGAGCAAACAGCGCCAGCGAGCCGCCGATGAACAGCGTCAGGATGCAGAGGATGAAGACGCCGCGGGCCGGGTCTGTGGCGAAGGCATGCACGGACGTCAGTACGCCGGAGCGCACCAGGAAGGTGCCGAGCAGCGACAGTGAGAAGGTGAGGATCGCAAGCAGCAGCGTCCAGATCTTCAGCGCCGAGCGCTTTTCCATGACGATCGCAGAGTGGAGCAGCGCGGTGCCGGCGAGCCAGGGCATGAAGGAGGCGTTCTCGACCGGGTCCCAGAACCAGAAGCCGCCCCAGCCGAGCTCGTAATAGGCCCAGTAGGAGCCCATGGCGATGCCGCCGGTGAGGAACATCCAGGCGACCAGCGTCCAGGGCCGCACCCAGCGCGCCCAGGAGGCGTCGATGCGGCCTTCGATGAGGGCCGCGACCGAAAAGGAGAAGCAGATCGAGAAGCCGACATAGCCGAGATAGAGCAGCGGCGGATGGATGGCGAGGCCGAGATCCTGCAGGATCGGGTTGAGGTCGCGGCCTTCGATGGGGGCCGGGTTGAGCCGGATGAAGGGGTTGGACGTCGCCAGGATGAACAGGAAGAAGGCGGCGCCGATCATGCCCTGCACGGCGATCACGTTGGCCTTGAGCGTCGCCGGCAGATTGTTGCCGAAGACGGCGACAAGCGCGCCGAAGAAGGTCAGGATCAGCACCCAGAGCAGCATCGAGCCTTCGTGGTTTCCCCAGGTGCCGGTGATCTTGTAGATCATCGGCTGCAGCGAATGGGAGTTCTCCCAGACGCTCGCCACGGAGAAGTCGGAGCCGGCATAGGCGGTCGCAAGCGCCGCGAAGGAGAGCGCGGTGAGCGCGAAGCCGGTGACCGCCACCGGACCGCCGACCGCCATCAGCCGCTGATTGCCGGTGCGGGCGCCGACGAGCGGCACCAGCATCTGCACCAGCGACAGCGCGAAGGCGAGGACGAGGGCGAAATGTCCGGTCTCAACCATTGGCTACCCGTTTTCTCGCAGGTTCTGATCGCAAAACCGCCTTACACTTTTGCGGAACCTGCGACCTTCCTTTGCCGCAGGTTTCTGGTCGCAAAACCGCGTAGCACTTTTGCGGAACCTGCTCATTGGCTCTTGCTTTCCTGCCAGACGCCCTTGGCCTTCAGGCCGTCGGCGACTTCCTTGGGCATATAGCGCTCATCATGCTTGGCCAAAACGCTATCGGCGACGAAGACGCCGTTCGGGCCGAACGCGCCCTCGGTGATCACGCCCTGCTCCTCTCGAAAGAGATCGGGCAGGATGCCGGTATAGGTGACGTTGACCGACTTCTGCTTGTCGGTGACCGAGAAGGCGACGGTGGCGCCCTGGCCGCGCACGATCGTGCCTTTCTCGACCAAGCCGCCGAGGCGGATGCGCTGGCCGGGCTGGACCGTTGCGGTGGCGAGATCGGCGGGCATGTAGAAGTAGGAGGCCTTCTGGCCGAGAGCGTAGAAGGTGAGGCCCGCCGCGGCGCCGAGGAAGGCCAGCCCCGCCAGGATCACCGACAATCGTTTCTGCTTGCGCGTCATCTCTTACTCCGTCGCCATCACGCCGAGGGAGGCGGCGAAGGCGGTGAATTTCTTGGCTTGCTCGCTATCGGCGCCAAAGACAGCGACGGCGCGGCCGAGCGCGTCGCGCGCCTGGTCGGCCTTGCCGAGCACGACATAGGAACGAATGAGCCGCATCCATCCTTCCTCGTCGCGCGGATTTTGCTTCAGCCTGTCGTCAAGGCCGGCGACCATGGTCTCGATCATCGCCTGCCGGTCCTGCGGCGACATCTGTTGCGCCGCCTCGACAGCTCGAGCATCCGGGCCGTTGGCTGGTGCCGCTGCCGCGACCGAAGGCTCAGTTTCGGCGAGCGCCTGCTGGACGGCGTTGCGCCAGGGCGAATCCGGCGCCAACTGGCCGAGCATCTTTTGCCAGGCGGCGGCCGCTTCGGCCTTCTTGCCTTCCTGGGCGAGCCCCATCGCCAGATAGAAATTCGCCTTGGCGTTGGCGGGATCGAGCTTCAGCGCCGCCTCGAAGGCACCCTGAGCCTCGGCCGACACGATGCCGCCGGCGGCGTTGGCGATCGCCTCACCAAGACCGGCCTGGCGGACGGCGCTGTCGCCGTCGAGGCGGATGGCATTGCGATAGGCCGTTATCGCATCAGGGAAGCGCTGCAGGCGCAGATAGACCGGCGCCAGCACGTCCCAGCCCTTGCCGTCGGATGGATTGGCGGCAAGGTGCGCCTCGGCGCGGGCGACCAGCTCGTCGACCGAGGAATCCGACGGGTTCTTTGCAAGCCGCTCGGCCAGCGGCTGCGACGGCAGGTCGGGCGAGCCGAGCGCGCCGTAAAGCCCCCAGCTCACCAGCGGCACCGCCAGCACGGCGGCGGTGGCAACCAGCCTTGCCGCGCGCGAGGGGCGCGGCGCCTGCGTGCCCGACTGGCTGCTCGAGCCGAGACGCAGGATGCGGCGGCCGATCTCGGCACGCGCTTCCTCGGCCTCGCCCGGCTGGATCAGGCCGCGCGCCATGTCGCGATCGAGCTCCGAAAGCTGGTCGCGATAGACTTCGAGGTCGTGATCGCCGGCTGCAGACGCGCCTTTCGTGCCGCCGGCCAGCGGCAAAAGCACCGCCAGGCTGGCGCCGAGCGTAAGGATTGCGGCTATGACCCAGAACAGCATGGCTATTCCAATAACGGCAGAGCCCTGCCCTGCCAACACGACCTTCGTGCGACGCTTTGACGGCAGATGGGCCGGCCGACCTTGATCGATATCAAAATCGCGCCGGCTGCTGCCTAATCTAGGTCAGCGGCGTCCAGCTGCCGTCGGCATTGCGGCAGGCGGTGCCGCGCGCCGTGACTCCCGCCCCGCTGGTATAAACGGTGTGGGTATACTGGCGGCAATCCTGCGAGCCGACCCGATAGGGCTGGGCCGCGACGACCTCGCCGTAATGGGTCGAGCTGTCGCCCTTCCACGTCACCTTCTGGCCGCTGGCGGTGTATTCCAGCGCCTTGTATTCCGCCTCGAGACCCTTGCGCTTCTCGGCGTCGCTGAGACCCGAGCCGATCGATCCGCCGACCAGCCCGCCATTCATGGCCGCGACGATGCTGGTTCCCACCTTGCCGCCAGCCGGCGGCGTGGCGACAGGCGTGACCGGAGAGGCCGGACCGCCCTTGCCCAGCGTGGTGCAGCCCGAAACAGCCATCAGGGCGGAAACGAGCGCGACGCGAATCTTCATGCCAGCAACCGGTTCTCTTGAGCGGGACGGACTTGAGCGAGATAGATTGGCGGCCGCGCCATCGGGGAGGATGGCGAGCCCATAGTGTTGATATTTGTCGGAAATTTGGCCGCAGGCGACCGCACGATAATCGATAAAAAACATTACTGAAGGCTCCGCAATCTCACCACCGCCCTCAAGCCGCCCATGCCGGACCGGTCCAGCGCCAGGGCGCCTCCATACTCGTTCACGAGGTCGGCGACAATGGCAAGCCCAAGCCCCGTTCCCGGCTTCGTCTCGTCCAGTCTCTTGCCACGCTTCAACACTTCCCGCGCGCTGGCTTCGGGAATGCCGGGCCCGTCATCCTCTATAACGATTTCAAACAGGCCGGCGCTTTCCGGAACGAGCGCAACCGAAACCGCGACGGCGCTCTTCGCCCATTTCATGGCATTGTCGAGCAGATTGCCGAGCAATTCCTCCAGATCCTCGCGCTCGCCGGCAAAGACGATCTCGGCGGGCGGAGGCGACAGCGTCAGCTTCGTCCGCGGGTTGAGTTTTTGCAGCACCCGCACCATGCGTTCGACCAATGGCTTCACCGGCGTGCGGAAAACGACGCTGTCGCGCTGGGCGGCGACGCGGGCGCGCTGCAGATAATGATCGACCTGCTTCTGCATCGAGGCAGCCTGCTCGGCGATGAGCTGGCCCTTGGCGCCGCCGAGCGCGCGGCCCTCGTTGATCAGCACGGCAAGCGGCGTCTTCAGCGAGTGGGCGAGATTGCCGACCTGGGTTCGCGAGCGTTCGACGATGCGCTTGTTGTTCTCGATCAGCGCGTTGGTCTCGCTGGCCAGAGGCTCGATCTCGGCGGGAAAACTTCCGTCGAGCCGCTGCGCCGTGCCCTCGCGCACCATGGCGAGCGCATTGCGCACCCGGCGCAAGGGCTGCAGGCCGAGCAGGATGGCGATGGCGTTGATGGCGATCATGCCGACGCCGAACAGCGACAGATAAGTGAGCAGGCGGCGCTGGAAGCTCGCGATCTCCTGTTCCAGCTCGCTGTGATTGCCCATGACGCGGAAGCGCGCGGCGCGGTTCTTGGCATCGAGCACAAACTCGCTCTCGAAGACTTCGAGCTCCTCTCCCTTGATGCCTTCGGTCGCGTAACTGCGCTGGAAGTTCGCGTTGAAGGGCACCTCGGCGACGCTTGGCGACAGGATCGAGGTCGTCATCGAGGAGGAATGGATTTCGCCGTGAACGCCTTCGGAAGCCGGCTCCACGGACCAGTACCAGCCGGAATTCGGCTCCGAGAAGCGCAGATCGCCAAGGTCGGGCGAACCGGTGAGCGCGCCGTTGTCGGAGATGCCGACGGAACCGATCAGGTTGAACAGATGCGCCGAAAGCAGGCTGTCGAAGCCGCGCTCGCTGGCTTGGCGGTAGAGCGTGGTGATGAGGGTGAAGATGACGACCAGCGTCAGTATCGCCCAGATCGTCGAAAAGGCGATGACGCGGAAGGTCAGCGAGCGCGGCCAGAGCCGCAGCCCTGAAAGCCAAGTTCTCATCGTCGGCTTCAGTGGTTCCGCGTCACGCCTCCGGCTCTCGCATGCGATAGCCCATGCCACGCACTGTTTCGATCATATCGATGCCCATCTTCTTGCGAAGCCGCCCGACGAACACCTCGATGGTGTTGGAATCGCGGTCGAAATCCTGGTCGTAGAGATGCTCTACCAGCTCGGTGCGCGATACCACCTCGCCCATATGGTGCATCAGATAGGCGAGCAAACGGAACTCGTGCGAAGTGAGCTTAAGCGGCACGCCGTTGACATCGGCCTTGGAGGCCTTGGTGTCGAGCCTCAGCGGACCGCAGGTGAGTTCCGAAGAGGCATGGCCGGCGGCGCGGCGGATCAGCGCCCTCACCCTGGCCAGCACCTCCTCGATGTGGAAAGGCTTGGTGACATAGTCGTCGGCGCCGGCGTCGATGCCGGCCACCTTGTCGCTCCAGCGGTCGCGCGCGGTCAGGATCAGCACCGGCATCTTGCGCCCGCCGCGGCGCCAGCGCTCGACGACGCTGATGCCGTCCATCTGCGGCAGGCCGATGTCGAGGACGACAGCGTCGTAGGGCTCGGTGTCGCCGAGGAAATGCCCCTCCTCGCCATCATAGGCGCGGTCGACGACATAGCCGGCGTCGACGAGCGCATCCGCCAATTGGCGGTTGAGATCCTTGTCATCCTCGACGACGAGCACGCGCATGGGTTGAAGCCTGTTGTTGGGTAGACGTATAGGCCGATTCCGCCGGCCAGGGAAACTTAAGCCTGTTAAAGAGAATGAGCGTCAGTTGAGCGGCACCACGATCTCGGAACGACGCGGGCGCTGGCCCTCCTTGCCAGGCACCAGCACGACGATGACGCAGACCTGCTGGCCGCCGCGCGTCGCCTGCGAGGCCTTGGCGAGCGTGCCGCCGTTCTGCGCGGCGACCTGCTGCCCGATCGCGTAGCAATCGCTTGCGGCAAGCACGATCGGCTCATCGACCGACGGCGAGGTGACCGGCATGGCGACCGCCTGCGACGCAAAAGGGCCGGCTGCGGCAAGCGCCAGCATTGCTGCGCGGATATGGGAGCGGAACGTTTTCATGATCACGGTTCTAACGCATCTGTGCTGAACGTGAAATGAACGGTGAACGGCCGAAAATCCATGCCCGCAATGCCCCTTCGTATTTGTTTTGCGCGAGACGAATAAATGCGATCCTGCTTTCCGAGCCCCCATCAAGCTCGGCCTCGGAATCATAGCCGGAATATCACCGGCGCGGCTACGGTTTTCGCGGCCAGGATATGCTCTAGTTTGCGCGATGAAGCTGGGCTGATGATGGGGAGAGTGCCATGAGTGGAGAAGATCTTGCCGACCGCTACAAGGGCTACATCGCCTGCCTCAACGAACAGGACTGGGACAATCTCGGCCGCTTCGTCGGCGAAGAGGTGCAATATAACGGCGAGACGATCGGACTTGCGGGCTATCGCCGGATGCTGGAAGGCGATTTCCAGGCCATTCCGGATCTGCGTTTCAACATCGAGCTTCTGGTTTCAGAGCCGCCGCGCGTGGCGGCCCGCCTACACTTCGACTGCCGACCGAAAGGCATGTTGTTCGGCCTGCCGGTGAACGGCAAGCGCGTCTCCTTCGCCGAGAACGTCTTCTACGAATTCCAGGACGGGCGGATACGCGAGGTCTGGTCGGTCATCGACAAGGCCGCGATCCAGGCCCAACTTTAGGGGGAATTGGTCCGCTCAGGCACTATTCTGCGTCAGCGCGCGAAAGCGCAGCAGCCCGTGATAGACCGCCAGGTCCTCGTCATAGCGCGCCTCGGCGAATTCCAGCGACAGGCGTGTCTGGCCGCGCGGGCCGATGGAGAGCGCCGCGCCGTCGAGCCGTGCCCTGATGCTGTCCATGATGAGCCGCGTCTCCGCCTCGCCTTGCGCTTTCGACCAGACATGCAGCGTGATGAGCTGATCATTGTCGTTGTCGGCGCCGGTTTCGAGATCGAAGGCGCTGGTGCGGCCGTAGGTCACGTTGGGAAAGGCAGCCTTGTCGCTTGCCTGCTCGAGCAGCCCTGCTCCGCCGAGCAGCGCCGACAGGGACGCGTCGGTCTTCAGCCGCAGGAACAAGGCCTGCATCAAATCGCCAGGCGCCGTCATTTACCGTCCATCACAAAACAGCCTTCGGTTCGTTGCTAACCTGATCGGCAACGTAACCACGCTCGCGATCCGATACCAGATCGCGAATCGTTTTGACTGCAGCGTGAACGGCGAAGGTCTCGAAAATATTACGTTTTCGGACTCACGACACCGGCGCTGCGCCGCCCTCCTCGCTGCGTCGCGCGATGAACTCGTCGAGCACGCCGGCGGTGGCAGCGGCGGATTGCGGCGGCTGGAAGTCGGAAAGGATCCGCTTCCAGATGCCGGTGGCGCGCTCGGTGGCGGTCTTGCCGCCGGACTGGGTCCAATTGCCGAAATTCGACCAGTCGGCCACCAGCGGCTCGTAGAAGGCGGTGCGGTAGCGCGTCATGGTGTGGGCGGCCGAGAAGAAATGGCCGCCGGGCTGCACCTCGGCGATGGCCTCGAAGCCGATGGCGTCGGCATCGCCGGGCGTCTTCGCGCAAAGCTCGGCAACCGTCTGCAAGGCCTCGATGTCGGTGATCAGTTTCTCGAAGGAGACGCTCAAGCCGCCCTCCAGCCAGCCGGCGGCATGGATGCAGACGGTCGCGCCGGCAAGCACAGAGCCCCACAGCGCGAACTGTGTTTCGTGCGCAGCCTGCGCGTCCGAAATATTGGCGGCGCTGCCGCCGCCGGAGCGCCACGGCAGGCCGGTGAAGCGCGCGAGCTGGCCTGCGCCTAGCGTCGCCTTTATGTGTTCGGGCGTGCCGAAGGCCGGCGCGCCCGACTTCATGTCGACATTGGAGGAAAAGGAGCCATAGACCACCGGCGCGCCGGGGCGTGCGAGCTGGGCGAGGGTTAAGCCGGCCATCGCCTCGGCATGCTGCAGCGTCAGCGCGCCGGCGACCGTGATCGGCGCCATGGCGCCGGCCAGGCAGAAGGGCGTGATGATCGATATCTGGCCGGCCTTGGCGAAGTCGATGATGCCTTGCGCCATCGGGATATCGAGCTGGCGCGGCGAATTGGTGTTGATGACGGTGTAGCAATAGGCGCCGGCGCGGAACTCGCTCTCCGAGAGCCCGCGCGCCAGCCGCACCATCTCGAAGCTATCCTCGACCTGCGGCGTGCCGCGCGCGAAGACGAAGGGCAATTTGTCGGAGAGCGTCAGCTGCGCCCGGCCGGTGGCATAGTGGCGGAAGCGGGTATCGACATCCTGTGGCTCGATGCAGGGTCCAAGCATGTGCAGCACATCGAAATGCTGCAGCAGCTTCATGAATTCCTCGAATGCGGCGAGCGTGCCCGGCCGACGGCCGCGCTCGAGATCGGTGACGTTGGGTGCGCCGGAGCCGGCGAGGAACGTCATCGACCCGAGCTCGAGCGCAAGATCGCGGGAGCGGTCGCCGCCATGGGCCGGAATCGAGCGCGGCGCCGAGGCAAGGGCTGCCTCGACCATGTCGCGGCCGATCCTCACCATCTGGCTGTCCTCGTCGACCAGGGCGCCAGCCTCCGCAAGAATGGCGCGCGCTTCCGGCAGCAGCACCTTGATGCCGAGTTCTTCCAGGACGCGCAGCGCCGTGTCGTGGATCGCGGCGACCTGGTCGTCGGAAAGCACCGGCTGCGGCAGGAACGGGTTCTTCAGCGAACGGTAGTTCGGGCGGCGGCTCGATTCGCTGCCCGGCTCACCGTTGCGTCCACGCCGGCGTTCGCGCCTCAGATCGCGTGCGGCCTCGTCAATCATGCACGTTCCTCCCTATTGCCGCATTGCCTCGCCTTTGGGGTCATAAGGCGAGGCCGCGATGACGCGTGCCGGCCGTTCGACACCGACAATGTGGACGGAAAGCGCTGTCCCCTCCCCGGCGAAATCGTCATCCAGCAACGCCAGGGCGACGCTCTTGCGAACCGTGTAGCCGTAGCCGCCGGAGGTGACGAAACCGACGCGCCGGCCCTTGTGCCAGACCGGCTCGAAGCCGCTGGCGTCGGCGTCGACCGCATCGACTTCCAGCGTCACGATCCGCCGCGCGACGCGCGCCTTCTGTTCCTTAAGAGCTGCTTCGCGGCCGATGAAATCGCCCTTGTCGAAAGCGATGAAGCGGTCGAGCCCTGTCTGTCCTGGCGTGTAGCCTTGCGTGAACTCATGCGACCAGATGCCGAAGCTTTTTTCCAGCCGCAGCGCATTGAGCGCGTAGTAGCCGATCTCGGCAAGGCCGAGATCCTCGCCGGCGGCGAGCAGCGTCTCGCGCAAGGTCCCATGCAGGGTGGCTGGACAGTTGATCTCGAAGCCGAGCTCGCCGGCGATCGACAGCCGCGCGACGCGGGCGCGTACCATGCCGATGTCGAACTCGCCGCAGGCCATGAAGGGCAAGGCTTTGGCGGAAATGTCCTGATACGTCGTGCACTCGACGATCTTGCGCGCGTTCGGCCCGGTGATGAGAAAGCCGGACATCGCGTCCGAGATGTCGGTGACCGAGACGCCGTCGGTCAGATGCGCCTCGAACCAGCGCATGTGGAACTCGCGCAAATAGTAGGAGCCCATGATCCAGTACTCGCCGCCCCAGTTGAGCACGGTGAGATCGCCCTTCAGCCTGCCGTCGGACCCAAGCATCGGCGCGAGCTTCGCGCGGCCGGGCTTCGGCAGCCTGCAGGCGAGCAGCCGGTCGAGCCAGGCCTCGGCGCCGGGTCCCGACACTGCGTAGCGCGAGAAGGCCGTGGTATCGACGAGGCCGGCGGCGCGGCGGACCTGCAGCACCTCGTCGCCGACGATTTCGAAGGCGTTGGAACGCTTCAGCGTCGTCTCCTCGCGAAAACCTATCGGCGCGAAATAGGCCGGGATCTCCAAACCCCATGAGGCCGTCCACTCGGCGCCTGCGGCGCTCATGCCGTCATAGGCGCCCGGACGCTTCAGCGGCCGGCCGGCAGGCAGGCGCTCGTTCGGGAAGGTCATGACGAAGCGGCGGGCGTAGAACTGGCCCGTCGTCTGCTTGAGATATTCGCGGTTGGCGGCGAAGGCGCCGTAACGGGCGATGTCCATGCCGAAGATGTCGGCCTGCGGCTCTCCGTAGATCATCCATTCGGCCAGCGACTTGCCGACGCCGCCGCCCTGGCTGAAGCCGGCCATGACGCCGCAGGCGACCCAGTAGTTGCTGAGGCGCCTGACCGGACCGACCAGCGGGTTACCGTCCGGTGTGAAGGTGAAGGCGCCATTCACCCATTTGCGGATGCCGGCCTTCGCCAGGCAGGGAAAGCGCTGATAGGCCTTGGAAAGCTCAGGGCTGATGCGGTCGATATCCTCCGGGATCAGCTCGATGCCGTAGTCCCACGGAGCGCCGTCCATGTTCCAGTGTTTCGGGTTCTGCTCGTAGACGCCGAGCAGCACGCCCTTCCGCTCCTGCCGCAGATAGGAGAAGCCATCGAGGTCGACGGCAAGGCCGAGCTCCTTGTCGAGCGCGGCGACTTCCGGAATGTCCTCGGTGACGAAATAGTGATGCTCCATCGGCGTCACCGGCAGGTCGACGCCGGCCATCAGTCCGACCTGCTTGGCCCAGAGGCCGCCCGCGTTGACGACATGCTCGGCGACAATCGTGCCATTCTCGGTGACGACGTCCCAGCCGCGGTCGGCGCGCTGCTTCAGATCAACGACGCGGTTGCGCAGGATCACATCGGCGCCGCGCTTTTTCGCGGCGCCGGCATAGGCGTGCGTCGTGCCGTAGGGGTCGAGATGGCCCTCGTTGGAATCATAGAGGCCGCCCAGCACGTCGCTGACATCAACGATCGGGCAGATTTCCTTGATCTCCTCGGGCGTCACCAGCCGAGCCGTCTCGATGCCGACGGACTGGAACACAGCCCAGGCCGACTTCAGCCATTCCCAGCGCTGCGGGTCGCTCGCCATGTTGACGCCGCCGGTCATGTGCAGCCCGGCATTCTGGCCGGACTCGGCCTCGATCTCGCGATAGAGTTTGATCGTGTAATCCTGCAGCGCCGCGACGTTGGGATCGGCGTTGAGAGCGTGGAAGCCGGCGGCCGCATGCCAGGTCGAGCCCGCCGTCAGCTCGGCGCGCTCGATGAGCGCCACATCGCTCCAGCCGAAGCGTGTCAGGTGATAGAGCACCGAGGCGCCGACCACGCCTCCCCCGATGACGACTGCCCGGTAATGCGACTTCACGAGCTCTCTCCCTCTCGTTGAAGGCTCCAAGATATATGGCCTGGACATATATGTCTAGACACTACTGTCCAGAGCTTGCGAAGAGTTTGATGCCGTGCCTATTGTGCGGCCATGATCATGACCGCTCCCCAGGCCGAACCGACGCCCGGCAACATAAAGGTTACGCGCTCGGACTGGATCAATCTGGCGCTTGAAACGCTGATCTCGGACGGCGTCGGGAACGTGCGCGTGCTTACGCTCGGCCAGAAGCTCGGTGTGTCGCGCTCGAGCTTCTACTGGTATTTCGACAGCCGGCAGGACCTGCTCGACCAGTTGCTCAAGCATTGGCACGACACCAACACCACGGCGATCGTCGAGCGTGCCCGGCGGCCGGCCGAAACCATCATCATGGGCGTGATGAACGTCTTCGAATGCTGGGCCGACGAGCGCCTGTTCGACCCGAGGCTCGATTTCGCCGTGCGCGAATGGGCGAGGCGCGCGACCGATGTGCGGCGCATGATCGACCAGGCCGACGACGAGCGCCTCAGCGCCATCCGCGACATGTATCGCCGGCATGGCTACGACGACGAGGACGCCTTCATCCGGGCGCGGGTGCTCTACTACATGCAGATCGGTTACTACGTGCTCGACCTCAAGGAACCGGTCGAGGCCCGGGTCAGCCACCTTGCCGCCTATCTGCGCTCCTTCACCGGCCAGGAGCCGACCGATGCGGATGTGGCGCATTTCATGCGCTTCATCGCGGCGCGGTGATATCGCTGCGAGGATTTGGTTCTTACGCAATTCCGGCCGGAAAACCGTTACACACTTTTCCTGGAATTGCTCGACGCACAATCAGCCTCGGGTGTGGCTTCGCTGCCCTTGTGAGCGGTGCTAGAATGGTCGATTAGTCTTGCAGGGGTGGCGCCCGAAACCGACCGTGCGGTTTCGGGCGAAAGCGCGTTGGGGCGGAAGTCTGGAATGGCAAGTCCTTCGAAACCACGCAAGAGAAGAGGCCGGATCGCGTCTGCGGCTCTTGCCGTCGACGCGTGGCTCGATTCCTCCCTCTACGAGATCAGCTTCAAGGCGCGCGAATTCTGGGAAGCGGCAACCATCTTTTGCCGCCGATTCCGCCTTCACGGATGGCGGCGCGCCATCATCGAGGTGCTGAGCGAAGGCTTCACCATGGGCGCCGGCGGCATCGTGGTGCTGTTGGCGCTGGCGATGCCGGCCTTCGAGATCACCGGCGGCGACTGGCGCAACCAGGGCGACTTCGCCGTCACCTTCCTCGACCGCTACGGCAACGAGATCGGCCAGCGCGGCATCATCCAGCGCGATTCCGTGCCGGTCGACGAGATGCCCGACATCGTCATCAAGGCGGTGCTGGCGACCGAGGACCGGCGCTTCTTCGATCATTACGGCATCGACGTTCTCGGCCTGTCGCGCGCGATCTTCGAGAACGTGCGCGCCAATTCGGTCGTCCAAGGGGGCTCCAGCATCACGCAGCAGCTCGCCAAGAACCTGTTCCTGTCCAACGAGCGCACCCTGGAGCGCAAGATCAAGGAAGCTTTTCTCTCACTATGGCTGGAGGCGAACCTGTCCAAGAAGGAGATCCTGCAGCTCTATCTCGACCGCGCCTATATGGGCGGCGGCACGTTCGGCATCGAGGCGGCGGCGGATTTCTATTTCGGCAAGAGCGTCAAGGACCTGAACCTCGCCGAGGCGGCAATGCTCGCCGGCCTGTTCAAGGCGCCGACCAAATACGCCCCGCACATCAACCTGCCGGCCGCCCGCGCCCGCGCCAATGTGGTGCTTTCCAATCTCGTCGACGCGGGCTTCATGACCGAGGGTCAGGTGCTGCAGGCCAGGCTGCATCCGGCCGACGTCGTCGACCGCGGCGAGCAGAAGAGCCCCGACTATTTCCTCGACTGGGCCTTCGACGAGGTCAAGAAGATCGCCAAGCCCGGCCAGCACTCGCTGGTCGCCCATACCACTTTCGACGCCAACATCCAGAAGGCGGCGGAAGAGTCGGTCGAGTTCCACCTTCGCCAGTTCGGCAAGGAATACAACGTCACCGAGGGCGCGGTGGTGGTGATCGAGACCAATGGCGCGGTGCGCGCCATCGTCGGCGGCCGCGACTACGGCGCCAGCCAGTTCAATCGCGCCACCAAGGCGCTGCGCCAGACCGGGTCATCGTTCAAGCCTTATGTCTACGCCACCGCGATGGAGCATGGCTTCACGCCGGACTCGGTGGTTTCCGGCGGCGCGATCAGCTGGGGCAGCTGGTCGCCGCACAACTACAATGGCGGCTCGGCCGGCAAAGTCACGCTGATCACCGCGATCGCCAAGTCGATCAACACCGTGCCGGTGCGGCTCGCCAAGGAATATCTCGGCATCGGCCCGATCAAGGCGATGGCGGAATCGATGGGCGTCGAGTCGCCGCTGGAATCGCACAAGACCATGGTGCTGGGCACCTCCCTCATGACGGTGATGGACCAGGCGACGGGCTACAGCGTGTTTGCGCAGAACGGCTTCGTCGGCTCAAGGCACGGCATCACCCAGCTCGTCACCCGCACCGGCGACGTGGTCTATGACTGGACCAAGGACGCGCCGCCGCCGCACCGCGTGCTGTCGGAAAAAGCGCTGCATTATATGAACACGATGCTGGCGGCGGTGCCGGTGATCGGCACGGCCAGGCGCGCCCAGCTTCCCAACATCGTCGTCGCCGGCAAGACCGGCACCACCCAATCCTACCGCGACGCCTGGTTCGTCGGCTTCACCGGCAATTACGCGGCCGCCGTCTGGCTCGGCAATGACGACTTCACGCCGACCAACAAGATGACCGGCGGTTCGCTGCCGGCGATGGTGTGGCAGCGGCTGATGGTCTATGCGCATCAGAACATCGACCTGAAGCCGATCCCGGGCATCGATCATCCCTGGGTCGACCCCGAGGTCGCGGCCAAGGCCGAGGAAGCGGCGAAGAAGGAGGCCGCGGATGCCGAGTCGCAGGCCGAGGCCGAGCGCCCGCCGGTGCTGTCCAGCCGCACCACGCAGACGCTGAGGGACATGACCAAGGTGTTCCAGTCGGCGCCCGTGCTCGATGCGCCCACCCTGCCGGAGACGCTGTCGGCGCTTTAAGCCTTTGTTTTGATGCATGTCGTTTTCCCAAAACCGCTGCACACTTTTGGGCGACATGCATCAGGGTTTGATCCTGCGCATATCTTTGTCCCGAAACCGCTTCCCCTTTCGCGAGACATGCTTTTGGTGGAGGCATGCCTTAGTGGAGACTGGGCAATCTGAGACGGGCCCATTCGCCGGGTGGGATCTCAGCGCCGACACGGAAGCTGAACGACAGGACCCTCGTCGCATCGGCATCGACCTCGCACCGGAAGCCCAGGCGGTACCATGTGGTTGTCGTGCTGAAGGCGGCCTCCGGAGGGCTAAGAACATTGCCCACCTTCAGCGGAATGGATGGCAGCCATTTGGGAGAATAAGAGGCGTCCTGCAATTCCTGGTTCAAAACGCTGCCGCAAAGGTTGGCAACCCGCTGATCGCGAGGCACGCCGCTCATGGAGCTTGTGGCCAGCGCATCGCCGGTGGCGCCCTGCGAGTAAAGCTTTCGAACCCCCGGAAGGCCCGAATAGATCGGCGATCCAGCAACGGCGGCATTGGTGGAACCTGGCGTCCCAGCGCTCCTGCTTCGGGACTTCGAGCCCTTTGCAGGCCTGAACTTCAGCGTATTTACGGGTTTGGGCTTTGGTTTTTCGACCGCGGCCGGAAGCTCGACTTTACCGTCGCTCTCAGCGCCTGACGGCGTTGGCGCCACGGTTGTTTGCTTTTCGGCGGTTTGCGCTCCTGCCTCTTGTTTGTCTGCCTGCTGTTGATCCGTGTCCTGGGCTGCCTGCTTTTCCTCATTCTGCGTGGGCTTGGCGTCCGTCGCGGCGGTTACCGGCTTCTCGTCAGCCTTGCTTTGATCCGCCGGCTGATCGGCGTCTGCCGGCGCTGCAGATTGGTTCTCTGCAGGCTTCGGCACGGCAGGCGGCTTCGAATCATTATCCTTGGCCGGCGACGGCGTGTCGTCTCGATCGCCGCCTCCATCCAGGGATTTCCTCGGGCCGGTATCCTTGTCGCCGTACCGAAAAACGGGTTTTAGCACCGCGATTGGCTTCGGCGGCTGCTTTTCCGGCAAAGGCGGCTTTTCAACTTTCTGCTCGGGCGGTTTTTCAGTTTTAGGTTCCGGCGGCCTTTCGGCCTTGGGTTCCTTTGGCTGCGTTGTGGGCGGCTTCGGTTTCGGCTGCTCGGGCGGAGGCACTAGCGCGACATTGACCGGCTGTTCCTGATCGAGCTGTTGGGCAGGCCTCGGCAGGCTGTAGACCAGAAACGCTGCGATGAGCGCATGCAGGATCAGCGATGCGGGCAAGGCCCACGCTAAATTCCAGCGTCGTTCTTCTATCTCGGCCTTCATCCCGATCGATGTGGAACGAAATGGCGGCGGCTTCAAGCACAGGCATCGGATCGGTGCGGACTAGTACCTTTTTCACAGTGATAAAGACGCGGGCCGCCTTGTGCGACGCTAGCTTCTGACGGCCTCGTCAATGACCGCTATCGCGTCGATCTCTATGAGGTAGCCTGGGGACATTATCGCTACCCCGACCACCACATTCGCTGGCTTGTGATCTCCAAACAGCGAAATCTGCGCTTCTTCGATGATCGGAACGTGTTCATCGCGGTTGTAATCGACAATGTAGATTGTGATCTTGCAAACTTGCTCAGGCCGTGCACCTGCCGCACTGAGCGCCCGGCCGAGATTGCCGAATGCCAGGCGCGCTTGCGCCGCAAAATCACCATACCCAACGAGCTTGCCGTGTATGTCTTCGGGCTGCTGACCTGAGACGAATACCAGCTTGGATCCCGTCGCGACGACAACCTGTGTGTACATCTCTGGAACTGGCAGATCATCTGGGTTGATGAGTTCGAGCGCCATTGAATAATCTCCTGCTTCGTTCGACTGAAATCGACATTGGTGATCACCGCGTCGCTGGCACACGGGACGATGGCAAAGCATCGGCGCTGGTTCGTGGCGGTCCAGCAGCCTGCAGCGCCGCATGAGGCATCGATGATCAGGGGGTCGCAGGACGGAATCTCGTCCATGACAAGCCGGTCGTCAACACCGGGAATGCGGCGCTGCTTGTTCGATAGAAAGAGTTCATGGGTAGTGTGCCATGTGCATGAGCGCCGAAGCGCAGGACGGCGCCATTTGCAGGCCGCATCACCTGAATATCGCCACGCCTTGGAGCAAGCCGGCTTGCCACGAGGCCCCGCGCCGCGATATCCCGAACAACCTCCTCAGTTCCGGCCCTTCATGCTCAGAAACGCATTCCTCACGCTGCTTTCGCTTGCCATGGCCATCGGCCTGGGCGGCGGCAGCGTCTGGTACGCGCTCAACGCGCAGGACGGCGTCGGCGCGATCCGCATCGGCCAATGGACCGCGTTCCCCGAAATCGGTACCCAGGCGGCCGACCCCTATTCGAAGGCCCGTGTGGCGCGCGAGGGCGTGCTGGCGCTCGGCCGGGCGGAGGGGCTCTCCTTCGTCGCCGAGCGCGACGAGGCCGGCGAGCCGCTGAAACGGGAATGCGCCTATACGATCGAGGGCGGCTATCCGACGGCTCGGTTCTGGACGCTCTATGCCGCCGACCACTCGCTCGGCGTCATCGGCACCGGCAAGGCGAGACAGGCGGCGCTGCAATCCTACGAGGTGCTGCGCCAGCCGGACAATTCGGTCGTCATCTCCGTCGGCGACCGCCCTGCCCCCGGCAACTGGCTACTCACCAACGGCTTCGGCAAGATGTATTTCGTGCTGACCTTCTACGACACGCCGATCGCGTCGAGCACCGGGCTTTCCGACGTGACGCTGCCGCGCATCCTGAAGGCGGGCTGCCATGCGTAGCCTGCCGCACGCGCTCATCCTCGGCCTGCTCGGCGCCGGCATCGTGCATATCGTTGTGCTGTTCCTGGTGCCGGAATTTTCCGAGCGCGACGCCTGGTCGCGACTGGCGATGACCTCCGACCTCTACAAGATGACGCGGCTGGACGCGGAGGCCGGCGTCGCGCCGGTCGTGAAGTCGGTCGACCCGATGTTCTACGCCGCCGCCTGCCGCTTCGATCTCGCCGACGGGCTGGTGCGAATCCGGGCGCCGGGCGACGTGCCGTTCTGGTCGGCTTCGGTCTATGACCGCAACGGCCACAACATCTATTCCTTCAACGACCACAATGCGAACGGCGAGAAGCTCGATGCTGTAGTGCTCACACCGGCGCAGATGATCGACGTGCGGCGCGATCTTCCGGAGGAGCTTCAGGGCGCGATCTTCGTCGAGGCGCCGATCGAGGAAGGCATCCTCGTCGTCCGCGCCTTCGTTCCGGACGACAGCTGGAAGCCGATCGTTTCACGCTTCCTCGAGCAGAGCGCCTGCGAGCTGCAGGACTACTGAGAGGCAAAACGGATCAGTGGTGCGGGATGGTGGGTCGCGGCGAGCCTGGCTTGTCGGGACCGTCCGGGCGCACCGCTCCGACCTGCGGCTGCTGCTCGTAGCGGACGCCGGGGAAGATGATGACAGCTGCCGTATCGGTAGCGTGATTTACTCGATTGACCGGTGCCGTTCTCGGCACAAAAGACAGGACCATGCCCATGGTTCGCGCATTCCTCTCGGTTTGACCGGAGCACAACGCAACGCCTCCAAAGTTGATTAAGACGGGCAGAGGGTTAACGGAGCGCTAACGGATCGCGGCTAATTTGACCTTTGTTCCCTGGAGATGCGAAACCGGCCCGGCCGGATTGCGCAGGGCCGGGTCTGTGTCGAGTATCGGGCGTATCCTCCGTGTCATCTTCGGATTTCAGGCAAATCGCTATCCGGACCGAAGCTGGGAAAGCCGAAAGGCTGTTCCGCGCCGCCGTATCGGCCTTCTGCTCGCTGACACGTCCCTCTCGCCGCGAGATCGCCCAGCTCGAGGATCTGACGCTGCCGCTGTTCGACGAGGTGTCGGTCGAATCGCGCCGCTATGTCGCCGCCGCCCTTTCCGAATGCGAGTATGCGCCGGCCGCGCTGGTGCGGCGGCTGGCCGAAGAACCGGTCGAGATCGCGGCGCCGCTGCTTACCCGCTCGAACGCGCTGAGCGACATCGACCTCATCGCGCTGATCGGCCGCCATGGCCTGCCGCACGCGCGCGCGATCGCCCGCCGCAAGGCGCTCAATGCGACCATCGCCCAGCTGATCCGCGCGCTGGAGAGGCCGACGCTGGTCAAGACGCGGCCGCCGGAGACGGTCACCAAGCTCGCGTCGGTGAAGCCGGTGCCCGCCGACACCGCGGAAGACAAACAACCGGTTCCCGGCAAAGCCGAGGAGGATGCGCGGCGCCGCTTGCGCTCGATGATGCGGCCCACCGGCGACGGCGTCGCCGTCAACCTGTTCCTCGGCCAGCCAACCTATGTGAAGCTGCGCGAGACGGCGCTAACCGGCAATGCCGCCTTCTTCCAGACAGCGCTTGCCGATGCGCTCGACGTCGATTTCACAACGGCCCGCTCGGTGACCGAGCAGTCGAGCTACGCCGCGCTGCTTGCGGCGCTCAAGGCGCTCGACCTCAGCGAGGACAGGGCCTTCCTGATCGCGGTCGCCGTCTATCCGGCGGAGTTCCCGCATCCGCAGGCGATCCGGCTGTTCCTCGACCGCTACCGGCTGCTGCATCGGGAGGCGGCGCTCGACAAGGTGCGGGCCTGGAAGGCCGAGACACTGTCGCGGGCGATCCGCGGTAACGCCGCCGAGACGGCAGACGCCGAGCGCCAGGCGTCGAACAGCGACGGTTTAGCCACCAACCTCAAGGCGTCCTAGAGCGATTCGGCGCCCGGAAGAATCACCGGTCAGCTCGCGCGAAGCGAAGGTCCCAAATAAGCCGTGGGTGCTCGACGGTCCTGCGATATCTCACCGTTCTTCTCGCTTTTTGGGAATAGAGGGAGGCAGGGCTGCGTTGAGGACAATGAAGGGGTCATGACCCTTTCACTAAACGCGCCGCCCTTGCCCCTGCTGAAGCCTTCCGACCACCTCAAGGTTGGGCGTTGGGCGCGACGTTGAACATCCTCACAATGATTGGAGAACCCAATGATGCGAACACTTGTGTTCTTTGCGACGCTTTCGTTGCTTGCCGGCCCCGCGTCGGCATCCGATCATCTCTTCACTGCCGTAGGAGCAGGTGGCTTGACGACAGCGAGCCAACCCTTCCAGAACGGCACAGACAACCCTGGCCGACCGGGCACGTCCGTCGCTGGCGAGGGCAGTCCACTATCGGGAGACGAGCATACGGTACCTGCGACGGAAACGGCGACGGGCGCCACGTCCAAGACCCCACCGTCAGCTGATCAGGGCAAGACGGCGCCGTCGGGCCGCGCGCGCTGACAGCCGCGTCGCATTCCCAAATACTCCAGGGCAGCTCAGCGCTCGGTAGAATCGTTGAGCTGCTCCAAACATTTGTTTTCTGCAGCGATATCCCAAAGCAGGCCGGACCTATTCCGCTTTGACGGACAGAAGTTCGTCGACAGGAGCGGTTCCCGCCTCGATTTCGATCACCCAGATATCCGGATCGAACCTCTTTTCCTTTTCCAGCCGCGCATCGAATGCCGCGGCGTCGTCGCCGGAATCGAGCAAGGTGAAGAAGCGCTCGTCGGGCTTGGCGGAATCGTAACTCGTCTGCGGCGCCGGCCCATAGAGAGCGACCTCGCCCAGCCGCCCACGCGACAGCACGAAGACGGCGCCCGCCTCGGTCGCGCCGCGCTTGACCACGGCGGCAAAACCGCCGGCGCCGAACACGCGACGCACAAGGGCCGACACCCACAGATCGGTGGTCACGCGCATGGCAAGGTTCCGGATGGCATGCGACTGTTTAGCGAGTTTCCGGCGTGGCCGCGAGCGGGGGAGAGCAGCAAGCTTCGTTAAGTGCACAGGACAATGCTATATGGCGGCATGAAAACTGCGATCCGGCCCCTAACCGACCATCAACTGAACCAGCTCAAGCGCGCCTATGATGAAGGCATGGCCCGCGGTGAAGGCCAAAGCGTGGACCGCGATGCTTTCTTACGCGCTCTAAAGGCTGAGCGCGCGGCCCGAAACTAGATAAGATTGCGGACGGCTCAGTTCGTCAGGCCGATCTCGCGCATCTTGGCGTAGACCGCTTCGTCCGGCTCGCCGGTTTCGGGCAGGCCGAACAGCGCCTGGAACTCCTTGATCGCGGCCTTGGTGCGGGCGCCGACCTTGCCGTCGAGCTGCATATCGTTGTTGCCGAATGCCTTGAGGCCAGCCTGGATCTTGACGATGCGGGCGTCGGGCGTCTGGGTCGCACCATCGGCGGGTGCCGAGGCCAGGATCGGAGCCGGCACCGGTGCGGCCGCTGGAGCCGTGCCTGCCGGACGTGGCGCCGGATGCGGAATGGCCGACGTCGTCTGCCTGGCGCCGAGCTGATCGAGCAGCGCGCCGTCGATCTCGCCCGATCCGGGCAGCCCGACCTTCAACTGATAGGCCTGGATGGCCTTGCGCGTGGCGGGTCCCGTGAGGCCGTCGACCGTGCCATCGTAGAAATTGAGGTCCTTCAAGATGCCCTGCACCTGCTGGACGACCGGATCGGGCTTGGGAGCCGACTGCGCCGGCGCCTGCCGCACGATGTTGATTGTCGTCTCCGGCTCGTCGGAGACGGCGTGCGGGAAATTCTCGATGCTCCTGGTGGCGAAGAAGGCGCCTGTGTGCGGAAAAGGCTGGTACCAGAGCGCATTGGCCGAAACGTAGAAGAGCGTCACCAGGAAGGCGGTCGAACCCCCGACCAGAACCGGATTGCGCGAGATCATCTGGCCAACCGCGACCGCGCCCTCGGCAAGGACGCCGCGCTCGGGTTCGACCACCTTAGGCCGTCTTGCGGAGCGAGCCATTGCTGTCCCCATCTGCATCCCCCTTCGGCTTTGCAACCGGCATCGGCAGCACGCCGGCCGGCGTGCCCGAGCGCCGCTTCGGTCCGTTCACCGGCAGGCTGACCGTCACCGTCGTGCCCTCACCCGGGGCGCTCTCGATCGACATCGTGCCCTCATGCAGCGCCACAAGGCCCTTGACCAGCGACAGGCCGAGCCCGGTTCCCTCGAAACGGCGCGTATAGTCGTTCTGGATTTGCATGAACGGCTTGCCGAGATTGGCCATATCCTCCTCAGCGATGCCGATGCCGGTGTCGCTCACCCAGAAATGCAGCCGAGAGCCGACGCGCTTGGCGCCGATCACCACATTGCCGCCGTCGGGCGTGAACTTCACGGCGTTCGAAACGAGATTGATCAGGATCTGCTGCACGGCGCGGCGGTCGGCATTGATCTCGCCGGCGTCCGGCGCGACCTGCGCGGCGAGCGCGATGCTCTTGGCGTCGGCCAGCGGCCGCATCATCGACCGGCACATATCGACCGCCTCGACGAAGCGGAACGGTTCCAGCTCGGTCGCATAGGCGCCGGCTTCGATGCGCGAGACGTCGAGGATCGAGGTGACGACGGATAGGAGATGCTGGCCGGACTCCCTGACCAGGCCGACATATTCCTTCTGGCGAGGATCGCGGAAGGCACCGAACATCTCGTGCAGCAGCATGTCGGAGAAGCCGATGATGGCGTTGAGCGGCGTGCGCAGCTCGTGGCTGACCACCGCCAGGAAACGGCCCTTGGCCACTTCGGCGGCCGCGGCGGCTTCCTTCGCCGAGGCAAGCTCTTCGCGCAGGGAAGCGACGTCATCGTTCTCGCGCAGCACGAGGATGAAGACCTCCGGCTCGAGCCCGCCGGGCATCAATTCCAGGCGGAACGGGCGGAAATTGTCGGCCGAGCCGCCACCGTCGCGCGGCAGCCGGATGCGCAGGTCGAGCCGGCGCTTCGGCGCGCCCTCGCGCATGTCCGCGAGCGCGGTGAGATAGACAACGCGGTCCGAAAGATGGACGCGCTCGAACAGACCCGTGCCGAGCAAGAGCTCCGGCGCCAGCTTCAGAATGGAACGCGCCTTGGCCGAAGCGTCGAGCACGTCGCCCTGGCGGCCGACGCGCAGCACCACGGCGTCGATGATCTCCTCGAGGCGGTCGGCCGCGGGCTCAGCCTGGCGCCCGCTGGCCGGATTGGCGAAGGCCGCCGCGCGGGGCAGCAGCGTCAGCGCCCAGGCAAGCGGCAACAGCCAGTGCCAGCTGGCGATCCCGGCCGCGCCGAGCGGCAGGAACTGGTTCGCGAAAGGCTGCAGCAAAATGGCGGCCAGCGCCGCCAGCGCGGCCGGCAACACCGCGCGCCGCGATCCAGCGACCCACCAGGCCTCGATCGGCAACGCGACGGCAAGCAGCGCGACCGGCGAGGCCAAACCGCCCGCCGCGGCGATTGCCGCTGCAAGAGCGAGGCCACCCATGGCAACCGCCGCACGGCCGGCGAGCGCCATGCGGCCGGTGGCCGCGACCAGAAGCGCGGCGAACCAGCACAGACCGAAAGCGGCGAAGATCGCAGCCACGGTAACTGCCGCACCGAGGCTTGAGGTGACCATCGTCACCGCCGCGCCCGCGGCGAGAAACGGAGCAGCGAGCATGACGCCGATGAAGCGGCGCTGGCGCAGGCGCTCAGCCTCGCCCATGACGGTCGGATGAACCATGCGTTCGCAGCCGGCGGCCACAGCGCCGGGTAATTGAACGTATCTGGCCGTAATCGAACTCACCGCACGCGTACCCGGTCGTGAAAATGCCCTGCTTTGCAGGTGACTCTTAATTGGCTTGAAACTGGCATCCAGCGTTTAAGGAATGGATAAGGCAGACGAGGCGAGCGCCCTGCCCACGGCAAATATTGGGACGCCGGCACCGCAAAGCACGTCGATCTGCCGCCATGGTAAATGGAGCGTTATCCGCAGCCGGCGCGCCGGGCCGCCTGAAAACCTCGTGCCGATGTCGCTTATTTCCAGAATTTCCCTTTTAAAACAGCCATATAGATGGTTATCGTAAAGTTAATCCAATCGATGAGATTTGAATGAAATCAATCTCGAAAACCAATCCTTTCGAACTTGCCTAAAATTTGAAGAAAATTCGCGGCTTCGGCGCAAGCCGTCCTTTGCGCGCCCGTGCCACTATCCTGCCCATAAAAGAGGTCATGCCGATGGATGCATGATCCGTCACGGACGAGAGGCATTGAGATGGGTTTTCTGATCAGGATGGCTTTCTGGTTTTCGCTGGTGCTTCTGGCGCTGCCGCTCAGCGTCGGCCCCGACGAGGATGGCCGCGAGGCGGTCGGGCCGATCCAGGCGCTGTTTGCGGCGCGCGAGGCGGTCGGCGACATCGCCGGCATCTGCGAGCGCAAGCCGGACGTCTGCGAGACCGGCAAATCGGCCATGCACACCATCACCGTCCGCGCCCAGGAAACCGCCAAGATCGCCGCCGCCATGCTGGACGACAAACAGTCGGAAAAGGCGGCCCCGCCCGAGACGAAGATTGCAGAGACTTCCGTCGAGACCACCGGCAGCGTTGCCGAAGACGTCGTGCTGCCCGCCAAGGTCAACATCCCGGTGATGCTGACGGCAAAGAACTGAGATTCTTTTTCAGCCGTTCGCTCGGCTAACTGTATTTTTGTGCATGTCGTTTTCGCAAAACCGCTGCACACTTTTGCGCGGCATGCATTGGTTTTGGCGCAATTCCGGACGGAAAACCGCTACGCACTTTTCCTGGAATTGCTCTCTGTTTAGTTTTTTGGCGCAATTCCGGACGGAAAACCGCTACGCACTTTTCCTGGAATTGCTCTAACGCCGCGGGCCCGTCCGACCTCTCGACGCCCGCGGCGTCTTTCTTTTTCCGTGACGTGGCGGCGCCGGGTCACTATATGCGGGCAATGACGACCTCGATCGAAACGATCCGCGACGATTTCTCCCTGCTCGACGAGTGGGAAGACCGGTACCGCTATGTGATCGAGCTCGGCGAGGCGCTGCCGCCTTTTCCCGAGGCCGAACGCATCCCGGCCAACAAGGTGCCGGGCTGCGTCAGCCAGGTATGGCTGACGACCGAGCAAGGACCGGGCGTCGATCCGGTGATCAGCTTCCAGGGGGATTCGGACGCCCACATCGTACGCGGCCTCGTCGCCATCATGCTGGCGCTGTTCTCGGGTCGGCCGGCCAGCCAGATCCACGGCACCGACGCGGAAGTGACGCTGAAAGAGCTCGGCCTCGACGAGCATTTGTCGCCGCAGCGCGCCAACGGCCTGCGCTCGATGGTCAAGCGCATCAAGCGCGACGCCGAAGCTGCGCTGAAGCAAACCGCCTAAAGCGCGACGCGCCGAAACGGATTCAGACCAAGTGCTTTAAGTTTCTTGTTCTGATGCATGTCGTGTCCCAGAACCGCTGCAGAGTTTTGGGCGACACGCATTAACCTTTCCAACAGCCGCGCCGGAAAGCAAAACGGCGCCGCAAGGGCGCCGTCAAATTGCTTGTCCGATATCCGTTATCTGCGGCTCTTGGGCTTGCGGCCGAGGCCCATCTTCTTGGCAAGCTGCGAACGGGCGGCGGCGTAGTTGGGAGCGACCATCGGATAGTTGGCATCCAGGCCCCACTTCTCGCGGTATTCTTCCGGGGTGAGGTTGTAGTGGGTCATCAGGTGGCGCTTCAGCGACTTGAACTTCTTGCCGTCTTCGAGACAGACGATGTAGTCGTCATGCACGGAGCGCTTCGGGTTGACGGCCGGTTTCTGCTTCTCGGCCGATGGCTGCTCGCTCGTGCCGCCAACGCGGCCGAGCGCGGCATGGACATCGGCGATCAGGTTCGGCAGTTCGCCGACCGGCACCGGGTTGTTGCTGACATAGGCCGCGACGACATCGGCGGTCAGCTCGATCAGCGCGTCACTATTCCTTGAAGGTGTTTCGACGATATCCATTGTGTTCAGGCCCCAACGAGAGTTTGTTTCTAGACTGCGCCCTTTTTCTGGGATTGGGCATCGCGCGAATTTCATATAGGCAAGCCTCTGCGATTCGCGTCGCGTTATCTTAATGACGCTATGCTGCAAGTAAGTCAATTCGCCTATTGAATTATATTCGGCGATATTCATCAAATATTGCCGATTCAGCTTCAAAAATTCGTGCGTCGTGTAACTTAGCGAGATTTTTCTGGCCGGACCAGATCGGCCTGACGCAACGTCAAATACGCTTTACACCTCGGGCAGCGCCAAAGAAGGTCGTTAATGCTTGACAAATGCTTGGCCGCCAGCACGAGGAATCCTGCAGACCACAGGCTGCAAGAACACTCATCCTCGCGTGGAGCGGGCAACGCAGATGGGCTGCGACAGATCTCTCAATAGGGCGCGATGTATTTGCCGTAGACCCAGCCGGTGACGAAATGACCGTTCTGCGCCGGATCGTGCCAGACCTCGCACCAGCGGTAGCGGATCGCCTGCCGCTGCTTCCAGTGAGGTTGTCCGGTAATGTCGAGCAGATCTATCCCGCCCGTGCAGCGGCCGGTCATCTGCAAGACGGCGCCATTCGGATAGGCCGCCTGCTTTTGCGATGTGTTTGACGGATATTTGCGCGCGTTGAGCGTGTCGCCGAACGGCACGCCCGCCACTTGCCAGGCGGCGAATACGGTTGCATGAGACTGACCGGAAAAGGCCAGCACTGTCGAAGCGACAGCAAAAGCCGCGGCGGCGCGAACATAGGATTTCATCTTTCCCCCTTCAACTTACTTTCTGTAGACCACTTTGAACCCCGCCCCTTGAACCGTTGCTGAGCGGCGTGTTCATTTGCCATTCAAGCAAAATTTCAGGCAAATTCCACAGCGAGACGTAATGACCAGACCTTCCAGCTTCCTGGCCGCCTTCCCGACCGCCAACCCGCCACGGCCCGAGAAACGCCCTGTCTTCGATGTGCATCACGGCATCACTCGCACCGACGACTATGCCTGGATGCGCGCCGACAACTGGCAGGCGATGTTCAGGGACCCATCGCTCCTCGACGGCGCGATCCGCGTCCATCTCGAGGCCGAGAATACCTACCAGGCGGCGCTGATGGCCGACACGGCCGCACTGCGGGCCAAGCTGTTCGCCGAGATGAAGGGACGCATCAAGGAAGACGATTCCACCGTGCCGATGAAGGACGGTCCCTATGCCTATGGCTCGTCCTTCCGGCAGGGCGGCGAGCAGCCGCGCTACTTCCGCACGCCGCGCGACGGCGGCACTGAGGAGATCCTGCTCGACGGCGACGCGGAAGCCGAAGGCAAACCCTATTTCCGTCTCGGCGGCGTCGATCATTCGGCCGATCACAGGAAGCTGCTCTGGGCGTTCGACGACAAGGGCTCGGAATTCTTCACGCTGCGCGTGCGCGATGTCGCCAGCGGCGAGGAACTGGCCGACCGGATCCCTGATACGGGTGGCGGCGGTGTGTGGAACACTGGCGACGACGGCTTCTTCTACACCCGCCTCGACGACAACCACCGCCCGTCAAAAGTGTTCTTCCATGCACTTGGCGACAGGCTAGAAAACGACCGGCTGATCTATGAGGAGACCGACCCGGGTTTCTTCATGGATGTCAGCGGTACGCGCTCCAACGACTGGATCATGATCGGCATCAACGACCATGAGACATCGGAATACCGGCTTCTGCGGGCCGACGAACCGTTCGCCGAGCCGACGCTGGTAGCGGTCCGCGAAGCCGGCCTGCAATATGACCTGGAGGAAGGCGGCGACGTCTTCTTCGTCCTCACCAATGCCGACGGCGCCAAGGACTTCAAGATCATGACCGCGCCGGTCGAGGATCCGGTGCGCGCCAACTGGAAGGAACTGGTGCCGCATGAACCCGGCCGGCTGATCCTGTCAGTGCTCGGCTTCAAGCACCACATGGTCAGGCTGGAGCGCAAGGAGGGCCTGCCGCGCGTCGTCGTGCGCGACCGCTCGAACGGCGAAGAGCATTTCATTTCCTTCGACGAGGAGGCCTTCTCGCTCGGTCTCTCCGGCTCCTACGAATACGACACCGAGGTGATGCGCTTCACCTATTCGTCGATGACGACGCCGGCGCAGGTGTTCGACTACAACATGCGCACCCGCGAGCGTGTGCTTTTGAAGACGCAGGAAGTGCCTTCGGGCCACGATCCGGAGCGCTATGTCACACGTAGGCTGATGGCGCCTGCCGCCGACGGCGAACTGGTGCCGATCTCGCTTCTGCACCATCACGACACGCCGCTCGACGGCTCGGCCCCCTGCCTGCTCTACGGCTACGGCTCCTACGGCATCGCGGTGCCGGCAGCCTTCAACACCAACTGGTTCTCGCTCGTCGATCGCGGCTTCGTCTTCGCCATCGCGCATATACGCGGCGGCAAGGACAAGGGCTATGGCTGGTACGACGACGGCAAGCGGGCGCACAAGATGAACACCTTCACCGACTTCATCGCCTGCGCGCGCCATCTGGTGGCGGAGCGGTACACGCAACACGACCGCATCGTCGCCCAAGGCGGCTCGGCCGGCGGCATGCTGATGGGGGCGATCGCCAACATGGCGCCCGAGAGTTTCGGAGGCATCGTCGCCGAAGTACCGTTCGTCGACGTGCTCACCACCATGCTCGACGCCAGTCTGCCGCTGACGCCGCCGGAATGGCCGGAATGGGGCAACCCAATCGCTTCCGCCGACGACTACAACACGATCGCGGCCTATTCGCCCTACGACAATGTCGCGGCGCTCGACTATCCGCCGATCCTGGCACTGGCGGGGCTCACCGATCCGCGCGTCACCTATTGGGAGCCGGCCAAATGGGTGGCGCGGCTGCGCGAGCGCAAGGCGGGCGACAATCCGGTGCTGTTCAAGATCAACATGGAGTCCGGCCATGCCGGCGCGTCGGGCCGGTTCTCGCGGCTGGAGGAGATTGCATACATCTACGCCTATGCCTTGAAAGTGACCGGCAAGACCTGATTTTTGCTCGCAATTGCGACCGCCTCGCGTTACGCAATGCGCCGTCGTTTTTGGTCGCAGCCTTTCCGGCCGCGCCCACCATACATTCGCAAGGTTCGTCATGCTGCTCGTCGACGTCTTTCTCGACAAATCGCCCATCCAGGGCATCGGTGTCTTCGCCAAGCACCGCATCCCGCGCGGCACGTTGATCTGGAAGCTCGATCCCAGGTTTGACCGGCGCATCGCGGTGGAGACTTATGAGAACGAAACCGGTCCGGTGAAATCCTATCTCGACCGCTATTCCTATCCGGACCGACGCGATCCCAACTTCATCGTCTTCGAGGCCGATGACGCCCGCTACATGAACCACGCGGACGAGCCGAACTGCGACGTCTCGTCGCCCGAGGAAACCTACGCGCTGCGCGACATCGCGCCCGGCGAGGAACTGACCTGCGACTACAATCACTTCTTCGAGAACGGCTTCGATTTCCTCGGCGACCGTCACCCTTGAGTCAGGTTCTCAGGTCGCCGGCTTGCGCGCCGGATAGCCGTTGGGGTGCGGCGGGACGGCCTTGAGATAAGCGGCGATCGCGGCGCGGTCGTCGGCCGTCAACTGGGCCATGTTGCGCTGCACTTCGACCATGGCGCCGCCGACGGAATCGAAATCGGGCGTGAAGCCGGTTTCGAGGTAGTTGGCAATGTCGGATTCCGACCAGTCCTTCGTGCCGCCCTCCGGGGTAATGTTGGGCACAACGCCCTTGCCTTCCGCCGCCACGGCGCCGGCCAGCCACTCGGCCTTCTTGACGCCACCGGCGAAGTCGCGCGGCGAGTGGCATTCGCCGCAATGGCCGGGGCCCTCGACCAGATAGCGGCCGGCTAGCACCTTGTCCGGCGTGCCGTCAGGCAAGGCGATCACCGGCTCGGGGCTGAGATAGAGCCGCTTCCAGAGACCAATGCCGCGACGGATGTTGAAGGGGAAAGAGAGCTTGTGGCCGGGCGCCTTGCCGGCGACCGCCGGCAGTGTCTTCATGTAGGCGTAGAGGTCGGCGACATCGGCCGGCTTCATGCGCGCGTATGAGGCGTAAGGAAAGGCCGGATAAAAGTGCTCGCCGGAGGGCGAGACGCCCTTCAGCATCGCATTGGCGAAATCCGCCTCGTTCCAGGCGCCGATGCCGTCCTTTTGATCCTGCGAGATGTTGGGCGGCACGAAGGTGCCGAACGGCGTCTTCAGCTCCAGCCCGCCGGCAAGCTCCAGGCGAGCGTCACCCTTCGACCCCGGTCTGGCATGGCAGGACGTGCAGCCACCGGCATTGAAGATGCGCTTGCCCCTGGCGGCGTCGCCCCGCCCGAGTTGCGCGGTCGCCACGGCATCAAGCCTGGCGGGCGCGGACAGCGCCCAGCCGGCGATCGCGCCGGCGCCGCCCAGCACGATAACGGCGCCGACGAGCTTCTTCAGCCAGGCCATGGCAGGCGATCAGCCCTTCTTGATCCTGTAGCTCTGATGGCAGGTGCCGCAGTCGCCGCCGATCGTGTTGAGCTGCGCCTTCAGCGCATCGACATCGGCCGGCGGCGAGGCGACCGCGGCCTTGACGTCGGCCACCAGCTTGTCTCCCGCCGCCTTGAAGCCCGCCGTATCTGCCCAGATCTTCGGCGCAGCCGTGGTGTCGCCCTTGTCGCTGCCGGCCGGGAACAACGTGTCGGCATCGAATTTCTCGGCATTGGCCTGCAAGGCCTTGAGTGTGGTCAGCACCGCGGCCGCATCGAAACCGTCTTCGCCCTTGACGACCTTCGACAATTGGCCGGCGAGCTTGCCGCGCTCCTTCATCAGGGCCTGGCGATCCTTGATCGGATCGGCAAAGGCGACCGAACCGGCAAAGGCGAGCATAGAGATGGCGAGGACGAGCTTTCTCATTCAATTGGCTCCATGGTGAAGGAAAGAGAGTACGCGACCGAAGGTTAACGGACGCCACGGCGGAAATATTCCGTGCCGTCGCAACGATTTCCCGAACCAGGATCGGCCTCCTGTAGCCGACGAAAAAGAAAAGCCCCGGCTTGCCGGGGCTTTTCGTCGAATTGGTCAGCCTTTCGCCTTTTCGTAGAGCTCCAGGACATAGTCCCAGTTGATGAGGCTATCGACGAATGCTTCGAGATATTTCGGCCGCGCGTTGCGGTAGTCGATGTAATAGGAGTGCTCCCACACATCGACGCCGAGGACCGGCGAAGCGCCATGGACCAGCGGGTTCTCGCCATTGGGGGTCTTCGAGATCGCGAGCTTGCCATCCTTGACCGAGAGCCAGGCCCAGCCGGAGCCGAACTGGGTGGTGCCGGCGGCGATGAAGTCGGCCTTGAACTTGTCGTAGCCGCCGAGATCGGCATCGACGGCCTTCTGCAAAGCGCCCGGCAGCTTGTTGCCGCCGCCGCCCTTCTTCATCCATTTCCAGAAATGGATGTGGTTGTAGTGCTGGGCGGCATTGTTGAAGAGCCCGGCATTCTTGCCGAAGGACTGCTTCACGACCTCTTCGACCGAAAGATCGCCCATTCCAGCCTCGGCGGCCAGCTTGTTGCCGTTGTCGACATAGGCCTTGTGGTGCTTGTCGTGGTGATACTCCAGCGTCTCCTTCGACATGTAAGGCTGCAGGGCCTCATAGTCGTAAGGCAAAGCGGGCAACTCAAAAGCCATGGATGGTACTCCCTCGTGGAAAAAAATCCGGTGAAACTACCGAACTAAGATAGGTCTGGAATGGGTTGGGGCAACTCCAGTACGAAGCGCCGATCGCCTTTTTATCGGCTCAGGCGGCGGAAGTCGAATGCGCCCAATCCCAATAGAGCTCGCGCGCCTTCTTGGCCACCGGTCCGGGCTGAAGATCGCGGTCCTCGATGCGGGTGACCGGCACCACCTTCGAATGGTTGCCGGTCGAAAAGATCTCGTCCGCTTCGAGAAAGTCGCGGATCGACAATGCCTTCTCGGTGGTCCTGAAGCCGTAATCGCCGAGCAGGTTGATCGTGCGCGAACGGGTGATGCCGGAGAGGAACGTGCCGTTCGCCGCCGGCGTCATCACATGGCCGTCCTTGACCAGGAAAATATTGGAGGTGCCGGTCTCGGCGACATTGCCCAGCATGTCCAGCACCAGGGCATTGTCGAAGCCGCGCATCTTGGCCTCGAGGATGGCGCGGCCGTTGTTGGGATAGAGGCAGCCGGCCTTGGCGTTGGTCGGCATCGTCTCGATGGTCGGCCGCCGGAACGGCGAAACGCCGATCGAAAAGCCGGAAGGCGGAATCATCGGCGCTTCGTAGAGGCAAAGACAGAAGCGGGTCGAGGATGGATCGGCCGGAACGCCCATATAGCCGCCATGCTCGGCCCAGTACATCGGCCTGATGTAGACGGCGGTCTTGCCGTCGAATTTCTTCAGGCCATTCCAGGTCAGCCCGACGATCTCTTCCGTCGTCATGGAGGGCTTCAGGCCGAGCGCGATCGCCGAGGCGTTGACGCGCGCGGCGTGGCGATCGAGGTCGGGCGCCACGCCCTCGAACCAGCGGGCGCCGTCGAAGACGCTTGTGCCCAGCCACATGGCATGGCTGCGCGGTCCGAGAATGGCGATGTTGCCCTCGTACCAGTCGCCGTCCACATAGGTCCATGTCGCGGACTGCGCCGCCGCCGCCAGTGTCATGTTCGCCGTCCAAAATGAGTAATTTCAAGGCGCCATAGGACGATGCTTTGACGGCCTGCGTCAACCGACATCGGCAAAAATCGTTGAGGCCAGAGGCACTTGACCGCAATCATCGCTTGCGCTGCGCCCCGGCGCGCCGCAAAACTTCTGTCCATGCACCATGCGGCCTATGTCTTCGACGCCTACGGCACGTTGTTCGACGTGCACGCGGCCGTGCGCCGCCATGCCGGCGAGATCGGACCGGACGGCCAGCTTCTCTCCGAAATCTGGCGCGCCAAGCAGCTCGAATATTCCTGGGTGCGGACGCTGATGGGCGCCTATGCCGATTTCTGGCAGTTGACTGAGCAGGCGCTGGACTTCGCGCTGCGCAAGGTGCCCTCGGCCGATCCGGCGTTAAGGGCCAGGCTGCTGGAAGCCTATTGGAGGCTCGACTGCTATCCGGAAGTGCCGGCGGTGCTGAAAGCGCTGAAGGCATCGGGAGCGAAGCTCGCGATCCTGTCCAACGGCTCGCCGGAAATGCTGCGGGCGGCGGCGAAATCCGCCGCCCTCGACCAGATCCTCGACGACGTCTTTTCGGTCGACGAGATCAAGTGCTTCAAGACCGACCCGTCGGTCTACGACATGGTGGTCACCGGCTGGCGGCTCTACCCGGAAGCGGTGTCGTTCCAGTCCTCCAACCGCTGGGACGTCGCGGGCGCCACCAAGTTCGGCTTCCGGACAGTATGGATCAACCGCACCAACCAGCCGGACGAATACCGGGACTTTCCGCCGGGGCTGATCCTGCCCTCGCTCGAAGGCCTTTTGGCAGGCGCCTGATCTTGCTGTTGCTGCAGCGCAACAGATGTGTCGCGGTCACAGCTTCGCCTTTGTTTGTCCACCCTGAGGCCAGAATTGGAACCGCCTATCACCGCCGACTATTATTGGAGCTGCCGGCGGCCAGCCTGCGGATTCATGCTTTCTTGCGAATTAAAGACCTAGAAAAGGCACCCATGTCAGACGCTTCCTTCCGCATCAGCCGCCGTGGCTTCCTCAATCTCACAGCCCTTGGCGCTGCTTCGGCCGCGGTTTCCGCCTGCTCGACTACCGGCCCAGGCCCCGAACCCGTCCAGCCGCCACCGCCGGCCTATGTCGAGCCGCCGCTCGGCGACTATGAGACGATGTATGGGGCGACGTCGGACAACGGCTTCGACCTGCCGGCCATCCCGGTGAACAAAATCGATCACAGGTTCTTGCGCCAGATCGTTCCCGATCCGACCGGACAGCGGCCGGGCACCATCGTGGTCGATACCACCAACCACTTCCTCTATCTGGTGCGCGAGGGCGGCCAGTCGATCCGCTACGGCGTCGGCCTCGGCCGCGCGGGCTTCGAGTGGTCGGGCGATGCCGTGGTGCAATGGAAGCAGAAGTGGCCGAAATGGACACCGCCGGACGAGATGGTCGCCCGCCAGCCGGAACTGACGCAATTCAGCGCCAAGAATGGCGGCATGCAAGGCGGACTGAAGAACCCGCTCGGCGCCCGCGCGCTCTATCTGTTCCAGGGGAATCAAGACACGCTGTACCGCCTGCACGGCTCGCCGGAATGGTGGTCGATCGGCAAGTCGGTCTCGTCGGGCTGCGTGCGCCTGATCAATCAGGACATCATCGACCTCTATGATCGCGTGCCGAACAAGAGCCCTGTTGTCGTGACAGCGGATATCGGCGAGCCGGTGGCCGACATGCCGGAGCGCCGAGCCATCCCGATCGACAACGGCGTGCCGACCGGTTCGATCATGCTCGGTCCGGTAAGGCAGCTCACCAACGAGATCTTCTAAGGCGTCGATAGGTTAGAGCAGTTCAGCGTTTCGCTGAACTGCTCTAACTGTCTGTCTTTACGCAATTCCGAACGGAAAACCGCATCGCACTTTTCCTGAAATTGCTCTAGCGGCAGCACTGCACAGGGATTTTGACCGGTCGGCTCTGTTTGCGTTGGCAGGCGGCATGCCTTGGAGATTGGCCGAAACGCCCATCGCGATCGTCATTCTAGGGCGGAGCAAGGAGCGAAGCTCCGTCGCGAAGACCCTAGAATCCATGCCGTTACCTTCGCCAAGGAGTGCAACGGAGCAAAATTCTGCACCTTGGCGGCGCTTCCAAGTCACGGCATGGATTCTATGGTCTGCGCCGCGTCGCTTCGCTCCTTGCTCCGCCATAGAATGACGAGGTTGGGGCGGCTTCAGCCAATCTCCGGCGTCTGCGCTGATTTCGCGGAAATGAACGGAAAATCTTGCGCCAAGACAAACGACAGCCTTTCAAAATCCCTGTGTAGGGGGAACTAGCGCCGCTCGGCCAATAGCCTGGCCAGCACCGCAACGCCGCGTCGCAGCGCCTCCGTGTCGAGCCCGGCGTAACCCAGAATGAAGCCAGCCGTTGCAGGTCGCGGCGCGGTCGGGTCATAGAGCGGCGACACCGGATAGAGGCCGATCCCGACATCCCGCGCGGCCGCGATGATCTCCGGCTCGCGTTCGGCGGCGATGCCGTTCACCCAGGCAACGACATGCAATCCGGTGTCGGCCCCAGCGACCGCGACCTTCGGACCCAGATGATCGGCCAGCGCCTGCAGCAGGACTTCCCTGCGCTCGGCGTTCTTCCTGCGGATGCTGCGGACATGACGCTCGTAAGCGCCGCTCGCCAAAAGGTCGGCCAGCACGTCCTGTTCCAGCGTCGGGGCATGCCGATCGGTCAGGCGCTTCGCCTCGCTGAACGCCCGGCGCAGGCTGGCGGGCACGACGAGATAGCCGAGCCGCAAGGTGGGCGAGAGCGTCTTGGACAGCGTGCCGACATAGATGACGGAGTTTGCGTCGAGAGTCTGCATGGGCGGGATGGGGGTAATATCGTGACGGTATTCACCGTCATAGTCGTCCTCCACAACATAGGCCCCCGTGCCGGTGGCCCAAGCCAGAAGCGAACGCCGCCGCGTCGCCGAAAGCACGCCGCCGAGCGGAAACTGGTGCGACGGCGTGACATAGGCCAAACGGGCCGGCGGCAGCGCATCCGTTTTTAGCCCGTCCGCGTCGACCGCAACGGGCACGGCAACGCCTCCCGCCGCCACGAAGGCATGACGGGCGAGCAGATAGCCCGGGTTCTCGATCACGAACGGATCGCCGGGATCGAGCAGCAGCCGCGCGCAGAGGTCGAGCCCTTGCTGCGAGCCGTTGACGATGACGATCTGGTCAGGCGTGCAGCTGATGCTGCGGGCGCGCCAGAGATAGGTTTGAAGCGCACTCCGGAGAGCAAAGGATCCCTGCGGGTCGCCATAACGCAGCCGAGCGCCGCGCCGGAGAATGGCCTTGCTTGACGCCCGCCGCCAGGCCAGCACAGGGAAGTCCGCCCCTGACAGGTCGCCATAGCGGAAATCCGCGACCCTGGCCGGTTGCTGTTCCGCCGGCGGAGGCAGAGTGAGCAGACGCCGGGCGAACGCGGAAATGTTTCGGGCCGAAGCAGTCGTGACGGGCGACTCCACCGACGCTGTCTCCAGTCCCGGAGCCACGATCGCACGTGCCCCCTGCCGGATGATCAGATAGCCTTCGGCGTCGAGCTGGTTGTAGGCCGCCGTCACCGTGGTTCGAGACGCCCCCCATTCGACGGCGAAGGCCCGCGTCGACGGCAAACGGTCACCGGGCCGGTAGGCGCCGCTGTGGATCTGTGCCTTGATCGCCGCGATGATCCGGCGCGCCACACCATCCTGTTCCAACTGGACCACTGAAACCCTTCAAAACTGGATGTTCCAAGCAAGCCAGCTTTCGGGCATCTTTTCCTGCAACGCAAGGAGTTTCGCCATGTACATCCCGCCCGCCTTCCGCGATGACGATCATGAGAGCCTGAGCGCAACGATCCGCGCGGCGCGACTGGCGACTCTGGTCACCGCCACGGCGGAAGGACCGCTGGCGACGCCATTGCCGCTTTTCCTCGACGAGACAGAGGGCGAGCATGGCGTGATCTATGGCCATGTCGCGAAGGCAAATCCGCAGTGGCGCGCTCCGCCGCTTGGCGAAGGCCTGGCGATCTTCATGGGGCCGGACGCCTATGTGACGCCGGCCTGGTACCAGACCAAGCAGGAAACCGGAAAGGTCGTGCCGACCTGGAACTATGTCGCCGTCCACGCCTATGGACCGGTCGAGTTCTTCGAGGATGCCGACAGGCTGCTCGACGTGGTCACACGCCTGACCAATCTGCATGAAGGCGGGCTTGCCTCGTCCTGGGCCGTATCGGATGCGCCAATGGATTTCATCCAGGCGCAATTAAAGGGGATAGTCGGCCTGCGCATGCCGATCACGAGGCTCGAAGGCAAGCGTAAGATGAGCCAAAACCGCAACGCGGCCGACCGCGCCGGTGTCGCATCTGGTCTCGCGGCGAGCGATCGGCCTTCCGACCGTGAGGTCGCCCCTCTCATCCCGTCGTGAGCCCGCCCGCTCCAACTCTGCAGTCCTGAGCCCATCATGCCGGATTTGACCCAGTTCGCCTTGTACTTCGCCGCGGCGTTGCTGCTCGCCATCACGCCTGGTCCAGGCATCTTCTACGTCGCCGCGCGCACACTCGCCGGCGGACGCGCGGAAGGCATCGCCTCCAGTTTCGGGACGGGCCTGGGCGGCATGGTCCATGTGCTGGCCGGCAGCCTGGGTGTCTCCGCCCTCGTGCTCGCAAGCGCGCAACTGTTCGCGTTACTGAAGTTGATCGGCGCCGCCTACCTCGTCTGGCTTGGCTTTCGCACCTTTCAGGCCGCCCGCCGCGAGGCAGAGACAATGCTGGACGGCGGCACTCCGGCGCCCGCGGTCGGCGCCCGGCGCGCGTTTCGCGAAGGGGTGCTGGTCGAGGCGTTGAACCCGAAGACAGCGGCCTTCTTCCTGGCCTTCATTCCGCAGTTCGTGAACCTCAGCGCCGGCCACGTCGCCCTGCAGTTCATGGCCCTTGGCTTCGTATCGGTAACGCTCAACACCCTCGCCGATGTCGTCGTCGCTTTTGCGGCGGGCCGCATCAGGGAAGGCGCGGCCGGGCGTGGCGGTGTGATACGCCGCCTGCGAGAGGCCTCAGGCGGCGCGATGATCGCGCTCGGCATCGGCCTCGCCATAGCCAAGCGCCCTGCCCTCTGATTTTGCCCTGCCGAGATAAAGTCGCCAGCACCGTCTGGAACTTTGCAGAATCTGCTGCGTTCTCACCGAAGCCTGTGTCGAGGCACAGGCCATAGCCGACCGCAAAAATCAGAAAGACGGTCATCGCCCCTGGCCCGGAGACGAACCTCCGACCAAACACCGGGTGCAAAGTCCGGCCGGATTCCGGAAGTTCGCTTCCATAAAGATCCGCACACGAAAACCGCCGAGTTCCGGAGCGCGTGCATATGCTGAGTAGCGAACAGGGCAGAAACACATTTCGCGCGAGAAGTCTCCTTGTCCCAACGATCATCATTTTTCTTGCTGCGTACCTGATGCTTTCCTCAAGCGTCGGCCTCGGTGACGTCATGGCCAGCATGGCCGCGATCGACTTGCGCGTCCTGGCCATCGTTCTCGCACTGTCCCTGGTGAACTATGCGCTCAGGTTCTGGCGCTGGTCGCTGATGCTTTCATCTTCTTCGAACGCGCTGCCGGCATCGCGGCATTTCCTGATCTACTTGGCGGGATTTGCGCTGACGACGACGCCGGGGAAAGTCGGCGAAGCCCTGCGAACCTTGTATCTCAGGCCGTTCGGCATCAGCCCCAGGCGTTGCCTGGCCGCCCTTTACAACGAGCGCCTGCTCGACCTGGTCGCGATCGGCGTGCTCGCGATGTTCATCGTTGCCTCTTCCGGCACTGTCACCCGCTCGTTCGGCCTTCTCGGCGCAGCGCTGGTGACGGCGCTGATCGTCGCCCAGCATCCCGCTACGATTGCGCGTCTCGAGCGGCTTTCCGGATTCCTGCCCGGACGGCTCATTCAGTCCCTGACCAATGCCGCAACGACATTCCTTCGCGACGTGCGATCCATGATGACGTTCCGGCTTGCCATCATCGGAACGCTTCTGGGCCTCCTGGCCTGGGGCGCGGAAGGCTTCGGCACATACATCGTGGCCAGGGAACTGGGCCTCAATATCGGACCGCTGGCCGCAATCGGAATCTATGCTGTGGCCATGCTTGCCGGTGCGTTGTCCTTCCTGCCCGGCGGGCTGGGCAGCACCGAAATCGTCATGATTTCTTTTCTTGCTTACGCCGGTGCAACGGCGCCTGAGGCCGTTGCAACGACCACCATCGTTCGACTCGCCACGCTCTGGTTCGCGGTGGCGCTCGGATTGGGCGCCTGGTCAGCTATCGAAGCCTTTCCCGGGCCGATAGCGGCAGGTTCGGGGCACACGTCAGAGAGAAAGAGCCCTTATGCAGCGTCTCCAAGCGATCCCAAAGGCCGATGAACCACCGCATGCCACGAAATCGTCGGTCCCCCTTGTCGTCGACCTCGACGGTACGTTGATCCACAGCAACCTTTTGGTGGAGTCCGTCATCGCGCTGGTGAAGCGGTCGTTCCTGTCGATCTTGCTGCTGCCCTTGTGGCTCATGGGCGGCAAGGCCGCCTTCAAGGCGCAAGTCACAAAAAGGGTGGCACTTGACCTCTCCGCCCTGCCTTTCAACCGGCCGCTCGTCGAACATCTGAAACGGGAGAAGGCCCGCGGCCGCAGGCTCGTTCTCGCCACCGGCGCGCACGAATCCCTTGCTCATGAGATCGCGCATCAGCTCGGCCTGTTCGAGGAGGTTTTTGCCAGCGACGGAAAGCGCAACCTGACGAGCCATGACAAGCTCGCCGCCCTGCGCGACCGCTTTGGCGCCGATGGGTTCGACTATGCCGGGAATGCGGCGGCGGACTTTCCGATCTGGCGCGCCGCGCGATTTGCGACGGTGGTGAATGCATCGCCTCGCACGGTCAACTGGGCATTTGCCCACGCTCATGTGGATGAGGTGTTTCCGCGCAGGAAGCCGACGCTTGCCGTTTATGTTCAAGCCTTGCGCCTGCATCAATGGCTGAAGAACCTGCTTCTCTTCACGCCGTTGATCGCCGCCTTGAGATTTACCGACACCGAGGCGCTTGTTGCGCTCCTGACCGGCTTCTTCGCCTTCAGCCTTTGCGCCTCGAGCGTCTATCTGCTCAACGATATCGTCGATATCGAGGACGATCGCCGCCATCCCGAGAAGCGCCGCCGGCCCTTTGCCTCCGGCCGTCTCCCGATCGCGCATGGGTTCGTGCTTATCCCGGCTTTGCTGGCGGGATCGGCGGTGCTGAGCTCATTCCTGCCCTGGAAGTTCGGCGCAGTGCTGGCGGTCTACTATGCGGTCACGCTCGCCTATACGTTTTTCCTGAAGCGCCTGGAGGCGGTCGACGTCGTGACGCTCGCCCTGCTCTACACGACAAGGATTTTCGCCGGCGGCGCGGCGGCAAGTATCCCGCTTTCCCAGTGGCTGCTGACCTTCTCCATCTTCATCTTCCTCAGCCTGGCATTCGCCAAACGCTGCGCCGAACTGCTGCTGATGCAGGAGCACGGCAAAAAGGCGAGCTTGGGCCGGGGCTATCTGCTTGCCGACCTGCAGATGCTCAACAGCATGGGGGTGGGCGCGGGCTACGTCGCGGCCCTCGTGCTTGCCCTCTATCTCAGCACTCCACAGGTCCTCATTTCCTATGCGCGCCCCGGCCTGCTTTGGGTTTTCGTGCCTCTTCTCATCTTTTGGGTGACGCGGATCTGGCTCAAGACCTGCCGCGGCGAGATGCGCAGCGACCCGCTGGTCTTCGCAGCGCGCGACCGTGTCAGCCTGGCGTTCGCCGTCCTGGGCGGCGGCGTTATCTGGCTGGCGATGTGATGGGACGCGACGGTCGATACCGGTCGTGGGGGCGGCCGCCTGCACCGGGCACGCAGGGCGCGGTCCGGCTGCATTGGCGCGACGAACAACTTCAGGAAGGCGGCGGTCCATTCCTGCCCTATGGCAACGGACGCAGCTACGGCGACAGCTGCCTGAACAGCGGCGGCACGCTCGTCGATCTTCGCGGCCTCGACCGCTTCATCTCCTTCGACGCCGACACGGGTGTCCTGCGCTGCGAAACCGGCGTTCTCCTGTCCGACATCCTTGGCCGTTTCGTCCCGAAGGGCTGGTTTCTCCCTGTGACGCCGGGCACCCAGCAGGTGACGGTCGGCGGAGCCATCGCCAATGACGTTCACGGCAAGAACCATCATTGGGCCGGAAGCTTCGGCCATCATGTGCGGCGCTTCGAGCTCCTGCGTTCCGACGGCAGCCGGCTCCTGTGCTCACCGCGCGAGAATGCCGACTGGTTCGGGGCGACCATCGGCGGGCTCGGACTCACCGGCGTCATTCTTTGGGCCGAGATTGCGCTCAAGCGGATCGATGGGCCAGCGATTGAGGTGGAGAGCCTGCGCTTCTCGCGCGTCGAGGAATTCCTGGAGCTCAGCAGCGCCTCGCACAACGCCTATGAATATACGGTCGCGTGGATCGATTCCCTCGCACCCGGGCCGGGCGGCGCCCGCGGGCTGTTCTTCCGCGGCAACCACGCAGCCGGGCATCATGCCGCCGCGCCTTCCCGCCGCAAGCCGGGATTGCCGTTCACGCCCCCGGTCTCGCTGCTGCCGAGGGCCGCGGTCGGCCTGTTCAACACGGCCGTCTACCGACGGCCGCGCCGCAAGCGCGCCATCGTCCATTACGAGCCGTTCTTCTATCCGCTCGATGCCGTGCCGAACTGGAACCGGCTGTTCGGCCGCAAGGGTTTCTACCAGTATCAGTGCGTCATCCCGCAGGATCAGGCGGAGGTCGCGATCGGCGAGATCATCGCCCGGGTGGCGCGGGCCAGGGAAGGATCGTTCCTCTCCGTGCTGAAGGTCTTCGGCAACCGCAGGCCGCCGGGCTGGCTGTCCTTCTCGAGACCGGGAACGACGCTTGCCTTCGATTTTCCGGATCGCGGCCGCTCGACGCTCGCCCTGCTCGATACGCTGGACGAGATCACCGACGAGGCGGGCGGCGCCGTCTACCCGGCCAAGGATGCCCGCATGAAGGCAAGGATCTTCGAGCGCGGGTATCCGGCGCTGCATCGCTTCGAGCGCTATCGCGATCCCGCTTTCACGTCCGACTTCTGGCGACGCGTGACTTCCGGCGACACGCGACAGGGGGCAGCCAATGCATAGGGTTCTGATCATCGGAGCGACCTCGGCGATCGCCGAGGCGACGGCCCGTCTCTTTGCGGATGACGGCGACAGGTTGTTCCTCGTCGCAAGGCGCAAGGCCAGGCTCGAGGCGGCGGCCGACGACCTCGCCGTGCGCGGCGCCGAGATCGCGGGATGCGAGGTCCTCGACATCAACGAGCTCGACCGGCACCGCGCGGTGCTGACACAGGCGGAGCAGGCTCTGGGTGGCATCGACGTGGCGCTGGTGGCGCACGGCACCTTGCCCGACCAGCAGCTTTGCCAGGCATCGGCCAGGCTGACGGTACAGGAGATCCAGACGAACGCCGTCAGCACCGTGGCATTGCTCACCCGCCTGTCGGAGCTGATGGAACGCAAGGGATCCGGCCGGATCGCCGTCGTCACCTCGGTGGCTGCCGATCGCGGACGGCAGAGCAATTACGTTTACGGGGCGGCCAAGGCGGCGGTCGACACGTTCCTGGAGGGCTTGCGGCAGCGGCTCTACAAGGCGGGTGTCGGCGTGACCACGATCAGGCCGGGCTTTGTCGACACCCCGATGACGGCGGCGTTCGAGAAGGGCCTGCTCTGGTCCCAGCCCGACACCGTCGCCAGGCGCATCCATCACGCCATCCTCAGGGGCAAGGACGTCGTCTATGTGCCGTCATTCTGGCGCTGGATCATGCTGGCGATCCGCCTGATGCCTCGCCGCGTCTTCAAGGCGTTGAAGCTGTGACGACCTTAGCGTGATGCCTGGCGCGGTTCCTCTTCGAGCGTTTTGCGAAACGCGGGCTCGAACATCGCGGGATCGATCCGCTCGCCGCCGTTGACGATCGGAATAAGCTCGTCCTGGAGGCCTCGACGGATCGGATTGACGAACTCCCAGACGAGATCACCCGCGGGTGTCACTTCGAAAATGCGGCCGCCGTCGGATTCGGTGATCAGCGTGTTGCCATTGCCAAGGCGCTGGGCATCGGAGCGCAGCGCGCTGGAGAACGGATGCTGGGCGCTGCCAGCATAGCTCCATTTCACGCTCGATGTGCGCGGGTCGTACTCGATCACCCTTGAATTGTTGCCGTGCCTGATGCCGCCGAGATTGTCGAAAAGCAGAATATCGCCGTTCGGCAGGATCCTCGGGTCGTGCTGTCCGAGCCACGGGCCGCGCGTCGCCCATGTGATCTCGCCGGTCTTCATGGAAAGGACCGCGATGAGCGACATGTCGCGGAAGGAAACCAGCACGTCGCCCTGCTCGGCGAACGGAAAGTTCTTCGCCTTGTCGGCGTCGACATATTCGACCGTGTTGGGATGGAGCGGATCGGCGAGAGCGAAATAGGGAAGGATCGCCATAAGCGAGAAATAGGGTGAGCGCAGGAAGGCGTCCGTCAGCGATACTTTCCGGATCTCCTTTCCGTCCGGCGAGAGAACGACCACGAAATCCTTGAGGTGGGGGCGGTCGAGCTGCGGTGCTGCTCCAACTGGGTTGAAGTCGAATTCGTTGGCGAGCGTGTAGATGCGATTGTCCGGCGCGACGGCAAGGTCGTGATGGACGGGAGCAAGGTAGCTCCAGATCACATTGGAATCCTTGTCGAGCTTGACCATGCCGTAGCCCCAGGGGGTATCGGCGGACGAAATATAGATGACCAGAAGATCGCCGTTCGGAAAGACGACGGCCCTGTCCATATAGACGAGCGAATCGGGCTGCGCCTTCCTGCCGAATGCGCCGTTCTTGGCGACGTCGCTGAACGGGCGTCGCCACTCGTGCACCACGCGCCCGTCCATCGCGATGAGACGCGCCACATTGTCGTCTCCGGACGTGTAGAGCGTGTATCCAGGTGCGGCACGCTTCGGGTCATAGATGGTGACGCCGCGGGCCGGGGTGCGGGCCGGCTGGTAAAGATTGGCCAGAACGGGATTTTCGATGATTTGCCGCTGCAGGACCAGGGCTTCGCCAGCCCGATAGGCGTCGCGAAGAAATTCCGACGGATATACCCGGCCGAAGACCGCCATCGCCCCCGCCACGAAGGCGAGGAAGGCGATCATCAACACGAAGAGTGTGGATCCGATTTTCTCCATCGGCATTCCCTTGCGCTTATCCATATCCGAAGCGCCCAGCCACTGCCGCCGTGCGGCTGCGGATCTCGTTGCGCTCGGCTTGTGTGAACGATGGTTCGTAATAGGCCGGGAAGCTGACGGTCGCTCGCGCCGCCTGCGCAAGCCCGCGGTCATCAAGCTCGCAGTGGTCGAGTATCGTCGAGAGCGTTGCGGCGGGATCGCTGCAAAGATCCTCGTAGCGGACGACGAGAATGCTCCCGGCCATGGCCGGATCATCCAGCACCGCCGCCACATAGCCGTAGACCGAGGCCCAGTAGGCCGCCCATCCCGCGACATCCCTGCCGCTTTTCCAGAGCCTGACGATCTCGCCGGACGTCCTGCTGCCATCGACATTGACCGGTACACGGTTCAATCCGAACTCGAAATGTCCGCTGCGCCGCATGTGGCTGACAACCCGCCGGTCCTTGCCCTCCGCGTCGGAAAAAAGCCTGTGCTGCTTCATCAGCGATGCGATGTGCCAGGTCGGGTCGCGGATGGGCACGATGAAGCGGGCGTCGGGAAACAGTTTCCTCAGATAGCGCAAGCGCGTGACATTGTAGTTGCCCTTGGCGAGATAGCGGCTGGCGTCGCGCAGCAGGAGCAGCTTGCGGATATGATCCCGGTAAAAGGCTTCGAAGCAGGGATGGCGCGCAGCTTCGTCCAGGACCGCATTCGTCGACGGATCGTGCAGCTTCGAGAAGAACGCCATCCAGACGATCTCCTCCAAGGCCTCGGGGCTCTCCGGCGTCACCTTGATGCGGTCGCGATGCGCACGCTCGACGGCAAGCTGCTCCGTGCGCCCGGCGCGGTCGACGAACCAGTTCCACGCCATAAGCGCAGGCACCAGGGGAAAATCGCGATAGCGATGGCTCGCCGTGTCGGGATGGCTGGCAAGCAATTCGAGCAGGATGGTGCTGCCCGATCGGGCAAGGCCGGCAATATAGATCGGCCGGCTCACGCTGGTATGATCGAGCTGCTCGGCAAGCAGCCGCGTTTCCCAGTTCCCCACCTTGATCCAGAAACGCGGAAAGCGCTCCAGGAGCCGGCCGATCGCGTCCGTCCAGGCATCGACTTCCAGGCTCGCCGCCCGGCCGCGTCGCTTGGTCGTGCGCCTGGTCCCGGTCATGCGATGCCGCGCACGCTCTTGAGCATCAGGGCAACGAGGATCGTCGCCGCGAAGAAGATGCCTTCCCAGCCGCGCAGCCAGGCAGGACCGACGCCAAGAACCTGCTGCCGCGGCAGCCCCAGATCGATCCTGTCGAACGGCAAGTCGTCCGGCAGATAGCCGGCGGGATTGCCGATCAGCACGTTCCACCAGCGCCATTTCTGGATGACCGAAACCGCCTGTGTCACCGGCACGTCGGCGATTGCCGAGCCTGCCCGGTCGACGATCTGCGCGTGCGGCACGCCATTGCTGCCGTTCACCCAGCGTCCCTTGAAGTCGCCGGACACCTTGACGCCAACCGAGGCGTCCGGCGGCGGGTAGACGTCACCGTAGCGGCTGTCGAGCCAGACGACGATGAGCAGCAAAGGCAGCGAAGCGGCGATGGTTGCCGGAAACACCAGCGCCACGCGTCGCAGCGCCAGCGCCAGCATCCGGCGAAGAAGGGGCCAGGCTTCCTGGAACTCGCCTTCGAAGTCGGCGACGCTCTGCTGTGTCCGCGCATAAGCCAGCTTGATCTCCGCAATACGCTTTTGCGGCGAGAGAACCCGATATAGCTCCATGCAAAGAAAAGCCCCAAGCGCTGCCCAGAGCACCAGCCTGGCCGATGACGGCAGGAAGGGCGTCAGCCAATTGTCCAGCGCCGAGAGGACCGGCGAGGGCATGTTCAGGAGACCCATCGGACCGCCTCAGCGACCGGTTTCGTCGCGCGAGCCTTCGCGTTCATTCCGGTGAGCGGGCCGGTGGGCGGGATCGGCGCGCTTTTCAGCCGGCTCCATCCCGCGCGATGCACGCCTGCGCTTCAACGCCTTGCGAAACGGCCAGGCGACGATGAACGAAAGAGCCGTGGCCAGCGCGGCGATGAGCGCCCAGAGGGCGCCTAGCAGACCCAGGCCTGCTCCCGGTCCGACATAGGCGAAAGCAACTGTCGGAACGGTCAGTGCCAACACGAAGCAGATCGAGGCGATGAACCTCCTCATACCTTGGCCTCCTTAATTTGAGGATGGCTTGACCAGGGAGAGCGCAAGGACGGTTCGTCCGTTTACGATGTCTCCTGGATCGTCCACAGCGATCCTCGCTGCCCCCCGATCCCAAGAGCTTGACAATCCGGCGTGGACAACAAGCGACGATACTGAATGCCGCCCGCCGCGGTCCGGTTCCGGCTTTACATCTAGCGCCCGGTCATCGGCCGACCACCCAAGCCTGGGCGCGCCCCATGGTTCAGGCCGGAAAAGTTATCGATTTTAATAAGTTGATATGCTCTGTTACCGAGGATCCACACGCCGCGCTGCCCGTCCTAACACATTCGTGAACCGGACAGACTTCACCGTGCGAAGAAGGTCACGCGGCCAGGAACCTTACCGCCGCACCGTCCGCGTCGCGCGCAAAAGTCCACAAGGAGCGGGCACACCGGTCAGTTCGCTGAACTGACCGGTGTCACCGGGGCGCCCACCGGCGCGACCGGACCGTCGTCCGAGACGACAGCCGGGGCGGCCGGCTCGAGGCTCGTGTGCATCAGGAAGACGTTATAGGGCCCCCATTGGGACATCGTGTAGTAGAGATCGCCATCGATCTCCGTTCCCGGCACGATGTAGGGCGCATAGAGGCCCGGATATTGATCCGCCGTCACCACCGCCTGGGCGTCGCTCCAGGGGCCGGTCAGCGCCGGGGCGGTGCGCAGCACCACGGCTCGCCGGGTTTCATCGAGATACATCATCAGCCAGCGGCGATGAGGCTCGCTCCAGGCGACGGAGAGCTCGCCCGCCGGGGCGGGCACGACCATGGCCGCGGATTTGGCATCGGCCCCCCACTTGGTGCCGTCCCAGTATTCATAGGCATCGGGCGTGAGGATATGCTCGCGCGCGACCCGGCGCAGCCGCACGCCGCCGAAGCGCCCTTCAGGGATGCCGAAGCTGTAGAGAAAGCCGTCCGCCATGACGAAGGCAACCTGCTCGAAACCGCAGGGCTCGCGCCATGTCGCGCCTGCCGGCGCCGCCCATGTCTGTCCGTCGTCATCGGAATAGGCGAGGCCCGAATGGCCGACCGTCCAGTTGCCGCCCGTCAAACCCCAATGCCTGACGGACATGTAGTGGAGATATATGCGCCCCCCAAGCGAGATGCCCTGGGTCGGGATGACGGTTTTCTCGTCGCCGTCGATCTTGCGGGAGCGGATCAGCTCTTTCGCTGCGCCGTCCGGCCCAGTGACCATGGATTCGAACGGAAAGCCGTGGCGCGGGTCCGGATCGGCAATCCGGGCCATGACGTTGCTGCGCCAATTGCTGCCGCCGAAGCCACCTCGCCCGAAAGTGTCGCCGAAGACCATATAGAGCTGGTCCCGGTGCCAGAACATGTGACCGAGGTCGGTCCCGTAGACGCCCCAGCGCGCAGCCGTATCGTTCCGGGAATTCTTGCCGGTCACCTGATTCATCATCTCGGTGCCGAGCACGCGCAAAGGCATGACGTCCTCTTTGGCCGAACCGACTGCGGCGGGAGCTTTCGAGGCCTCTTCCGGCGACGTAGCCGGCGGCTGAATCGGCCCGGCAGACGCCGCTAGCGTGGGGCCACGCGGATCAGCTGGAGGAAGATTTAATAGAATGCCCAGACACGACAGATTCAAGAAAACGAGCCAAAAAACCCGCCCCACGCAACGCCCCTTTGTTGGTCACGACCCAAGTCGGATTGTCACATATTGTGATCAGATGGCGGAATTGCGACAGCATCGAGTGAGACCACTTCAATCCTGAATTTTAGGTGGCAATAGTACATAAATCATTGATTATTATCGATTTTTTTCTGCGTGGAAGCTGTGAGCAACTGTGGAACGAAGCACATGCGAGAGATAATCGGCAGGCCGCCTCGGCGCTGCCTTGAGAAATTGTGCGGGGCCCTAGCTCCTTCAGTTTCGTACAGCGGCCTCTTCTCCCTCACAGAATGCGACTCTTGGTCCAGATGAGTGATTGAACCCACCCTCGCGATAGGGGTTGGTGAAAATCGGGCTGATTTCCGTGGGCGGGCCAAACAATCGACAAATCCCGGAGGTGCCCGTGGTCCTGGCAGTCTCAACAAACGCGTCGATCGGCACCAGTACCCGCGTCATGCGGCTGGCGTGGTTCGTAGCGTTGCTGTGCTATGCGGTCCTGCTCACCACGTTCCACTATGCTTCGACGACCGTCTGGTGGATCGCCAGTCCGGCTCTAATGGCCGACTTCATCGCCGCGGCGCCATTTCAAGGCCGGGTGCTGCTGCCGCTTATCGTCCACGCAATCATGCGGGTCACGCCCTGGTTCGACGTGGACCTCTTGTTCGCCGCCGCCGAAGTCGCCGCCTGGATGCTGCTGGTCGTCGTGGCGCGTCAAGCGCTTCGGGTGCTCCGCATCGAGACATCGGATCTCGTCAGCGGGATTCTGGCGCTGACGATCACGGTTCCGGTCGCGCTGCATCTGATCGTGCCCGACCTTGAAGTCCACTCGATATTGGGGGTCGACGCCGGCGTCCTTGAATTGGGGAAATGGCAGACGGTGCCGTTTTTCCGCTATGTCTACGACCTGCCGGCGGCGGTCTTCACGCTGGCGCTCGTGCTCTGTCTCGCACGCTTCGTCCAGGCACCCGAAACGGGCAGGTTGATGGCCTATCTCGGCCTGTTCGCGCTTGCCACCGTGAACCGCGAGACCACCATGTTCTTGCTGCCGGCCTTCCTTGCCGTGTGCTGGGGGGTGCTCGAGCGCCGCACAATTGCGACCGTGCTGGCGGCGCAGCTGATCATTTTCGTCGTGATCCAGGCCGCCATCAGATGGTTCGTTCCGGGTCTCCCCAATCCCTATGCCAGCATCCCGGGGACCAATTACGAGATCCATCTGACGGACAATCTCTGGCTGTTCACCAATCCCCTCTATCTGTTGACCTATCTCGCCCGTTTCGGCGCCGGTCTCTACCTGCCCATTCTGCTGCTGCACCGGTATCTCGACCCGGTGCTGAAACGGACGCTGCTGTGGTTCGGCATACCGTTTCTCTTGTCCACCGTGCTGTTCGGGCGCCTGGTGGAGCATCGGGTGGTCATCGAAATCGTGCCTTTGCTGTGGCTGGGCGCCGTCCAGTCGATCAGCGCCTGGAGCGCGGATCAAGCGCGGCAGTCGCAGGCGCGAGAGCGGCTGCCTTGAACGATCCCCTCAGACGGATCTATCGGGGCGGATGGGCGTCCGTTGTCAGGTGCAGACCCATTCGCGGATCTTGCACTGCTTCCCCTCGCCTCCGCATTGCGCCGTGGCCTTGTCCTCTGCTTCCCGGCGGGTCGTGGCCGACGCGGCGCCCCAGAACGGGGTTGCCGCGCCATGGCTCTTGCCGACCGATAGGGCCGCGCAATGCTCATAGGGAAAGCCGCTGCCATCATCATCGTCCCAATGGCGATGGTTTCGGAACACCTCGACCACCCTGCAGCCGGCGCCATCGGCATTCTCGCAATGCTTGAGCGCGATGTCCTCCGCTTCCTGTCGCTTGTCAGCGCCCCAGAAGAAGCCGTGCCGACCGTCGCCCGGCGAATAGGCGATCGCGCCCCAGATGCCCTTTTCCTCGCCTGTCGGCGCCGGCTGCGGCGCCACCAAGTCCGCCGCATGGCCCGCAATCGTAAGCCCAACCAAGGCCGCAAGCAGCGGAAACGAAAGGCGGTGATTGATCAGCATTTTCGTGCTCCAGGTTGTAGCTATTCGACAATCCACCGCGGCTCTAGCCGCCCATGCGGGCGACCGAGACCACGATGCAGGTGTTGCCGGTGGGGACCAAAAGGGCCTGGCCGCCATTGTTGGCCAGGTTGAAGAGCATCGTGTTCGAAAGATTGTCCGCCAGGACGCTGCCCTTCGGGAGCGTTCCAGCGACTTCCTGGCAAGACTTCTGGAAAGGCGCCACCCGCACGAAGCCGCCCTCGCAGGTCTGGCCGACGGGCGAGGCAAAGACGACGCCGGCTGCCTGCGTCTTATAGTCCGGCAGGTCATAGCTCATCCCGGCGACTGCCTGCACGGCATGCGTATCGGGCGACGTGTTGTCCCACTGCGTCTGCACCGCATAGGTCGATCCCGCGGTCAGAGCCTGTCCGAGCGTGGCAAAGAGATTGGCGCAGGTGCGGACGCCTGCCTGGCTCACATGCGCCTGAAACGGGTTCTTGCTCGCCGCGCCATCCGCCGGCGCGGGCTTGGCTTCTGTGGGCTTGCCTTGGGCGGCAGGCGCTTGCGCCTGTGCCGATGCCGTGCCAGCGACGAGCGTCCCGAGCGCGGGTGAGAAGCGGAACGACAGGACGACCGCCGCCGCGACCAGCACGGCGAACGCGCCGAGCAGCGCCGTGTTTCGCACCAGCCGACCGATGGACGAACGCCCCGGCGGCGGGCTTGCCGGCGGCTCCGGCAGCGGAACGGGCTGGGAGCGCGTCAGGATTCTGTCCTCGATGGATTGGCGTGTCATCTCTCAAGTCTTTCTAGTTGATGGCCGACAGCGCGGTCTTGAGCCCCTTGAACGGCGCATCGAGACTGACGGTCGCTCCCGACGGCAGGGAATAGGAAACCTGGACGGTGGTCTCTTTGCCGATCTCTCCGCGCAGCACGGGACCCACGGGCACATAGCCGACACAGACCGACGCGTCGCAGCCCTGCAGCTGAACGTCCACCGGCTGTTTGCGGCCGGCAAATTTCAGCGAAAGCTTGCTGCCCGCGCCAGTCTGGCTGGGGGTTCGCAATATCATGAAGGGCTTGCCCTTCTCGTCGGCCGCCAGCGACCAGCTGAAGATCAGCGCCTGGCCCTGGTCGATGAAGGACTGGCTGATGTTGCACACTTTCTTCCTGGCCTGCAGGTTCTCATCGCAGATCAGCGTCCAGTTCTCGAACGGACGCGTGGTCCGTTGATATTGGCCAAGCTTCACGTTCGCAGGCACCGCGACTTCCGGAGGCTTTATCCTATAGGCAGACGGGACCGCCTCCTGTCCAACCGCGCGCGGGCCGGACAGGAGCAGGCAGGTCAAGGTCATCGCGATGGCAGAGACCACGTACCTGGTCATGAACGGACTTCTTGTTTGCGCATGATCTTTCCGCAAACCGCTACACACTTTCCGGGATCATGCTCTAGTTGATGGTAAAGCTGACGCCCGCGCCGACGCCCCAGTGGCCACCCGCCGTCGTGCCGGACACATTTGCCCGGGCTCTGCCGTCCTCGCTGGTGTAGCCGGCGCCGAACGCGACGGCTCCCTCGCCGCGCCAATAGCCGCCGCCGGCCGCGACGCTGAGCTTGCCCGGACGGTCGTCGTAGCGCAGCGAAGCGGCGGCCAGGCCGATCGCGGCCGCCTGGCGCGCCTCGCCCCGAACCTCGCCCATGTCCATGTTGAGCTGGCTGAGCTTGGAGTCGGCATAGGCATTGGCCTGCTGGAGCGTCGTGGCCGCCACCTGGTTGGTGTAGGTCTTGGAGTCCGTCAGGTTGAGCGCCAGCCCGTCATTGAGCTGCTTGACGTTGACCGCATCGGTGTCGGCGGTGCCGGCGCCGACATTGTGGATGACGACAGGCGCATTCACGTCGCCGCCGACAAGCGTCACCGAGTTCGACTTCGAGCCGTCCCCATTCTTGTCATACTGGATCGCGAACTCGTTGAGATCGCCGACGCTCCCCTGCATGGCTTCGACGGCCTGGTTGGTCGCATAGAGCTGGCTGCCGTTGATGGCGTCCGTCGAGGTGTCGCTGATCCGGCCCGCCGCGACATTGGTGACGGTGCGCTCGTTGCCGGCGCTGCCGACGCTCACCGTGCTCGTCGGAGTTGTTCCGGCAAACGTGTAGGCGACGCCGTTAATCGTCGTGCCGGTGGTGGCGACCGCAGCCGCCGTCGTCGAGCCCGCGCCGAGCGCGACGCTGCCCGGCTCGTTGGCGGTGGCGCCGGCGCCGAGCGCCATGGATTGAGCACCGTTGGCGGTCGAGTTGGTGCCGAGGGCGATGCTGTCGGCCTGGTTGACGGTCGCCGTCTGGCCGATGGCGATGCCGCCGGGCGCGGTCTGCTGGACGATGGCGCCGTTGCCCATGCCGATGCCGTTGTCGCCGTTGACCGTGGTGCGCGGCCCGATCGCGACCGACTCTGCGCCGACCGCCAGCGAGTCCGAGGCCGTCGAATTGGCGTGGAAGTACATGGTCCCAGTCACCGCGAAGGAGCTCAGCGCGCCCTTCAGCTGGCGAAGCGTGACGGCGTCCTGATCCTGCGTGCCGTCGGCCACATTGATGATCTGGCGGTAGGCGGTGGGGGTGCCCACCGAGACGGCGCCGAGGAGCGTCATGTCAGTGGTGTTGTAAGGAATGAGGCCGGTGCCGGAGAGGATCGATCCTGATACCGGTGCTACCGCGCGATCCGAGACCGAGCCGGCGCCGAGCGCAACGCCGCCAAGGATCGTGGCCTGGGTGCCCCGGCCGAGCGCCAGCGAATCGCCGGCGGACGCCGTTGCCTGATAGCCGAGCGCGGAGGAGCCCACCCCTTGCGCGAAGGCGTCGGTGACCGGCAGCGTGCTGTCGTTGGTGCGCACGTAGCGGATGCCGTCGCCGTTGGCGTCGGTGTAGGCGGTCGAAGTGTCGCCGGCAAAATTGTTGATCGTGTTGCCAAGAGTGGTGATGTCGGCGGTGTTGGCGGCGATGTCGGTCGTGTTCTGCGTCACCTGCTGGTTGGTGGCGAAGAGCTGCGAGCCGTTCACCGCGTCGGTCGAGGAACCGCTCAACTGCCCGGCCGCGACGTTCTGTATCTGGCGCTCCGCGCCCAGCGAGCCGACCGAGAAGGCACCGGCCGGGGTGGTTCCGGCGAAGGTGTAGTTCACGCCGCCGATCGTCGTGCCGCCGACCGCGGTCGTAGTGCCCGACACCGAATTCAGGCCGATCGCAACGTCGCCTGCATTGTTGGCGACGGCATTCGGGCCGATCGCGACCGAATCGGTGCCGAGCGCCTGAGAATCCGCCAGCGCCGAATTTGCGTGAAAATACTTGATGCCCGCGCCGCTGTTGATGTTGGTGACGGTGTTTCCGAGGTTGGCGATGTCGGTTGTGTTCTGCGTCACCTGCTGACTGGTCGCATAGAGCTGCGAGCCGTTGACGGCGTCGGTCGAGGCGTTGCTGAGCCGGCCTGCCGCGAGGTTGGTAAGGGTCCGCTCCGCACCCGGCGCGCCGATGCTGACGGTCGACGTCGGCGTCGTGCCCGCGAACGTATAGGCGACGCCGCCGATCGTCGTGCCGCCGGTGCCGACGGCCACGTCGGTCACCGAGCCCGAGCCCAGCGCGACATCGCCGGAGCTTGCCGTCGCGGTCGCGCCATTGCCCAGCGCGACATTGCCGACGAAGCCGGCAGCGCCCGCGGTGGAGCCGTTGCCCAGCGCCACGGAGCCCTGTCCGATCGCCTTGTTGTTGTTGCCGATCGCGACAGCACCTGCTGCCTGGTTGGCGGCGGTGGCGCTCGCCGTGCCGTCGCTGTTGGCGATGTTGTTGGCGCGCCGCCGGTGAAGGCGCCGGTGCCGCTGGCATAGCTCGGATCGCCGATGGAGACCGCGCCGTCGCCATAGGCCGTGTTGTTCGCGCCGATGGAGACCGCCTGGCCGCCGGTCGCCACCGCGTTGGTGCCCATGGCGACCGCATTGGCGGAACTGGCCTTGGCATTGTTGCCGACGGCGATGGCGCTCGCCGCCGACGCATTGGCGCCGATGCCGAGTGCGGTACTGGCGATTCCGCTGGCGCTGGCGCTGACGCCGGCAGCAAGGGAATTGTCTGCCGTCGCATTCGCTCCAGACCCGAACGAAGAGGAGTTTGCACCGCTGGCAACGGCCGTGTTGCCAATCGCCGTGCTGGCGGCGCCGCTCGCAACTGAGGTGGCGCCCATCGCGACGGCGAAAGCGCCGGAAGAGAGCGAATTGGTGCCGATCGCGATGCTGTTGGGCAAGGCCGTGTTCGCCTGAACGCCTGCCTGCGCGCCGACGCCGAATGCGATGGACTGATTACCCCAGGCGCTGGCGGTGTTGCCCATCGCCGTGGCGCTCGTGCCGGTTGCTTTGGTTAGGATGCCTATGGCAACGGTGTTTTGTTGAGATGCCATCACATCCGTGCCAAGGGCGATGGCGCCCTGGGCAAGGGCACCCGTTCCCGCGACAGTGCGTGCGCCGATATTGATGGAATTGATATCGGACGCGACCGACTGGAAGCCGATCGCGATGGCATTCTGGTTACTCGCGTTGGCGGAAGTGCCTTGGGCAATGGAATCCACCCCCGACGAAACCACTGAAGTTCCAAGTGCGAGGCTGCGCAGCCCGCTGGCTTTGGACGCCCAGCCTCCGGCGAATGCATAGTTGTTGCTCGCCGTGGAACTGACGCCGACCGCGGTGGCGTTTCCTCCTGAAGCAACTGAGAAGGTGCCCAGGGCGCTGGCGCCGGCGCCGGTGGCACTGGCGTCGACGCCGAGCGCGACCGAATTGACTCCGCTCGAGACCGTGCCCATGCCCAGCGCCATCGCCCCGCCAGTGCCCGTGGCCGACGCGTTCAGGCCGATGGCGACCGAGTATTGGGCCGAGGAAACGGTCTGGGTGCCGAGCGCTATCGACCAGACATTGGTGGCGGAGGCGCTATTTCCGATCGCTATGGAGTTAGAAACTGTCGCCGACCCGCCGCCCGCGGCATATTGCGCATGCGCCGGCGTCGTGAATACTAATGCCGCCGATACGAGGCTGGCGAGGCTTGCGCCGGCGCCGAGCATCCCGTGCCCCAGCCGGTTGCGCTTCAGGCCGAGCACGCGATGCGCGTTGCGCAGCGCCGCCATGAGGCGGCGACGGAGCGAGCGGCTGCCGGCAGCGCCGGAAACCCAGTTTTCAGCGAAGCGGGCCGCCCCGAGCCGGATGGTTCGTCCTTGCCTGAAGTTCATTGCGGGAGTGCCTCCTTTGGTAGGTCGCGCTCGATCGCGACAGGTTCCGCCGACCCTGCCGCCGAAGCGTGTCTGCTCGAAAATGGAATAACGACATCGATGCCGCGCGCCAGCAGCGCGTGGCCCTGCTTTTCACCGATCGCCTCGACGCGATCGAGTGTATTTTCAAGCCAGGAGTCCCCCTCCTCCGGCACAGACTGGAGCGCTCTTGCGACCCGTTCGTCCGGAATGAGCCGGCCGAGATAGGACCGCACCGCCGCCAGATGGACGGCAGGCGCATCGCCCGCGCGAACCACGGCGGTGAGGCCGTAGAGGTAGTGAGCGAGCAGGATGTCCTGCTTGGCGAGCGGCACGCCATTGCCGTAGCGTTTCTCGAGCGTCCTCGAGGCCGACTCCAGCCAGTAGCCGATTTCCTCGGAAAGGCTTCGACCGATGGCCGTATCGTCGCTCATGTCCCCTCAGCCGCCTCAGAATCCGGATTAGCCGGACTTGCTGGAGAAAGACATGTTTTCAGAATCGCGTATTTCAACAAATTGCTGTTTATCTGAAAATATACAGCAGTCTATCCATGGGTTAACGCAAAATTACTTTAGTTATACCTTTTATAAGCCGACCCATAAATAAACCTGCCGATAAATTAGGCAATTAGCCATCGCCTTACTCACTAGCCCGCGATCGAACCTGCCTCGCCCGCACCTGCTGCGGGGTCACGTTGCGATATTTCTTCATCGTGGTGGTGAAGTGGCTCTGGCTCGAGAACCCGCTCAGATCGGCAATGTCCGTGATCGACATGCGCCTGTCGGCAAGTAGCTTTTCGGCAAAGTCCAGGCGAAGATTGAGGACGTATTGATGCGGCGACACTCCGAACGTCTTGGAAAAAGCGCGGGCGAAATGATAGGGGGACAGCTCGCATATCGCCGCCATCTCCGCCAGCGAAAGCTTTCGCGAAAAGTTCTTGCTCAAGAATTGCTGCACCAGCCGGGTGCAACTGATCGACAGCCCGCCTTTCGCGTTCAGTTGGGGCCGTCTCTCAGCAGGGATTTCCGAAACCCAGGCCGGCAGATCATCATCGCGCCGCAATTCGGACTCCTGCCCCCACGGACTTGGCTCAACCTTAGAGGGTGCTTTCGGTTCCCCGGCCGCAATGGTTCGTGATCGCATGGTGTCGGCGTTATCGCATTTGCCCCCCGGCAACAGCATGTCAAAGGCCATGATTTGAGGCGGCCGGTATTTCACGAAATTGCGGTTCCGCCGGGAAAAAGTTCCCTCGCGAAAAGTTTAGAAGCCGCTGATGCGGTCTGGTTGTCGTGGGGTAACATTTGATCGTCGCGAGGTAACGAGGCCAACCTCCGACGCGATGCAGTTCCATACAGAGATTCGCGCAACGCGGCGAGCACGCCTATGTCGTTTTCTGCGAAGCCGCTGCTAACCTCGACGACTTGCCCATGCCCCGTTGCATCGCATTACGGATGTAACGCGATTTCGCGAAGGTGAAATCGTTCTGCAGCGCCACAACGTCATCGTGGTCATCGCTTCACAAAAGGAGGTTTCAATGACGAAGCGACACCTAATGACGATGGCGGCGATCCTGACCGTGTTGGGCTCGGTCACGACGATCAGGTCATTCATCCCGGCGACCTCCGCCACGCCGGCGCAAGCCGCCGCGAGTCCCGCTCGCCCTGCCACGCAGCCGGCGACAATGGAGATCGTTCCCGCCCCGGTCATCGATCCGAAGTCGGAGGTCTTCATCGGTACCGGTGATGAAAGTGCCGGTTCCTGGGTCAAGCCGTAATCCCGGCGGCGGCGACTAAAGCGCGTCGCGATCTTTCAGATTCGCTCCGTGCGCTTTAGGTTTTTGATTTTGCGCATGTCTTTGTCCCGAAACCGGTTCCCACTTTCGGGAGACATGCTTTAGGGCAAGGCCCGCTTGGCTCCGATACTCCTACCGCCCCCTGGCCAGGCTGCCCAGGATGCCGCGCACGATGGCGCGGCCGACGGACGAGCCGACCGAGCGCACCACCGACTTGATCGCGGCCTCGGCCACCGTCTGGCGATTGGAAGACCGCCTGCCGCTCGTCCCCAAAACATCGTCGAAGCCCGGAATGGTCCAGCGCGAGCCGCCGCTGTTCTGCTGCTGCGCCTGCGCCTCGGCCTCCTGCGCCTCCTTGGTCTTCTTCTGCAGCATCTCGAAGGCCGATTCGCGATCGACCGCCTGGTCGTATTGGCCGGCGACGGGGCTCTCGGCGATGATCTTGCGGCGCTCGTCCGGGGTGATCGGGCCGAGCCGCGAGGATGGCGGCCGGATCAAGGTGCGCTGGACCATGGCCGGCACGCCCTTGTCCTCAAGCATCGAGACCAGCGCCTCGCCGGTGGCAAGCTGGGTGATCGCGGTGGCGCAGTCGAAATCGGGATTGGGCCGGAAGGTCTCGGCAGCCGTGCGCACCGCCTGCTGCTCGCGCGGCGTATAGGCGCGCAGCGCGTGCTGGACGCGGTTGCCGAGCTGGGCCAGAACCTTTTCAGGGATATCCAGCGGGTTCTGGGTGACGAAATAGACGCCGACGCCCTTGGAACGGATCAGCCGCACCACCTGCTCGACGCGGTCGATCAGCACCTTCGGCGCGTCCTCAAACAACAGATGCGCCTCGTCGAAGAAGAAGACCAGCTTCGGCCGTTCGAGATCGCCGACCTCGGGCAATTCCTCGAACAGCTCCGACATCAGCCAGAGCAGGAAAGTGGCGTAGAGCCTGGGGTTCATCATCAGCTTGTCGGCGGCAAGCACGCTGACAGCGCCGCGGCCGTCGCGGGTGGTGCGCATGATGTCGGCGATGCGCAGCGCCGGCTCGCCGAAGAAGTTCGCGGCGCCTTGGCTCTCCAGCACCAGGAGCGTGCGCTGGATGGCGCCGACGGACGGTTTGGTGACATTGCCATAGCGCGCGCTGAGCTGGTCGGCGCGATCGGCCATGTTGGCGAGCAGCGCCTGCAGATCCTTGAGATCGAGCAGCAGCAGGCCCTCTTCGTCGGCGATGCGGAAGGCGATGTTCATCACACCTTCCTGCGCTTCCGTGAGGTTCATCAGCCGCGACATGAGCAGCGGCCCCATTTCCGAGATGGTGGCGCGGATCGGGTGGCCCTGCTCGCCGAACAGGTCCCAGAAGATGACCGGGAATTCCTGGAACTGGTAAGGATCGAGCTTCACCTGCCCGGCGCGCTTGACCAGGAAATCCTTGGCCTCGCCCATCATGGCGATACCGGAGAGATCACCCTTGATATCGGCGCAGAAGACCGGCACGCCGGCGTTGGAAAAGCCTTCGGCCAGGACCTGCAGGCTGACCGTCTTGCCGGTGCCGGTGGCGCCGGTGATCAATCCGTGGCGATTGCCGTAGCGCAGCAGCAGCTCCTCGGCGCGCTGATAGGAATCGTCGGGCTTGCGGCTGGCGCCGATAAAGATGCTGGTGTCGTCAGCCATATGTCCGGTCTCCGCAATCTGTTCCGCCGAAAAAGCCGAGCCTCATTCGAGGTATAGTAACGCTATCGTCGAGCGACAATGCCATGATCGAATTTGGGCCACCATCGAAATCGAGCTTTCGAAGCTTGCGGATTTTGAGCATGTTTGGCAATCGGTTAGCGGCCGCCGAGGCGACCGCGGCGGATGTCGCATTGTGATATCCGTCCGAGGACCTTAAAGCGCGTCGCGATCTTTCAGATTCGCTCGTGCGCTTTAGGTTTTTGATTTTACGCATGTCTTTTTCCCGAAACCGGTTCCCACTTTCGGGAGACATGCTTTAGACTGGCGGCCGATGCGGCAAGAGACGAGGAGTGCGATGGGCGCCGGCGCCTTGACCAGGGATGTCGACCTTCCGAAACCGGACGCCAAGCGCTGGCTGGCGCTGGCGGAAAAAGCGCTTGCCGGCGGCTCCTTCGAGGAGAAGCTCGTTTCGCACACCGATGACGGCATCCGCATCGAGCCGCTCAGCGAACGCTCGACGACCGCCGAGCCGCTGGTGCGTACCAATCCGAAGTCGCCATGGATCGTCAGCCAGCGCGTCGACGATCCCGACATCGCCCGCGCCAGCGCCCAGGCGCTGGAGGATATAGCGCAGGGGGCGACCGGCCTGTCGCTGGTTTTCGAGGGCGCGCCGAACGCCTTCGGCTACGGTCTTCCGCGCACCGCGGAGGCGCTGGAAACGGTGCTCGACGGCGTGCCGCTCAACCGCGTGCAGGTGCGCATCGACGCGCATCCCTGGAGCCGCGCCGTGGCCGACTGGCTGCTCGCTTTCTTGAGCAAACGCCGCTCTGATCCGACGAAGCTCAACCTTTCCTTCGGCATCGACCCGGCGGCGATCTTCGCCGGAACCGGGCGGCTGCGCACCTCGATCGAGGCGCTGCAGGAATCGATGCCGCAGTCGCTGGCGCATTTCTTCTCGATGGGTGTGCCGGGCGCGCTGCTCGAAGCCGATGGCCGCGTCTTCCACAATGCCGGCGCCACCGAGGCGCAGGAGCTCGGCACGATGATGGCGTCCGCCGTCTCCTATCTCAGGATGTTCGAGAAGGCGCGACAGCCGCTGGTCTATGCCGCGCCCTATATCGGCTTCGCGCTCAGCGTCGACCAGGACCAGTTCCTGTCGATCGCCAAGGTGCGGGCGTTACGCAAACTCTGGGCGCGGATCCAGGAAACCTGCTCGATCCCCGGCTCGACGGCAAACGTCCACGCCGAGACCTCCTATCGCATGATGACGATCGCCGACCCGGAAACCAACATCCTGCGCACCGCGATCGCCGCCTTCGCCGCGGCGACTGGCGGCGCCGATTCCATCTCCATCCTGCCGCACACCATCCCACACGGGCTGCCGGCCGGCTTCGCTCGGCGGGTCGCCCGCAATGCGCAGTTGGTCATGGCGCATGAAAGCCATCTCCATCATGTCGCCGATCCGGCCAGCGGTTCCGGCGCGGTCGAGGCGCTGACCGACGAGCTTTGCGCGGCGGCCTGGGAAGAGTTCCGGCGCATCGAGGCCGAAGGCGGGGTGCTCAACAGCCTGCAGCAGGGCTACATCCAGAACCGGGTGCAGACCGCCGCCGCGAAGCGCAATGCAGCCTACAGGGCAGGCGAACGCGGCATCATCGGCACGACCCTTTACCGCACCACTGGCGAACGCCCGGTCGAGACATTGACGGCCGAGCGCCGGCCGGCGCTGACGGAAGGCGTTGCCGTGTGCGAGCCGCTGTTTCCGGTGCGCATCGACCAGTCGATCGGAGCCGGATCGTGATCCCGGATTTCAGCCAGATCGGCTGGTCGGCGCCGCGCCGCGCGACGGTCGAGCTCAAGGGCCAGCGGATGACGCCGGAAGGCATCGCCGTCAGGCACCTCTACGGCCAAGGCGACCTCAAGGGCCTCGCCAGCCTCGACACCTATCCCGGCCTGCCGCCTTTCGTGCGCGGCCCCTACCTGACCATGTATGTCCAGCAGCCCTGGACGATCCGGCAATATGCCGGCTTCTCGACGGCCGAGGAATCCAACGCCTTCTACCGGCGCAACCTCGCCGCCGGGCAGAAGGGCCTCTCGGTCGCCTTCGACCTCGCCACCCATCGCGGCTATGACAGCGACCATCCGCGCGTCGCCGGCGATGTCGGCATGGCCGGCGTGGCGATCGATTCCATCCTCGATATGCGGCAGCTCTTCGACGGCATTCCGCTCAACGAGATGACCGTGTCGATGACGATGAACGGCGCGGTGCTGCCGATCATGGCGTTGTACATCGTGGCGGCGGAGGAACAGGGCGTCGCCGAGAAGGATCTGGCCGGAACCATTCAGAACGACATTCTGAAGGAGTTCATGGTCCGCAACACCTACATCTATCCGCCGAAGCCATCGATGCGGATCGTGTCGGACATCTTCGCCTACACCTCGCAGCATATGCCGAAGTTCAACTCGATCTCGATCTCCGGCTATCACATGCAGGAAGCCGGCGCGACGGCCGACCTCGAACTCGCCTACACGATCGCCGACGGCATCGAATATGCGCGCGCCGGGGTTGCCGCCGGCCTCGACATCGACCGCTTCGCGCCGCGGCTTTCCTTCTTCTGGGCGATCGGCATGAACTTCTTCATGGAGGTCGCCAAGCTCAGGGCCGCGCGGCTTTTGTGGTCGAGCCTGATGAAGAAGAATTTTGCGCCGAAGGACGAGCGCTCGCTGTCGCTGCGCACCCATTGCCAGACGTCCGGCTGGTCGCTGACTGCGCAGGACCCCTACAACAACATCACCCGCACGATGATCGAGGCGATGGCGGCGACGCAGGGGCATACACAGTCGCTGCACACCAATTCCTTCGACGAGGCGATGGCGCTGCCGACCGACCATTCGGCGCGGATCGCCCGCAACACGCAGCTCATCCTGCAGAAGGAATCCGGCACCACGCGCATGATCGACCCGTGGGGCGGCTCGGCCTATGTCGAGCGCCTGACGCACGATCTGGCGGCCCGCGCGCTCGCCCATATCGAGGAGGTCGAAAACCTCGGCGGCATGGCGGCGGCGATCGAGAAAGGCATTCCGAAGCTGCGCATCGAGGAGGCTGCCGCGCGCACGCAGGCGCGCATCGATTCCGGCGAGCAGGTGCTGGTCGGCGTCAATGCGCATCGCCCGGAAGCCGATATCGAGGTCGATGTGCTGAAGATCGACAATGCCGAGGTGAAGGCCAGGCAGTTGGCGAAGCTGCAGCGGCTGAAGGGCACGCGCGACGTCGCGGCACTCGAGGATGCGCTGGCGGCGCTTACCCGCGCGGCCGAAGGCGACGAGAACCTGCTCGAATTTGCGATCCGCGCCGCGCGCGCCAATGCCACCGTCGGCGAGATCTCGCTGGCGCTGGAGAAGGTGTTCGGCCGCCACGCGGCCACGGTGCAGACCATCTCCGGCGTCTATCGCGACGCGCTTGGCGACAATCCGGCGGTCGACCGGCTCAAGGAAAAGATCGAAGCGTTCGAGAAGAAGTCCGGCGCCAGGCCACGCATCCTGGTCGCCAAGATGGGACAGGACGGCCACGACCGCGGCCAGAAGGTGATCGCCAGCGCCTTTGCCGATCTCGGCTTCGACGTCACCGTAGGGCCGATGTTCCAGACGCCGGACGAGATCGCGAAGCTGGCAGTGCAGCACGATGTCGATATCATCGGCGCGTCGTCGCTGGCGGCCGGGCACCTGACGCTGATCCCCGAGCTCAAGGAAGCGCTGAAGAAGCTCGGCCATGGCGACATGCTGATCGTCGCCGGCGGCGTCATCCCGCCGCAGGACTATGACGCGGTGCTGAAGGCGGGGGCGGCGGAAATCTTCCCGCCGGGGACCGTCATCCCGCAGGCGGCGGACCGGCTGATGGATCGGTTGCTGGCCGATCAGTGAGGGCTTGCTGATTTGGCAGAAAGGTTGTTCTATGGAAATAGATACAACCACAGCGAGATAATGTTCAAGACAACCATCCACAGGCTTGAGGACGGATCGGGGGCCTTGCTGCTGCCACGCGAAATGCTTGACAGCTTGGACCTTCAAGTTGGCGATGAGCTGCAGATCATCGAGACCGACGACGGCCTCATTCTAAGGCCAGTCCGCCACGACAACTACAAGCGGCAAATGAACGCCGCTCGCGATGTCATGGACAAATACGAAGCTGCACTGCGGAAGCTTTCAACGTTGGATAACAGCTAGTTCCTCAACACAGTGATTTTGAAAGATTGCAGGCTTGTCGGGCAAGGCTATCAACCTCCGTTCGGGATAAGTCAGCGCAAACGCTGGCGATGAGCTGAAGGCTCCCGAAACTCGTCATTCTAGGGCGGAGCAAGGAGCGTAGCGACGCGCGCAGACCCTAGAATCCATGCCGTTACCTGGACCGAAGTGTGCAACGGTGCAGAATTCTGGACCGCCGCGGCGCTTCCAAGTCACGGCATGGATCCTCGGGTCTGCGCGCGTCGCTTCGCTCCTTGCTCCGCCCGTGGATGACGATCGCGATAGGCGTCTCGGCCAATCGCCAAGGCATGGGATCTGCCAACGCACACCAGCCAACCGGTCAAAACTTCTGTATTGAGGAACTAATTCTCGACCTTGTCCGAGAGCTTGACGATCTCCCATTCCTTGCCGTTGACGGCAACGACCTCGCCGACCTTCTTGCCGAACAAGGCCACGGCCATCGGCGAGACATGGGAGATACTGCCTTTTGACGGATTCGCCTCGTCCTCGCCGACGATGCGCCAATGCACTTTCTTGCCGTCGTCGCCTTCCAGCGTGACGCCCATGCCAAAGCGGACAACGTCGCTGCCCGGCTCCGGCACGGAAAGCTCGGCGCTCTCGCGCCGCGCGGTCCAGTAGCGCAGGTCGCGCGACACGACCGCAAGGCGCTCGCGATCGCCGCGCCTTTCGGCTTTGGCCATCAGGTCGCGCAGCTCGGCGAGGTTCTCCTCGATGATCGCCAGGCCCCGCTCCGTCACCAGATTGCGGTGCGAACTGATCGGCCGTTCGCCGACTCCGGCGATGGCGTTTTCGCTGTCTTCTTCGCGCGTGAAAGCTCTGCTCATTCAACGACCTTAGGCTTGGTGAGGCTGCTGCACAAGCGATTTGCCTGCGAGCATGCCTTGGCACGATTCCTGCGACGAACCGGGCGAAACGCCAGGACCTGTGCCGATGTTGAACAGACGAACGCTGCTTGCCCAGACCGCAGGCCTCGCCGTTGCCGGGCTCTTTGCCGGCAAGGCATCGGCGAAAATGCTGCCCGGCATCGAGAAGGCCGCGATGCGCGGCTCAATCAACGCCATCGAAATCGGCGTGCAACCCGGCTCGCTGGACGATCAGAGCAAGGCCTTCGCCAAGATGCTCGCTGAAGCCAGCGACCGCGACGCGCCGGTGTTCCTGCCGCCCGGCACCTATCTCGTCTCCAACCTGAAGCTGCCGGCGCGGGTGCGCCTGTCGGGCGTGCCCGGAGCAACCCGCATCGTCTATGGCGGCAACGGCCATCTTATGATGGCCGAGCAGGCCGAACATATCGAGCTCAGCGGACTGGTGCTCGACGGCAGCAACCGCTGGCTGGCCGACTATACGCAAGGATTGCTCGATCTGCGCCGCGTCGCCCATCTCGCCATCGACAATTGCCAGGTCACCGGCAGCGGCAAGAACGGGATGGCGCTGGAGCATGTCGCCGGCCGCGTCGGCCGCTCCGATATTTCGGGCGCGGCGGACGCCGGCATCTATTCGGTCGAGGCCGGCGGACTGGAGATTTCGGGCAACACGGTATCCGACTGCGCCAATGGCGGCATTCTGGTGCATCGCTGGCAGGCTGCGGAGGACGGCACCATCGTCAGCGGCAACCGCGTGCAACGCATCGGCGCGAGGAGCGGCGGCACCGGCCAGAACGGCAACGGCATCAACGCCTTTCGCGCCGGCAATGTCATCATTTCGGGCAACGTCGTCTCGGATTGCGCCTTCACGGCGATCCGCGCCAACAGCTCCAGCAACCTGCAGATCACCGGCAACACCTGCGCGCGCTCCGGCGAGACGGGGATTTACTCGGAATTCTCCTTCGAAGGCGCGATCCTCAGCAACAATCTGGTCGACGGCGCCGCCAACGGCATTTCGATCGTCAATTTCAACGAAGGCGGCCGCATGGCCGTGTGCTCGAACAACATCGTGCGCAACCTGTCGACGGTCGGCCCTTATACCGCCGACCCGCCAGGCTTCGGCGTCGGCATCAGCGCCGAGGCCGACACCACGGTTTCGGGCAATGTGGTCGAGAACGCGCCGCTCTACGGCATGCAGCTCGGCTGGGGACCTTATCTGCGCAATGTCGTGGCGACGGGAAACGTCATCCGCAAGGCAGGCACCGGCATCGTCGTCAGCGTCGTCGAAGGCTCCGGCAGTGCCGTCATCTCTGACAATGTCATCGACGGCGCACAGAACGGCGCCATCATCGGCCAGCGCTGGGCCGACCCGGTGACCGGCGACCTCGCCCGATCTGCCGATACGGGCTACGCGCATCTCACTGTCGAGCGCAACAAGGTCAGCTAGACCACAGCCTCGAAAATGCCTGCCTGGACTTTTGGCGGCGGCCTCGTCTGTCAACAATCACGGATTCGGCGTAGTCGATTGCAATCCTTCCTGCCTCCCTAGCCGCAAATTGGCATCTTAGATTTAGATACACATTGTGTATGCAAATATGCTATGTCGATAGCGGAAGGATTCACCGCATGGCCACGAAAAACCAGGATACCCACGCCAAGCCCGTCAATCTGCGCATCCGCGAGGATGTCCGCATCCTGATCGACCGCGCCGCGAAGATACGCGGCAAGACCCGCTCCGACTTCATGATCGACGCCGCTTATCGTGCAGCCGAAGACACGCTGCTCGACCAAACGCTCGTCAAGGTCGATGCCGAAAGCTATCAGCATTATCTCGATATCCTCGATCGGCCACCGAGCGGCGAGGGATTTGCCCGCCTGATGAATGCGCCTAAGCCTTGGCGGGACTGATGCTATCGGCACCAGCCCTTCTTGCCGATCGTCACGAACTCGACCTTTTTCAAAGCGGGACCGACAGCCTGAATCAATGGCTTCGACGGCGGGCGCGCGCCAATCAAGTCAGCGGGGCGTCCAGAACCTATGTGATTGCAGAAAGCGCGCGCGTTGTCGGTTACTATTGCCTTTCATCGGGCGGACTTGACCTGGCGGATGCGCCCGGTTCGATCCGGCGTAATATGCCCGATCCCGTGCCCATGGCCGTACTTGGCCGCTTGGCTGTCGATGCAAGCTGGCAGGGAAAGGGCCTGGGCGTCGCTTTGTTGCAGGACGCGGTGCTGCGGACCGGTCAAGCGGCAGCCATTCTCGGCATTCGTGGTCTCTTGGTTCACGCCATATCGGACGAAGCCAAAGCGTTTTATGAGCGGTATGGCTTCCAGGCTTCTCCAAAAAATCCGATGACTTTGGTGCTGTCGCTGAAGATGGCTCAGAAGGGGTAACTGTCCTGGCTCGCCCGGGAAGCAGCATATGCGTGTCGCATTGTCCGCGCTAGCTGAGCGCCGCCGTCGGCCGCAGTGTGCCGACCTTGGCGCCGATACGGCTTTCGACCGGCGGATGGGCGAGTTGGGTAAGCTTCGCCGCGAGCGCTTCGTCGCTGCGCAGCAGTTTTGCCAGCACCGCCGCGATCATCGTCTCGGCTCCTCTGCCGGCGCCGTCATCGCATTTCAGCGCGATGCCGAGGGCGAGCTCGGGCAATGCCGCGCAATAGACGCCTTCGGCACCCGTCTTGACGAAGATGCGACCGGGAGCGGCATGCATGAGCGCGAGATCCGCCTTACCGGTGCCGGCCACCAGGAACGGCTCGGCCATGCAGGCCGAGAGCAGCCGCTTCGCGGACTTGGCGCGTTCGGGCGAAAAGCCCCTGCCCGTCGCCATCCGGGCAAAGCCGAGCGCGAAGTTCTTCAGCGGCACGGCATAGGTGGGGATCGAGCAACCATCCGTGCCGCAATGGTCGACATCGTGCGCGGCGCCGGTGACGGATTGCATGACGTCGCGCACCATGTCCTGCAGCGCATGGCCAGCCTTGACGTAGCCGCGATGCTCGATGCCCGAGTGAACGCAGGTGCAGAGGAATCCAGAATGCTTGCCGGAACAATTGTTGTGCAGTGCGTTCGGCGTGCCGCCGCCACGCGCCAGCGCAATAGTCGCATCGTGGCTGGATGGCCAGTGCGCGCCGCATTCGAGCGCGGACTTGTCCAAGCCGGCTTTCGCCAGCATCGCTGCCGCCAGTTCGACATGCGCCGGCTCGCCCGAATGCGAGGCGCAGGCGAGCGCCAGTTCACGGTCACCGAGGCCATAGGCATCGGCAGCACCCGATTCGACCAGCGGCAGCGCCTGGATCGCCTTCACCGCCGAGCGTGGAAACACCGGTCGGGTCGTGTCGCCGATCTCCCAGACGGGCTTGCCGTCGGCATCGAAGACAGAAACCGCGCCGCGATGGGCGCTTTCAACCACCGCGCCACGCAGAACTTCTACCAAAACCGGATTGGACATGCTGCCTCCCGCATGCACGCGCCCAAGGGGGCGCGGCGCTTTAATGCGGGCCGCTTCTACCTGATCCGGTCGAGGATGGAAACGTAGTTCGCGACCGCGGCGCCGCCCATGTTGAAGATGCCGCCGAGTTTTGCGCCCGGTACCTGGATGCCGCCGGCTTCGCCGGTCAGCTGCATGGCGGTCAGCACATGCATCGAGACACCGGTGGCGCCGATCGGATGGCCCTTGGCCTTCAATCCGCCGGAAGGGTTGACCGGCAGGCGGCCGTCCTTCGCGGTCGTGCCATCAAGCGCAAGCTTCGCACCCTCGCCGGGCTTGGCCAGGCCCATCGCCTCATATTCGATGAGCTCGGCAATGGTGAAGCAGTCATGCGTCTCGACGAAGGAGAGGTCGTCGAGGGTGACGCCGGCCTTCTTCAGCGCCTGCTCCCAGGCCCGCTCGCAGCCCTCGAAGGCAAGGATGTCGCGCTTCGACATCGGCAGGAAATCCTGGACGTGCTCGTTGGCGCGGAAGGTGACCGCACGGCGCATCCTCAGCGCCGTCGCCGTGTCGGTGAGCACGAGCGCCGCCGCGCCATCCGAAACAAGCGAGCAGTCAGTGCGCTTCAGCGGACCGGCGACGAAGGGGTTCTTCTCGCTCTCCTGGCGGCAGAACTCGTAGCCGAAATCCTTACGCATCTGGGCATAAGGATTGTCGACGCCGTTTTTGTGGTTCTTGGCGGCGATCATGGCGAGCGCATCGGACTGGTCGCCATAACGCTGGAAATAGGCCTGCGCGATCTTGCCGAAGACGCCGGCAAAGCCGGCCGGCGTATCGCCCTCCTCAGGCAGGTAGGAGGCCTTGAGCAGGTTCTTGCCGATCTCTGGACCGGGCGTGGTCGTCATCTGCTCGGCGCCGACTACCAGCACGATGCGGGCGGCGTTGGCATCGATGGCGCGGATGCCTTGCCTCACCGCGGCCGAACCGGTGGCGCAGGCGTTCTCGACGCGCGTCGCCGGCTTGAAGCGCAGCCGGTCATCGGCCTGCAGAACAAGGCTTGCGGTGAAATCCTGTGGCGAGAAGCCGGCGTTGAAATGGCCAAGCACGATCTCGTCGACATCGTCCGGACCGATGCCGGCGTGGTCGAGCGCCTCGGCGGCGACCTTGGTGATCAGGCCCTCCAGCGTCTCGCCTTCGAGCTTGCCGAAGCGCGAATGCGCCCAGCCGACGATGCATGCGGTCATAACAGCCTCCATTTGCCGCCGAGCCTAGCGTATGTTGATCTTCAGGTGATGCCGGCCTGCGAATGGCGATTTCCTGCGCTTCCAGTGCTCACGTACTTAAGTACGCTCCGCTCCGGTTCTCGAAAACCGCCATTCTCGGCGCGGCCTGACCTGAACCTCAACACACGCTAGCACGTCTTCGTCGCGGCATGAGATTCAATATTGTTCAACAATGAACCGTTTTCCAGTCCGACGGATGGGCCAGAGCGACACGATCGGTTGATCCCGACGCCGATTTTTTGTTGATTGATCCGTCAATAAAAAATAATCTCACATCGAACCGGATCTCCCAAATGCCGAAGATCGGAATGGAACCGCTGCGCCGCAGGGCGCTCATCGACGCGACGATCTCGGCGATCGGCGAGCGCGGCTCGCTGGATGTCACCATGTCGGAGATCGCCGGGCGCGCCGGCGTGTCGTCGGCGCTCGCGCACCACTATTTCGGCGCCAAGGACGAATTGCTGTTCGCGACGATGCGGCACATCCTTGCCGAGCTCAACGCCGACACGCGGCGAGCGCTGCGCCTCGCCGCCACGCCGCGCCAGCGCGTCTCGGCCGTCGTCGCGGTCAGTTTCTCCGACGACCAGTTCCAGCCCGAAACAATAGCCTCATGGCTCGCCTTCTATGTCGAGGCGCAGCAGTCTTCCGCCTTGCGGCGGCTGCTGCGCGTCTATGCGCGACGGCTCAATTCTAACCTGATGAGCGGGCTGACCGGCATCCTGCCGAGGGCGGAGGCCGACCGCATCGCCGAAGCGACCGCGGCGCTGATCGACGGGCTCTACATCCGGCGCGCGCTGAAGGACGGCGTGCCCAATGCTCAGAGCGCGATCGCGCTCGTCGAAGACTATCTCGAAACCAAGCTCAGCGGACGGAGCCTGCCTTGACGACCCGACGGCCCAATTTCCTGATCGTCATGGTCGATCAGCTCAACGGCACGCTCTTCCCCGACGGCCCTGCGGATTTCCTGCACGTGCCGCATCTGAAGGCGCTCGCCGCTCGCTCGGCGCGCTTTGCCAACAACTACACCGCCTCGCCGCTGTGCGCGCCCGGGCGCGCGTCGTTCATGAGCGGCCAATTGCCGTCACGCACCGGGGTCTATGACAACGCCGCCGAGTTCGCCTCGTCGATCCCGACCTTCGCCCATCATCTGCGCGGCGCCGGCTACTACACCTGCCTGTCCGGCAAGATGCATTTCGTCGGTCCGGACCAGTTGCACGGCTTCGAGGAGCGGCTGACCACCGACATCTACCCCGCAGATTTCGGCTGGACGCCGGATTACCGCAAGCCCGGCGAGCGCATCGACTGGTGGTACCACAATCTGGGTTCGGTCACCGGCGCCGGCGCCGCCGAGACCACCAACCAGATGGAGTATGACGACGAGGTCGTGTTCCTGGCGGCGCAGAAACTCTACCAGCTTTCGCGGGAGCAGGACGACGCGGACCGCCGGCCGTGGTGCCTTACCGTCTCGCTTTCGCACCCTCACGATCCCTATGTCGCGCGCAAGCAGTACTGGGATCTCTACGAAAACTGCCAGGCACTCGATCCTGAGACGCCGTTCATTCCGTATGACGAGCAGGATACGCATTCGCAGCGGCTCTACCACGCCAGCGACTATGCCTCCTTCGAGATCACACCCGAGCAGGTGCGCCGCTCGCGTCGCGGCTACTTCGCCAACATTTCCTATGTCGACGACAAGCTCGGAGAGCTTCTGGACGTCCTCAAGCGCACCCGCATGCTCGACGACACCACCATCCTGTTCTGCTCGGATCACGGCGACATGCTGGGCGAGCGCGGCCTGTGGTTCAAGATGAGCTTCTTCGAGGGTTCGGCGCGCGTGCCGCTGATGATCGCCGGCAAGGGCGTGCCGGCCGGCCTCGTCGAGGCGCCGGTCACCAATCTCGACGTGACGCCGACGCTCTGCGACCTCGCCGGCATCGACATCGCTGCAATCGCGCCGTGGACCGACGGCCAGTCGCTGCTGCCGCTGCTCGGCGGCAAGGCGCGCAACGCGCCGGTGCTGATGGAATATGCCGCCGAAGGCTCCTATGCGCCGCTGGTCGCCATCCGCGACGGCAAATACAAGTTCGTCCATTGCGAGCTCGATGCGCCGCAACTGTTCGATCTAGAGGCCGATCTGCTCGAGCGCGACAACCTCGCCGGCGATCCGGCGAATGCTACGTTGGTTGCCGCGTTCATGGAGAAGGTCCGGGCCCGCTGGGACATGGCCGGTTTCGACGCCGCGGTCCGCGAAAGCCAGGCGCGCCGCTGGGTCGTCTACCCGGCTTTGCGCAACGGGGCCTATTACCCCTGGGATTTCCAGCCGCTGCAGAAGGCCTCGGAGCGCTACATGCGCAATCACATGAACCTCGACAATCTCGAAGAGAGCAAAAGGTATCCGCGAGGCGAATAATGGCAGACGTTCTCGTTCCCACCCTCGACCATCTGAAACAGGCCTATGCCGTGACGTCTGCGGCCACGCAGGTGACGCCGCTGCTGGAGTCGGCGGCACTCGCCAAAGAGACGGGCGCGACGCGCGTCTTCGTCAAGCCGGAATCGCTGCAATGGGCGGGCTCCTTCAAGGTGCGCGGTGCCTATTGGCGGCTGAAGCGGCTGTCGCCCGACGAAGCGAGGACGGGCGTTGTCGCTTATTCCTCCGGCAATTTCGCGCAGGGGCTGGCAGCCGCCGGACAGGCGCTCGGCATTCCAGTCACCATCGTCATGCCGATCGATGCGCCGGCCGCCAAGCGCGATGCCACCGCCGGCTATGGCGCGCGCGTCGTGCTCACCGACCACGGCGACCGCGCCCGTGAGGAAGTGGCCGCCGCCAAGGCGCGCGAGATCGCCGAGACCGAGCATCTCACTTTGCTCCATCCCTTCGACGACCCCGAGATCGTCGCCGGCCAGGCCGGTGCAGGGTTGGAAGCGCTCGACCAGTTGGCGGCGAAGAAGACGCATGCCGACCTCGTGTTCTGCTCTGTCGGCGGCGGCGGGCTGATCGGCGGCGTCGCGCTCGCGTTCCACTATCTGTCGCCGAATACGGAAATCATTGCCGTCGAACCTGAAGGCTTCAACGGCATGGGCTCGTCGCTGGCGCATGGCGCGATCGAAACCATGCCGATCGGACCGAAATCGATCTGCGACGGGTTGATGGCGCGCAAGCCCGGCGATGCGCCCTTCGCGGCTGTGAGCACGGCGGGTGTGCGTGGCATCACCGTCGACGACGCCGCGGTGCGGCGGGCAATGAAGATCGCCTTCGAGCGGATGAAGCTGGTGCTCGAACCGTCCGGCGCGGCGTCGCTGGCGGCACTGCTGGGCGGCAAGGTGGATGTGGCGGGCAAAACCGTCCTCGTGGTGGCAACCGGCGGCAATGTCTCGCTCGCCGATTTCATCTCGCATATGAACGATGGGCGCATATGAACAATGCTTGAAGCGGATTTCGTCATCATCGGCTCCGGCTCGGCCGGCTCGGCCATGGCCTACCGGCTGTCGGAAGACGGCAAGCATTCGGTGATCGTCATCGAGTTCGGCGGCACGGATATCGGACCGCTGATCCAGATGCCGTCGGCGCTGTCGATCCCGCTCAACATGAGCCTTTACGACTGGGGTTTTGCCAGCGAGCCGGAGCCGCATCTCGGCGGACGGGTGCTCGCCACGCCGCGCGGCAAGGTGATCGGCGGCTCGTCCTCGATCAACGGCATGGTCTATGTGCGCGGCCATGCGCGCGACTTCGACCATTGGGCTGAACAGGGCGCTGTCGGCTGGGGTTTTGCAGACGTGCTTCCCTATTTCAAGCGCATGGAGGATTCCGACGGCGGCGAGGACGGCTGGCGGGGCAAGAGCGGCCCTCTGCATGTGCAGCGCGGTACGCGCAAGAACCCGCTCTACGGCGCCTTCATGGAGGCCGGCCGCCAGGCCGGTTTCGAGCTGACCGACGACTATAACGGATCGAAGCAGGAAGGCTTCGGCCCGATGGAGCAGACCATTTTGGGCGGCCGCCGCTGGTCGGCGGCCAACGCCTATCTGAAGCCAGCGCTCAGGCGAAAGAATGTGAGTCTGGTCAAGGGCTTCGCCCGACGTGTGGTGATCGAGAATCAACGCGCCATCGGCGTCGAAATCGAAGCTAACAAACAGATTCAGGTCGTTAAGGCGCGACGTGAGGTGATCGTTGCGGCATCGTCGATCAATTCGCCGAAGATCCTGATGCTGTCCGGCATCGGCCCGGGCGCGCATCTCCAGGAGAACGGCATAAAGGTGATTGCCGACCGGCCGGGCGTGGGCGGCAATCTGCAGGACCATCTGGAGCTCTACATCCAGCAGGAAGCGACCAAGCCGATCACGTTGAATTCGGTGCTCAACCCGTTCTCCAAGGCGATGATCGGTGCGCAATGGCTGTTCTTCAAGACCGGCCTCGGCGCGACCAACCATTTCGAGGCGGCCGCCTTCGTGCGTTCGCAGGCCGGCGTCGACTATCCCGATATCCAGTACCACTTCATCCCGGCTGCGGTGCGCTATGACGGCAAAAAGGCGGCGAAGTCGCATGGCTTCCAGGCGCATGTCGGGCCGATGCGCTCCAAGTCGCGCGGCTCGGTCAGCCTGCGCTCGCCCGACCCGAAGGCCAAGCCGGTGATCCGCTTCAACTACATGTCGCATCCGGACGATTGGAACGAGTTCCGCCACTGCATCCGGCTGACGCGCGAGATTTTTGGCCAGCAGGCTTTCGACGGTTTCCGCGGCAAGGAGATTTCGCCGGGCAGCCACGTACAGACCGACGACGAGCTCGACGCCTTCATCCGCGAGCACGCCGAGAGCGCCTACCATCCCTGCGGCACCTGCAGGATGGGCCGCGCCGACGATCTGACCAGCGTCGTCGATCCGGAATGCCGGGTCATCGGCATCGAGGGCCTGCGCGTCGCCGACTCCTCGATTTTCCCGCGGGTGACCAACGGCAATCTCAACGCGCCGTCGATCATGACCGGCGAGAAGGCGTCCGACCACATTCTTGGCCGCACGCCGCTTGCGCCGTCCAACCAGGAACCCTGGATCAATCCGCGCTGGCAGGTGGCCGACAGATAGCGCATGATCCGGGCGGATCGCTCCGCCCTCGAAGAGAACTGGAGAACCGCCATGCGCGCCCAGCCAACGGCATCGCATTATGTCAACGGCCGCTACATCGAGGACGAAGGCGGCGCGCCCTTGCCGGTGATCTATCCTGCGACCGGTGAGACCATCGCCACGCTGCATTCGGCGACGCCGAATGTGCTGGAGCTCGCGATCGAAGCCGCTCGCGCGGCGCAGCCGGCCTGGGCACGGCTGAAGCCGGTCGAGCGCGGCCGCATCCTGCGCCGCGCCGCCGATATTCTTCGCGCGCGCAATGCCGACCTCGCCCGCATCGAGACGCTCGATACCGGCAAGGCGATCCAGGAGACGCTGGTGGCGGATGCCCCATCGGCCGCCGATTGCCTGGAATATTTCGCCGGCGCGGTGGCAGCCTTCAATGGCGAGATGATCGATCTCGGCGGGTCCTTCGCCTATACGCGGCGCGAACCGCTTGGTGTGTGCGTCGGCATCGGCGCCTGGAACTATCCGATCCAGATCGCCGGCTGGAAATCGGCGCCGGCTTTAGCCATGGGCAACGCCATGGTGTTCAAGCCTTCGGAGAACACGCCGCTTTCGGCGCTGGCGCTGGCGGAGATCTACAGCGAGGCGGGCCTGCCCGACGGGCTGTTCAACGTGGTGCAGGGTTACGGCGACGTCGGCGCCGGCCTTGTCGGCCATGATGTCGTGGCCAAGGTCTCGGTCACCGGTTCGGTGCCGACCGGCCGCAAGGTGCTGTCGCTTGCCGGCTCCAAGATGAAGCACGCGACGATGGAGCTCGGCGGCAAGTCGCCGCTGATCGTGTTCGACGACGCAGACCTCGAAAACGCCATCGGCGGCGCCATGCTCGGCAATTTCTACTCGACCGGCCAGATCTGCTCCAACGGCACGCGCGTCTTCGTTCAAGAAGGCCTGCATGACCGTTTCGTCGAGCGGCTGGTCGAGCGGACGAAGAAAATCCGCATCGGCGATCCGCTCGATCCGGAAACGCAGATGGGGCCGCTGGTCAACAAGGCGCAGCAGGACAAGGTCGTTTCCTATATCGCGGCCGGCAAGCAGGAAGGGGCGACGCTCGCCAGCGGCGGCAACGTGCCCTCGCTGCAAGGCTTCGAGGGCGGCTTCTTCATCGAGCCGACGGTGTTCACCGGCGTGACCGACGGTATGCGCATCGCACGCGAGGAGATTTTCGGGCCGGTGATGAGCGTCTTGAAATTCGACAGCGAAGACGAGGTGATCGAGCGCGCCAACGATACAGAATTCGGCCTGGCCGCAGGCGTGTTCACACGCGACCTGCCGCGCGCGCATCGGGTCATCGCCGAGCTGCAGGCCGGCACCTGCTGGGTCAACGCCTACAATCTAACGCCGGTGGAAATGCCCTTCGGCGGCGTCAAGCAGTCCGGCATCGGCCGCGAGAATTCGCTGGCGGCGTTGGGGCACTATTCGCAGCTGAAGGCGGTCTATGTCGAGACGGGGGACGTGGCGAGCCCGTATTGAGGGCGCAAAGCTGGAGGGTGAAAAGATGACCCAACTGGAAGAACGCAAGGAACCGCGACGGGCAAAAGTTGGCGCGCTGCGCGAGGAAATCCGCAAGGGCGTGGAGAGCGGCGCCAGCATTCCAGCGTCGGAAGTCCTTGACCGACTCGAAGCCAAATATCGCCGGCCGATGCGACAGCTGATCTCCCCCCTTGCGGGGGAGATCGGCGGTATCAACGACCTCACCCCTCCCCCACCGTCCCGTCCAGATACTGCGTCAGCGCATAGACCAGATGGTAGAAGATGCTGGCGGGCACGTCGGTTGCCAGCGAGCGGCCGCGCTCGTCAATGCGGTCAATCCAGAGGCCAAGCGGCGCCGGGTCGATGTGCCAGCGGAACAGCCGGCCGACGCGCGCCTCGATCTCGGGCTTGAGGTCGGGCCCGCCCGAACCGTCGAGCGCGATCGCCGCCTTCACCGCTTCAGCCTGCGGCCAGCTGCGCGAGACCAGGTCGAGCGGCAGGCCCTGGCGCGAGACGGCGCCGTAGGAAAGGCCCGTGGCGCGGTTGAGGCCATTGGCGACGGCGGAGGCATATAGTTTGCGGGCAAAGCCATTGAGGTCGGTCTGGCCGCTGCGGGCGGCAAAATCGATGAGCAGGGAGGCCCATTCGAAATGATGGCCGGGCTCGGTCCAGGTGCCCTTCTCACCCGCCACCGGCTTCCAGCTATCGTCGAAATATTCGCCCAGCGTCCAGCTGTCGGCGTCGAAGAAGTGGCTGCGGAAGAGATCGATGATGCGCGAAGCGCGGCGCAGATAGGCGCGCTCGCCGGTCGCCTGATGCCAGGCGAGGAACGCCTCGAGCAGGTGCATGTGCGGGTTGGAGCGCCGCTCGCCCGCGCCGTCGGACGTTTCGAGGAAGCCGGTCATGCGGCTGTCCTCGAGATGGGCATCGAGGAACGCAAAGGTTTCCTCCCCTAGCCGCAAAGCATCGGGATGGCCGGATATATGGGCGTGCGCCAGCGCCAGCAGCACGCAGGAATGATCGTAGGCGTCCTCCACAGAATCGGCGACGGAGCCATCGACATTGAGCGTGCGCACCCAGCCGCCTCTGTCGGTGCGGCCCCGGCCCGCCATGAAGTCGATGCCATGCGCGATCAGCCGGTCGGCCGGGCCGGTCCAGCCACGCTCCTTGGCGACCGCGAAGGCATAGACCTGGCGGGCCTGCGTGCGCATGCGCTTGGGCTTCATCAGCGGTGAGGCGTCGAAGCCCAGCGCCTCGTGAAAGCCGCCATAATGCTCGTCAACGCCTGATGTCGACCACAGCGGCAGCGTCTCGTCGAACAGCCAATGATGCACCCGCCGCCGCCAGGCGCCGCTCTCGATCACCCGGTCAGGCGCCGGCGTGAACCTGGTCTCCAGGCGGCCGGATTTCTCCAGCTGCTCGACGATCTTCTTGACGTGCTGGCTGTGGCTGACTGGCGCGACGAAAGTGGCGTCGGCGGTGGAGACGATCGCCACATCCTTCATGCCGATCGCCGAAAGCAGACGGCCGTCACCGCGGATATAAGAGTTCTCGCAATCGATGGCGACGACATCGCCGAGGATGACGTTGCCCTGCCTGTCGGAGGGGCCGACATCGAGCAGCGATTGCCAAGAGCCGAGATCGTTCCAGCGGAAGCCGGCCGGCACCATGGCGATGTCGTTGGCGCGCTCCATGATGGCGTAGTCGATCGAGGTCGAGGGGATGGCCGAATAGAGCTCCAGCGGCATATAGAGGCCGGAGAGATCGCTGGTCGCCGCGTGATAGGCGGCTTCCGTCGCTTGCCAGATCTTCGGCTCGAAGGCGGCGAAGGCGTCGCGCATGGCGCCGGCGCGAAACAGGAAGATGCCGGTGTTCCAGTAGAAACTGCCGGCGTCGAAATAGGTCTGTGCAGTGGCGGGATCGGGCTTCTCGACAAAGCGCGAGACGTCGAACACACCGTCCCGCTCGGCCGCGACCTCGATATAGCCATAGCCGGTCTCGGGCTGTGTCGGCTTGATGCCAAACACCACCAGGCGTCCGGCGCTGGCCGCGGCAGCGCCCGCCTCGATGCTCTGCCAGAACTGGCGCGCGGTGGCGATCTCGTGATCGGAGGGCACCACGAGCACCAGCTCGTCGCCATATTCGGAGAGCGTGCACAGGCTGGCCAGAGCGACCGCGGCCGCCGTGTTGCGCCCGGTCGGCTCGAACAGCGGGCCGCCGCCAGCGAGATCGAGGCCGGCAAGATCGGCATGAACGCGTTCGGCATGGCGCTCGGAAGCGATCAGGAAGATCGGTGTCTCACCCTCCGGCCTGGATGCCAGCCGGCGCAACGTCTTGGCCAGCATCGAGCCGTCGCCGGAAAAATCGTGGAACTGTTTGGGATTGTCCTCGCGCGATAGCGGCCAGAGCCGCGAGCCGACGCCGCCGCTCATGACGAAACTGACGATGCGCTGGCTCATTCGGGCCTCGCTCAAGGGTTGGAACTCAATTGGGTAGCACACATGCCTTAAGCGGTGTTTGCCCGGTTCGAAATCTGCCCTGCCGCCAAATCGATGAAGGCCTTGACCAGGGGCGAAAGATGCCGGCTGCTCGGATAGAGGACATGGAGGCCGCCGGCAGGCGTCGTGTAGCCCTGAAGAACGCGTCGCAGCCGCCCCTCATCGATGAACGCCTCGGCCATGCCGTGAGGCAATTGGGCGATGCCGAATCCAGCGAGCGTGGCCGCAACGACAGACTGCATTTCATTGGCGGCAAAACGCCCGGCAACCGTGACCGTTTCATGGCCGTTTGGACCATCAAGCACCCAGTTGATGCCGGCAGCCGACGAGCCTGCGATGACGCAATCGTGCCCGGCGAGATCGGCCGGCCGCTCCGGCGCTCCTCGGCGCGCTATATACTCCGGGCTGGCGCAGAACAGCCTGTGGGTTGAGCCGAGCTTGCGGGCGATCAGTGTCGAATCCTGAAGCACCCCGGTGCGGAAGGCGAGATCGATTCCGTCCTCGACCAGATTGAGCCTGTCATCGGTCAGCCGAAGCTCGACCTTGGTTTTCGGGTACATCGCCAGAAAATCGACAACGGCCCCATTGAGGAAGTAGGCCCCGAAGCCAACGGGCGCTGAAATGCGGATCGTGCCCGAGGGTTCCGCGCGTGCTTCCGAGAGGCGCGAATTTGCTTCTTCAAGCGCGCGCAGAGCCAGGCTGCTTTGCTCGTAATATTGACGGCCGGCGTCCGTCAGGCTGAGGCTGCGTGTCGTTCGCTGCAGCAGGCGAACCCCGACCTCGCGCTCGAGCGCGGCAATGCGGCGGCTGACAGTTGTCTTGGGCATGGCGAGGAGCCGCGCTGCGGCAGTGAAACTGCCGGCTTCCACGACGCGTGCGAACACAGCGATGTCGTTAAGATCAAGCATTATATCTCAAATTGGGACAAAGTTTTCCAATTATAGGTCATTATGCATCAATCGAGGAGTCCCTAACTTTGCTCCACCAAACCAAAGGAGCAGAAGCAATGACCAGCAAGTTGAACGTTCTGGTGACGGGCGCCACCGGCCAGCAAGGCGGTGCCGTCGTGCGCGCACTGCTTTCGAAGGGGCATCGGGTCAAGGCGCTGACGCGTCGGCCCGACAGTGATGGCGCGCGGCAATTGGCGTCGACGGGCGCCGAGGTCGTGGCCGGCGATCTCTCCGACGCGGCCGCAATCGCGAAGGCCTCAAGCGGTATCGACACCATGTTCCTGATGGGCAACAGCTACGAAGCCGGCTTCGAGGAGGAAACGCGCCAGGGAATCATTGCGGCCGATGCGGCGAAGGCTGCCGGCGTCGGGCACCTCATCTATTCGTCGGTTGCCGATGCCGACAAGAGGACCGGCATCCCGCATTTCGACAGCAAATATCGCGTCGAGCAACATATCGAGCGGCTTGGCATCCCCTACACGATCAGCGCCCCGGTCGCCTTCATGGAGAATATCGTCGCGCCCTGGTCGATCGGCGCGCTCAGCCAAGGCACGCAGGCCTTCGCGATGCCCCCGAAGCGCGTGCTTCAGTTGATTGCGCTTTCGGACATCGGCGCTTTCGTCGCCGCGCTCGTCGAGCGGCGCGAGCGCGTGTTCGGCAAGCGCCTCGATTTCGCCGGCGACGAATTGACCGGCGAAGAGCAAGCGAAAATCCTGTCGAAGGCCATCGGCCGCCCGATCAGCTATCAGGAAATCCCGATCGCCGTGGCCCGCCAGCAGAGCGAGGATGCGGCGCTCATGTTCGAGTGGTTCGACCGTGTCGGCTACGATGTCGACATAGCCGCCTTGCACAGGGAATTCCCGGAGGTACGCTGGCACAGCTTTGCCGACTGGGCGAGCGAATTCGATTGGAGCACCCTCGGCCGGACCTCCCACTGAGGGTTGCGGCTCGAACTCGATCCGGCGCCTTCCGAGGCGCCCTGGCTAAAGCCGAAAAAATGCGACACTAGTGCAGCCATTGGCGCTTGCAGGATCGGAAAGTGGCGGCTATAAGCCCGCCGTCTGGTCACGGAGTGTAGCGCAGTCTGGTAGCGCACATCGTTCGGGACGATGGGGTCGCAGGTTCAAATCCTGCCACTCCGACCAGAAAAAACAATGGGTTAGCAACACCGTACTTCGCTACCCCACAGATATCCCCACAGAAATAGACAAGCAGTCAGGCGCCCGGTCTGCGGACAGGACCCAAACGGTATGAGTGGGACAACCACTGCCGCCGGGGAAACTTAAGACCAAAGCCGGCCCCCGACATTTCCCGATTGAGGCCCTGCAGCCCAACCAGTTCGACGGCCAGACCTATCTTGCGGTTCGCAAGCTCCTGGATTTCGAAGGTCAGATGGAAAAAACAGCCAAGCCGATCAGCACGATCGATCCGGCGTTCGCGACAAGGCCCGCCGATTTTGGCGGGCGTTTTTCTGCTCCTGCCTTCTTCGGCCACGCAACAATCGGGGGAATCGTCCGATGGCATCACACACGCGGTCACCGCGACCAACTGCCCCGCCGGCCCCTAAACCAGCTGCTGAAACAAAACGGCAGCCACGACGTTTTTTCGCCTGGCGTAGGCGCGTAAGTGGCCAGCGCCTTTGCGGCGGTTGCCTACCCGCCAGCCCCTAAGCCTGAGGCAGAACCGGATCGGAAGGGTGCTAGTGGTGCGCGACCTCTTCTTCAGCGTCGCGGCGTGGAAGTGGCGCAGGCGCGATTTTTCTCGCAAAATATGTCGAACCCTCTTTATGGCTCTATCGCCTTGAGGCGCTGGACGAAGAATACGGCGGCCGCGTGAAAGCTTGTTGCTGATGTCCTTCTCCTCGGCCCCGATTGCGGCCAGCTATCAGCCAGATCGGCATAGCTCAGGTTCTGCAGCTTCAGCTTGGTCTTGAGAAGCCGCTGGCCAGCCGTTCCCCCCGTCCTCCCTCTTCCGAATATTTTCCGCCAAAAATCTCGTTCGACCCACTGTGTTATTCGACTTCGTATTCAACTCAAAAAGTATATCTTTTCCAAATAAAATCCAGCTCTACCTATTGAGTTATTCTGGTAAGTATCTATGTTATTAGGTATATTTCTACTGAACAAGGCACCTATTCGCTTTCACTAAAATCCTAATTGGAACTCACGGCAAGAGGAAACGATGTCGAGGACGTCGAAAGGGGCACGCCTTGTCTGGCGCGATGAAAGTAGAAAGCAGGACGGAGCCTTGCGAAGCCGGGCGGGCTGGTTCATCCGCGATGGCGCAACCTTCATCAGCGCTTGCGGTAGCACTGGCGACCGCGAACGCGCTGACAAACGGCTCGCTCAATACATCATCGAAAAGTACCGGCCGGTCCGCGGGCGCGGCCGTGATCCGGCCACCGTCCCGATAGCTGACGCCGTCAGCGTCTACCTGGCAGACGTCGCGTGCGGCCACGCCAAGCCGAAAGAAACCGCTTCTCGTATGGCCGCGGTGCTGAACTGGTTCGGCGACATGATGATTGGCGACGTCGACGGTAAGATCTGCCGTGACTATGGCAAAGCGCACGGCGATGGTGCCGCCGCCAGGCGGCAGCTGGAGGACTTGCGAGCAGCGCTGAACCACTATCATCGAGAAGGCTATGTGACCTTGTCGCCGCCGATCTTGCTGCCACCGAAGTCCGCGCCTAGGGACCGCTGGCTTACACGTGATGAGGCCGCAGCATTGCTTCGCGCTGCTTGGCGCATGCGCCAGTCCTGGAAAGGGCAGCCCAGCGACCGTCGCACGGGACGCCACGTCGCGCGCTTCATCCTGGTTGCTCTATATACCGGCACTCGTTCGGCCGCGATCTGCGGCGCCGCCATCCGACCGACCGACGGAGCGGGCCATGTCGATCTCGAACGCGGCATTTTCTATCGTCGTGCAGTTGGTCGCCTCGAGACGAAGAAACGCCAGCCGCCGATGCGCCTGCCCGATCGCTTGCTTGCCCATCTGCGGCGATGGGCGCTCACGCCGCTGGAGATCAAGACCAGGAGACGCGGCAAAAGCGCAAGCATCGGCCGCATGATCGCCCACGACTACGTCGTGGAGTGGAACGGCAAGCCCGTCCAATCGATCAAGAAGGCTTTCCGCTCGGTGGTCGAGGCGGCCGGGCTCGGCTGGTATGACGATTTGGCAACACCTGAAGGTGGCAATCGGCGCGTGTTCCGCACCGACATCACGCCGCATGTCTTCCGCCACACAGCTGCGACCTGGCTGATGCAACAGGGTTCCGATCCCTGGGCGGCCGCCGGCTTTCTCGGGATGACGGTCGAGATGCTGATTGAGACCTATGGCCACCATCACCCCGATTTTCAGGCAGATGCCATCCGGGCGATCGTCTCCAAGTCTCGCTCGCGAAACCTGCCTAAAAACGTCGTGAGAATGGCGGCATGGACAGAAGGCGAACGCTCCCGCCACTCGCCACAGAAACCTCCACGGTCAAGTTGGAAACAAAGCTGAACAGAAGCCGCCAGGCATGACAAGAAATGCCGGGCTTTGCCGGCTGCCCCCATCGGGACGATGGGGGTCGCAGGTTGAAGTCCTGCTTCTGTGTTCTCGCCGGGGACACATCGCTTATTGCGCGTCGGCGGCCTCGCGGATCTCCAAGTTGAACGGCTCATAGGAGCCGCCGGTTAGTTCCCTGCCGTCCTTGCTCTCAATCATGAAATTGCCATCGCTCTTGGTCGGGCCGACGAAGGAGCTGCTGCCATGAGCGGAACCTTCACGAAGCAAACTTGAGGCTCCGACGGAGCTGAGTCGATGGAACGGAAGCCTCTCGTGCGAATTCTCGATTCAAAACCTTCCGATCCACGCAAAAAGATACCGGCCAACGCGAGATCGGAATGAGCATCAATGCCTGGCACTGATAGCCACTATAGACTAAGCAGCTTGGCTCGATCACTACACTGACTTCGCGTCAATGCGAGAAAGCCTATCGTGCAGCTCCACTTCTGGCCGATTGCCCAGTGCTTCGTCCTGCTGACCCTCACCGCCTTGCCTGATCCATCGTCCTGCGACAATCGCCTTAGATTAGACAATGTTCCAAGTGCGGCTGGGCTCGTTGGCGAAAAGCTTCAGAGGGTGCATGAAACTGTTTCTTACGGCCTCCTCTGGAGGAGATGCGATCTGCGGCGACTCACACATTCGGCGCAATCAGTTTCAATGACGGAAAGTACGTCCGGTAGCGCCTCACATCGCGCGTCAGCAGCGGCAGCTGGGCGACAGCCGCATGCGCACCAATGAAGAAGTCAGGTAGCACGCCGGTCCTTGATCCACCGGCCCGCCGATAGTGTGTAAAGACCTTTCCCGCCAGAAACAGGGCGGCCCGCGGCATGGAAGTCATTTCGAGCCCAGCCCCATCGACAAACGCCTCGAGATGCTCGATGCGTTCATAGCGAACAGCAAGCTCAGCATAAACCGCGTCATTGATGAGCAAGGGGCCATCAAGGCTCGCTGCTTCAAGCTGATAAAGTGACCAATCCGCCCACTTCGGATCATCGGTGACAAGATCGAGGAGGACGTTGGTATCGACAAGCGTCACGATTCGCCACGAGTGAGCGCCATGATCGCGTCGGTATCGAGCCCCTTGCCGGCATGGCCACGCAATCTGGCGAAGCGGCTCGCGGGCTGCTTCTTGTCGGCGCGCGCAAGCACCACGCTGCCATCGGCAGCGCGACGGAAATCGACCTTGCTCCCGGGAACGATGCCGAGAAGATCACGAACCGGCTTCGGGATGGTCACCTGTCCCTTGGCTGTGACGGTGGTGGTCATGTCTGCTCCTTGGTAATACCGTACTCCAAATAGGTATTACATGAAAGGTCAATTTTCAACCCCGTTAGTCCAGCGGATCGGCTATGCACGCGTTCTACTGACGAACGGGCGACCGCAACACAGGAGACGGAACTGCGTTCGGCCGGCTGCGAGACAATTATCCAGAAGCACGGCTCCGACTTGCCCTCTCCAAGCTGCTCCGCAAGATAGGCGCCGCCGACACGCTCGTCGTCGCGCAACTTGATCGTCTGGCGCGATCCGTCAGCCATATAGTCGAGGTCATCGAGAATTTGGGGGCCAAGAATGCGCATTTCCGCTCGTTGCGGGATCCGACGTCGAATGGCAGGTTGCCGTGTACCTGGCCGATCCGGCCCTGCTCGGAAAATCCCAGCCGCGGAAGTGATCGGGACATGGCTACCTAACAGCTTGCGCTTTGTGAGTGTGCTGGACCCGGAATCGTATTCGCCATCTTTCTGGCAAGGCCAATCAGCCGCAAAACGGCACGTTTCGGATTCGTTTCAAGCCAGAAAGCTTTGATTGAACAGAGACCGTTACGGCCATCAATAGGTTTCCATACCGTTGCATCAAAGGCGACATTTCGCGCGAAGCTCTCACCGGCTAGCGTAACGCCTTGACCTAGTTGCACATTGAAGATGACACTCGCTTGGCCACCTTGGCACATGTTGACAGTTGGGCGGCACCCGTCGGTAACGATGCCTTCCAGGGTAGGCAAATCCAGCAGCGGTCCGCTGGTTCCGACCGGCGCGAGCAGTTGCATCCCAGCAAGATCTGCCCACGTGACCACTCGCTTTTCGGCAAGGGAATGACCAGCGGGTACGAGAACAAAGATACGCTCCTGCCAGAACATCTCGGCGCGGCAAGAGGTGACTTCGCCGAACCCAGGCGCAAAGATGATGTCGAAGCGCCGACGGCATACGGCTGTCAGGCATTGTTCACGCAAAATATCCTCAATGGCCAAACTGACATTTGGATATGATTTGCGGAAGCGATCGATGAGGCGCTTCAGGAATTGTCCACCGCCCACAGCGCACAGGCCAATCCTGAGTGTCTTTGCGTCCCGACTGTTGCGGGCGTCCCGAAAAACTGCCTGCAAACCTTCGTAATGTATCCGAGCGACGTCGGTCCAGGCTCGGCCTGCCTCGGTCAAACGGACGCCGCGAACGTCGCGCTCGAACAGTTGCATCTCCAAAAGCTGTTCGAGTTTAACGACGCTGCGACTTACGCTGGATTCACGGACTCTCAGCGCCGTTGCAGCCTGCCGCAGACTGCCGCAATCCGCTGCCGCCAAGGCGCAGGCCAGCAACCGAAGGGCGTTGCCGTTTTTGTCATGAGGGCGCTCTGCGGATGTCGTCACGATCATATCTGTCTCGGCGAAACGTGTTCGGGGTGCTCCGCACGCATCGCGACAATGAGTGTGCATTTGCCGCATTGCTCAGTCGGTCTGGAGGGGCACCGCTTGAGCATCACTTTTGTTGCAAGGTGGGAGCATAATCTGTGTTGGCCTGATATAAGCTGGCCTCGTAAACATACTCATTTGGAATGGCAGGGGCTGCCATCTGCGAAATGTACAGGTTGAGATTTTCTCTATTATTGCTCGCAGCAAGACTGCAGAAATTTCCGCTATTCCACGTCATCACGCAGTGGTTGAAGTGCGTGCCCGTTGCGTGGAACATCTCTTCCAGCGTCACCTCGTTGTTGAACATCGTCTTGAGAACATCGGTCTTCTTTTTCTCGATCTCCTCTCGTGGAAAATATCGAGCCTTGAAACCGAAATCCTTCTGCCATTCCCGGCGCGCGTAGTCGTTTTCGTCAACGGCCCGGAATTTTTCGACGAAAACGAAGATGCCTCCTTCCTTAAGGTGCTGCGTGACAAACTCAATCTGCTTTGCTCTGTTCGGCGAGTACATAAGCACATCCTCGCCATTTCGGGTCAAACCGTCTGTCGGAACAATCTCAACGTTTCAGTCGATGGCACTGAAGTCGGCACAGCACTTGTGCGCGATCGAAGCGGGCGTGACCTGCCGAGCTGGCAGGGCTGCCAACGCATCCCGCCAGGCGCTGTCTTCCTGATGAACCGTCAGGTCCGAGACAGCCTCGACGGTCGCTACTTCGGCTTCGTGACCACCGATCACATCATTGGCCGCGCGGTTCCGCTGTGGACCGACGAGCAAAGCGACGGTCGCTTTCAATGGCGTTCGCCAAGGCGGTGAGCGCCCCCGGGCAGCCTCTTGGTGCCGCCTTTCTTCACCACGGACCATCAGCCACAGGAGATTGGGCGTGCCACAGATTGGAGAATTCACGCGCAATGAAGCCGGGTATTCGGGGCACACGCGCACGCTCAGCCTTGACCTCGACGTTACGATCGTCGCGGCCGAAGTGCGCGATGCGGGAAACGCGCCCGACTATCTGGTACATGCTGGCGTCGTGGACGGCCCGACGATTGGCGCCGGCTGGAAACGCTCCGGCGAAAAGGCGGGCGAGTTCGTGTCGCTGCAAATAAACGACCCGACCTTCGCGCAACCGATCCGCTGCAATCTGTTCCAGAACGGTGAAGACAAGACGTCCTGGTCCTTGCAGTGGTCGCGTCCGCGCGACCACGCCGAGAAGGACTGACCGATGTCGGCGCGCCGTCGGTCGAAGAACCAATCGGGGTCGCCAGCCACGCCTCGCCCCGCTCCATGGTCGGCTCTGGCATTGGTCTGCGGCCTTTCAATCACATGCTTTGTGCCTGCGGTCGTACTGGCGCAGAGCCCGACAGTCGTGACGCCGTCGGCGCGCAATCATTACGAAGCCCACATCGCGGAAGCGGCGAGGCGCTTCCGGCTTCCGCCCGCCTGGATCCGCGCCGTCCTTGGCGCCGAGAGTGCCGGCGACCTGCGTGCCACGTCGCGCAAGGGCGCCATGGGCCTTATGCAGATCATGCCCGAGACCTGGTCCGATCTGCGCGCCCGCTATCGCCTTGGCGGCGATCCTTACGATCCGCGCGACAACATCATTGCCGGCTCGGCCTATATTCGCGAGCTGCTTGATCGCTACGGATCGCCCGCCTGGATTGCCGCCTACAATGCGGGCCCTGGACGCTACGAAGCATCGTTGCAAGGGCGGCGGCTGCCAGCGGAGACGCGCGCCTATGTCGCCACCGTTGCGGCGGCCATTGGCAACGACGGCACAACGAAAGCCATCAGCCCGGCAACTTTGTCGCCGTTTGGCTGGAAGCACACGGCGCTCTTTGCCGCGTGGCCGAACGGCAGCCCGGCCTACCATATGATGCAACCGGGGCGTTCACCAGGTGACGTCTCAATGTCTAAGACAAAGGACGGACCGCTTAGGGCAGCACCGCCGCCAACTGGCCTGTTCGTGCCCAAAGCGAGTGCGAGGTCCACCCCATGAGACGTCCGGGCACCGTTTGCATCATTTCGTACTCAAGCGTGCCGTGGCGAGCGGAGCGGGCAGGCACAGGCGCCACGACCGAGGGATGGCAGGATAAAAGGGCGCACATTGCGCCGTGGTCGAACGGCAGCGTTTGTCTGGCATTCGGGGCCACTGCGCACATTGTGGCCGCTCGGCGCAATTTGCGCCAATGGCCCAAACCCTTGTGTTTGGGCACTCCTGGCCACATTGCGGGACAGCGCCATGGCCGATGAGCGCGAGTTTCGCATTCGCCCCGGGCGCATTCGCTCGACTAGAGCCCAGCAGGCACGGCCCTTCATCGCCCAGGCGCTGGCCGCGGCAAGAAAAGCCGGCGGTGGCATCTCGCGCTCGGGACGAGTCATACCCGGCAACCGCTCCCGCTTTGGCCACGGTCAGCGCGCCAGCATCCAGGCCAATCGCCTGATCACCTCGCGATCGCGCGGCGCAGTCGTCAAGGCGCGCGTTGTCCGTCGTTGCGTACGCGCAACGCCACTTGCCAGGCATCTCAGCTATCTGCATCGCGAAGGCGTGACCCGAGACGGGGAGAAGGCAAGGTTGTTCGGACCGCAGGCGCAGAATTCCGATGGCGCGGCCTTCGCCACGCGCGCCGAGGACGATCGGCACCATTTCCGCTTCATCGTCTCGCCGGACGACGCCCTCGATATGATGGACCTCAAATCCTTCACCTGCGATCTGATCCGGCAGATGGAAAAGGACCTCGACACGCGCCTCGATTGGATCGCGGCCGATCACTGGAACACCGAGCATCCACATGTTCATCTGATCGTGCGCGGCGTTCGGGACGACGGCCAGGACCTGGTCATCGCACGCAATTACATCAAGGAAGGGATGCGCGATCGGGCGCGCGATCTGATTACCCAAGAGTTGGGGCTGCGTACCGATCTCGACATCCGCCGCTCGCTCGAAAGCCAGATTGCGGCGGAGCGCTGGACACAACTCGATCGCCAGTTGGTTCGCGATGCCCGCGACACCGGCGTCATAGATCTCGCCCCATCTGCGCATAAGCGGCCGGATGAGTATGACACGCTGAAGCTCGGCCGTTTGCGCAGGCTCGAAGCGTTTGGTCTTGCCGATCAGGTTGCGCCAAGCCAGTGGGTGATTGACGAGAAGGCCGAAACAACGCTGCGTGAACTCGGTGAGCGTGGCGACATTATCAAGCGGTTGCACCACGCGCTCACCGAGCGCGGCATCGAGCGCAGCCCAGCAAGCTACGTGCTCGCCGCCGAAAGCCTCGACACACCCGTTGTCGGCCGACTGGTCGATCGCGGGCTCGATAACGCGTTGAGTGGCACTGCATATGCCGTGGTCGACGGCATCGACGGACGCACACACCACATCAAACTTGGCGACCTGGAGGCAGCAGGCGACAGCCCGCCGGGCTCGATTGTCGAACTATACAAGTTCGATGACGCAAGAGGCCAACGTCGTGTTGTGCTCGCCGTCTGCTCCGATCTTGGTGTGGATGAGCAGGTCATGGCATTGGGGGCGACCTGGCTCGATCGGCAGAATATCGCGCGAGAGCCAGTCTCTTTGTCCGACGGCGGCTTCGGCGCCGTAGCACGCGAGGCCATGAGGGCCCGCTCTGATCACCTGGTCGAACAGGGACTCGCCGAGCGGCAAGGCAGGCGGGTCGTATTCACCAGCAATCTGATCGATACGCTGCGCCGCCGGGAACTTGACGTGCTTGGTGGGAAGCTCGCGGCCGAGACCGGACTGCCATTCAGCCACGCCGCCAGCGGCGACTTTGCTGCCGGAATGTACCGTCGGCGGATCACGCTCGCCTCAGGCCGCTTCGCGATGCTCGACGACAGCCTCAGCTTTCAGCTCGTGCCGTGGACGCCCTCGCTCGAAAGGCAACTCGGCCGGCATGTCTGCGGTGTCGTTCGCGATGACGGAAGCGTCGACTGGAGTTTTGCCCGCAAGCGTGGGCTCGGTCTCTGACAAAGAAGAAGAAGGAGCTTTTATGTCCGCCACGAAAATCCTCTGGGGACAGATCCTCACCATCGTCTTGATCATTCTGGTGACGACCTGGTCGGCGACACAATGGACCGCATGGAGGTTGGGCTTCCAGGCCCAACTTGGCCCGCCCTGGTTCGATCTCGCAGGCCTGCCCGTCTACTACCCACCCGCCCTGTTCTGGTGGTGGTATTTTTATGATGCCTACGCGCCTACCATTTTCGTGGAGGGCGGACTGATCGCCATGTCCGGTGGCTTCCTCTCGATCATTGTTGCAATCGGCATGTCGGTGTGGCGCGCACGCGAAGCCAAGAATGTCGTGACCTACGGTTCAGCGCGATGGGCCCATTGGACAGAGGTAAAGGCCGCCGGGCTGCTCGGCACCGACGGCGTGGTGCTAGGCCACTATGAGCGCCGTTACCTCCGCCACGACGGTCCGGAACACGTGTTGTGCTTTGCCCCGACCCGATCCGGCAAGGGCGTCGGCCTGGTGGTGCCTTCGCTGCTGACCTGGCCGGGCTCAGCGATTGTCCACGACATCAAAGGCGAGAATTGGCAAATCACCGCCGGGTTCCGTGCTCTGCACGGTCGTGTCCTGCTTTTCGACCCCACCAATTCAAAATCGTCGGCCTACAATCCTTTATTGGAGGTGCGCCGTGGTGAATGGGAGGTCCGCGACGTGCAGAACATCGCCGACATCCTCGTCGATCCGGAAGGCAGCCTGGAAAAACGAAACCATTGGGAAAAGACCAGTCACGCACTGCTGGTCGGCGCGATCCTCCACGTCCTCTATGCCGAGAAGGACAAGACGCTCGCCGGCGTCGCCGCCTTCCTTTCGGACCCGAGGCGCCCGATCGAGTCCACGCTGGCGGCAATGATGAAGACCGCCCATTTGAGAGAAGCAGGCCCGCACCCGGTCATAGCCAGCGCGGCGCGCGAACTGCTCAACAAATCTGACAATGAGCGGTCAGGCGTGCTCTCCACGGCGATGTCCTTCCTCGGCCTCTATCGTGACCCCGTCGTCGCCGAGGTAACGAGCCGCTGCGATTGGCGGATCAGCGACATCGTCGGCGGCATCAAACCAGCGACACTCTACTTGGTCGTGCCGCCTTCGGACATCAATCGGACCAAACCACTCATTCGCCTTATCCTCAACCAGATTGGACGTCGCCTGACCGAGGAGCTTCATGCGAACAGCAATCGGCATCGGCTTTTGCTCATGCTCGACGAGTTTCCCGCGCTCGGCCGCCTCGACTTCTTCGAAACCGCCTTGGCTTTCATGGCCGGCTATGGGCTGAAGAGCTTCCTGATCGCGCAGTCGCTTAACCAGATCGAGAAGGCCTACGGCCCGAGCAACTCCATCCTCGACAATTGTCATGTGCGCGTGAGCTTCGCAACGAATGATGAAAGGACCGCCAAACGTGTGTCTGACGCGCTCGGCACTGCAACCGAGATGCGGGCGATGAAGAACTATGCCGGCCACCGGCTTTCGCCCTGGCTCGGACATTTGATGGTGTCGCGGCAAGAGACAGCCCGCCAGTTGATGACACCTGGCGAGATCATGCAGCTTCCGCCGAGCGACGAGATCGTCATGGTGGCGGGCACACCACCGATCAGGGCGAAGAAGGCACGCTACTACGAGGATGCCCGCTTCCGCGATCGCGTCCTGCCGCCGCCCGAGCTGACCCGATCCGAGAAGGCTCGACCTTGCGATTGGAGCAGCCTACCGATCCTGAAACGGCCTGAGGTCGATGAAGCTCCCGGCACGCACGACGGGCAAGTTCCGATCGGGTCCGAACGGCGCCAACAACCCGAACTGGAGCGTGGGCAGCCGATCGAGAAAGCCGCTCCGATCGAAAAGGAGTTCGAACTCGACGCGGCCGGCGACGACGCTGACGACGATGCGGTCCACAATCGTCGCCAGGCACGCCTCATGCAGGGAGTCGCCAGGCAGGTTTCTCTCGATCCCAATGATGGCATGGGGGTCTAGGCGCCATGGCCGATCGCAAGAAGAAAGTGCAGATCTCCGTCTATCTGGATGCGGCCATCATGAAGATGCTTGCGGACTTTGCGGCGCGGCGGGACCAATCCCAATCCATGATCGCGGAGGCGGCGATCGCGTCGTTCCTGTCGCCGGATGCCGAGGAACGCCGTGAGGCTGCTATCGCCAAACGCCTCGATTCAGTTGATCGCCGCCTCACCCGGCAGGAGCGCGATATCGGCATCGGGATCGAAACCCTGGCGGTGTTCGTGCGGTTCTGGCTCGCGACCACGCCAGCTTTGCCGGAACCTGCGGCACAGGCGGCTCGCGCCATGGCGGCCAAACGCTATGAGGATTTCGTTGCGGCCTTGGGCAGGCGTTTGGCCAAGGGACCGAAACTGCGGCAGGAGATATCGGAGGATATCGATCCAATCAACGGGGAGAAAATGCCGCCCCCAGCCGGCGTGTAGGCCCTTGTTCGCGCCGGCAGCTCATCGGGTTCATAGCCGCCATGCACCACTACGACCCGAAAAAACAATGGGTTAGGTCAATCGGCCACCCATCCCAACCCGATACACCCGAGTCATGACGCGGCGTCTGCCAGCGCTTTTGCCCCGGTTACTTTCAGCCCTCCATCTCCCTCCCGATATTCGCCTGAAGCCATGCGCGCAGGCCGGCCATCCGATCCTAGTCGCCGCATTTCGTGCCTTCAGGTTCTGCCATTGCTCTCGACAGTGACACGGTCATCCTTGACGGCACGCATATCCGCACTTCAAGCAGGGGTATGCAGATCGCCCTTGCGGCAGGACTCGATCGAAGGCCGGATCAGCGATCAACGCCGGCAGTATAACTGCGATCCATTTTTCTAGCTTTGAGGTGTGCAAAACATGCCTTCCACATGACGTTGGTCACCGCCGACCGTGACCTGCCACGATAGAAAGCCATGTGCGCTCCTGTCGCGACTACCATCGACAGAGGTCCGCACATCGCTCTCAGGTCGGGCCGCCGCTCTTGCCGCGGCCACGAGCCTTGTGTGCTTGGCTGCGATCTTCAATCGCACCAAAGGTCAGCGGACGATCCGCATTTTTGCAGACGAGAGCGCAGCCTGGAATTCGTTCTCGAAAATTCTCCAGACCGGCGGGCTACGTTCGAAGGGAAAGTGCCATGCAGGATTTGGCTAGAAACATCGATGCCGACGTCGTTATCGAAATCGGGCGCATACTCGATGATGCGCCCGAGGAGGCGGGATTTCGGTATCCGAGACGATCGCCGAACGCCGCCGGCATGCTTCGACCAATATGACCGACGAAGAGCTCGAGACGCTGATCGTGCGGATGAGCGGCCCGCGCGGCCGCGCCGTGATCTTCGATGGAGAGGCAGACAGGGCCACGGCGTCCAGTCCCGCCCGGAAGATCCGCCTGAGAGTTTTTGGTGGAAGCGTCTGCGACGTTGCCTGCGTCTTCGGATTGAATCGATACTGTAAGATCCAGGACGGCTGCCCAGTTGCATCATATCAAAACCGCGCCATCTCGCGCTTGGCGTCTCGGTCTCTTAGGAAGATAGGATGCTTGTCTTCCCGTCTCCCGCATTAACCATTCAGCACCGAATGGCGAGCCTGAATGGCTGCTGCCGGCCATTGTGCTCGACAGCGCGCTCTTACTTTGACCTAATGGCATCCTGCCCCAGTTCGACGGAATCCAAGCCATCGGAGCGGCCAGGTAGGAGAATGAAGTTCACGCCAACTGCCATTTTGCCGGTAATCGCGACGCTGCTTTTCGCCGCGGGCTGCTCATCGACGGCCGCATCTCTCGATCCGGCGAAATACGACAGGATGAGCTGCGCCGAGCTCAACAGCGCGCTCGGCGACACCGCCACCGATATCTCACGGACTGCCATCAGCCGCGGCAAGGTCGCCAACACCAGCGTGCCGAGCTGGCTGCTCGGCGGCGAGCGCGTCAAGAGCGTGGTGGCCAATCGCGATACGGCCAGGATCAAGCGGCTGCAGCAACAGCAGCAGGCGATCGTTACGGCGAGGAAGAGCCACTGCCCGTCCTCGCAGTGAAGCAGCGGTGCCTCACGCGCTTATCCTAAATCTGGTCGAGTCGATGGCCGCGTTCATCAGCGTCTGCGTGTAGGCTTCGCGCGGATTGCCGAATATTTCCTCGGTCGGGCCCTCCTCGACGATCTTTCCCTGCTTCATGACGATGATGTAGTCGGCCATAGCGCGCACCACCGCGAGATCATGGCTGATGAAGAGGTAGGACAGTTCATAGTCGGCCTGCAGCTTGCGCAACAGCTCGACGATCTGCTTCTGCACGGAGCGGTCAAGCGCCGAGGTCGGCTCGTCGAGCACCACCACTTTCGGCTTCAGGATCATGGCGCGGGCAATCGCGATGCGCTGGCGCTGGCCGCCGGAGAATTCATGCGGGTAGCGGTTGCGCGCATTGGGATCGAGGCCGACCTCGCGTAGCGCTTCGACGGCGCGATGGTCGCGCTGCTTGCCCGTCAGCGACGGTTCGTGCACCAAAAGTCCTTCGGTGATGACCTGGCCGACGGTCATGCGCGGCGACAGCGAGCCGAACGGATCCTGGAAGACGAGCTGCAATTCGCGCCTGAGCGGCCGCATCGCCTGGCGGTCCGCCTCGGAGATGTCCCGGTCGCCGAAGCGGATCACACCGTCGCTGGGCAAGAGCCTCAGCAGCGCGCGGCCAAGCGTCGACTTGCCGGAGCCCGACTCGCCGACGATGCCGATGGTCTGGTTGCGCTTCAGCCGGATCGAGATCTTGTCCACGGCGCGCAGCATCAGCGGCTCGCCGCCAAGGAAGCCGCCGCCGATCTTGAAGACGACTTGGACATTGCGGCCTTCGAGCAGCACGGGCGAGTTGGCTGGCGGCGCCCCCTTGGTGCCGGTCGGCTCGGCCGCGAGCAGCATCTTGGTATAGGCGTGCTGCGGGTTGGCAAAGAGCGCCTCGGCATCGCCCTCCTCCACCACCTCGCCCTGGCGCATGACATAGACGCGGTCGGCGAAGCGGCGCACGATGCCGAGATCGTGGGTGATGAAAACGATTGCCATGCCGAGCTTGCGCTGCAGCTCGGCCAGCAGCATCAGGATCTGCGCCTGGATGGTGACGTCGAGCGCGGTCGTCGGCTCGTCGGCGATCAGGATATCGGGATCGTTGGCCAGAGCCATGGCGATCATGACGCGCTGGCGCTGGCCGCCCGACATTTCGTGCGGATAGGATTTCATCCGCCGCTCGGGATCGGGGATGTGCACCAGCCTTAAGAGCTTCAGCGCTTCCTCACGCGCGGCCTGCGCGTTCAGGCCGCGATGCCGGCGGATCGGCTCGATCAGCTGGTTGCCGATCGTGTAGAGCGGATCGAGCGAGGTCATCGGCTCCTGGAAGATCATGCTGATCTTGCGCCCGCGCACCTTGTTGAGCTCGCTCTTGGTCATCTCCAAAAGATTGCGGCCGCGATAGTCGACCTGGCCGGTCGCCTCGCCATTGGAGGAGAGCAGGCTCATCGCCGCCATCATCGTCTGGCTCTTGCCGGACCCGGATTCGCCGACGACGGCGACGGTCTCGCCGGCATTGACCTTGATGTTGATGCCCTTGACCGCCTCGACGGTGCCGTCGAGGGTCTGGAAGCGGACGCGCAGGTCCTTGACGCTGAGGATCGTTTCGGAAGCGGTCATTTCAGCGATCCCCATCTTTATCGATCTTTCGGGTCGAGCGCGTCGCGCAGACCGTCGCCGACGAAGTTCAGCGCGAACAGCGTCGAGACGAGGAAGAAGGCCGGGAACAACAGCAGCCAGTTGGCATAGCCGATGTTCTTGGCGCCGACCGAGATCAGCACGCCCCAGCTGGTCATCGGCTCCTGCACGCCAAGGCCGAGGAAAGAAAGAAAGCTCTCCAGGATGATCACTTGCGGCACCAGCAGCGTCATGTAGATGACCACCGGCCCGAGCAGGTTGGGGATGACGTGGCGCACGAGGATGCCGCGCTGGCCGACACCCATCGCTTCCGCCGCCTGGACATATTCCTGACGCCGGATCGACAGCGCCTGGCCTCGCACGATGCGCGCCATGTCGAGCCACAGCACCGCGCCGACGGCCAAAAACATCAGCACGAAGTTGCGGCCGAAGAACACCACCAGCATGATGACGAAGAAGATGAAAGGCAACGAATAAAGCACGTCGACGATGCGCATCATCACCTCGTCGACCCGGCCGCCGGCAAAGCCGGACGTCGCGCCGTAGATCACCCCGATGACGCCGGCGACGACACCGGCAAGCAGGCCAATGGCGAGCGAGATGCGCCCGGCCATCAGCGTGCGCGAGAGCAGGTCGCGCCCGGTGTTGTCGGTGCCGAACAGGAAATATTGCTGCTTGATGGCGGAGCTCATCGTCACTTCGAGCCCGTCGGGCGACTTGCTCTCGATCCTGGTGTCGTCGAAGGCGTCGGAGCGGTCGAGATAGCGGATGTAGCGGTCGTCGATCGGCTTCTTGGACGTGACGGTCACGATCACGCGGCTGCCGTCCTGATGCCATTCCTTGATGTCGACGCGCATGCGCCTGATCGCGTCGGTCAGCGCGGTCTGGACCATGTCGGGCTTGGGGTATGCCGAGAAGCTCGGCGGCTTGCGCACATAGTCGCCGTAGATGGTGGTGTATTCATGCTGCACGACCATCGGGCCGAACACGCTGATGACGGCAATGAATGCCAGGTAATAGAGGCTGAACATGGCGGCGCGGTTGCGCTTCAGCCGCGCCCAGGCATTGCCCCAGAGCGAGCGGCCGACGATCGGCTCCGGAACGGCTACTGCAAGGTCAGTCATAGCGCACCCTCGGATCAACAACCGCGTAGAGGAGATCGACGATCAGGTTGAAGACGATGGTGAAGACCGCGATCACCACCACGGTGCCCATGACCAGCGTGTAGTCGCGGTTGAGGGCTGCATCGACGAAATAGCGGCCGACGCCCGGAATGGAGAAGATGGTCTCGACGATGACCGAGCCGGTGAGCAGCGCCGCAGCCGCCGGACCGGTGAAGGAGACGATCGGCAGGACGGCGCCGCGCAGCGCATGCTTGACCACCACCGACCAGTCAGACAGGCCGAGCGCGCGGGCGGTGCGGATATGGTGCGAGCGCAGGCTTTCGATCATCGAGCCGCGCATGAGGCGGGCGACGATGGCGATCTGCGGCAAGGCGAGCGTCAGCACCGGCCCGACCTTGTTGATGAAGGCGCCGTCGCCCCAGCCGCCGATCGGCAACAGCTTCCAGGATAGCCCAAAGACGAGCTGGATCACCGGCGCGATGACGAAGGTCGGGATGGTGCTGCCGGCGGTGGCCAAAGCAATCACCGAATAGTCGGCTATTTTGTTCTGGTTGAGCGCCGCGATCGTGCCGAGGATCGAGCCCAGCAGCAGTGCCAGCACCAGCGCCGACGAACCGATCTGCACGGAGATCGGCAGGCCCTTGGCGAAGAGTTCCGTAACGGTGAAGTCAGGCAAATTGTAGCTCGGGCCGAAATTGCCGCGCAAAAGGTTGCCCAGATAGTGGACATATTGCAGCCAGAGCGGATCGTTGAGGCCGAACTGGGCTTCCAGATTGGCCCTTATCTCCGGACTCAGGCCCCGCTCCTGGTTGAACGGGCCGCCCGGCGCAACACGGATCAGAAAGAACGCCACCGTCACGATGACGAACAGCGTCGGAATGGCGGTCAACAGCCGCCGGAAGACATAACGCAGCATCGGCGCCCCGCTTCAGCCAGGGCGACAGCTCTCCGGTCGAGACCGTGGCGCGCTGGCATCTCTGATCTTCGCACCGGGTAGCCTGAAAATCCAACCCGACTTTCGGCCCGGCACGACGACAGACCGCGGCCGCCGCTCCCAAAAAGAGAGCGGCGGCACGGCCAAGGTTACTTGTCAGTCCTTGGAGATGAAGCGGGACGGATGGATGTCCATCACATTGTCGTCGAAGCCATGCAGCTTCGTCGAAACGATGTCGTGGTAGCTGTAGTAGAGAAGCGGGATCTCGCCGACGTCGTCGACGAGGATGCGCTCGGCCTCGGCGAGGTCCTTCATGCGCTCCTCAGGCTTGCCGGCGGCGGCTGCTGCCTTGTCCATCGCGGCCTCATAGGCCGGGCTGTTGTAGTTCGAGTAGTTGTTGCCGCTTGCCTTGCGCGAGATGCCGAGGAAGGTCTCCGGATCCTTGTAGTCGGCGATCCAGGCGGCGCGGGCAACGTCGTAATTACCCTTCTGCTCGAGGAAGCTGTAGTGGGTCTTGGTGTCGGTGTTGAGCAGCGTCACCTCGACGCCGAGCGGCTTAAGCTGTTCCTGGATGGCGACCGCCGTGTTCTTGTGGTTCTCCGACGTGTTGTAGCGGATCTCCATCTTCAACGGATGCTCGGGTGTATAGCCGAGTTTCTCGAGGATCTTCTTGGCCGCGTCCTCGCGGTCGATCTGGGGCATGTCGGCGTATTTGGCCACTGCCGGCGTGTAGCCCTCGATGCCCGGAGGCACCATCGAATAGCCGGGCAGCATCGAGTTCTGCCAGACCTTCTCGGCGAGGAAGTCGCGATCGATCGCCATCGAGATGGCATTGCGCAGCTCGACATTGTCCCACGGCGCCTTGTCGGTCTTGATCGCAAAATAATATGTGCCGAGATATGGCCCGACACGGACCTGGTCACCGAATTTGGTTTTGAGATCGGCGAGCTGTTCGGTCGGCAGGTCACCATAACTGTCGAGTTCGCCGGCCTCGAAGCGCTTCATAGCCGACGAGCGATCCTCGGTCGGGATGTAGTTGACCACGTCGAGCTTGACGCTCCCGGCGTCCCAGAATTTCGGATTCTTGACCAGCTTGAGATGGTCGTTGGGCACCCATTCGGCCAGCGTATAGGCGCCGTTGGAAACCAGCTTGCCGGGCTTGATCCAGTCGGCGCCGAGCTTGTCCATGGAGGCCTTGTTGACCGGATAGGTCGCCTGATGGGTCAACATCTCCAGGAAGTAAGGCGTTGGCCCCTTGAGCGTGACTTCAAGGGTATTTGCGTCAATCGCCTTGACGCCCAAATCCTCCGGCTTGCCCTTCTTGGTGTTGACTTCCTCGGCGTTCTTTACGGGATAGAGCATGGAAGCGTATTCGGCAGCGGTGGCCGGATCTTCCAGCCTACGGAACGAATAGACGAAGTCGTCCGCCGTCACCGGGCTGCCATCCGACCAGAGGCCGTCCTTGCGCAGCTTGAAGGTGTAGACAGTGCCGTCGTCGGACACCGTCCAACTTTCGGCGGCGCCCGGAATGAGGTTCGTCTTCTGGTCGTGCATGACGAGGCCCTGGAACAGGTCGCGTATGATATCGGCTTCGTAGACCGTCGACGTCTTGTGCGGATCGACCGTCTCCGCCTCGGCGGCGGCTCCGCGGTTGTAGACGGTCTCGGCGAAGGCCGGCGTGTAGAAGGTGCCGGCGGCCAAGGCCATGGTGGTGGCGAACACGGTCGCCTTCAGCAGATTTTTCAGCATGAAGTTTCTCCCTTTGGACGCGGCCCCTCAACCACGCCTTGAGTGTTGACGCCCCGGAACCGTCCAACGGGCTCCTTTTGAGCGTGCTGCCAGTCCCTTCCGGCAGCTTGGTGGCGGGAGACTAGACAGAGCGAAATCTTATTTCAACTGCCCGCTGCTTGACGTTGAGTGAGCATCACTCTGCTAAAACAGCGAACTCTAATATTTAATCGCTCCATTCAACTTGGTGCACCTTTCGGTTGTTCCAGTCGTTTTCAGTTTTTGCAGGCAGGTCTTGGCATTCTCCGGACCATGCTGAAGAACCGAAAATTCCTTGCTCCTTGGTCTCGTTTCCGGGCTGACGCCGCAGGCACGTCAGCGGTCGAATTTGCCATGCTGGCGCCGATCTTCATCCTGCTTCTGCTCGGAATGGTTGCATACGGAATCTACTTCGGCGCCAGCCATTCGGTCCAGCAGATCGCAGCCGACGCGGCCCGAACGGCGATTGCCGGCCTCAACCAGACGGAGCGCCAGGCGCTGGTCACCGATTTCATTACCCACGACGTCTCGGGCTATGCCTTTGTCGACCCGAAGAAGCTGACGGTCGACGCCAAGGACAGTGCCGTCGACGGCAGCCAGTTCGTCGTCTCGGTCAGCTATGATGCGCGCAACCTGCCGATCTGGAGCCTGTTCCGGACGCTGCCGTTGCCGGGCACCACGATCCAGCGTCAGTCGACGATCCGGGTCGGAGGCATATGATGCGCAATTCCGCGGGGGGACTGATGGGCGCGACCCGACGGCTGATTGCCGACCGGCGCGCCAATTTCGCGGTCATGACCGCGCTCTGCACGCCGGTGACACTGGCGTTGACCGCGTTCGCGGTCGATGAGGGATCGCTCTACAACGAACGCCGCGCCGCGCAGTCGATCGTCGACCTCGCCGCGATCACCGCCGCCGGCCACATCAACAATGCCGAGCAAGCGGTGCTGACGACGCTGAAGGACAACGGAATCACATCGGTCGCCGTGCAGCAAGAAGGCACGACTGTTGCGCCAACCGCCAGCAAAGCCGTCGTGCAGGTCGTGCCCGGGCGCTATTCCGGGGTCAGTTCGATCGCGGCAGGCAGCCGTTTCGAGGCAGGCAAGCTGCCCTACAACGCTGTCCAGGTGTCACTGAAGAAGCAGGGAACGCTCTATTTCGCCGCCTCGGTGATGGCGCCGCCGGTGATCGGCACGACGGCCACCGCCAGCGCCCAGCCCGAAGCGGCGTTCTCGGTCGGGTCGCGCCTTGCCAGTGTCAATGGCGGCGTTCTCAACGCGCTGCTCGGCGGACTTCTCGGCGGCAATATCTCGCTCAGCGTGATGGACTATAATTCGCTGATCGCGGCCGATGTCGACGTGCTCTCCTTCACAGATGCGTTGGCGACGCAACTGCATCTGACCGGCGTGACCTATTCGGACGTGCTGGCCTCGAAGGCAACGGTCGGCCAGATCGCCACCGCCATGGCCAACGTGCCCGGGCTCGACCACACCGCCAAGCTCGCGCTGCAGACCATGGCCTCGAGCGCCACCAACTCGGTCAAGATCCCGCTCAGCCAGCTCATCGACCTCGGCTCAGTCGGCAAACTCGGCCTCGGACAGAAGCCCGCCGGGCTTTCGGTCGGCGCCAGCGCCATGAGCATGCTGACCGCGGCGGCCGCCCTTGCCAACGGCACGAACCAGGTCGCGGTCGATCTCGGCGCCACCATACCGGGGCTGACATCGACGACGCTTTCAATCGCCATCGGCGAGCCGCCGCAAGCTTCGCCCTGGCTGGCCGTGGGAGAATTGGGCACCGTGGTTCGCACCGCGCAGACGCGCATCAAGCTCAATGCCAGCGTCACCGTCGGCACTCCCAATCTCGGCGGCGGCATCAATCTGCTTGCAGTCAACCTGCCGCTCAATGTCGAGGTCGCCTATGCCGAAGCCAAGCTGACCGACATCAGCTGTCCGACCGGCCCATCCAGCATCAAGGTTACCATCGCCGCGCAACCCGGCGTCGTCGCCGCGCATCTTGCCAACAGCAACGCCAGCGGCTTCGCGGATTTCACCAAGCCGCAATCCTTCAGCGACGCCGAGATCGCCGATGTCAGCATCAAGCTGCTCCTGATCAACCTCAACCTGTTGCAGATCAAAGGATCGTCGGCCTTTTCGGTTACCAACACGGCGCCGACCAACCTCACCTTCAGCGCCACCGAAATCGCCAGCAAGGCAACCAAGACGGTGTCGACGAAGAACCTGACGCAGTCGCTCAGCACCTCGCTGGTGAACAACCTGTCGCTGACATTCAACGCGCTCGGCCTCGGTCTCGACGTGACCTCGCTGCTCGGCACGGTGAAGCCGGCGGTGACGACACTGCTCAACGGCGTGACCGCGCCGGTCGACGACCTCGTCTACAATGTGCTTGCGACGCTTGGGGTGCATGTCGGCGAGGCCGATGTGCGGGTGACCGGCGCGACCTGCGGACGCTCGGTTCTCGTCCAATAGCAGACCGTCAGCCAATTCTCCCGACGAAGCAACCCACAGGCGGCAGTGCCAGCGCAATCTCTTCGAGAACACCGCCAAAAACGCCGGCAACGTCAGCGGCGAGAGCGGTTATCTCGACGTCCCAGATCTCCGCCGGCAGCGTCCAGCTTGCCGGCTCGCCGGCGAAATTGAAAACGCAGAGCAGTCTCTCGTCGCCCTGCTCGCGGACAAAGGCCAGCACGTCGCCCTCCACATCGAGAAACCGGATCGAGCCGCCGATCAGCGCCGGATGGCGCTTGCGCAAGGCCAGGATCGACCGATAGACGGCCAGCACCGAACCGCCTTCGCCATTCTGCACATCGACAGCGCGGTCGCGATGCGCCTGCGGCACTGGCAGCCAAGGCTTACTGGTGGAGAAGCCGCCATTTTCGGCGCTTGCTTCCCAGACCATCGGCGTGCGGCAGCCGTCCCTGCCCTTCACGCCAGGCCAGAAGCGGATGCCAAGCGGATCGCGCAGATCCTCATAGGCTAGCTCGGCTTCCTCCAGTCCAAGCTCTTCGCCCTGGTAGAGGCAGATCGAGCCGCGCAGGCAGGAAAGCAGCGCGATCGAGAATTTCGCCACCGTGTCCGGATTCTCGCCGGGCCGCGTCCAGCGGCTGACATGGCGCACGACATCGTGGTTGGAGAAGGCCCAGCAGACCCAGCCGTCGGCAACCGCGTTTTCGAAAGCCTCGACGCAGCCGCGCACATGGGCGGCCGAGAATTGCGGGCCGAGCAGGTCGAAGGTGTAGCACATCTGCAGCTTGTCGCCGCCGGACGTGTAGGCGGCGAGCGTCTGCAGCGAGCGCTCCTCGTCGCCCACCTCGCCGACCGCGGCGCGATCCGGATACTCGTCGAGCAGCGCGCGGAAACGCTTCAGGAAGTCGAGATTTTCCGGCCGCGTCTTGTCGAAGAGGTGCTCCTGGAAGGCATAGGTGGTGGTGGCGCCATTGGTGCCGGCGACGCTCGCGGCCAAAGGCGGATTGTCGCGCAGCCAGCGGTCGTGGACATAGTAGTTGACCGTATCCAGCCGGAAGCCGTCGACGCCGCGCTCCAGCCAGAAGCGAACGGTGTCGAGGACCGCGTCCTGCACCTGCGCTGTATGGAAATTGAGATCGGGCTGCGCGGCCAGGAAATTGTGCATGTAGTACTGCCGGCGGGTGGCGTCCCATTCCCAGGCGGGGCCGCCAAACAGCGATTGCCAGTTGTTGGGCGCGCTACCGTCCGGCTTCGCGTCGGCCCAGACATACCAATCGGCCTTGGGGTTGTCGCGGCTGGCGCGGCTTTCGACGAACCATTCATGCTTGTCGGACGAATGCGAGATCACCTGGTCGATGATGAGCTTCAGGCCGAGCCTGTGCGCCTCGGCGACCAGCGCGTCGAAATCCTCCAACGTGCCAAAAATCGGATCGACGTCCCGATAGTCCGACACGTCATAGCCCATGTCGGCCATCGGCGATTTGAAGAAGGGCGAAAGCCAGACGGCGTCAACGCCGAGCGAAGCGATATGGGCGAGACGCGCGGTGATGCCCTTGAGATCGCCGCTGCCGTCGCCGGTGGTGTCCTGGAAGGAGCGCGGATAGATCTGGTAGATCACGCAGCCGCGCCACCATTCCGAATTGCCGTCAGCCATCACGAACCCTTTCCGGCGCGGTCGCGCGCCGCTCGATCATGAGATTCACGCTGCGGCCAGGCAGCGGCCGCATAAGGTCGACCGCTTGCGTCTCTATAGCCGAGAGCCACACGAAGCCTTCCCGCGCCGGCAAGGTGAAGACGCATTGGCGACGGTCGCCATTGACCATGACGGCAAGGCGACCGCCCCTGCTGTCGCCGAGCAGCATGACGAGGCGATGTCGCCGGGGATCGTTCCAGTCGGCGTCGCCAAGCGGCGCGCCGGTCTCGGTCAGCCAGAGGACATCGGGGATTTCCGATTCGGCGGCAGGCTCGCCGGTCAGGAAATGGGTGTCTGACAAGATCGGGTAGGCACGGCGCAGTGCCGAGAGCGATGAGACGTATTGCTCCAGCGCCTCGTCGCGGCGGGCCCAGTCGAGCCAGGTGATGGCGTTGTCCTGCGCATAGGCGTTGTTGTTACCCTTTTGCGCGCGGCCGAACTCATCGCCGGCGGTCACCATGATCGTGCCGCGCGAGGCAAAGAGCGTCGCAAGCAGCGCGCATTGATCGTCGAAGCGAGCCTTGGTGATCGCCGCGTCATCCGTCTCGCCCTCGACGCCATTGTTCCACGACAGATTGTCATTGTGGCCGTCGCGATTTTGCTCGCCATTGGCCGTGTTGTGCTTGCGCTCGTACGCGACGAGATCAGCCAGCGTCATGCCGTCATGCGCGGCAATGAAGTTGACCGCGCGGCTCACCGGCTGTCCGGCCCTGCCGAACACATCGGAGGAACCGGCAAGCCGTGTTGCGAGTGCGCCCACCACGCCGGCATCCCCGCGCCAGAAGCGCCTGACATCGTCACGGTAGCGGTCGTTCCATTCGAGATAAGGCGGCCGAAAATTGCCGAGCTGATAGCCATTCGGACCGATATCCCATGGCTCGGCGATCAGCACGCGGTCGGAGAGCACGGGATCGCGGGCGATGACCTGGAGCAGCGGTGCGTCGGGCTCGAACGCGCCGTCGACGCGGCCGAGCACCGGCGCCAGATCGAAGCGGAAACCGTCGACGCCAGCGAAGCGGGCGAAATGGCGGAGCGTGTCGAGCACCATTTCCCGCACGACCGGATGATCGCAGGCGACCGTGTTGCCGGTGCCGGTGTCATTGACCAGCCGGCCGTCCGGCAGGTGCCGGTAATAGGCTTGCGTGTCGAGGCCGCGCAGCGACAGCGTCGGCCCGAGCCGATCGCTCTCGCCGGTATGGTTGAAGACGAGGTCGAGGATGGTGCCGATGCCCGCCTCGCGCAGCGCCGCGACGGCGCCGCGCAATTCCATAAGGCCGCCGGGCGCCAGCCGCGGATCGAGCGCCATGAACGTGATGGGGTTGTAGCCCCAGGCGTTGCTCAGCCCCAGCGGCGGTAGATGCCGCTCGTCAATCGAAGCGGTGATCGGCATGAGCTCGACGGCGGAGACGCCGAGACGCTTCAGGTGCTCGATGACGGCCGGATGGGCGAGTGCCGCGATGGTACCGCGCTGCGCCTCCGGGATGTCCGGATGCAGTTTGGTGAAGGAGCGAACGTTGAGCTCGTAGATGAGGCCGCCGGGCCGGAACAGCGGCGGTTTGACTGCCAGGGGTTTAGGCAGCGGACGCGCTATCGCCTTCGGCATCAACGGGGCAGTGTCGGCGCCTTCGTTGCGTTTGGCTGCAAGCCGCCAGTGGAATTGGTAAGGCCGGTCGATCTCGACCGCGTAGGGGTCGGTGAGGAGCTTGTCCGGGTCGAACCAGAGGCTGCGCTCCGGCGCGTAGTCGCCGTCGGCGCGAAAACCGTAGCGCGTGCCGTCGGCAAGACCGGAGACGAAGAGGGCATGCACGCCCTCGCCTTCCGGTTTCAGTTCCAACCGGTCGAGCTCGCGCGCGCCGTTGCCGTCGAAGATCGAGACCCACAGGCGTCTCGCCGACGACGACCAGACGGCAAAGCGGATGCCGTCGGGGGTGACGGTAGCGCCGAGCTGGCTCACGGGCACCTCCCACCCCTCCCTTCTCCCCTTGCCGGAAAAGCCGGATTGGCGTGCAGCGCCGAGACGGATGAGGGGTTTTGGAAGGAACGAGGCATTAGCGAGTTGAACGCAGGTCTGCGCAATTCGGTAGCAACCGCCGCCAACACAATGCGAGGACGACAGAAAACAGCATTACCGGTCCATCTCAAAGAGCGAGTTGTTGCTCGGCCCATGCGGCGAACTCTTCTAGGCGCTCCAATGCCTTTTCGGCATCATTTCGAGTCTTGGCCCTTGATCCGTACTGGACCTCGTCCTTCTGCTCCAGAAGTGCACGCAGACTCGTCTCCTGCTTGGCAGGGAGGGCCTTGCCCAGAGCCGCCCGCAAGAGCTTGACGACGGCCTGGTGGTCGTCCTGGTTGATTTCGCCGCGGAGCTTGGCCGTCAAGGCATCGGAATAGGCTATCGCACAGTTGATAACCGTCGACATGGAAGGGTTTCCGATGTCACCTGGATCAGCAACGAGGTTGCTGTTTCGTGCATCTTTAAGGAACCCGCGGGCGATCAGGAGTCTGCTAGTGACATAAGCGGCGTCTTTCTTTTTGGTGGATCTGACCCTAGCCATGCAACGCCTCTTGCAACGACACTGCGTCTTCGGGGCGGCTTCCAGCAAGGACGATCGCGTCCTGCTTGATGTTTTCCCACCACGGATCCTTGTCCCTCGCGAGGCGTCGGACATCATCGAAGTCGAGGCCGACGACGTTGGGGAGGAAGACCAGCCTCTCCGCCGGATCCCTGAGCGCTTGCCGGAGACCTTCCACCGCTTCGGCAAGATCATCCGCTCGGGCAATGAGGCCGATGTCGAGGTCGCTGTCTGGACCGTCATCCCCGCGCGCCGCGCTGCCATAGACGAAAAGGCTGAAGACGGGTCTTTGCGCCGCATTTTGGCGCACAGCGTCCAGGATCGCCGTAAAACGGTTGCTCTCGGCTTTGAAGAGGGCGGCCAACGTAGGGGCGAGATAGTGGCTGTCATCAAAGCGGTACAGCCTCGAATGCCCCGATCCCGATGCGACTACAATCCCCAGGGTTTCGAGCGCGACAAGTCCGAGCCGTACGCTTTCCCGAGATAGCCGGCTCCTGCGAACGATCTCCGAGGCCGCAAGCAGGCCACCATGCTCCACCAGCGTGCGGAGAACCCTAAGGTTCGAGTCGACGCCGAGCATGGCAGTAAGTGGCCTTCGTATCGCGCTTTCCCGTTCCGAACGAGCCAAGAGCCCGCCTCCATATCCGGTCAATTGCCTTGATATCTAGCTAATTTACTTGATATTCGGGCAAATTGACGTTGTCAATGATAGCGCATCCTTCGACGTGCACGGGGTAGCGGTTGCTATTAAATTGCGCAGGTCTGTGCCAAGCTGGAGCACCCTTATCTGACCGAACTTCGCTCGGCCGCCTTCTCCCACAAGGGGAGAGGGGGAGCCCTTCCCTCCACACTCAAGTAATCACGCTCGGCTTGTCGCGGCCGGTGTGGCTCTTGATGCCGGCGATGTCGTCGGCGGCGGCGATCAGGTCGGCGAGCGCTTCCTGTGTGTCGAGATCGTGCCTCGCCTTGTCCGGCTCGTAGCGTTCGATATAGACGCGCAGCGTGGCGCCGGACGTGCCGGTACCGGAGAGCCGGAAGACCACGCGCGAACCGCCCTCGAACAGGATCCGGATGCCCTGGTTCTTGCTCACCGAACCGTCGACCGGGTCGTGATAAGCAAAATCGTCGGCGTTGGCGATCTTCAGGCCGCGCAGGGTGGTGCCGGGCAGCGATCCGAGCTTGGCGCGCAACTCGTCGACCAGCGCGTTGGCGCGGTCGGTCTCGACCTCCTCGTAGTCGTGGCGCGAATAGTAGTTGCGGCCGTAGGTTTGCCAGTGCTTGGTGACGATGTCCTTGCAGCTCTCGCCGCGCACGGCGAGGATGTTGAGCCACAAAAGCACGGCCCACAGCCCGTCCTTCTCGCGCACGTGGTTGGAGCCGGTGCCGGCGCTTTCCTCGCCGCAGATCGTCGCCATGCCGGCGTCGAGCAGGTTGCCGAAGAACTTCCAGCCGGTCGGCGTCTCGTAGATGCCGATGCCGAGCTTCTCGGCGACGCGGTCGGCCGCGCCGCTGGTCGGCATCGACCGGGCGATGCCCTTCAGGCCTTCCTTGTAACCGGGCGCCAGATGCGCATTGGCGGCAAGCATCGCCACCGAATCCGAAGGCGTGACGAAAATGCCTTTGCCGATGATCAGGTTGCGGTCGCCGTCGCCGTCTGAGGCGGCGCCGAAATCCGGCGCGTCAGGGCCCATCATCTCGTCATAGAGATGTTTTGCATGCACCAGGTTCGGATCGGGATGATGGCCGCCGAAATCGGGCAGCGGCTTGAAGTTGCGGCAGGTGCCGTTGGGGGCGCCGAGCCGGCGCTCGAGGATTTCCTTGGCATAGGGACCGGTCACCGCATGCATGGCGTCGAAGCGCATGCGGAAGCCGTATTTGAAGTTGGCGCGGATGGCGTCGAAGTCGAACAGGCTTTCCATCAGCTCGGCATAGTCCTTGACCGGATCGATGATCTCCACCGTCATGCCGCCGGCCTTGACGGTGGCGATCGTGTCGATGTCGATCGCGCCGATATCGGCGATCTTGAAGCTCGATATCGTCTTGGTCTTCTCGAAGATCGCGTCGGTGATCTTCTCCGGCGCCGGGCCGCCATTGCCGGCATTGTACTTGATGCCGAAATCCTCGTGCGGGCCGCCCGGATTGTGGCTGGCCGACAGGATGATGCCGCCAAAAGTCTTGTATTTGCGGATGATGTTGGAGGCGGCCGGCGTCGACAGAATGCCACCTTGGCCTACCATCACCTTGCCGAAGCCGTTGGCGGCGGCCATGGCGATGGCCTTCTGGATGACCTCGCGGTTGTAGAAGCGGCCGTCGCCGCCGATCACCAGCGTCTTGCCTTCAAAACCTTCCAGCGCGTCGAAGATCGACTGGATGAAATTTTCCGCATAGTGCTCCTGCTGGAAGACGGGCACTTTCTTGCGCAGGCCGGACGTGCCGGGCTTCTGGTCGGTATAGGGTTTGGTGGGGACGGTCTTGATCATGCCTCAGGCAGCCCTTTTCGAAAGCAGCAAGCGATAGAGTTCGACGTATTTCTCGGCGCTCTTGTCCCAGGAGACATCGGCCTTCATGCCCTGGCGCTGGATCGAGGCCCAGGTCGCGGGCCTGGCATGCGCCTCGACCAGCCGGCGAATGGCATGCAGCAGCGCGCCGCCATTGTTCGGCGCAAACTGGAAGCCGGTGGCGACGCCGGCTGAAAGCGCCGCCTCGTTGGCGTCGATGATGGTGTCGGCGAGGCCGCCGGTGCGAGCGACCACCGGCACGCAGCCATAGCGCAGGCCGTAGAGCTGCGTCAGCCCGCAAGGCTCGAAGCGCGACGGGATGACGATGGCGTCGCAGCCGCCCTGCATGATGTGGGAAAGCGCTTCGTCATAGCCGATGACGACGCCGACGCGGCCGCGGTGCCGGGCGGCGGCGGCAAGCAGTGAGCCTTCGAGGCCGGCATCGCCCGAACCCAGGATCGCCAGCCGCGCGCCGCGCTGAACGATGCCGTCGACGACCGAGGCCAAAATGTCCATGCCCTTCTGCCAGGTCAGCCGGCTGACGACGCAGACGATCGGGCTGTCGTCATTCTCTAAATTGAAGCGATCCTCGACGGCCTTGCGATTAAGGCCCCGCGCCTGCAGCGTCTCGGCAGAATAGTTGGCCACCAGATGCTTGTCGGTCGCCGGGTTCCAGATGTCGACGTCGATGCCGTTGACGATGCCGTGGAGGTCGGTGGCGCGCATGTTGATCAGGCCGTCGAGGCCCATGCCGAATTCCGGCGAACGGATCTCCTGCGCATAGGTCGGGCTCACCGTGGTGATCGCCCAGGCGGCCTGCAGGCCGGCCTTGAGAAAACCGACGCCGCCATAATATTCGACGCCGTCGAGCTGCATCGCCACGCCCGGCAGGCCGAGCTCGCCAAAGATGCCGGCGCCGAACTGTCCCTGGAAGGCAAGGTTGTGCACGGTGATCAGCGACGGCACGCCGACCGCCTTGCCGTAGCGCATGTAGGCGAGCGTCATTGCCGACTGCCAGTCATGGGCATGCACGATGTCGGGCTGGTAGCCGGAGATCGCGCCGCCGGCGATGTCGCCGCCGACCTGGCCGAGCGCCGCGAAGCGCCGCCAGTTGTCCGGCCAGTCGGAACCGGAGGCAGTACCGTAAGGCCCGCCCTGGCGGTCGAAGAGATGCGGCGCGTCGAGCACGAAGAGATCGAGCCCGCCGACCTTTACGGCGTGGACGGAAGCCTTGCCGCCCTGCAGCAGCGGACACTGGTAGACGGCCTTCTTTTTCTTGAAAGCCTCCATCACCACAGGATAGCCGGGAATAAGCGTACGCATCGCCACGCCCTTGCCGGCGAGCCCGATCGGCAGCGCGCCCGTCACGTCGGCAAGCCCGCCGGTCTTGATCAGCGGGAAGATTTCGGGCGTGACCGACAGAACCTGCATGCGCTCTACATTCCGAACTTAAAGTGACAGCTTGTTGATCAATCTTGTCAGGTTGACAGCTTGTTGCTCGACCTTATCAGGTCGACAACTTGCTGATCAGGTTGACAGCTTGTTGATCATGTCCTGGGTGATCAGGCAGATGCCCTTTTCCGAAACGCGGAAGCGCTTGGCGTCGAGCGCCGGATCCTCGCCCACCACCAGTCCTTCGGGGATATGGACGCCGTGGTCGATGACGACGCGGTTGAGGCGCGCGTTGCGGCCGACCTGGACGTCGGGCAGCATCACCACTTCCTCGAGCTTCGAATAGGAATTGATGCGCGCGCCGGTGAAGATCAGGCTGCGGCGCAGCGATGCGCCGGAGACGATGCAGTCGCCCGACACCAGCGAGGAGATCGCCTCGCCGCGGCGACCATCCTCGTCATGCACGAACTTGGCCGGCGGCTTCAATTCGGCATAGGTCCAGATCGGCCAGTCGCGGTCATAGAGATCGAGCTCTGGCGTGACGTCGGTGAGGTCGATATTGGCTTCCCAATAGGCGTCCACCGTACCGACATCGCGCCAGTAGGGCTCGGCCTCATGCGAGGAGCGTACGCAGGATTTGGCGAAACGGTGCGCGATCGCCTTACCATGCTCAACGATGTAAGGGATGATGTCCTTGCCGAAGTCGCGGCTGGAACCGGGCTCGGCCGCGTCTCGGCGCAACTGCTCCATCAAGAACTTCGTCTTGAAGACGTAGATGCCCATCGAGGCGAGCGCAAACTCCGGCTTGTCGGGGATGCCGGGAGGATCGGCGGGCTTTTCGACGAAGGCGATGATGTTGTCCTTGCCATCGACATGCATGACGCCGAAGCCGGTCGCCTCCATGCGCGGCACTTCGAGACAGCCGACGGTCACGTCGGCATTGGCGTCAACGTGCTGGCGCAGCATCAGCTCGTAGTCCATCTTGTAGATGTGGTCGCCGGCCAGGATGACCATATATTCGGGCCCGTAGGCCTCGATGATGTCGATGTTCTGGTAGACCGCGTCCGCCGTGCCCTCATACCACTGCGTTTCCGACACGCGCTGCGAGGCGGGAAGGATGTCGAAGCTCTCGTTTCGTTCGGGCCGAAGGAAGTTCCAGCCGCGCTGCAGGTGACGGATCAACGAGTGTGCCTTGTACTGGGTGGCGACGCCGAGACGGCGTATGCCGGAGTTCAACGCGTTGGACAGCGCAAAATCGATGATGCGCGTCTTGCCGCCGAAATAGACCGCGGGCTTGGCGCGCCGGTCGGTCAGCTCCTTGAGGCGGCTGCCGCGGCCGCCCGCCAGCACATAGGCCATGGCATCGCGCGCCAGCGGCTGGGTTCTCTTGATCTCTGCCATTGTTTGCCTCCCTCCTAAGCTGTCCGGAACTTTGCTTCGGCAAGATGAGATATCATCTGCTTCAGTCCGCGACGAATTCCAGCATGATCGTCGACAGCGGCGGCAACAACACCATCGCCGACGTGCCGCCCCCTTCCTCGCTGGCTGCGACCATGCCGCCATTGCCCATGCCGGAGCCGCCATAATCGGCGGCGTCAGTGTTGATGATCTCGCGCCACTCGCCCGCCTTCGGCAGCGGCACACGATAGTTCTCGCGCGGCACCGGAGTGAAATTGGAGATGACGGCGATCGGATTGCCGTCCGGCGCGCTGCGCAGCCAGGCAAAGACCGAGTTGTCGCGATCGTCGACGATCAGCCAGGAGAAGCCTTCCGGCTCGCAGTCGCGCGCATGCAGCGCCGGGCGCGACCGGTAGAGGTAGTTCAGGTCCCGCACCACCTGCCAGACGCCGCGATGCGGTGCGAAGTCCAGCAGGTTCCAGTCGAGCGCGCGTTCCTCGCTCCACTCGCGGCGCTGGGCGAATTCCTGGCCCATGAACAGAAGCTTCTTGCCGGGATATCCCCACATGAAGGCGTAATAGGCGCGCAGCGTCGCGAACTTCTGCCAGTCGTCGCCGGCCATCTTGTGAAGCAGCGTGCCCTTGCCGTGCACGACCTCGTCATGGGAGAGCGGCAACACGAAATTCTCGGAGAAGGCGTAGACCAGGCCGAAGGTGATGTCGTTGTGGTGGTGCTTGCGATAGATCGGCTCCTTGGAGAAATACTCCAGCGTGTCGTGCATGAAGCCCATGTTCCACTTGAAGCCGAAGCCGAGCCCGCCTTCATGCACCGGCCGCGAGACCTTCGGCCATGAGGTCGATTCTTCCGCGATCGTCATCACGCCGGGATGGTGACCGTAGAGCTCCTTGTTCATCTTCTGCAGGAAGCTGACGGCCTGCAGGTTCTCGCGTCCGCCTTTCTCGTTGGGGATCCATTCGCCCGCCTTGCGCGAATAGTCGAGGTAGAGCATCGAAGCGACCGCATCGACGCGCAGACCGTCGACATGGTATTTTTCGGCCCAGAACAGCGCATTGTTGACGAGGAACGACACCACCTCGCGGCGGCCGAAATTGTAGATCGCGGTGTTCCAGTCGGGATGGAAGCCCTGGCGCGGATCGGCATGCTCGTAGAGCGCGGTGCCGTCGAATTGCACCAGCCCATGCTCGTCGACCGGAAAATGCGCAGGCACCCAGTCGAGGATGATGCCGACGCCTGCGCGATGGGCGCCATCGACGAAGCGGGCGAAGCCGTCAGGATCGCCGAAGCGGGCGGTCGGCGCATAGAGGCCGGTCGTCTGGTAGCCCCAGGACGGGTCGTAGGGGTGCTCGGAGATCGGCAGGAACTCGATATGGGTGAAGCCGGTGTCGACCACATAAGGGATGAGCCGCGCGGCGAGCTCGTCCCAGGTGAGGAACGTGCCGTCGTCGCGGCGCTGCCACGAGCCGGCATGGACCTCGTAGATCGAGATCGCCTCGCGCCTGGGGTCGGCCTTCTGCCAGAAGCCGCGATGCGCCTCGTCGCCCCATTGATGCGCCATCGGCGGCGCCGTCACCGAAGCGGTCGCCGGGCGCAGCTCGGATTCGAAGGCGAAGGGGTCGGCCTTGAGCGGCAGCCGCACACCGTCGGGGCCGATGATCTCGAACTTGTAGGGCTGGCCGGCGCCGAGGTCGGGAATGAACAGCTCCCAGATGCCGGTATCCTTGCGGTCGCGCATGGTGTGCCGGCGGCCGTCCCAGTCGTTGAAGGCGCCAACCACCGAGACGCGCCGGGCATTGGGCGCCCAGACGGCGAAATGCACGCCGGTCGCGCCCTCATGCTCGATGATATGGGCGCCGAGCTTGTCGAAGAGCCTTAGATGCGAGCCCTCGGCCATGTAGTAGTCGTCCATCGGCCCCAGCACCGGGCCGAAGGAATAGGGATCGGTCAGCCACCAATCGCCGCCGGCATTTCTGGCGTGATAGCGTAGCGGCTGGCGCTTGCGGATCGAGAGCCTGCCTTCGAAGAAGCCGGCATCATCGCTGCGGATGAGGTCCCCGACCTCCCTGCCGGTCAGCGTGTAGGCGGTGACGAATTCGGCATTGGGCACGAAGCAGCGGGCGACGAAGCCTTTGCCGGCTTCATGCAGGCCCAGGACGGCAAAGGGATCGCCATGCGTTCCGGCGACAATCGCCGCGACATCGCCGGCTGGCGCCGGTCCGTCCGGCCCGCTTGTCGCAGCGGTCGCGCGCGGCTTCCTCATCAGGCGGTCGCCCTCCCCGGGCACCAGTCTTTGTTTTGGTGCATGTCGTTGTCCCAAAACCGCTTCGCACTTTTGGGCGGCATGCACCGATCGTTGTTTTGGTGCATGCCGTGATCCCAAAACCGCTATGCACTTTTGGGCGGCATGCACCGATCTTTGTTTTGGTGCATGCCGTGATCCCAAAACCGCTATGCACTTTTGGGCGGCATGCACCGGGGGCGCATCGTTCGTGGCCTCATGCAATCACATCAGGCAGGCACGTTCCAGATTTCTTTCGCATATTGGCGGATGGTGCGATCGGACGAGAACCAGCCAACGCGGGCGACGTTGCGGATGGCGCGTGCGTACCAGTCGGGGCTGTTGCGCCACACGGCATCGACCTCGCGCTGACAGGCGGCGTAGCAATCGAAATCGGCCGCCACCATGAACCAGTCGCTCTGATAGAGGCCGTTCATGAGATCGCGATAGCGGTCGGGATCGTCGGGCGAAAAGACGCCGGACGAGATCGCGGCTACCGCCTGGGCCAGCTCCGGCGAGGCCTCGATCACGCCGCGCGGATTGTAGCCATTGTTGCGCCGGTCTGCGACCTCGGCGGTGGTGAGGCCGAAGATGAAGATGTTGTCGTCGCCGACATGCTCCTTGATCTCGACATTGGCGCCGTCGAGCGTGCCGATGGTCAGGGCGCCGTTCAGCGCGAACTTCATGTTGCCGGTGCCGGAGGCCTCCATGCCGGCGGTCGAGATCTGCTCGGAAAGATCGGCGGCCGGCATCATCAGCTCGGCCAGGCTGACATTGTAGTTCGGCACGAACACCACCTTCAGCAGGCCACGCACCGCCGGATCGCGGTTGATGACCCTGGCGACGTCGTTGGCCAGTTTGATGATCAGCTTGGCGTTGTGGTAGCTGGGCGCCGCCTTGCCGCCGAAGAATTTTACCCGTGGCATCCAGTCCCGCTCGGGATGCGAGCGGATCTGGTCGTAAAACGAGATCGCCTCCAGGATGTTGAGCAGCTGGCGCTTGTATTCGTGGATGCGCTTGACCTGGATGTCGAACAGCGCCGACGGGTCGAGCTTGATGCCGAGCCGGTCGGCGACGAGGTTCGCAAGCCTCGCCTTGTTCTGCCTCTTCACGGCGGCAAACTTCTCTCGGAAAACGGCATCGTCGGCGAGAGGATCGAGATCCTTGATCGCCTCGATGTCGTCCATGAAGCGGCCGCCGATCGCCTCGCGGGCGAGCGCGGTCAGGCCGGGATTGCACTGGATCAGCCAGCGCCGCGGCGTGATGCCGTTGGTCTTGTTGTTGATGCGGTCCGGATAGAGCTTGTGGAGATCGGCGAACACCGTCTCCTTCATCAGCTCGGTGTGGAGCGCCGAGACGCCGTTGATCGAATGCGAGCCGACGAAGGCCAGATTGCCCATGCGCACGCGACGGTCGCCATTTTCCTGGATTAGTGAGATGCGAGCGATCTGCTCGCCGGAGAACTGGTTGGTCGCGCGGGCCTCGAGCAGTACCTGCGCGTTGATGGCGTAGACGATCTGCATGTGGCGCGGCAGCAGCCGCTCGAACAGCGGCACCGGCCAGCTTTCCAGCGCCTCGGGAAGAAGCGTGTGGTTGGTGTAGGCGAAGGTGCGCGTGGTGATGTCCCAGGCGAGGTCGAAATCCATGCCGTGGACGTCCATCAAGAGCCGCATCAGCTCCGGCACGGCGACCGCGGGGTGGGTGTCGTTCAAATGGATCGCTGCCTTGTCGGGCAGCGACTTGAGGTCGCCATACTGGCTGAGATGGCGCTGGACGATGTCCTGCAGCGAGGCGGTCGAGAAGAAATATTCCTGCCTCAGCCTCAGCTCCTGCCCGGCCATGTGCGAATCGGCAGGATAAAGCACGCGCGACAGCGCGTCGGCCTTGTTGCTTTCGGCGAGCGCGCCGATGTGGTCGCCGGCATTGAACTTGTCGAGCAGGATCGGGTCGATCGGCATGCCGGACCAGAGCCGCAGCGTGTTGACGCGCCTGGCGCGCCAGCCGGCCACAGGCGTATCATAGGCGACGGCCAGCACGTGCTCGGTCGGCTTCCAGACATGGCGTTCGAGCCGGCCGTCCTTGGAGGTGATCGATTCCACCGAGCCGCCGAAGCCGACCTCGAAGGAACGTTCGCGCCGCTCGAACTCCCACGGATTGCCGTGGTCGAGCCAGGTTTCCGGCAGCTCGACCTGCCAGCCGTCATGGATCTCCTGGCGGAACATGCCGTTGGCATAGCGGATGCCGTAACCATGGGCAGGAATATCGACCGTCGCCATGCTTTCCATGAAGCAGGCTGCGAGCCGGCCGAGGCCGCCATTGCCAAGGGCTGCGTCCGGCTCGAGGCCGGCAATCAGGTCGAGGTCCACGCCGAGCGAGGCCAGCGCCTCGCGCATGTTCTCCATCAGGCCGAGATTGGAGAAGGCGTCGCGCATCAGGCGCCCGATCAGGAATTCGAGCGACAAATAATAGACGCGCTTTTCCTGCTGGTCGTAGGCTTCCTTGGTCGCCTGGATCCAGTTATCGACGACGCGGTCGCGCACAACCTTGATCGAGGCGGTCAGCCAGTCATAGGGCGTGGCGACCGTGGTGTCCTTGCCGACCCGGTATTTGAGCGACATCAAGACTTCTTCGGCGAGCGTCTTGGGATCGGGATTGTCGAGAGCGGGGGCTTCGATGGTCATGGCGGATGTCATATCGCCTCTCGTTCGGTTGGCCTGATCATACCGGCTTTCACCGTTTCTCCTACCCCACTATGCCGCGCTGCAGCATATACTAAATCGATTTAGGCCGTGATGTCCATGAGGGGCTCCTTCGGCTGTTTACCGTAGTGGGTGGAGATCAGGCCGCCAGCGCATCCTCCGGCGGCTTCTTGGCGCCGGTCATGAGGGCGACGGCATCCGACATGGAAATCTGCTTGGGATCGACGACGCAAAGGCGCCGCCCAAGCCGGTGGATGTGGATGCGATCGGCAACCTCGAAGACATGCGGCATGTTGTGGGAGATGAGCACGATCGGCAGGCCGCGCTTCTTGACGTCGAGGATCAGCTCCAGCACGCGGCGGCTTTCCTTGACGCCGAGCGCTGCAGTCGGCTCGTCCATGATCACCACCTTCGAGCCGAAGGCTGCGGCGCGCGCCACCGCGACGCCCTGGCGCTGGCCGCCCGAGAGCGTTTCCACCGCCTGGCTGATGTTCTGGATGGTCATCAGGCCAAGCTCGGTCAGCTTGTCTCGCGCGCGCTTTTCCATCGCCGGACGGTCGAGCATGCGGAACCAGCTGCCGAGCGGGCCGGGCTTGCGGATCTCGCGGCCGAGGAACATGTTGTCGGCGATCGACAGCGCCGGTGACAGCGCCAGGTTCTGATAAACGGTCTCGATGCCGGCTTCGCGGGCCTCGATGGGCGATTTGAACTGGACCTGCTTGCCGTCCAGCTCGATCACCCCCTCGTCGGCATGCACAGCGCCGGAGATCGCCTTGATCAGCGTCGACTTGCCGGCGCCGTTATCGCCGATCACCGCCAGGATTTCGCCTGGATAGAGATCGAAGTCGCAGTTGTTGAGCGCGGTCACGCGGCCATAGCGCTTGGTGAGACCGCGCGCGGTGAGGACAGCCTGCTCAGTCATGGTTACACCGAAACCTTTCTGATCCACTGGTCGATCGCCACGGCGCCGATGATCAGGACGCCGGTGAGCAGCACTTTCCACTGCGGATCGGCACCCAGCATGTTGAGGCCCATCGAGACGACGCCGACGATCATGGCGCCGAACAGCGTGCCGAGGATCGATCCGCGGCCGCCGAAGAGCGAGATACCGCCGATCACCGTCGCGGTGATCGCCTGCAGATTGTAGTCGGTGACCGCGGCGGACGGCGAGATCGAGCCGTTGCGGCCGATCGAGACCCAGGCCGCGAAGGCGGCGATCAGGCCGGCAAGCGTATAGACGGCCATAAGCACCTTCTTGGTCTGGATGCCGGAGAGCTTCGCCGCTTCCGGATCGTCGCCAACGGCGTAGACATGGCGGCCCCAGGCCGTGTGGTTGAGCACGTACCAGAGCAGCAGCACCAGCAGGACCATGGCAATGACACCAGCCGTCAGCACGGCCGAGCCGACCCTGAAGCTCAGCGCGAAGAAGTGCAGTAACGGCGCCTGGGCATCGACGTCAGCGTCGCGGATCGTCTCGTTGGCGGAATAAATGAAGTTCGTCGCCATGACGATATTCCAGGTGCCGAGCGTGACGATGAAGGGCGGCAGCTTCATGTAAGCGACCAGCAGACCGTTGAGCAGGCCGCAGGCGCCGCCAGCGGCAAGCCCTACGACCACCGCAAGAAGGGTCGGCATTCCGTAAGTGAGGGCACAGTTGCCCATGATCACGGCTGAAATCACCATGATCACGCCGACCGAGAGATCGATGCCGGCGGTCAGGATGACCAGCGTCTGGGCGGCGCCCAGAATACCGACGATGGCGATCTGCTGCAGGATCAGCGTCAAGGTGTAGGACGAGAAGAAACGTCCGCCGATGGCAATGCCGAAGATGATGACCGACAGCACCAGCACGATCAGCGGCACCGCCGCCGGCGTGGAATGCAGGAAGTGCTGGGCGCGCTTGACGAACGACTTGCCGTGCTCCTCGAAGGCGGCGACATTTGTGTCGCTGCCTGAGAGTACTTTCTCGAATTCCTGAATCTGAGACATGTCTCCTCCCGTCTGTGCGGGGCCTGCTCACTGCCCCACACGCCGTCCACGCTATCCGGTCTGTCGCCAGGATTGTCAGCGCTTACGAAAGCGCATCGTCCACCCGATGCGGCCGGGGATCAAGCCCCCGGCCGCAAGGTTTGTTGCCGGTCAGGCCAGCATCAGCCCCAGCACTTGGCGAGGCCTTCCTTGGTGTCGATCGACTTCACACCGTTGGCCGGCTTGTCGGTCACGAGGTTGACGCCGGTGTCGAAGAAGTTCTTGCCTTCGGTCGGCTTCGGCTTGGTGCCGTCCTTGGCGAAAGCGGCGATCGCCTCGATGCCGAGTGCCGCCATCTGCAGCGGATATTGCTGCGAGGTCGCGCCGATCACGCCTTCGGTCACCGACTTCACGCCGGGGCAGCCGCCATCGACCGAGACGATCAGCACCTGCTTTTCGAGGCCGACGGCCTTGAGTGCCTGGTAGGCGCCGACGGCGGCGGGCTCGTTGATGGTGTGGATGACGTTGATGGTGTTGTCCTTCTGCAGGAGGTTCTCCATCGCCTTGCGGCCGCCTTCCTCGTTGCCGTTGGTGACGTCATGACCAACGATGCGCGGATCGTCCTCGTCGCCGATCTTGTTCGGGTCCTTCACGTCGATGCCGTAGCCCATCATGAAGCCCTGGTCGCGCAGCACGTCCACCGTCGGCTGCGACGGCGTCAAGTCGAGGAAGCCGATCTTGGCGTCCTTGGCCTTGTCGCCGAGCGTGGCGGCCGCCCAGGCGCCGATCAGCTTGCCGGCTTCGAGATTGTCGGTGGCGAAAGTGGCGTCGGCAGCGTCGATCGGATCGAGCGGCGTATCCAGCGCAATCACCAGCAGGCCGGCGTCGCGGGCCTTCTTCACCGTCGGCACGATGCCTTTGGTGTCGGAGGCGGTGATCAGTATGCCCTTGGCGCCGTCAGCGATGCAGCTTTCGATAGCCGCGACCTGGCTCTCGCTGTCGCCATCGATCTTGCCGGCATAGGTCTTGAGGTCGACGCCGAGTTCTTTTGCCTTGGCGGTCGCGCCCTCCTTCATCTTGACGAAGAAGGGATTGGTGTCGGTCTTGGTGATCAGGCAGGCGCCGACGCCGGCGGCCGACGCGGACGAAGCGAATGCGAGCAGGCCCAGCCCGGCCGCCGCGAACACGGTGGACTTCAGCAGCGATTTCTTGGTCACGATTTCCTCCCAATGGAACCATTCCGGACGCCGGCCAACCCGGCGCCTCAAGCGCATCCAACCATTCTCCCAGCGTGGACGCCACCTCAAAAGACACCAGTCCAGCGCGTCTGTCAATAATTAAATCACTCTTATTTATTATTGACAGGCTTGCGTCGTTCACCCATTCTGAACGAAAAGCAGTGTGGGGAAACCGACGGGAGGAACAGGGTGGAGACCGGCATTGCGAGGCACGGTTCGCCCGAGGCTCTGGAGAGCCGCCTGCATCGCGGCACCAACCAGAGCGGTATGCGCGACCACAATGAACGGCTCGTGCTGTCGCTGGTGCGCCAGCATGGCAGCCTTGCCAAATCCGACATTGCGCGCATGACAGGGCTGTCGGCGCAGACGGTGTCGGTCATCATGCGCGAGCTCGAAGACGACAAGCTGCTCGTCCGCCAGGCGCCGCTGCGCGGCAAGATCGGCCAGCCGTCGATCCCGATGGCGCTCAACCCGGAAGGCGCCTTCTTCATCGGCCTCAAGATCGGCCGCCGCAGCGCCGAGCTGGTGCTGATCGACTTCCTCGGCAATGTGCGCGCGATGCTGCAGAATTCCTACCGCTATCCGGCGCCGCGCGAGACTGTCGAGTTCGTCACCGCGGGGATCGGAAAGATGCGCGGCGAACTGACGCCGGCGCAGGACAAGCGCATCGCCGGGCTCGGCATCGCCATGCCGTTCGAGCTCTGGAGCTGGGCCGACACCGCCGGCGCGCCGCGCGAGATCATGGACGAATGGCGCCACCGCGATATCCGTGCCGACATCCAGGCGCAGTGCGAATTTCCGGTCTATCTGCAGAACGACGCCACTTCCGCTTGCGGGGCGGAGCTCGTCTTCGGCCAGGCGGGCGCCGCGCGCGACTTCGTCTATTTCTACATCGGCGCCTTTGCCGGCGGCGGCATCGTGCTCAACGGCCGCCTGTTCGGCGGGCCGACCGGAAACGCAGGCGCGCTGGGCTCGATGCCGGTGCCCGGGCCGGACGGCAAGCCGACGCAGCTGATCGACGTCGCCTCGATCGCGATGCTGGAAAAGGCGCTCAGCGCCAAGGGCATCGACGGCTCATATCTTTGGACCTCGCCGCAGGAATGGGGCGAGATCGGCACGGAGCTCGATGATTGGATCGCCAGCGCTTCGCAGGCGCTGGCCTATGCGATCGTCGCTGCCTCCTCGGTCATCGATTTCGAAGCGGCGGTGATCGACGGCTGGATGCCGCTCGAGGTGCGGCGGCGGCTTGTCGATGCGGTCACGGATGCGATTGCCGGCATCGACGCCGAAGGGTTGAAACTGCCCGTCGTACGCGAAGGAACGGTCGGCATCCATGCGCGGGCGCTGGGTGGCGCCAGCCTGCCGCTTTCCGAGCGCTTCCTGATCGGACCGACCACGATTTCCAGGAGCGCCTGACCATGCTGATCGGCATCCCGCCGCTGCTCGGCCCGCAGCTTCTGGCGACGCTGCGAGCCATGGGCCATGGTGACGAGATCGCCATCGTCGACGGCAATTATCCCGCCGAGGAACAGGCGCGCAGGCTGATCCGCGCCGACGGCCATCACGTCATTCCGGTGCTCGATGCCGTTTTGAGCGTGCTTCCGGTGGACGAGACGGCGCCGGAGGCTTTGTTTCGCGCTTCGGTCAAAGGCGATCCGGTGCTCGCCGATCCCGTGCATCGCGAGATGGAAGCGGTCTGCGCGAGGCGCGCGCCGCGCCACAAGGTGATTGCGCTGGCCGGCGCCGACTTCTATGCACGGGTCAAGGCCGCGCACGCGATCGTCGCGACCAGCGAACCCAGGCTCTATGCCAACATCATCATCCGCAAAGGCGTGATCCAGCCGCCGGAGACCGACAAGAAATGATCCTTTGCTGTGGCGAAGCCCTGATCGACATGCTGCCGCGCACGACGACGGAAGGCGAAGCGGCCTTCGCGCCTTATGTCGGCGGCGCGGTGTTCAACAGCGCGATCGCGCTTGGGCGGCTCGGCGCCCCGGCGGGCTTCTTCTGCGGCCTTTCCTCCGACCTGTTCGGCGGCCAGCTCCGCGAGGCGCTCGGCGCAAGCAAGGTGAGCTCGACCTATGCCCACACCTCGCCAAAGCCCACGACGCTCGCCTTCGTGCGGCTCACCAACGGCCAGGCGACCTACACCTTCTATGACGAGAACACCGCCGGGCGGATGCTGACCATCGAGGACCTGCCGAAGCTGGGCGCCGAGATCGAGGCGATGCTGTTCGGCGCCATCAGCCTGATTTCGGAACCTGCGGGATCCGCCTATGAGGAGTTCATGCGGCGCGAGCACAAGAGCCGGGTGATGATGCTCGACCCCAACATCCGGCCGAACTTCATCCCGGACAAGGCCAAGCATCTCAGACGCATCCGCGAGATGATGGCGATGGCCGACATCGTCAAGCTCTCGGACGAAGACCTCAACTGGTTCGACGAAGCAGGCTCGCATGAGGACGTCGTGCGCAACTGGCTGGACCGCGGCCCCAAGCTGATCGTCGTCACCCATGGCAGCGAAGGCGCGGTCGGCTACAGCCGGGAACACAAGGTCACGGTCGTGCCGCAGAAGGTGAAGGTGGTCGACACGGTCGGCGCCGGCGACACCTTCAATGCCGGCATCCTCGCCTCGCTGCACGAGCAGGGCCTGCTCACCAAGGCGGCGATCGGCAGCCTGCCGGAGGACGCGATCCGCAAGGCGCTGGAGCTTGGCGCCAAGGCGGCCGCGGTGACCGTGTCGCGGGCCGGCGCCAACCCGCCCTGGCGGCAGGAAATAGCCTGATCGGCTGTCGACAAGGCCCTTCCCGACCGATCACTTTATGTTTCCAAGGACCGGAACAGCGCGATAGAGGGCTCCGAGAATGCACCCGGAAGCCGGGATTTTCCTGCTTCCTCGGGCAATAGGCCGGCAAAAGACGGTAACAGGCTGCGACACTTGCGCAATTCGCCTCGGCCATGGCCGGCTTTTTCAGCCGTGCCAAGTCTGGTACCAGCGGGCCGGTTATTGATAGCAGCGACGTGCGCCCATCCGGAAAAGCACGCTCCAGCACTTTTGAAGCCATTGAGGCCGACATGCAGTTCATCGATCTTGGCGCGCAGCGCGAACGAATCCGCGACCGGTTGAAGTCCGCGATCGACCGAGTGGTCGAAGACGGGCGTTACATCCTCGGGCCCCAGGTCACCGAATTCGAGAACAAGCTCGCGGCCTACGTCGGCGTCAAGCATGTGGTGGCCTGCGCCAACGGCACCGATGCGCTGCTTCTGCCGCTGTTTGCCGCCGGCATCGGCCCGGGCGACGCCGTGTTCGTGCCGAGCTTCACCTTTGCCGCGACGGCCGAAGTGGTGGCGCTCGCCAAGGCCGAGCCGGTGTTCGTCGACGTCGATCCCGACACCTACAACATCGACGTCGCCGGCCTCGAGGCGGCGATCGAGATGATCAAGAAGGAAGGCCGCTTGACGCCGAAGGCGATCATCCCGGTCGACCTATTCGGGCTTTCCGCCGACTACGAGGCGATCATGGCGATCGCCAAGCGCGAAAACCTGCTGGTGATCGAGGACGCGGCCCAGTCGATGGGCGGCTCCGCCGACGGCAAAATGTGCGGCGCCTTCGGCCATGTCGGCTCGACGAGCTTTTACCCGGCGAAGCCCCTCGGCTGCTATGGCGACGGCGGCGCGATGTTCACCAATGACGCTGCGCTGGCCGACAAGCTCAGATCCTTCGCCTTCCACGGCAAGGGAGAGACGCAATACGACAACGTCCGCGTCGGCATCAATTCGCGCCTCGACACGCTGCAGGCGGCGATCCTGATCGAGAAGCTCGCCATCCTCGAGGAAGAGATGGTGGCCCGGCAAGCAGTCGCCGACCGCTATGCCAAGGGGCTTGGCGACATCGTCAAGGCATCGCGCAACCTCGGCCACGGCCGCTCGGCCTGGGCGCAATACGCCATCGAGACGCCGAAGCGCGACGGGCTGAAGGCCCATCTCGGCGAAAAGGGCATCCCGTCGGTCATCTACTATGTGAAGCCGCTGCACGAACAGGTCGCCTACAAGGACTATCCGCGCGCGCCGACCGGCCTTGCCGTCTCGGAAGCGCTGCCGAAGCAGATCCTCTGCTTGCCGATGCACGCTTATCTGAGCGAAGCCGACCAGGACAAGATCATCGAGACGATCCGCAACTATATCGGCTCGAACTCCGCGCACGTCGCGGCGGCTTGATGATCTCCCCCCTTGAGGGGGAGATGGCCGGCAGGCCAGAGGGGGTCGCCGCGCGTGAAGCGCCGACTTCGTTTTCAGCGCGACGGCTGCACGAATGGCGTCGTGCCAGTTGAGGCGACCCCCTCTGTCGCCTTCGGCGACATCTCCCCCTCAAGGGGGGAGATTAAACAGCAACGCCCTTCCCTGTCGCAATGAAATGCGGGTTGGCGAAATCGGTGTCGCTGGCCTGGTTGCGCTTGCCGTAGACGAGCGGCTCGCCGTCCAGCGTGCGCGTCATGCCGCCGGCGGCGCGCAGCACCGCATCGCCGGCCGCGGTGTCCCATTCCATGGTGCGGCCGAAACGCGGATAGACATCGGCCTCGGCGGCGGCGAGCAGGCAGAATTTCAGCGACGAGCCTATGGAGACGATCTCGGCGGCGCCGAGATCGCGGATGAAGGCGTCGGTCTCAGGCGTGTTGTGCGAGCGGCTGGCTACGACCGCAAGCGGCGTGCCCCCTGCCCGCACGGCAATCGGCCGTCGGCCGACGATGCGATAGTCGCCATCCACTTCGATCGCTTCCGCCTTGCCCGGCCGGCCGGAGAAAAAACGCCCGGTGCAAGGCGCGAAGACGACGCCGACTTCCGGCACGCCATGGCGCACGAGCGCGATGTTGACGGTGAAATCGGTGCGGCGGTTGACGAATTCCTTGGTGCCGTCGAGCGGATCAACCAGGAAGAAGGCGCCGTCGAGGTCGGGCGTGGCAATGCCCGCCGCAACCTCCTCCTCGGCCACGCAAGGGATGTCCGGATAAGCGGAGCGAAGGCCGGCGAGGATGATCTTCTCGCTTTCGCGATCGGCTTCGGTCACGGGCGAAGAGTCGGACTTCTTGTCGACCGCGCAGCCCTCGTGGAAGACGCGCATGACCTCGCGCCCGGCGTCTAACGCCAAGCGCTCGAAGACCCCGAGCATGGCCTCGTCGTCAGATGCCGCCGCCACTGTCATACTGCTCTTCGGCAATGTCGCGCTCGTTCAGCCAGTGTTCCAGGGCTTCCGCCATCTCCTGCGGGCTCTTGCCGAGAGTCTCGAGGTGGATCTCGGGATTCTCCGGCGCCTCATAGGGGGAATCGACGCCGGTGAAATTCTTGATCTCGCCGCTCAATGCGCGCGCGTAAAGGCCCTTCGGGTCACGGCGGGCGCATTCCTCGAACGGCGTGTCGACGAACACTTCGACGAATTCGCCCTCGCCCATCAGCTCACGCGCCATGCGCCGCTCGGCGCTGAAGGGCGAGATGAAGGAGACGATGACGATCAGGCCGGCATCGGCCATCAGCTTCGCCACCTCGGCAACGCGGCGGATGTTTTCGACGCGATCGGCGTCGGTGAAGCCGAGATCGCGGTTGAGGCCGTGGCGGACATTGTCGCCGTCGAGAATATAGGTGTGACGGCCGGACGCGAACAGCTTCTTCTCGAAGAGATTTGCGATGGTCGACTTGCCCGAGCCGGACAGGCCGGTGAACCAGAACACGGCCGAGCGCTGGTTCTTCAGGTCGCTGCGGCCGCGCTTGCCGACATCGAGCGACTGCCAGTGGATGTTTTCGGCACGGCGCAGCGAATGCAGGATCATACCGGCGCCGACGGTGGCATTGCTGATGCGATCGATCAGGATGAAGGCGCCGGCGGTGCGGTTCTCAGCGAAGGGATCGAAGGCGATCGGCGCCCGCGTCGAGAGGTTGCATACGCCGACCTCGTTGAGGTCGAGAGACTTCGCCGCCTCATGCGCGAAATCGTTGACGTTGACCCGGTACTTCAGTTCGGTGACGGTGGCGCTGACCTGGTCGGTTTCGGTTCGCAGGATATAGGAACGGCCCGGCAGCAGCGCCTGTTCGTCGAACCAGACGACGTTGGCTGTGAACTGGTCGGCGACCTGCGGACGTGCGGCCGGCGACACCAGCATGTTGCCGCGCGACACTTCGACCTCGTCCTCGAGGACGAGCGTGACGGCCTGGCCGGCGACGGCCTGCTCGAGGTCGCCGCCATGCGCGACGATGCGCTTGACGCGCGAGGCCCTGCCCGACTTGGCGACCACGACCTCGTCGCCTTGCGAAACCGTGCCCGAGGCGATGGTGCCGGCAAAGCCGCGGAAATCGAGGTTCGGACGGTTCACATACTGGACGGGGAAGCGGAACGGCAGCTCGACGGCGGCCTCATCGACCGACACCGTTTCCAGATGCTCGATCAGTGATGGGCCGGAATACCAGGGCGTGCGCTCCGAGCCGGTGGTTACGTTGTCGCCATAGCGCGCCGACATCGGGATCGGCACGACGCTCTCGAAGCCCAGTCCCTTCGCGAACGCGCCGTAGTCCGCCACGATGTCGTCGAAGACGGTCTTGTCGAAGCCGACAAGGTCGATCTTGTTGACGGCAAGCACGATGTGGCGGATGCCGAGCAGCGAGGCAATGATCGAATGGCGCCTGGTCTGGCGCAAAACGCCCTGGCGCGCGTCGATCAGCACGATGGCGAGATCGGCGGTCGACGCACCCGTCGCCATGTTGCGCGTGTACTGCTCGTGGCCGGGCGTGTCGGCGACGATGAACTTGCGCTTCGGCGTGGCGAAGAAGCGGTAGGCGACGTCGATGGTGATGCCCTGCTCGCGCTCGGCCTCCAGCCCGTCGACCAAAAGCGCGAAGTCGACGTCTTCGCCGGTGGTGCCGTGCTTGCGCGAATCGCGCTCCAGCGCGGCGAGCTGGTCCTCGAATATCTGCTTGGTGTCGGAAAGCAGCCGGCCGATCAGCGTCGACTTGCCGTCGTCGACCGAGCCACAGGTGAGGAAGCGCAGCAGCGACTTCTTTTCCTGCGCGGTCATGTAGTCGCGGATCGAGTCGGTCGGGGCGAGGCTCTTGGCCAGGATGTGACGCATGCTCAGAAATACCCCTCGCGCTTCTTTTTTTCCATGGAGCCGGCCTCGTCGCGGTCGATGAGGCGGCCCTGGCGCTCGGATGTGCGGGCGGTCAGCATCTCGCCGACAATGGCTTCCAGCGTATCGGCATCCGATTCGATGGCACCCGTCAGCGGATAGCAGCCCAGCGTGCGGAAGCGCACGAGACGGTTCTCGACCGTCTCGCCGGGACGCAGTTGCATGCGATCGTCATCCTTCATGATGAGCATGCCGTCGCGTTCGACAACCGGCCGTTCCTTGGCGAAATAGAGCGGCACGATCGGGATATTTTCCTGCAAAATATACTGCCAGATGTCGAGCTCGGTCCAGTTGGACAGCGGAAAGACGCGGATCGACTCGCCCGGCGCGATGCGGGTGTTGAAGATCTTCCACATCTCCGGCCGCTGGTTCTTCGGGTCCCAGGCATGCTGCGCGTTGCGGAAGGAAAAGATACGCTCCTTGGCGCGCGACTTCTCCTCGTCACGGCGGGCGCCGCCGAAGGCCGCGTCGAAGCCGTATTTGTCGAGCGCCTGGCGCAGCGCCACCGTCTTCATCACATGGGTGTGGGTGTTGGAGCCGTGATCGAACGGATTGATGTTGTCGCGTACGCCGTCCTCGTTGACATGGACGAGCAGGTCGAAGCCCAGCTTCTGCGCCATCTGGTCGCGAAAGGCGATCATCTCGCGGAACTTCCAGGTCGTGTCGACATGCAGGAAGGGAAATGGCGGCTTGGCCGGATAGAAGGCCTTCATGGCCAGATGCATCAGCACCGAGGAATCCTTGCCGACCGAATAGAGCATCACCGGCTTGGAGAACGAGGCCGCAACCTCACGGAAGATGTGGATGGATTCGGCCTCAAGCCGCTGCAGATGGGTGAGCGCGATGTTCATGGACTGTTGAGCGTTCTTTCGTGCCGGCCAGAACCTTGCTGCAGGCGATTGGCGCGGTTTCCCTCAAACAGCCCGTCAAGCCCTGGACATTCTGGCGGGCGTTCTAGCAGATCGCCATTATCCATAACAATGCAAGACGCGCGCCGGGCACTGCGGTTCGGGAATGAATTTTCCAAGTAAGCCAGATTAGACGGAAAATCCTCCCAGGCAAGCTGAGCAATAGAGAGGCACCGAACAAACCTGTTGCCTCGATCGGCTAGATTGACTTTCCAACGGCTTTCGACCACGTCGGCGATTTTTGACTGAACATCCTTCGGCCGCCCTATCGGAGATCGGCGCCAGACGCTATACCGGCGCGGGAAACGGGGCGAGGCGCGACAGAACGGGGTCGAGGGCAACTGCCACCGCCGCGGGTCTGCGCACAACCTGGAAGATTGCGAAGCAAGGCATTGAACCCGTTTACATCGCTCCGGCGCCACCTCGCGCCGAAACAGATCAACATCTACTTCTCGATCATCTGCTTCTTCTCGCCGCCTGTGCTGGGATCGGTGGTGAGCTTCGTCTTCAACGGCGGCGGGCTGTGGTCCGTTTTCCTGCTCGCCTTCGGGCGGCGGCGATTCAACATCGACGGGCCGATGCTCGCCATGACGGTGGCGATCTATGCCTATTGCGTGGCCATGGTCCTCGCTTCGATCGTCAACGGTGCGCTCGGGGCGGATTTGAAATATTTCCTGGCGCTGATCACCTTGCTGTTCTTCCCGTTTTCCTATTCGACCTGGAGCATCACTGACAAGCTCACCCTTGCGCGCATAGCCGTGCTTGCAAGTGCCGCGGCATGTTGCGGCGCGCTGGCGATCGCCGTCGTTCAGTATCACTGGGTCGGCATGCGGGCCGAGGGCGGCGCCGGAAATGCGATCGTGTTCGCGACGGTCACCTGTCTTGCCGCCATGATGTGCCTTGCCGGCGCGCTCTCGGGGATCGTGAAGGGCTGGAAGGCGCTCGCCGGTGCGGCGCTCGCTGGGGTGGCGGCGATCCTCCTTTCCGGATCGCGCATCATCTGGGTTGCCCTGCCGATCGCCGCCATCGCCGTCCTGCTGATCAACCGCCGCCGCTTCGCCGGCGCCAATCTGACGCGTTTGGCTTTGATCGCAGGTGCGGCCTGCCTGCTCGTCGCGGCCATCGGCTTCCCCGTCATCATGGAACGCGCCGACTTCCTGTTCAGCGACTTGGACGCATTGACGACCAAGGGCGATCACTCGACTGCGATCGGCCTGCGCGTGGCGATGTGGGAGATCGGGGTCGGCGCTTTCCGTGAGATGCCGATCTTCGGCCATGGCATCTCGGCTAGCCGGGCACTGATGAAACAAGGCTTTCACGACCAATTCGGCATGACCGCAGGGTATAATCACTATCACGACGGCTTCCTGACCGCGGCGGTGCAGGCCGGTTTGTTGGGGGCGCTGGCGCTTGCTGCGATATTCGTGGTCGCGGCCCGGAACGCGGCAAGGGCGCTGCGCCTTAGCGCCGAACCGGTGGAACGGTTCGGCGCAACGATGATCATCGTCACGGTCATCACCTATCTCATCGGCGGACTGACCGGCATCCTGGTCGGCCAGGACCTTCTCGATTCGACGCTGATGGTGTTCCTGGTTTCCGGAACCTATCTGGCTTGCGGGCGAACGGTGCCGCCGATCGTCGAGGGCGCCGGCGCAATGGCGCCGAACACCAGCCACCATTCATGAAGGTTCTGGTCACCGGCGCGACAGGCTTCATCGGGCGCAAGGTCGTCGGCCGGTTGCAAGAGGCCGGATTCGACGTACGGGTCGCCTCGCGCCGGCCGGAAAGGCTGGCAGCCGCAGACGATGCCGTTCTGCTGCCTGGCGTCAACGCGCCGGACGAGGCCTTCCTGGCGCTGATGCGTGACGTGACGCATGTCGTTCACTGCGCGGCGCTCAACAACGATCGCGGTGCCAGCGAGGCCGACTACCGGGCTGCCAATGCGGCGTTGACCGGGCGGCTGGCCAAGGCTGCGGCCATTGGTACCGGCGGGCGCTTCATCTATCTTTCCTCGATCCGGGCCGTGGCCGGTCCCGGCTTCAGCGGCACGATCAATGAGGCGACGCCCCCCGCCCCGCAATGCGCCTATGGCCGCTCCAAGCGCGAAGGCGAGATCAGGATGCTGGAAGCCTTTAGACTAGCCGGACGTGCTGGAGCAACGGCGCTGCGGCTGCCGCCGGCCTATGGCGAAGGCATGAAGGGAAACTTGCGAGGGCTGATGCGGCTTGCAGCCACTCCCTTTCCATTGCCCACAGCTGCTTTCACGGCAGTTCGTTCGCTGATATCGCATGACGCGGTGGCCGGTGCCGTGGTGCATCTTTTGACCCGTCCTATGCCGCCGCGTCCGACCTATGTCTTAGGCGATGCTTCCCCAGTCGCGATATTCGAAATCATCAGGGCGTTCCGCCGTGGGTTCGGCATTCCGTCGCGCTTTCTATCCCTGCCGGCTCGACCGTTCAGGCTGGTGGCGACACTGCTTGGCAGACAAGCTTCGTACGAAGCCTCTGTTGCGACACAGATCTGTGACCCGTCACTGCTGATTTCGGAAGGCTGGGCGCCGGAGGCCGACACGTTCGACCGGCTTCGCGACGTGGCGCGACAGGCCGCTCAGGCCCGGTAAAATGTGCCAATAAGGATTTTGAGGTCGAGGCCGATGGAGGCAGCCTTGAGGTAGGCGGCATCGGTCTCGGCGCAGAGACTTGGGTCGGACATGTCGATGCCCTTGATCTGCGCGAGCCCGGTGATGCCCGGAAGCGCCGGCAGCACGCCCAGCCGCTGCCGGTGCCCGATCAGTTCCGTCTGCGTCGGCAGGCACGGACGGGGCCCGACAAGGCTCATCTCGCCTTTCAGCACGTTCCAGAGTTGCGGCAGCTCGTCGATCTTGGTCCGGCGCAGCACCTTGCCGACAGCAGTGACCGAACTGGCCGGCGCCTCATGCGTGGGCAAGGAGGGGGTATCGCGATGCATCGTGCGCAGCTTGTGGCAGGCAAAGACAGCGCCCCCGCGTCCGACGCGTGGCTGCGAAAAGATGGCCGGCCCCGGCGACGTCGCCCGGATCGCCAGCATGGCGACGAGCACGATCGGCGACGTCACCGCCAGCATCACGGCCGCAATAATGAGATCGAAAGCCCGCTTTGCCGTCACGGCTTAGATCCGGCGCCGACGTAGCGGACTTGGGGCAACATGTGTCAGCCGATCTGTCCGACCGTTTTCGGCGCTGTCTGCTCGGGCGCGCCGACGGCGCTTTGCTCCGCCCGGTAGAGCCCCGCCAGGATCGCAAGCGCGGCGGCCTTGTCCCGATCGTTCATCGCGGCCACCAGCGCCGGCAGCGCGGCCTCGATTCTCGGCCATTCCACGATGTCGGTCCTGAGGCCGAAGAGCTTAGCGATGTCGAGCTTGACGACCTCTTCGTTCTCGCCATGCAGCGTCTCGTGCAGCTTTTCGCCGGGTCTGATGCCGGTGAAGCGGATCGGGATGTCGGTGTAGGGGCTTTTGCCGGCCATGCGGATCATGGTTTCGGCGACTTCGAGGATCGGCACGGGCTTGCCCATGTCGAGCATGTAGATGGCGTAGTCGCCGCTGCCCTGGCGCTGCTCGGCGTCGGCGGCCGACATGATGACGAGGTCGACGGCCTCGGCCACCGTCATGAAATAGCGGGTCATGCGCCGATCGGTGATGGTGACCGGCCCGCCGGCCTCGATCTGCGCCTGGAAGACGGTCGCCACCGAGCCATTGGAGCCGAAGACATTGCCGAACCGCACGGCGATGAATTTGGTGCCGGGACGATGCACACCCACGTGATGGGCGTGATGCGCGTCGGCCTGGTGCCCGTTCAGTCCGCCGGCATGGATAAGCGACGGCGCGGCCTGAGTTTCATGCAGCGAGGAGACGATCTGCTCGGCCGCCCGCTTGGTGACGCCGAGCACCGAAGTCGGGTCGACGGCCTTGTCGCTGGAAATCAGCAGGAATTGCGGCACTCCGCATTCGGCGGCGACCTCGGCGCAGGCGAGCGTGCCGAAGACATTCGTCTCGATCGCCGCTTCCCAGTTCTCTTCCAGCAGCGGCACGTGCTTCAACGCCGCGGCGTGAAAGATGATCGCGGGTTTAAACTCGCCGACGAGGCGCATCATGTGCGGCCGGTCGGTGACGTCGACGATGCGGCTGGTCAACCGGTCGCGGTCTTTTTCGTCGATCAGCTGATCGAGCTGGAAAATGCCGAACTCGGAATTGTCGGCCACCAGCACCGCTTCGGCGCCGAGCTCCAGCGCGCGCTTGACCAGGACGCGGCCGATGGAGCCGGCGCCGCCGGTGACCAGCACGCGCTTGCCGTCGACAAAGGCGCCGATGCGCGTCGTGTCGGTGGCGACCGCCGAACGGCGCATGATGGTTTCCATCTCGACGGCATCGAGAACCAGCTTGCCGCCCTGCCCCAGTTCCGAAAGGCCGGAAAACTGGACGACGGCGATGCCACTGTGGCGGGCGACGCGCACCAGCTCGGCATAATCCTCGATCTCGCGCTCGATGCCTTTGCCGAAGATCAAGAGGTCGAGGTTTTCCGTGCCGTTGACATATTCCTCCAGCACCTCGACCAGCCGCGGCCGGAGCGCCACGACCGGAACGCCCTGGATCTGGGTGCCGAGCGGCGCGTCGCTCTCGGTCGCCATGATGCCGGCGATGGCGTATTCGGCCGGCACGGCCGTGCGGGTGAAGCGGACGATCACGTCCGCCTCGCTCAGCCGGCCGATGAACAGCGCCTGCTTGATTGGCGCGTCGCCGGGGGCTCGGCGCAGGATGCGCCAGCTCGCGCCGTCGCGAAGGAAGCGATAGTAAAGCCGGGGCGCCGAAATGATGGTGAAGGAGACCAGGAAAAAGACGATGAACTGGCGCTCGTTGAGGCCGGAGACCGGCTGGAAGAAGGAGCGGAAGGCAACCGCGGCCAAATAGAGGACCACCGTCAGGCTGCCGCAGCCCTTCAGGATGTTGAAGAAATCGGGCGTGGAAGCAAAACGCCAGACCGTGCTGTAAAGGCCGCTATAGCGAAACAGCACATGGGCGGCGAGCACGATGAGCGCCCAGCAGGCAAGCCCGCCGGAGGAGAACGCGTCGAAGGAAAGCCGCGACTGCGAGAGGGTGAGGCTAAGCGCCACCGAGACCAGGACCATGACAAGGTCCTGGACCATGATGATGGCGCGCCGCATCTTCGGTCGGATTCCCGATACGGCTTCTGCGTAGGCGGTCATTGGGTAGTACTGAACTCCAGGCGTAGGGGTACAATTACCAGAACGGCTCCGGACCGGCCAGCGTCCGCCGCCACTCCAGATTGCAAATCCCCAACCCCGTCACCCGGTTACCGCATTAGCGCGGAGTTGGGGGGACCGCCAGAGGTTTTTTGGGGGCACCGGTGCGCCAAGCGTCGCGACTCGATCGACAGCAGAAAGCGCAACGGTCCGATTTCTCCCCGAAGTCGGAAAGGCCACGCCGGGCCTTCTTGTTCAGCCGTTGCGACCCTCGAGCTGACGGTAGAGCTCGGCATAGGATTTCCCCATCCTTTCGGCAGTGAACAGGCGCACATACCGATCGCGCGCGGCCCGTCCCCAATTCGCCGCCTCGGCCGGCTGGTCGATCAGCCGGTTGATCGCTTCGGCAAGGAGTACCGGATCCGACGGAGGGACCACGAGCCCGGTCTGGCCGGCTTTGTTGACGTAGCTTGTGCCCGTTCCGATCTCGCAAGAAATCATCGGCTTGCCGCACATCGCCGCCTCGACCAGCGAAAGCCCATAGGCCTCCGACCTTTGGTTCGAGGGAAAAACCAGGCCGCGGCAATTGTGCAGCAGCGCCATCTTGCGCGGCTCGGCCACCTCGCCGAGAAAAATCACATTGTCGAGGCCCAGTGTCTCGGCCTGTTGCCTGAGTTCCCGCTCGACCGGCCCGTCGCCGGCAATGACGATCTTGCACCGCGCCCGCGAGGCTGCCTGGATCAGAACATCCAGCCCCTTGTAGTAACGCAGCACCCCGACGAACAGCACGAACGGCTCCGCGACCGTCGACCGGCACCAATTGTCGTCGGCCTCGCCCGGCGGCGGATAGGCGCCCTCGTCGATGCCGATGGGAATGACCTTCGATTTGGCCCTGAATGACCTGAGAACCGGGCTCGACTCCAGATAGTTCGGCGACGTCGCCACGATCGCATCGACATCCCCCAGGAAGCGCATCATCAAAGGCCGGTAGAAAGGCAGGATGAGCTTTTGTTTGACGATGTCGGAATGATAGGTGACGACAGCCGGCTTGCCGTGACGGGACTGGAAATGCACCATGTCCATGACCGGCCACGGAAAGTGGTAGTGGACAAGGTCGGCTTGTAGGGCGAGCGCGCCGAACTTGCGAAAGACCTCGCGCGAAAACCCGGTCGACGCCAGCTCGAAATCCAGCCTGGCTTTGCGGGCCATGTGGCCGTCCAGGCGTTTGGTGTTTTCGTCCGGAGCCGGGCTCAGCGACAGCACTTCGGTCTCGACGCCATAAGCAGCCGTGCTTTGGGCGATGGCATGGATCGTGCGCTCCACCCCGCCGAAGCTATCCGGCCAATATGTCTTGAAGAAATGCAGGACTTTCAAGCGTCGGTCTTTCGTCTTTGCCGGATGGCCTGCTCGAAGAGCAGTAGCATGCCCTTCATGTCAGCGCTTCCTCGTGGCCATGGCCGATTCGAATACTGCCACCAGTTCTGAGGCGCTTCTTCTCCAGCTGAATCGCTGCGCATTAAGCGGCGCTTTCTCAGCCAGCCGCGAACGCAATGTGTTGTCGAGTGCCAACCGTCCCATGGCGGCGGAGATATCCTGAATGTTGGTCGGGTCGATAAGAACGGCAGCCTCGCCAGCCACCTCAGGCATGGACGAGACATTCGACGTCACGACGGGCACCCCAGCCGCATTTGCTTCGATAATTGGAAATCCAAAACCTTCGTATAGCGACGGCATGGCAAGAAACTTTGCTCGGCGATAGAGGACAGCAAGGTCGCTGTCCGTGACATATCCCGTAAGTCGCACATCCGATTCGATTTCGAGACGCGCCATGCGCTCACGCAGGTCGCCGAGACGCCACCCTTGACCTCCCGCTATGACGAGCAGCAGGTTTTTCCTTACGGCGTCTGGAAGCAGCGCATATGCTTCCAGGAGATTTGACAAGTTTTTGCGGGGTTCGAGTGTGCCGACAAAAAGAGCGTAATCGCGGTCGATATCGTTGTCCGCAAGCACGCTGTTAGTCCCGTCATCCTCGAGGTTCGTCAGCCCAGGATACACCACATGGAGTTTCTTGGAGGCGTTTGGGTACAGCCCTCGAACAGCGTCGGCCGTGGCGCGCGAGACTGCGACGATCTTATCCGATGAAACTATTGCGGGCCGCATGAGGAAGCGATCGCCAAGCCAGCCCCGCAAACGCATTGTCGATGCCGCATGATGCCATACGAGATCGTGAATGGTCACAACGTGGGGAATATTCGGGTCCAAACCAAAGGGCAATCTGTGGGCAGGCCCCCAAAAGACGTCGATTTTGTCGCGGGCTGCCTCTCGCGGCAGCGTGGTCTGAGCCCAGATCAAGCGCCTGAGATCACCTGAGTGGTTGGATATGCGGAACCTTGCGCCTGATAGGTGTGACAGATCCGACACGGGCTTCTCGGGGAGGTAAAGGAAGATTTCGTTCCCGGATTCGGCCAGCCCACGGCACATCTCCAGCACATATCTGCCGATACCTGTGAGATTGCGGACGAGGTTGCGGGCGTCAATGCCGATCTTCATGAACCGGGCCGTCTTTTCTTCTGCTCGAGCATGACCGGGAAGCGGCTGCGTGTTTAGCGTGCTCGACGAGCAGGGGTGCCCGTGTACACGCCAGGCACGTCAATGTCGCGGACGACCGTTGCGCCGGCACCGACAATGACGTTGGCGCATATGCTGATGCCATCGATGACCGTGGCGCCGGCGCCCACCATGACCTCCCTACCAATCCGGCAGCGTCCGGCGATGGTCGCATTTACAGATACATGTGAAAAATCACCAACGACGCATTCGTGGTCGACAACCGCGCCGCTGTTGATGATGGCACCCCGGCCGATTTTTGTAAGCGGCCCCAAATGGACTTGGTGAGCGATAAGCGAGCCTTGCCCGATCTCACATTGAGTCCCGACAGACGCAGTCGGCGCGATAAGCGTCGCAAGGGGGAGGAGCGCGGTTTCGCATTGCGCGCGTCGCCGTGCATTGTGGCCCGAGCCTGGAAACATGAGCCAGCCGGTGCCCGCAAAATCGCGAGGAAGAACGCTGATGGCAGGGAATCCGGCGAATTCCTCACCCTCCTTCGCCTGCTCATCAACAAAAGTCAGATCGTCAAATCCTGACGATAGGGCTATGTCTCCAACGCTGCGCGCGTGGCCGCCGAACCCGAAGATGAAAAGGCCCTTGGTCATGGTGACGGTGTTATGCCCTCGCTGATTGGACCTTGCTCCTAGGTCAAAACCCAACCAGCTGGTAGCCCCAAATTGATCGAGTTGGCCCAATCGGACAGACATTCACCAGTGCGACCCGGCGTCCTTGATTTGATTCATAATCCGTCATAGGTCCACCACCAAACATGTGACGTGCTAGATCGCGCCCGGAGAAATTTATGTCAACACGCCCCAGGCGAGCAATGTGGCTGATGAACCATGGCACTCTCAGGAAGTTTGAGGTTCCCCTCCTTGAATCTCTTGGCTACGAGGTATTCCTGCCGAAGGTCTTCCCCTATGATGAAGGGAACCTAAGCGCGTCGATCGACTACAGCCGGGACGCGGGGCTTTCTATCCCATCGGAAGACCTGGAGATTCTCAACCGACACGACTTCTATTCCGGACTTTCGCCTGAAGTGGCAGAAATCGCCAATCGTCATTTTGATATCGCATTCTTCGGCTTCTTCCCCACCCAACTTGCAGCTCTTGTAAGGCAATTTAAAAACGTCTGCGTAATGAGACCGTTCGGGCTTGCAAACGGGGTCACTTATACGGATGTGACAGTCGCGAGTCTAAAATACTTCTTCCTCGACGAATTGCAAAAGAACAAGTCGCGCTTCTGGTTCGGGCAGGCTTACGACCATCTCGCGGAGATCGAGACTGGAGTGTATCTTGAGAAGGCAATCACGCTTCCTCTCGGGCTCGACGATGCGCGCGTTACTGACGAGTGGACCGGCGAAGATGCTAAGGTACTGTTCGTCTGCCCCCGCATTGGGTCATCTCCATACTTCAATTACATCTACCGAAATTTTCTGAGAACGTTTGGCGAATATCCTTACGTCATCGGAGGCGCGCAGCCGATCGATGTTCCCGACCCGAACGTCACCGGGATGCTACCTCGGGACGACTATGATCGGATGATGCGCCGTACCCGGGTAATGTTTTATCACAGCCAAGAGATGCGGCATCTCCATTATCATCCGCTTGAGGCGGTGCGGCTCGGCATGCCTTTAGTATTTATGGCCGGCGGAATGCTCGACTTGCTTGGCGGAGCAAAGTTGCCAGGTCGCTGTAAAACAGAAGCGGAAGCGAAGAAGAAAATCAAGGCCATCCTCGATGGCGATAAAAAGCTCATAGCCGCCATCAAAGCTGAGCAGGGTGTCTTGTTGCACTCGATGTCCAGAGAGTTTTGCGAGGCTGGCTGGCGAAAGGAATTTCCCAGGATTGAAGCTAGTGTGGAACGTTGCCGCGTACAGGCTGTGGCTAACAACAACAGAAGAAAAAAGGTTGCCGTCATTCTGCCGGCCGCATACCGCGGCGGCACCCTCAACATGGTCAAGCTCCTTGCAAAGATGCTAAGGCGCGGGAGTATCGAACATGGCTCACCAGTAGACGTTGTCTTTGGTTATCCCGATAACCCAATTTATTCTGAGGCGGATTGGCGAGATTTATACGCCGAAGATATCGAAACCCGCCCCTTTAAGACCGTAGAGATCGATGGAACTGACCTGAGTGAGATCCAAGCGTGTTTAGGATATGAGTCGAAATCTCAAAGCAACAGGTTCACCCTTCACAAAGATGGAACCTACGACTTCCTTGACTGCGATTTTTGGCTCTTGGGCTCAGATCGGTATGTCCATCCCATCGCACCTCTCCGCCCCTATTGTGTCTTTGCGCATGACTATCTTCAGCGCTATTATACGCCGTTGATGGGAAATGACTATGAACGCGGCTTCATTGAAACCGCCAGAAATGGGATCGCGGTATTAGCGAACACCCCACACACCATCGAAGACATCGTGCATTATGTTGGGAAACCGAGAGCGGAAACAATTCTCGTCCCGCATGTAGCCGAATTAGATCAGCTTGACGAGGAATCCAAAAAAATTAAAAAGGGGCCATATTTTATTTGGACTACAAATCTCGGACCCCATAAGAATCATCTAAAGACCCTGAAGGCGCTTAATCAATACTACGCGAGCTATGACGGCAAGCTTGATTGCCACGTGACAGGTGTTGGGTCTGACCAGCTTGACCCGGATACAAAAGTTGATGACAGCAAGTTGCCGGACCACGTCAAAGATGCTCGTGCCTTCATCCGCAGAAATCCGCACCTTGCGAGGCGATTGAACGTCCTTGGCGATGTGTCGAGCTCGGAATACGCAACACAGATGAGAGGCGCCAAATTCCTTCTGCACAACGTCATAATGGATAACGGCACGTTGTGCGCAGTTGAAGCGGCCTATGTCGGAACCCCTACCCTTAGTAGCGATTATCCGCCCATGCGTTACATTTCCGAACGATACTCTCTGAACGCCGAATTCTTTGAATCGTCCGATCCTATCGCCTTAGCAAAGAAACTCAAAGAGATGGAGAAGATTTGGCTGTCGAAGCAAGCCACTCTCCCTTCCGTTGAGCATTTGAAGCAGTTTGGCTGGAGAGATGTCTCCTACGATTTCTTCGGTTCTATCAAAGGAATATTGGGTGCTGGATGAAAATAGGCATCTTCATTGCATATCCCCCAAGAAGCGAGCTCTCCAACCAAGGACTTGGGCGGCTTTTGAGGTCGATCGTAGCTGGCATAAATGAGAGTGAAAGCGGACAGGTAGTTCTACTTTGTCCATCGTGGCTGCAGGAGGATGTTCGAAATCTCTTTCACGGCTTTCCAAATGATCGCCTGCAAGTTGTCAGCAAGTCAAAGATTCCACTTGTCGTTAGATTTTGGGAGAAGTTCCTAGCAAAGAACCGAAAAAAGCCGAGAAAAATCGGTTGGTTAGCAAAGTTCAGGGCAACTCTCTCTCGATTTCTGGCTAAAACACTAATGGTGATAGGCCGAAGCCTCCTCTGGATGTTGTCCTCCGACAACGATCTTTGGTTTCTTGCTTGTTCCGTTGTCCTCTTAGCCATTGCAGCGACCCTTGCTCCTTTCGCGCTCTTGGCGATTGTTGGTCTCATGGTGGCTTACGCGACCGTAAGGTCGGGTATCGCCTCTCGCGCGCAGCAGCGGCTTTCAACTTTTCGATCGAGGGCCCGGCGGGTTATCGAGCGCGGGTTCGGATCTTTATTGCAGCGAAAATTACCCCCGTTTGGCCAAATCGTGCTGCGTGAAGTCACGCGACGCGAATCCCTTTATCTCGTGAGAAGGGCAAATTCCATGACGGACGTTGACGTTTGGTATAGCCCGACGGTCTTCTGGCCCGAGTTCAACGCGATACGCGCGTTGAGGGTTCAAGCGTTTCCAGACATGCTTATCTCTCAGTTTCCGACAGCTTTCGCGTCGACCATTAAAGATGCGCCTTACATTTACAAACGGGCGAAGGAGGCGATCGCGGGCGGAAGCTACTTCACTGCTTACAGCACTCTTGCAGCGGAAAGAGATTTGTCCAATCAGTTTTCTGTTTCTCTGGACAAAATTTCGGTAATTCCTCACGCCGCCATGGATTTATCTTCACACATAAATATGAAGGGAACTCTCGATGATCATTATGCGCGCGTGCAGTTTGCGAAAAATCTTATAGACGGATACCGCTTAACTTCATGGACAAACAACGAATACCTTTCGAGCATCAATCTCAGAGACGTTAGCTTTATACTATATGCGTCGCAATTTAGGCCGAACAAAAACATCTTAAATCTTATTAAGGGCTACGAAATCGCGCTTCGGAAAAGATTCATCTACTCGAAACTCATCCTAACCGGGAATGTATCGCATGCGCCCGATGTGGAAGCGTACGTTAGGGAACATCGCCTTCAATACGATGTCCTGTTCGCTTATGATGTTCCTGACCAAGTCCTAGCAGCACTGTACGCTAGAGCCAGCCTGGTAGTGAATCCTACTCTCTATGAAGGCGGTTTTCCTTTCACCTTCAGCGAGGGAATGTCGGTTGGGACCCCAAGCATCATGAGTCGAATTCCTCAGGTGACAGAGTTCGTAAACTCGGATCTTGCAGACGCGATGCTTTTTAACCCTCTAGCTCCAGAGGACATTGCGGCGAAGATCGCTTGGGGTTTGAAAAATAGGGAGCGGCTTCTAGAGCTTCAGACGCCCCTCTACAACGAAATGCGCAATCGCTCCTGGGCCGACGTTGGGCGGGATCACGTGAACCTTTTCCGGAAGATAATCGCGGCAACTTGATCGGAAATCGAACTTGCGGGTATTTGCGCATTCCGGATACTACCTGACGCGGTCGGACGGCCAACGCAACGAAATCCGTTCAGGCAACTTCAAGTAGGTCTTAGAAGTAAAGGCTTCATGCCTTGGGTTCAAGCAACGAGCCCATTTACTGTCTTATATTTCGAGATCGCTCTGGGCATATCGCCGTCAAAAATGATCTCTCCATGATGAAACACAATCCCCCTTGCGCATATGGACCGCAGTGTCGCGAAATCATGCGAAGCGAGCACCAGAATCTCCGCCTGCTCGACGAGATCGAGAATGCGCTTGCGGGCTTTTCCCATGAAATTCGCGTCACCGGCGCCGATCACCTCATCGAGAAGAAGAATGTCGCCGCCAACGGCTGTGGAAATCGCGAAGGCGAGGCGCACCTGCATACCGGCCGAATAGGTCTTGATCGGATAATCGATGAATTCCCCGATGTCGGCAAAAGCGACCACTTCTTCCTCTATCGAACGCATGAATTTGGGCGAGAGGCCGAGGAGCAGTCCGCGATACAGGATGTTCTCTCGGCCGGTAGCATCGGGCTCGAAACCCAAACTCAGGTCGAACAAAGAGCGGACAGTTCCCTCGACTACACGTTTACCGGAAGAAATCGGGTACAACCCCGCCACCATCTTTAGGAATGTGCTTTTCCCCGCACCATTGTGCCCCAAAAGCCCAACACGTTCGCCAGGGCCGATGTCGAGGCTGACATCCTTCAACGCATGGATGTCGACGATCTTCTTTCCTCCCCCTTTCAACGTTGCCAGCGACGCCAGCATGGATTTCAGGGAGCGCTCGCTGAAGCCCACTGATGCATAATGGAGGTTTACCGATTTGAGGCTGATCCGATTTGTCATAGATAGAAGATCACCCTCCTTTCGGCCGACCTGCCCACGAGTGCTGCTATCACCGTGAGCGCGGCGATCGTCCCGAAGCACCACAGGTAATTGGCAGCGACGGGCCATTCGCCATGCAAGAGTGGAGCGCGGACGATCTGGAGCAGGTGATAGATCGGGTTGTAGTCCAGGAGGACATGCAGGTTGCCCCTACGGAACACCGAAGTCTCGAAATAGATCGGCGAGACGAACCAAACGGCTTGCAATATCAGGCCAAGCGCATGCGGCAGATCGCGAAAACGGGCAGAAAAATATGCCATTATCGTCGCCCACGGCCAGACGATCAGCCCGATGATCGGGAATATCGTAAGCGCGGCAAGCCATGACCAGCCGAAATTTTGCGGCATGACGACAAGCACCCAACCGACGAGGCTGATACTAGCCATAGCAAGCACGACAAGCCCTGAAATGACGTTGCGAAGCGTATATATAGCCAGAGGGTGCTTTGTTTGCTTGATATAAGCATCGGCCTGCACGAAAGCCAGAGCACCTCCACTCACATTGAAAACAATGTACTCCCAAATGATTACACCAGAGAGAATATACGGTGCATATTCAGATATTGGTGTTTCGAATATGCTGCTGAAAACAATGGAAATAAGGATCGTTAGGCCAAGCGGCTGGATGATCGACCACAGGACGCCGAAGAAAGACCTCCTCCAGCGTCCGCGCAGGTCCGACATCGCCAGATGTATCCAAAAATAGCGAGCGGCCCAGATGCCTTTAAGATAGTCGTTCACAGACCACTTCCTTGACGCAAAATCACCGCGATCGATTTTCGAAATAACCGGTGATCGAAGAGCATATGCGGTCCAACTGTTCTTCCGTCAGTCCCGGATAGCTCGGCAGATTGATGCCACGCTTGCTCACGCTGTCGCCATTCGGAAAAACCTGATCAGAATGGCAGTGCGGCATGTGGCTGGCCAAGGGGAAAAAAGGACGCGTCTCGATTTCGTTGTCCGCAAGATGTGCGCGCAATCGATCCCGATCCTCCGTTCGGTCAACGACAATCGAACACATCCAGTGCGAGTGAATGACGTCCCCGATGGGGTCGTGGGTCCTCAATGGAAGCCCGGACAATCGGGTCCGGTATACCTCTGCAATCTGCTGCTTGCGCTTGATGATCTCTTCAGCGACCTCGAGCTGGGCGAGCCCGATCGCCGCCTGGATATTGGTCATCCGGTAATTGTAGGCGAGCATGTCATGCCAGTATTCGCGGTTTGGGGAAACGCCTTGGCTTTTCAGGCGCCGGCATTTGTCCATCACATCAGCCGATCGCGCCAGAACCATTCCGCCCTCGCCGGTTGTGATCGTCTTGTTTCCGAAGAAACTGAAGGTGGCAACATCACCAAAGGTGCCGACATGCTGGCCCTTCCAGCGGGTTCCGAAGCCTTCCGCGCAATCCTCGACGAGCAACAGATCGTGATCGCGGCAAAGGGTCGAGATCGCATCCATATCGCAAGGATGGCCATATAGATGCACCGCCATGACCGCGCGGGTTTTTGGAGTGATGGCGTTTCGTATTGCCTGCGGATCCACTTGCAGTGTGTCTTGCAGCGAGTCGACGTAGACCGGCGTCGCGCCGGTCTGCAAAATGGTATTGACCGAGGCTATGTAGGTGAAACTCGGAACGATGACCTCGTCGCCGGCACCGATGCCCAGCGCGTCCAACGCAAGATGAAGCGCGACAGTGCCGTTCGCAACGCTTGTCGCATGGCTGGCACCGACATACTGCGCAAAAGCGTTTTCAAATCGCGAAATGAATGCGCCGCGCGAGGAAATCCAACCCGTCGTCAAACACTCATTGACATACGCCGATACGTTTCCGCCGAGCAATGGCTCATATACTGGAATGCGCGACATGTTTTTATTCTGGGCGAACAAAGGATTGATAACCATGTTCCCCAAGCAACTGCTCTCGTTGCGCGCCTTTGAAGTCTTCATTGATCATTTCCTTGACCAGCTCAATGAACTTGATCTTAGGTTCCCAGCCGAGCTTCTGCCTGGCTTTGCTGGCGTCACCAAGAAGTGTTTCAACTTCCGCCGGGCGGAAATAGCGAGGGTCAACAGCTACGACACATTTACCGCTTTTGGTGTCATATCCTTTTTCGTCGACACCTTTTCCTTCCCATCGGATATCGATGTCCAGTTCCGCCGCCGCAAGGGTTACAAATTCGCGTACTGAGTGTTGCTCACCGGTTGCGATGACATAGTCTTCCGGCGTCTGCTGCTGCAGCATCAGCCATTGCATCTCAACGTAGTCTTTCGCATGGCCCCAATCGCGCAGCGAGTCGAGATTGCCCAAGTAAAGCCGCTCTTGCATGCCCAGCTTGATACGTGCAATGGCCCGCGTAATCTTACGCGTAACAAATGTCTCACCACGCATCGGAGACTCGTGGTTGAACAAAATCCCGTTGCACGCATAGATGCCATATGCCTCTCGATAGTTGACCGTAATCCAATAGGCATACAATTTGGCCACTGCGTATGGAGAGCGTGGATAGAATGGAGTGGTTTCCTTTTGAGGCGTCTCTTGCACAAGCCCATAAAGTTCAGACGTCGAGGCCTGGTAGAAGCGGCTCTTTTTCTCCAGGCCAAGGATGCGAATGGCTTCCAAAATCCTCAAAGCGCCCAAAGCGTCGGAATTTGCCGTGTATTCGGGCTCCTCAAAAGAAACGGCAACATGGCTTTGTGCGGCCAGATTATATATCTCATCCGGCTTCACAAGTTGAATAACCCTCATCAGGCTCGATGAATCAGTCAGGTCGCCGTGGTGCAACGTCAAGTCCACACCCTTTTCGTGAGGGTCATGATATAAATGGTCAATACGATCCGTATTAAAAAGCGAGGTACGACGTCTTATGCCATGCACAGAATAGCCTTTTTTAAGCAGAATCTCCGCCAGATATGCGCCATCTTGCCCGGTGATGCCGGTTATCAGTGCTGTCTTTGTCATCAATGCTCTCAGTAGGTTCCGATAATTTTTCCCCGAAGCCCTGCGACTCTAGTTGCCCACCACAGCAAGGTCTGCGTCTACCATCTCTCGGATCATCTCTTCCAGTGAGATCGTGGCTTCCCATCCCAGCTTTGCCTTGGCCTTGGCCGGATTTCCCAGCAGCACCTCGACTTCCGCCGGCCTGAACAGATCGGGATCGATCACAAGGTGGTCGTCCATCTTCAGCCCGACATGCTCGAAGGCGATCCGGCACATGTCACGCACGGTCGTCGTCCTGCCGGTGGCGACGACATAGTCGTCCGGCTGGTCCTGCTGCAGCATCAGCCACATGGCGCGGACATAGTCCTTCGAATGGCCCCAGTCGCGCTTGGCGTCGATGTTGCCGAGCCGCAATTCCCTGGCCATGCCCTTCTTGATGCGCGCGACCGCGTCGGTGACCTTGCGGGTCACGAACTCGATGCCGCGAAGCGGCGATTCGTGATTGAACAGGATGCCGCTCGAGGCATGCAGGCCGAAGCTCTCGCGATAATTGACGGTGATCCAGTGGCCATAGAGCTTCGCGACCGCGTAAGGGGAGCGTGGATGGAAGGGCGTGGCCTCCGACTGCATCGGCTCCTGGATAAGACCGTACATTTCCGACGACGAGGCCTGATAGAAACGCGCCTCGGGAATTTCGAGGCGCAGCGCCTCGAGCACGTTGGTCACACCCATGCCGGTGACGTTGCCGGTCAGAATCGGCTGCTGCCATGAGGATGCGACAAAAGATTGTGCGGCAAGGTTGTAGACTTCGTCCGGCTTTATGTCGCGCATGATGCGCGAAAGGCCGGACAGGTCCGTCAGATTTCCGTCGACGATCCGGACGTCCTTGTCGATACCCAGCCATTTCAGGCGCGTGGTGTTGACGTCGGCTGTGCTGGATCGCCGCGCAAGCCCGTGGACCTCGTAACCCTTGGCGAGCAGGAGCTCCGCCAGATAGGCGCCGTCCTGCCCGGTGATGCCGGTTATCAATGCTGCCTTTGTCATCAATGCTTTCGATATATCTGATGATTGCCCGTCTTGCCGGCCAATGAATCGTCAGGCGCGTCCATAAACATCGTCGAAACGCACGATGTCGTCCTCGCCCAGATACTCCCCGCTTTGCACCTCGATCATGACGAGCGGCAGGATACCCGGGTTTTCCAGGCGATGCTTGTGGCCGCAGGGGATATAGGTGGACTGGTTGGTCGTGAGCAGGATCTCGCGCTCGCCGTTGACGACCTTCGCCGTCCCGCTCACCACAACCCAGTGTTCGGAGCGGTGATGATGCGCCTGTAGGCTGAGGCGGGCGTTCGGCTTGACCTCGATCCGCTTGATCTTGAAGCGATGCCCCTCCTCCAGGACGGTGTAGGTGCCCCACGGGCGGTGCACGGTGCGATGCAGCGTCGCGGTCTCGTGCCCGTCCGCCTTGAGGCGATTGTAGAGGTCCTTCACTTCCTGCGCCTTGTCCTTGTGCGCGACCAGAAGCGCGTCCGGCGTGTCGACGATCAAAAGGTCCGAGACGCCGACGAGGCCGACAAGCCGATCCTCGCTATGCACGTAGCAGTTCGCGGCGTCGTGCAGGATTGCCTCGCCGGTGGCCCGGTTGCCCCTGTCGTCGGCCGAAACGAGCTCCGACAGCACGGACCATGAGCCGATGTCCGACCAATCGAAGCCGCAGGGGACGAAACCGACGTTCCCTGCCTTCTCCATCACCGCATAGTCGATGGAAACAGCGGGAACAGCCGCGAAGCTGTCCCTGTCCACCTCAACGGTAAGCCGGTCCCTCGCATCGCTTGCCCTGCCTTTCTCGAGTGCCGCGCGCGCACTGGACAAGACATCCGGGCACAGGTCCTGCATGGCTTCGAGCATCGAGCGGGCGGCAAAACAGAACATGCCCGAATTCCAGAAGAAACGGCCGCTGGCGATGAATTGGGCGGCTGTCGCCGCATTCGGCTTTTCCACGAACCGGAGCACCCTATCCCCCTCGGCCTCGACATAGCCAAAGCCTGTTTCAGGGCGGTCGGGCTTCACGCCGAACGTGACGATCCGGCCCGAAGCCGCAAGCGCCGCCGCTTTCGCCACGCTGGCGCGGAAGCCGGCCTGATCCAATATCAGGTGATCCGCGGGAAGCACGACGAGAATGGCGTCCGGGTTCTCACGGGCGACATGCAATGCCGCGAGCGCAACCGCGGCCGCGGTGTCGCGGCCGAACGGCTCCAGCAGGAATGTTTTCTTCACGCCTGGCGCGGCCACCTCCGCATATTCATCCGCCGTGAGAAACAACAGATCACGGTTGGTGACCGTCACGACATGATCGACGCCTTCGAGTTCCACGGCGCGGGCGAAGGTCTTGCGGATGAGCGTCCCACCCTCCGGCAGCGGGATAAAGGGTTTTGGATGCAGCGCGCGGGAAATCGGCCAGAGCCGGGAACCGACACCGCCGCTTATGATGACAGGAACGATGTTGATCAACCTTCAACTTTCCAAGATTTGAGCTCGGCCGAGGGCGAGGCCCCAACCCAGCAATTCGTCCGCGCGGGATTGCGCTTCTGCTTCGACGTAGCACCGCAATTCGGGAGCATTGCCCGACGCGCGGAAGTGCACAACTTCTGCGTTGCGGGCGGTGATACGCACACCGTCACGGTTGTCAATATTGCCGACGCCGCCGAGAACCGCGAAGATCTTGTCGGCGTAGGCCGCGTCAGTTGCCAGCTTGCCGAGAAAGGACGCGCTGTTCTCGCTCGGCACGCCTTCGAGCCGGCCGCTTGCGCCGGCAAGAAAGCGAAAGTCGGCCGCGATCCGCGCGAGCGGGCGGCCGGTCGTCGCAATCGCTGAAAGCACGCACAGAATTGGCAATAGCGAGTCCCGCGTTCGCAAGGCCGGAAGGCTGCGCCCGTCCTTCTCGACAGTCGAACCCAGGAGAACGCCGCCATTCGCCTCGAACCCGACGACACATCTTGCGCCCTCGGCGAGAGCTGTGCCGATACCTTCAATGACGTAGGGCGACCCTACGCGCGTGCGAAGAACCCTTGCGAAATGCCCGCAATGTTCCAGGGCCGAATTGGACGTGACCGGTGTGACGACGCAGTCGGCGCCCAGGACATTTGCAGTGATTGCGCCGACCAGATCGCCGCGCACGAAAATGCCGTCGTTGTCCGCCACGAGCGGTCTGTCGCTGTCGCCATCCGTTGACACGATCGCGTCGAACCGCTCTGCCGCGGCCCAGTCCTTGAGTAGCGCCACATCCTCCGGCCTGAGCGCTTCGGTGTCGACCGGAATGAAATGGTCGGCCCTGCCCAGAGGTATCGTTTCGGCCCCAAGCCCGCGAAGAATGTCGACAATGATGTCTCTCGCCACGGACGAATGCTGGTAGACGCCGACGCGCAGCCCAGAAAGGCTGCCCTTCTCAAAGAAGCCAAGAAACCGTTCGGCGTAGCGGCGCGACGGCTCGGCGCCCAACCGCGCGGGTTCAACCGGCGAGCGTGGGGGGACCGTATCCTTCATGCCCGCGTGGATTTGGACAATGTCGCCCTCATCGCGCTTGTCGATCTCGCCGTCCGCCCGGTAGAATTTGAGCCCGTTTCTGTCTTCGGGAATGTGACTGCCGGTGACCATGATTGCCGGCGCATTCTCGCTGTTGGCGTAAAGCGCGAGCGCGGGCGTAGGCAACGCTCCGCAGTCGACCGGCACCAGCCCGGCCCCGCCTACCGCCGCATGAACAAGCTGCGCGATCTCGGGGCTGGAGGCGCGAAGATCACGCCCGACATAGACCTTCGAGCCTTCCTTCAACGAGCCCCGATCCTGGAGCATGCGAACGAAAGCGGCTGTGTAGATAAATGCCGGCGGGCCCCGAAGCTCGCTGACGAGACCGCGCAGTCCACTGGTGCCGAACTTCAAAGTCACGCTTGGCCATCCTTTCCGGAGAAAGTCGGCCCGGCGCAAGTCAGGCAAACCGACATCACTTTACACAGCCTGCGGCAGCGTGGCGCGTGCGTGGAGCATCGAACAACGCGTCCCTACAGAGCAAAGCCACTTAAGCGGCTGGCTGAGTATTTCGTTAGATTTCTCTAATACTACTGGACAAAGGAGCGTTCCCCTGTCTCCAGCAAGGATAGTTCCTTTCAAGAAGGTCTCCTTGAGTTGCCGAACCCCCCGGCCCGCAAGCTGCCCGTGCTTAGGTTTCGCGAACTGGCTTGTCAATCTCCGGCTGAGGCAGCGCACAGCCGTCCCGCTGGTTTCGGCCAGATGGCGGGCACCGATGCGTCAACACCGTCCAAACAAAAAGCCGGCGGGTGAGCGCCGGCTTTTTTGCTGATTCCGTTCGAACGGATTTTTCAGGGCCGCTTCGGCAGCAGTGCCCAGACGGCCGGCACCAGGCTGGCGGCCAAAGCCACCTTGATCAGATCGCCGGCGATGAATGGCGCGACACCGAACTGCCAAGACTTTGCCGGTCCGATGAGGACCGCAAGCCAGGCAAAGCCCATCGCCATCATGACGATCTCGGCGGCCAGCATGGCGCCGAAGAGCTTCACCGGATGACGGTCCCAGCCGCGGTCGGCGGCCCAGCCGGCGATCGCCGCCATCACCACGAAGCCGGCGAGATAGCCGCCGGTGGAGCCCAGCATATAGGCGATGCCGAGACCCTTCTCCGGCGTCCCCTGGAAGACCGGCAGGCCGAGCGCGCCTTCGGCGAGGTAGAGGATGAGGGTCGCGACGGCGAGGCGCATGCCGAAGGCCGAGGCGATCAGCAGGACGGCAAGCGTCTGCAGCGAGATGTCGACCGGGCCGAGCACCACTTTCGTCTTCGCCGACAGCGTGAGGAGCAGAGTTCCGACAAGCGCTAGAAAGAGCTGCGTGGCGAGCCGGGCCGCGCCCTGGTCGGACAGAGCGAGAGAAACGAGCGGACGCATCGTGGTTGCAGTTGCCATGGTCTTCCCCGTTGTGGCTGATTTGCTGGCTTTGAAGCGCGTCGCGGAGAAACGAATTCAGGCGACGCGCTTCAAAATTTTATCTTGATGCATGTCGTTCTCCCAAAACCGCTGCGCACTTTTGGGCGACATGCATTGATTTCCCTATATTGGCTTCCGGAGGACGCGGCAATCATTTTGCCGCACGAGCAGCAGGACCCGGCATGGCACTTGAATTCGACACACGCTTCGATCCCGCCTATGGCCAGTCCGTCACGGTGGCGCCCGACGTTCTGCGCATCACCGCCAGAAATCCAAGCCCGTTCACCTTCCACGGCACCAACAGCTATCTCGTCGGCCGCGACACGCTTGCCGTGATCGATCCGGGGCCGGATGATGATGCGCATCTCGAAACGCTGCTCACGGCGATCGGCGGCAGGCCAGTCAGCCATATCTTCGTCAGCCATACCCATCGCGACCATTCGCCGCTCGCGGCGCGGCTGAAAGAGCGCACCGGCGCCACCGTGCTCGCCGAAGGTCCGCACCGGCCGGCGCGGCCACTGCGCATCGGCGAGGTCAACCCGCTCGACGCCAGCGCCGACCTCGGCTTCGCGCCCGATGTCGCGCTGGCGGACGGCAGCCTTATCCATGGCGACGGCTGGACGATCCGAACGGTGCTGACGCCAGGCCATACCGCCAACCACGCGGCCTTTGCGCTCGAAGGGACCGGCGTCCTGTTTTCGGCCGACCATGTCATGGCCTGGGCAACCTCCATCGTCGCGCCGCCGGATGGCGCGATGGCCGACTACATGAAATCGCTCGACAGGCTGGTCGAGCGCGACGACCGTTTGCTGTTGCCCGGCCATGGCGGGCCGGTCACCGCGCCGCGAAAGTTCATGCGCGGCCTGAAGACGCATCGCAAGATGCGCGAGCGGGCGATCCTGGAGCGCATCCGCAGCGGCGACCACAGGATTCAAGATATGGTCGCGGCGATCTATCGCGACACCGATCCGCGGCTGCATGGCGCCGCCGGCCTCTCGGTGCTTGCCCATCTCGAGGACCTGGTGGCCCGCGGCCTCGTCGCCACCGAAGGCGATCCGGCGATCGACGGCATCTTCAGCCCGGCCGGTTAATCACTCGGCCGGCGCCGCGCCGACCTGGCCGGCGACCTCCTGGTCGAGCTCACCGAGGAAATCGGTGATGCGGGCGGCATTGTCGCCGAGGTCGTAGCGGCCGTAGCGCGAAGCCGAGCGCATGTCGACGATGACCTGCTCGCCGTCGTCGGCGACGCGGATGGCGACGTCGGCCGGCAGCCCGAGCACAAAGCCCCGGGCGACCGCGTTGATCGTCGCCTGGTTCTGCCCGCTGATGTCGGGATAGGGCGCGGTCAGCTGCCAGTCGCGCCGGTCGAGCACGGTCTCGACCGCATCGACCACGGTTTCGATGGGCAGGTTATAGCTGCGCCCGGTGACCAGCGGATAGGCTTCCGCCTGCAAGGCCTGCTCGCCGGGGGTCGGCGGCGACAGCGCGTTCATGTCGCCCGTCCGGTCACCGGCGTCGAGCACCGGCGGGTCGTCGAGGTCTGTCGAGATGTCGCGCAGCGGCGGATAGATCGTCGCCCAGTAGGCGGCGATGCCGAAAGGGGCAAGCACCAGCAGCGCCAGCAGCGCGCCGATGCTGAGATCGCGGCCGCCGCGATCGCCGAAATTCCACAGTTTCGACAGGGCAAGCCCGGCGAGCAGCAGCGCAAGTGCTGCAAGCAGCGCGACGAGCGCCAGCACCCACAGGAAAGGCGGCGTGTCGACAAGGTCGAGCCGGTAGCCGGCAAGGACGGTCAGCAAAAGGACGAGCGAGAATGCCCCGATCCGCCGCGACCAGCCGGCCGCGCTCGACGTCTGCCGTTCAGGAATTGTAGCCATCATCTGCCGCATCACCCCAACCCGCGCCGAGAGTTAGCGCAGTTCAGCGTTCGGTGGAATCGCCGATTGAATATATTCCTCAATCCGTCGGCAGCCGATACTCCCTGAATTGATGGCGCAAGATGGTCTTCTGGATCTTGCCGGTGGCCGTGTGGGGAATTTCGCCGACGAAGGCGACATCGTCGGGCATCCACCATTTGGCCACCTTGCCGCTCATGAAGGCGAGGATGTCGCTCTTGCTCGGCTGCTTGCCCGGCTTGCGCACGACGACCAGCAAAGGCCGCTCGCCCCATTTGGAATGCGGCACGCCGATGGCCGCCGCCTCCGCCACATCGGGATGGCCGACGGCGAGGTTCTCGAGATCGATGGTGGAAATCCATTCGCCGCCCGACTTGATGACATCCTTGGCGCGATCGGTGATCTGCATATAGCCGCTGGCGTCGATATGGGCGACATCGCCGGTGTCGAACCAGCCGTCGGCGTCGAACTGCTCGGCGCCGACGCCGCCGTAATAGGCACGCGCGATTGCCGGGCCGCGCACCTTGAGGCGCCCGAAGGTCTTGCCGTCCCAGGGCAGCGCATTGTCATCGTCGTCGGTCACCTTCATTTCGACCCCGAAGGGAGGATGGCCCTGCTTGCCCTGGATATCGAGCCGGGCATCGCCCGTCAGCCCTTCATATTCCGGCTTCATGGTGCACAGCGTGCCGAGCGGCGACATTTCGGTCATGCCCCAGGCATGCACGACCTGAACCTCGTATTTGTCCTGGAATTTTGCAGTGATGGCGCGCGGGCAGGACGAGCCGCCTATGACGACCTTGTTGAGATAAGGCAATTTCTTGCCGGTCTCCTCGAGATATTGCAGCAGCATCATCCACACCGTCGGCACCGCCGCGCTGAAGGTGACCTTTTCGGTGTCGAGCAGTTCATAGATCGAGGCGCCGTCCATCTTGCAGCCGGGCATGACGAGCTTGGCGCCGATCATCGGCGCGGTCTGGCCGAGACCCCAGGCATTGGCATGAAACATCGGCACCACGGGCAGGACGACGTCGCGCGTCGAAACACCCATGGCATCGGGCATGGCGGCGATCATGGCGTGCAGCACGTTCGAGCGGTGGCTGTAGAGGACGCCTTTCGGGTCACCGGTCGTACCGGAGGTGTAGCACATGCCGGCGGCGGTGTTCTCGTCGAAGCTCTTCCAGGCGAAGGCGCCGTCGGCCTCGGCCAGCCATTCCTCATAGGCGACAGCATTCGGCACGGAGGTTTGCGGCATATGCGCACGATCGGTCAGCACGATCACTTGTCTGAGCGACTTGATCCCGTGGGCGATTTTTTCCAGCAGCGGCACGAATGTCAGGTCCACGAAGATCGCCCTGTCCTCGGCGTCGTTCATGATCCAGGCGATCTGCTCGGGAAAGAGCCGCGGATTGAGCGTGTGGTAGATCGCGCCGATGCCCATGATGCCGTACCAGGCCTCGATATGGCGGGCAGTGTTCCAGGCAAGCGTGGCGATGCGGTCGCCGAGCCCGAAGCCGTCACGCTCCAGCCGCTGCGCCACCTTGAGCGCCCGATGACGGATGCCGGCAAAGGTCGTGCGCACGATCGGGCCCTCGATCGAGCGCGATACGATCTCGCGCCCACCATGCTGGCGTTCGGCGTGATCGATCAGCTTGTGGCAGAGCAGCGGCCATTCCTGCATCAGTCCGAGCATCTCGGCTCCTCCCCTTTCGCGCTTTCGCGTCATTGTTTCACGCATTGTGGAATGATCCGGCGGATTGTCCAGCCACCATAACTCCAAGGCGGTGTTTGGATCGAACGAACCGTGAAACCCGCCATAATCCGGCCATCGTCGGCGTTAAGTTTCATTAATGGGCTGGGTGAGATTGGCGGATGGAGAGGTTCGCATGGACGCGCAGCTCGACGACAAAGCCCTCGAAAGCACCCTTGCCGAAAGTCTGGACGATCTGACGCCGGACTCCAAAACCGTTTCCGACGACGAGTTTGCCGAAGTCGTCGGCGGCGCGTTGGAGGCTGTCGGCGGAACGCTGTTGTTCAGAATGTGCGTCGAGAATGAAGGCGAGGCCCAGCATGTCGCGGCCGCATGCGTCGGCGACGGCGGCAACCGCCAGTTCCTGCTGCTGACGCTGCCGACCACAGGCGGCGCGCTGAAGGTCGAGACAGCGGCCAGAAGCACCAATCCGGTCGCCGGCATCGCCGCTGCCTATGCGGGCCTCATGGACGCGTTCAAGGCCGCTGCCTGACCGCCAGCATCGGTTGGAACATTATTTCGCCCGGGGCGCGATTTCGCGCCATGGCTCGGTCTTGCGCGAGGCACTCATCCGCCACACCTTATGGTGGAGCAAGGAGAACCGTCATGGACAAGCGCGCCAACCCCGCCCCCGGCTTTCAACGCAATCCAGACAAGGTGATGACGATCGAACCTTACCGCGGCGCCGTCACAGTGCGCGCCGGCGATGTCGTCGTCGCCAGGTCGACCCGCGCCAGGCTGTTGTCGGAACCACCCTACCCGGCGGTTTTCTACATTCCCTTCGACGACATCGATTTCACCAAGCTCGCCAGGACCGATCATTCGACGCATTGTCCCTACAAGGGCGATGCGAGCTACTGGAGTGTCCTGACGGCCGGCGAAAGCGGCAAGGACGCGATGTGGGCCTATGAGCAGCCGTTTGACGAAACGCTCGAGATCCGCGATCACGGCGCGTTCTACACGAGCAAGGTCACGGTCGAAGCTAAGCCGGAGTGAGCGACAGCGGCGAAAAACCATCGCAGATGTCCGAGGTTAGCTGAGGCCTCCCAAGCGTCGTCATCCCAGGGCGAAGCAGGAGCGAAGCTCCGTCGCGGAGACCCTGGGATCCATTCCGTGACCTCTCGCGAAGAGTAAAGGCGGCATAAGACAGAGTGCGTTCGGCACCGCTGCAATGCTCGTATGTAACGGCATGGATCCTTGGGTCTGCGCTGCGTCGCTTCGCTCCTTGCTTCGCCCAAGGATGACGATCTGATAGGCGTCTTTGGCCAATCTTCGGAGGTTTGCGACCTGCCGAACGCACTGCAACTCCTGGCCTTCCGTGCCGAGGATCAATCCGTGGTGCCATCGTTACCGACGTCTTCGGCATCGTCCAGGCGAACGAAGGTCATGCCCTTCTGCTTCAGGGCAAGCAGGCCCTGGACGACGCCCTCACCCGCCGCATGGGTCGGCTGGTTGATGTGAGCGATGATGACGTCGCCATCCTTGGCGGCGGCGATGCGCCGGGCGGTTTCCTTGGCGCCGAGCAGCGAGCCGCCGTCGCCGTTGACGGAAAAGCCGGCGATCTTGAAGCCCAACTTGCGGATCATGGCGATCGCCGACGGGCTGTATTCGGCGGTGGCGCCGCGAAACCATTTCGGCGCCGGGCCGCCGGCGCTGGCGAGCGCTGCGGCGCCGGACTCGACCTCGGCCTGGACGGCATCGGGGCTGCCGGCGCTGCTGATGCCGTAGATCTTGCGCGGCGTGTCGACCGCCGGAATATGGCGGCCGCCGTGATTTTCGAGTTCGAACAGGTTCGGATGCGCGCGCAGGATCTCGACAGCGGCGGCGTTGCGCTTCAGCCAGATGCCGGTGACGAAGATGGTCGCGGGGATGCTATTCTCGACCAGCGCCGAAAGAATGCGCGTATCGGTCTTGCCGCCACAGGCGTCCAGCGTGAGCGCTACGCGCCCGCCGCCCCGTTGCAGCTTCAGATGCAATGTCGGCTCGACCAGCGCCGCGGCATTGCCAACCGAGACCAGCGCGAACGACAAAGCGAGCGCGCAAAGTGATTTCCGAAACAAATACGTCATTATTTCCAAGCCCCGCATGTCGAGCCACTCAGCCGCAAGCTGGCGTCAACAAGACCCGCATCTAGGCGAAAATCGGGACGGCTCGCACCCGAAAAGCAACCACGCGACAATTTGCGTAGACTGGTTGTTTTTCGGGGTCATGCGCTAGTGCCCCTTCAAGGAGGCGGGCAGAGCCGCCTCCTTGAGCCGTTCCGACTCGGGGCTCATCTCCATCGTAAGGCAGTCCAGCAGGGTTCGGCGTTCGCGGAATCCTGGCTGACTGCGAGACCAGGTTATCCAATAGCACCCCTTCGTACGAAGGACCTTGTCCGTCAGGCGGACAAGGCGGCCGGCATCGAGTGACGTTCGGCAAAGCGCGAGCGATCCTAAGAGAACACCGCAGCCGAGCTCTGCCGCACGCAACGCCTGCGCGAAGGTATCGAAGCGCAATCGCGCAGGCGGCGGTGGCAGTTCGTCCATTTCGGTCGACCAGTCTCTCCATCCGATTCTCGGCCCGAAGGTAGCAATTCGCGGCAACTTCTCCCAATCCCCCAATGCTTCCCTCAATGAGGCAGGGGCTGCTACAGGCGAGAGTTCCTCGAAAAAGAGGCGCCGCGCCTCGTGGCCGGGCCAATCGCCCTCACCGAAGATGATCTCGAAATCGGCCTCCGTTCGCGGGTGATCGGGCAGTTGTTGAATGGTCTCAAACGAAACCTGCAGATCCGGAAACCCCCGCACGATCTGCAAGAGGCGAGGAACGATCCAAAGCTCGATGACCGAAGCGGTGGCTACGATGGTTATCTTGCGTCGAGGCGATGCGAAGAGGTTAGCGGTGCTGTGCACGAGCTGATCGAGAGCCGCCTGTACCTGCGGCAGCCACGTTTCGCCCTCGAGTGAAAGAGCGACTCCTCTCGCTTGCCGATCGAAAAGATGCGCACCCAGTCGTAGCTCCAGATTCCGAATACGCTGGCTGACCGCAGCCTGAGTAAGCCCGAGCTCCCTTGCCGCAGCGGTAAAGCTGCTCAACCGAGCCGCGGCTTCGAAGGCCCGTATCCATTCGAGCGGTGGAAGGGCGTCTCGTTGGATAGCCATAACGAATTCGCGGTCTTCCCACGCATATTGATTGATTGTCATTATAGCCAAAAGCGTATGGAATGTTGCTACGGGTTGATGGACGATCCATCACAATCGGGCGAAAGCTACCAATTGCCGCGTGTCTTCAATGCTTGACCACGAACATTGCGTTCGGGGGCAGCTGGAGATTCGCATGTCCGGGCACGCAGGATAGCGGTGAAACGCGTCAACTTGTCGAAGCAGGAGAGTTCAATACAGTTCGAGGGGAGAAGAAGGTACCTCATCCTCGTGGCGTCATGTATCGCGACGACCACGATCGCCGGAGCCGACCAACTCGTGCCCTATGGGGGCTGAAAGCGTCGATATCGGCCGCTTTCATGGGATCGTCTCCTATGCGCAGAAAGCGCGTGATTACAGGGTCACAGCCTGCACCAACGCGCCCCTCACGCCGATGAAGGACACTACTGGCGTTGAGTAGTAAGGGAGGATCAGGGAATGACAGCCGATCTGAGGTTCCAGGTAATCCACCGTAGCGTGGCGGAACTCGTCGCGAATGAGGGTGAAGTGGCAGGAAGGCTTGAGCGAGCGCAGCAATTGTCTGCCGGGCACCCCGATACCCTTGCCGCCATTGAGCGCCTCCGGCCGATGGTGCAGAGGCACCGCGATCAGCTTGCCACCTACCTCAAGGAGACCGGTGGGGCCGAACCGAGCGGCGAGATGACGAGCCCTCTGTCCACAGCGCGGGAGGCCACCGCACTTTCCGAGGTATTGCGGGACCTATGCCTGGCGTTCCACCATTGCGCACTCAGCTATGGGATGCTGTACGAGGTGGCGCTACGGCTCTATGAGCCGCGTCTCAGAGAAATCGCGCCGAAGCATCTGAAGGCGCATGCCGACGCTGCACTATCCACGGCGCGGCTGTTGCCAGGGGTTGTGGCTTCGCAGCTCGCCCAGGACGGGCTTCTTTGTGCATGTATCTGCCCCATGTGCAGCATCGGTGCCTGCGGCTGCGTGGCATTGGGCACCCAAACGCTGACCACCGCGTGGCGGGATGCAGTCCCGACCGAGTCGGAGGCGCCCGCTTACGCCCTCCCAAATCCCAGGCCGGAAAGCCAGCTGGCGCTGGCCGGGGTGCAAGGGGGAGAGCTGGTCCTCGCGGTTGATGGCCAACAGGTGCACGACTACTGGGACGTTCAGCTTGCGATCCGCAAGCATTCGCTCGGGGACGAGATGGGTCTGCTGATCCAGCGCGGTTCGGAAACTCCTCGCGAGTTCAAGTGTCAGCATGTAAGCGAGTACCCGAAGACGTGAGAGGGGCCCCGAACATCGTCTCGTAGCGAGGCAGTGGAGCTGATCGCTGGCCCGCGTTTGCTCGCCGCGGCAGTTCCTCCGCGCCGGACGAGGTGTGGCCGATGACGAGCTCCGTGTTTTGAGCGTTCAAGGGCTGCGCTTTAGGGTCCTGAACTCGGTTGCCCGATGTCGGCAATTCGCACTTAGCGGGCATGCTCACTATGTCCGCTCCAATGAGAGATTTCAGGTACTAAGCGGACATGCTGAATTTATGAGTACGCGGCCTACCTCTGCCGTTGTTCCATCCGACCACTGATGGAAACGTCGGTCTTCCTATGTTTCGGGACGTTCCTCTAAGCAATTGCAATCGCCGAATCGGGTCAGGGGCGTGAGTTCGGCCAAGGGTGAGCGCAACTTCCGCCTTGGGGACGGAAGAGGTATTCCGCATCGGGTACCAAGCGTTAGATTTTCACCATTAGACCGCCTGCTCCAGCGCCATCTCGGTCCGCGCCAGAAGTTCCCGCACCGCGTCGACCACGCAATCCACGTCCAGGCGCCAGACACAGCATGCCTTGCTCGGATCGATGCGCCGGCACAGCTCGCCGCCGACGCAATCGCAAGGCATCGGCGGGCGCAACGAGATGCTGGGAACGCCGACAGGTCCCCACTGAGCCGGATCGGTCAGGCCGAACAGGCCGACGACGGGGGTACCGGCCGCCGCCGCCATATGCATTGGGCCGCTCTCATTGCCGACGAACAGCCTCGCCTCCTTGAACAGCGCCAGCAGCGTTTCGAGCGGGAGCGCGCCGACCAGATCGACGACCGACGTTTTCGCGGCCGTCATGATCTTGTCCGCCGCCTCGTTTTCGTCGGGACCGCCGACCAAAACGACGTCCAGGCCGGTTTCCGTCGATATCCGGTCGATCGCGGCGGCAAATCGCTCGGGCTGCCAGCGGCGCCCGGGGAAGCTTGCTCCGGCATGGACCGCCACGAAGCCATGGGGCCGCAGACGATATTTGCCCAGCAAAGCGCGGACCCGCGTCGTTTCGAGGGGCAGCGGGCGGATGGCCGGCGCCTTGACCCGCAGGTCCACGCCAAGCGCCTCGAGCGGCGACAGATAACGGTAGAGATAATGCCGCTCGCCGAAGGCGTAGGGCCTCATCCTGACATTGGCAGGCTGGCGTTCATACCAGCGCATGCGCCGTTCCGTCGGGTGGTAACCCAGCCGGACCGGAGCATCGACCAGGCCGGAAAGAATCCGCGAGGTTTTCGAGTCGGTTATGTCGATGGTCATGTCGAAGCGGTATTGCCGCAAATCGCGCACCATCCGGAACAGCTCGCGTCCGCGCTGCAGCGGCATGCCACGCATCATGGCACGGCGGAAGGTGACGACTTCGGCCGCGATGCCGTGCGCCGTGAGGAAGCCGGCGAAGCGCGCCTCACAGAGGAAGACGATGCTGACGCCTGGATATTCCAGCTGCAGGTTCTTGGCCAATGCCGAGGCGAGCACGATGTCGCCGACGAATTTGGTCTGCAGGATCAGGATCGACCGGAAAGAGGTGGGGGAAATCTGCAGCATCTGTTTCTGGCACCAAGGAATTCGGAACCAGAAACTGCCGGGCAACGATGTCGGGATTGGGAACCGTCACGCGCACGTTCGCGTGAGTTTCCATACAAAATCGTAAGGTGTCGGCGCGCCGCTCAGGCGCGCTTTGCCTTGTCCTTTGCGGTCGCCACGGCCGCCTGTGCGGCGGCCAGCCGCGCGATCGGCACCCGGTAGGGCGAGCACGACACATAGTCGAGGCCGACCTCCTCGCAAAAACGGATCGATGCCGGGTCGCCGCCATGTTCACCGCAGATGCCGAGCTTGATCCCGGGCCGCGTCGCCTTGCCCTTTTCCGCCGCGATCCGCACCAGCTCGCCGACGCCGTCGACATCGAGCGAAACGAACGGATCCTGCTCGATGATGCCCTTTTTCCGGTAGATTTCCAGGAAGGAGGCGGCGTCGTCGCGCGAGATGCCGAAGGTCGTCTGCGTCAGATCGTTGGTGCCGAAGGAAAAGAATTCGGCTGCTTCGGCAATGACATGGGCGCGGATGGCCGCGCGGGGAAGCTCAATCATCGTACCTGTGAGATAGTCGATCTTCGTGCCGGTTTCCTGCATGACGCTTTGCGCGACCGCATCGATGCGCGCCTTGACGTATTGCAGCTCCTTCACCAGGCCGACCAGCGGTACCATGATTTCGGGCACGACAAGCGCGCCGGCTTTGCGGCCGGCTTCGACCGCCGCCTCGAAAATGGCGCGCGCCTGCATCTCGGCGATCTCCGGATAGGAGACGGCGAGCCGGCAGCCGCGATGGCCGAGCATCGGGTTGAACTCATGCAGCGCCTCGGTGCGCTGCCTGAGCTTGTCGGCCGACACGTTCATGGCGGAGGCGACCTCGGCGAGCTCGGCTTCGGTCTTGGGCAGGAACTCGTGCAGCGGCGGGTCGAGCAGGCGGATCGTCACCGGCAAGCCGGCCATGATCTCGAACAGCTCGAGGAAATCGGAGCGCTGCATCGGCAGGAGCTTGTCGAGCGCTGAGCGCCTGTCCTTCTCGGTGTCGGCCAGGATCATCTCGCGCATGGCGACGATGCGGTCGCCCTCGAAGAACATGTGCTCGGTGCGGCAAAGCCCGATGCCTTCGGCGCCGAACGAGCGCGCCATGCGCGCGTCGAGCGGCGTTTCGGCATTGGTGCGCACCTTCATGCGGCGGGCGGCGTCGGCCCACTCCATGATGGCGGCGAAATCGCCGGAAAGCTCGGGCTGGAGCATGGCGACCGCGCCCTTCAGCACCTGGCCGTTGCCGCCGTCGATGGTGATGATGTCGCCCTTGCGGAAGGTCTGGCCCATCGAGATCAGCGTGCCGGCCTTGTAGTCGACGCGCAGCGAGCCGGCGCCCGAAACGCAGGGCTTGCCCATGCCGCGCGCCACGACCGCGGCGTGGCTGGTCATGCCGCCGCGGGTGGTGAGGATGCCTTCGGCGGCATGCATGCCGTGGATGTCCTCCGGGCTGGTCTCGATGCGCACCAGGATCGCCTTACGGCCTTGCGCCTTGGCGTCCTCGGCGTCACTCGAGGAGAAGACGATCTCGCCGGTGGCGGCTCCGGGAGAGGCAGGCAGGCCCATGCCTATGACATCGCGCGCGGCCTTCGGATCGATGGTCGGGTGCAGGAGCTGGTCGAGCGAGGCGGGATCGATGCGGGCGACCGCCTCCTCTTTCGTGATCAGCCCGTCCTTGGCCATCTCGACGGCGATCTTCAGCGCCGCCTTGGCGGTGCGCTTGCCGGAGCGGGTCTGCAGCATCCACAATTTGCCGCGTTCGATGGTGAATTCGAGGTCCTGCATGTCGCGGTAGTGCTTTTCCAGCCGGTCGGAGATGTCGACGAAAGCCTGGAAGGCGTCCGGCATCAGCTTCTGCAGCGACGGCTTGTCGGAGCCGGCGTTAATGCGCGCCGCCTCGGTGATGTTCTGCGGCGTGCGGATGCCGGCCACCACGTCCTCGCCCTGCGCATTGACGAGGAATTCGCCGTAAAGCTGCTTCTCGCCGGTCGAGGGATTACGGGTGAAGGCGACGCCGGTGGCGGAGGTATCGCCCATATTGCCGAACACCATGGCCTGGACATTGACTGCGGTGCCCCAGCTTTCCGGGATGTCGTGCAGGCGCCGGTAAGTGATGGCGCGGTTGTTCATCCAGCTCGAAAACACAGCGCCGATCGCGCCCCAAAGCTGCTCGCGCGGCTCCTGCGGGAACGGCTTGCCGAGCTCCTCCTCGACCTTGGCCTTGTAGAGCCCGATCACGTCCTGCCATTCTGCGGCCGAAAGTTCGGTGTCGAGCTCATGGCCGAGGCTCGCCTTCCGGTCCTCGAGGATTTCCTCGAATACCTCGTGGTCGAGGCCCATGACCACGTCGGAATACATCTGGATGAAGCGGCGGTAGCTGTCATAGGCAAAGCGCGCATCGCCGGAATCGGCCGCCAGCGCCTCGACGGTCTCGTCGTTGAGGCCGAGATTGAGCACGGTGTCCATCATGCCGGGCATCGAAGCGCGGGCGCCGGAGCGCACGGAGACCAGGAGCAGCTTGGACGGGTCGCCGAATCGGCGCCCGGTGATCTTGCCGATATGGTCGAGCGCCGACAGGACATCCGTCTCGAGTGCTGCCGGATAGGTGCGGCCGTTGGCGTAATAGGCGTTGCAGACATCGGTAGTGATGGTGAAGCCCGGCGGCACCGGCAGGCCGAGGCTGCACATCTCGGCCAGGTTGGCGCCTTTGCCGCCGAGAAGGTTGCGGTCGCCGGCACGGCCTTCGGCGGCGCCGTCGCCGAAGGTGTAAACCCACTTGGTCATGCTCGCCCTCCAGGTCCTTGGAAGATAGACAACACCCGGACCAAGGCCCGGTTCCCCGCCCTTCCGATCCGAGCGATAGGATGCTGCAGTGCGAAAGGCAAGGTGTCGGCAAAGCAACCGCCGCCGCTACAATCGATTAAGCAAAAGCTGCGTCAAAAAGACTTGCCGGTATCGGCGCCGCGATATAGAACATAACAAGAACAAAGTGGAGTAGCGCAATGAAACTCAACGGAAAACTCGACTATCTGGAACTGCCGGCCACCGGCGGGACGCTGGACAGCGTCAAATCCTTCTACAGCGCGGCGTTTTCCTGGTCGTTCACCGACTACGGACCGACCTACTCCGCCTTTGCCGAAGGGCTCGACGGCGGCTTCCAGGCCGACGCCGGCGAGGCGCCGGCCAAACCGCTGCCCGTGCTCTATTCCGAAAATCTCGAGGAGACGCTCAACGCGGTCGAGAATGCCGGCGGCGCGATCGTCAAGCCGATCTTCTCCTTTCCCGGCGGCAGGCGGTTCCATTTCACCGACCCAGCCGGCAACGAGCTCGCCGTCTGGGGCGAGTAACCCGCGATCCGGTCGCTGCTGGGTTTCATATTGCCCTTTGGATTCTGCGAAAACGCGGCAATTCGGGGAACGTCAGGCGTGCGGCAAGATTACCTTGGATGCTGGCGGTCCAACCATTGAGCTTTCCAGCGGCTCGTCCTATAAGGCCGCGCGCAGCGGGCACGGCCCGCCTGCTGGGGCGTCGCCAAGTGGTAAGGCATCGGTTTTTGGTACCGACATTCCCAGGTTCGAATCCTGGCGCCCCAGCCAAACAGGATACCCTACGGATAGTTTGGTTCCACGCGCATGCTATCACTGCGCGGGTTCGCGTCGGTCTCAACTATCATTTCTAATCCGCCAATCGGCTACACCCCGCCCGCTGTGGATAGTAACCGCTTATTCACCATGATCAGGCAACCTGGTTGAAGGCGCTTCCACCGCGCCTAACTTGCGATTGCGTCATTGATGACGCATCCCGCCTAACACCGGCGGCCGACGTTTTCATGTACCCCAACCCCTGCCCCCAAAAACAGTATGCGTCGGCCGCCGGCCCAGACGCCCCTATTCACCCCGCCAGACCGCCCTCCCATCGGATCCCGACTGCCAAGCCTCATCTTCGCCAAGGTCCCGAAATACCGGACACCGGGGCTTCGATAGGGAGTGTTTAGTGATGATCCGAATTCTTGTCGCGGCCGGCGCCCTTACGCTAGTCGGATCTCTTGCTGCCCCGGCAAACGCGCAAGAGACGTTCCATGGCTACGATTGCACGGATGACTGCTCGGGACACGAGGCCGGCTACGATTGGGCGGCTAGGAACGACATCACTGACGAGCGGGACTGCGATGGGGATAGCCGATCTTTCAACGAAGGCTGTCAAGCTTACGTTGAAGAGCAAGCCGATGACGCAAGTCGGAACAGCCAGTCGGGCGATGAAAATGACGACGAGGACAGCGACCAATAAGAAGGGTCGTGAGCACTGGCGCTGATAGTTCCGCGGCAGCTTGTGGATCTCCAGCCGCACCTCGATCGACAGCTTGCGCAGAATAGCGCCCTCTCGACCGGTGCTAAACAGCGCACCTCGTCCGCAGCGCCGGATCAGTGCCGCGGACTTTACCTGCGCCCTGCCGGCGGGGTAGCTTCTTCACGGTAATAGCGCCGGGCTCCGGCCGGGCCGCAAGCTGATAGCGCGCCCGATAAATCCGTCCGCCGGACTCCATCATCAGGCATAGTCCCTAAGCGATCGCCGACGGGGGAGGAACGCAAATGTCCGAGGATGCGGCACTGAGAAAAGTGGACGCCGAATATGCGATTGAATACCTTCAGGAACATCCGAAGGCTGGGCTTTGCTGCGAGGATCGGCGCTGGTGGATTACGCCGAACGCCAACGAGACCGATCAGCAGGTCCTGCTTCTTGATGTGATCGAGGGTGAGCGGCTCATAGATGATCCTCGCCTTCGACTGTTGTCCGGGATCGCTCATGCGGGCCGGTCGCTCTGGGTCGTTCGGAGGATGACTTAACCATCTGCCATCCGCTAACGCCCTGGGGACCAGACTGTGCGTAGACAACGCGGCTGCACGTGGACTCGCCGTCTCCATCCGTGAACGTGCCGCTTCACCGAAGCTATTTGGCCGGTCTTCCCGATCGATCCTGCGATCCGGTATCACAAGCCTTCGAAGCATCACCATGGCGCTGAACCCACGACGCGTCCGTACCGCTCGGGCCGGTTATTGGCAGGTGACGAATGTAAGGAACTTTTCTAACCGGGGCACTTTTGGCATAGGACGGCGCCAGTTCGCTGAGAGACGGCCCTTCGGGCCTGCTCACGACGCCTGCGACCTGCCACCGTCGCCAATGTGATTGCCCGGCTTGTAGAAACGCAAAAAACCGCCCCGGTTAGACCGGGACGGCTATTGATTTATGATAAAATTGGTTGCGGGGACTGGATTCGGGGCCGTGACTCCGCGGTTGAAAACTCCCCTCAGCACACGAACGCAGCGCTATGTTGACGGTGTCCCTCGACCGTCTCGCCCCACACAGCCAGCGCCGATCAAGCTTGCACCGTGTCGGATTCAGAAATTCCAATCTCCTTCACAAACGCGAGCAATTCGGCCGGAGGTGCGAGACAGAAATTTCGAAAAGCTGACAGGAGCCCCAGGCAGATTAGATGACCTCCGGGGTTGGCCGCTCGCCCCCGCCCATACGAAGCGGTATGCGGCGCGGTGCTGGTTCCGCTCCATCGTATCAGTTTCGCAGGTCGGGCAGATGGAGATGGCATCGGCTCACCGGCACGTGTAGCCGCCGTCGATGGGCAGGTGGATGCCGGTGATCATCGAGGCAGCATCGCTGAGCAGGAAGACGATCGGGCCGGCGACCTCGTCCTCGGTCGCCCAGCGCCCGAGCGGCATCTGCTTCAGGAACGGCTCGGCGACATGCGGCTGGCTCCAGTGGCCGGATGAGATCGGCGTCATGACCACGGTCGGGTTCACGCTGTTGACGCGGATGTTGTATTTGCCCAGCTCCAGCGCCGAGCAGCGGGTGATGTTTTCGAGCGCCGCCTTGGACGAGCCGTAGGAAATATGGCCTTCGAGCGCGACCAATGCCGCCTGGCTGGAGACGTTGACGATCGCCCCACCCTTTCCGATCGCCACCATCTGGCGCGTGGCGTATTTGGTGACCAAAAGCGCGCCGCGCGCATTAATGGTGATGACCTTGTCGAAGATGGCGATGTCGGTGTCCATCGGCGTCGCGATCTCGCCGCCGAAGCCGCCGCAATTTACCACGCCCCAAAGATCGAGGCCTTCGAGCGCGTCGCGGATCTCGTCCTCGGAAGCAAGGTCGAAGGTGACTGTCCGGCAGCCGGTTTCCTTGGCGATTGCGTCCAGCGCCTCCTGCGACCGTCCAGCCGCGATCACATTGGCATTGGCTCGCACCAGATGCCGGACGGTGGCGCCGCCAATGCCACCGCTGCCGCCCGTCACCAGAATGCTGCGTCCGTGAAAATCCGTCATGGTTCCCTCTTGTGATGTCTTTAAGGTCGTGTCAGGCGGGCTCGGTGGCTGCCACCGAATCGGAAATTCTTTGGCCGCCCTTGTCGAAGAGATGGCAGACACCGGGCGGCAACGAGATCGCGATCCGGTCGCCTGCGCGCGCCACGCGGCCACCGCTGTCGCGGATGACCAGGCTTTCCTCGCCGTCGCGCACATGAATGAAAGTGTCGCTGCCCAGAAGCTCGACCACGCTGGCTTTCAGGACGACCGCATCGGCCTCACCTTCGGCCGCAAGCACGATGTGTTCCGGCCGGATGCCTACGGTCACTTCGGCGCCCGCTCGGGTTGGCTTCGAAACGGACATCCGGAGCGAAAACCCCAGGTCCAGCCTGACCGTTGCCTGTTTGCCCTCAACCGAGGCGACGCGGCCCTTCAAAAAATTCATTGCCGGCGAGCCGATGAAGCCGGCAACGAACAGGTTCGCCGGCCGGTGGTAGAGGTCGAGCGGCGCGCCGACCTGCTCGATGCGGCCACCATTCATGACGACGATGCGATCGGCCAGTGTCATCGCTTCGACCTGGTCATGCGTGACATAGACCATGGTGGAGGCGAGCTCCGCCTTCAGCCGCGCGATCTCGACGCGCATGCCGACGCGAAGTGCTGCATCGAGATTGGAGAGCGGCTCGTCGAGCAGGAACAACTTCGGCTTGCGCGTCATGGCGCGGCCGATGGCGACGCGCTGACGCTGGCCGCCGGAGAGCTCGCGCGGCTTGCGCTTGAGATAGGAGCCGAGCCGCAGTTTCTCGGCGGCGCGGCCGACGCGCTCGGCAATCTCGACGACGGGCGTGCGGGCGATCTTGAGGCCGAAGCCGATGTTGCGGCCGACATCCATGTGCGGATAAAGCGCGTAGGACTGGAACACCATTGCCACGCCCCGCTCCGGCGGCTCCGCGTCGCTCATGTCGACGCCGTCGACCAGGATGCGGCCGGAGCTGATCGGCTCCAGCCCAGCGATGATCCGAAGCAGCGTGGACTTGCCGCAGCCCGACGGCCCGACCAGGACGCAGAACTCGCCATCCTCGATGGTCAGCGACAGTTCGGGGATGACGGTGGTGTGGCCGAAGGCCTTGGTGATCCTATCGATCGAGAGCGTCGCCATCGGTCTAACCTTTCACCGCGCCGGCCAGCAGGCCGCGCACGAAGGCGCGCTGCACCAGCACATAAAGCAAGATCAAGGGGAGCGCGATCAGCGTCAGGATCGCAAAGAGCGCGCCGGGATTGGCCATATAGAGGCCGGAATACTGCATCGGCACGATGGTGAGCGTCTTCATCTCGCTCTTGGTGAGCACGATGAGGGCGAGGAAGAACTCGTTCCACGTCACGATGAACTGCCAGATGGTGACGAAGACCAGCGCCGGCCGCACTAGCGGCAGGGCTACGTGCCAATAGATTTGCCAAGGATTGCAGCCGTCCACGCGTGCCGCCTCGAACAGCTCGCGAGGCGCGTCCTCCATGAAGGCTTTCAGGATGACCATGGCGAACGGCACGCCGAGCGCGGCATAGGGCAGGATGAGGCCGATATAGGTGTTCACCCAGCCGAAGGTCTTCAGCAGGATGGCCAAAGGCAGGACCATCGAGGCGAGCGGCACCATCAGGGTGGTGAGCAGGGTCGTATAGAGGAACATCGAACCCTTCAGCCGCAGGATCGCGCAGGCGAAGGCAAAGAGCGAGGAGACGGTGACCACGATTGCCACCGTCGCTACGGTGATGATCAGGCTGTTCAAGAAAATGCCGCCCAGCGGATTGTCGCGGATGACGGTGATGAAGTTGTCGAAGGTCACCGGCCAGGTGAACAACGCGGCGTCGAAGGCCTGCGCCGGCGTGCGCAGCCCGATCGACAGCATATAGATCTGCGGAATCATCCAGAAGCCGAGCACGACGAAGAGCACCGCATGGATGACAACGCCGCGGATGCGGTTGCGGGCGAGCGGCGCCATCATGGCTGTTCCTTTCCGGCAGGCGACAGCCTGGCGCCGAGCAAGGCGATCTGGACCAGCGACAGCACGAGCGCGATGACCAGCACGATGACGGAAAGCGCCGCGCCGCTGGCGGTGTCGCCGAGCACGAAGCTCTGCTTGAAGATGAAGGTGCCGAAGACCTCGCTCGCCCGGTTCGGGCCGCCGCCGGTCATCAGATGCACGATCGGGAAGGTCTGCAGCGTGCCGATGACGCCGAGCAAAAGCAGCGACTTCGTCGCCGGCGAAAGCATCGGCACGATGACATGCACGGCAAGCCGCCAACCTCGTGCGCCATCGATGCGGGCGGCATCGAGCACTTCGCTCGGCAGGTTGGCGATGCCGGCGATGTACATCAGCATCGAGAAGCCGGTCCACTGCCAGATGTTGACGACGATCAGCGCGTAGATCGCGGTCTTCGGGTCGCCGATCGGCGACGTCATCATGACGATGCCGACATGCTTCAGATATTCCTGGGCGATGCCGTAATAGGGCGCATAGATCTGCACCCACACCAGGCTGATGACCGAGACCGAGGTCACCACCGGCAGGAAGAACATGGTGCGGAAGAAGCCGCGCAAGGTATGCGTGTGGCGCTCGATGAAATAGGCGAGCAACCCGCCGATCAGCATCTGCACGGGAATGGTGATGACGCCCCACAGCACCATGTTGCGCACCACGATCCAGAAGGTCGGGTCGCTGAGGATGATCGTGTAGTTGGCGAAGCCGGCAAAGACCGTCCCGCCATCCGCCTTGCCGGAATAGAAGCTCTGCCCGGCGACCCACAGGATCGGATAAGCGATGAAGACCGTGAAGAGCAGGGTCGCCGGCAGGGCGAAGAGATAGAGCGTCGAAGCTCTCGATGCCGATCGCCGTTTCGCCGCCGCGACGGCGGTTCCGGCTCGCATGGCCTCTGCGCTCATGATGCTCGCCATCTTACCTGAAAAAAGACCGGCACTGAAAAAAGAGCCGGGCGCGTTTCCACGCCCGGCAGTTGGTCGTGGGTTATTTTGCCGCGAGAGCTTTCTCGGTCGCCGCCTGGACGACGGCCAAGGCCGCTTCCGGCTCGGTGCTGCCGGCGGCGACGCCGGCCAACGCATTGTCCAGTGCCTCGGCCACGGCGGGCGAAGCGAAGCGCTGGTTCTCGGCCTTCGGGAGATCGGCCATAAACCGGGCCGACATCTCCTTCACATGGTCGGTGATGTCGCCCTTCGGCGCATTGCCATCGAAGGCCGGCAGGTCGTTGAGGTCGTTGAGCGCTTCTTGCAGGCCGACGCCGTTGGTGAGCTCGGCAAGGAAGGTCCAGGCTCCCGGGTTCTTGCTGCCGTTCTTGGTCAGGCCGTAGCCGATGTCGATACCGCCGACCGGCGGGCTCGCGGAATTGCCGTCCTTGACCGGGGGCAGGTAGAAGAAATCGAAGCCTTCCATGTTCTGAACATATTCCGACAGCGGCGGCGGGAACTTGCTTTCCTGCATCCACCAGGAGCCTAGCGCCATCATGCCGACCTTGCCCTGCGCGAAGAGCTGTGCGCCGGTCGGATAGGCATGGGCTCCCAGCGCGCCTTGCTGGAAGATGCCGTCGTCGAAGAGGCCTTTCCAGGCCTTCATCGCCGCGACCAGCTCAGGCGCCGTCCACGGCTTCTCGCCTGCCTGCGCCTTGTCGACGATGCCGGGCGAGAACTGGTTGGCGAGCATCAGGAAGACGTTCTCGTTCTGCCAGCCGTCCGCGGCGCCCTGGAACATCGGGATGTAGCCGCCATCCGTCAGGGCCTTGGCGGCCGCCTTGAGGTCGGCATAGGTCTTCGGCGGGGAAAGGTTGAGCTTCTCGAAGATCTTGCGGTTGTACCAGATGCACAGCACCTGCGATTCCTGCGGGATGATGTAATAGTTCTCATCGCCCTTGGGATTGCCCATCAGCATCTGCTTGCGATTGACGGGGAAGACCTTGTCGGCCCATTTGTCGCCCCACTGCTTGGCGGCGCGGTCGTTCACCGCTTCCAGATTTTCACGATATTGCTGGGTGAGCGAGCCGGGCTGCAGGCCGATCACGTCGGGCAGGCTGCCCGAGGCCGCGGCGGCCTTGAGCGCAGTGATGTATTCAGGCGAATAATTGTAATAGGTGTATTTGACCTTGATGTCGGGGTGGGCCTTCTCGAAGGCCGCGATCGATTTTTCCATCGTGCTCTGGACGAACCAGGACCAAACGGTCACCTCTTTCTGCTCGGCATTGGCGGAAGCGGAATAAAGCGCGGCGGCGAGGATCGTCGTCGCAAGAAACAGCATTTTCCTCATCATATTCCTCCCTTTTTCAGTTCCCAGGATGATGCGCGCCGCGGGCCTCCACCCCGCGGACACCATGACCCGTCGCCAGGTCATTCAAGCGCGACGGCTTTGCCGTCGTCGTAAGCGCGACGGCTTTGCCGTCGTCGTAAGCGCGACGGCTTTGCCGTCGTCGTAAGCGCGACGGCTTTGCCGTCGTCGTAAGCGCGACGGCCTTGCCGTCGCGCACTGATCTCAGGCCGCTTTGGCGGCCGCTTCGGTCAGCACCTCTTCGGTGATCGCACGATCATCGGCGAGCGGCCGGTTCGGCGTCAGCCCGAGCTTCTGCAACTCGCCGTGATAGGCGCGCACGGCCTCTTCCGGCCCGAGCGTGCCGTCGGCCACGGCGCGCATCAGGACGATGAGCTGCAACGGCGCCTCGGCGAGGTTGATCTTGCGGCCGAACAGCGCGAGGCGGGCGCCGTAACGCTCCGACTGCGCGACCAGCTCGAAAGTGTCTCGCGTCGTGCCGGCACCGCCGCCGAGCACGCCGACGATCAGCTCGCTGTCGAAGCTGGCAAGCTCTTCCAGCGCCTTCGGCCCGTTATAGGCCGTCTTCAGGAACAGCGGACGCTCGGCTTTCGGTACGCTCGCCAGCGACTTGATGATGTTGTCGTTGACGAATTCGCCGATCTGGTCGCGGCTGAAGCCGAGGTCGATGCTCGGATTGAAGACCTCGTAGAAATATTTGAAGCCGACGCGGGCCGCCTCGGCACGGAAGTCGGCAAAGGCGTTCAAGGTGCGGACGTCGAGCTCGACATCGTTGCTGTAGGAAACCGAATAGAGGGCGAGATCGGTGCCATGCGCGGGATAATTGGCGATGGCGCGCGCCAAATTGGTGTCACGGAAGGGCACCGATGCCGTCTGCACATAGGTGCCGTGGCGCACGGCGCCCCAGCACATCGTCTCCAGATTGCCGCGGATGGCGGGCTTCACCTCGCTGCCGAAAAAGCCGCCGCGCTCGTCGAGAAGCTCGAGATTGGACTGCGACACCAGCATGATGTCGACCACGTCCTGTTTGATGATCTCCTCGATTTGGGTGATGAATTCCTGGCGGGTGCGGCGGCGCGGCGGCTTGGCCGAATAATCGAAGCCGGTAGCGGTCACGCCCGCGCCGACATCGCTGTCCTTGGCATCGGCAATGACGAAATCGGCCCGCGTGTAACGGCCGGCACGAATGTTCGCCAGCTTCCTGTCCAGTCTCGTGACCATGATCTTCCTCGGTGAAATCTGCTGCGCGCCGGCGCGATGTCGCGATCCAAGCGTGCCGCACTATGGCGAAAGTTCTCATAATCTGTCAATAGCTTTCTAACTCTCTCTAACTTTGCGAAGTGCTCGCTTTGGCAACACGGCACTTCCGACGCAGAGGCTCGCGGAAAGGAAAATTCGCATAAGTACTTGAATCTGCTATATCTTGTTGCAGGAACCGGATTTAGACAGCATTATCAACCGAAGTTTGAGCCGCCAGTTCGGTACTATGAGATGCTTCCAACCGAAGCACAGTTGAGGTGGTCGGGCAAAAAACGCGTTGACGATTTGGAAGATAATGATAGCAATTGACAATGCCGGCCGAGGAGGGCTGCCGGTTGAGGAGGAAAGGCACGGCATGAGCGATGTTGCCACCGGATCGTTCGCGGAACGCTATGCGGCCCTGACCGATCCGCGGTCAGGCCCGCTTGGTGCCGACGCGTTGTCGTCGGCGGGACTTTTCCTGTGCGGCATCAGCGCATGCGTCGACGCGCTGGTCGAGATGAGCGACATCCAGCCGTTGCTGGAGGCGCCGGCCGACACGCAGGCGGCGCGGCTTGCGGCGCTGCTGCTTGCGCGCGCCGAGCGCGGCGTGGGCGGCGAGGTGCGCTTCGACTGGCCAGAAGGCCCGGCATGGCTGCGCGAGCGTCTGCGGCCGCGCTATGCGCTGGGCGGAACCGGGCCACAGGCGGCCTGGGTGCTCGGGCAGCTCGGTGTGCGCTCGCTGGTGGCGCTGGAAGATCGCCATGGCCTGATGCTGCGGCAAATCCCGTCGGGCGTTCTTCTGGCGCAAGGCGGGACACTCAAAACCGTGGACGAAGTGCCGGCTACCGGGCCGCATATCCCCGAAATCTTCATCTTCGAATTCACCGCCGGTCGGGCGATCGGTCCGGTGGTCCCGGCGCGCTCCTCACGGGTCATAATCCGTTTCGGCGATCGCGGCATACAGCATGATGCCGACTTCGAAAGCCTGTCGCGGCAACTGGCGCCATCGGCCGCGGCCGGGCTGCTTTCCGGCCTCAACGACGAGGCGACAGAGAATGTCGGCGCCGCCAGCCGGCATGTGTTCGCGTTGAGCCGCGACTGGAAGGACGCCGGCCTGCGCACCATCCATTTCGAGCTGGCGGGCTATGCCTCGCAACAGGCGGTCGAGGAGCTTCTGTCCAATGCGCGCGGCGCAATCACGTCGCTCGGCATGAGCCATTCCGAATTGCTTGCCATGAGCCCGGCCGCCCATCGTCCGATGGACGCGCTTATCGCGCTTGGCGACCGGCTCGGCCTCGAGCGCGTCTGCGTGCATGCTGACACATGGGCGGCTGCCGTGACGCTCAACGACCCGCAGGAAGAGGAACTGGCGCTGATGGCGGGCTGCGCGATCGCCAGCGCCAGGGCCGCAAACGGCGCGCCCGCGCGGGACATATCGATCTCGCCGGCGGCCGCGTTCCATCCGCTTCCGTTCGAGGCGCCCGCGTGCAAGGGACGCTGGACCTTCGTCGCCTGCGCGTCGCCCTATCTGGACAAGCCGGCGACGACACTCGGCCTCGGCGACAGCTTCACCGCCGGCTGCCTGCTGATCCTGGGACGCACCCGTCACGCCAATGCCGGCCAAAACCTCCAACACGCCTGAAGGACAATTTTGATGTTTCTCGAACGCTTCCGCCTCGACGGCAAGACGGCTTTCATCACCGGCGGCGGCCGCGGCATCGGCTTGTCGACGGCCGAGGCGCTGGCCGAGGCCGGCGCAAAAGTCATCATATCGGACCTCAATCCAAAGGTGCTGGCTGCCGGGCGCGAGGAACTCAAGCAGAAGGGCTACGCGGTCGAGGCGGTTGAACTCGACGTCACCGATTCAACGGCGGTCGCCGCTGCCGCGAAGGTGGCCAATGAGCGCCATGGCGCGGTCGACATACTGATCGCCAATGCCGGTATCGCCTGGCCCGATACGGGCGGCGAGGAGATGAGCGACGAGGTGTGGCTGAAGGTGGTCGATGTCGACCTCAACGGCGCCTACTGGTGCTGTCGCGAGTTCGCCAGGCCAATGCTCGAGCGCGGCCGCGGCTCGATCGTGACGCTTGGCTCGATGTCCGGGCTGATCTCCAACAAGCCGCAGCGCCAGGCGCATTACAATGCCGCGAAGGCGGCCGTGCATCACATGACGCGTTCGCTCGCCGGCGAATGGGCGGCGCGCGGCGTGCGGGTGAACTGCGTGGCGCCGACCTATGTCGATACGGTGATGTCGCGCGGCGGCTTCAGCGACGACAAGCTGATGCCCATCTGGATGGACATGACACCGATGCGGCGTGTCGCGCAGCCGGATGAGATCGCCGCCCCCATCCTCTTTCTCGCCTCGGACGCAGCCAGCGCTATGACCGGCGCGGTGGTGGTTGTGGATTGCGGTTATACGATTTGGTAGGGATGCCGAATTGGTCCGGCGATCCGGGCCAGGCGGGTCGAATATGGATACTCCAAGCAAACGCGTCGAAATGGTTCCCGCCAAGCGGCAGGCGCTCATCCTGGAACATCTGCGCGTCAACGGCGCGGCCTCGATCCAGGAGCTTGCCGACACGATCGGCGGCTCGCAGTCGACGGTGCGCCGCGACCTCGAGCATCTGGTGGAGAAGGGCTATCTCGAACGCACGCATGGTGGCGCACATCTCTTACAGCCGATGCGCGCCACCTTCGAGCGCGAAACCACTGTCAACGCCGAATTGCAGCATGCCGAGAAGCTCGCCATCGGCCGCGAGGCGGCCGGGCGGCTCAGCGCCGGCGACAGTGTCATCTTCGACAGTTCCTCGACCGTGATGGAGGCTGTGCGCGCCGCCGCCGAACGCGACCTGCCGCTCACCGTGGTGACCAACAGCCTGGAGATCGCCGACTTCGCCGCCGACATCAAATCCTGGCGCATCATCCTGCCCGGCGGTACCGTGCGCCCGGGTTACCGGCACCTCGCCGGCGAGCCCGGCGAGAGCTTCATCAAGACGCTGCATGCCGATCTGTGCATGACAGGCGCCTCGGCGGTCACCGGAACCCTTCTCACGGAAACCTCGCTGGAAGTGGCCTCGCTCAAGCGCGCCATGATTTCCTCCGCCCGCAAGACGATACTGCTCGTCGACTCTTCGAAATTCACCGCGCCCGGCTTCTGCACACTTTCGGACATTTCCCAGATCGATGAAGTGATCACCGACGAAGGCGTCTCGCAGGATGCGCTGTCGTCGCTCTACGCCGCGGAGCGGAAGGTGACGGTGGTGCGGGTCGGCGGTGTTGCGGCGCGTCATCCCAGCAACAACATTCGGCCGTTGTGAGCGTTATCGCCCGTGGGCGAGCCTGGCCATCCTCGCAAGGCGGCTCGTCGTCGGGCGACAAAATAGACTCCGCTTGGGATCTACGAAGCAGAGTCGTTTTGCTTCATATAAGAGGTGTCGAAGTCCACCTGTTGTCTTCTGCGGAATCGTCGGGCCCATTTCGGCCTTTCCGACGGGCTTTAGAATGCAAAAAAACCGCCCCGGTTAGACCGGGACGGTTATTGATTTATGATAGAATTGGTTGCGGGGACAAGCAACCATCGATGCCGATATTCGCTAACCGTGGCGATTTGAGCGCGCGTTCCCGCCCTACCTAATACGATCCGTCCCTAGGATTGGCTGAGAGTTACCTCTCACGGTATCTGACACAAATGTCAGGTCTAGCACGCAACAGCTAGGTCGGTCGCATCGATCTCCGGCTTACGGCCGCTGACAATGTCGCTTATGACTCGGGCAGAGCCCGAGCTCATTGTCCAGCCCAGCGTGACGTGACCGGTGTTGAGGAAAAGCCCTTCATCTTCGTAGGGCCGATCATCGGGGTTCCGTCGGGCGTCATAGGCCGTAGCCCCGACCACAGCGTGCCCTTGCCCACATCCCCGCCTGGGAAAAGATCGGCACGGAGTGTCCGAGCGTCCGCCGGCGGGCCGCCGGTTGAAGTTCTAGGACTGACGGTGACGGAATACTGCACACCTGCACGCGCCGCTGTGCGAACGTGCAGAAACTCTGCCTGATGTTCACCAACTTCCCAACATTGAATCGACAGGCATTCGCTGTTCGCGCTAGACATATGGCCGGGGTTGTCTGGGGCTATGTTTCGCGTTTTTTTCATCCGCGTATTGCTGTTTATTGCATCGGCGCTGTTAGCCACAACGACGGCCCGCGCTGGCTTGCAATTCCAAGCAGGACAAACTGACTGGGGGCTGCATTACATCCTGGTGTCAGGCGATTTCGCCTACCAGGACGACCTGTCTATCTTTGAGAACCAGGTGCGATCCAATTCGGCGACCACAGTCACATTCGCGTCTCCAGGCGGCAACATTCAGAAGGCAATGGAACTAGGCCGCCTCATACGCAGGCTAGGCATCAATACGATCCAGTTCAAGGCTGTCGAATGTGCCTCCGCATGCTCTCTTGCTTTCCTAGGCGGCGTCATCCGCTACGCTGACCCGGGCTCCATTGGAGTTCACAAGTCATCTTTCCAGGGCAACGTTCCTCTCACCACCCAGGAAGCTGTCTCCGCCGTCCAGCAGATTACCGCCGATGTCATGACCTACATGATCGAAATGGGCGTGGACCCGGCCCTCCTCCAGCTTTCGCTACAATATGACAGCAACGACATCCGATATCTGTCGATGAGCGAGATGGTGAAATACCAGGTTGTGACCTTCGTACCAGGCGCCGGCCAAAGTCAGGTGGCGAGCCAAGCACCATCCTCGACGCCAACACCTCAGCCGCAAGTCACCCCGCCCCCGACTGCTGCTCCACCCCCGTCAGTTGCTCCGCCTCCTCCAGCTGCTCTGTCACTCGCTATTCCGCAGGCCCGCTCGGGTCGCATCGGCCACCCCAAGGGTTCCGCGCCCCTCAAGGCGGTGCCAGAGGGAAAGTCGGCAAATGTGGCGGTGCTGAGGAACGGAAGTTGGGTGGCGATCCTTGGTAACAGCGGTCGCTGGTACCGAGTCCAGGCCGGAAATCAAGTTGGCTACATGCACGACACCTGGGTTCACGTCGACCAATACGACAGCGGCCCATTCGGAAAGAGGCATATTCAGGTCAAGAGCTTCAACAACTATGCAGACGCCGAAGCATATGTGCGCTCCGCATCGATTCCTCTTTCTGCCTATCTTGCCACAAATGGCTGGTTCGCGATCACCTTGGAAAGCACGTATGACGAGCAAATGGCCAAGAGCTTGGTAAACGAGATGAAGGCCAGGGGCGCGATCCCCGACGACGCCTACGCGACCTTCGGCAACACCTACGTTCGCAAGGTGTGCTGCCAGTAACTCGGTCGAGGCCTAATCAGCCGCTATGCCTCGATGTCGAACCTTGCAGAAGTTCACCGAAGGGCAGTTGACCTGCTCCCCTGGAAAGTCCTCGCCTTGAGGTTAGCCTGTTCTCTGGAAGAGGAGACGGGCAATGAAACGATCCGGATTCACGGACGAACAGATCCTTGGGAGGATTGGCCTGGACGACCTTTATTTAGACTGTCGCCGATAGGAAAACACCGCCTCCTCGATAGTGGGTTTAGCGATGTAGCGATCCTCCGCTACCATTTGTGATTAACTTATTGATATTTCTATATAATTTGGCATTTAAGCGCTGAATTTCAGGCTCCACCCGTTACCATACCTCCCTGTAACAAGCCATCGGGACCGTGCACCCGCGCCAATACCGGCGCCGGAGACAACACAGATGGCAAAGCGTGGAAGACCCACCAAGGAAATGCTGGAGAAGCAGAAGCTGCTTGAAGAGCTCGTGAGGGCTTTGGCCAGGGACTTCGCCCGTCGCGATCATCAGATCGAGAAAAGGCTCAGGGAACCCGGCCCTGAAAACAAACTACCCGTTCTGAAACGAAGAAGAAAAACTCGTAGGCCAAATTAGCAAGTACCGGCGCGGGGCGTGGCCGATATGTCTCGCGCCAGCACTCAAGACCATCGCGTTTCTATGGGCGACTGTCGACTTCGCGGATTGCCGTCGCGGCGAGGCCGGTTGACCAGTAGCAGGCGGCCGGTTTCGGCGAGCTCTCCAACGTCGGAGCCAAGTTCACCGCGGGCCGGCAACGCGTCGGGATGCAGATGCCGTTTCGTCGCGACGTCGACCGGAGCATCGTGCGCTGGTATTTCCCAGATCCATCGTCAGGCCGCCAGCGAGCGCCTGGTTCTATTGCCAAAGGCGCGCCGAGTGGCTGCAGACCGGCCTCGGAGTGTTCGGCAGCCGCGCCCCTTGCCTTCGGCTTGGCGACCGGGATCGGCGCGGCGCTCTATATCGAATTCATGACGTCCGAGATGCTTGGCCCGGCTGAACTTGATCGCCTTCCTTGACGACGAGAGAAGCAACAACGCCGCATCGGACAAAGCAGCATCTTCGAGGCTTCCGGCGCCGGGCCAGCCGCGGCCAGCCGCGTGCCGGGCCGACAACATCGCCTGGAGGCGCATCGAAGCGGCCTGTCGGCATCCATCTCCGCCCTCCTTGGCGAGGTCCCAGCCATCGCCGACATCAGCCGCAAATCGAAATCCGCATAGCCGTCGCCTGTGGCCCACGGGTTCCTTCCTCGGGGACTTTCGTACGCCTGCCGGCGCCCGAAACTCTTCACGAGAGCGGAATGGCAGCTTCGGACTGGAGACCTTCAAGAGCGGACATTCCGGTCGGCGAGCGCGTCGTCGTGACCTGACCCAAAGCGGACTGCTGCTTGCTGAGCAACGAATGACAGCTCTGCGGTGGAGACGAGCCAATCGTGGCCCAGACGGTGAGGAGGCACCCTCTGGTTACGGGTCTCGAACGTCGGCGGCCTGAGGATCCAGCACCGCCCCGCCGGCAGGCGTCCGCGAGCCTTTACAAGAGCCGCCCGCCACCAACCCCTAGACAAACGCCGCAAAGCGCGATTCAATGCGTTGCTCGTCCGGAGATGCATCGCAGCCGCCCCATGCTGAAGTGCGAGTGCCTCTGTTACCAGCTTCTCGCAGAGTAATTTCGCTCTGCGCCAGATGCTGCAGCCTTCTCATTCAAAGATCAGGTGGCTGCTACTCCTCGACGCAGCCGCGGCCGCGGCAGCCGATGAGGCTGAGGAGTCATCCCCGATGGAAGCGCTCGTGGACGCGATGATGCAAGGGCGGGAGCGAGTAAGCGGTCCATTCGAGCTGTGACTGACCAAGCCGGCAACCTGCCGCGCGGACGCAGGCGTCCGTGAAAACCAAGAGGGAGAACTGTTATGAGCCCGTACGCTCATCCCGAATTGCTGGTTGATACCGCCTGGGTGGCTGCACACCGGGGCGATCCGAACGTGCGTCTTGTCGAAGTCGACGTCGATACGGATGGTTACGAACAGGGGCACGTTCCGGGTGCGATCGCCTGGAATTGGACCACACAGCTCTGCGACACGCTGCAGCGCGACATCGTCCCGCCCGAGGACTTCCGTCGGCTGATGGGGGAGGCCGGCATTGCGAATGACACGACCGTGATCCTTTATGGCGACAACAACAACTGGTTCGCCGCCTGGGCACTGTGGCAGATGAAGATATATGGCCACGCCGACGTTCGCCTGATGAACGGCGGACGCCGAAAATGGCTCGAGGAAGGACGCGAGCTGACAACCGACGTGCCGCAGATCGCTAGTAGCAGTTACACCATGGGCGGCGAGCCCGATCTCTCGATCCGCGCCCTCCTCGGCGATGCTCAAGCAGCCTCGACGCAAAAGGACGCCGCGCTGGTGGACGTGCGCAGCCCCGACGAGTTCACGGGGAGGATCCTGGCGCCGCCGGGCCTGCCGGAGACCTGCCAGAGGGGCGGACACGTCCCGGGTGCACGAAACATCCCATGGGGGAAGTCCTGCAATGAGGACGGCACCTTCAAGTCGGCGGACGAACTTCGTGCTCTCTACGAGAGCGAGGGAGTCACCCCGGATCGTCCGGCGATCGCCTACTGCCGTATTGGCGAGCGCTCGAGCCACACTTGGTTCGTGCTCAAGTACCTACTGGGCTACGCTGACGTGAAAAACTACGACGGCTCGTGGACCGAATGGGGCAACCTCGTCCGCGCGCCAATCGAGCGCGCCGCGGCGTGATCCTTGAAGTGGGAGGCGCCATGCAAAGCAAAACTTTCCTGCGCGCCGAGGGCTATCGCCGCCGGCGAGAGCGCCTCGGTGGCTGGGACATCGGCATCGCCTCGTACAAACTCGGCGGCCGGTACCGCTGCGAGGTCGAAACCTTTAGCCCGGGAGCACGACTGGCGCGAGGCGAAGGCGCCACCCGCGATGAGGCGGAAGCCGACGCGCTCAACAAAGCGAGAGAGATGTTGGCGAAAACGCGGGTGTACCCGGCGCGCTAACATTTTGCGCAGGAATACCGCTATCGGCCGCGCTCGATTCGGGCGCGGCTTCAATTATCCGGTCGCGCCGTAGCCAGTCTTGGGGGCTCATGGGATCAAATCCCCTTGGAGTCGTTGGGTCAGGGTGAGTCAGTGGCGTCTTCGGAGGGTCGCTGATGCACGAGCAGGGATTATCGTGCTAAACTGCTACCAAAATAATGCTCGCCCGATCAGGGAGCGGCGCATGGAATGTCCGAGCTGCCGGGCCGACATTTCGGAGGAGAGTAAGTTTTGCGACGTGTGCGGCGCGGCTCTTCCGGGCCGGTGCCCAAGCTGTGGCTCGCCCGCTCGGCCAGGTGCAAAGTTCTGTTCGACGTGCGGCAAGAGGCTGACGGCGGGTAGCCGCGACTTAACCGCCGCCGCGCCGGTGGTTCCGACTCCGCACATCGTGTCGGCCGGAGCATCCGCCGAGCGCAGGCAACTCACGGTGATGTTCTGCGATCTCGTCAGTTCGACGGCGCTCTCGGCGCGGCTGGACCCGGAAGACATGCGAGATGTGATGCGCGCCTACCATAATGGCTGCGCCAGCGTTGTCGCCAGGTTTGAGGGCTTCGTCGCCAAATATATGGGCGACGGTGTGCTTGTCTATTTTGGTTACCCGCATGCCCACGAGGACGACGCCGAGCGCGCGGTCCGCGCTGGCCTCGCCCTTATTGAAACCATCAGCGCAATCGCGCTTCCGCTCCCCGGCGAGTCCAAACTGCAAATGCGCGTCGGCATTGCGACGGGCCTGGTGGTGGTCGGCGATCTCATCGGAACTGGCGCCGCGCAGGAAACAGCGGTGGTCGGCGAAACACCGAACCTGGCGGCGAGGATACAAGGTTTGGCGGCCCCGAACACGGTCGTGATCGCCGCCGATACCTGGCGCCTGACGGGTGGGCTGTTCGAGTATCGCGACCTCGGTGCCGCCACGCTCAAAGGGTTTGCCGCCCCGGTAAGGGCGTTGCAGGCAGTCGGCCCGAGCGCTATCGAGAGCCGCTTCGAAGCGCTTCGCGCCGCCAGCGCCAGCATGCCGCTGATCGGCCGCGACGAAGAACTCGATCTGCTGATGCGCCGTTGGCAGCAGGCCAAGGACGGCGAAGGCCGGGTCGTCCTGCTTTCCGGTGAGCCGGGCATCGGGAAGTCGCGTGTGACCCAGGAAATGAAAGAACGGCTGAGCGGCGAGCCGCATATTAGGCTGAGCTATTTCTGCTCCCCTCATCACGGGGACACACCGCTTCACCCCATAATCAGCCAACTGGAACACGCGGCCGGTTTTGAGCGAAACGATAACGCCGAACGTCGGCTCGACAAGCTCAGGGCGATCCTCGCCCCATCAACAAAGGACATAAGGCAGATCACCTTCCTGCTGGCGGATCTGCTATCGATCGGTGGAGATCGCTACCCGCCGATGAACCTAAATCCGCAGAGGCGCAAAGAGAGAACGCTGGAGGCGCTCCTCGAACAGCTCGCCGGGCTAGCGGCGGTTCGACCGGTGCTGATGGTCTTCGAGGATGTGCATTGGATCGACCCGATTTCGTTGGAACTGCTCGAGCTGACGGTGGAGCGGGTTCCGTCCTTGCAGGTGTTGTTGGTGATCACCTTCCGCCCAGAATTCCAGTCGCCATGGACCGGCGATGCGCACGTTACGACATTGGCGCTCAACCGTCTGGACCGCTGGCACGGGGCCGAATTGGTGAACCACCTTACCGGTAACAAGGAAATGCCGTCAGTGGTCCTTGATCAGATCACCGCCCACGCAGATGGCGTGCCGTTGTTCGTCGAGGAACTAACCAAGACCGTGTTGGAAAGCGGTCTGCTGAGGAACGCGGGTGGCCGGTATGTCTTAACTGGTCCAGTGCCACCGCTGGCGATTCCAACGACGCTGCATGCCTCGTTGATGGCGCGGCTCGATCGGCTGGCGCCGATCCGAGAGGTCGCGCAAATCGGCGCAGCGATTGGCCGCGAGTTTTCATACGAGTTGTTGGCAGCCGTGGTCCCCCTAACGGAAGGCACGTTGCAAGAGGCTGTGGAGCGCCTCGTCCATTCCGAATTGGTGTTCTGTCGCGGCGCGCCGCCGAGCGCGACTTACACGTTCAGGCATGCCTTGATCCAAGACGCGGCGTACGCGACCTTGCTGCGGAGCCGACGTCAGGAGCTGCACGCGAGGATTGCAAACGTGCTGGAAGATCGGTTCCCGGAGACGGTGGAGATGCATCCCGAGATTCTCGCCCACCATTGGTCGCAAGCGGGCTTGGTCGAGAAGGCTGCCCATTATGCAGAGAGGACCTGGCTGCGCGCTGAGGGCTATCTGCGACGGAAGCAGCGCCTCGGTAGCTGGGAGATTGGGGTCAGTTCGTACAAGCTGGGAAGCCGATATCGCTGCGAGGTAGACAACGTGAGCCCCGGGACACGCCTCGCGCGTGGTGAGGGCGCCACCCGGGCGGAGGCGGAAGCGCGGGCCCTGAGTGAGGCGCGCGAGACGTTGGCCGGAACGCGGGTCCGCCCCTAACTTGACTGTAACCTCGATCATCGGAACCGCAAATACCCCAAGTGCGGTCGAACTTGCCTCACACTGGGCCAGCCTCTCATACAGTGGCCTTGCGGTGAGGCTCGAAAGGGCGCACCGGGAGGAGCTCACTCGGGTAGTGTTTCCGCTTCGTGTCGGAGTTTCCCGTCGGCTTCTGCGCGGCAAGGTTCGGAATGGGGTCGCAGCGCGACCTTGCGCTTGCTTTCACAGCACGTGTTAAGATGGCGCGACAGCGTCTGTTGAGTCCTTGGCGTCAGCGAAGACGGTCGGCTATCGCTCGAATCCTCTGAGGCAGCTCGAGATCTGGCAGTACAGTTCGCTGGCTCACTGCGAGCGCCGCAAGCCCGGCCACTCTACTTGAAACCGAGTCTGGATCCTCCACTTTTAGAGCGTGCCAATTTCACGAACGTGGAAGCGCCAGGCCATGAGCCTGCTGACCACAGACAATTCAACAGCGCAAATCGCCCTGCTGGAGCCGAGCGTCTTCTTCTTCGTTTTCAGATGAAGGGAGATGGAAATGGCAAAGGTTGTTTGTGTCCTCTATGACGATCCGGTCGACGGATATCCGACCACCTACGCGCGGGGCGGCCTCCCGAAGCTCAAGCGCTATCCGGGCGGCCAGACGCTTCCCGCGCCGAAGGCGATCGATTTCCAGCCGGGCGCCCTGCTCGGCAGCGTGTCCGGCGAACTGGGCCTACGGAAATTCGTCGAAAGCAACGGCCACAGCTTGGTGGTGACCTCGGACAAGGATGGTCCCGACAGCGTGTTCGAACGTGAGCTCTTGGATGCCGAGATCGTTATTTCGCAGCCCTTCTGGCCCGCCTATTTGACCGCGGAACGCATCGCCAAGGCAAACAGGCTGAAGCTCGCAATCACGGCCGGCATCGGGTCGGACCACGTTGACCTACAGGCCGCGATGGACCGCAACGTCACGGTTGCGGAGGTAACCTATTGCAACTCGATCAGCGTGTCCGAACATGTGGTCATGATGATCCTCAGCCTCGTGCGGAACTACATCCCTTCCTACCAGTGGGTCGTGAAAGGCGGCTGGAACATCGCCGACTGCGTCGCACGTTCCTATGATGTCGAGGGGATGGAGATCGGTACAGTCGGTGCCGGGCGGATCGGCAGCGCAGTGCTGCGCCGACTGAAGCCGTTCGACGTCAAGCTGCACTATACTGATCGCCACCGGCTTCCCGAGGCGGTCGAAAAGGAACTCGGTGTCACATTCCACAAGACGGCGGCGGAAATGGTGCCTATCTGCGATGTCGTTACCATCAACGCGCCGCTGCATCCGGAGACGGAAAACCTCTTCGACGACAAGATGATCGCCAGGATGAAGCTCGGCGCTTATCTGGTGAACACCGCACGCGGCAAGATCTGCAATCGGGACGCGGTTGCCCGCGCTCTCGAGACCGGGCAGCTTGCAGGCTATGCCGGCGACGTCTGGTTCCCGCAGCCTCCGCCTAGAGACCATCCCTGGCGGTCGATGCCGCATCACGGTATGACGCCGCACATCTCTGGATCATCGCTGTCCGCCCAGGCGCGTTATGCCGCCGGCACTCGCGAGATTTTGGAATGCTGGTTCGAAGGCAAGCCAATCCGCGAGGAATATCTGATCGTCGCCGGCGGCAAGCTCGCCGGCGCCGGCGCGCACGCCTACACCGCGGGAGATGCGACGCGCGGGTCTGAAGAGGCCAAAAGTTTCAAGACCTGAACGCGGCCGGCGATTCCGGACGCCCTCCGGACGGCCGCACAGCTGCGGGGTGCGTGGTTGGTGTCTCTCGGACTTCTGTGGTGCATTCGCCCGATGGCCTGCATCGCCGCAACGCCCGAATGGTGGCCGGGCGGGCCGCGTCAAATCATTAGGAGCAGAAACTGGCGGTGGAGCCTGAACGAAGATCACCGACACCGTTGCGGTGTTCAAAGGGCTTGGCCAGGCCAGTGGCGAAAATCCGACGCTTTGGTACCCGAAATCGTCACAGCACATGGCGCAGGCGCAAAGCTGCCGTCCGTGGCTGAGCCATAAGCCACTATCGGCCGAGGCGGTTACCCAAGCAGTTCCCGCCGGCTTTTCTGGCCGTATCGGGTTGGACTGCAGACCCAAGCCGCAAGGGAGTGTAACAAACTGCGTAACAAATAGCGAAAAAACTAATGTTTTCAACCGTATAAGCTTGAAATTGAAAGATACAAAGACACTCTGCGCCATTACAATGAGGCAGGGTCAAGCTTGGATACACTCGAATTCGAGGGCAAATACGAGCTCGTCCTGTCGGGGGGAACGGTGGTAACGGACCGCCGTCTCGATCCCCCGATAAGCCGGCAAACGCGACCCTTGATGGGCCTCGCTGTCATGACCAGCCGGTGCACCGATCAAGCTTGTCCTATGTCGTGTTCCGACATCTCTCTCACAAGCGCTCGCAACTCGGCAAGGGGCGCGAGACGGAAAGTTCCAAAGCTTCTAAGAACTAAGAACGCCAGGTGCGCTTGCACCTTGCTGCGGCGAAATGGAGTAGGGAGAAGTTTCCGGCCTCATCCCAGACACTACCGACGATCCAGGTCTGTTGACGCGTACTCGGTCTCACTGCAATCGATACCAGTCGGGCGAGGTCGACCAGATCGGCCATATCACAAAAGTTTGTGACTGTGAGACGCGGTCGGCTTTGTTCGAAGCGGCGAACGGCAAACTTAAAACTCGAAGCGCATCGCAACACGATAAGATTGGTTCCAGCCAATTATGTTGCCGCAAACGCGCTCAGCGCTCCTGCAGGCCATTGCCCAAACGACTCGCGCGCCTAGATCGAAACGCTCGCTGCCTTCCTCTCCAGAACCCAGAAGAACAGGACCGTAATGGCGAGAACGATCAAGAGCAAGATGAAGGCCGCCGCCGAGCCTTCGTTGAGCGACAGGCCCAAAAATGCCTGACGATAGGCGAAAAAGCTCAGCACTTCCGTAGAGGTGCCGGGACCTCCCTTGGTCAGAACATAAGTCAGGTCATAGGTGCGGAACTCATTGATGAGCTGAATGATGACCGCGATGGCCGCTACCGGCCGCAGCATCGGCAACGTCAAGTACCAGAACTGCTGGAGTTTGCCGGCGCCATCGACCTCGGCTGCCTCATAGGGGTCTCGCGGAAGCGAAGCCAGACCGGCAGCGAGGATAAGCACGACGAAAGATGTCTGCTGCCAGATGTCGATGGCAGCCATCGACCATAGAGCCATATCGGAAGATCCGAGCCAGTCGAGACGCGGCAATCCCATGGTTTCCATCAGGTGGTTGACGATACCGAGATTGGGCTGCAGCAGCATGCGCCATATGAGGGCGACGCTGACCGGAGACATGGCCATCGGGATCGTCAGTATGGCAAAATAGACCGGCTTCGTCTTGACGACGGCATTGAGCATCAGCGCGATACCCAGTCCGATGACGAATTCGGCCGCCACGGTGACAAGCGAATATTTGACGGTAAGCCAGAGTGAGCCCCAGAACTGGGCATTGTGCAGGACGCGGATATAGTTCTCAAGGCCGGTGAGCGGCAGCAGCACCGGCCGCATAAGGGTCATCGGCGACAGCGACATTAGCACCGCATAGACCAGCGGAAGGCCCATCACCACTGCCAGGGTAAGCAGGCCGGGCAGGGAAAACGCCCATCCCGTCTTCCAACCGCGATCGAGGCCATGGGGCCTTTGGGTCATGCGCGCTTCCTCATCCGATCCTGTACTGAACGTATGCCCCGCCGGCCAGCGACTGGCGGGGCATGGCATTTTACTTCTTGAGCAAGTCTTGCAACCCCGATGCCGCGGCCTTGATGGCGGCATCCGGCGTGATCTCGCCACCCGACGCCTGCGAGATCTGTGTACCCAACACATCCTCATACTGCGCGGAATAGGCGAAGATCGGGAACGACTTACCGGAAGCGACGATATCGAGCGCCTGCGTGTAGAAAGGATATTTCGTCAGCACAGCCGGGTCGGAATAGACTGCGGCGCTGACCGGCGCATGACCCTCCAAGGCGCGGTCCACGCCCACCTTCTTGCTTTGCACCCACTTGATGAAGGTCCAAGCCGCTTCCTGCGATTCCGGCGAGGTGTTCTTCGGGATACCCCAACCCCAGCCGCCGCTTTCGCCGTGACCGCCCGGCATTACCGAGAGGCCGACCTTGCCGGAGACTTTCGGGCATTTCTCCGCATTGTCCATCTGCGGCAGCATCCACCAGTAGGTCACCATGCTGAACGCCTCGCCGCTGCACATCAGCCGCATCGTATCATCGAGCGTGGCCGAAAGCGCACCCTGCTGGGCAGCATTCTTGATCGCATCGACATAGAGCGTGAGCGCCTTAACGGCTTCGGGACTGTCCAGCGTTACCTTGCGGTCAGCATCCATATAGGCGCCGCCGGATGAGAACAGATAGTTGGAGAACTCCATACTATTGGGATCGCCGCGCTGGCTTTGCATGGCTGCCCCCGCCACGCCAGCTTCCGCCTTCATGAACTTGGCAATCTGCACATATTCATCGAGCGTCTCGGGCTTCTTCAGCTCGGTGTTGAACTTGGCCTTATAGGCCTCCTTGAGCTTTGGATCCTCCAGAAGATCCGTGCGGTAGATCAGGCCCATGGAATAGTTGTACATGGGCAGGATCGGCATCGCATCGGCCGTACGACCGAGCAGATCCAGCGTCGAAGGGACGAATTCGTTGAGGTCCAGCTTGTCGCGCGCGGCCAGCGGCTTGAGGTCGATCAACCATCCTGCTGCCGGGAATTCGCCGGCCCAGAGGAAATCGACCTCCAGAAGATTGTAATAGCTCTCAGGCGAAACGAGCTGGGTGGCGAGCTTGTCGTGCATGTCGCCGTAGCCGACCTTCTCGAATTCCACCTTGATGCCGGTTTCCTTTTCGAACTCCGGCAGGAGTGTTTCGATGATGTGTGTTTCCGGCACGTCCTCCATCAGCGCGCGCAGCGTCACCGTTTCTGCATGGGCATTTACGAGACCTGCGACCATGAACAGGCTGATGCCTGCCATCAATTCAGTTTTGCGGATAATCATGACTGCTCTCCCGTTGTTGAGTTTCCCGAAGCTTGTTCCGACAGCAATCCGTCATTTGACGCTGCCGAAGGTCAAACCCTGGACGATGAAGCGCTGGATGAAGCGCGAGGCGATGACCAGCGGCAGAATGGCCATGACGACGCCAGCCGCCACCTTGGCGATCTGCACGCCGTTCGAAGTTTGAAGCGAGGCCAGCCCCACCGGCACGGTCGCAGTGGCGGGTCCGCTCAGCACGAGTGCGAACAGGAACTCGTTCCATGCCAGGATGAAACCGAGCACGCCGGCGGCCGCGATGCCGGGCAGCGACACAGGCACGACGATGCGCCAGAAGGCGCCCCACGCCGTCGCGCCATCGGTCTGCGCCGCCCATTCCAGATCAACGGGAATGCCCTCGAAAAAGCCCATCAGGATCCAGATCAGAAACGGAAGGTTCATCGCCCCATAGGCGATGGTGAGGCCCAGCACCGAATTGGTCAGCCCAACTGAGCGGAACAGCATAAAGGCGGGCAGGACGATCGCCACGGGCGGCAGCATCTGGGTGGCCAGCACAGTGAAACGGGCGACCCAGCCTCCGGTCTTGAAACGGGCGAAGGCGTAGCCTGTCATGGCCGCAAAAGGCAGCGCGAGCAGGACCGAGCATGTCGCAACGATCAGGCTGTTCAGGTAATAGGTGCCAAATCGTTTTTGGGTAAAGAGATCGACATAGTTCTGGAACGTGAGTTCCGGCAGGATCTGTGTCGAGTAGGCCATCGATTCGGGCACAAGGCTGGTGCGCAAGGCCCACAGCGGCGGCAACAGGATGATCAGCGAGACGATGATCAGGCCGAGGTGGATGCCGAACCGGCGCATTCGAACCTCCCGACCTCAAGCCGCCGCCGGCGCCGGCGTTGTTGTCTCGAGCGGCAGTCGGGGGACGACCCGCTCCGATTGTGCATCGAAGAGATGCATCGGCATCGCGTCGATGTAGAGCCTCACCGTCTGGCCGACTTCCGCATCGAAGTGACGGCTGACGCGGGCACTGAGCTCCAGTGGCTTCTCCCGGCCGATCTGGCCGACGATCACCGTCTCCACGCCGAGTTTTTCAACGGCGACGACCGTTACATCGACCGGCTGCCGGTCGGGACCAGCCTCGGTCTCGTAGATATCCTCAGGTCGGATGCCGAGCAGAAGCGGACGTCCGGAGGCATCGGCATAGGCCGGAACATGGCGCTGCGGTACCGAAAGACGGATGCCCTCGCCAACCACTTCGGGAACCCCCGCCCTGCCCGCCACTAGGCGCGCAGGAATGAGATTCATCGGCGGCGTCGCCAGAAACTTCGCCACGAAGGTGTCTGCGGGATTGGCGTAAACCTCGAGCGGATTGCCAACCTGCACCATCTTGCCCTCGCGCATGATGCAAATGCGGTCGCCCATCGTCATGGCCTCGACTTGATCGTGGGTGACATGGATGATGGTCTTGCCAAGGCGGCGATGCAGCTTCACCAGTTCGAGCCGCATTTCAGCACGCAGTTGCGCATCGAGATTGGACAACGGCTCATCGAGCAGAAACGCGTTCGGCTCGCGCACGATCGCCCGCCCCAGCGCAACGCGCTGACGCTGGCCCCCGGAGAGCGCCGCTGGCTTGCGGTCGAGATAGTTCGCCAGGCCGAGCATCTGTGCAGCGTCCCGGACCTTGGGCGCGATTGCGGCCGTGGACATGCCCCGCATCTTGAGGCCGAAGCCCATGTTCTGCCGCACCGTCATATGCGGATAGAGCGCATAGGATTGGAAGACCACCGCGACGTTCCGGTCGCGTGGCGGCAGGCTGGCGACGGATCGGCCGTCGATCCTGATGTCGCCCGAAGTAATGCCTTCCAGACCCGCGACCATCCGCAAGGTGGTGGATTTTCCGCAGCCTGAAGGACCAAGGAAAATGACAAACTCGCCGTCCTCGATCTTCAGATCGACGTCGCGCACGCCATAGGCTCCGTTGGCGTAGAGCTTGGAAACGTGCTCAAGTTCGATCGACGCCATTCAGCTTCGTCCTTCATTCGATCGGCGACACGACGGTCTTCGACCGGCCTGTCTGGAAATTCTCAGGAAGCGTCCGCCTTTCGAAAGTCTGTCGGCGGCTTCCCGCATGATCTTGCCCCGATTGCCTCGAGGGCGAGGCCATGTCGTTTCAGGTCGTGTAGACGCCGCCCGTGACGTTGATCCCCTGGCCGGTCATGAAGCGTGCACCTTCCGAGGACAGGAATACCACGAGGTCCGCGACGTCCTCCGGCTCCTCCAGGCGGCCGAGCGGCGTCTGGCCGATATAGTCGGCGATCACCTGTTCCGCCGTGATGCCGCGCAGTTTCGCCTCCCATTCGACCTCGCGTGACTGCATGGAGGTCTTGACGAAGCCGGGACAGACGGCATTCACACGGACATTGTTCGGCGCAAGCTCCCGTGCCAGCGCCTGCGTCCAGCCAAGCACGGCGAACTTGCTTGCCGAATAATGCGCCAGAAGCGGCGCGCCGACCTTGGCGGCAAGAGAAGCGGTGTTGACGATAACACCCGGCACGCTGGTCTTCAGGAAGTGACGCGCAGCGGCCTGGTTGGTGAGAAAGACGCCGCGCGTGTTGACGTCGAAGTTGAAATTCCATTCCTCGTCGGTGAGGTCGACTGCGCGGTTCATCGTCGAGACGCCGGCATTGGCGGCGAGAATCTCGAAACCACCCCACCGGTCGAGAAGAGTCGCGAAGCCACCCTCGACGGATTGGCGCTTGCTGACATCCATGGCAATGCCGATCGCATCGCCTCCAAGCTCTGCCGCCGCCGCTTCGGCCGCCTTGAGGTTGATGTCGACCACCGCGACACGCACACCATGCCGCGCGAAGGCAGCGGCGATCGCCTTGCCTATACCGGAACCCGCGCCCGTGACGATGGCCCGCTTTCCTGCCAAATCCGCGGCAAGCCTGCCTACATCCGCTGTTTGCATCATTCGCCACCCTTGCAGCAATTAACAATTTTCATCATAATCAAACATATTCAGCCTTTTCGGTGCTTGGCAATACGTTTTATGTGTTCGTATATGTTTTTTTTCGATTGAATTTGTTTTGATCCCCTTCTAGTAATGAACTCACTTCGCTGGGAGCCGGCGGCCAAGTCGACAAAAGGGGAAGCTCCAGTTGACGAACGACGAACGCACATCTGGCACCGCCGAGCACCGGCGCCTTCCGGCGCCTTTGAGGCACAGCCACCTTCTCGAAATCGCTCGCAAGCGCAATTTCGTTCATGTCGCCGAAGTCGCCGCCGAACTGGGTGTTTCGGAAATGACGATTCGCCGCGATCTCATCGAACTTGAGCGCGAAGGCATGCTGGTGCGCACCCATGGCGGCGCGATCCCGGAAGGCGACGGCGCGGCCGCTCCCTTCATCGACCGGGAGGAGCCGGCCTTTGCTGCCCGCCTGCGCGAACGCAATACGGAAAAGCGCCAGATTGCCGCCGCGGCCGCCACACTGGTCGACAAGCGCGTGAGCGTTGCGCTGGATGTCGGAAGCACCACCTATCTCCTGGCGCAAGCGCTGGCCGAAACCGCCAACGTCAAGTTCTTCACGTCCAGCCTGCGCACCGCGCTGCTGCTCGGTGAAGGTGGCCGCGAGGTTTATGTCCCGGCCGGCCAGATACGCGGTGAGGAAATGTCCATTTGCGGCAAGTCCGCCTGCGACGAGTTCGAACGCTTCTGGTTCGATATCGCCTTCATTGGCGTCTCGGGCATCACGGTGGACGGCCTCTACGACTATTCACCGGAAGACAGCGACATGAAGCGCGTTTACCTGCGGCGCTCCAAACGCAAGGTGCTTCTGTGCGACAGCGCGAAATACAATCACATGTCGCTGATCAGGATCGCTGACCTTGATCATATCGACCTCCTGATCAGCGATGCCCCGCCCCCGTCGAACATCGCCGCCGCGTTGGCCAAGGCGAATGTCGAAATCGAGATCGCGCCCACTTTGCCCGGCGCCTGACTGGAAACGACCTCATGCGCTGTGTTCTCGGTATCGACATCGGTACCACCTCGACTATCGGGATTCTCGTGCGCCTGCCCGATCAGGTGCTCGCCGTTGCCTCACGGCCCGTTACGCTGACCTCGCGAGAGCCAGGCTGGGCAGAGGAGGATCCCCGGCAATGGTGGGACAATAGCTGCGCCATCATCCGCGAATTGATCAGTAAAACCGGCATCGACGCGTCGGAGATAGGCGGTGTCGGCGTCACCGGCATGCTACCGGCTGTCGTCCTGCTGGACAGGAAAGGAGAGCTTCTGCGGCCGAGCATCCAGCAGAGCGACGGACGCGTCGCGGTCGAGGTCGAGGAACTGCGCGCCGAGATCGACGAAAGGGACTTTATCGGCCAGGCTGGCAACGGCATCAACCAGCAGCTCGTGGCCAGCAAGCTGCGCTGGATCGAAAAACACGAGCCTGACGTGTTCTCCAGGATCGCCACCGTGTTCGGCTCCTACGACTACGTCAACTGGCGGCTGACGGGCGAAAAGCGCGTAGAGCAGAACTGGGCGCTGGAAGCAGGCTTCGTGGATATCCGCGATCATGCGCTGTCGTCCGCGCTCATCGCATACTCGCATTTGTCAGCATCGGCTATCCCGCCGAAAGCTCGCTCGCATGAAGTGATTGGCTGGGTCAGCGACGAAGCCGCGCGAGTGACCGGCCTTGCCGCAGGAACGCCAGTGGTCGGCGGAGCGGCGGACATGATCGCCTCGGCATTTGCCGCCGGCGTGGTCGAGGATGGTCAGGTACTGCTTAAATTCGGCGGCGCCTTCGACATTCTGGTCGCGACCGACAAGATCACGCCCGATCCACGCATGTTCCTCGATTATCATCTGGTGCCCGGCCTCTATATGCCCAATGGCTGCATGTCGACCGGCGGCTCCGGTCTCAACTGGTTCGCGTCGAATTTCGCCGGCGGCGAAGGGGAAGCCGCGCTTGCCGCCGGCCTAACCCTGCATCAGCATCTGGACCGGCTGGCAGCGGCCGTACCGGCTGGTGCCGAGGGCGTGACGATCGTCCCCTATTTCCTCGGCGAGAAGACGCCCATTCACGACCCGTTCGCCCGCGGCACCATCACCGGGCTCAGCCTCAGCCATACGGTTGGACATATGTGGCGGGCGCTTCTGGAAGCCTATGGCTTCGCCGCCAGGCACCATATCGAGGTGTTCCGCGATATGGGGCACCAGCCAGCTCAGTATCTGGCCTCCGATGGAGGAGCCAACAGTCGTATCTGGATGCAGATAGTGGCGGACATCCTGCAAGCTCCGATCCAACTACTCAAAGGCCATCCCGGCTCCTCGCTCGGTGCCGCATGGGCAGCCGCCATCGGCACCGGCCAGACAAAAGATTGGTCGGGCGTCGGCGTCTTCGTCGAACTTGGCGAGATCCTGCACCCCAACCCCGCCAACGCTGCGATCTATGAGAGCGGCTATCGGCGCTTCCGCGGCGTATACGAAAGCCTCAAGCACCTTTACCGAGGCCGGCCATGACGATCAAAGCCGTTGCCTGGGACATAGACGGCACGCTGATCGACAGCGAACCACTTCATCACCGAGCTCTTGTCGTCGGCACGCTTGAGTTCGGCGTCGACCTATCCGATCTTCCCGAAAGCGCGTTCCGTGGGGTTCATATGCAGGATGTATGGGCGGCGATTCGGCCGCGCCTGCCGTCCGATACGGATGCGCGCCAATGGCTCGACGCAATTCATACCCACTACGCGGCCGCCACCCACAGGCTTGCTCCGATGGTCGGAGCCGTGGAAGCGACCGCCGAGATCGCGTCGCTAGGCTTGATTCAGGTTTGCGTTTCCAATTCAGATCGCGTGATCGTCGATGCCAATGTCGCCGCACTCGGCATCGGCGACAGATTGGCTTTCACCCTGGCCATCAATGACGTCGGCCACGGTAAGCCCGATCCTGAGCCCTATCTTACCGCAGCCGCGAATCTCGACCTTGTGCCGCATGACGTCATCGCGGTCGAAGACAGCATTACAGGAGCCCAGGCAGCCCGCGCCGCAGGGATGATCGTGGTCGGTTATCATGGCGAACGAGTTCCCTTCGCCGACCTGGATGATGTCGTCGCCAACCACAGCGAATTCGTGGCGATCATCACGCAGCGCCTCCGGACTCAAGGCCATCAGCCCCTTCGCCACCATCTGGAGCCGCAAGCCAGCTCCTCGCCGCCATCCGAAAAAGCTGGCCTTCATACAGGTCATACGGGCCAAAGTTCATCATCAAAGGAAATGTCATGAGCAAATTTGCCGCCTTGTTCCCCAACACCAAGCCGATCATCGCCATGGTGCATCTCAACCCCATGCCGGGAACCCCGCTTTACGATGCGGATGCCGGCATCGAGGGTATTGTCGAAGCGGCCCGGCGTGATCTCGCCGCGCTTCAGGCGGCCGATGTCGATGCAGTGATGTTCGGTAACGAGAATGATCGGCCCTATGAGCTCAACGTCGATATCGCCTCCACGGCCACGATGGCCTACGTGATCGGACGCCTGAGGAGCGAGATCGAGAAGCCCTTCGGCGTCAATGTGCTTTGGGATCCGAAGAGCTCTGTGGCGCTCGCCACGGCGACCGGCGCATCCTTCATGCGGGAGATATTGACTGGCACCTACGCCTCCGACATGGGACCCTGGACACCTAATGCCGGCGAGACCATGCGGTATAGCAATCGTCTTGGACGCTCCGATCTTGTCATGCTGGACAACGTGTCGGCCGAATTCGCGGATTCGCTCGACCGTCGCCCCCTGCCCGACCGCGCCCGTTCGGCGGTGTTCTCCTCCATCCCCGATGCCGTGCTGGTTTCCGGCGCGATTACCGGCGAGGCGGCCAACGCCTTGGATCTCGAGGCGGTCAAGCGCGTCCTGCCCAACACGCCGGTACTTGCCAATACCGGCGTACGCCATGCGACCGTCGCCGACATCCTGAAGATTGCCGATGGCTGTATCGTCGGCTCGTCTCTCAAAGTCGACGGCAACACCTGGAACCCAGTTGATCCAGATCGGGCCAAGGAGTTCATGGCCATCGTCAAGAAGGCGCGCAAAGCCTGACAGGACGATCCGATTTTTGAATCCCTCGCGATTTCAAAAACGAATATCGCGAGGGGAAGGGTAGGTACTCAGACTTACCTCATCGGGCGGCTAGCTCTCATGTTCCCTGTGGAGGTTGAGGGTGAGAAGGCTCGGCTGCTTGGCAGGTTTTGCTAAGCAGTCGGACGCCTGCGACAGTCGCCAATTGTGATTACCCGGCTTGTAGCAACGCAGAACGCGAAGAACCGCCCCGATTGATCAGATCGGGACAGTTATTGATTTATGAAGAAAGTGGTTGCGGGGACAGGGTTTGAACCTGCTAACCTCGCTTTCGAAGCCCCTATCGACAGACGAACGGGTTGCATCGCTGTATTGGCGGTAGCCTCCTACTGCCTCGAACGCCATATCCTAGGCGGGTGCTATGTTCACGTTGTGATGGAAGATGTTGTTGGGGTCATAGTGCGTTTTCAACTGCCGCAGCCTTGCGAGGTTTTGACCATAGGCGGCCAACGCTGCCGCGCCGGCGTCCTCGTCTGCTCCCAAATAATTTGCATAGCGACGCTTGCCAGCAAAGGGCTCGACGGCATCGAAGCTGGCGCGCGCCCAAGCGGTGGTGCGATCCGCAGAGGCCTTGTCCATCCATTGACCAAGCACGAGCGTGTTAAAGCCAATGTCACGGAGCGCGAAGGAGGTGGATCCTACCGGAACGCGCGACGCAAAGCCGTGGAAACCTTCCAGCAAGATCGAGCTTGTTGGAACCGGGCAGCGCTCATACGCGATCACGAGGGCCTCGACAGCGTCGTCGTCAAGGCGCGGAAGGAACGTGGACTTCCAGTAGTTGAATGCGCCGGAAGGGAAGCCCGCGTCCAGCATTCCATTGAGGTCCACATAGGGTATCGGCCCTAACGCATCCACCGCTACGGTGCCAAAGCTCCGGATCTGGCGTCCAACGATCTCCGCATCTTCGGGTGAGCCGATATGACAGGAAACGATGGCAACGATCGGGGTGCCCGACCCGTCTGGCGCGGTAGTTAAGGCGGCGACGAGCATAAGGTCGTCCGAGGCATTTTCGGCGAGGTCCCGGAACCCGCGGAGGACTTGTCTCGCCTCTCGGAATGGAAAGGCAACGATCCCTCCGAACACGACCGGGCCGACGGAATGCAGGCGGAACTCGAAGGAAGCGGCAACGCCGAAGTTGCCACCGCCGCCACGGAGCGCCCAGAAGAGATCGGGATTTGCGTCGGCGCTCGCCTTCACCACGGAACCGTCTGCGAGCACCAGATCGACGGAGATCAGATTGTCCAGCGCCATCCCGTATTTCGGCATAAGCCATCCAAGGCCGCCGCCGAGGGTAAGTCCAGCAACACCAGTACTTCCAATCACCCCTCCAGTGGTCGCAAGACCATGTAACTGGGTCTCTCTATTTAACTCCCTCCAAGTCACCCCGCCCTCGACTACGGCCGTCCGGGCGGCAGCATTCACGTGAACTCCTTTCATCAAGGAGAGGTCGATCATAAGGCCATTGTCGACCACCGCACGCCCAGCGACGTTGTGGCCGCCGCCGCGTACGCAAATCTCCAGACCGGTCGCTTGGGCGTAAAGGACAGCATCGACGATGTCGGCAATACCTCGACAACGGGCAATGACTGCGGGGCGTCGGTCGACGAGGCCATTGTGTATCCTCCTTACCTCATCAAAAGTGGGCGCGCCGGGCTGGAGAACTGATCCGAGAAAATTTCGAGCAAGTTCTGTTTGGACTTCCATGACGCTTCCCCTCCTGTCAGGCGACCGCCCTGCCGCGGAAGCCACGGTGAAACCGGCGCAGAAAGCGAACGGTCCGAACGATTCTACGCCGGAATTTATTAGCCAAGGGGATCATGATCCCGGCGACGATCCGATGCAACAGCTGACGTTGCCGCTGGATCCTAGGGCCCGAACCGCGCGGGGTTCTTATGCGGCTTCAGCGGCAAGCTTGAATATTCTCTTTAATATCTAAGCGCACTCGCCAAAAACCTCAGCCTTCTTCGCCGCGCTCAATCTCGGCATCTACGAACTCCTGTGGGCAAGAATCATCGTGCAGCAGAGACCGAAACCATCACGCCCAAAACAAGCGGCGTTCACTGGTCGCCTACGATTTTGGCCGAGGCCTTCCCTGTTATCTTGCAAGAATTCCCGTTTTCCACTTCACGGGAATTTTCCAATGAAGTGGCCGAAATGCGCCGAGTTGGGTGAGTGGAGTAGACGATATTTCTGCCATTTTTGCGGGGATCCCCCGATGTGTTCCCGGATATCCGTGAATTGCCGACCAGAGACGGGTACTCTCCAGACCGCCCCCACACCATCAATTTACTCGCTTAAGCCGTTGGAACAGAGGGGCTTTCTCTGAGGTTTTTTCTTCCCTACTCTCCTCCCCATTCAGCCGGCCTGTAGGCTCCTCGTCGCGTGCAACGGTTGAGCGACTTCGGCTAGTCACGACGGGCTGTTCGACTTTCTCGACAAACTGGAAACGCGATGGGCGGAAACAGGCTGAATTGCTTGGCAAGGCGCATGTTCACCAGATAGGCGAACTCTTCCATAGCGAGCACTGGGAGGTCGCCTAGCTGGTTGCCGTGGACGAGGTCCCCACTGCCTGACGTGCTGCAAACCTGCCGACATCTTAGTCGCGCGCGGCCACCAACATCAGCGCGTTGGCTTCGATGGCCAGATACCTGAGCGGATCACAAAGTCCCGGAGGCGGCGCAGCCTTGACCTCCTCCATGATCGCCGCAAGAGGTCTGCTTTCAAGAACTTCCGAATTCGATCTCTACTACCGAAATTGGGCGTTAAGCGGCCGTTCAAAACGTAGTGCGCTTAGAAGTTCGTGCTGACGCACTATCCGGCGCCCGTGCCCAGAAGTCGGTGCAATCCAAATACCGAATCTAGTGTCCCACTTTGTCCATAAGTACCCGCAATTCGGGCTGATGCGCGACGCAGAAAGTTCGAAAAGCTTCCAGGAACCCCAGCCATCCTCCAAACGAAGATTTACCACGACCGATAATTGGCCGCGCCTTGCCTTGAAGCTTCGTGTGAGTTGATCGAAGGCCCGGCCGGAGATCAGGCGCCTTGGATGGCGATTGCCGCGGTCAGCAGGATCAGGCTCAGCATCGCCAACGCCGCGCGGACGACGTGCGAGAGTTCCCACCGGTTACGAAGTGCGGTCCATTCTTCCGTTGGCGGGAGCGGGGCTCCGTCGTTGCCCTCGGTTGCGAAGAAGCGCTTCGCCGGCGCGTTCAATTCCACCTCCCGCAGCCAATGTTTGTTGATCGGCTGGGTCATGAGCCAGAAGACAAGCTGCATGGCGAGGAGTGCAACCAAAGCGCCGGCGGTCAGCCAGAACCGGACAGCGCCGCCCGACGTCAGCATCAACGCAAACGTCGCAACGATCCCGCCGACCTCGGCGATGCCGCCTCCGATCGTGAAGCCCGGATAATAAATTTGCTGCACGACAAAATACTCTTGCCTGCCGAGCCGCAATTTGCCCGGCAGTTCCAGCGCATGGGCGAGCGCCATGGCCATCGCGCTCGCCACGAGGATGACGGTCAGGACCTCCAGGAAAACATACATGGATGGGCCTCTCATTGCGGCTCGATTGCTTCCGCGAGGCGGCCTCGACGATTTCGAGCGACGCTCCAGACCGAACGTAGGCGCGCTGGCGAGGTTCCATCGAGCAAGTACGGCCTGCCGGGGAGCAATGCCGGAAGAGGTCTCGCCCGCAGGCGTCCCGCACCAGTCGCACATGGCGCGCTGGATGCGCCGTGCGCAGGGCCGAACGCCCCGGTCGTTTCGAAGCAAACCATCGGCTTAAACCTTTTGCGCCGACAGGCGTTGTTCGTTCCAGACGAGCGATCGCCAGCGGAGAGGACCATCCGATGTATTTCATGGCATTGGCCACCGACTACGATGGCACGCTGGCGCATAACGGCCTGGTCGCCGCAAGCACGCTCTCGGCACTGGAAAAACTGAAGCGATCCGGCCGCAAGCTGATCCTGGTCACCGGCCGCGAATTGCCCGACCTCAAGGAAGTGTTCCCGGAGATCGGCATGTTCGACAAGGTCGTGGCCGAAAACGGCGCGCTGATCTACACGCCTGCCAGTGAAGAGGAGCGCACGATTTCGCCCTCCCCGTCCGCCGATCTTGTCGACAGGCTGAAGAGACGCGGCGTCAAGCCGCTGTCGGTCGGCCGTTCGATCGTCGCCACCTGGGAACCGCACCAGGCCACGGTGCTCGACGTCATCAAGAAACTCGGGCTGGAGCTGGAAATCATCTTCAACAAGGGCGCTGTGATGATCCTGCCCTCAGGCATCAACAAGGCGACGGGACTGGGGGCCGCGCTTACCGATCTCAAGCTGTCGCCGAACAATGTGGTAGCCGTCGGCGATGCCGAAAACGACCACGCCTTTCTCAGGGCCGCGGGCTTGAGCGTGGCCGTCGCCAACGCCTTGCCGGCGGTGAAGGAAACAGCCGACTTCGTCACCAAAGGCGCGCGCGGCAAGGGCGTCGAGGACCTGATCCGCAAGCTGATCAAGCTCGACCATCTGATCGCTCGAAAGCGCTCGCGCGGCGTCCTGTTGGGAACGGCCCATGGCAAGAAGATCTATCTGTCGCCCGTCGAGACCGTTCTCATTGCCGGAAGCTCCGGCATCGGCAAATCCACATTGGCCACGGCGCTGACCGAGCGCCTGGTCGAGAAAGGGCTGCAGTTCTGCATCTTCGATCCGGAAGGCGACTATGACGGGCTGCAGGGCGCGGTGCCGCTCGGCGATGCCTCGAGCGCGCCGAGCAAGGACCAGTTGCTGGAGCTGATCGACAAGCCGGACAACAACATCGTGGTCAACGGGTTGGCGCTGAAGGTCGACGAGCGGCCCGATTTCTTTGCGGAGTTGTTGCCAGGCCTCGGCAGCGTCCGCTACCGCACGGCAAGGCCGAATTGGCTGATCATCGACGAGGCGCACCATCTCTTGCCCAAAAAGCGCGAGGACACCCGCGCGGTGCTTTCGCTCGAGCTGCCGGGCACGGTGCTGATCACGGTGCATCCGGAGGCGATCTCGACGGGCGCCTTGCGCCTGGTGACGGCGGTCATTGCCCTCGGCCCAAAGGCGAAGGGCGTCATCAAGACCTTCTGCAAGGAGGCCGGGCTGGAGGTGCCCAAGAATATCCCCACGCCGAAGGGCGAGCGTGTGCTGTTGTGGCGGCCGCAGGACGACAAGAAGCCTTTCACCGTCAAGGCGATCGAGCCCGACCAATCGCTGAAGCGGCACAGCCGCAAATATGCCGAAGGCGAGCTCGACGAGGCCGGCAGCTTCTATTTTACCGGGCCGAAGAAGGCGATGAATCTGAGGGCGCACAATCTGATCATCTTCGCCCGGATGGCGGAAGGCATCGACGACAAAACCTGGGAATACCATCTGCGCGCCGGCGACTATTCCAAATGGTTCCGCCAACAGATCAGGGACAAGGAGCTGGCGCGCGAGACGGCCGAGGCCGAGAAGGACAAGCGTCTCTCGCCCGAGGAAAGCCGCAAGCGCGTGCTGGAGGCTGTGCGCCGCCGCTACACCGCGCCGGCCACGGCACCGGAGAAGTAACTTAGTCGATCCGGACGGGCGCGTTGCCTCAGCTCGCCTCGCGCATCGCTTCGGCAGCCTGCAGGTCGACCGAGACCAGCTGGCTGACGCCCTGCTCGGCCATGGTGACGCCGAACAGGCGGTCCATGCGCGCCATGGTGATCGGGTTGTGGGTGATGATGACGAAGCGCGTCTCGGTGGTCTTCGCCATCTCTTCCATCAGGTTGCAGAAGCGCTCGACATTGTGGTCGTCGAGCGGCGCGTCGACCTCGTCGAGCACGCAGATCGGCGCCGGATTGGTGAGGAAGACGGCAAAGATCAGCGACATCGCCGTCAACGCCTGCTCACCGCCGGAAAGCAGCGTCATTGTCTGCGGCTTCTTGCCCGGCGGGCGGGCGAGGATTTCGAGCCCCGCCTCCAGCGGATCTTCCGACTCGATCAGTTGCAATTCGGCCGTGCCGCCGCCGAAGAGGTGCGAGAACAGTCGCTGGAAATGGCCGTTCACCACCTCGAAGGCCGACAGCAGCCGCTCGCGGCCCTCGCGGTTGAGGCTCTGGATCGCCTGGCGCAGCTTGCGGATCGCCTCGATGATGTCCTCGCGCTCGGAGACGATCGTTTCCAGCCGCTCCGACAGCTCCCTCTGCTCTTCCTCGGCGCGCAGATTGACAGCGCCGAGCCGCTCGCGCTCGATCTTCAACCGATCGAGTTGGCGCTCGATCTCGGCCATGTCGGGCATCGGATCATCGGCTTCGAGGCCGGTATGCTTGATGACGAGATGCGGCGGCGTGTTCAGCGCTTCCTGGATGCGCGCCTCGACCTCGGCGCGCCGCTCGTCCGCCGCCGTCAGCCGCTCCTCGGCGCGGACGCGGGTCTCACGCGCTTCGGCAAGCGATTGGATTGCGGCGGTCGCCGCCTTGTCGAGCTCGGCCTGATGGTTCTCAGCTTCCTGCAGCCGGTCGCCGGCGGCCTGGCGCAGCGCCTCGGCTTCGGAAAGCTGCGTCAAGAGCGCGCGGCGCTTGGCATCGATCTCGTCGGGCGCGTCGGCAAGCCTCTCGCGCTCGGCCTCGGCTTCGGCCTTGCGCTCGCCGAGGGCGGCGATCTGCGTCGAGGCGTTCTCGGCGCGCTCCAGCCAGTTTCTGCGCTCGGCGCCGATCGCGTCGAGCCGGCGTATGCGCGCCTCGGCCTCGCGCCGCAGCCCCTCATGCACGGCGCGCGCGTCGGCGAGCGTGGCGCGATCGCGCGCGACATTGGCGGAAGCCTGTTCGAGTTGGAGCTGCAGGTCGCCGAGATCGGGCGCGTCCTTGAGCATCTCCTCGGCTTCGAGGAACGTGGCTTGTGTTTCCTCGTGGCTGTCGACGATGCGCGCGCGCGCCTCCTCTAGCGCGGCGCGCCGGCTCGCCAATTCGCCGCCGGCCTTCTCGGCCTCGGCCAGCGCGTTGCGGGCGGCGTCCAGCCGGTGCTGGGCATCGCGGCCGGCCTGACGCGCGTTGCGCTCGGCTTCGCTCGCCTGCCGCATCGCCTGCTCGGCGCGCGCCAGCGCCTCCTCGGCCTCGCGCACGACGCGGGTCGCCTGCACCGCCTCGGCATCGAGCTCGGCCAGGCGGTTCTTCTGCGCCAGCCGCTGCGCGGCGGCGGTCGGCGCGTCGGCGCTGGCCGTCAAGCCGTCCCAGCGCCAGAGCGCGCCGTCACGGCTCACCAGCCGCTGTCCAGGCGCCAGCAACGCTTGAAGCCGGCGGCCGTCGGCGGCATCGACAATGCCGATCTGCGCCAAGCGGCGGGCAAGCTGCGCCGGCGCGCGCACCACGCTGGCAAGGCTCTTCACGCCTTCGGGCAGCGCCGCATCGCCGGGCTGGACCGCGCTCTCGCCCCAGTGCACCGGGGCGCTGCGGTCGAGCGGGATATCGAGGTCCTCGCCCAGCGCCGCACCCAATGCAGTCTCATAGCCGCGCTCGACGCTGATCTGCTCCAGCACCGAGGGGAAAAGATCGCCGCTCGCGGCGTTGAGGATCTTGGCCAGCGTGCGCGCTTCGGTCTCGATGCGCTGCAACTCAGCCTTGGCGTCCTGCAGCGGCGGACGAGCGGCGCTTTCGGCGAAGCGCGCCTCGGCGACAGCCTGCTCGGCGGCGATGGCGCCTAGCTCGCTCTCTTCCAGGCGGGCGAGCGCGTCCTCGACCAGAAGCTGCTTCTCGGCCGGATCGGGCAGGCCGGAAATGCGCGCGACGATGTCGGAGAGCTCGCGGTCGACCTCGGCGAGCTGGCGGGCGAAGCGGTCGCGGCGCTCGGCGGTCTCGCGCAAAGTGCGCTCGATCTGGTGGCGCGAGGCGGCCGCCTCGGCCCGTTCGGCGGTCAGCGCGGCAAGTTTTGCTTCGCTTTGCGACAGCGTCGCGCCGGCCTGCTCGAAAGCGGCGCGCGTGGTGGCCTCGCGCTCGGCGGCACCGGCGTTTTCCGAGTTGAGCTCGGCCTCCTCGGCGCGCAGGCGCTCCAGGATATCGGCGTTGTCGCGCACCATCCGCTCCTCGCGGGCGATGTCGGCATCGAGCTGTTGCAGCCGGCGTTCCAGCTCCGCCTGGCGCGAGCGGATGCGGCCGGCTTCCTCCTCGATCTGCGTCTTGGCGATCGACAGGCGCTGGAAAGCGGCGGCCGCGGCGGCTTCCGCGTCGCGCAGGTCGGGCAGCCGGTGCGCGGCGATGCCCTGCTCCTTGGCGGCCGCCATTTGCGCTGCGGCGCGGTCGCCGACCAGCGTGGTGGCAATAGCCAGCGCCGAGCGCGCCTCGCCTTCCTGGGTCTTGGCCAATGTCCAGCGCAAGTGCAGTAGCGTCGCTTCGGCCTTGCGGATGTCGGCCGACAGGTTCTTGAAGCGGGAGGCCTGGCGCGCCTGGCGCTTCAGGCTCTCGATCTGGCTTTCCAGCTCGCCGACGACGTCGTCCAGCCGCTCGAGGTTCTGCTCCGCCGCCTTCAGCCTCAGCTCGGCTTCATGACGGCGCGTGTGCAGGCCGGAGATGCCGGCGGCCTCTTCGAGGAGGGCGCGGCGGGCCTGGGGCTTGGCCTGGATCAGCTCGCCGATGCGGCCCTGCCCGACCATGGAGGGCGAGCGGGCACCGGTCGACTGGTCGGCGAAGAGCAGCTGCACGTCCTTGGCGCGGGCCTCCTTGCCGTTGATGCGATAGAGCGAGCCGGCCTCGCGCTCGATGCGGCGCGACACCTGCAATTCATCGGCATCGTTGAAGGCGGCGGGCGCCGTGCGGTCGCTATTGTCGAGAAAAAGCGTGACTTCGGCGGTGTTTCGTGCCGGCCGCGCGCCGGAGCCTGAAAAGATCACGTCGTCCATGCCGGACGCGCGCATGTTCTTGTAGGAGCTTTCGCCCATCACCCAGCGCAGCGCCTCGACGAGGTTCGACTTGCCGCAGCCGTTCGGCCCAACGATGCCGGTCAACCCGCGTTCGATGACGAACTCACCGGGCTCGACGAAGGACTTGAAACCGAGGAGGCGAAGGCGCGAAAACTTCATTCGCGCCGCCCCATACAGGCGAACGCGCCGAAGCTAGGCCGCTTCGGCGCGGCCTGGACGTCAGAGCAGAGGGTCGATGATGGCCGACATTTCCTCAATCGACATCGCCCCTTTGTAGGTCTTTCCGTTGATGAAGAAGGTCGGCGTCGAGTCGACCTTGAACTCGTCCGCTCCGCGTTTCTGGACTGCTCTCACATCGTCCAGAAGTTTCTGGTCCGTCAAGCAGGCCTCAAAGGACTCCTGTGTAAAACCGGCAAGCTTGGAGATCTGCAGCAGCGCTTCCTTGGTGTTGCTGACGCCAACCCAGCTCGGCTGCTGCTTGAACAGCACGTCGACCATGGCGAAATAGTTGTCCTTGGCGCAGCGCGCCAGCATGAAGCCGGCCTCGGCGCTCGGGTCGAAGGGGAATTCGCGCAGGATGTAGCGCGCCTTACCGGTGTCGATGTATTTCGACTTCAACTGCGGGAAGGTTGCCTCGTTGAAATGCGCGCAATGCGGGCAAGTCATCGAGGCATATTCGACGATAGTGACCTTGGCATCGTCCTTGCCGAGTTGCTTGTCGGGCAACGCGCCGGGCTTCAGCAGCTCGGCCATGTCGACGGTGCCCTGCGCTTCCGGTACCTGAACGGCCGCCGGCGTCGCAGGTTTGGCCGGCGTCGACGGATTGGCAGGCTTCACGTCGGCCGCCTTTGCGTCCTCGCCCGAGTCGCTGCATGCGGCAAGCAGCGCCACCGCCGGCACAGCGGCCAGCGTGGTCAGAAGGTTTCTGCGGGACAAGCTTTTGCCAAACGGGGCACGGTTCATGCGAATCACCTGATATCGGTTGGATTTTGCAATGCAAGGGCTAGAAAAGGCGAGAGTTGGCGCGAATTAAGGCATCGCCGTCCCCAATCCAATCGCCAAATTTTTCGGGCGCGATCACGAATACGCGATATTGGCGACAATTTTGCAGCACGGCGCATGTCTTTTCCCGAAACGACGGCAGACTTTCGGCAGTCATGGTCTTTTTTGTCCCAGGATGGTCGCCCCAAGCCGCTCCAGCGAAGCGCGCAGGCCATCGTCCTCGATCTTGCCGACCGTGCGCGCCAGCTTCGATTTCTCGGCCTCGCTGAGCGGCCTCGGCGCCGGTTTCGGCCGGTCTTTCGCCGAAAGGACTGGCTTCTGCAAGATCTTGATGCGGCCGATGGCGTTGAAGCCCAGAAAAGCGTTGACGCGGTTGATGACCTCGCCGGCCTCGTGCTGCAAATGCAGCGCCGCCATGCCTTCGCAGGCGATGATCAGCGTCGCGGGCTCGAACGGGTCGTCCTCATGCAGGCGGCGCGGCCACTGGATCTTTTCCGGACGCGAGTGGCTGGCCAGGCGCGGTCCGGCGATCTCTTCCCAGGATTGCACCAGCCCGATCGAGATGCCGGCGCGCTTCTTCAGCACCGGATCGAGGATCTCGGTCGCGAGGTCGCTCACCGGAACGGGATTGCCGAAGGGCCTTTTCCCTGCCATGTGCGTTCTCCAATCCCCGGTTCACCCGATCAATGGCACCGCAAGACCAGACCCGCAAGGCCGACAAGGCCGTATCCGGAGACAGCAGCGTCGCTGCCAGCCTGCTTGGCTGGTACGACGCGCATCACCGCGACCTGCCCTGGCGCGTGACGCCGGGCGCGTTCGCGCGGGGGACAAGGCCTGACCCTTATCGCGTCTGGCTGTCCGAGGTGATGCTACAGCAGACCACGGTCGAGGCGGTGAAAGCCTATTTCCGGACCTTCGTCGAGAAATGGCCGACCGTCGCTGCGCTGGCTGCCGCGCCCGCCGAGGATGTCATGAAGGCCTGGGCCGGGCTCGGCTATTATTCCCGGGCGCGCAACCTGAAGGCCTGCGCCGATCTCGTGGCGCGGCAGGGCGGCCGTTTTCCCGACACCGAGGCCGGGTTGAAGGAATTGCCGGGAATCGGCGCCTACACGGCGGCGGCGATCGCGGCGATCGCCTTCGATCGCCCGGCCGCCGTCGTCGACGGCAATGTCGAGCGCGTCGTGTCGCGGCTCTACTCCATTGAAACGCCGCTCGGCGAGACCAAGCAAGAAATCCGCGCGCTGGTCGAGAAACTGGTGCCTGAGACGAGGCCCGGCGATTTCGCCCAGGCGATGATGGATCTCGGCGCAACGATCTGCACGCCGCGGCGGCCGCGTTGCATGCTGTGCCCATTGCGGGAAGGTTGCAGCGCGATCCTCTCTGGCGATCCGGAGCGTTTTCCCGTACGCCTGCCGAAGAGCGACAAGCCGCTCAGGCGGGGTGCTGCCTTTGTCGCCCAGCGCGAGGATGGCGCCATCCTGCTGCGCAAGCGACCGGACAAGGGCCTGCTCGGCGGCATGACCGAGGTGCCGACCACGGCCTGGACGGCGCGGATCGACGGGGCGACCACGCAAGATGCAGCGCCCTTCCCGGCCGGCTGGCGGCGCGCCGGGCGGATCGGCCATGTCTTCACCCATTTCGCGCTCGAACTCGACGTCTTCCATGCCCACATCGAGGGTGGTGCGCCGGATGGGCATTTCTGGTCGCTGGCCCATGAAATTTCCGGTGAAGCGCTGCCAACCGTCATGAAAAAGGTAATCGAGGCGGCGATACCGGGCGCGACCAGGAAACAACGCGCTCATTGAAAGGACAGGCATGACCGAAATCCGCCACATCGTCTTCGACATCGGCAGGGTGCTGCTACACTATGACCCGAATATCCCGTTCAGCCGCCTCATTCCGGATGCCGAGGAGCGCAAGTGGTTCTTCGACAACGTCTGCACGCATGACTGGAACATCGAGCAGGATCGCGGCCGCTCATGGCAAGAAGCGGAAGCGCTGCTGATTGCCGAGTACCCCGCTCACGCGGAAAACATCCGCAATTTCCGCCGCCATTGGCATGAGATGGTGCCGCATGCCTATGAGGACAGCGTCGCCATCATGCTCGGCCTGATCGAGACCGGCCACGATGTGACCTTGCTGACCAACTTCGCCGCCGACACGCTTGCCGAAGCCAGGCAGCGCTTCGACTTTCTCAGCCGACCGCGCGGCGTCACGGTGTCGGCAGACATCCGCCAGATCAAGCCCGACCGCGCCATCTACGATCATCACGTGGCCGCGTTCGGCCTTGAGCCATCGGCTACGCTGTTCATCGACGACAGCCAAAAGAATGTCGACGGCGCCAAGGCCGCCGGCTGGCAGGCGGTGCTGTTCACCGACGCCAAGACGCTTAAAGCGGACCTTGAGCGGTTCGGGATTGCGGCCTGATCTGAATCGCTTGAGGCGATCCGTTGAAGTCTTGATTCAAGAGCGGTTCGGCGATTCCATGGGATCGCCGAACCGCTCTTGAATATTGTTCTTCCGTAATTCCGGACGGAAAACCGCCGTGCACTTTTCCTGGAATTGCTCTGGCGGATCAGGCCCCTGCCCGCTCCATGCCGAGACGGGCAATACGGCGCAATTCATCGATCGGGGTGAGGCCGCCGCTGCGCTCATAATGCCAGAAGGTCCAGCCGTTGCAGGCATCCAGCCCCTGCACCTCGGCGCCGATCTTGTGGATCGAGCCGGCGCTGTCGCCGATGGCCAGCGTGCCGTCGGCGCGCACCTTGGCGGCCCAGCGCTTCTTGGCGTCGTAGAGCGTGGCGCCCGGGGCCATCAGGCCGGTATCGATCAGGCTGATGAAGGCGACGCGCGGCTCGGCGCGCTTGCCGGAGAGCACGGTGAGATCGGCGTCCTCCAGCGGACGAACGGCCGCGATGCGCTCATTGGCGGCGTCGATATAGGCCTGCTCGCGCTCGATGCCGACGAAATGGCGGCCGAGGCGCTTGGCGACGGCGCCCGTGGTGCCGGAGCCGAAGAAGGGATCGAGCACAACATCGCCCGGCTTGGTCGAAGCCATCATGATGCGGGCAAGCAGCGCTTCCGGCTTCTGCGTCGGATGCAGCTTGTTGCCGTTGTCGTCCTTCAGGCGCTCGCCGCCGGTGCAGATCGGGAACAGCCAGTCGGAGCGCATTTGCAGATCGTCGTTCGAGGCCTTCAGCGCTTCGTAGTTGAAGGTGTAGCTTTTGCCCTTCTGGTCGCGCGAGGCCCAGATCATCGTCTCATGCGCATTCTGGAAACGGCGGCCGCGGAAGTTCGGCATCGGGTTGGTCTTGCGCCAGACGACGTCGTTCAGGATCCAGAAGCCGAGGTCCTGCATGCGGGCGCCAACGCGAAAAATGTTGTGATAGGAACCGATGACCCAGATCGTGCCGTTGGGCTTCAGCACGCGGCGCGCCGCCAGCAGCCAGGCGCGGGTGAAGGCGTCATAGGCCTCAAAGCTCTCGAACCGGTCCCAGTCGTCGTCGACGGCGTCGACCTTGGACTGGTCGGGCCGGTGCAGGTCGCCGTCGAGCTGCAAATTGTAGGGCGGGTCGGCGAAGATGACGTCGATCGACTTTTCCGGCAGCCTGTCGAGGGCCGCGACGCAGTCGCCTTTCAGGATCGTGTCCAGCCATTCGGACGGCTGGGGAGCGTGGGAAAGCTCGTCGAGAAGACGCACGGCAGACATCGAAACACCCAAAGCACGCGTTATGGTTTACTGGCTGTTATGGTTATCGATCAGCGTAAACATTCGGTGAAGGCCGAGCGAGCCTGCGCCGGCGGTTTGCGAAGACCGGCCCATTGGTGTATGCCGCGCCGCCTAGAGCCGGATGATTTCAGGTCTGTTCGACTTGAAATCTGAATCCGGCTCCAAATCAAAGAAATAGAGCATGATGTCGTCCGAAAACCGCTCCACACTTTTCGGCATCATGCTCTAAGCCAGTCAGGCCATGTTCCCTGCCAATTTCCGGATTGCCATGCCCCAGCCAGACCTTGTCATCTTCGATTGCGACGGCGTGCTCGTCGATTCCGAAATCGTCGCCGCGCGCGTCGAGGCCGAGCTTCTGACGTCGGCCGGGTTCGAGATCTCGGCGGAGGAGATTTTCGAGACCTATGCCGGGCTGACCTTCAAGGACATCATGCTGCGGCTCGAAGAGAAGTCCCACATTCCGTTCCAGGCCTCGCTGATCGACCGCGCCGAGGAGCTCGTCGACCGCAAGCTGCGCGCCGACGTGCGCGTCATCGACGGCGCCCACGAGGCGGTGGCGGCCGTCACCGCGCCGCGCGCCGTCTGCTCCAATTCCCGCACCGAGCGGATCGAGTTCATGCTGGAGAAGGTGCGGCTTTTGCCGTTCTTCGCCGGCCGCATCTTTTCAGGGCTCGACATCCCCAGCAAGAAGACAAAGCCGGCGCCGGACGTGTTCCTCTATGCCGCCGAAAAGCTGGGCGCCAACCCGAAGAACACTTTCGTCATCGAGGATTCCGTGCACGGCGTCACCGGCGCCAGGGCGGCCGGCATGCGCGTCATCGGCTTCACCGGCGCCGGACACAGCTATCCCGGCCATGCCGACGCGCTGACCGAAGCCGGCGCCGAGACGGTCATCCGCCGCTGGGCGGAGCTGAACAGCACGATCGCGGCTTTGTCGGAATGGTCGGAAGACGCTTAGGGTTCGTTGGAAACTCTAGCTAACCCTCGGCTAGTTCGTCGCCGCTGCGGCGACCCGCTTCTTCCTTTTGCCCTTCGACTTGTCCGTGACTGCCGGCGCGTTCTCGTCATAGCCGGCATAGGCCTGGTAGTCGGTCGCGCTGGGCTCCGGCACCACGACATTGGCGTCTGTGAAGACGAACTGCGTGGCCGCAGACGGGTCGGTGACCTGCACCTGGTACTGGTGGAGCTGCGAATAGAGCACGTCAGGCCCGTGCTGGACCGCGACGCGGATCGGCATGGTGACGGTGCCCGGCGCGAACATCGGGCCTGGCACGACCTTGCCGGCGACCGCGATCTTCATTGTCAGTTGGCCGTTTTCGTGTGTGCAGTCGCGCGTCACGTCGGTAATCGAGGCCTGGTAGATGACCTTGGCGGGATCGCGATTGGGATCGACCGGCGCGCCGTCGGGTCCGGTCTGCGCGGCCGCGGCGGCTGCCGCGTCGGCGTCCGCGGCAGCGTCAGCCTTCTTTTTCTTCGGCTTGGCGGCCGTGCCCTTGGCGTAGGTGTTGAAGAAGGCGGTGCCGTCGCGCAGCGTCACCTTCGGGCAGTAGGCGCGCAGCTGGCTGGCGAGCACCTTGGGGTCCTGCGGCGGCGGCGGCGCGGTCGGGTCCTTCTTGCCGAAGCCGAAGTTCAGAATGCCGTTGTCGCTCGATTGGCAGCCGGCGGCGGCAAGCATAAAGCCGGCAAGCGCCAGACCCGCGACAAAACGACGGTTGACCGAATTAAACGCCATGAACTGCTCTTCCCTCTCACAAAGCCGGTGACGTATATCAACGCCACGGCAAAAATGCGACTGAGCCGGCTCGGAAAATTAACCAATTTGCCGTGGATGACGCGGCCGGCAGCAATGGGTCTTTTACGATGCAATATGTGAGTACCCGCGGGGATGCGCCCGTGCTTGGATTTTCCGACGCGGTGCTGGCCGGTCTAGCGCGCGACGGCGGGCTTTACGTGCCGCGCGAGTGGCCGCAATTTTCAGCCGCCGACATCCGCGCCATGCGCGGCCTTGCCTATCCCGACCTTGCCATCCGCGTGCTCACTCCCTTCCTCGGCGGCGAGATCGCGGCACCCGTCTTCGAGCGGCTGGTGCGCGAGGCCTATGCGACTTTCCGGCACGATGCGGTGTGCCCGCTCGTGCAGACCGGCGCCAACAGCTTCGTCCTCGAGCTCTTCCACGGCCCGACGCTCGCCTTCAAGGACGTGGCGATGCAGCTGCTGGCGCGGCTGATGGACCATGTGCTTGCCGAACGGGGCCAGCGCGCCACCATCGTCGGCGCCACCTCCGGCGACACCGGGGGTGCGGCAATAGATGCCTTCGCCGGCCGCGACCGCACCGACATCTTCATCCTTTTCCCCAACGGCAAGGTCTCGCCGGTGCAGCAGCGGCAGATGACGACGTCGGCTGCTGCGAACGTCCATGCGCTGTCGATCGAAGGCAATTTCGACGATTGCCAGGGCCTGGTGAAGGACATGTTCAACGACCACGCCTTCCGCGACCGTGTGTCGCTGTCGGGCGTCAATTCGATCAACTGGGCCCGCATCATGGCCCAGATCGTCTATTACTTCTCCTCGGCGCTGTCGCTCGGCGCGCCCGAGCGGCCGGTGTCCTTCACCGTGCCGACCGGCAATTTCGGCGACATTTTCGCAGGCTACGCCGCCAAGCGCATGGGGCTGCCGGTCGAGCGGCTGATCATCGCCACCAACGACAACGACATATTGGCGCGCACGCTGTCGAGCGGCGAATATCGCACCAAGGGCGTGTTCGCCACCACTTCGCCGTCGATGGACATCCAGGTTTCGTCGAACTTCGAGCGCCTGCTGTTCGAGGCAGCTAGCCGCGATGCCGCGACGGTCAGGCGCTACATGAACGGGCTGAAGCAGTCCGGCGCCTTCACCATCGAGGCCGGCGAAATGGCAAGGATCCGCGCCGAGTTCGACGCCGGCCGCGCCAGCGTCGACGAGGTCGCCGCAACCATCCGCAAGACGCTTGAAAAAACCAGCTATCTGCTCGATCCGCATACGGCGGCCGCCGTGCATGTGGCGGCCTCTCACGCTTCCGGCACTGTCCCCATGGTGGTGCTCGGCACCGCGCATCCGGCGAAGTTCCCGGCAGCGGTCGAGGCTGCCAGCGGCATTTCACCTGCCCTGCCCGCATGGCTAGGTGGCTTGATGACAGCCGACGAAAAATACACGATACTTCCATCCGAGCTGAAAATGGTGGAAGATTACGTGAGCCGCCACACGCGGGCGGCCCGTTAGGGAGTAGTTGCCATATGGGTGTTGAGGTAAGCCGTCTGTCGAACGGCCTGACAGTCGCCACCGAAACCCTTCCAAGTCTCGAATCCGTTGCCCTTGGTGCCTGGGTAAAGTCGGGCGCCCGCAATGAACGCGATGAAGAGCATGGCATGGCCCATCTGCTCGAGCATATGGCGTTCAAGGGAACGAAGCGGCGCAGCGCCTTCCAGATCGCCTCGGAAATCGAGAATGTCGGCGGCGAGATCAACGCCGCCACCAGCGTCGAAACGACCTCCTACTACGCCAGGGTGCTCTCCGACGACGTGCCGCTGGCCGTCGATATCCTGGCCGACATCCTGCAGGAATCGGAATTCGACCCCGAGGAGCTGGAGCGCGAGCAGCATGTGATCCTGCAGGAGATCGGCGCCGCGCATGACACACCCGACGACATCGTCTTCGACCGTTTCACCGAAACCGCCTTCCGCCACCAGACCATCGGCCGCTCGATCCTCGGCACGCCGGAGACGGTCAAATCCTTCACCTCCAGGCAGTTGCACGATTTCATCGAACGGCAGTACGGCGCCGAGCGCATGGTGATCGTGGCCGCCGGTGACATCAAGCACGACAGTTTCGTGCGCGAGGTCGAAAAACAGCTCGGCGGCTTCCGCGCCAAGGCCTCCAGCAACATTCCGCAATATGCGCAATATGTCGGCGGCGACTTCCGTGAGGACCGCGACCTGATGGACGCGCAGATCGTGCTCGGCTTCGAGGGCCGCGCCTATCATGTGCGCGACTTCTACGCCTCGCAGGTGCTGTCGATGATCCTCGGCGGCGGCATGTCGTCGCGGCTGTTCCAGGAAGTGCGCGAGAAGCGCGGCCTGTGCTATTCGGTCTATGCTTTCCACTGGGGCTTCTCCGATACCGGCATTTTCGGCGTGCACGCCGCGACCGGGCAGAGCGATATCGCCAAGCTGGTGCCGGTGATCATCGACGAATTGCAGAAGGCCGGCGAAAGCATCCAGCAGGAAGAGCTCGACCGGGCGCGCGCGCAATATCGCGCCGGCCTGATCATGTCGGCCGAGAGCCCGGCAAGCCGCGCCTCGCAGATCGCCAGGCAGCTGCTCCTGTTCGGGCGGCCGATCGCCAAGGAGGAGCTGATGGAGCGGCTGGCGGCGCTGACCGTCGACCGGCTGACCGACCTCTCCTCGCGGCTGTTCTCGACCAAGCCAACGCTGACTGCGGTCGGCCCCGTCGGCACGCTGGCGCCCTACGAGGCGATCCTCGATTCGCTTGCGGGCCCGCAGACGACGGCCCGCAGGCTCGCCGTCTAAACTTCGTCACGCGCCATGTTCGCGCTTCCTTTCTTTCGCCGCGACCTGCCGGCACTGAAGGGCGAAAAGGTCACGCTGCGCGTGCCGCTGACCAATGACTACCGCGAATGGTCGACGCTGCGCGGCGAAAGCCGTGCCTTCCTGGAGCCATGGGAGCCGCGCTGGCAACCGGACGAGCTCGACCGCGCCGCCTGGCGGCTGCGCATCGGCCGCTACCGCGAGGATTATGCGCAAGGCACGGCCATCGCCTTCTTCATCTTCGAGAAGTCCAGCGGCAAGCTCGCCGGCGGCATCACGCTCGGCAACATCCGCCACGGCGTCGCGCAAAGCGGCCATATCGGCTACTGGATCGGCGAGCGCTTCGGCGGCCGCGGCCTGATGACCGACGCCGTCAAGCTGGTGTCGCGTTTTGCCTTCGATACGCTGAGGTTGCACCGGATCGAGGCTGCCTGTATTCCCGAAAACGCCCGATCGATCCGCGTGCTTGAAAAAGCCGGATTCCGGCGCGAAGGACTTTTGCGATCCTACCTCAGGATCAACGGCGTCTGGCAGGATCACTACCTCTACGCCCGGATCGCGGACGATCCGCCGGGTGATGGAACGAAGGGCTGATATGTGACGAATTTTTCGCGAATCGCGTCGCTGTTCGCCCTCATCCTTGCGGTCGTCGTCACGCTTTCGGCGGCCGCGCCCGCGCTTGCTGTCGAGCCGATCAAGATCGCCCGCGACGACAAGGCGCTCGACCTTTCGGGCGCCGTCGAGATCTACCGGAACCAGGGCGAGAATTTCCAGGTTTCGACCGCGCCCGGGCCCGACGGTATCGTGCGGCGCATCGAGGTCGAGGCCAATGACGCGCGCTCGACCGGCGATTGGGCGGTGTTCGCGCTCGCCAACACCACCGACCAGCAGCTCGACCGGCTGATCGTCGCGCCGCATTTCCGCCTGGTGAATTCCGGCATCTTCTGGCCGGACCTCGGCTCGACGCGCATCGCGGCGATCACACCCAGCGAAGGCTTCGCGCTCGACCGCCAGACCAGCCCGGACGCCGACGTCTTCCGGGTGACGCTGAACCCCGGAACGGTCGTCACCTTCATCGCCGAGCTTGCCTCGCCGAAGCTGCCGCAGGTCTATCTTTGGGATCCGGAATCCTACAAGGACTCGGTCAATTCCTACACGCTGTTTCGCGGCATCGTCATCGGCATCGCCGGGCTTCTGGCGCTGTTCCTGACGATCCTGTTCGTGGTCAAGGGAACCTCGATGTTCCCGGCAACCGCCGCGCTCGCCTGGGCGGTGCTTGCCTATATCTGCGTCGATTTCGGCTTCCTCAACAAGGTCATCGAGATCTCGCCCGGCAACGAACAGATGTGGCGTGCCGGCACCGAGGTGGCTCTGGCCGCAACCTTCGTGGTGTTCCTGTTCGCCTATCTCAACCTCAACCGATGGCACGGCCATTTCAGCTATGGCGCCCTGGTCTGGATCCTCGGGCTGCTCTTGATTGCCGGTGTGGCCATCGTCGATCCGGCGGTGGCCGCCGGCATCGCCCGCATCTCGTTCGCCGCCACCGCGCTCACCGGCCTCGGCCTGATCATCTTCCTCGGTATTCGCGGCTACGACCGCGCCATCATGCTGGTGCCGAGTTGGGTCATGGTGCTGCTCTGGCTATGCGGGTCGTGGATGGCGATCACCGGCATGCTGGACAACGACATCGCCCAGCCGGCGCTGGGCGGCGGCCTGATCCTGATCATCCTTTTGATCGGCTTCACCGTCATGCAGCACGCCTTTGCCGGCGGCGCGCTGCACCAGGGCCTGTTCTCGGATCTCGAGCGCCAGGCGCTCGCCGTCGCCGGGTCGGGCGACATCGTGTGGGACTGGGACGTGCTGCGCGACCGCGTGGTGACCAAGCCCGACATCAGCATTCAGCTCGGGCTTGCCCCCAACAGCCTGTCGGGCGCGGCGCGCAACTGGCTGCCGGTGCTGCATGCCGACGACCGCGACACCTTCCGCACCACGCTCGACGTGGTGCTTGAGCACCGCCGAGGCCGGGTGGCACAGAACTTCCGCCTGCGCGGCGCCGACGGCCACTATCACTGGTTCTCGCTGCGCGCACGGCCAGTGATCGGCTCGGACGGCGAAGTGATCCGCTGCGTCGGCACGATGGTCGACGTGACCGAGCAGAAGAAGTCCGAGGAGAGGCTGCTGCACGACGCCGTGCACGACAACCTCACCGGCCTGCCGAACCGCGAGCTGTTCATGAACCGGCTGGAGGCGATCATCTCGATCGCCCGCACCGAGGACAAGGTGCGCCCGACCGTCTTCGTCATCGACATCGACCGCTTCAAGCAGGTCAATGACGGTCTCGGCATCTCGGCCGGCGACACCATTCTGCTCACCATCGCGCGCCGGCTGCACCGTTTGCTCAAGCCCAAGGATTCGCTGTCGCGCTTTGCCGGCGACCAGTTCGCGCTGATGCTGCTCTCCGAGCAGGATCCGGCCCGCATCGCCGCAATGGCCGACGCCGTGAAACATGCCATCAACAATCCGATCACCTTCGCCAAGCGCGAGATCGTGCTGACCGCCTCGATCGGCCTGATCACCTGGACGACGGCGCAGACCTCGTCCGAGGACATGGTCAAGGACGCCGAGCTTGCCATGCACCAGGCCAAGCGCTTCGGCGGCGACAGGATCGAGCCGTTCCGGCCGGCCTTCCGCACCGTCGGCACCGACCGGCTGCAGTTCGAATCCGACCTTCGCCGCGCCATCGAGCGACGCGAATTCACCCTTGCCTACCAGCCGATCGTGCGGCTGGAGGACGGCAGCGTCGCCGGCTTCGAGGCGCTGCTGCGCTGGGATCACCCGCGGCGCGGCATGATCCCACCGGGGGATTTCATCCCGGTGGCCGAAAATTGCGGGCTGATCGTGCAGCTCGGCCTGTTTGCCATGCAGCAGGCGGCCGAGGACCTGGCGGCCTGGCAGAAGCAGATCGGGGACGCACCGCTGTCGGTCTCGGTCAATCTCTCCAGCCGGCAGCTCATCCGCCGCGATCTCGTCAGCGATGTCCGCTCGGTCATCGCGCGCGCCAATCTGAAACCGCGCTGCTTCCGGCTCGAGCTCACCGAGTCCCTGGTGATGGACAACCCCGAGCAGACCGCGCATGTGCTGACCAAGCTCAAGCAGCTCGGCATCGGGCTATCGCTCGACGATTTCGGCACCGGCTATTCCTCATTGTCCTATCTGACGCGCTTCCCCTTCGACACGATCAAGATCGACAAGAGCTTCGTCGACGACGACACACCGAAGCGGGCGGTGCTGCTCAAATCCATGGTCAACATGGCGCATGAGCTCGGCCTGTCGGTCGTCGCCGAAGGCATTTCCGACGAGAGCGACGCGCTGGAGCTGCGCCAGATGGGCTGCGAATATGTCCAGAGCTTCATGTTCGGCGCGCCGATGCCCGGCGACCAGGTGCTGAAGACCTTGAGGGAGCAGTATCCTCTGACGCAGGCTTAGAGGCACATCGCTTCGTCATCCTCGGGCTTGACCCGAGGATCCATGCCGTGACGTTAAAGCGTTGAAACCGGTGCAGAATTCTGCACCGGTGCACTCTATGGTCCATGTCACGGAATGGATCCTAGTATCTCCGCGACGGAGCTTCGCTCCTGCTTCGCCCTAGGATGACGAAGGTGCTCAAGCGTGACCGGCGGCGGCGCTCAAATGGGCGAGGTCGATGCCGATCGAGGCGAGGATGCGGTCGTATTTGCGCTCGATGTCGGCGTCGAACAAAAGCTCGGTCGTGGCCGGGCAGGTCAGCCAGCCATTCTCGGCGATCTCGCTTTCGAGCTGGCCGGCACCCCAGCCGGCATAACCGAGCGCCATCAGCGCGTGCCGCGGTCCGCGGCCCGTCGAGATGGCACGCAAGATGTCGACCGTGGCGGTCAGGCAAATGTCGTCGGAGACGCTGAGCGAGGATTCCACGCGATAGTCGCCAGAATGCAGCACGAAGCCGCGGCTGCGATCGACCGGCCCGCCATTGCGCACGACGAAGTCGCGGGCATGCGCCGGCAGGCGGATCGCCTCCTGCTCGTTCATGATGCCAAGCTGCACCAGAAGGTCCGGGAACAGCATCTGCTGCGTCTGGTTGATGATCAGGCCCATCGCGCCCTCGTCGCTGTGGGCGCAGATATAGATGACCGAGCGCGTGAAACGGTCGTCCTTCATGCCGGGCATGGCAATCAGGAACTGATCGTCGAGAAAGCCGCGCCCGGCCCTCTTCTTGTGGCGCAATAGGTCCATGAGGCTGAGCGTAACGCGTTTCCGCCGCGCCGAAAAGATGGTGAGGCTGCCGGATGTCACGCAAATATGATACCGGCTGGAACATGAAATCATTGCGCGGCCAAGAACGGGCGATCAAATCACCGCCATGCGATACCTGAACATTGTGGCGCTCGGCGCCGTCATCGGCCTGGGTGCGGGCCTGCCTGCCGAGGCATCGTCCTCGGCCTGGTACAACAGCGAAGGCGGCAGAGTGCGGCTGGTGACCAGCGGCAAGCCGGACGAGGCGGGCAAGATCCACGGCGTGCTCGACATCGCGCTGAAGCCCGGCTGGAAAACCTATTGGCGCGACCCCGGCGACGCCGGCGTGCCGCCGCAGCTCGATATTTCGGCCAGCACCAACATCGCCGACGCAAGGCTGTCGTTTCCGCCGCCGCAGCGCCACGACGACGGCTATGGCAAATGGTCCGGCTACGACCGCCCGGTGTCGCTGCCGGTGACCTTCACGCTGTCGGCGCCCGACCAGCCGGCGACCATCGATGCCAACGTCTTTCTCGGCATATGCGAGACGATCTGCATTCCGGTGCAGACGCGGCTCAGCGTCGATCCGGCGTCCGATCCGGACAACGCCACGGACGCAGCACTGGTGAAAACGGCGCTTGCAACGCTTCCCTCTCCCGCGCGGCCGGATTTCGGCGTCCGCGTGCTGCCCGGCGACCACGAAACCCTTGTCGTCGAGGCGCATTCGCCAGGCGATCCGGATTCCGTCGATTTCTTCATCGCCGGCGAGCGCGACTACATGTTCGGCGCGCCGGTGCGGAGCGAGAAGGACGGCAAGGTCGTCTTCACCGTGCCGATCCTCGACCGGCCGTCGGCGACGCCCACGGATTGCGGGCTCTACTACACGCTGACCAGCGCCGAGGGTTCGGTCGACGGGGTGCTGCCTTTCCCTTGATCCAGGCTCGCTCGGTGATTGCGGAAAGCAGCTCGGTCCGATACGCACAGATCCTTCCAATCTCCCAAGCGAGGAACCCATGACCATTTCGGTTGGCGAAAAACTGCCCCAGGCGACATTCAAGATCATGACCGCCGACGGCGCGAAGCCGATCACAGGCGCCGAAATCTTTGCCGGAAAGAAGGTCGTGCTGTTCGGCGTGCCAGGCGCCTTCACGCCGACCTGCAGCAACAACCACCTGCCCGGCTACCTCGAGAACCACGACGCCATCCTGGCGCGCGGCGTCGACACCATCGCGGTCGTCTCGGTCAATGACGTCCATGTCATGGGCGCCTGGGCGCGCTTCACCGGCGGCGAAGGCAAGATCCTTTACCTCGCCGACGGCAGCGGCGATTTCGCCAAATCGGTCGGGCTCGACAACGACCTTTCCGCAAACGGCATGGGGCTGCGCTCGAAGCGCTTTTCGATGATCGTCGACGACGGCAAGGTTACGGCGCTCAACGTGGAAACCAAGCCGGGTGTCGACCAGAGCGGCGCGGCCAAGATCCTCGAGCAACTCTGATGCTCGACATCGTCTGGCGCGCCGTCGCGATCGGCATCGGCGCCACGGTCTTCATGGACGTCTGGGCGATTTTACTCAACAAGGCCTTCGGCCTGCCCAGGCCGAATTGGGGCCTGGTCGGACGCTGGGTGCGGCATCTGCCGGAGAAGGTGTTCCACGACGACATCGGGAAGGCCGCGCCCTATGCGCATGAAAAGGCGCTGGGCTGGGCGTTCCACTATCTCGTCGGCATGCTTTACGGCGTCATCCTGGTCGTGCTTGCGGGAGCGGGCTGGCTTGCCGCGCCGACCTTCCTGCCGGCCTTCATCCTCGGTATCGTCACCGTCGGCGCCGGCTGGTTCCTGCTGGCGCCCGGCATGGGCGCCGGCTGGGCTGCGTCCAAACTGCCCAACCCGATGCTGGTCCGCACGCTCAACCTCGTCTCGCACACGGTGTTCGCGCTCGGCCTGTTCTCGACGGCGCTACTGGTCCGCTGAATTCTCGAGTGGTTAACTGCCGTGCTGCGGCGCCGGCCTGTCGATCGGCCGCCATCCGTGGATGATCCGTCGTGCGCCGACATCGTAAGCGAAATAATTACCGCCGCCCGCCGGTTGATCCGCTTCGCGGCTGATCTCCCGTCCGCTGAGATGGAGCAGCAAGAGCGTTCCCACTCCTCCATGGCCGACGAAAGCGACGTCATCGCCTTGGTTGGTTCCGAGCGCGCGTTCGACTTCGCCCACGATACGACTTTGGGCATCGACAGCCCGCTCCCATCCGCGGATGCTGACGTGCGGATTGGCGAAGAACTGGTCAGCGACCGCTTCGAATTCTGGCGGCGGCAGAAAGCCGGTTGCCGACCGGTCATTCTCATGCATGCGTTCCCTCACCTCGACGGCAAGACGAAGATGCTTCGCCAGGATTTCGGCGGTTTCGATTGCCTTGCGCTCACCCGACGAAACGATACGCCGGATCGATCCCACCCAGGGCTGATCGAGCATTGCAGAGGCTCTCGCTCTGCCGATGTCGGACAGTCCCCATTCCGGCACCGGGATGCTGCCGTCGATCTGAACCTGGGGGTGCGTGATGTAGTAGGCGATCGGCACGACAGAGCTCCTCCGATCAGAGCGCGAACTGCTTGGGGAACTCAGTAACTTTGGGTCGAGCGCCGCGCCTTTGCGACCGAAGGCTGCTTTGCGCGCGTAACCGGCTGCGAAGCCGCAACAGGTTTGACCGGGCCTTTCTTGAACGGCGCCATGCCTTGCCGCGCCAGTTCGTCGGCGCGCTCGTTCTCGGGGTGGCCTGCATGGCCCTTCACCCAGTGCCAGATGACCTTGTGGCGCCGGTTGGCATCGTCGAGCGCCTGCCAGAGTTCGCCGTTCTTGACCGGCTTCTTGTCGCCGGTCTTCCAGCCGTTCTTCTTCCAGCCATGGATCCATTTGGAAATGCCGTCCATGACGTATTTGCTGTCGGTGTAGAGGTCGACCGTGCAGGTCTCTTTCAGCGCATTCAACGCCGTGATCGCGGCTAGCAATTCCATGCGGTTGTTGGTGGTCTCCGCCTCGCCGCCCGACAGCTCCTTGGTGACGCCGTTGTAGCGCAGCACGGCGCCCCAGCCGCCGGGCCCTGGATTGCCGGAGCAGGCGCCATCGGTGAAGATCTCGACTTGCTTGCTCATGTCAGCCCGTATTCGGAAGGAGACTTGATCGCGCGGTGGAAGCGCATGCGGCGGATATATTCGGTCGGATCGCGCTTCATCACCAGGCCGCCATTGGGAATGGTCAGCCAGTCATAGAGCCTGGTCAACATGAAGCGCAGCGCCGAGCCGCGCGCCAGCATAGGCAGCGCCGCCTTTTCCTCGCTCTCCAACGGCCGCACCGACTGGTAGCCGGCAAGCAGCGCCGTGCCTTTGGTGAGGTTGAAGGAAAAATCCTTCTCGAAGCACCAGGCGTTGAGGCAAGTGGCGACATCGTAGGCGTAGAGGTCGTCGCAGGCGAAATAGAAGTCGATCAAGCCGGACAGCTTCTCGCCAAGGAAGAAGACATTGTCCGGGAACAAATCGGCATGGATGATACCTTGCGGCAGACCGGCCGGCCAGTTGCGCTCGAAGTCGAGGAAGTCGGCGTCGACCTCGGCCGCCAGCCCCGGCTCGACCTCGTCGGCGCGGTCGCGCGATGCGGCCCAGAGCTTGCGCCAGCCATCGATGGCAAGCGCGTTCGGCCGCTTCATCGGAAAATCCCGGCCGGCGAGATGAAGCGCGGCCAGAGCCTTGCCGACCTCGGCGCAATGCGCCGCGGTCGGGCGCCTGAGCGAGAGGCCCTCGAGGAAGGTGATGATGACGGCGGGGCGGCCGGCAAGCGTGCCGATGACGGTGCCGTCATGCGCGGTGACCGGAAGCGGGCAGGAAATGCCCTTTCGTGCCAGATGGCCCATCAGGCCGAGGAAAAAGGGCAGATCGGCCTTGTCGACGCGCTTCTCGTAGAGCGTCAGGATGTAGGACCCTGTGGAGGCGTGGACAAGGAAATTTGAGTTCTCGGTGCCCTCGGCGATGCCCTTGTAGGACAAGAGCTCGCCCACCGGATAGGCTTTCAAGAACGTGCTGAGCTCGTTTTCGTTGACGTCGGTGTAGACGGCCATTTGGGTTTACGCGGCTCCATTGACGAAGGCCATGTCGGCCGCCGTCAGTTCGACATCGCGCAACACCCGCATCACCGGAAAATCCTCCGTTTCCGTGGCCGTGATGGCCAGATCGATGGTGACGTCGAAGCGCTGCCGGAACGCGTCGATGATCTCGTCGACGATGATTTCCGGCGCCGAGGCGCCGGCCGACAGGCCGAGCGTCGAAATCTCGCCGATCTCATCCCACGGAATTTCGGAAGCCCGCTGCACGAGAAGCGACATCGCGGCACCGGCGCGTTCCGCCACTTCGACAAGGCGCCGCGAGTTGGACGAGTTCGGCGCGCCGACGACGAGGAAGAGGTCGGCGCCGGCGGCCGTTTCCTTCACCGCCTCCTGGCGGTTGGTGGTGGCATAGCAGATCGATTCGGCCGCCGGCGCATGCAATTCGGGGAAGCGCTGCTCAAGCGCCCGGATGATGCCGGCGGTGTCCTCGACCGACAATGTCGTCTGGGTGACGAAGCCAAGCGCCGCCGGGTCCGCCGGCACAAAGCGCGCCGCGTCCGCCTCGGTTTCTATCAGGGTCACAGCACCTTCCGGCAGTTGGCCCATCGTGCCGATCACCTCCGGGTGGCCGGCATGGCCGATCAAGAGCACGTGGCGGCCGAGCCGCTGGTGGCGCATCGCCTGCTTGTGCACCTTCGACACCAGCGGACAGGTGGCGTCGAGATAGAAGAGGTTGCGCGCCTCGGCATCGGCCGGCACCGATTTCGGCACGCCATGCGCGGAAAAGACGACCGGTGACCGCCGATGCTCGGGCGGGATCTCGGATAGTTCCTCGATAAACACGGCGCCCAGGCTCTGCAGCCCCTCGACCACATAGCGGTTGTGCACGATCTCGTGGCGGACATAGACCGGCGCGCCGTACTTCTTCAGCGCCAGCACGACGATCTGGATGGCGCGGTCGACGCCGGCGCAGAAGCCGCGCGGCTGGCAGAGCCTGATGGTCAGCGGTGGCTTTTTCTCGGTCATGAATGCGAAACCGGTTCAGTCGGAATCAAGAGCATGATGCCGAAAAGTGTGAAGCGGTTTTCGGACGACATCATGCTCTATCTCTTTGATGTAGGCGAAATGAGACGTGCACCCCTGCCCTGTCAAGAGCGGCGGCGTTCACCCTTCTTTCGCCGTGCGGCGGAGCCTGAGGATGAGCACGGCGGCAAGGGCGGCGGCAAGGCCGTACCAGGTGACGGCATATTGCAGATGGTTGTTCGGCAGATCGATGATGGTGACGCCGCCGACCGGCAGGCCGCCGGGGTTCGGTGTCTTGTCGGCGTCGATGAAGAACGGCACCAGCACGGCGCCGGCAGGCAGGCCCGCGGTCGAAGCCATGACGTCGCGGTCCTTCCAGTAGAAGATGTTCTTGGCGACATCGTTGTCGGGCAGCATCATCGAGGGCTTTTCCGGCAGCGGATTGCGGGCGAGCCCGGTCACCGTCACCTTGCCGGCGACCTCGCCCTGCCGGCGCTTGACCGGATCCTTGAGATCGTAGGGAACGAAGCCGCGGTTGACGAGCACGAAACGGCCGTCGTCGAGCCGCAGTGGCGTGTAGACGTTGAAGCCGGTATCGCCTTCCCAGGTCGAGAAGAAATGCCGCTCGCCCTGGTGCAGGAAAGTACCGGTCACCGTCACCGGCATGTAGTCGACATCGTGTGTGGCGGCGAATTGCTTCTCGACATCTGCCAGCGGCAGGGGCGCCGCATGGGTGCGCCTGTCGATGGTTTCGAGCAGCCCTTCCTTCCAGTGCAGGCGCTGGACCTGCCAGGTGCCGAGACCGAGGAGAATGGCGAACAGGACAAGGCCAAGCCCAAGCAGCAATGCGTTGCGCGGCCGCGAATGGCCGGCAGCCGAACTGGTCGCTTCGCTCATTGGCCCGGGTCCAGCCTACCTTCCGCGGCCTTCTTCGAATATTGCAGGGTGATCAGCACGCCCTTGATGAGGCGCAACGCCGTCAGGCACAGCACCAGCGCCAGCGGTATCCACAAGATGAAATGCAGCCAGAGCGGCGGGCTGAGCGTCACTTCCATCCACAGCGCCAAGCCGACGACGATGAAGCCGATGATCAGGATGACGAAGACAGCCGGGCCGTCGCCGGCATCGGCGAAGGAATAGTCGAGGCCGCAATTGTAGCAGCGCTTGCCGACGGTGAGGAAGCCGGAGAACAGCTTGCCCTCGCCGCAGCGCGGGCAGCGGCCGTGCAGTCCGGCCGAAACCGGGTCGATGGGGGGCCAGATCGCCTTGTCTGCGATCGCCCTATCTTCGATCGCCTTGTCTTCGCTCATGTCCGCACCCTAGACCCTTTCGCTCAAAAAGATAAGGCGGCCACGTCGCCGCAGCCGCCTTTTTGGGATTCCGAAAGCCGTTGATTTAATGGGCTTCGATCATCGCGCCGTTCGAGGCCCAGACATAGATGCAGCTGAACAGGAACAGCCACACCACGTCGACAAAGTGCCAATACCAGGCGGCCGCCTCGAAGCCGAAATGCTGCTTCGGGGTGAAGTCGCCGCGTATCGCGCGCACCAGGCAGACGGCGAGGAAGATGGTGCCGATGATGACGTGGAAGCCGTGGAAGCCGGTCGCCATGAAGAAGGTGGCGCCGTAGATGGAATCCTTGAACGCGAAGGGCGCGTGCATGTACTCGTAGGCCTGCACCATGGTGAACAGCATGCCGAGGCCGACGGTCAGCACTAGGCCGTTGATCAGCCCCTTGCGGTCGCCATGGATGAGCGAGTGGTGCGCCCAGGTCACCGTCGTGCCCGACAGGAGCAGGATGATGGTGTTGTAGAGCGGCAGGTGGAAGGGGTCGAGAACCTCCAGGCCCTTCGGCGGCCAGACGCCGCCGGTGAAGGTGGTGCGGGCATATTGCGCCGCCTCGCCGGGGAACAGGCTGGCGTCGAAGAAGGCCCAGAACCAGGCGACGAAGAACATCACCTCGGAGGCGATGAACATGATCATGCCGTAGCGCAGGTGCAGCGACACGACGCGCGTGTGGTGGCCCTCATGCGCTTCCTTGATGGTGTCCGACCACCAGGCGAACATCGTGTAGAGCACGATGATCAGGCCGATGAAGAACAGCCACGGATTGGCGATGTTGTGGCCGAAGATCGGGAAGTTGCCCGCCTTCAGATACTGCATCAGGCAGACGCCGCCAATGGCCGTGACCAGCGCGCCGATCGAGCCCAGGAAAGGCCAGGGGCTCGGATTGACGAGATGGTAGTCGTGGTTCGGTTTTGCGTGCGCGTCTGCCATATCAACCCCCGAGGCTTGCTTCGGAATCTGGAACTTTGTTGCTGCTGCCAGCGGCCGGCGCCGACGACGCGACCGGCTGTTTCTTTTCGACCGGGAACATCGTGTAGGACAAGGTGATGGTCTTCAAGTCCTTCAGCTCCGGCACGTTGACGATGTCTGGATCGACATAGAACACGACCGGCATGTCCAGCGTCTCGCCGGGCTTCAGCGTCGTGTCGGTGAAGCAGAAGCACTCCACCTTGTTGAAATAGGCGCCTGCCATTTCCGGCTGCACATTGAAGGAGGCGCGGCCGGTGATGGGGCGGTCGAACTTGTTGGTGGCGCTGTAATGCGCCTGCGTGGTCTCGCCGATCTTGATCGTCACCGAGCGGGCGACGGGCTCGAACTGCCACGGAATGCCGTTGGTGTTGGCGTCGAAGCGGATGGTGATGTCACGGTCGAGCACGCGGCCGGCATATTGCTTCTCGGCGCGTTGCGTCGTACCGCCATAGCCGGTGGCCTGGCAGAACATCTTGTAAAGCGGCACCGCCGCGTAGGCCATGCCGACCATGCCGGTGAAGAAGGCCAGGCAGACCGCCACGACGACGCGGTTGCTGTTCTTCCTGACGGGCCTGGTGGTGATCTCGCCGCTCATCGCCGCCTCACATCAAGTTCGTAGGCGTGAGGCCAGAAGCATTGTGGCCGAACTTCACGATGGTCGCGACGTAGAAGATGATGACCAGCGCGGCCAGCGCCACGCCGATGGCGACGGAGCGGTTGCGCCGCGCCTTCCGCTGGCGCTCGGTCAAGGTGACCAGTTCGAGGTTCTTGTCGGCCACGATCATGCTCCCCCCGTCATGAGGGCGCGCCCGACCACGCTGTCGACGAGATAGGCGGCGAAGATTGCGAAGAGATAGAGCAGCGAATAGCCGAACAGCGCCTTGGCCGGCTTCATCGCGCGGTCGATGTCGCTCATCCACAGCACCTTCCAGGCATACCAGACGAAGCCCGCGCCCAGCACGGCAGATATGGCGCCATAGGCAGCGGTGGTATAGCCGAGCAGCCAGGGCAGCACGCCAACCGGCGCGAGGATCAGCGCATAGGCAAATATCTGGCGACGCGTGGAGGCAGGTCCGGCAACGTTCGGCATCATCGGAATGCCGGCGCGGGCGTAATCATCGGACTTGAACAGCGCCAGCGCCCAGAAATGCGGCGGCGTCCAGAGGAAGATGATGAGGAACAGGATCAGGCTTTCGAGGCTGACCGATCCGGTCACCGCCGCCCAGCCGATCACCGGCGGGATGGCGCCGGCGGCTCCACCGATGACGATATTCTGCGGCGTCCAGCGCTTCAGCCACATCGTGTAGACGACGGCATAGAAGAAGATGGTGAAGGCAAGAAGTGCCGCAGACAGCCAGTTGACCAGCACGCCAAGCGTCATCACCGACAGAACGGAGAGCACCAGACCGAAGCTCAGCGCCTCGCCGGGCGTGACGCGGCCCGCCGGCACCGGACGGCCGGCGGTCCTGGTCATCACCGCGTCGATGTCGGCGTCGTACCACATGTTGAGCGCGCCCGAGGCGCCTGCGCCGATGGCGATTGCCAGGATGGCTATCACCGCCAACAGCGGATTGATGGCCACCGGCGCCGCGACCATGCCGACAAAGGCCGTGAAGACGACCAGCGACATGACGCGCGGCTTCAGGAGGGCGAAGAAATCGCCCGCGGTCGCTTCCGACATGTGAAAGCCCGCTTTCTCCATCAATCTGTCGTCGGCAAGGGCCATGCGTACTTAAAGTCCATCATTCCGTTGACCAAGACCGCCGGCTCACCGGCGGCCTCGCATGCATCGCTGCTTACTTGATCTTCGGCAGCTGTTCCCACTGGTGGAACGGCGGCGGTGAAGGCAGCTGCCATTCGAGCGTGGTGGCACCCTCGCCCCACGGATTGGCGCCAGCGACGCGCTTCTTCTGGAAGGCCTCGAACACGCCATAAAGGAAGATCGCCACGCCGACGGCCGCGATGTAGGAGCCGTAGGACGAGACCATGTTCCAACCCGCGAACGCATCCGGATAGTCGACGGTGCGGCGCGGCATGCCAGCGAGACCGAGGAAGTGCTGCGGGAAGAAGATCAGGTTGACGCCGACGAAGGTGACCCAGAAGTGGGTGTTGGCGATCACCGGCGAGTACATGTAGCCGGTCATCTTCGGGAACCAGTAGTACCAGCCGGCGAAGATGGCGAACACCGCGCCCAGCGACAGCACGTAGTGGAAGTGGGCGATCACGAAATAGGTGTCGTGCAGCGAGCGGTCGAGGCCGGCATTGGCGAGCTGGACGCCGGTGACGCCACCGATCGTGAACAGGAAGATGAAGCCCAGGGCCCACAGCATCGGCGGCTTGAAGGAGATCGAGCCGCCCCACATCGTGGCGATCCAGGAGAAGATCTTCACGCCGGTCGGCACCGCGATGACCATGGTGGCGAACACGAAATAGCGCTGCGTGTCGAGCGACAGTCCGGTCGTGTACATGTGGTGCGCCCAGACGATGAAGCCGACAGCGCCGATCGCGACCATGGCGTAGGCCATGCCGAGATAGCCGAAGACGGGTTTCTTCGAGAAGGTCGAGACGATGTGGCTGATGATGCCGAAGCCCGGCAGGATCAGGATGTACACCTCGGGGTGGCCGAAGAACCAGAACAGGTGCTGGAAGAGCAGCGGATCACCGCCATTGTCCGGCACGAAGAAGGAGGTGCCGAAGTTGCGGTCGGTGAGCAGCATGGTGATGCCACCAGCCAGAACCGGCAGCGACAAGAGCAGCAGGAAGGCCGTGATCAGCACCGCCCAGGCGAACAGCGGCATCTTGTGCATGGTCATGCCAGGCGCGCGCATGTTGAAGATGGTGGTGATGAAGTTGATCGCGCCGAGGATCGACGAGGCGCCGGCGATGTGAATCGACAGAATCGCCAGGTCCATCGCGGGGCCAGGCTGGCCGGAGGTCGAGAGCGGCGGGTAGATCGTCCAGCCGCCGCCGACGCCGAATGCGCCCGGTGCGCTCGGCACGAACATCGAGCCGAGCAGCAGCAGGAAGGCCGGCGGCAGCAGCCAGAAGGAGATGTTGTTCATGCGCGGGAAGGCCATGTCCGGCGCGCCGATCATGATCGGCACCATCCAGTTGGCGAAGCCGCCGATGAGCGCCGGCATCACCATGAAGAAGATCATGATCAGGCCGTGCGCGGCGCCGAAGGCATTGTACATGCTCTTGCCGCCGTCGATGGCGGCATCGCCCTGCATGCCGTAGACCATCTGCGCCAGACCGCTGAAGATCTGGATGCCCGGCTCCTGCAGCTCCATGCGGATGGCGACCGAAAGCGCGCCGCCGACAATGCCTGCCATGATCGCGAAGATCAGGTAGAGCGTGCCGATGTCCTTGTGGTTGGTCGAGTACACCCAGCGGACCCAGCCATGCGGCCTGTGGTCGTGGTGGTCGTGAGCTGCAGCCTCTGCCATATTCCGCTCCGTTCCCTAAATCTTGCTAACCCGCGGCGTCAGTTGCCGGCGGCCGCTACCTTGTTGGTACCATCGATCGCGGCCATCAGCGCCTTGTTGGCGGCAGGCACGTCGGTCTTGGCCGTCTCCAGCCAGGTCTTGAACTGCGCGTCGGAGACGACGCGGACCGCGATCGGCATGAAGGCGTGATCCTTGCCGCAGAGCTGCGAGCACTGGCCATAGTAGAGACCTTCCTTCTCCGCCTTGAACCAGGTCTCGTTGGTGCGGCCGGGCACGGCGTCCATCTTGATGCCGAAGGACGGAACGGCGAAGGAATGGATGACGTCGGTGGCGGTGATCAGCACGCGGGTCGTCGTATTGACCGGCACCACCAACTCGTTGTCGACGGCGAGCAGGCGCGGATAAAGGTTGCGGTCTTCCTTGCCGGCCTTGGCGCGGTCAGCATCCTGGAGAACGGCCGAGTTGAAGGAGAAGCTCTTGTCGATCTGGTATTCGTAGTCCCAGTTCCATTGGTTGCCGGTCGCCTTGACGGTGAGCTTGGCTTCTTCCGGAGGCGTGTACTGCGCGGTCAGCAGCTGGAAGGAGGGGATAGCGATGAGCAACAGCACGATCACCGGCCCGACCGTCCAGATCACCTCGATCAGCGTGTTGTGACTGGTCCTGGAAGGAACCGGGTTCACGCTGGCGCGGAACCTCAGGACGCAAACGGCAAGCAGCGCCAGCACCAGGACCGTGATCGGGACGACGAACCACATCGTGTAGTTCCCGAACCACTCGATCTGCCGCATCATTTCGGTCGCGGGCGCCTGGAAGGCGGTCTCCCAAGGCTGCGGCTGATCCGCATAGGCGGGCACGCCGGAGAGGAGCGCGCCAGCAGCCGCGGCACCTGCCAGAAGCCTGGCGCTTGCCATGAATTTTCTCATCGCCCTCTCGTCTCCCACTTCCTGCAATCGGATCGCACCAATAACGAACGACGCCGGGATTGGGAATCCCGGTCAGTCCCTAGCTGGTTCAAACCATACTCTAATTCCCTCCGCAAGGAAGGAGCGGGCGAAACCGTGCGGCATTTTTGCGCGCAACCTAAAGGGCATCCCCGGCCATCGGGGCGGTGCGCGCGGGGCGGTCGCAATTCGGGCGAATTTGCTCTGGAAAAGCGCGTAATTGCCGGTATCTGGGCGGGCCGGCGACGGTCTCGTCCTTTACTTGGCCTTGGCGCAGCTTAAAGTGCCCTGATTCGCAATGGAGCCGTCATGACTTCCTGGCTTTCGAGACCCTTGGCGAAGGTCGTCTTCCTTGCCGCCTTGCTTGGCGCCGGCCTGACCGGCGTGGCGAGCGCCGCGCCGCCTCAGACCGCCGCGCCGCCCAGCGGCACGGTCAAGTCGACGCATGGAGCGTGGTCGATCATCTGCGACACGCCGGCCGGCGCGACCTCCGAGCAATGCGTGATGATGCAGAACGTCGTCGCCGAGGACCGTCCGGAAATGGGGCTTTCGGTGGTGGTGCTGCGCACCGCCGACAACAAGGCCGAGATCCTGCGGGTGCTGGCGCCGCTCGGCGTGCTCTTGCCCAACGGGCTTGGCCTCAATGTCGACGGCAAGGACATCGGCCGCGCCTATTTCGTGCGCTGCTTCCAGGACGGCTGCTATGCGGAAGTGATCCTCGAGAAGCCGCTGCTCGACACGCTGAAGAGCGGCACCTCGGCCACCTTCATCGTGTTCCAGACGCCGGAGGAAGGCATCGGAATTCCCGTCGATCTGAAGGGATTCGCCGAAGGCTTCGCCGCCCTGCCCTGAGCCCTGCGTTGCAATGCGGTCGTCAGCCGGCCCGCGGCGACGACGATCCCGTGTGAACGGCGGCGATTGTCTTGACCTGTCTTCGCCCCTACATCGGGGAAAGACGAAACCGCCAGCGGACAGCCCTGCCATGAACAGCCTGATCGGCCAATTCGACATTTCCGACGACCGCGTCAAAGAGATCGTCGCCGACACCATCAAGGGCGCCGACGACGGCGAACTGTTTCTCGAATACAGCGAGAGCGAAGCGCTGATGTTCGACAACGGCCGGCTGAAGACGGCCAATTTCAACACCGACCAGGGTTTCGGCTTGCGCGCCGTCGCAGGCGAAGCCAGCGGCTATGCCCATTCCAGCGATCTTTCCGAGGCCTCGCTGCTGCGCGCGGCCGATGCCGTCTCGGCGGTCAAGGGCGGTTACTCCGGTACGCTCGCCGCGGCGCCCGCCGGCACCAATCGCCACCTCTATGGCGACGAGAACCCCATCCCCTCGCCCAGTTTCGAGGCCAAGGCCAAGCTGTTGCAGGAGATCGACGCCTGGCTGCGCGCCGCCGATCCGCGCGTACGCCAGGTGACGGCTTCGCTCGCGGCCTCCTGGCAGCATGTCGAGATCGTGCGCGGCGACGGCCAGGTTGTGCGCGATATCCGCCCACTGGTCAGGATCAACGTCTCGGTGGTGGTCGGCGACGGCGACCGGCAGGAGAGCGGCTCCTACGGCATGGGCGGCCGCAAGAGCTTTGGCGAGTTCCTCACCGAGGAGAGTTGGAAGCACGCCGCGGGCGAGGCGCTGAGGCAGGCGCTGGTCAATCTCGAGGCCGTACCGGCGCCGGCGGGCACTTTCGACATCGTGCTTTCCAGCGGCTGGCCGGGCGTGATGCTGCACGAGGCGGTCGGCCATGGGCTGGAAGGAGACTTCAACCGCAAGAAGACCTCGGCCTTCGCCGGCCTTATGGGCCAGCAGGTCGCGGCAAAGGACGTCACCGTGGTCGATGACGGCACGATCGCCGAGCGGCGCGGCTCGCTCACCGTCGACGACGAAGGAACACCTTCGGCGCGCAACGTGCTGATCGAGGACGGCAGACTGGTCGGCTACATGCAGGACCGCCAGAACGCTCGTCTGATGGGCATGAAGGCGACGGGCAACGGCCGCCGCGAGGGCTACGCGCATCAGCCGATGCCGCGCATGACCAACACCTACATGACCGCGGGCGACATGCCGCCGGAAGAGATCATCGCCTCGGTCAAGAGCGGCATCTATGCCGTCTCCTTCGGCGGCGGCCAGGTCGACATCACCTCGGGAAAATTCGTGTTCGGCTGCACCGAGGCCTACATGATCGAGGACGGCAAGGTGACGCAGCCGATCAAGGGTGCGATGCTGATCGGCAATGGGCCGGATGCCATGCATCGCGTCACCATGGTCGGCAACGACATGAAGCTCGACAACGGCATCGGCATGTGCGGCAAGGCTGGACAAGGCGTGCCTGTCGGCGTCGGCCAGCCGCATCTCAGGATGAACCAGATGACGGTGGGCGGCACCAGGGTTTGAGGCATGGGGGCCGTTTCGGTATTATCAAGCCCAAATGACCGGCTCCAAAAAACTCACAACGACCGTCTCGACCAAGGGACAGGTGACCCTGCCCAGCGCCATACGGGAACGAAGGGGCTGGGGTGCTGGCACGCACCTGCAGGTCGAAGACACGCCAGAGGGCGTTCTTTTGAGGCCGGTGCCGGCCTTTGCGCCGACGCGGGCGGAGGACGTGTTTGGCGTCCTGCCGCATGGTGCGAAGACGCTGGAAGAAATGGACGCCGGCGTCCTTGCCGAAGCGCAGCGGCGCCACGCTCGCGATTGATGCCAATCCTTGAAGAGGCGTAGCGGCCTCGTCGGACGCGAACACGATCATGTTAGGAAATTATTAATTGTTCAATTGATTGGACCGCCGTTTCCGCGTTAACTCGTCACCAGTCTTCTCGTTGCGGTGTTGGCAGTGCTGCGTTTCCCTGGCGTCCTGACCTCTTCTTTCCTCCTCGGCCTCGTTTCGTTGATTGGTACGACGTCGCTATCCGTAGACACGGCAGCGGCGCAGTCGACACTGTTCAAGCGGCCATCGACTCAGTCTTCCGCAGATAGCGTTCGCTCCGCCTCGGTCGGGGGGCGCACCAGCGTTCCCTATGGCTGGCTCGATTTCTGCGGCCGCCGGCCGAAAGAATGCAAGGTGGCGGCTTTGCCGGCCGCTCACGTCAAGCTGACCGCGCAGAACCTGCGCACCCTCAAGCGGATAAACCAAAAGGCGAACCGCGCCATCAAGCCCGTCAGCAATTACGATCACTGGGGCACGATGATGGACCACTGGGACTATCCGGTGGACGGCAAGGGCGACTGCAAGATTTACGCGCTCTACAAGCGCAAGCTTCTCATGGAAGCGGGATTTCCCAGGCAGGCGCTGCTGATGACCGTGGTGCGCGACCTCAACAATGAAGGTCATACCATACTGACGGTGAAGACGGACAAGGGCGATCTCGTGCTCGACAATCTGGTCGATGAAATCAGGCCCTGGAACGCGACCGGCTATTATTTCCTGAAACGCCAGTCGCAGCAGAACCCGAACATCTGGGTGTCGATCAACCAGCGCGGCGGCACGCCGAAAACCTGACGGACGCCGCCAGGCGTGCAGGCTGAGCGGCCTGCGAGAGCCTAAAGCATGTCTCCCGAAAGTGGGCCCGGTTTCGGGACGAAGACATGCTTAAAATCAAGAACCTAAAGCAAGGTCGCGTGAATCCTTTTTCACGCGACCTACTTTAGGCATTCCACTTTTGACGGTTGATACGCGCTACAGACCGGCGCCCCTGCCTTGCAAGTTCATGGCCGAAAAATCGGTTCGCAAAGGTAAGGCGCAGGTCCGACCGCGCCAGCCTACTGGTTGCAGGCCGGCTCGCCCTGCTGTCCGCAAGAAGGCTTCTTCTTGAGCTGCGGTTGCTGCTGCGGAAGACGCCGTTCTTGCATCTGCGGTCTGGGCTGCGAACGGAATTCCGGCCGTGGCTCCGATCTCTGCCGCCGCAGCACCTGCTCGTCAGGCCTTTCCTGCCTGAACTGGCGCTGCGCATTCTCGTTCGGCCTGTTGACCTTGAAGTTGCGTTGGACGTTGACCTCCGGGCCGCCCGCCCCTTCTTCGTTCTGCAGCCGGCGCAACATCCTGCGCCTGTCGTTTCCGCTGACCGAGCCCTGATTCTCGTCGGAGAACACGGTCGGATTGTTCCTCCTGAGTCGCTTCTGGATGCTCGGCTCGTTGTCGGCCGGCTCACCGTTGACGGTCGGCAGCCTGCGGAACTTCCTGCTCTTGGCGTTGGCGGAGCCCTGATTTTCATCGGAGAACACGTCGGGATTGTTCCTCCTGAGTCGCTCGCGCACGCTCGGCCGGTTCTCGGCCGGCATCTCGTTGACGGCAGGCAGCTTGCGGAACTTCCTGCCCTTTTCGCGTACGCCGGCCGAACCTTGATCGTTCGGTTCGACAACGGACTGGCCTGCGGACAATTCCTTGCGCGTCAGCTTCCTCGGCTTGCCATTGTTGCGATCGGATAATGCCTTGGGATTGTTCTGCCTGAACCTCTCCTGCGCGTTCTGCCCGTTGTCGGCCGGCATGCCGTTGACGGTGGGCAGCTTGCGGAGCTTTTTGCCCTTCCGCTGACCGGTGTCCTGCTCTCCGGTCACGGCGGCACCGGCATTTCCCGTCGCCTCCTGGTTGCCGCCTACTATGCCTTGCTTACCGAGCTGCTTCCTGGACTTGTTGCTTGGCAAATTCTCGCCATTCAGCGCCGGCTTGCCGTTGACGAGCGGCAGCCTCTTGCCATTGGCTCCGGGCAAGGCGTGATCGGTTGAGAGCTTGCCGGTTCTGGACAGGGTCTCCGGCTGCGGGGTCACGGCACCAGGCTGCTGCTGGCCCTGGATAACACGCTGGCCAGGCTTCGGCGGCAAGGCGCCCTGTTGCTGATTGGACGGGGCCTGACGGACCTTGGCCGCCCTCTTCTGCAGAAGCGGCGGCAACGCGACCTTGGCCGCCAGCGCATCCGCGCGGGCACCAACGGCGCCTTCCATCGTCTTCTGGCCTGTTCTGCGGTCCACCTGGACACCGGCGCTAGGCTGCGCCGCCCGATTGATGGTCTCGTTTTTGATCGTCGTGTTGATGTTGTTGATGACGGTCGTGTTGTGGATGTTGTTGAAGATGATGTCGTTCGGCGGCCGCACGATGTGGCGCGGCGGGTTGATGAACACGGGTATCGGCACGAACACCGGAGTCGGTAGCACGAAGATGTCGACCGGCGGCGGCGGTGGCTCAAGCACGACGAAATCCGGCGGCGGCGGCGGCAGGAAGATCACAGTGATCGGCGGCGGCGGCTCGAAGTCGAAATCGGGATCGTCGAAATAGAGCACCGGCCTATCGACATAGATGATCTCTTCCTCCGGCGGCGGCGACACATCATAGACAATGACGGTGAATTCCTCCGGCGGCTCCAGGGCGGCATCGAAGTGCTCGAGGCGGCGGCGCGCGTCCCACGCATGCGGGCCACGCGGATAACGCCGCAAATAGGACCAGTAGGCTTCGGGCGTGTCCTGCAGCCAGGTCTCGCGCCAGGTGATCGCCTCGCGCCGCGCAGCGATGATAACGCGCACGCGCTTAGCCATCGGATCGTGTGGATAAGCGACGAGGAAATCCTCGTAGCCGCGCATCGTGTCGCGGTCGAGAGCCGCGACATAGGCATCATGGGCGTTGAAATCGCGGATCGCCCTGGTCCGATTGGACCGGGATTCGGCCTCAGAAACCTTGGGCGCGGGCGCGTCCGCAGCACGATCGAAGAAAACGAACGACGTGGTGATCTTCGAGGCGTTCCACGGCACTTCCGCGCCTTGCGTCACCTCGTTGACGCGCAGACGTGTGCGGTCGAAGACTTCGTCGAGCGACAAACCGCCTTCGCGGATCATCTCGGCGAGGGCCTGAGCATAGGCGCCGTAGGGGCCCTTGCCTTCCGGCGCGACCGTTCCTGGAGCCGCGTTGAACGCAATCAGCATGTTCGGATCGGGATCGACCAGCGCGAGACCACCGGCCAGAGGCTGGCTCATCTTCGGGAAGGCGTTCGGCCGCGCCGCGTCGAGCACGACGATGTTTACCTTCGTCGGCAATCCGGCCAACGACCTGGTGACATCGGAGAGCCGCATCGCCTGAAGCGGCACGTCCGCCGGACTGGCGATCTGGGCATCGACTGGTAGGAAGTAATTCTCGCCCTCGAACTGCACGCCGTGGCCGGCGAGGTAGACGAAGACGACCGCGTCGGGACCGGCGGCCGAGACCTTGCCGAGGAAGTCGCGCAGCGCGCCGCGCAACGAGTCCTGATCGACATCACGCGCGCCGACCACGTCGAATCCTGCCGCCTGCAAAGTTTGCGCGATCAGGCCGGCGTCATTGGCGGCAGTCGCGAGCTCGCCGGACTGATAGGCGCCGTTGCCGATAACGAAAGCGAGGCGTTTCTGCTCTTGCGCGAGCGCGCCCGTCGCGGACGCGACGCCAAACGCGGTAAGAACAACGATGAGGCTGATGAATTTTAGAAGCGTCTGCATTGCAATCCGCTGTCCATTATCTCCCATCCGCCATATTAGTAACGCCGGAAAGGCAGGAATGTTTCCCTAACGGCGCAAAATTAAAACCCGCAAAAAGGCGGCTTTGGGGCGCAATTTCGTCGAAAGAACAGGGCCTTCACAAATTTCCGCGAACCACCGGTTGTGAACTACCGGCGTCGTCTCGGTTTCTCCAGCAGCGCGACGGCCTCGACATGCGGCGACCACAGGAACTGGTCGATCGGCGTCACGCTCTTCAGTTGATAGCCGCCGTCGAGGAGGATGCGCAGGTCGCGCGCCAGCGTCACCGGATTGCAGGACACGGCAGCGACCAGCGGCACATCCGAACGTGCGATCTGCTTGGACTGGTCCTCGGCGCCGGCACGCGGCGGATCGAAGACCAGGCCGTCGAAGCCGTTCAATTCCTTGAAGGTCAGCGGCCGGCGGAAGAGGTCACGGCGCTCGCTGGTTACCCGCTTGAGGCCGCTGGCGAAACGGAAGGCGCGGTCGAGCGCCGCGAGCGCCGGCGCGTCTCCCTCCACCGCATGGACCTCCGACTTCGCCGCGAGCCTGAGCGCGAAGCTGCCACAGCCGGCAAACAGGTCGGCGACCTTCTTCGCCCGCGAAAGGTGCTGGCCGACGAGACCGGCCATCGCCTGCTCGGCGGCCTCCGTCGCCTGCAGGAAGGCGCCGGGCGGGACGGCGACGGCGACCGATCCAAACTGCACCACCGGCTTCTTCGGCTCGACGATGATCTCGCCATCGACGGAAAGCCTCGCCAAACCCTCGGCCATCACGAAATTGGAGGCGATGCGGCGCTGGTTCTCGCCAAGCTTGCCGGCATCCTGGACGGCGACGTCGAGGCCGGACGCCGTGACGGTGATCATCATGTGGAAGGCTTTCGGCGTGGCGCAGACCAGATCGGCCAGCCGCCGCAGGCGATCGAGTGCGGCAACGATCGCCGGCAGCGAGATCGGGCATTCCTCGATCGGGATGATCTCGGAGGAAAGCGCGCGCACGAAGCCGAGCAGCATGCCGGCCTCGGTACGCCGGGCGCTGAAGACGACGCGGCGCCGGGTGTGCGGCGCGCAAGGCACCAGCGCGTCGATCTCGCAGGCGATGCCCTTGACCTTCAGCGCCTGCACCACCCGTTCGCGCTTCCATTTGCGATAGGCCTCGGCCTCAAAATGCTGCAGCGCGCAGCCGCCGCATTCGGTGAAATGCCGGCAGGGTGGCTCGACCCGGAGCGGCGAGGCTTCCAGAACCGACATCAGTGCCGCGCGATCCTTCTGGCGCGCCGCTGTGACCGTCTCGCCCGGCAGCGTGAACGGGATGAAGACCTCGCCGTCGTCGGCAGCGGCGATGCCGTCGCCCTGCGCGCCAAGCCTGGCGATGGTGAAGCGCGAGCTCATCGCGGTGCCGCGTCCTTGACGGCACCAAGCAAAAACTCGCGATTGCCGTCGCCGCCTTCGATCGGCGACGGGTGCAGCCCGAGCACGCGCCAGCCCGGCAGAGTGGCAAGCCAGTCGCGCAAATCGACGGCAACATGCTCGGCATCGCCTGGGTCCTTGAGCAGGCCGCCCTTACCGATCGCTTCGCGTCCGGCCTCGAATTGCGGCTTGACAAGCAGCAGCGCCCTGGCGCCCTCGCCCGCCAAGGCGAGCGCCGGCGGCAGCGCCAGCTTCAGCGAGATGAAGCTGACGTCGCAGACGAGGAAATCCGGGATACGGCCGCCGAGATCGGCGGCGGTCAGGTCGCGGGCGTTGAGCCCTTCGATCACCGTCACACGAGGATCGCCGGCAATGTCGGGATGGATCTGGCCATGGCCGACATCGATCGCCGTGACATGGGCAGCGCCGCGCTCGAGCAGCACCTGGGTGAAGCCGCCGGTCGAGGCGCCGATGTCGAGCGCTTCGCTGCCCGAGGCATCGAGCCCGAAATGATCGAGGCCGGCAATCAGCTTCAGCGCCGCGCGCGACACATAGGCCTGCGCGGGATCGTCGATGGCGACGAGGCAGTCCGGCGCGACGGATTGGCCGGGCTTGCGGGCAACAGCACCGTCGACGGTGACCGTGCCGCGCTCGATCGCGTCGCGGGCGCGCGAACGGCTGGCGAACAGGCCGCGCTCGACGAGCAGTTCGTCGAGCCGCTGGCGCTGGCTGGCTGGCAACGGAGAGTTCATCTGCCTTCATTGGCGAAACCAAGCCGCGAAGGCAATGGCAGCGTGTTGAATATGGCGGATGACGCGGCAGAATGCGGAGGCGAAAAGCCGTTTCACCTTGGGAGGACGCGATGCTGAAGGGAACCTGCCATTGTGGCGCTGCCCACTGGACCCTGGAAGGCGATCCGGGCCCGATCACGGCCTGCAACTGTACGCTTTGCCGCCGCTATGGCACGCTCTGGGCCTACGACTATGTCGACGAGCGCATCCGCGTCGCGGGACCGGTGAGTTCCTATAGGCGTGCCGAAGTGACCGAGCCCGCGCTCGAGATCCTGTTCTGCCCGAAATGCGCCTGCGTGCTCGCCTGGCGCGGTTTGCGCTCCAGCTCCAGTGGCCGTACCCGTATTGCCGTCAATGTCAGGCTGGCGCCGCCGGAGGCCGTCGCCGACCTGCCGATCGACCATTTCGACGGTCTCGAAACATTCGACGACCTGCCGCGCGACGGCCGCTGCGTGCGCGATATGTGGTTCTGATTTTTGTTCGATGCATGTCGTTGTCCCAAAACCGCCAGGCACTTTTGGGCGACATGCATCAGAAAACCGTCCGCGAGACCGGGCGCTCGACGGCCGGCATCAGGCCGTCATTGTTGGAAGCCTGCTTACGCGGCTCAACCGGAACGGGCGCGGCCGGTGCGGCGTCCGGCAGCACCACGAGCTGAGGAACCTGCCTGTAGGAAAAGCCGCCGCGGATCTTGCCCATCTTGCCGGCGACGATGTCGACCACTGCCTTTTCGAGGTTGCGGTCATAACGCGTTTCGGCTGCCACCGGCGCGGCTATGGCCATCACAAGGGCCATGCCGCAAAGCAACGATTTCATTGTTCTTATCTCCCTGCCTCAGACCAAGGTCTTACCAGGGCGCCGTTGAAAATCGGCCAAAAGATACGGTAACCGAACCGCCAAACAGAAGCGTTAACAAATAGTTACGATTCTAGCTTTACGCAATTCGGGACGTAAAACCGCTTAACACTTTTTCTGGAATTGCTTCCGAAGCCGGCAAAGAGCTTCAGCACGGTTGAGATTTCGATTCAGGCGCGCTGCGCCTGAACGCCATGGCCAAGGGCGGCGAAGACGGTGCGCACGATGCCGGCGGTGTCGAGGCCCGCGTCGGCATACATCTTTTCGGGCTTGGCGTGATCGGTGAATTCATCGGGCAGGATCAGCGGGCGGACCTTGAGGCCGTTTTCCAAGAGCCCTTCATGGGCGAGGAAATGCAGCACCTGGCTGGCGAAGCCACCGACCGCGCCTTCTTCCACGGTCACCAGCACCTCGTGCGAGCGCGCGAGGCGGCGGATGAGATCTTCGTCCAGCGGCTTGGCGAAGCGGGCGTCGGCGACGGTGGTGGAAAGGCCCGCCGCGCCGAGCTCTTCCGCCGCCAGCAGGCAATCCTGCAGCCGCGTGCCGAAGGAGAGAAGCGCCACCTTGGTGCCTTCCTTCAGGATGCGGCCCTTGCCGATTTCAAGCACCGAGCCGCGCTCAGGCATGTCGACGCCGACGCCATTGCCGCGCGGATAGCGGAAGGCGATCGGGCCGCCATCGTAGTCGGCTGCGGTGCGCACCATATGGCGAAGCTCCGCCTCGTCGGCGGCGGCCATGACCACGAAGCCAGGCAGCGAGGCCAGGAAGGTGGTGTCGAAGGCGCCGCAATGGGTGGCGCCATCGGCGCCGACGAAGCCGGCGCGGTCGATCGGGAAACGCACCGGCAGTTTCTGGATCGCCACGTCATGCACGACCTGATCGTAGGCGCGCTGGAGGAAGGTCGAATAGATGGCGGCGAAGGGCTTGTAGCCTTCGGTGGCGAGGCCGGCGGCGAAGGTCACCGCATGCTGCTCGGCAATGCCGACATCGAAGGTTCGGGTCGGAAACACCTCGCCGAAGAGGTCGAGTCCGGTGCCGCTCGGCATGGCGGCGGTGATCGCCACGATGCGGTCGTCCTCGCGCGCCTCCTGGATCAGGCTTTCGGCGAAGACCTTGGTGTAGCTCGGCGCGTTGGCCGGCGCCTTGGCCTGCGCGCCGGTGATGACGTCGAACTTGTTGACGCCATGATATTTGTCGGCGGCGGCTTCCGCCGGCGCGTAGCCCTTGCCCTTCTGGGTCACGACATGGATCAGCACCGGGCCGTCGGCATTGTCGCGAACGTTCCTCAGCACCGGGATCAGGTGCTCCAGATTGTGTCCGTCGATCGGGCCGATGTGGAAAAAGCCCATTTCCTCGAACAGCGTGCCGCCGGTGACATAGCCGCGCGCGTGCTCAACGGCGCGCGTGATGGCGTTGTCGGCGCGCTTGCCGAGATAGGAGGTCAGCTTCTTGCCGAAATCGCGCAGGCCGAGATAGGCCTTGCCGGAGGCGAGCCGGGCCAGATAGGCGCTCATCGCGCCGGTCGGCGGGGCGATTGACATGTCGTTGTCGTTGAGGATGACGATGAGGCGGGCATTGAGCGCGCCGGCATTGTTCATCGCCTCATAGGCCATGCCGGCGGACATGGCGCCATCGCCAATGACGGCGATGACGTTGTTGCGGCCGCCCGAAAGGTCGCGGCCCATGGCCATGCCGAGGCCGGCGGAAATCGAGGTCGAGGAATGCGCCGCGCCGAAGGGGTCGTATTCGCTCTCGACTCTCCGGGTGAAGCCGGAGAGGCCGCCCTCTTGGCGAAGCGTGCGGATGCGGTCGCGGCGGCCGGTCAGGATCTTGTGCGGATAGGCCTGATGGCCGACATCCCAGATCAGCCGGTCCTGTGGCGTGTTGAAGACGTAGTGCAGCGCAACCGTCAGCTCGACCACGCCCAGCCCGGCGCCAAGATGGCCGCCCGTGTGTGACACGGCATCGATCAACTCGGTGCGCAGTTCGCTCGCCAGCTGCGGCAGCTCACTTTCCTCGAGCGCCCGCAAATCCGCAGGAATGCGGACCTTGTCGAGGAGCGGCGTATCGGGCTTCGGGTTCACTCTGTTGCGGCCTGTTAACTTAACCTTGGGTTAACCTTCAAATATGCGCTTTGATATGAGCGAGATAGGCTGACGGCGCGCCAATGTAAATGCGTGTCAGTGACGCGGTTGGCGCAGGATGTCCATCCTGCTCTAACCTTCCGGCAGCGGAATGAATTCTTCCTCATCGCCAGGAACGATATCGAAGCGGCCCGTCTTCCATTCTTCTTTGGCCTGCTCGATGCGTTCCTTCGAGGACGAAACGAAATTCCACCAGATATAACGCTTGGAACCCAGCGACGCTCCGCCGAACAGCATGAAATGCGCGCCGCGCTCGGACGAGACGACGATTTCCTCGCCCGGTTTGAACACCAGAAGCCGCTCAGCCGGAAAACGATCTCCGGCGATCGAAACCTCGCCTTCCAGCGTATAAATGGCGCGTTCCTCGGCATCGGCGGGGATTTTCACGCTCGCGCCAGCCGCCAGCCGCAGATCGGCATAAAGCGTCTCCGAGGCGGTCGCGACCGGCGAGCGCAGCCCGGAAAATTCGCCGATGACGACGCGGCCGCTGACCCCTTCGGCATCGATTTCGGGCAGGCGGATCACCGATGTGTTCGCGAACACCGGGGCGATCTCTTCCTGGCTATCCGGCAGCGCCAGCCAGGTTTGCAGGCCGGAGATCGACATCGGCGCGCCGCGCAACTCCTCCGGCGTGCGCTCGGAATGGACGATGCCGCGGCCGGCGGTCATCAGGTTCACGTCGCCGGGCGCGATCACCATTTCGGTGCCGAGCGAATCGCGATGCCTGATCTTGCCGTCGAACAGATAGGTGACGGTGGAAAGCCCGATATGAGGATGCGGGCGCACGTCGATCGCGTGGCCGGCGCGCAGGATCGCCGGCCCCATGCGGTCGAAGAAGATGAACGGTCCGACCAGCCTGCGTTTTGCGGTCGGCAAGGCGCGGCGGACCTCGAAGCCGCCAATGTCCTTGGCGTTGGGGATGACCATCAATTCGATCTGGTCGCAGGCGAAGACATCGCCGGCCTCAGGATCGTTGCCCGGAAAGAAGCTCATGTCACGACCTCAGGCAAAGCGGAGCGCGGACCTGGCTTTCGCCTTGGCGGCCTCTTCCTCGCGGTTGCGCGGCTCCTGGGTGGTCTCAAGCGAATCGATGAGCTCGCGCGCGGCGGCGGCGATCGCCTCGACGGCGTGGTGGAAGGCATGCTCGTTGCGCTTGGACGGCTTGGTCGAGCCGCTCAGCTTGCGCACGAACTGCAGGGCCGCGTCATGAACCTCGTCGTCGGTCGCCGGCGGTTCGAAATTGAACAGGGTCTTGATGTTGCGGCACATGCTTGCTTGCCTCCTGTCTATCGTTTCCCGCCGTTCGAGATTATGCACCAAGGTGTGTTGAGATTCAGGTCAGGCCGACCTCACCTGAATATCAATACAGCTTACTCGGCGTCGAGCGGCTCCGTTCCCACCGGCTTGCCGTCGCGCGAGAGCCTGATCTTCTCGACCTTGTCCTCGGCCGCCTTGAGCAGCCGATCGCAATGCGCCTTCAGCGCCTCGCCGCGCTCGTAGATGCGGATCGACTGGTCGAGCGGGACATCGCCGCGCTCCAGATCATCGACGATCTTCTCCAGCGCGTCGAGCGCCTGTTCGAAGCTCATCGCCTTGACGTCCTGGTTAGCTTCATCAGCCATAATTCATCCCTTCATCAGCCGCCCGACATGGGCGGCGACCGAAAATGCCAGTCCCTGCAGATCGTAGCCGCCCTCCAGCAGGCTGACGAGCCGGTTGCCGCTATGGCGCCCGGCGCGGTCCATCAGCTGGCCGGTCGCCCAGTCGAAATCATCCTCGGTCAGGTTGATCTCGGCCAGCGGATCGCGATGGTGCGCATCGAACCCAGCGGAAATGATGATCAGGTCGGGGGCGAACGCATCGACGGAGGGCAGCACGCGCGACAGGAAGGCGTCGCGAAACGTCTCGCTGCCGGTGCTCGGCGCAAGCGGCGCGTTGACGATGTTGCCGGCGCCGGTTTCGCTCTTGGCGCCGGTGCCGGGATAAAGCGGCATCTGGTGGGTCGAGCAATAGAGGACCGACGGATCGTCCCAGAAAATGTCCTGCGTGCCGTTGCCGTGATGCACGTCCCAGTCGACGATGGCGACGCGCTCGGCCTGATGCTTCTTCTGCGCATGGCGGGCGGCGATCGCCGCGGTGTTGAACAGGCAAAAGCCCATTGCGGTCGTCTTCTCGGCATGGTGGCCGGGCGGGCGGGCGGCAACGAAGACATTGGCGGCTCGGCCTTCGAAGACATCGTCTATCGCCGCATTGGCGGCGCCGATCGCGGTCACCGCGGCCTGCCAGCTCTTCGGGCTGGCGCTGGTGTCGGCATCGATCGAGACAATGCCGCTCTCTGGGATGGCCGCACGCACGCGGGCGATAAAATCTTCCGGATGCGCATAAAGGATGGTCGCCTCGTCGCCTTCCGGCGCCTTGACGCGGTCGAGCGCCGAAAAAGCCTCGTCGTCCAGCACGCGCTCGATGGCGCGCAAACGGTCCGGCCGCTCGGGGTGGCCGGGCGGCGTCAGGTGTTCCAGGAATACCGGATGGCTATAGAGACGGGTGGTCATGGCGCCTAATCTAGGCATGCCTAGCCCGGATGGCCATGTTTAAGCGCCGAATGGCTGGGGAAAATCGCGTCTTGATATGTCGCCGACGGCATTGGCGCGGCCGAAGCTTCGCGATAAGGTCGCGCCGCTGCCTGGTGCCCGCAACGCGGGAGAATCGGGAACACGGTTGAACTCCGTGGCGTGCCCAACGCTGTAAGGGGGACCGCGCCGGCAAAGCCACTGTCTCAGACGGGAAGGCGCCGGACGCGGGACGATCCCAAGCCAGAAGACCGGCCCGGCAGACATGGTCGTCCGCATGGTCAGGTGGAGGACTGCTTATCGCCAAGGGGAAAAGCGATGCAGGCACAAGCGGCCGCCACCGGCGGCGATGACTTTGACCAATTGGCGCGCGACGCCGTCTACCGGGCGATGTTCACCAGGCGGGACGTGCGCAGCCATTTCGTTTCGGACGAACTCGACGATGCCGTGCTGGCGCGATTGCTGACGGCCGCGCACCACGCGCCATCGGTCGGCTATATGCAGCCATGGAACTTCATCGTCATCCGCGATTCCGAGCGGCGGCGGCAGGTGCGCGACCTGTTCCTTGCCGCGCGGGAGCTGGAATTGCCGGCGATCGAGGCGGAACGGCAGGCGCTCTACCGCAAGCTGAAGCTGGAGGGCATCTGCGAAAGCGCCCTCAACCTCTGCGTCACCTGCGACCGGCAGCGCTCGAAGAATTCGCCGCTCGGGCGCTGGCATAACCCGGAGATGGACCTCTACAGCACCGTCTGCGCGGTGCAGAACTTCTGGCTGGCGGCGCGGGCCGAGGGCGTCGGCGTCGGCTGGGTGAGCATCATCGAGACAGAAGCGCTGAAGCGGCTTTTGTCGATTCCCGAGCATGTCACGCCGATCGCCTATCTCTGCGTCGGCCGCGTCTCGGAATTCGCGCCGCGGCCGGATCTCGAAGCGCATGGCTGGGGCCGGCGCCTGTCGCTGCCCGAGCTGGTGATGAGCGAGACCTTTTGCGGCGCCGGCGAGGCGCCGCTCAAGTCGGCGATTGCAAAGCTTCGTGGCATAGAGCTGCCGAAGCCGTGATCATGCTGTCCTTCGTAGGTCAAGCTGCTGATCAAGCAGCCCGGGGCGCATCCCAGCGCGAGCCGCCGAAGGAGCCGAGGGCCTTGTCGCGAAGCTCCCTGAATTTCGACGAGGCCTCTGCCAGGCGCAGATCCCACTCCGGATTGGGCACCTGGCCCTCGATGGTGTCGAAATAGACCTGCATCAGCGAAGCGATGGCGAAGGGTTCGATGAAGGCCGCCTTGAAGGCCCAGGCAAAGACGATTGCCAGCACAAAGGCCCAGCCGGCGAGTTGCCCGGGCATCACCCAGAGAATGGCGGCTGCCGGGGCCAGCATCAGCAGGAAGATGACGAAGGACACACCCCACATGATCACCGCCAGCCAGACGGCGTTCTTGACCATGTGCTTGCCGTTCTGCGCGTAGAGCACGACGCCTTGCCTGGCGGTCTCGAAAGGCGAGTTGGAATTGATGCGGATGTTGTAGCCGAGGATGATCTCGTCGACATAGGTCAGCGACAGGCGGATCACGGTGTTGATGAAGCTGACGAGGCCGCTCAAGCCCGGAATGGGCAGGAAGGCGGCGATGCCGCCGAGCAGTCCGGTGATGGCGCGGATGGCGCCCTTGACCAGTTGGTCGACGACGAAAAGGATATTGGCCTCGGCAAAACGCTGGGTGACAACCTCCTTCGCATAGGCGATCTGGTTCTGGCCGTCGGGAACGTCGTGGCCGTCGATCAGATGGACCATGACGGCGATGTGGCCGGCCTTGAGCACATAGAGGATGTATTCGCGGATCCAGTAGACGGCGATCGAGACGACGCCGAAGCCGACGACGCCGCCCCATAAGGCAAACGACATCGGCCCGTCGGGATCGGTCGAGATGTGTCCGACGCCATAGCCGACGCTGGCGCCGGTGCCGGTCGCCATGATGTAGGCGACCGTGATGCCGAAATAGACGATCATACGAAAGACGATGAACGGCCATGTCCGCATCATGATGGACACCGACCGGCCGATGCTGAAGTCCCACATGGCCCCGACTCCCCGCCTCAGAGAATGGCCGGGAAGGATGCGCTCACCCCTGCCATTGTCAATGTCGGCGCGATTTTGAGCGGGGGACAATTATTGAAGAAGTTGCTGCCCCTCATCCGCCTGCCGGATGCTACTTACTTTTCAAGCCTTCGAGCAGTTGCTTGAACGCCGCCACCACCTGTTTCGATGTCGCTTCCGGCTCGTCCGAATTGGCGATGCGTTGCGAGGCCTGGCTGCTGGCGCCGTTGATCAGCCGCGCCGCGGTCTCGGGGTCGAGGTCGGGAACGACGACGCCCTCTTCCTGCAGCTTGGTCAGGTGATCGGTCATTGAAGCCGTGCAGGCGTTGGCGTTCGGCCACTGCGCCGGATCGCCCAGCACCGCCGGGCCGTCGCGGAACATGATGCGCTGGATCTCCGGCTCCAGCGCCATCTCGATATAGGTGGTGCATTCATCGACGAAGTGCTGCCATCGCGTCGGGGCCCGCGCGGCAACTTCGTTCACCCGCGCAGCCATCTCGCCGTCGATCTCGGCGATCACCGCCTGCAGCAGCCCCTTCTTGTCGCCGAAGTGATGATAGAGCGCGCCGCGCGTCAGGCCAGCCGAGGCAGTGAAATCGTCCATCGAGGCCTCGGCGTAGCCGATCGTGCCGAAGGCGTGGCGGGCGGCTGCGATCAGCTTGGCGCGCGTCTCGGCGATCATCTCCTTGCGGGGTCGGTGCATTGCTTCTGGCCCTATTCACATACGCAACGTATGCCAATTGACATACACGACGTATGAACTATCTGACATTCATACGCTGCGTATGTAATTGCGGCGCCTTCCCTTGTCGAGGAGCAGGACCATGCGAAACCCCTATTCGGAAATCTTCCAGGCTCCCGGCACGAAAGGCTTTGCCGCGGCGGCCTTCATCGCACGGCTGCCGATCGCCATGGCGCCGATCGGCATCGTGGCGATGCTGTCGCAGACGCATGGTGAATACTGGCTGGCCGGCGCCGTTTCGGCGACCTACGCGCTGGTCAACGCCTTCCTGTCGCCGCAGATCTCGCGGCTCGTGGACCGGCTCGGCCAAAGCCGGGTTGCCGTGCCCACGACCCTTGTTTCGGTGCTTTCCTTCGCGACCCTGATCGCGGCGGCGAACCAGCACTGGCCGGTGTGGACCTTGTTCCTGTCCGCGCTGCTTGCCGCCGCCATGCCCAGCATTCCGGCGCTGGTCAGGGCGCGCTGGACCGAGATTTTCCGCAATCGCCCCGAGCTCAACACCGCCTTCGCCTTCGAATCGGCGGCGGACGAATTGGTCTATGTCGCCGGCGCGTCGCTCTCAGTCGGCCTGAGCGCCGCGCTGTTTCCGGAAGCCGGCATGCTGGTGAGCACGCTGCTGCTCGCTCTCGGCTCGGCGGCATTCCTGCTGCAGCGTTCGACGGAGCCGCCGGTCCGTCCGACGGAGCATGGCGCGGGCGGATCGGCGATCCGCTTGCGGCCGGTCCAGATCATCACCTTTGCCCTGATCTTCGTCGGCGCGACCTTCGCCACCACCGAAGTGACTACGGTGGCGATCACCAAGCAGCTCGGCCAGCCCGAAGCGGCGAGCCTCGTCATCGGCGTCTATGCGCTGGGGTCCTTCGTGCTCGGCATCATCGTCGGGGCGCTCAACCTGAAGGCGCCGCTGCAGCGGCAACTGGCGATCGCGGTCGCCGTCATCGCGCTCACCACGCTGCCGCTGCTCTTTGCCGATACCGTGCCGACGCTGGCGCTTGCCGTCTTCGTCAGCGGCGTCGCGATCTCGCCGACCTTCATCACCGCCTTCGGCCTGATCGAGCGCCATGTACCGGCGGCGATGCTGACCGAAGGCGTCACCTGGGTGACGACCGGGATCGGAATCGGCATGGCGCTGGGCTCCTTCGCCGCCGGCTGGGTGGTCGACACTTTTGGACCGCAGAACGGGTTCTTTGTGTCGGTCGCGGCAGGCGCCATTGCTTTGGCCACCGTGCTCGCCGGCCAATGCCGGCTGGCGACGGAAGACTGCGATGTGGACAGGGGTGAAGCGGTAATGCCCGCTGAGTGACGGTACGAGCGTACAGCCATCCGGTGATCATTGCAGAGGTCGGAAGTTGGCCGTGGCCTCCGGGACGGCGTCATCCACGGGCGGAGCGACGCGAAGCGGGGCGCAGACCCGAGGATCCATTCCGTTACCTTGATCGTAAAGCGCAGCGGAGCAGAATTCTGAACCGTCGCAACGCTTCGAAGTCACGGAATGGATCCTCGGGTCTTCGCGCGTCGCTTCGCTCCTTGCTCCGCCCGTGGATGACGCCGTCGCGGAGGCTCCGGTCAATCGCCTACGTCGCGGAGGCTTCGGTCAGCCAGCAACGCCGGCGGGCTGCCGTAGGACCTCCGGCGCGTCAATCCCTCGACGGCCTAAAGAATCTCGGTCTTGGCGATATGAATGCCAAACCCTTCGAGGCCGACATAGTGGCGCTCGCGCGAGGCGATCAGGTTGATCGAGGAAATGCCGAGGTCCTTGAGGATCTGGGCGCCGAGGCCGATCTCGCGCCACTCGTTCTCGCGACGGCGGGCTTCCTCATGATCCTCGCGGTCGCCGCTCTGCGGCCGCTTGCGCTCCTGATGGGCGACGCCGACCGAGCCTTCGCGCAGATAGACGATGACGCCGCGCTTGCGCTCTCCCATCGCCTTCATGATTGTATCCAGGCGGTGGCTGGTGCCGAAGACGTCGGTCACGACATCTTCCGAATGCAGGCGCACCGGCACTTCCTCGCCGTCGCGTATGTCGCCGAAGACGACCGCGACGTGATGCATGGAATCCCAGGGCAGCGTGTAGGTGAAGACCTGCGCCTTGCCGCCGGGCGTGTCGATGTCCGAGCAGGCGACACGCTCGACCAACGTTTCCTTGCGCTGCCGGTAGGCGATGAGGTCGGCGACCGACACCTGCTTCAGGCCATGCTGCTCGGCGAAAGCCTGAACTTCGGGCCCGCGCTTGACCGTGCCGTCGTCGTTGACCAGTTCGGAGATGACGCCGACCGGCGGCAGGCCGGCGAGCTTGCAGAGATCGACTGCGGCTTCGGTATGGCCCGAGCGCATCAGCACGCCGCCTTCGCGCGCGATCAGCGGGAAGATGTGGCCGGGGCGCACGAAATCGGAGGCGCCGACATTGCCATTGGCGAGATTGCGCACGGTAAGCGTGCGGTCATCGGCCGAAATGCCGGTCGTGGTGCCGTGCTTGAAGTCGACGCTGACGGTGAAGGCCGTGGTGTGGGCGGAATCATTGTCCGCCACCATCGGCGCCAGGTTCAGCCGCCTCGCATCCTCGCGCAGCATCGGCGTGCAGACGATGCCCGACGTGTTGCGCACGATAAAGGCCATCTTTTCCGGGGTGCAGTGGACGGCGGCGACGATCAGGTCGCCCTCGTTCTCGCGCCCGTCATCATCCATGACGACGACGATCTCGCCGCGCTCGAAGGCGCGGATCGCTTCGACGATCTTCTTCTGGTCGTATGGCATGGGGCGCTCGCTTCGCTCGCAGGGAATAGGAATTAGGCAGTAGGCAGCAGGGAAGGAAAGGTTGTGCTAGGCTGGGCCGCGTCCCTACTGCCTATTCCCTACTGCCTACTCCCTTTCCTGTCTGTCCTCTATGCCGCAAATAGTGGTCCGCAATCGCGCAGGCAACCATGGCCTCGCCGATCGGCACGGCGCGGATGCCGACGCACGGGTCATGCCGGCCCTTGGTCATGACCTCGACGTCTTTGCCGTCCTTGTCGATCGATTTCCGCGGCGTCAGGATCGAGGAGGTCGGCTTGACGGCGAAGCGGGCGACGATCGCCTGTCCGGTCGAGATGCCGCCCAGGATGCCGCCCGCGTTGTTGGATAGAAACACCGGCTTGCCGTCATTGCCGATGCGCATCTCGTCGGCGTTCTGCTCGCCGGTGATGCGCGCCGCCTCGAAGCCGTTGCCGATCTCGACGCCCTTGACGGCGTTAATCGACATCAGGCCGGAGGCGATGTCCTGGTCGAGCTTGGCGTAGATCGGCGCGCCGAGACCAGCCGGAACGCCGTCGGCGACGATCTCGATGACCGCGCCGACCGAAGAGCCGGCCTTGCGGATGCCGTCGAGATAGGCGGCGAATACGGAAACCGAGGCCGGGTCCGGGGTGAAGAACGGGTTTTCGGCATCACTGACGAAATTCCAGTTCCAGTTGGCGCGGTCGATGGATTTTTCGCCCATCGAGACCAGCGCGCCGCGCACCACCATGCCAGGCACCACCTTGCGCGCCAGCGCGCCCGCCGCCACCCGCGCGGCGGTCTCGCGTGCCGAGGAGCGGCCGCCGCCGCGATGGTCGCGCAACCCGTATTTGACGTCATAGGTGTAGTCGGCATGGCCCGGCCGGTACTGGCGGGCGATCTCGCCGTAATCCTTGGAGCGCTGATCGACATTCTCGATCAGCATCGACACCGGCGTGCCGGTGGTGATCATCGTCTCGCCGTCCTCGTCGAGGATGAAGCCGGAGAGGATCTTCACCTCGTCGGGCTCACGCCGCTGGGTGACGAAACGCGACTGGCCGGGGCGGCGACGGTCAAGCTCGGCCTGGATATCCTCGCGCTTGAAGCGGATGCCGGGCGGGCAGCCGTCGACCACGCAGCCGAGCGCGGCGCCGTGGCTTTCACCCCAGGTGGTGACGCGGAACAGATGGCCGAAGGTGTTGTGAGACATGGAAAAAACGCCTTGCCCGGCGGCGAAGCCGGTTCGCCGGTTCAAGGGTGCCTTCTATTGGCGTTTTCCACAGCGGTCAAACGGTGATCGGACGCAGCAATCTGTGATCTGGCGGATTTAGTTTTGACACATTCGATTGGTTTCTGCTCTCTTCCATCCGCCGTTGAGGATCCGCCGTTGCTCATGCCGGCGCAATGACCAAAGAGGACGACGATGCGTACCCTGATTGGCGCTGTTGGCGCCATGCTCATGATTTCCACAGCCGCGTTCGCCGGCCAGACCGAAGGCCTGATCAAGAAGGTCGACAAGGACACGCTGACGCTGACGCTCGACGACGGCAAGGCCTACAAGCTCAACGCCGAGACCGATCTCGACGCGCTGAAGCCCGGCATGGATATCGTCATCGCATATGACGTGACCAATGGCGAGAACGTCGTGACCGATATGCAATTGCCGGACAGCGACTAGGACTAATCTAAGCCGCGAGGCCTTAGCCAACGCGGTACGCCGGTAAAGGACCCTTTAGGCATTGGCCGCAACGCCGAAAGCTTCTCATTCTAGGGCGAAGCAAGGAGCGGAGCGACGCGCGCAGACCCTAGAATCCATGCCGTTGCGTCGGAGTTTTGCAGCGGTGCAGAACGACCTCTGTTCTGCACCGCTTTTGTCATTCGGCCTAGGTCATGGCATGGATTCCTAGGGTCTCCGCAACGGAGCTTCGCTCCTGCTCCGCCCTAGGATGACGATGCTGAGGCGCGGCCCCTACAACCACTCCAGTCTCCGGCCCTGCAGGCGGAGCAGACGGTCCTGCGGGATCTCGAGACTGGCCGCTTCCTTGTTGGACATCCCTTCGACAAAGCGAAACAGGCAGCGCATGACGCCGCCATGGGTGACGCAGACGGTCTGCCGGTCAAGCGCGTCGAACCACGGCTTGATCCGCTCGAGCAGCATTTCGTAGCTTTCCGCGCCCTCGCCCGGCGGCTGGAAATCCCATTTGGCGGCGCGGCGGCCATGCGTCGAGCCAGGATGCCGGGCCTCGAGCTCGGCGAAAGTAAAGCCCTGCCAGTCGCCGAAACTCAATTCCACCAGACGCGGTTCTGTCCGGTAAGCGAGCGGATCGAGCCCCATCGCGGCGCGCATCAGCTCCATCGTCTCGCGCGTGCGCCGCATCGGGCTGGCGACAAAGTCGAAATCCGCAGGATTTCTGACGAGCGCTGCCAGCCGACCGCCATTATGCGTCGCCTGCTCGCGGCCAAGCGCATTCATGTCGGTGTCGGCCTGGCCCTGCAGCCGACCCTCGGCATTCCACTGCGTCCGGCCGTGGCGCACGATGTAGACGAGCGGATACATCGGATCTCCCGGAGGTCGGGCCACGGCCTGGGCGGAGAAGGAAAAGGTGGAGAGAGTTAGTCCTTGACGGTGGAGATGTCCGGCGCGTCGACCGCCTTCATGCCGACGACATGGTAGCCGGAATCGACATGGTGGACCTCACCTGTCACGCCGCGCGACAGATCCGACAGGAAGTAGACGCCGGAATCGCCGACTTCTTCCTGCGTCACCGTCTGCTTGAGCGGTGCGTTGTACTCGTTCCACTTGAGGATGTAGCGGAAGTCGCCGATGCCTGAGGCGGCGAGCGTCTTGATCGGGCCGGCCGAGATCGCATTGACGCGGATCTTCTTGGCGCCGAGGTCGACGGCGAGATAGCGCACGCTGGCCTCGAGCGCCGCCTTGGCAACGCCCATGACGTTGTAGTGCGGCATCACCTTCTCGGCGCCGTAATAGGTCAGCGTCAAAAGCGAGCCGCCTTCGCTCATCAGCGGTTCAGCGCGCTTGGCGATGGTGGTGAAGGAAAACACCGAAATGTCCATGGTGCGCAGGAAATTGTCGCGCGTCGTCTCGACATAGCGGCCGGTGAGCTCGTCCTTGTCGGAGAAAGCGATGGCATGGACGAGGAAATCGATCTTGCCCCAATGCTTGGCAATGTCGGCGAAGACGGCGTCGAGGCTTTCCGGATCGGTGACGTCGCAATGGCCGGCGACATGCGCGTTGAGTTCGGCCGCCAACGGCTCGACGCGCTTCTTGAACGCCTCGCCCTGATAGGTCAGCGCGATTTCCGCGCCATGATCGACGCAAGCCTTGGCGATGCCGAAAGCGATCGACCGATTGTTCGCGACGCCGAGAATAAGGCCCCGCTTACCGGCCATCAGGCCCTGTCCACCCGCCATGTGCGCGTTCTCCGCAAGAATGTCTGCTTCGTGTGGAGCCCTATCGCACAGGCACAGGGCCCCTTCAAGCGTCGAAAACAGACTGGCTTGAGGAGAAAATCGCCTCGATCAGCCTTTTCGGTTGCGCATCAGGGCTTCGAGATCGGCATCTCCACCCTCCGGCAGCATCAGCCGCACATGGGCGTAGAGGTCGCCGTGGCCGCCCACTTTTTCCGGCAAACCCCTGCCCTTCAGGCGCAGCACCTTGTCGGAACTCGACCATGCCGGAACGTTGACCGCGAGCTTGCCGGTCGGCGTTTCGACCGCCACCTTGGCGCCAAGCACGGCGTCGGCCAGGTCGACGGGCAGGTCGACATGCAGGTCGCGGCCCTCGATGCGATAACGCGGATGGCGGCGGATGTGGATCTTGACCAGCGCGTCGCCGGGCTGCCCAGGCCCCTGCTCGCCCTGGCCCTTGAGCCGGATGGTCTGCCCGTCCTCGACATAGACAGGAAGCTTGACCGCCATCTTGCGGCCATCGGGGAACATCGCCGTCACCTTGTCGGCGGTGGCCGCCTCCTCGACGGTGATGTCCAGCGTGACGTTCAAATCGGCGGCCTGTACCGGCTGGCGGCGGTCGCCACGGCCGGCGCCGCGGGCGCCAGAAAAGGCATCGCCGAAGATCTGGCTGAAAATGTCGCTGTTGCCGTCGAACGGATCGCCGCCCGGACGGCCGGTGCGGAATTCGAAATGCTGCGCGCCGCCAGGGCCCTGCTGACGGCGGAACCCGGCGAACGGATCGCCGCCGCCTGCCGTGCCCTCGAAGCCCTGGAATCTCGGCTTGCCGTCGGCGTCGATCTCGCCGCGATCGTAAGCGGCGCGTGTCTTCTCGTCGCCGACGATCTCGTAAGCCTGGTTGGCGGCGGCAAAACGCTCCTTCGCCTTCGGATCATTCGGATTCTGGTCCGGATGATGCTGCTTGGCGAGCTTGCGGTACGCCGATTTTATGTCCTTGGCCGATGCGTTCCTGGCAACGCCCAGCACCTCATAGGGGTCGCGCATGCTTCCTGCCTGAAAGAGAGAATGGGTCCACGGTTGCCCCCTATATGCGCTCGGATAGGAAGAAATTCCAGTAGCGCAAGTGGGATCGGCGAGCGAAAATCAGAGCGCCCCGAACTAAATCAGAGCGCCTTGAATTCTTGCATGCGCCAGCCGCCGGCGCCAGCCATGCAAAGCTCGCCCCTGTACAAGGCGACGCCGTCGAAGCTCTCGCGCGTGGCGGTGAAGCGACGGCAGCTGAGGCCGCCATCCTTGAGTTCCACCAGCTCGGTGATCGCGCCGCGCGAGCCGGTGCCGGCGTTGGCCCATGGCACGGCCTGGCCGCCGAGTTCCTGGATGTCGGCGGAGGAGACAGCGTTGCCGATGGTGGTCTGGTCAGAATCCTTGTCGCTGCTTGCCGGCTGGACTGGCGAGTAAGGCGCGCTGGAGGTGATGATCGAGCGGTCGACCTCCGCTTTCTCGAGGCTGAAGCCGCCGGCACCGCAACCTGCAAGGGGGAGCGCCAACGTCAGCAGCGCAGCCTTGGCACTGGCCGAAGCGATAACGCTCCATTGCCCGCTGTCAAAAGCTTGCGCGATACGCGACAATCGGCGAACTCCTCCCGCAATGTTAAAAATTTGGAAAACTATGAACGAAACCGAGTTAACAAGCAGTGACTTCACCGAGGCGGCGGAGCCGTTCCGGCTCTTTGCCGCATGGCTGGCGGATGCCACCAAGAGCGAGCCAAACGACCCCAACGGCGTGGCGCTGGCAACCGTCGATGCCGACGGCATGCCGGATGTGCGGATGGTGCTGCTCAAGGGGTTCGACGAAAAGGGGTTTGTCTTCTACACGAATTTCGAGAGCGCCAAGGGCCGCGAGATTCTTGGCAGCATGAAGGCGGCGATGTGCTTCCACTGGAAATCGCTGCGCCGCCAGGTGCGCGTGCGGGGGCCGGTGGAGATCGTCAGCGACGCCGAGGCCGACGCCTACTACGCAACGCGGCCGCGCGGCAGCCGCATCGGCGCCTGGGCCTCGAAACAGTCGCGGCCGCTGGAAAGCCGCTTCGCGCTGGAGAAGGCGGTGGCCGAGTACACCGCGCGCTACGCGATCGGCGAGATCCCGCGGCCGAAACACTGGTCAGGCTTCCGCATCCTGCCGCAGACGATCGAGTTCTGGCACGACCGCCCGTTCCGGCTGCATGACCGCATCGCGTTCTCGCGCAACGACAAGGGCGGCTGGGACAAGACGCGGCTGTACCCCTAGAGCAGTTCACCGTTTCACGGAAACGCCGAACTGCTCTAACTATTTGTTTCTACGCAATTCCGGACGGAAAACCGTTACACACTTTTCCTGGAATTGCTTTAAAGTGCGTCGCGATCTTTCAGATTCGCTCCGTGCGCTTCAGGTTTTTGATTTTACGCATGTCTTTGTCCCGAAACCGGTCCCACTTTCGGGAGACATGCCTTAATCTTTTTCCAGCTGGAACAGCAGGAAATGCGGCCGCTCGCTGGCGACACCGACGGCCGGGCGTATTGATTTGGTCGCCTCCTTCGGGACCAGAAACGTCTCGCGCAGATTGAGCGTGTCGCCGCTCTTGGCGCCGGAGAAGATCGCCGAGGTGCAGGTCTGCACGTTGTCCGGCGTCTTCAACGACACGACGGAAGTCGAAAGCCAGCGTCGGCCGTCCTTATCAATCAGCATCGCCTTGCAGCCGAGCCATCGGCGCTGCAGATCGGGATCGCCGATCTTCACCTGGAAGTCGGCCAGCACCGGCACCGAATCGGGCGGCAGCTTCGACATCCCGAAAGCGCCGCGCAGATCCGTCAGCTTCCAGTCGCTGCCGCCGAAACGGGCGCTCTCGCCCCAGGCAACGCGGCGTGGGAAGAGGTCGTTGTCGCCAAGCAGCGCCTTGACGCTGTCATAGGACTCAATGGCCAGGCTCAGCGGGATGAGCAGAACAAGCGACCAAAGGCCGCGGCGGCGCCATTTCCGCTCGCTCGTCCCGCTCTCGCGATCCAGAACCTGTGCCGTCATTCGATACCTCTCAGATCGGCTCAGCCATATCCAGCATGCCGACCGTGCCGGGCGGCAAGCCGTCGGGTCCAATGGCGACCGGCCCGAGCGATATTTCGGCTTGCGAGTCGAGCGCGGACATCAGCTTTTCCGAAACCAGCAAGGTGGCATCGCTGACTTCGTCCGCCCGCAACTCGAAGATCAGCCTGACCTTTTTCGGCAGGCCGGGGTCGATGGCCACCGGAAGCAGCCCATCGGCGAAGGACAGCCGCTCGGTCTGGTCATAGGTCAGGCCGGTCGCCCCGCGCCAGGACGCAACCGCCACCGTCGTCGATTGCGCCCGTGCCGCAAACTCCACCGTGACAACGGCCCAAATACCGCCCGTGGTCAGAACCTTGCTGTCACCGAACCTGTCCACTTTCAGGTTGCGGGCGAATTCCACCTTTTCGGCGCGCAGCTCGAAGCTACGCCCGACGACCGTGTCACCCAGATCGCCACGCGCAGGGATCGGTCCGATCAGGTCGCCATAATGCGGCTTCGAGACCTGCAGGCCGTAGCAGAGCGAGACAGCGGCGAGCAGCAGCACGATGTTGGCGAGCTTGCGCATCATGGCTGGATATCCGTTGTGTCGGGGCCGCTGCCAACAGGCAGCTTCAGCGTGCCGATCGGCGCCGGATTGAACCAGCCCGGCAGGCCATAGAGATTGTCGCGCTGCTTGTACGTCTTGCGGATGACGGTCAGGTCGACTTTCGCCGGCGGCGCCGCTCCGTCCGGCAGTTGCCAGATATAGGCCATGCGTTCCGGCAAGCCGGGGTGCAGTTCCGGCGACAGCGTGGAATCGCGCATCAGCGCGATGAAGGGTTTCGTCGCCGGATCGATCGTTGCCTGGTTTGCCTGCAGGACGTCGAAATAGTCCTTTGTCGATCTGGCCGTCCGGTTGATCATCTCGACCTCGAGGACGAGCGCCTTCGCGCCGGGCCTGAGCGGCACGCCGTAGAGGTTATCACCTTCGGCGGCATAAGCCTTGAGCGGTCTCAGCAGCCATTCGCCCGTTTCAATCTGGCTGGCCGGCGCCAGGACAAGCAGCGGCTCGTGCCTTACGCCGAATGCGCCCATGACGCCGGCGACGGCAATCGCCGCCGCGGTGCCGATGCCGGCCACCAGCCAGGCTTTCAGGCGGGAACCGGCATTCTCAAGCATTGTAGGCCCCGACTTCCGCACCGGCGGGGGAGCCCGCCGGTCGAGCGTCTTCGCCGGTCCGGCGCTTCGGCAGCGCGAAGGCCGTTTCGAGGATCGCGGCGAGGAAGCAGATCCTGAACGGCTCGACGAGAATGCCGGTCGATGAGTCCTGGAACGGGCTGCCGAACAGCAGCGAGACGCCCTCGGACAGCACCTGCCAGACATCGAGCTCATGCGGGCCGATGAGACGCGTCATGCCGAGCCATGCCCAGGCCGCCAACCAGTCGATCAGCCGGTAGCCGACGATCAGCGTGACGATCAGCACCACGCCCGAGCTCAGCGTGATGCGCATGCCGTTGGCGATCGGCAAATAGCGAGAGCGGTAGCCGGAGATGAAATGCTCGACGAAGTCGCGCAGGAATTTCGGAATGGCGCGGTAGCGCTCGCCAAAATGCATGATGCGCCGATGCATGCGCATCAGTTCCTTGTCGTCGCGCACGTCGTAGCCGTAGATCAGCGCGGCGAGCACCAGCCAGATCACCGGCAGGAGCATGTAGAAGAACAGGTTGACCAGCCTGGCGGTCGTGTCGATGGACGTGACCTCGACGGGAACCAACTGAGCGGCAAAGGCGCTTGCGATCGGATTGGCGATCCCTTCAGCGGCGGCCTGCAGGACGGAAAAAATGTTGCGGCTCATGATCCAGCCGACGGCCTCGTCCTTCCAGCGCGAGATCACGTAGAGACCGATGAAGATCCAGTTGGTCTCGCAGATAACCACGACGATCTGCCAGAAGGAGCGCGATGCGCCGCGCGCCTGCATCATGATGGCGAAGCGCCGGATCAGCCAGGAGATCGCGACCGAAAAGATCAGCCAGCGCGAATCGAGCACGTCGAGAACGTTGCCCGCCCCTTCGCCGAAGGGCGCCATGTCGAGCGCGACGCGCGAATACTGCCGCACAGTGTCGCCGAGAAAGCCCCAGGCGGCGTAGTAGGCGAAGAAGGGCAGCATCGCGACGGTGACCATGCGCGCCAGCCGTGCGCCGCCGGTCCGAGGTTCGCCTGTGCTTTCGCCACGCGCCGCCTGCTGCGCGGCACGTGTCGCCGGCAGAGCCGGCGGCAGCGTCTGGAACATGGCGACGGTGACGATGAGCTGGGTCAGCGCGACAAGCGTCAGCAAGGCGAGCCCCGCCATGTGATTGACAAGGGCGGTACGCGCGGCGATCTGCATGAACAGGTCGCCGAACACGATGCCCAACAGCACCATGGCGACCAGTTGCGGCCAGAAGCGCCACCAGAGCCTGAATGTCAGCACCAGCGGCTTTGCGGCATCGGCAAGCATGTCGAGGCGTTCAATGCGTCAGTGAACGTCCTCCAACCGCTCTGGCGGGTTCGGCGGCAGCGTGTCGGATCATGTCCCCTCCATTCCACGAGCCCCCGCCACGCGTCGTCGAGACATAGGGCAAACCGGATTGCTTTGACACCCCTGCACCAACCTTTAGGCGAAATTGGCCGGCCGCCTCGCCTTACGCTTGGTGCCATTTCCGGCCATACTGTCGCAAAGGCTTCAGGCCTTCGGAGGTTCGGCATGGCAATCTTCCTGGCATTCCTTGGCGTCTCTATCGTGGTGATCGTCACCCCCGGTCCGGATACCGCGATCACCATCCGCAACACCTTGCTCGGCGGCCGTTCTGCAGGAATCTTGACTGCGCTTGGTGTCGGCTGCGGGCTGACGATCTGGGCGCTGGCGACAAGCGCCGGTTTGGTCGCCTTGCTCACGGCTTCCGAGCCGCTCTTCCTGACCGTCAAATATGCCGGCGCCGCCTATCTGATCTATCTCGGCATGCAAGCACTGCGTGAAGCCATCTGGCCGACGCAAAGCCAACATGCGCAGTCACCGGCCATGCCGCATATGCGGCTTGCCCCAGTTGCCGCATTCCGGCAGGGCTTCGTCAGCGATCTCGGCAATCCGAAGATAGCGGTGTTCTTCCCCAGCCTGTTGCCGCAATTCGTGCCGGCCGGTCAGCCGTCCTTCCTGTCACTTTTGCTGCTCGGCATCGTCTTTGCGCTGATCACCTTCGCCTGGCTGACCATCTATGCGACCGTCATCGCCAAGGCCGGCGACTGGCTGCGCCGGCCGAATGTGCGCCGCGCCGTCGAAGCAATCAGCGGCACGCTGCTGATTGCCCTTGGCATTCGAATCGCGGCCGAGCAGCGCTAGATCCCCTCAGCTCGGCTTCTTTCGCGTCATGAAGGCGGTGAGCGCGGCGCGCGCCTCGTCCGACTTCAGCCGCTCACGGAAATGCTCGCTTTCGACCTTGATGCGGGCGATCAATTCCTCGCGCGGCTCACGCATCAGGTCGCGGGCGATCTTCAGCGCCTGCGGCGGCTTGGCGGCGATTTCGTTGGCGGCCGCCAGCACCGCGCCTTCCAGCGCCTCTTCCGCGACCACCTCGTAGATCAGGCCGGCGGCCTTGGCGCGCTCGGCCGAAAAGCCTTCGCCGAGACCCAGCAGCGCGAAGGCGCCCTGCCGGCCGAGGATCCATGGCGCCAGCAGGCTCGATCCGGCTTCAGGCACCAGGCCGAGGTCGACGAAGGGCGTGCGGAAGAGCGTGCGCGGCGTGGCGAAGGTCAGGTCGCAATGCAAATTGAGCGTGGTGCCGATACCGACCGCGATGCCGTCGACGCCCGAGACCGTCGGCTTCTCCGCCTTGGCCAGCGCCATGAGAAAATCCCAGACCTCGTTGCCGCCCTCGCCGCCTGTGGCAATGACCAGGAAATCGGCGAGATCGTTGCCGGAGGAAAAGGCGCCGGGGACGCCGAGGAAGACATGGACGCGGACCGCCGGATCGGCGTCGCCTTCGGCAAGAGCGGCCGACATTTTCGCGTACATGGCGCGGGTCAGCGCGTTCTTCTTGTCCGGCCGGTTCATGCGGATGATCTGCACGGCGCCCCGGCGCTCGACGAGGATATGGTCGGTCACGGTCGGTTCCTTCGAATGCCAGGATGTTCAGGCGGAGATCAGCATCTTGCCGGCCGCGGCGAGGCTATCGGCGCCGTCGATGACGCGCTCCTTCAGGGCACGCGTCTCGCCAAGCAGGTTTTCGGCAAAGAAGCGGCAAAGCGGAACTCGGCCGCGGTCGGCCAGCCCGCCCTGCGCCAGATAGGCGCCGCCGGCAGCGAGCGAGATCAGGCGCAAGTAGGGCGTGGCGCCGGCCATCGCGGTATCGGCCTTGCCGTCGGCCAGAAGCCCTTGCAGGAAGCGGGTCGCTTCGTCGAGATCAGTGAGCGCACGATCGAGATTGTCGGCGGTGCGCCCAAAACCCTCGATGTTGGAGGTGCGCACCGCATCGGCCACGGCTTTCAATTCGCCGATGTAGCGATGGACATGCTCGCCGCCGCCGAGCGGCAGTTTTCGCGAGACGAGGTCGATCGCCTGGATGCCGTTGGTGCCTTCATAGATCGGCGCGATGCGGGCATCGCGATAAAGCGCGGCAGCACCCGTCTCCTCGATGAAGCCCATGCCGCCATGCACCTGCAGCCCAAGCGATGCAACCTCGACGCCGACATCGGTGGAGAAGGCTTTCGCCAGTGGCGTCAGCAGGTTTGCGCGGTCGCTCCAGGTGGCGGCGGCCTCGCCCTCGGCGACGCGCGCCCTGTCGATGGCGTGCCCGCAGGAATAGGCGATGGCGCGCGCGATCTGGGTCAGCGCCCGCATGGTCAAAAGATTGCGCTGCACGTCCGGGTGATGGACGATCGGCGCCATGCCTGAGCCGGCATAGTCCGAGGCCTTGCCCTGGCGGCGCTCATTGGCATAGGCGATCGCCTTCTGTGTCGCCGTCTCGGCCACCGCCACGCCCTGCATGCCGACGGCAAGGCGGGCGTTGTTCATCATGGTGAACATGCAGGCGAGACCTTTGTTCTCCTCGCCGACCAGCCAGCCGATCGCGCCCGGGGCCGCGCCCTCAAAACCGTCGCCATAGATCATGGTGCAGGTCGGAGATGCATGGATGCCGAGCTTGTGCTCGAGGCTGGAACAGAAGACGTCGTTGCGGGCGCCGAGCGAGCCGTCGTCATTGACCAGGAATTTCGGCACCAGGAACAGCGAGATGCCGCGCGTGCCGGCCGGCGCGTCGGGCAGCCTGGCCAGCACCAGATGGACGATGTTGTCGGTGAAATCGTGCTCGCCATAGGTGATGAAAATCTTCTGGCCGAAGATGCGGTAGGTGCCGTCGCCGGCGGGCTCGGCGCGGGTGCGCAGCGCCGCGAGGTCCGAACCGGCCTGCGGCTCGGTCAGGTTCATCGTGCCCATCCACTCGCCGGAGACGAGCTTGGCGAGATACTTCGCCTTGAGCTCCTCCGACGCGTGCTTGTCGAGGGCTTCCACCGCGCCGATGGTGAGCGTCGGGCCGATGCCGAAGGCCATGGCGGCGGAGTTCCACATTTCGAGCGCGGCGACGGCGAGCATTGTGGGCAGGCCCTGGCCGCCGAATTCCTCCGGCCCCGACAGCGCGTTCCAGCCGCCGTCGATCCAGCGGCGGTAAAGCTCCTTCCAGCCGGGCGGCGTGGTGACGGAAGCGTGCTTCAGCACCGCGCCATGCTCGTCGCCGATCTTGTAGAGCGGCGCCACTTCCTCGCTGGCGAAGCGACCGGCCTCGGAAAGGATCGCGTCGACAAGGTCCTCGCCGAGCTCGCCGAAGGTGCCGGCGTCCAATGCCGGCTTCAGGCCGGCCACATGCTTCAACGTGAAGGCGATGTCCTCGACCGGTGCGCGATACATAACTGCTCCTCCTCCGTTCCGGCCGATGGATCGTAGGATCTCAGCCGCCGCGAAACCATCCGCCTTTGGGTCGGCCTCGTCGGCTTCTTTTTACGTAAACGTCAAACTTTGTCACGCGGATTTTGCAAGCGAAGGCTTTGGCTAATTTTCAAGGCTGCTGATTGCCACTGAAAGGTACAATCCAATCTCTCGAAATTTCTGCGATAACGGACTACATCCGACTGGTATTATCTGCCGTTGGCAGACCAGAGAGACATCGTGCACTGGGAACTCCCATGCTTGCCAGACCTGAAGTCTATCGCTGCATCGAATGCGGCCTCCCTTACCGGGCCACGGGGTTCTGGTACCACGAGGGCAAGATCGAGCATGGACCGGCCTACTGGACCGATCGCGGCATATTGTGCTCGCCGCAATGCTCGCTGGCGCATCACACGAAGCGCGCCGCCGAAGGCACGCTGCCGCAGGAGCCGGCGCCCGATCCATTCGAGGTGCAGTCGCTGTTCCGGCGCTGAGGTCGCTACAATGCCAAGCCAACGGACTCCCCGTAGCGCCCTCCTCGATGCGGTGCAGCAGATCAGCAGCGGGACCACCAGCATCCGGCTGTCGGCCGCAGATCAACTCGCTTTGGTCGAGGCAATTGCGAACCCGCCGGAGCCGAATGAAGCGCTGCACCGAGCCTTCGACGCCTACAAAAGCCTGGTCATTGAATCACGGTAGCCACTATGGGCCCCAGTGCTAAAGCTCTTCGGACCTGAAAGCACTTCCTTAACCATAGCGGTTCAGGATCGTCCCCTGGTCAGTGGGGACACCCTGATTGAAAAAGCCGGCGCGCCCTCTTCGCCGCCTGGCGCTTCTCGCGGCGGCGATGGCGCTGGGCACGGCGGCAAAGGCCTCGGATTTCTCCGAGCCGTGGAAGAATGCCGACCGGGCGCTGGTGATCGACGCCTACGAGTACAACGCAATCGACTGGGCGCAGCTTGCCACCGACAAGCGCGTCGTCGGCTTCATCAACAAGGCCTCCGACGGGCTGCCACCGCCCTATTTCTGCTTCGGCGGCGAGACCGACGTCAAGCTCTGCAAGGCGTTGTGGAAGCGCTATGCGGTGACGCGCGAGCTGTTCCAGACGCGCAAGGTGGTGGCCAAGGCGCTCGGCCTGAAATGGGGCGCCTATCACCTTGCCCGTCCCGGCAATCCTGTCGAGCAGGCCAACAATTTCGTCGATTTCGCCGAGCCGGCGCCGGACGATTTGATTGCCCTCGACATCGAGGGCATCGACCCGACGCAATGGATGTCGCTCGAGGACGCGGAAGAATTCGTGCGTCAGGTGCACAGGCGGCTCGGCCGCTTCCCGGTGCTCTACTCGAACGGCAAGACCGCCCAGTACATCGCCGACAACCGCTACACTTACCGGCTCTTGTCGCGGCTGCCGCTCTGGTACGCGCGCTACAAGCCGGACATCGAGGTGCATTTCCCGATGGGCAACTGGCAGGGCTACGCGCTCTGGCAGTTCTCGGCGCGGGCGAATTGCGGCCGCTTCAGTTGCCCTTATCGCGTGCCGGGCACGCCCAACGATATCGACGTCAGCGTCGCGCCGATGAAGGCGGAAGAATTGCGCCGGCAATGGGCCGTCGGCGGACTGATCGATGTGCCGCCGGATTACCTCGCCTCGATCCCGGTGCCGATCCCGCGCGAAGCGGGCCTCGCCGGCAAGGTCACCATCACCTATGCCGATGTCGCGACGCCGCCGACCATCGAGGAGCTGGTCGCGGTGCTCGGCGCGCGCTGGAATAAATTCCGCGACGGTTTCCGCATGCCGGTGGTGAAGACGGTGCCGCAGCGCCCAGGTTTCGGCATCGTCCAATATGTCGCCTGGAAGCGGGCCGGGCAGCGCACGCCCGAACAGCTTGACGCAGCCTTCGCCGCTGCCGACCCGGTGAGCACCGCATCGACGACACCCGATCGGTCGCGCCGCTGATCATTCTAAAGCGCGTCGCGATCTTTCAGATTCGCTCTGTGCGCTTTAGTTTTTTGATTTTACGCATGTCTTCGTCCCGAACCCGGTTCCCACTTTCGGGAGACATGCTCTAGATGCCGTCAGCGATGGTTGCCCAGGCTGGCATACATGCCGGTGGTGCGAAACTGCGTCGGCGTGATGCCGTAGCAACGGCGAAACACCTTGGAGAAGTAATTCGCGTCCTCGAAGCCGCACAGCATCGCGACTTCCTTGACCGGCAGGAAATCGGCTTTGGTCAGCAACTTCGCCGCGCGCTGCAGCCTTTGCTGCAACACGAATTCGGCCGGCGGCAAGCCCTCGCTCTCGGCAAAGCAGCGCGAGAAATGGGCGCGGCTGAGGCCGCTGATCTCGACCAGCTCCGCCACCGGCAGCGGCTTGTCGAGATTGGCGTTGATGTGGTCGATGACCGGCTGCATGGCGCTTTGCTTTTCCGCGAAAGCGTGCGAACCGAAGACATCGTCGTAGAGCGCCATCGCTGCCTCGTAAGCGACCGCAGAGGCGGCGCCCGGCGAAGCGGCACCCTTGATGAGGCGGAGACTGCAATCTGCTAGGTGATCGATGGTCGCCGGCTGCAGCCGGAACACGGGACCGGAGACGCTAAGAATCGATTTGTGGATGCGCAGCGCCTCTTCGCCATTCATCGAAATCCAGAAATATTCCCAGCGGTCGCCCTTGCCCAACCAGTAGCGATGGTTGTGCGGCACCAGCACCAGCAGCGTGTCGTTCGCCTGCAGGCGATAGTTGCGGCCCTCGTAGCGCAACTGCCCGGTGCCGCTGATCGTGTGCTGGAGCACGGTGAACGGCGTCTGGCCACGCCTTCGCCCGTCCCAGTCATAGGTCTCGTCCTCGCGCACCTCATAGCCGGTGCTGGTCGGCATGGCATGCAGGCGCTGGCGGCCGCGCGGCAGCGAGATCGTGCGCATCAACTTTCCATTGGCGATCAGGTCTCGCAGCACAAAATTACCCTCGAAAGCATAATCCTTCTCTGGCCGCGCCGGCGAATAAGCGCATAATCCGGCTTCTCAGAACGCGAGAGACCCGCGGTCGAGGAGCGGGCGGGAGGAGAAAAAGCCGGATTTCCGGCTTGAATGGCACGCACGCCGTTGGGCGGCGGCCATATCCTCCCTTGTTGCTCCTTGCCTAGCATTTGATTGGATCGAGGTGAAGGTGATGAGCTTCAAAATCGCTATTATCGGCGCCGGCAGCGTCGGATTCACCAAGAAGCTGTTCACCGACATTCTATGCGTCCCGGAGTTCAAGGACATCGAATTCGCGCTGACCGATGTCAGCGAGCACAATCTCGGGATGATCAAGGCGATCCTCGACAGGATCGTGGAAGCGAACAATTTGCCGACCAAAGTGACGGCGACCACGAACCGCCGCGAGGCGCTGGAGGGGGCGCGCTACATCATCAGCTGCGTGCGCGTCGGTGGCCTCGAAGCCTATGCCGACGACATCCGCATCCCGCTGAAATACGGCATCGACCAATGCGTCGGCGACACGATCTGCGCTGGCGGCATCCTCTACGGCCAGCGCAACATTCCGGTGATCCTCGACTTCTGCAAGGACATAGGCGAGGTCGCGGAAACCGGCGCCAAGTTCCTCAACTACGCCAACCCGATGGCGATGAACACCTGGGCAGCGATCGAATACGGCAAGGTCGACACGGTCGGGCTCTGCCACGGCGTCCAGCACGGCGCCGAACAGATCGCCGAAGTGCTCGGCGCCAAGTCGCCCAAGGAGCTCGACTATGTCTGTTCGGGCATCAACCACCAGACCTGGTTCATCGAATTGCGGCTGAACGGCCGGCCGATCGGCAAGGACGAGCTGGTCGCCGCCTTCGAGGCGCATCCGGTCTATTCGAAACAGGAGAAGCTTCGCATCGACGTGCTGAAGCGTTTCGGGGTCTATTCGACCGAAAGCAACGGCCACCTGTCCGAATATCTGCCCTGGTACCGCAAGCGCCCCGACGAGATCACGCGCTGGATCGACATGTCGGACTGGATCCATGGCGAGACGGGCGGCTATCTGCGCTACTCGACCGAAACCCGCAACTGGTTCGAGACGGAATATCCGCAATTCCTCGAAGCGGCTTCGAAGCCGATCGACCCGGCCAGGCGCTCCAACGAGCATGCCAGCCACATCCTCGAGGCGCTGGAGACCAACCGCGTCTATCGCGGCCACTTCAACGTCAAGAACAACGGCGTGATCGCCAACCTGCCGCAGGACGCCATCATCGAATCGCCCGGCTTCGTCGACCGCTTCGGCATCAACATGGCCGCGGGCATCACGCTGCCGGAGGCGTGCGCGGCCACCTGCATGGCCTCGATCAACGTGCAGAGGATGTCGGTGCATGCCGCGATCGCCGGCGACATCGACCTCTTGAAGCTCGCGGTGCTGCACGACCCGCTGGTCGGCGCGGTGTCGACGCCGGAGGAGGTCTGGCAGATGGTGGACGAGATGGTCGTCGCCCAGGCCGCCTGGCTGCCCCAATACGCAGATGCCGTTCCGGCGGCAAAGGAGCGGCTTTCGAAATCCAAGGTCAAGACACGCGAATGGGCGGGCGCGGCGCGGCGAAGCGTACGCTCGATCGAGGAATTGCGCGCCGAAAAGGCGGCACTCAAACAGGCCGGCTGAGATGGCAGGCGCACGTGCAGGAGGCACGTCCGCCAAATCAGCCGTCCAGAACAAGAGGCGGGCAGCAGCAGGCGTCCAAACAACTGGGAGGAGACGATGAGGACCTTACGCAAAATTGGCTTTGCCGCCGGACTGGCGCTGAGCGTTGCCGTTCCGGCACACGCCTTCGCATCCGAGCCGACGATCCCGCCCGAGCCGGCGACGTTCCCGGCCGAGGGCAAGATCCACTATGTGGCGCGCGACTCCATCCTGGAGTTCAAGGCGCTGCCCGAATATCACGAGCCGGACTGGGTGACGGAGAAATACGTCAAGACCGGCAAGCTGCCGCCCGTGAAGGACAGGCTGCCGAAGGAGCCGCTGGTCTTCAAAACCGCCAACATGACGGACGGCACAGGCGTCTATGGCGATACGATGCGCCATGTCATCGGCGGCCGGCCGGAGGGCTGGAACTACGGCGCCGGCCAGACGCAAGGCTGGGGCGGCATCGATATCGGCCTCTCCGAATGCCTGACGCGCACGGCGCCGCTGTTCCAGGTCGAGGCGAAGGACACCGAGCCGCTGCCGAACCTCGCCAAGAGCTGGGACTGGTCGAGCGACGGCCACAAGCTGACCATGCATCTGATCGAAGGCGCCAAATGGTCGGACGGCGTGCCCTTCAACGCCGACGACGTCATGTTCTACTGGGACGACGAAGTGGTCGATCCGAACGTCTCGCCGCTCAACGGCGCGACACCGGAAACCTTCGGCGTTGGCACGACGCTCAAGAAAGTCGACGACTACACCGTCGAGTGGACCTTCAAGGAGGCCTTCCCGAGACAGTATCTCTACGCGATGGCCTACGGCACCTTCTGCCCCGGCCCGGCGCATATCCTCAAGCCGCAGCATCCGAAATATTCGAAGAACACCTACGACCAGTTCAAGAACGCCTTCCCGCCGGAATACATGAACCTGCCGGTAATGGGCGCCTGGGTGCCGGTCGAATACCGGCCGGACGACATCATCGTGTTGCGCCGCAACCCCTACTATTGGAAGGTCGACGAGAAGGGCAACCAGCTGCCCTACCTCAACGAGCTGCAATACAAGCTCTCGACCTGGGCCGATCGAGACGTGCAGGCTGTGGCGGGTTCGGGCGACTTTTCCAACCTCGAACAACCGGAGAATTTCGTCGCCTCGCTGAAGCGCGCGGCTGACAAGAATGCACCTGCGCGCCTCGCCTTCGGCCCGCGACTGATCGGCTACAATCTGCGTATGAACTTTTCCGCCAATGGCTGGGGCAACCCGGACGAGCGCGGCCAGGCGATCCGCGAATTGAACCGCAACGAGGATTTCCGCAAGGCCGTCACCATGGCGGTCGACCGCAAGGCGCTCGGCGATTCGCTGGTCAAGGGACCGTTCACCGCCATCTATCCCGGCGGCTTCTCCTCCGGCACCAGCTTCTATGACCGCAAGTCGACCGTCTACTATCCGTTCGATCTCGAAGGCGCCAAGGCCGAGCTCGCCAAGGCCGGGCTCAAGGATACCGACGGCGACGGCTTCGTGAACTTCCCGGCCGGCACCGCCGGCGGCAAGAATGTCGAGATCGTGATGCTGGTCAACAACGACTACACCACCGACAAGAGCCTTGCCGAAGGCGTCGTGGCGCAGATGGAGAAACTGGGCTTGAGGGTCGTGCTCAACGGGGTCAACGGCACGCAGCGCGACGCGATCCAATATTCCGGCCGCTTCGACTGGCTGATCCGGCGCAACGACCAGGAGCTCACCTCAGTCGTGCAGAACACGGAGCAACTCGCTCCCGTCGGCCCGAAAACCAGCTGGAACCATCGCGCGCCGGAAAGCGGCGAAGTCGATCTGATGCCGTTCGAGAAGGACCTCGTCGACATCGTCAACAAGTTCGTCACGACGCAGGACAACGACCAGCGCGCGGATCTGATGAGGCAATTCCAGAAGATCTCGACGGAAAACGTCTACAATGTCGGCCTGACGGAATATCCAGGCGCGCTGATCATCAACAAGCGCTTCTCGAACATCCCGCAGGGAACGCCGATCTTCATGTTCAACTGGGCCGAGGATTCGATCGTCCGCGAACGCATCTTTGTCGCGGCCGACAAGCAGGCCAAGTATGAATTGTACCCGGAAGAGCTTCCCGGCAAACCGGGTGACAAGGGTCCGATGTAAGGTTTACCTCCCTGACGAAGAGACGTCCGGCCGCGCCGCGGCGCGGCCGGACAAATAGAACCTCCGAACGCACCCGAGGGAGCGACCGGCCAGACAAAGGAAGCGGACCGTCCATGCTGCGATTCCTGCTCATGCGCATAGCGTCGGCGCTTCCCGTCCTCGCCATCTTAAGCCTCGTCACTTTCGCCATCATCCAAGCGCCGCCCGGCGATTATGCCGACTATATCCGCTCGCAGTTGATCAACCAGGGCGGAGCCTCCTACGCCCAGGCCGAAGCGCAGGCGCAGGCCTATCGGAAGGAACATGGCCTCGATAAGCCGCTGCCCGTCCAGTATCTCAACTGGATCGGCGGCATCGTCACCCGCGGCGATTTCGGCTACAGCCTCTATTACAACAAGCCGGTGGCCGACGTGGTCGGCGAGCGCCTGCCGCGCACGCTGCTTCTGGCGCTGGTCTGCCACCTGCTCGCCTCGGTGCTCGGCATAAGCTTCGGCATATGGGCGGCGACCCGGCAATATTCCTGGATCGACTCCACACTTTCGGCCATCTCCTTCCTCGGCATGACGGTGCCGCGCTTCCTGATGGCGCTGATCATCGTCTATCTCTTGGTCTTCCAGTTCAACGTGTCGGAGATCGGCTCGTTCTTCTCGCCGCAATATGGCGGCGCGCCGTGGTCGTGGGCGAAATTCGTCGACCTCGTCAAGCACGTCTGGCCGGTCGTGGCGATCGCGACCTTCGGCGGGCTCGCCTACAACATGCGCGTCATGCGCGGCAATCTGCTCGACACGCTCAACGCGCAATATGTCGAGACGGCGAAGGCCAAGGGTCTGACCGGCGGCGCGGTGGTGATGCGCCATGCCGTGCCCAACGCGCTGCACCCGTTGGTCATGTATCAAGGCGTGGTGCTGCCCTACATGCTGACCGGCGAGATCGAGACTGCGATCATCTTCGCGCTGCCGACCGTCGGGCCGGCGATCGTCGGGTCGATGGCGGTGGGCGACGTCTATGTGACGGCCACCTTCATGATGGTGCTGTCGGCAACGCTGATCGTCGGCAACATCATCGCCGACATGCTGCTCGCCTTGCTCGATCCGCGCGTGCGCCAGTTCGGAGAGCGTTAGATGCTGGCGCGCGATCCCTCACCCCCACCAATGCCGGCCGAAGGCGTCGCCGTTGCCGAGCCCGCGCACGGCAATGAAAGCTACATCGCGCTGGTCTGGCGCCGGCTGAAGCGCTCCTGGACCGGCATGGCCGGGCTTTGCCTGGTCGTGCTGCTGCTTTTGATGGCGGTCTTCGCGGAATTCCTGGCGCCTCTGGACCCTAAGGCGACCGATATCGCCTTCGCGCCGCCGGAGGTGCCAAGCTTCCACGACAAGGACGGCAATTTCATCGCGCGTCCCAGGATCTATGCGCTGGCCGAATCGACCGACCTCGACCCGGTGACCTTCCAGCCGATCCTCGGCCCCGACTATGACCATCCGCGCCTGCTCGGCTTCTTCGTCGAGGGCGCGCCCTACAAGCTCCTCGGGCTCATCCCGGCGAACCGGCACTTCTTCGGCTCGATGGACGGCCAGCCGGTACATTTCCTCGGCACCGACAAGTTCGGCCGCGACGTGCTGTCGCGCGCCATCCATGGCTCGCGCGTCTCGCTGATGATCGCGCTCACCGTCGTCTTCATCATCACCGTCATCGGCACCAGCGTCGGCATGGCCTCCGGCTATTTCGGCGGCCGGTTCGACGTCTGGACGCAGCGCTTCGTCGAACTTGTGCTCGCCTTCCCGCAACTGCCGCTCTATCTCGCGCTGACGACGCTGATCCCGGTCACCGCGCCGACCAACGTCTTCCTCGCCTTCGTCATCATCGTCATGTCGGCGCTGGGCTGGGCGCAGATGTCGCGCGAGGTGCGCGGCAAGACGCTGGCGCTGGCGCGGATCGACTATGTGCGCGCCGCCATGGCGGTCGGCGCCACCGACCGGCGCATCATCATGCAGCACATCTTCCCCAATGTGATGAGCCACGTGATCGTCGCCGTGACGCTGGCGATCCCGACGGTGGTGCTTCTGGAATCCTTCCTCGGCTTCCTCGGCTTCGCGGTGAAGCCGCCGCTGATCTCCTGGGGCCTGATGCTGCAGGACACCGCGACCTACTCGGTCATCGGCACCTATCCCTGGATCCTGTCACCGGTCGGCTTCGTGCTTGTCACCGTCTTTGCCTTCAACGCGCTGGGCGACGGCCTGCGCGATGCCGTCGATCCTTATTGAGGTGGTTGGATGACAACCGTCGCGCTAGCCGAATCCTTCGCTCCAGCCGTCAGGCACGACCACAATGGCCGCCATGACCAGCCCGTCATCGACGCCCGCAACATCGAGGTCGCCTTCAAGGTCGAGCACGGCATCGTCGAGGCGGTGAAGGACGTCTCGTTCCAGCTCTATCGCGGCGAGACGATCGCGATTGTCGGCGAATCCGGCTCCGGCAAGTCGGTGACGGCGCGCACCGTGATGGGGCTGCTGTCGCGGCGAGCGACGGTGTCGCCGCGGTCGAGCGTCGACTATCACGGGCAGAACGTCCTGAAATTCTCCGAGCGCGCCCGGCGCAAGCTGCGCGGCAACCGCATCTCGATGATCTTCCAGGAGCCGATGAGCTCGCTGAATCCGATCTACACGGTCGGCAGCCAGATCGTCGAGGCGATCAGGGTGCATCGCAAGGTAAGCCGCAGGCAAGCCTGGGCGCGGGCGCTCGAGCTTTTGCGGCATGTCCAAATCCCCGAGCCGGAAGCGCGGCTCAAGCAATATCCGCACCAGCTCTCCGGCGGACAGCGCCAGCGCGTGATGATCGCCATGGCTTTGGCCAACGAGCCCGACGTGCTGATCGCCGACGAGCCGACGACGGCGCTCGACGTCACGGTGCAGGCGCAGATACTGAACCTGATCCGCAACCTGCAGAAGGAACTGCGGATGGCGGTGATCCTGATCACGCACGACCTGACCGTGGTGCGCAAGTTCTCCGACTACGTCTACGTCATGCAACATGGCGAGATGCGCGAGCATAACGTCACCGAACGGCTCTTCGCCGATCCGCAGCACCCTTATACGCAGCGGCTGCTCGCCTCCGAGCCGCGCGGACGGCCGAAGGCGCTGCCCGAGGGCTCCGGCACCATCCTGGAGGCCAATGGCGTGCGCGTCTGCTTCACGCTGCGCCACGGCAACTTCCTCAAGCCCGACTGGCGCGAGCTGGTCGCGGTCGACGACCTCGACCTGAAGCTTTGCCGCCACGAGACGCTCGGACTGGTCGGCGAATCCGGCTCCGGCAAGACCACGTTCGGCCAGGCGCTGCTTCGGCTGCTGGACGCCAAGCGCGGCGAAATCCGTTTCGACGGCAAGCCGATCGAGGGCCTGTCGCGGGCCGAGATGCGGCCGCTGCGCTCGCGCATGCAGATCGTCTTCCAGGATCCGTTCTCTTCGCTCAACCCGCGCATGACGATCGGCCAGATCATCGAGGAAGGGCTGGTGGTCAACAGGTTAGGCGCGACGCGGCGCGAGCGCATCGAGCGGGTGCGCGAGGCGCTGGTCAGCGCCGGCATGCCCGGCGATATCCTGTCGCGGTTTCCGCATGAATTCTCCGGCGGCCAGCGGCAGCGCATCGCGATCGCGCGGGCCATCGCGCTGGAGCCGGAATTCATCCTGCTCGACGAGCCAACATCGGCGCTCGACCTTTCCGTGCAAGCGCAGATCATCGACCTGTTGCGCAAGCTGCAGGACGAGCGCGGCCTGAGCTATCTCTTCATCTCGCACGACCTCAAGGTGGTGCGGGCGCTGTGCCACCGCGTCATCGTCATGCAGCACGGCAAGATCGTCGAGCAGGGACCCGTCGACGAGGTCCTCACCAATCCCAAGACCGCCTACACCGAACGGCTCGTCAGGGCCGCTTTCGACGTGGCGTGACCATATGCCGGAGGTTCATAGTGGCTAGAAATCCCAAGATCACTTTCATCGGCGCCGGCTCGACGGTGTTCATGAAGAACATCGTCGGCGACGTGCTGCAGCGGCCGGCGCTGTCGGGCGCGACGATCGCGCTGATGGACATCAACCCGCAGCGGCTGGAAGAAAGCGCCATCGTCGTCAACAAGCTGATCGCGACGCTCGGCGTGAAGGCCAAGGCCGAGACCTATTCCGACCAGCGCAAGGCGCTCTCCGGCGCCGACTTCGTCGTCGTCGCCTTCCAGATCGGCGGCTACGAGCCTTGCACCGTCACCGATTTCGAGGTGCCGAAGAAATACGGCCTGCGCCAGACGATCGCCGACACGCTCGGCGTCGGCGGCATCATGCGGGGCTTAAGGACCGTGCCGCATCTGTGGAAGATCTGCGAGGACATGCTCGCCGTCTGCCCGGAGGCGATCATGCTGCAATATGTCAACCCGATGGCGATCAACACCTGGGCGATCGCCGAGAAATACCACCAAATCAGGCAGGTCGGGCTCTGCCATTCGGTGCAGGGCACGGCGATGGAATTGGCGCACGATCTCGACCTTCCCTATGAGGAGATCCGCTACCGCTCGGCCGGCATCAATCACATGGCCTTCTATCTCAAGTTCGAGCATCGCCAGCCGGACGGGTCCTATCGCGACCTCTATCCGGATCTCGTCCGCGCCTATCGCGAAGGGCGGGCGCCGAAGCCGGGCTGGAACCCGCGCTGCCCGAACAAGGTGCGCTACGAGATGCTGACCCGGCTCGGCTATTTCGTCACCGAAAGCTCGGAGCATTTCGCCGAATACACGCCCTATTTCATCAAGGACGGCCGCCCCGACCTGATCGAGAAATACGGCATTCCGCTCGACGAATATCCAAAACGCTGCATCGAGCAGATCGAGCGCTGGAAGGGCCAGGCGGAGGCCTATCGCTCGGCCGACCGCATCGAGGTCGAGCAATCCAAGGAATACGCCTCCTCGATCATGAATTCTGTGTGGACCGGCGAGCCGTCGGTGATCTACGGCAATGTCCGCAACAATGGCTGCATCACCTCGCTGCCTTTCGACTGCGCGGCGGAAGTGCCGTGCCTGGTCGATGCCTCCGGCATCCAGCCGACCTATATCGGCGAGCTGCCGCCGCAACTCACCGCACTGATCCGCACCAACGTCAACGTTCAGGAACTGACGGTGCGGGCGCTGATGAGCGAAAACCGCGAGCACATCTACCACGCGGCGATGATGGACCCGCACACGGCGGCCGAGCTCGACCTCGACCAGATCTGGTCACTGGTCGACGACCTTCTCGCCGCTCACGGCGACTGGCTGCCGGCCTGGGCGCGCAAGGATGGCAGGAGCAAGGCCGCCTGATCAGGCGCCAATCCTCTCGCGCTCGACGGCGCGCCAGCCGATGTCATGGCGGAAGAAACCCTGCGGCCAGTCGATATGGTCGATCGCCGCGTAGGCCTTTTTCTGCGCCTCGCCAACCGTGGCGCCGGTTGCCGTGACGTTGAGCACGCGGCCGCCATTGGCGACCAGCGCGCCGCCGTTGATGGCGGTGCCGGCGTGGAAGATCTCGGCGCCTTCGCTCGCGGCCTCGTCGAGGCCGCGGATGACCGAGCCCTTTTCCGGCGTGCCGGGATAGCCCCTTGCCGCCATCACCACCGTCAGCGCCGCTTCGTCGCTCCAGCGGACTGACATGTGCGCGAGCTGGCCGTCGACGGCGGCATTGAGCAGGACCAGCAGATCGTCCTTGAGTCGCATCATCAGCACCTGGCATTCCGGATCGCCGAAGCGGGTGTTGTACTCGATCAGCTTCGGGCCCTGGTCGGTGATCATCAGTCCGGCAAACAGGATACCGGCGAAGGGCGCGCCGAGATTGGCCATGCCGCGCATGGTCGGCTCGATGATCTCGCGCATGGTGCGCTCGGTCATTTCCGCCGTCATCACCGGCGCCGGCGAGTAGGCGCCCATGCCGCCGGTGTTCGGGCCGGTATCGCCGTCGCCGACGCGCTTGTGGTCCTGCGCGGTGCCGAAGGGCAGCGCGGTGGCGCCATCGCACAGGCAGAAGAAGCTCGCCTCCTCGCCGGTCAGATATTCCTCGACGACCACCTCGGCGCCGGCGGCGCCAAAAGCGCCCTCGAAACAGGCCTCTAGCGCGGCGAGCGCCTCCTCCAGAGTCATGGCGATGGTGACGCCCTTGCCGGCAGCGAGCCCGTCGGCCTTGATGACGATCGGCGCGCCCGTCTTCTCGACATAGGCCTTGGCCGAGGCGAGGTCGCCAAAGCGGCCATAGGCGGCGGTCGGGATGTTGAATTTCGCGCAAAGGTCCTTGGTGAAGCCTTTCGAGCCTTCGAGCCGCGCCGCAGCCTTGGACGGTCCGAAGACGCGGATGCCCCAAGGGCGCAGGTCATCGGCGATGCCGGCCACCAGCGGGCCTTCCGGACCGACCACGACGAGGTCGATGTTCTTCTCCTGGCAGAAGGCGGCCACAGTGGAATGGTCGGACATATCCAGCTTGACCAGTTCGGCGACGCCGCCGATGCCGGGATTGCCGGGCGAGGCATAAAGCTTCGTCAGCAGCGGCGAGGCGGCGATCTTCCAGGCAAGCGCATGTTCGCGGCCACCCGAGCCGAGAAGAAGAACGTTCATGGCCACCTCTTGCTGATCGTCTCCCTGAACCCGCTATTGGTCCGCGAGCGACGGGTCAAGGCGTCTTGGCGTTTTGGTGGCGATTGCACACGGGAACATGGCCCGCATCAAGACGTGATCGGGCAATTTTGCCGGTCAAGAAGAAACCGATCCGGCCTGGTTAGCTCCGGAAGATGACTTAGCTTCGGAAAACGACGGGGAACCAGTCCTCGCGCAGTTTCTGGCCGGGCTTCATGTCGTGGCCCGGATAGGGCGGCGAGGTGCGGCCCGGCCGCTCGACATAATGCGCGTCGTCACCGACCCAGCGCAGCGACAGCGCCCGGCGCCTGGCCGAGGTCATGTTGCCGCGCGCCCCATGCGCGGTGCGGAAATCGAACAGGATGGCGTCGCCCGGCTCCATCTCCCATTCAAGCACTTTCATCGAAGGGTCGTTGTCGGGATCGGGCACCGGCAGATAGTCGCCTTCGCCGGCATAGAAATTGGCGTCGTTCAGCCAGCGCACCGGCAGGACCATCTTTTCCCATCTATGCGAGCCGGCGATCAGCCTGAGCGTCGCCTCCTTCACCGGATCGATCGGAATCCAGAAGCTCACCGTCTGGCTGCCGTCGACGAAATAATAGGGAATGTCCTGATGCCAGGGCGTCGGCTTCTGCGTGCCGGGCTCCTTGACCAGAACGTGGTCGTGGAAGAATTGCGCGCTGCGCGATTGCATGACGGCTGCCGCCAGTTCGGCGGCGGGCGATTCCCGCACGATCCTGACGAATTCCGGGATGCGCTCCCAGTTGCAGTAATCGTCGAAGAAGCTGCCCTTGCCGCCGGCGATGTCGGAGGCGGTGGCGCTGCGGTTCTGTATGTTGCGCTCGATGCCGTCGGCGATGACGTCGACCCAGTCCTTGAAGGCGCCGCGGATGCAGACCGCGCCGTCGCGCCGGTAGTCGGCAATCGTTCCGGCATCGATTTTTGGGTTGGCCATCGCACTCTCCGTGGGTTCGATAGCCGACTATCGCAGGCGCCCCATATCGAGTAAAATAATAACTTGTCATCTCACTTATAGTTTTACTCTATGGCTTTGACCCTCACGCAGTTGCGCTATCTCGTCGCCGTGGCGCGCTATGGCAGCGTCACCATGGCCGCCAGGGCGCTGAATGTGTCGCAGCCTTCGATCTCGGTAGCGATCGACAATGTCGAGGATGCGCTCGGCCAAAAACTGTTCGTGCGTCAGCGCGGGAGCGGCATCGCGCTGACGTCGTTCGGCCGCAGCGCCGTGGCGAAGGCCAGGCAGGTTCTCAGCGAGGCGGATGAATTGGCCGCGCTCGGATCGCGCGAGGCCGATGTCGGCGGCGAGCTGGTGCTCGGCTGCTTCGAGGATCTGGCGCCCTACTTCGCGCCGGCGCTGATCCGCTCGTTTTCGGAACGCTGTCCCTCGGTGACCGTCATTGTCCGCGACGAGAGCTTCGAGACGCTCGGACGACGACTGGCCGACAGCGCCATCGATCTCGGCCTGACCTACGATCTGGGCCTGCCGGCGCATTTCAAGCGCGTCCTTCTGCATGAGCTTCGGCCGCACGCGCTGCTGCCGGCCGGTCACGTGCTGGCGGACAAGCGGACCGTCAGCCTGGCGGATCTCGCCGCCTATCCGCTGATCAGCACCGACCAGCCGCACAGCTGGCAGCATATGCTCGATCTTTTCCTCAGCCGCGGCCTGTCGCCCATCGCGCAGTCATCGACGAGCTCGTTCGAGCTGCAGCGCTCCATGGTGGCCAACGGCTTCGGCGTCGCCGTCAGCTATACGAGGCCGCATGGCGACAGGAGCTATGACGGCTTGCCGCTGGTCTGCAAACCGCTCTCCGATCCGCTTCCCATGCAGCGCATCATCCTGACCCATGATACGCGCCAGCGCCTGCCGAAAGCGGCGCTAGCCTTTATCGAGGTCGCAAAAGGGTGGTTCGCCAGTCACGATGTTTTCACTGCTTGAGCGACAACGCGGCCGCTTGACGCCGCCTGCCGCTGCTGCCACTCCAGCACAATGGAACCCATCCAGTCGAAAGCGGCCCAGGGCCGCGTCGCCGATGCCCCGAGCGGCCATTGGGTCTACCGGGTGCTGCCGCGCTGGCTGTGGCCCTACGCGCAGCTTGCGCGCTGGGACCGGCCAATCGGCTGGCAATTGCTCTTATGGCCCTGCTGGTGGTCGGCGGCCCTTGCGGCAAGCGCCTATCCGCGCCCGACGGACCCGCTGCTCACGTTGCTGCCGGCGCCCTGGTACCTGTTGCTGTTCTTTGTCGGCGCCGTCGCCATGCGCGGGGCCGGCTGCACCTACAACGACATTGTCGACGAGGACATCGACAACCAGGTCGAGCGCACCCGCTCGCGGCCGCTGCCGGCCGGCAAGGTGACGCGCCGCCAGGCATGGGCGTTCCTTATCGTCCAGGCGCTGGTGGGCTTGGCGGTGCTCTTGCAGTTCAACAGCTTCGCCATCCCGCTCGGCATCGTCTCGCTCGCCATCGTCGCGGTCTATCCATTCATGAAACGCATCACCAACTGGCCGCAATTCGTGCTTGGGCTGGCCTTCTCCTGGGGCGCGCTGATGGGATGGGCGGTCGAGTTCGGCGATCTCGATGGCCCCGCCATCATGCTCTATATCGGCTCGATCCTGTGGGTGATCGGCTACGACACGATCTATGCGCATCAGGACAAGGAAGACGACGCCATCGTCGGGGTGCGCTCGACGGCCCGGCTGTTCGGCGACGACACCAAGACCTGGCTGGTCGGGCTCTATGGCGGCACCCTCGTCTGCTTCGCCATCGCCTTCGCCTCGGCGCAGGTGCCGATGCCAGCGCTAGCCGGACTGATCGCCGCCGGCGCGCATATGACGCGCCAGATCATCCGGCTCGACATCAACGATCCGGACCAATGCCTGAAGCTGTTCAAGTCGAACAACCAGGTCGGCTGGCTGATCTTTCTGGGACTGATCGGCGGCGCGCTGTGGGTGGCGCTGAAGCCGCTGGTGTAGCGGGGCGTCCCCTTCTCCCCTTGTGGGAGAAGGTGTCGCCGAAGGCGACGGATGCTCCAGGGAAAGCCAGCGTCTCACTCCACTGGAACACCCCTCATCCGTCTCGGCGCTGCGCGCCGATCCACCTTCTCCCACAAGGGGAGAAGGAAGACGCCTACTCCCTTGCGATAATCTCCTCACCGCCGATGACGAGCCGCAGGCCGAGATTGCCGGTCCTGCGGCGGGCGAGGAAGCGCGGGCGGCGCATGTTGGAGACACGGCCCTTGCGGCGTTCCTGCGGCGGCAGCGCCTTGATGGCGGCGCCGAGCGATTCCTCAAGCGTGCGGGCAATGCCGTCGGCCTCGATCAAAAGCATCGGCAGGCGATAGGCGTCGGCCCAGGCGCGCCAGTCGGCGGCAACGTCGTCGAGATCGTCGGCGACCAGCAGCGGCACCGACAGCATCGGATCATTGTGCAGAAGTTCCAGCGTCACCGTGACGTTGCCGTCCGGATCTTCCATGGCGCGGGCGGCGACGCCGCGGAACGCGTTGGCGGGCAGCGCGATGATCGCCGGCAGGTTGCTCATCTCCAGCATGCGCCGGATGACGGCGCCGCGCTGGTCGATGGTGAAGGTGACATCGCCGTAGTCGTCGCGCGTGGCATAGCTTACCATCTGCGGCAGGCGAAACGGGTCGAGACGCATGTTGCGCCCCGCCCAGACTGGCTTCAGTCCAGTGTTCATCGAATGCCTTCCTGTTTCTCCTGAGGGCCGTTTTCCGGTTCTCTCCGGGCCGGTTTTTCCGGCCTCGTTATGGGCAGAAACATTAGCGCTCGCTTCTTACCGCCGCGCTTAAGAAAGTCGGTTAAATTTTGCTGATCGGAGCCGATGGTTATCGGAATGCGACCAGCCACCAGATGTTGGAAGGATCAGATAACCTTACCGGGATTCATGATGCCGGCCGGATCGAACGCCGCTTTGATGCGGCGCATCAGGTCGATCGCCATCGGCGGCGCGGTGGCGAGCAGCTCGTCGCGCTTCAGCTGGCCGATGCCGTGCTCGGCCGATATCGATCCGTGGAAAGAGCGCACGACGTCGTGCACGGCATTGTTCATCGGGCGGTAGAGGCCAAGGAACGCTTCGTCGTCACCGCCTTCGGGGCGCGAAATGTTATAGTGCAAATTGCCGTCGCCCATGTGGCCGAAGCAAACGACGCGCGCGCCGGGGCTGACGGACGCGACGGCGACAGCCGCCTCCTCGATGAAATCCGGGATCGCGGCGATCGGCACCGAAATGTCGTGCTTGATCGAGGCGCCCTCCGGCTTCTGGCACTCGGGCAGCGTCTCGCGGAAATTCCAGAATGCGTCGCCCTGGGCAAGGTTTGCGGCGACCACCGCATCGCCGACGATGCCTTGCTCGAGGCCGGCCGAAAGAATCTCCTCGATCAGCGCCCTGCCGTCCTCTTCAGAGCGGCCGGAGGAAACCTGCATCAGCACATACCATGGCCAGTCGTCGGCCAGCGGCCGCTTGATGCCTTGCCCGTGCCGAAGCGTGAAGTCGTAAGGCCTCTTGGCGATTAGCTCGAAGGCGGTGAGCGCCGCGCCGGCGCGGTCCATCGCCAGGGTGAACAGCGAAAGCGCTGCCTGAGCCGAAGACAGGCCGGCAAAGGCAACCTCCCTGCCCTTCGGCTTGGGAAAGAGTTTCAGCACCGCGGCGGTGATGACGCCGAGTGTGCCTTCGGCGCCGACGAAGAGGTTCTTCAAATCGTAGCCGGTGTTGTCCTTCTTCAGCTTGCGCAGATCGTCGAACACTTCCCCCGTCGGCAGCACCACCTCGACGCCGAGGCAGAGCTCGCGCGCATTGCCATAGGCAAGCACGCCGGTGCCGCCGGCGTTCGAAGAAAGATTGCCGCCGATCTGGCAGGAGCCTTGCGCGGCAAGCGACAGCGGAAACAACCGGCCGGCGGCGTCGGCCGCTTCCTGCAGCGTCTGCAGGATGACGCCGGCCTCGGCGGTGACCGTGTTCGACAGCACATCGATCTCGCGGATGCGGTTCAGCCTGGACAACGACAGCACGATGTCGTGCCCGGACTTGTCCGGCACCTGGGCGCCGACCAGGCCGGTATTGCCGCTTTGCGGCACGACCGGCGTTCCGGTCTCGGTCGCGAGCCGCATGATGCGGCTCACTTCCTCGACGCTGCCTGGCCTCAGCACCAGGGATGTCCGGCCATGCCAGAGGCCGCGCCGCTCGGTGATGTAGGGCGCGATATCGGGCTGATCGCGCAGCGCGTATTTCTCGCCGACGATGGCCGCGAAGCGGTCGATAAGGGCGGGATCGAGCTCGAAGGGCTGGTCGTCGGTCAGATCGTTCATGCGCCAGAACCTATGGCGCTCAGGCGATCTTGTCACGCGGGGCGGCGGCGCGGACGAGCCGGTCGTTGATCGCCTCGCCCAGGCCGTCGAATGGAATAGGCTCGACGGCGATGGTGGCGGCGCCGCTGCGGTCGAGCGCCTGCATATAGGCGAACAGATTCGTGGCCGCCTCGCGCAGATCGCCCGCCTCGGAAAGATTGCGCACCGCCACCGCATCCTGCCAGCCTTCGGCGCGATCGCGGCCGAAGGCGAGCAGCGCCTCGCCGCTGGCGATCTTGCCGGCATTGAGCCGCATCGATGCGCCCGGCGCATAGTGCGAGGCAAGCATGCCCGGTGCCTCGATGCCGGCGGCGCCGCGCATGAGTTTTTGGCCGGAAACAGCTTCAATGTCCTCGGCGGCGATGCCGCCGGGCCTCAGCAGCGTCAGCCTGCCGTCCTCGACCTTGACGATGGTCGATTCCAGGCCGACTGGCGTCGCGCCGCCGTCGACCACCAGCCTGATCCTGTCGCCGAGATCGGCGGCGACGGCTTCGGCCGTCGTGGCGCTGATTTTGCCGGAGGAATTAGCGCTGGGCGCGGCGAGCGGCCGGCCGAGCCGCGCGATCAGCTCGCCGCCAAAACCCCTGGGCATGCGCAGCGCGATGGTGTCCAACCCGGCGGTGACCAGCGGATGGATGCCGTTTTCCGCGCGCTGCTGCAGCACCAGCGTCAGCGGGCCAGGCCAGAAGGTCTCGGCCAGTTTCGCCGACAGCGGATCGAAGTCGGCGATGCGGCCTGCCATGGCGAGATCGGCGACATGGGCGATCAGCGGATTGAAGCGTGGGCGGCCCTTGGCCTCGAAGATACGCGCCACGGCAACGCCGTTGGTGGCGTCGCCCGCCAGCCCGTAGACGGTCTCGGTCGGGATGGCGACGACATCGCCGCCTTCGAGCAGCGCCAGCGCCCGCTCCATCGCCTCGCCGACGGCAAGTATCTCAGCCAAATTCACCACCGTTCCTGAACACGCGGGTCCCGTAATACGGCATGGAACGAGGGGCAAGGGCGGGTATTGGCGATTTATCAATCCCTAAAATGTTAAGTTTCGATGCAAGCCGGCATCAATTCGCCGTCACTAGGCTGCGGATTTCCGGTTGTTGGGCTCGGGGAGTTATCGTGATGCGTATGCCTTGCTTTGACGCAATTCCGCATGGCAGGCTACGGCGAAGTCGCCGAGCCCAGCCGTTACACACATTTCCTGGAATTGGTCTAGAGCGGTTCACCGTTTCACGGAAACGCCAAACCGCTCTATATCTTTGTTTTTACGCAATTCCGGACGGAAAACCGCTACGCACTTTTCCTGGAATTGCTCTAGCAGCGGTCGGTATCGGCCTTTTGGCGACGGCCGGTCTGGCACAGGCTTCGTCCATCGTGGTGCTCGGCGTTTCGACATCGACGCCATCCGTGGTCAGGCCGGCCGCGATCGAACCCGGCAACGTCTCCGCGGCTTCCACGCCATCCGTGGTGGCGCTCGGCGAGCCGGTGCCAGCCGTCACCGATGAGAAGGTGGCCGCGATCCCGGAGAAATCCGGGCAGAGACACGCGCAGGCGCCGATGATCATTCGCGGCGGCATCGTCGGCGGCGCCCCCGCGACGCCAGCGGCGACCGCCTCAGCCAAGTCCACCGCGCCCGCGGCCGCGACACCGGCAAACGACACCGCGCCTGCTGCGGCCACACCTCCCAACGGCACAGCCGCGGCTGCTCCCAACGGCGACGCCAAAACGACCGACAACAAGGCCGCCGCGACGGCGGATGCGTCGGACGACCAGGCGCAGCCGCAAGCTCAGCCACAAGCTCAACCGCAAGAACCCCCGATATCGCCGCGCTTCAGCAAGGCGATGTAGGCACGCAGCCTTTCAGGACCGATAAAAAGGGGCGACGCCTGCCGCGTCGCCCCTTTCTTCTTTTCAAGCGGCAAGAAACGGCTCAGGCCGCTTCTTCCTTGTCGTCATCGTCGGACTCGTCGTCCTCGTCCTCGCCGTCTTCGTCCTCATCACTGCCCGAGGCCGTGGCGTCTTCGTCGGCGTCCTCATCGTCGTCGCCGTCTTCGTCGTCCTCGTCGCCGCCCGAGGCTTCCTCATCGGGGTCTTCGTCGCCTTCTTCCTCGTCGTCTTCAGACGGTTCGGCGGCTTCGATCGCCGCGGCGGCGGCATGGTCGAGGATGTTGTCGGAAGCGGATACGATGCCCTCGGCGGCGGCCGGGGTCTCTTCAGTCAATTCGGTATCGTGAACGGAATTCATGGCATGCCTCCGTGGTTTGGGAACGTCTTAAATCGCGTCACGCTGAAACGGATTCAGGCGACGCGCTTTAAGTCTTTGTTTGATGCATGTCGTTGTCCCAGAACCGCTGCACATTTCTAGGCGACATGCATTGGTTCTCCCACGCGGAGGTCATCGTCATATGACTGTAAGCCGGCTCCGGCGCATCAAATTTCGGGCGATGAAATTGTCGAAGCACATCCCGCGCCTTATGAGGCGCAGGCAGCTTCGGATCACGCGATTTTGCGCTGTCAGCCGACGATTTTTGAAAAATCGGCGACCTGGTCGGTGGCGGCGCGGATGCGGGCAAGCAGCGCCAGGCGGTTGGCGCGCACGGCCTGGTCCTCATCATTCACGAGAACGCCTTCAAAGAATGAATCAACCGGTTCACGCAAAACGCTAAGCGACAGCATGGCGGTGGAAAAATCTTCGTTTTGAATCGCTTGTCCGGCTTCCTTCTCGGCCTGATTCACCGCTGCAAACAGTTTCTTTTCCGCGTCTTCGCGGAATAGCGCTGGCTCAACGCCATCGGCGACCAATGTTTTCTTCTTCTCCTCGGCAGCCAGGATGTTGGCAGCGCGCTTGGTGCCGGCGAGCAGGTTCCTGCCATTCTCGGTGTCGAGCAAGGAGCCCAGCGCCTCGACGCGGCGGACGATCTGCAGAAGGTCGTCGGACTGCGGCGTGATGACGGCATCGATCAGATCGTAACGCGCGCCCTGGTCGCGGAGATAAACTTTCAGGCGGTCGTGGAAGAAGGCGAGGAGGTCCGACGTCTGGCCGGCGCCGCCGGCGAAATTCGCAAAAGCCTTGGCGAAGATCGAGGTCAGTCCCAGGCGAATGCGGTTCTCGACCAAAATCCTGACCACGCCGAGTGCAGCCCTTCTGAGTGCAAACGGATCCTTGCTGCCGGTCGGCTTTTCATCGATCGCCCAGAAGCCGGTGAGCGTGTCGAGCTTGTCGGCAAGGGCGACGGCAACCGACACCGGGTCGGTCGGCACCCGGTCGGAGGGCCCTTGCGGCTTGTAGTGCTCCTCGGCGGCCGCGGCCACGGACGGATGCTCGCCCTGCAGCAGCGCGTATTTACGGCCCATGGCGCCCTGCAATTCCGGGAACTCGCCGACCACCTCGGTCTGCAGATCGGCCTTGGCGAGCACTGCGGCGCGGGCGACGAGCGCGGCAATCTCCCTCTCAAGGGGGGAGATCGACTTCGCCACCGTCGGCGCCAGTTCCTCGGCCAGGCGCTTGATCCGCGCGACCCGCGCGCCCTGCGTGCCGAGCTTGGCATGGAAGGTCACGTTCAGATGATCGAGCCGCGCCATACGCTGGTCCAGCGGCTTCTTCAGATCCAGGTCGAATTTCGCCGCCGATTCCTTCAGCTGATCGAGGTCCGGCAGGTCGCCCTGGTCGGTCTTCCAGAAATAGAGCGCGTCGGAGAGCCGCGCCCGCACCACCTTGCCGTTGCCATATGCGATCTCCTTGCCGCCGTCCTTCGCCTCGATGTTGGCGACGAGGATGAAGCAGTTGGAGAGTTGGGTGATCTCCCCCCTCGAGGGGGAGATGGCCGGCAGGCCAGAGGGGGTCGCTTCGGCTGGCTCGACGCGTTCTGGTCTTTCGAAGACAGAAGATGTTGGCGCTCCACGCGAGACGACCCCCTCTGTCGGCTTCGCCGACATCTCGCCCTCAAGGGGAGAGATTTGGCGTCCGGTCACAAAACACTTCTGGTTGGCGCGGATGGTGAGCCGGATGACCTCGGCCGGAATGATGAGAAAGTCCTGTTCGAACTCGCCCATGAGCACGACCGGCCATTCGACCAGGCCGGAGACTTCCTCGAGCAGGCCTTCGTCCTCGACAAGGTCGAGGCCGTTGGCAAAGGCGACGTTGCGCGCGTCCGCCAGGATGATCTCCTTGCGCCGATCGGCGTCGAGTACGACCTTGGCCGCCTCGAGCTTGGCCACGTAGTCGTCGAAACGGCGAACGGTGATCGCGCCTGGCGCGTGGAAGCGGTGGCCGTAGGTGATGTTGCCGGAGCGGATGCCGTCGATCTCGAAATCGACCACCACCGGCTCCTCGGTCTCGGGGCCGAAGGTGCAGACGATCGATTGCAGCGGGCGCACCCAGCGCAGCGAACCGGGCTTGGCCGATGCCGGCCCCCAGCGCATCGACTTCGGCCAGGGGAAGTTCTTGATGATGCCCGGCACCAGCTCGGCGATGATTGCTTCGGCCGCCCGGCCCGGCTTCGCAATGTGGGCGACGTAGAAGTCGCCCTTCTTCGGATCCGAATGGACATGCGCCTCGGCGATCGATGAAAGGCCGGCTTTGCGCAGGAAGCCTTGCACGGCCTGCTCGGGCGCCGTGGTCGAGGGGCCCTTGATCTCCTCGCGAATGTCCTTCGAGCGCGCGGTCAGCCCGCGGATGTCGAGCGTCAGGCGCCGCGGCGTCCAGTATTCGCGTGCCGCCTCATAGGTGAGACCCGCCTCGACCAGACCGTCGGTCAGCATCTTGCGAAGATCGCCGGCAGCCTTGCGCTGCATACGCGCGGGAATCTCTTCCGAGCGGAGTTCCAGAAGCAGGTCAGGCATTGGTTAGCTCCTCACCCTCCCCTCGATGGGAAGGGTCGGCGCGGCCGCGCCGGTGTCACGAATGCGCGGGAAATAGCAACTCGGCCGGCCGCTGTCACCCCGCAAGCAGATCGCCTCTTCGTTCGATTTCTGGAAATTTTTCAGCCGGCTGTCGGGACAGATCAAGCCCGCCCGTCCTTTGAGCAGAAATTCCCATGAACCAAACGCAGCACTGAAGCGACCAACGCTCAGACAGAGAACTATTGGCTGAACGACGATGAAGACGGCATCGAGAACCCTGCAGATCCTGGCGCTGAGCGCCTGCTTCGCCGCCCAGGCGCATGGCACGATTACGATGCCGGGGGTGAGACAGGCGCTGCGCACGATCGATGGCGCCTTCAGCCAAAGTGCGTTGCCGGTCGCCACCGTTGAGATCGCAAAAGTTGTTTTGAGCTAAGCCGCCAGGCCGCCCGCCTTCGTCTTCAGGAACGCCTCCCCGCAAGCCTTGGCCAGATTGCGCACGCGCAGGATGTAGCTCTGCCGCTCGGTGACGGAGATCACGCCGCGCGCGTCGAGCAGGTTGAAGACATGGCTCGCCTTGATGCACTGGTCATAGGCCGGGAAGACGAGGCGGTGATACCCCTCCCCCTTGAGGGGAGGGTCGCCCGAAGGGCCGGGAGGGGTCGCCGGCGACAAGCTCGACGCCTCATTGGCGGTGCCTTCTGCTGCGACCCCCTCTGTCGGCTTCGCCGACATCTCCCCCTCGAGGGGGGAGATAGGCGCGCCGGCGGCAAGAAGCGCCTTGCACTCGGCCTCGGCGTCCTCGAAATGCCGGAGCAGCATCGCCGTGTTGGCGAATTCGAAATTGTGGCGCGAATATTCCTGCTCGGCCTGCAGGAAGACGTCGCCATAGGTGACCTTCTCGGCGCCCTCGCGGCCGTTGAAGTTCAAATCGTAGACATTGTCGACGCCCTGCACATACATGGCGAGGCGCTCGAGCCCGTAAGTGAGCTCGCCCGCCACCGGCGCGCATTCGATGCCGCAGACCTGCTGGAAATAGGTGAACTGCGAGACCTCCATGCCGTCGCACCAGCACTCCCAGCCGAGACCCCAGGCGCCGAGCGTCGGGCTTTCCCAGTCGTCCTCGACGAAGCGGATGTCATGCAGCAGCGGATCGACTCCGATCGCCTCGAGCGAGCCGAGATAAAGCTCCTGCAGGTTCGGCGGGTTCGGCTTCAGGATCACCTGGTACTGATAGTAATGCTGCAGGCGGTTCGGGTTCTCGCCATAACGGCCATCCTTCGGGCGGCGCGACGGCTGCACGTAAGCCGCGTTCCAGCGCAGGGGCCCAAGCGCGCGCAAGGTGGTCGCCGGATGGAAGGTGCCGGCGCCGACCTCCATGTCGTAGGGCTGCAGGATGACGCAGCCGTAAGCCGCCCAGTAATTGTGCAAGGTCAGGATCAGCCCCTGGAAGGAGCGGCTGGGATGCATGTGGGCAGGAATCTCGATGGTCACGGCGGCCTCGGAAAGCGCTGGGATTCAAGCATTCCCTAGTTGCCGGGCCGGCGAGCGTCAAGGCAGCGCCTTGCGCCACAGCTCCGAGATGTTGAACGCTTTGCGGCCGGCTGGCCCATTGCCGGGCGGTCACGCCCGCCGTTTGCTCGGATAAGCCGCAACGACAAAGGTTCCGCCATGCCCGGTCAACTCACCGTCCGCCCCGTCACCCGGCAGGACTACGAGCAATGGCTGCCGCTCTGGGATGGCTACAACGCCTTCTACGGCCGTTCGGGCGAGACGGCCCTTGCCGGCGAGATCACCAGGATGACCTGGGCGCGCTTCTTCGATACCTATGAGCCGGTGCATGCGCTGGTGGCCGAGCGCGACGGGAACCTTCTCGGCCTCGTCCACTATCTCTATCACCGCTCGACCACGGCGATCGCGCCCAACTGCTACCTGCAGGATCTTTTCACCTCTGAGGCCGCGCGTGGCCAGGGCGTCGGCCGGGCGCTGATCGAAGGCGTCTATGAGCGCGCCAAGGCCGCCGGCTCAGGCCGCGTCTATTGGCTGACGCACGAGACCAACCACACCGCCATGCAGCTCTACGACAGGATCGGCGAGCGTTCGGGGTTCGTCGTCTACCGAAAAATGTTCTGACAGAGCCGCTGAAAGAATTGCGGGGCCCGAGGGCCCCGCAAAAATGCATGATTGCGAAATCTCAGCCCTTCGGCGGCGCTGTCGGCGGGACCGGCTTCACCTTCGGGGTCTCCTGCGCCGTGTTGGATTCGATCGGCGGCAGGCCCTTGAGCAGCTTCTGCTGCAGGGTAGCGAGCACGTCCGGATCCGGCTTCAGGTCGCGCGCCTGGGTCCACTGGAAGGTCGCTTCCAGCTTGCGGCCGACGCGCCAGTAGGCGTCGCCCAGATGGTCGTTGAGGACCGGATCTTCCGGCTTCAGCGACACGGCGCGCTCCATTTCGCGCACGGCGTCGTCGTAGCGGCCAAGGCGGTAGTAGGCCCAGCCCAGCGAATCGACGATGTAGCCGTCGCTCGGCCTGAGATCCACGGCCTTCTGGATCATCGCCAGGCCTTCCTTGAGGTTCATGTTCATGTCGACCCAGGAATAGCCGAGATAATTCAGAACCTGAGGCTGGTCGGGCTGCAGCTCCAGCGCCTTGCGGAAATTGGGCTCGGCCTTCGGCCATTCCTTCAGCCGCTCATAAGCGATGCCGCGCTGGTAGAAGATGTTCCAGTTGGCGGCGGTCGGCGCCTTCAGCTCCTCGACCGCCTTGTCGTAGAGATTGGCTGCCGAACGGAAATCCTCCTTGGAGGAGTAGACGCCGCCGAGCGCCAGATAGCCGCGCATGTCGGTCGGATGCGCATCGACATAGCCCTTGAGGTGCGCGATGGCTTCGTCGTGGCGGTCGATGTCGGCAAGGTTCAGGCCAAGCTGCAGCTCCGAAAGCTCTTTCAACGGCGAGGCGTTCGGAATGCGGCGATAGAGCGCGATCGCGCCTTCACCGTCCTTCAGCTGCTCGGCGACGGCGGCAAGCTGCACGAGGGCGGCGTCGCTGTCCGGCTTCAGCGCCAGCGCATATTGCAGATAGAGCCGCACGAAAGGCTCGCCGCCGCCACGATTGAGCGCGGTGGCGAGGTCGAGCAGGATTTCCGAGGCGCCGTCCGCCGGAGTGGCGACCAGGGGCTCGATCTTGTCGCCCTTGTTGATCCGGTCGCGCAGCGTGGTGATTTCCAGCTTGCCGGGCGCGAAGGCCTCGGCCTGGTTGAGCACCGCGATCGCCTTCGACTTGTCGCCCTTGCGGGCGAGGAACGAGGCATAGGCCTGCGCGTTGCGCATCCACGTCTCGGGCGCGGAGCCGCCGGCGGCGGTGTCGGCCAGGGTGGCGGCGTAGATTTCATCGGCCTTGTCGGAAAGGCCGGCGGCATCGGCGATCAGCGCGCGGTGGTAGGACTTGAACAGGCCGAACCAGTCCGGCCCCTTGAGCTTGTCGATCGAAGCCATCGCCTCGGAGGCATCGCCCGCGCCTTCCTTGGCCCAGCCGTCCATCACGCCGGAGAGCAACCGGTCGAGATCGGATTCGAGCGAGAGCTTCAGCCAGTACTGGGCCTTGGTGTAGTCCTTCTTGTGGAAGGAATCGACGGCAAGCGCCAGCCGCGAGAAGCGCTCGACATCGGGCACTTCCTTGAGCTTGTCGGCGTAGACCAGCGATTCCTCGAAGCGGCCTTGCGCGACCAGCGCCAGCATCAGGCTCTGCTGCAGCTCGGTGTCGTTGGGGGCAAAGGCCAGCGCCTGCTTGTAATAGGCAATGGCGTTGTCGAGATCGTTGTCGCTCTCCGCAGTATGAGCAGCAAGATAGGCGCCCGAGAAGGACGTGATCTGGATCGGTTTGGCGTTTTCCTTGGCATGGGCAGGCAGCACCGAAAGCGCCACACCCGTCAAAAATGCCAGCCTTGTCAGCCAGCGCGCACGTCCTTGCTGCATCTTATCCCTTTCAGCCAGACGGGATCCCGCCCTCGGCGGACCGCCCACAGACTTGACCTTTTCCAGACAAAGCATGGCCTTTTTGGGGACAGGCTTCAATCCGGCGCGAATCACAATGCAATCATCCGGCTTAAAAAACGATGCCGCGCGAGCAAAAAGTCCGGCGCGGGGGACACCGATGGGTGTTGCCTAAAGGCGCGTGTCGTGAAATCCGCTGCCGGCAACCGCGCTGCACAGGCCGGACCATTCGCAGCCTGAGCACGCCTGGCGCGTCAGGCCGGCGGAAAACGCCTTGCGCATCCGTGACAGGCCGGAAGCGTCCAATACGAGCCGGTCACCGGCCTGGATCGGCCGGCCGAGGAGAGCTCCGACATCGCGCGCGGCGAGCCCGTCCCGCTCGGCGGCGCCCTCGCCCAGGCAATGCGGCTCGGGCTCGCTCAGCATCGGGGCACAGATGTCGTCCGGCCCGGAAACGATCAGGACCGCCTCGCCCTCGCCCAGCCGCCCCACCACCTTGTCATAGTTGGCGGTGAAGGCGGGCGAGTAACCCTTGCCGACATAGGTCAGCAAGCAGAGCAGATGATGGGCGCGCAGCCGGACGGTCATCGCGTCCTACGCGCGTGGGTCGCGCGGTTCCGCCCGATAGGTGGAAAAGAGCTTCAGCGTCGCGGCGCCCAGCGCCGACTTCAGCAGGCCGCCGACGATGAAGGGCAGGAAGCCGAAGGTGATCGCCTTCCCAGCGCCGATCATGGCGGCAAGCCAGGCAGTGCCGAGAACCAGGCACAGAAGATTGCCGATGAGCATGGCGGCGAAGGCGAGCATCACGCGATTGCCGTTCCAGCCGCGTTCGGCCAGCCAGCCGACGACAGCGCCGACGACCGGGAAGGAGAAGAGATAGCCGCCGGTCGGGCCGACGAAATGCTCAACGCCGGCAGCGCCGCCCGCCAGAACCGGGAAGCCGGCCGCGCCCTCGACGAGCCAGGCCGCGATGGTGAGCGCACCGAACCGCCAACCATAGAGCGCGCCGACCAGCGTCACGGCAAAGGTCTGCATGGTCACCGGAACGGGCACCATCGGCACCTCGATATAGGACGACAGCGCCAGGAACAGCGAGCCGAGAATGACGGCGCCGGCCTTCCAGGCGACGGAGCGGCTATCCAGCCGGAGCGGGCTGAAGGAGGGCTTGCGGGTCGAAACGGCGATGTTTGTCACGGTGATGTCCCTGGTTGAGTTGAAATTATAGATAATTTCCGTATTCGATCTATTATCCAATCCACATTTTTGGAGAGATGGCAAGCGTTGCATTGCGGAAGGCAGATCGCACGAGTGGTGAGGCTGAGCCATTCACGGGGCGTTGGGGCGCCCAAAACCGACATTTGACTGCGATAGAGCGCAGAAAGGTAGCTGTGTGTGCCTCGCTAGCCGACGATGGCGAAGGCGTCGCGGGTTCTGCCGGAGGCGGTCTTGACCGGTTTCTGGCCGATCCATTGCACATGCCGGCCAAGCGTGGCGGCGGCCGATTCAGTATTGCCCTGCCGGAGCGCGCTGAGAATTGCCCGGTGATCCTGGTCGGTTCGGGTTTCCCATTCGGAACGCCAGGCCGCGAACAGGAAGCGGGCGCTTGCGGCATGCAGATCGTCGATGGTGGAAAGAAGGCGCGGCATGTTGCAGGGCGCCAAGATCAAGCGGTGGAAGGTACGATTGGCCTCTTCCCAGGAACGGACGTCGCGGGACTTGTCGCCCGCCTTGGTGGCTTCCTCGGCCAGGTCGAGGATCGCCGGCGTCAGATGCGGCGCGGCGTGCCGCAGCGCCAGCACCTCGAGCGCCGCGCGCATCTCGGCGACTTCCCTGACCTCGCCGAGGTCGAAAGCGGCGACGCGCACGCCGCGGCGCGGCTCGCTGATCGCCAGGCCTTGCGCCTCGAGGCGGCGGAAGGCCTCGCGCACCGGGACGTGGCTGGTGCCGAATTCCTCGGCGACATGGTCCTGGCGCAGCCGCGATCCGGGCTCGATCGCGCCCGAAATGATGCGGTCCGCCAGTTCCTTGCTGATGCGGACGGCGATCGTGTCCTCTGTGTTGGCCATATTTTATAGATAATTTGCGCGGTGACCGTTTGTCGAGACGGACAAATCGGGAATTCAAGACTTTCGCAACCACCCGTCTTAAAGCGCGTCGCGATCTTTCAGATTCGCTCCGTGCGCTTTAGGTTTTTGATTTTACGCATGTCTTTGATTTTACGCATGTCTTTGTCCCGAAACCGGTTCCCACTTTCGGGAGACATGCTTTAGCCGCCCGAACAAGACAAGTGTTCGCGCCGATCGCAGGCGACGGCGATCCGGCACTGGCTCGGGCGCCCACCCCCGCCGCAGCCCTGCGGAAGGGACGGCTGATTGCAACGTGACCGACGCGATCTTTAAATCAACAGTGCAAATCCAGCAGCCTTGTTGACGCTGTCCTTCACGATCGCAAGCGCGCCGTTCACGATCTTTTCGATCACGGCATCCGTCATCACTGTCATCATGGCGATCGTGGCGATGACATGGAACCTGGCGGTTCGCAGATGCTGCTTGGCACGCGCTTGGCTGAGTTCCCCGTCCGCATACGCCTCCACGATCAAGACTATACGCTGTGCCAGTCCCCGCAGTTCCACGGTTGCCGCGGTAGCCATTGCCTTCCAGCCGTCCCCTGCTACCTGCGCAGCCTGGGCGACGATTTGGGAGCCGATAACGCCGACGTCGAGGGCCATTTCAGTTTCCTCCTAGTATTTTTTCGCGCGCAACGCAGTCAGAGCAACGCGTACCGCCGCGTCGATCTCCTGACTGTCGAGCAATGCAACCGTTGGGGTCAGTTTGCTTGCTTCCCGATGATCGGCCTCAAGGTCGCTCTCGGCCATTCGCACGCCGCGCACCACAATCGCGATGCAGTTGCCCGAGACATCGAGAGCTTCAGAATCGGCGGCGCCGCCGACCCGCTTTTCGGCATTCGCTATCGCTGCCTGGCTCGTATCGACGCCGGCCGATGCAAATAGCTGAAGGGCCTTCGACGTGGGACAGGTCCGGCTGCTGAGAACATCCGCGCGAAGCTGCAGATTGGAAAGGCTCGCCGCTGCCGAGGCATAGTATTTTCTGGCTTCATCGGACTGATAGGATCCCCTTGCCGTGCCGGCATTCATCTGCATGCTCTTGATGAACTCCGCCGTCGACTTCTGAAATACATTCAGCTCGTCATCGATGGCCTTGTCGTACGGCTCCCCGATCACAAAGGATGTGCAACCGGACAGAAGAAGGCCAAACACGACGGGCAGGATCCTGTTCATGCGACGAAACATTGATGAAAACCCAGGTTAGCCGGTTAAAATCGGCAGTTGCGTTTCAATCAGCGGCCTCTCAATGGCCGATGACTCCGCTTCCGGGCACAACGGCCGTCATGAACCGGTAGGATGAATTGGCCTGATGTCTGGGGTCGGACTTGACCTTCGCCATGAACTGGACATGGCCAGCCCTGGTGCGGCCAACCAGGCACCCTGCGCTGGTGCGACCCAAATCGTCCTTCGGCGCGTCGTAACCCCAATGCTGGTTGACCGCGAAAAGCCCGAGGTCGACGGCGTCGCCCTGGCGCTTGAAGTCCTTGTTCAGGTCGCGATAGACCAGAATTGGCTCGACCTGAACCAGCGCTTCATGCGCCGCGGCCGTGCCGGGGTGATGGGTTCCGACAACCCATGACTTGTACTGTCCGAACGCGATGCGCGCGGCGCCCTTGGGGCTCATCGGATGCGTCGTCCAGTAAAGGCCCGGCTCGGTCGTTCCGTCCCACATCTGCGTAACCGGCAAGCCCGTGGAATCGATGGAAAATACGATCCGCACGTCATTGAACAGGTTGGGCTTGTTGTCGTTCGGAGTGCCGTCGAGATTGGTCCCCTCAAGATAGACGATGTTCAGCGCGAGCGGGTGTCGACAAATCCAGTGCTCCTTGGCGTCCATGTAGGCGATGACATCGTCGAACCAGTCGCCCCGCTTGCGAATGGCCGGAAGCGACGGACTGCCGACGTCCAGAAGCGCCCGGGCCAGCGCCTTGGTAAGACCCTGGCCCGTCGAAAGGCCCTTGCGGTAGGCGAATTCCGACAACGCCCAATTTGAGACGCCGCCGAACTTTCCGTCCGCCGGCGGATCGAGGTAACCATGCGTCGTCAGAAGTTGCTGGATCTGTTTCACGAGGTCGATATCGCCGCCGAGGACCGATATCGGGATGGAGTCGGTTACGTCTTCGAGTCTCATCGAGGTCCTCCGCCTGCCTCAAGCCACCTTTGCGCTTCATGTATCGGCAGGAAGCAGCAGCGCTCCCGCCTGCACGGATTGATCGAGATGGGCAGCATTGCCTGGATTGGAAGTGTAATAGTCGGTCGCCATCAAATAGCCCCGCATGTCACTCCCACCGACAAGCTGCGGAGGCTTCGGCAGCGGATGCTGCAGATGCGGATCGTCGCCTTTCAGCCATGTCAGGAGCTTTGACGGATGGCCGGACATGTTGATCCACAGCGCAGCATACAACAGAGCCTTGGCGCTGATCTTGCGATGAGCTTTTGCGGCCGCCTCGATACACTTGTCCAGATCGGAATAGACGTCGGCGGCAATTGCCTGGTCCATCGCATCGACCTTCGCACTGCCCGTCTTGAGCGCGTTGTTGACGAATTTTGTATCAGCGCTTGAAAGCGGATTTCCAATCAGGTGCACCGACAGCTTGTCGAGATAGCGCTGAATATCAGCCTTGCTGGCGTCGGCGTCCGCCAATATCTGCCTGAACGTCTTTGTGACGATATCCTGACCAGCGGCGAGATCGCCCTGCATGAATCCGAACGAACCGCCACTTTTTCCTTTGGCGGCGAAGTAGAGCTGGTAAGGGCTTTTCGTGCCGATCTCGTGCATACGCAGCGCGGCACTGATGGCTGCTATGAGCCTGGCTTCCGGCATTCGCTGCCCCCATCGCACGCCAAGCAACCGCTCGGCTATGCCACACCCCAGGTCGGTCAGGAATCCTCTGCGCTGAACGGGCGCGGCTTATGAATAGCCCTCAATCCCGTTCAACCCAGGCCAAAGAAAAATACTTTCCGGAGGAATTCGGCGGACTATTCTCTCGCCAACCCCTAGAAACCCAACGCCCATAGTTATTAAAACTACATCAGTGCTTTAAAGTCAATACTTAAAAACAACCTCTACTTCGGCCTCTGCCAATTGGCTTAAAGCATGTCTCCCGAAAGTGGGACCGGTTTCGGGACAAAGACATGCGTAAAATCAAAACCTAAAGCGCATGGAGCGAATCTGAAAGATCGCGACGCGCTTTAGGGCTAGTTAGTGGCGACATGCCAGCAAACAGCAAGCATCACGATGCCACAGGAGAATATGGGGCGAGCAGGCTTATGATGCACGACTATTTCCCACGAATGCAGGAATGGTTCAGTCGACCAGCCCAATGCATGTCGCCCGAAAAGTGTTCAGCGGTCTTGGGAAAACGACATGCATAAAAACAAAGACTTAATGCATGTCGCCCAAGAAGTGCGCAGCGGTTCTGGGGCAACGACATGCATCAAAACAAAAAGGCTTAAAGCGCGTCGCCTGAATCCGTTTCAGCGCGGCGCGCTTCAAGTCAAGCTGGCCGACACCGCACGCGCTGCCTGCGGTCGGAAGGGCCTCAGCTGACGCGGCTGATGCAGAAATCGATGACGTCGATCAGCGCCGACTTCTGCGGCGTCGCCTCCAGCGGCGCCAGCGCGTCGCGGGCGATCTCGCCGAAGTGACGGGCGCGGCCGATCGTGTCGGCGATGGCGCCGTGACGGGTCATCAGGCCGATCGCCTTTTCGAGCCCGGCATCGTCGGCGACATTGTCCTCGATGGCGCGCTTCCAGAAGGTGCGCTCGGCCTTGGTGCCGCGCCGGTAGGCGAGGATCACCGGCAGCGTCACCTTGCCCTCGCGGAAATCGTCGCCGACATTCTTGCCAAGGTCCTGGCTGGAGCCGCCATAGTCGAGCGCATCGTCGATGAGCTGGAAGGCAAGGCCTAGGTTCATGCCGTAGGAACGCAGCGCGACGCGGTCGGTGCGGGAGGCCTGGGCGATCACCGGGCCGACCTCGGCGGCCGCCGAGAACAAGGCGGCGGTCTTGGCCTTTATGACGGCGAAATGCTCGTCCTCGGTGGTCTCCAGGTTCTTGGCGGCGGCAAGCTGCATCACCTCACCCTCGGCGATGATGGAGGCGGCGCTCGACAGGATGTCCAAAGCCTCCAGCGAGCCGACCTCGACCATCATGCGGAAAGCCTGGCCGAGCAGGAAATCGCCGACCAGCACGCTTGCCTGGTTGCCCCAGATCATGCGCGCCGTCTTCTTGCCGCGGCGAAGCGCGCTCTCGTCGACGACGTCGTCATGGAGCAGCGTCGCGGTGTGCATGAACTCGACCGCGGTGGCGAGCTTGACGTGGCCCTCGCCCGCATAGCCGAACATCTGGGCGGCGGCGAGCGTCAGCATCGGCCGCAGCCGCTTGCCGCCGGACGAGATCAGGTGGTTGGCGACCTCCGGGATCATCTCGACGTCGGAGCCGGCCTTCGACAGGATCAGCTCGTTGACGCGTCCCATGTCGGCTGCCGTCAGGTCGATGAGATCCTTGATGGAAGCGGGTTCCCGCTTGCCTTCGATATTCAGAACGACACCCACCACGATCACTCCCGTCCAATTGACGCGCACAACACCCTGGTCCCTGTGGGACTCTAGGTCGGTACAACCGAGCACGGCAAGAGGCGAATTGGCGCGGCTTGGCTGGAACGGGCCTACCTCAACGTTTACATGAACGCCGCAACCTGCGATTTTCATTCCATGATTGAACTCGTCCGCACCAACGACGCCGTCCTTATCTCCTTCGTCGAATCGCTGATGCGCGACGCCGGCATCGCCTGCTTCGTCGCCGACCAGAACATGAGCGTGCTCGACGGATCGATCGGCATCCTGCCGAGGCGCATAATGGTCGACGCCGACAAGGCGGACGCGGCGCGCCGCATCCTGAAGGATGCGGGCATCGAGAACGAAATCCGCCGGAAATAATGGCAGCTTCAACCGCCCTTGCCCCGGATACGCCGGCCCACACGGTCGATGCCTTCCATCGCGGGCGCTTCTGGCTGGTGCAGCCACGGCAAGGCCATCGCGCCGGCATGGATGCCATGATGCTGGCGGCAGCCGTCCCGTCGGCTTTCTCCGGCAAGCTCGCCGATTTCGGCGCCGGCGCAGGCGCCGCGGCGCTCGCCGTTTTGTCGCGCTGCCCTGAGGTGCAGGCGGTGCTGGTCGAGCGCTCCGCCGAGATGGCGGCGTTTGCCGCCGCCACGCTTGCGCATCCGGGCAATGCGCATCTGGGCGGCCGCGCCTCGGCGCTTAAGGCCGACGTCACGCTTGCCGGTCGCGCGCGGACCGAGGCCGGGCTTGCCGATAATTCCTTCGACTTCGTCATCATGAACCCGCCTTTCAACGCCACCGAGGATCGCTCGACGCCGAACGCGTTGCGCAGGGAGGCGCATGTCGCAGAGGACGGGCTGTTCGAGCGCTGGATCAGGAGCGCCGCCGCCGTCGTCAAGCCGCGCGGCGGGCTTGCGGTGATTGCCCGGCCCGAGCAGCTTGTCGCCATCCTCGATGCGGTCGAAGGCCGCTTCGGCGATGCCGAGATGCTGTGCGTGCACCCGCGCCCGGACGCGGCGGCGATCCGCATCGTCGTCAGGGCGGTGCTCGGCGCGCGCGGCAAGCTGTCGATCCGGCCGCCGCTCACCCTGCATGGCCCATCGGGCAACGGGCCGACGGAGCGGACCGAGATGATCAACAATGGGCTGGCGTCGCTGTTCGGCGATTGATCAAAGGCCGGCAATGCGGCATTGCCGTTGGCTGTGGAATTCCTACATGCCGGGGGCAAGGATGAGGTCCCGCCTTGCTCTTTGCACCTCTTGCGGAGACAAGCTTTCGTGAAACGCCTCTTCAACCGCCTGCTGCCGAAATCCTGGCGCTCGACAGTCGTCACCATTCCCGTCATCCGGCTGCATGGCACCATCCTGCCCGGCGGCGGCCAGTTCCGGCCGAGCCTGTCGCTCGCCTCGACGGCTGGCGTTATCGAAAAGGCGTTCGGCTTCGACGCGCCGGCGATTGCGATTTCGATCAACTCGCCGGGCGGCTCGCCGGTGCAGTCGCGGCTGATCTTCAAGCGCATCCGCGATCTGGCCGTGGAAAAGAACAAGAAGGTGCTGGTCTTCGTCGAGGACGTGGCGGCCTCCGGCGGCTACATGATCGCGATCGCCGGCGACGAGATCTTCGCCGACCCCTCTTCGATCGTCGGCTCGATCGGCGTCGTTTCGGCCTCGTTCGGTTTCCCGGAACTGTTGAAGAAGATCGGCATCGAGCGGCGCGTCCACACCGCCGGCCAGAACAAGGCCGTGCTCGACCCGTTCAAGCCGGAGAAGAAGGAAGACGTCGAGCGGCTGAAGGCGCTGCAGCTCGAAGTGCACGAGACCTTCATCGATCTGGTCAAGGAGCGGCGCGGCACCAAGCTCAAGGACGATCCGGACCTGTTCACGGGGCTGTTCTGGACCGCCAAGAAGGGCCTGGAACTCGGCCTCGTCGATGCGCTGGGCGACATGCGCAGCGTGCTCAAGACCCGTTTCGGCGAAAAGACGCAGCTCAAGCTGATCACCGCGCCGCGCGGGCTTTTCGGCCGTTTCGGCCTGTTCGGCTCGCGCTTTTCGGCGCCCGACATCGCCGCGGCGGCGGCTAGCGGCGTCATCGATGCGGCGGAAGAGCGCGCGCTGTGGGCGCGCTTCGGCCTTTGAAAAAGTGCTGAAAGCGTCTAGCATAATCGCTTGACCGACCCGTACGGCCGGCCTTGCCGCGAGAAACGCGGAAGGAGTTTTAGGATGCCGCAGATCATTTTCTTCGTTGTCGTCGGCGCCGCCGCCTATTTCGGCTATCGCGCTTTTGTGCGCGAGGCCGAGCGTGTGACGGCCAAGATCCGCCGCACCGAGAAACAGGCGGCCAACGGCACGATGGGCACGCTGGTCAAGGATCCGAAGACCGGCGAATACCGTCTGGCCAAGGACTGAAGCCATCTCGCCAGCAGCCGACATTCTGGAGTCCGAGGCCAGGTCCCGGACATGGCTTGCGCCTGCCAAGATCAATCTGGCGCTGCATGTCACCGGACGGCGTGCGGACGGCTATCATCTCATCGACAGCCTTGCCGTGTTCACCCGTTTTGGCGACCGGCTGCAGATCGAGTTGGCGGAGCGCGACGAGTTCTCGATGTCGGGCCCCTTCGCCGCCGGCGTACCGCTCGACGGCGACAATCTGGTCGTCAAGGCGCGCGAGGCCCTGCGACGGCAAGCCGGCGCGCAGCCGATGCCGCCCGTCGCCATCCGGCTTGAAAAGAACCTGCCGATCGCTTCCGGCGTCGGCGGCGGCTCGGGCGACGCGGCGGCCGCGCTCAGCGGCCTTTCGCGCCTCTGGGCACTCGATATCGACGAAGCCGGCCTGGCGCGGATCGGGCTGACGCTCGGCGCCGACCTGCCGATGTGCCTCAAGGCAAAGCCGCTGATTGCGCGCGGCATTGGCGAAGAATTGTCGCCGCTGGCAGGCTTTCCCGCGCTGGCCCTGGTGCTGGTCAATCCGGGTGTGGCGGTTTCGACGCCAGACGTCTTCAAGGCGCTTTCCAAGCGCGACAACGAGGCATTGCCGCCCCTGCCCGGCCGCCTGGATTTTCACACCATCCGCAACTGGCTCGAGACGACCCGCAACGATCTCGAACCTGCCGCTCAAGCCATCCAGCCAGCCGTCGGCGAAGCGCTAGGGGCGCTGAAAAAAGCAGGTGCCGCCTTCGCCCGTATGTCAGGCTCCGGCGCCACCTGTTTCGGCCTGTTCGAGACCGGTAATGTCGCCAAGCGCGCGGCGATCGAGATCCGCGGCCGCCATGCCGGCTGGTTCGTCGCCGCGACGCGCAGCATGGAGGCTGATTGATGGCGAGGACCGACGGCAGCCGCCCCTTCATCCCCGTGCGCATCGCGGTGCTGACGGTTTCCGACACGCGCGACCTTGCCGACGACAAATCGGGCCAGACGCTGGCCGACCAGATCGCGGAAGCCGGCCATATTTTGGCCGCCCGCGATATCGTCACCGACGACCGGGAAAAGATCCGCGAGAAAGTGCTCGGCTGGTCGAAGGATCAAGCGGTGGACGTCGTCATCACCACCGGGGGCACCGGATTCACCGGCCGCGACGTGACGCCGGAGGCGCTCGAGCCAATCTTTGAAAAGCGCATGGACGGTTTTTCGGAGGTCTTCCACCGCATCTCCTACGACAAGATCGGCACCTCGACGATCCAGAGCCGGGCGACCGGCGGCGTCGTGAATGCCACCTTCGTCTTCGTGCTGCCGGGCTCCCCCGGCGCCTGCAAGGACGCCTGGGACGGCATCATCAAGGCGCAGCTCGACTACCGGCACATGCCCTGCAACTTCGTCGAGATCATGCCGCGGCTGGACGAGCATCTCAGGCGCGGCGGCAAGCCTGCCTCGTAAACCGCAGGCAAAACATTCAATCGGCATCCGGTTTGCAGGCGGAATGGCGCTCCCGCCTTCGCGGTGCCATTCCGAAGCCGATGCGGGCAAAGTACCTTGTGCGAGGAAACAAGGGACCTTTGCCATGGCCGTTCACAGCGGCGGATGCCATTGCGGCAATATCCGCCTGAGCTTCTCCACTGCGCTCGACCCTACGAGCTTGGAGATCCGCGCCTGCCAGTGCTCGTTCTGTACCCGTCATGGGTCGCGCGCTGCCGCCGATCCGAACGGGCATCTGACCATCTCGGTCGAAGACAAAGCACGGCTGCAGATCTATCGCTTCGGCCTGCGCACGGCCGACTATCTCCTGTGCCGCGAATGCGGCGTCTATGTTGCCGCGATTGCCGGCGACGGTGACGGAGCCAGGGCGATCGTCATCGTCAACGCACTCGACGATCGCGAGCAATTCTCTCGCGAACCGATCCCTGTCCGATACGATGCCGAAAGCCGCGAGCAGCGTCTGGCGAGGCGCCGCACCGCCTGGATGCCGGTCGAAATCCGGGGAATGACCTGATCAGCGAATGACGGGCTCGCCGTGGAAGCGGCGGCGCGATGGCCGCGAGACGCCGAAGCCGATCTCCATCATCAGCCTCGGCGTATGCGCCGGCACCGTGCCCATGTGGAAGCCGAACGGGTCCTCGACGAATCCGAGACCCGCCTCGCCCGTCAGCGTCACAGGGCTTTCCTGGCCGTAGACGTCCAGCACCTCATCCGCGGCGTGGCCGACCAGAAGCGTCAGCTGGTGCTTGAGAGCGCGGCGCCTGTGGCTGCCGCGGACATAGACATGCGGGCCGGTGCCGGCATCGCAGGGCTTCAGATAGAAGAAGAACTTCAGCATGCGCCAGTCGTCGAGGTCGAAATGGTATTTGCCGAGCGAGGCGAGGTTCTTGTCGGCGTTGGAAGCCTTGCCGGTCGGGAAGCTCCACCAGACGCGCGTCGTGATCAGCTTCGCCTGGCCGCCGAGATAATGCCGGGCGACGTCGAGCAGCAGCGGATCCTTCTGGATGGCAAGGGCCGCCGGACAATCCAGGATGCGCTCGAAATAGTGCCCGCTGAGCAGCGAGCGGCCTAACCGCTTTTCCGCCTCGTCATGCTCGCCTGGCATGAATTCGAGACGGCGGTCGAAATTGCCGAAACAGGGCGTGCGCTGCGCGAAAGCAGCGATCTCCTCGTGGATCGCCGGCGGCAGCATGAAGCCCGAAAACAACCCATCGGAGCGCAGCGCCTCGACCACGACCCCGCGCTCGATGCCGGTGAATATCGTCTCACCCGCACTGCCGAGCGGACGGGCTCGCTTTGCACCCAGCCAGTGGATGCGGCGCCCCGGCATGGTGCGAGCCAGCACGAACATCGGCAGCCAGGCCGGGTTTTCGCGCAGGTCCTTCAGATAGGTCGGTATGCGCACGACCATGCGCCTGAGCAGGCTGCCGTCGCGGGCGATGGCCTCCAGGCTGGCCGCGCCGGAATTGTCTGGGGGAGCAAGATTCATCGGGGGTCCTCATATGCATTGACGTTCGACGAAGCGACGCCCGCCTATCGCTTCGGCATTACCCAATCCCGATTGTCCCGCATGCCGGGATGCTAACCTCGCCTTTATTTTTGTGCAATGCACAATAAAGCAATGAAGACTGAAATCTGCTGCCCGGCTTTCCTCTTGCGGGCGCCTGCATCACTTCGGCGGCGCCACCCAGATCTCGGCATTCAGCCTCCTGGTCGCGAGACCGCGTGCCAAAGCTTCGGCGCTGCGCGCGCTTTTCGCGAGCGCCGCGGCCTGGCGCTTGGTGATGACAAGGCCTTCGGCCAGCGCCCGGTTGCCTGAAAAGACCCGGGCTAGGAACGGCACGCGATTGGCGCGCGCGCGGGAAAAACGCGCCGGCATCGTCTGCTTGGCCGTGTGGGCGGCGACCTCCTCGATCCAGCCTTCGGCCAGCCGCGCGCCTGGCTCGAGCAACAGCAGCCAGTCGCCCTTGGCCTGGCCGATGCCGTCGGCGACGCCGCCGGCCATATAGTGGCAGCCGGCATGCTCTGCGACGTAGTGAGTCTGGTCGGTCGAACCAGTGTCGCAGACGATGACGTCGCGCACCACGCCTTCGACCGCGCCGCCGATCAGCGAGGCGAGCGTGCGGGCAAGACCCTCTTCGTCGTTGCGGGTTTCGATGAGAACGCTGAGCATTCCTAGCCGAATAGCGGAAAGCCGGGCGCGGCGCCAGTTGCGCGTCCCAATCGAAAAAGTTCTTGCTTTGTTCTCATCGACAAAATAGGAATAGTTTCATGAACAGAGCGATTCGACAGCCTGCCGACAGTCCCTGGGAGAGGGCGAAAATGGAACAAATCGTCCGCGCCGATATTGCCGCCTTCGGAGCAGGCAGAGCCGAGATGGCGAATGCCGTGATCGAACAGAGCGGCATGCGCGTTCGCCCCGAGCGCAATCGCGGACGCTCCGCCGGCATCAACCCGTCCGGCCGCTTCGAGCCGGTCAGCCGGCATGTGTTCGACGACGGCTGGAACTCGCTGGAAGATCTGCCGCCGTTCAAGACGGAAGTGCAGGTCGAAAAGCCGCGCACCATCATCACCCGCAACGAGTCGCCGGACATTTCCTTCGACCGTTCGATCAATCCCTATCGCGGCTGCGAGCATGGCTGCGTCTATTGCTTTGCCAGGCCAACGCATTCCTTCATGGGGCTGTCGCCGGGGCTCGATTTCGAGTCCAAGCTGTTCGCCAAGCCGGACGCGGCACGCATGCTGGACAGGGAATTGTCGAAGCCCGGCTACCAGCCGCGCACCATCGCCATCGGCACCAACACCGATCCCTACCAGCCGATCGAGAAGCAGTACCGGATCATGCGCGAGATCCTGGAGGTGCTGGAGGCGCGCGGCCATCCGGTCGGCATCGTCACCAAGTCGGCGCTGGTGACGCGCGACATCGACATCCTGTCGCGCATGGCCGAGCGCGGCCTTGCCAAGGTGGCGCTATCGGTGACGACCCTCGACCGCATGCTGGCGAGAACGATGGAACCCCGTGCGTCGACGCCGACGAAGCGGCTGGAAGCGATAAGGCAGCTTTCGGATGCCGGCATCCCGGCCTCGGTGATGGTGGCGCCGATCATTCCGGGCCTCAACGATCCGGAGATGGAGCGCATCCTCGATTCGGCACGCGCCGCCGGCGCCAGGGAAGCAGGCTATGTCGTACTGCGGCTGCCGCTGGAAGTGGCGCCGATCTTCAAGGACTGGCTCTTGCGGCATTATCCGGACCGCTACCGGCATGTGATGTCGCTGATCCGTTCGATGCGCGACGGCAAGGACTACGATTCGGAATGGGGCAAGCGCATGAAGGGCGCCGGTCCTTATGCCTGGCAGATCGGCCGTCGCTTCGAGATCGCCGCCAAGCGGCTCGGACTCAATGTCGAACGGCGGCAGCTTCGGACCGACCAATTCGTCGCAGGCTCCGGCGCCGGCGAGCAGCTGATGCTGCTTTGACAATTGTGCCGGCCGCAGGAGGCCGGCGCCAAGCAATTCCAGATAAAGCGATTTTTCTCTCTGGAATTGCGATCGATTTCAAGAATCCCGTCCGGCCCTTGTCCCCCGGCCGTGAGACGGTGCCCTCCCGGTCCGACGCCCCATCCGACCCGGAGGGACTTGCGGAGAATCGGAGCCGATGCGAACCTCGCCGCACCATGGCTCGCGCGCGTTCCGATTCTCCGCTTTTGTTCGAAATGGTCGAGAAGCCCGACTTCTCCGTTGAGACGAAGGCGATGGCCGACGGGCTGTGGCCGGTCGCCGGCATGGACGAGGCGGGCCGCGGGCCGCTCGCCGGTCCGGTTGTGGCAGCCGCGGTAGTGCTTGATCCCGCCAACATTCCGGAAGGCCTCGACGACTCCAAGCGCCTCACCCATTTGCAGCGCGAGGCCCTGTTCCTGAAAATCCTGGGCTCGGCGCTCAGCGTTTCGATGGCCTCGATCAGCGCCGAAGGCATCGACAACAGCAACATCTTGAAAGCCAGCCTGGAAGCGATGCGTCGCGCCGCCGCCGGCTTGTCGCTGCAGCCGAAGCTGGCTTTGGCCGACGGCCGCGACGTGCCGCCCGGTCTGCCCTGCGAGGGCCGCGCGCTGATCAAGGGCGACCAGCGCTCGCAGTCGATCGCCGCCGCCTCGATCGTCGCCAAGGTGATGCGCGACCGCATGATGTGCGGCTGCGGCGGCCATCACGAACATTATGGCTTCGAGGTGCATATGGGCTATGCGACGGTCCGGCACCGCACGGCAATCGAGGCGCATGGCCCGGTGGCACGATTGCACCGCGCCTCGTTCGCGCCGTTCAGGCTGGGTGGCGTCGAGGTGCTGGAAGAGGAAGAGAGCTTCGCCGGGCTGGAATAATCTCCCCCCTCGAGGGGGAGATGGCCGGCAGGCAGGGAGGGTCGCCGCGCGTGAAGCGCCAACGCCCTCTTTAATCGTACAAAGCGTCGAGCTCTACGCGCAACGACCCCCTCTGTCGCCTTCGGCGACATCTCCCCCTCGAGGGGGGAGATTATCCGCGCAACAACAAAAAGCCGCCGGGTTGCCCAGGCGGCTTTTTCGATTCCGTAAAGCGAAACTCGTCAGTTCAGCTTGGCCTTCACGTCCTGCAGCGCCGACTTGAAAAGGTCTGCACCGGCCTTGGCGTCGACCTTGGCGGCAAGCAGCGCGCGGGCGGCTTCGACGGCGATGTCGACGGCGCTGGCGCGCACCTCGCCGATCGCTTCGCGCTCGGCCTGGCTGATCTTCTGTTCGGCCAACGCGGTGCGCCGGGCAACATAGTCCTCGGTCTTCTTGTGCGCCTCGGAGGCAAGGAGTTCGGCCTCGCGCTTGGCGGCGGCGACGATGTCGGCGGCCTCCTTCTCGGCTTCCTTGCGCTTCTGCTGGTATTGGCCGAGCAGCTGCTGGGCCTCCTCGCGCAGGCGGCGCGCTTCATCGAGCTCGCTGCTGATCTTGGCCGCACGGGTGTCGAGCGACTTGGCGAGCATGCCCGGCACCTTCAGATAGATGACGGCGCCGATGAAGATGATAAGGGCAATCGTTGCCCAGAGCGTAGCGAGTGATGTGGCGTCCATGATGCGCTCCTCACCGGGTCGCGGATTTGACCGCGGCCGAGATCTCGGCCTTGTCGGTCTTGCCGCCGACCAGCGCCTCGACGATGGCCGACGTGGTGTCCTCGGCGATCGTGCCGACTTCCTTCATGGCCTTGGCCTTGATCGAGGCGATGCTCGCCTCGGCCTCGCCGAGCTTCTTCTCGAGTTCGGCCTCGAGCTTCTTGCGCGTGCTTTCGGCTTCGCTCTTGGCGGCGTCGTTCGCCTGCTGGCCGATCTTGTTGGCGTTGGCCTTGGCTTCCGCCAGCTCCTGCTCATAGGCGGCAACGGCCGCATCGGCCTCACCCTTCAGCCTGGCGGCATGGTCGAGATCCTGGGTGATGCGGTCGTTGCGGACATCGATGATACCGCCGACGCGCGGCATCACAACCCGCTTCAGGAACAGATAGAAGAGCCCGAAGGTGATGACCAGCCACAGGATCTGCGACGGGAAGGTCTCGGCATTGAACGGCGGGAACGTTTCATGCGCCTCGGCAGGCACGGCGGTGCCGGCATGCGTATCGCCTTCGGCCGCAGCCGGCGCGGACTCTTGCGCAAAGGCAGATGTCACGAACATCTCATTCCCCTGTCCATACGGCGGGGCCGCACCATGCGGCCCCTTTCGTCAGCGTGTGCTTCTTACTTGAAGACCAGCAGCAGCGCGATGAGGAGCGAGAAGATGCCCAGAGCTTCAGTCACGGCGAAGCCGAAGATCAGGCGGCCGAACTGGCCGTCAGCGGCCGACGGGTTGCGGAGCGCGCCCGAGAGGTAGCTGCCGAAGATGTTGCCGAGGCCGATGCCGGCGCCGCCCATGCCGATGCAGGCGATACCAGCACCGATAGCAGCTGCTGCAGTTGCGTCCATTTCAAAACTCCTGTGGTTTTTCGTAATCGTTGCGGTTGGTATGTTGGGTATGCTGGCGCCGGGGCGCCGGTGAAAATCGATCAGTGACTCGGGTGCAGAGCGTCGTTCAGATACATGCAGGTCAGCACCGCGAAGACGTAGGCCTGCAGGAAGGCGACCAGCAGTTCCAGCGCCGTCAGCGCGACGGCCATGGCTAAAGGCAGAACCGAGCCGGCGACGCCGACGGCGCCCAGCGCGCTGAGGCTGACGACGAAGCCGGAAAACACCTTCAGCGTGATGTGGCCGGCCAGCATGTTGGCGAAAAGACGAACCGAGAGGCTGACGGGACGCGAAACGAACGAAATGATCTCGATAGCCACCACCAGCGGCAGAAGATAGCCGGGAACGCCGTGCGGCACGAACAGCTTGAGGAAGCCGAGGCCGTGCTTGGCGAAACCGTAGACGAGGACGGTGCCGATGACCAGGATCGCCAGCGTGAAGGTGACGATAATGTGGCTGGTGACGGTGAAGAAATAGGGGAACAGGCCGATGAGGTTGGCGACCAGCACGAACATGAACAGCGAGAACACCAGCGGGAAGAACTGCATCCCCTGCTTGCCCGCTGCGTCGCGCAGCATGTTGCCGACGAACTCATATGCCATTTCAGAGATCGACTGCAGGCGGCCCGGAATGAGGCTGCGGCTGGCGGTGCTCATGTAGAGGAAGGCGGAAGCAACGACGATCGTCGCGACCATGAACAGAGAGGAATTGGTGAAAGAGATGTCGTAGCCGCCGATGTGAATCGGGATGATCGGATGGATCTGGAACTGGTGGATCGGATCGACCTTGTCAGCAGCAGCCACTTTTAATCCCCGTCAAAGCCACAACCGGCTTCTTAAGTTCGCTTTCGCGCCTTGCGGCGCCTCATCTCATTTCTTCGGCTCGGGCGGCTCGCCGCCCTGACCGAATTGCGGCGCCAGTCCCGCCGAACGCAGGACATTGAGTATACCGGCGCCAAAGCCCAGCAGCAGGCCGACGATCAGACCCCATGGCGCTGTTCCCGCCAGGCGGTCGATGATCCAGCCCAAGCCGACACCGACCACCACTCCGGCGATGAACTCGCTGGACAGCTTCAGTGCCTGACCGTAACCGGTCGCAGCTTTCGCTTCGTCTTTCCCCTCGAGCCGGTCCGTGCGTCTTGATGCAAGCGATGCTTCAAGCTCGCGCCGGCGGCGCTCAAGTTCGTCGTCGCGGATGGCGGCTTCATGCTGTTTGCCGCGGCCGGTTTCTCCGGTTCCGTCTGGCCCGTTTTTGTTGGCCATCGCAACCCCCCTGCCCGGGCAGACTGTCATCGTCCGTCCGCTTCTAAAGTCGCCGGCAACATAGTTAGAGGGTCCGCCCCCGTCAAGCCACGGGCCGAACTTCGAAGTGCTGTATTTTTGCTTTTTAAATCAATGGCTTATTGAGGTGCGACATCGTGCCCGTTATGCCCGCGCGGGGACTCGGCGCGAATCCGCGCGGCAAGCCGCGCCGATTGGTGCGCGCGGCGAGCGATAAACGGTGTTGACGGAGGCACCGATTAAGCGGCTCAGCCGAGCCGCCCAAACGGCTCAGCTCCAGCCGCCGCCATAGGTGCGGTAGAAGATATGCAGGCCGATCCTGGTCATGCGCTGCATGGCGCGCGCCCAGCCGGGATGGACGTAGTTGGCGTAGTAATGCGTCGAGGAGCCGACCTCGGGAATGAAGATCTTGCCGGCAGTCACCGCCATGGCGACTTCCTGGGCGGTCTTATAGGAGGCCGTGTCGGTGATGCGCTTCTTCCTGCCGTCGCAGGCGAAGGAGAACTGGCAGCGGTTGAACCAGTCGTCGTTCTGGTAGACGACGCCGCAGATCGTCTTCGGATAGGCCGGGTTGCGAACGCGGTTGAGGATCACCTGCGCCACCGCTGCCTGGCCGCGCACCGGCTCGCTGCGCGCCTCGAAATAGATGCCCTTGGCGAGGCATTCCTGTTCCGGCTTGGAGAAGACGGCCGCCGGCAGCGGGTTCTGCATCCATGCGTGGTCGCCCTTGCCCATCGGCGGGATGAAGCGTCCGTTGTTCGGATCGTCCTGCAGCAGCGCCTCGAAGGGCGAGGCCTTGGCATAGTCCGGCGCCGACTGGGCATAGGCGGTGGCAAGGATATCCGGCTTGTCGTTGTTGACGAGAGCGACGAGAGCCGCCGGCAGGCCGGGATCCGGCTTCTTGTCCTCGCGGATATGGAAGGCCTGGGCGATCTGGACTTCCTTGCCCTTGATCTCAGGCTTGGCGAAGGTGAGCTTCAGGTTGCTGTCCATCGCGGGACGGAGCAGCGAGGAGCTGCGCTCGAAGATCGAACCGGCGCTGAAATTCTTCGGCGGCGCCACCGGCGACACCTGGACAAGGCGGCCCTTCTTATCGGCGCGTACGACGCGGTCCTCGTCGGGCGTGGCGCCGGCGACGTTGCCCTTGCCGCGAAACGCCACCGTGCCGACGCCGGGCAATGCCACGCCGGAACCGGAGATCGAGCCCGTGGCGGCCGAATCGACGAACGGCATCTCGGCGGCATGCACCGAACCTGCGACGGATTTTTCGACATAGGCGTTCCAGCGATGGCTGGGCGACTCCAGCCCGGAAACGAGGCTCGCCATGTCCTGATAGGCGACGACGGACGGAAAGCCGACCCAGAAGCCGAGCCCCAGAACCAAGGGAGGAAGGAAGGAAGGTTTATTCGCAACGGCGGCGGCGACGAGCCGCTTTAAAACGCGTCGATGCACGGAACTCTCCAGAAACGCTACTGACCCCGGAGAGCCAAAATGAAGCATTAACCTTGATGCGGGGTTAACGGCATCGATCGTGTTTTTTTCATGTTGAAGGCAAGCCGGCCAAGAATCAGGCTGGGTTAATCAGGCAGGGCGCAGGAAGATCGGCCAGGCGATCGCCGCGCAGATCGCGGCCGCCAGCCACACGCCCGGCCATGCGAAGACAATCAAGAGCCAGGGAATGGCGATCGGCACCAGGCAGAAGCCGACGAAGACAAGGGTGTTGGCGAGGCTGAGCGCGGTGCCGACATGGCCGGCGCCGGCGAGCGTGGCAAGCTCGGTATAGGCAACGCCATGCCAGGCCGAGACGGAGATGCCGGCTACGACCACCATGACGGGCAGGAACACCATCAGCGCCGGCTGTCCGGCCGCCGCGATCGCCAACAGCCAGAGGACCAGGAAGGCCAGCGCGCTGAGCGCTGCGCAGAGCCTCAGGAACGGCCGGCGGTTGCCGTGGCGGTCGGTGAAGCGGCCGCTCCAGACGCGCATCGCCATGGCGCCGGTCTGCACGATAGCGAGGCTGGCGCTGGTCGCCCACGTGCCCATGCCGGCGAAGTCGTGCAGGAAGACCGACGCAAAGGTGAGCACCGCCACCTGCGGGAAGCAGAGCAGGCCGATGGCTGTCGAGATGCGCCAGACGTCGATGTTGCGCAGCGGCGCCGGGCCGCTCGCTGCGGCGCTGGCGTGAGCGCCGCCTTGCGCCGGCGGCTCGTGCAGCCAGCGCCAGGCAAAGAAGGCTGACAGCGCGGATAGAGCCGCCAGGAGGCCGAACACCGCGGCAAAGCCCAGGGTAAGCGCCAGCGACGGCAGGACCAGCGCGCCGAGCCCGCCGCCGAGCGGCACCGCCGTCTGCCTGATGCTCATGGCAAAGCCGCGCTCGCCCTCGCCGAACCATCCCATGATGGCGCGGCCGCTTGAGCCGTTGACGCTGCCGCCGAGCAGGCCGGCAACGAGCAGGCTTGCCGAAAGCAGCGCAACGCCCGGAACGGCCGTTTTCGCCGGCACGACGAGCATCGCCATGATGAAAAGCCATGCCGCCGTGGCGCCGAGCCCGGTCAATAGCACGCGGCGGTCCCCCCAGCGGTCGGTGAGCACGCCCCAGGGCAGTTCGCTGAGCGCCACGCCGAGGCCGAGAAGCCCGAGCGCCAGGCCGAGCTCGGCATTGCCGAGATGGTAGCCCTGGCGCATCGCCACCGCGGTTGCCGGTATGCCGGAAAAGGTCGCGGAGAAGCCGGCGTTGGCGGCGACACCGATGCCCAGCACTTTCCAGCGATGATTGGGCCCGAAGGTTCGGCCGGTCGAAACTCCGGTGTCTCGCGCAGGCGGTTGGCAGTCGTTGCGGGTGACGATGGCTGACATGATTCCATTCCCGTGATGCCGGTCGACCGGCCTTGACGGGGTGGATGTAGCGCCATAGCTTCATCCATAAAATCAGGAAGTTTTTGATCGGCAATCCTGAAAATAAGGACGGTTCCATGCGACGCATCACATTCGACCTCGACGTCCTCAGGACCTTCGTCACCGGCATGGAGCTGGGCAGCTTCGCCAAGGCGGCCGAGCGGCTTGGCCGCTCGACCTCAGCCGTCAGCGCGCAGCTGAAGAAGCTGGAGGAACAGGCGGCAACGCCGATCTTCCGCAAGGCGGGGCGCGGCCTGGCGCTCACCGAAGCCGGCGAGACCATGCTCGGCTATGCGCGGCGCCTGATCGAGCTCAACGACGAGGCGGCCTCCGCCATCCGTGACGTCGAGCTGGAGGGCTGGGTGCGGCTTGGCCTGCAGGAGGATTTCGGCGAAGCCGTGCTGCCGGAAGTGCTCGGTCGCTTCGCCCGCGCCCATCCCAAGGTGCGGATCGAAGCGCGGATCGGACGCAGCCACGAGCTTGCCGAGCGCGTGCTTTCAGGCAGCCTCGACATCGCGCTCGCCTGGCACGACGGCACGACGCTGCCCTATAGCCGGCACGTCGCCGACGTGCAGGCGCGCTGGATCGGTCCGGCCAAACCGGTTGCGCCGGCCCCCCGAGACCGCGAAGCGCTGCCGCTGGTGGTGTTCGAGGCGCCCTGCCTGCTCAGAACCGTGGCGACCGAGACGCTCGACCGTGCCGGCCTCGCCTGGCGCATGGCCTTCTCCAGCCCCAGCCTTGGCGGCATCTGGGCGGCGGTGGCGGCGGGGCTCGGCCTGACGATCCGCACCGATATCGGCCTGCCGGCCAATGTCAGGGCGCTCGCGCCCGGCGTGCTCGGGTTGCCGGCGCTGCCGAAGATGGCGCTGCATCTGCATCAGAAGGACGCCGAGCTCGATCCGGTGGCGGCGCGCCTGGCCGACATTCTGCTGCAGTCGGCGCTCGAGGCGCTGCCGGAAGGGGCGCGAACCGGTGAGGGGCTGCGGAAGGTCGCTTAGCTTTTTCGGACAAGCAGCGCCGCGAATCGGAGCATCCAGCGTCGCGTTCCGTCACACCCCCCTCTGTCCTGCCGGACATCTCCCCCGCAAGGGGGGAGATTGGATTTCGCCACTGCTTTCGCCAATCACCAACGTTGAAAAGGGCGCGCCAAGAACAAAGCTGCTGATCTCCCCCTTGCGGGGGAGATGTCCGGCAGGACAGAGGGGGGTGCTGTCCCGCCAGCGTTGCGAAAATCCTAGCTACCCCGCGATGGACGATAACCTTCAGCGCTTCTTCGCCCTGCCGGCGAAAGGATTGTCCGAGGTGCGCAGCGCCATGCGGATCGGCACGCCGGGCATGTCGAAGGCCTCGCGCAGGCTGTTCGACAGGTAGCGGACATAGGATTGCGGCATCGCATCCGGGCGCGAGCACGACACCACGAAGCCCGGCGGGCGGGTCTTTGCCTGCGTGACATATTTGATCTTCAGCCGGCGGCCGGCGACGGCGGGCGGCGGATGATGCGCAAGGATGCCTTCCAGCCAGCGGTTGAGCTTGCCGGTCGAGACGCGGCTGTTCCAGACCTTGTGTGTCTTGATGACGGCATCCATCAGCCGGTCGAGGCCGCGCCCGGTCTCGGCCGAGACCGTCACCGCCTGGATGCCGCGCACCTGCGGCAGCAGGCGTTCGGTCTTCTCGCGCAGCTCGGCCAAAAGCTCCTGCGGGTTGTCGATCAGGTCCCATTTGTTGAAGGCGATCACCGGCGCACGTCCCTCGCGGATGATCAGGTCGGCGATCTGCAGATCCTGCTTCTCGAAGGGGATGGTGGCGTCGAGCACGATGATGACGATCTCGGCGAAGCGGATGGCGCGCAACCCGTCCTGCACGGAAAGCTTCTCGAGCTTCTCCTGGACCTTCGACTTGCGCCGCATGCCGGCCGTGTCGAAGAGTTTTATCCGGCGGCCTCGCCAGTCCCAGTCGACCGAGATGGAATCGCGGGTGATGCCGGCTTCCGGGCCGGTCAGCAGCCGCTCCTCGCCGATCAGCGCGTTGATCAGCGTCGACTTGCCGGCATTGGGGCGGCCGACGACGGCGATGCGCAGCGGCTTGGTGTCGTCATAGACAGGCTCGGCATCTGGATCGGCGATGTCCTCGCCGATCAGCACCTCGCTGACGGCGATCTCGTCGCTTGCCGCTTCCTCGTCCTCGCCGAAGGCGCGCTCCTCGCCAATGGCCGCGATCACCGCGTCGCGCAGATCGGGCATGCCCTGGCCATGTTCGGCCGAGACGGGGATCGGCTCACCAAGGCCAAGCTCCCACGCTTCCAGCATGCCGCCCTCAGCGCCGCGGGCTTCCGCCTTGTTGGCGACCACCACGACCGGCTTGCCGGACTTGCGCACCACCTCGGCAAAAGTCCGGTCGTCGGGCATCAGGCCCGACTTGGCGTCAATGGTGAAAAAGATCAGGTCGGCGTCGCGGATCGCGATCTCGGTCTGCAGGCGCATGCGGCCGGGCAGCGTGGAAGCCGCCGCATCCTCGAAGCCGGCGGTGTCGATGACGTCGAAGTGGAGATCGTAAAGCTTGGCCGCGTGGACGCGACGGTCGCGCGTCACCCCCGGCGTGTCGTCGACAAGCGCCAGCTTCTTTCCCACCAGCCGATTGAAAAGAGTCGATTTGCCGACATTAGGCCGGCCGATGATGGCGACTTTGAACGACATCCGGGGTCACGAAGCGTTGCCCGACCCGCGGATCAGTTCGGCCATCAACTGCGCCCGCTGGCGCACATTGCGCGGAGCGCCGTCATCCGAAGAGATCTGGTCGAACAGTTTGAGCGCGTCCGCAGACTTGCCTTCCTTCCAGGCGGCAAGGCCAAGCGCCTCGCGCGCCGAGCTGCGCAGCGGGTTGGTGTCGGCGGTCAACGCCTCGACACGGCTGGAGACATCGGCGAAGGAGCCGTGATCGACCAGCAACAGCGCCGCCCTCAGGCGGGCCATGTCGCGGATGCCGGTCGGAATGGCAGTGTCGGCTGCAACCTCGTCGAAATCCTTGACGGCGGCGTCGACGTCGCCCTTGTCGGCCTTGACGGTCGCGGCGCGCATGCGGGCGAGCAGCGGATAGGCGCCGTAGCCATCCTTTTCCAGTTGGTCCAGAGCGGCGATCGCCTCGTCGTTCTTGCCGTCATTGGCAAGCTTGAGCGCCTGCGAGAACGCATCGCCCGAGCGATTGGCGCGGGTCTCGTCCCAATAGCGGTAGCCAACGACGGCGGCCGTGCCCACCACCACCAGGATGGCGAGGCCAAGCAGCGCCGGGCCAAAACGGTCCCACAGCGCCTGCGCCTGCTCGCGACGAATCTCTTCGTTCACTTCGCGGATAAAACTGTCGTCCGACATCAATCAAAAAACCATTGCGGCCCCGGATGAGGCGCTTCTTGAGCCCCGCGTTTTAGCGAAATTTTGTCGGCATGGAAGGGGGATGCGTGGAAAATCGGCGGGACGAGCCAAGGCGGTTTCCAGGCGAGCCGGAACGCACCGGTGCCACATTTGGCCGATAGCCGGCTTTGGAATAGTCCGAAAGATCGCCCAAAGGTTGCCAGTGCCACATCCGTTCCGCGTCCTTGCGTTCAGTCTCGCCGCGTTTGCCACCATTGGTGCGGCTTTCGCCGATCCGCCCAAATCGCGGCAGCCCATATCGGCGAAGCCAAAGCAGATCGTGCTGATCTCCTTCGACAGCGCGCGCGAGATCTCGCAATGGGAACGCAGCCGTGCGCTGGCGAAGCGCACCGGCGCGCGCTTCACCTATTTTCTGTCCTGCGTCTTCCTGCTCTCGCCGGAGACGCGCGGACAATACGTCGCGCCCGGCAAGGGCGCCGGCAAATCCAATATCGGCTTCGCCGCCTCGAAGCAGGAGGTGGCGGACCGGCTGGAGCAGATCGGGCTCGCGGCAAGCGAAGGCCACGACATCGGCAGCCATGCCTGCGGCCATTTCGACGGCAAGGACTGGAGCAAGGCCGACTGGCTGGCAGAGTTCGGCGCGTTCCGGCACATCCTCGAAAATGCCTATGCGATCAACGGCATTTCACCCGAGCCGCCCGGCTGGCGCGAGTTCGCGCGCCATGCCGTGACCGGTTTTCGCGCGCCGTACCTGTCGACCGACAGGGCGCTTTACGAAGCGCTGCCCGAGGCCGGCTTCCACTATGACGCAAGCGGGGTCTCGAACGGCCCTGCCCTGCCGCCGACGAAGAACGGCACCACCCGCTTTGCGCTGCCGCTGATCCCGGAAGGGTCGAGGTCGAAGCCGGTGGTCGCCATGGACTACAACCTCTATGTCCGCCATTCCGGCGGCTTCGAGATGCCGGCCAAGGCGGACGAGTTTGCCGACCGCGCCTACCACGCCTTCCGCGCCGCCTTCGATGCCCAATACGACGGCAAGCGCCTGCCGCTGGAACTCGGCTTCCACTTCACCCAGATGAATGACGGCGCCTACTGGAGCGCGCTCGAGCGCTTTGCCGATGAGGTCTGCGTCATGCAGCAGGTCGAGTGCATCAGCTTCCGCGACTATGTCGCGCGGCAGCGAGCGGGCCAGGCACAGGCAGCAGTGGGCGGCTGACGGGACACAGCCGCGCCCTAACTTACCGGCTGATCTTCGGGGCGCATGCCAGCCTGCTCGCGTTCTAGATAATGCTGATCGATAACCGGCAGCTGTTCGCCTTGCAGCGTCGCCTCGAAGGCACGCAAACGTTTGTGCACAGATTGCAGTTCGACAATCGTCGACCAGGAATTCAACAGGAACTGCAGCGAATTCGTCACCTTGCCGAACGCGTTCGATATCTGGTTCAGCGCGCCGAACGTGATCTTGTGCGCGACCAGCGAAGGCCCGAGGATCAGCAGCGAGAAGATGTTGTCGGCCTGCAGGTAGGTATAACGAACAACGTTGAAATAGATGTAGTGGAAATATAGCTTGAAATAATTGCGGCGGACATTGGTGAACAATTGTGTCGTCGTCGCCGGCTGAGCCCGGTCGGCATGATCTTCGCCGTAGACAAGCTCCTTACGATAGGCTGCCTCGACACGCTGGTTGCGGAACTGCAAGCCCGGCAGCTTGAGACCCGCCACCATGACGGAAATCGTTCCGAACAGACACCAACCCAATGCGGCAATGACCAGTGGCTGCGGGACCGTGCCGATGATCGGCAATTCGGTGATGTGAGCCTGCAGTTGAATCAAAACCGGAAGGAAGGCGATCAGGGTCATGATCGACTGAACGAAGGTCGAGCCGAGATCCTCCATGATCTGCGAGAAGCGCATCGTGTCTTCCTGGATACGCTGTGAAGCGCCCTCGATGTGGCGCAGCCGGCCCCAGTTGGCCATGAAGTAATCATTCATCGCGGTGCGCCAGCGGAAGATCCAGTGGCTGACGATGAAGGCATTGACCACCTGCACGTTCATGCCGACCAGCGCCAGCCAAGAGAAATCGGCCAGCCCCTTGTAGAATTCCGTGTCGGTCGAGGCCGTCGTTCCCGACATCAGGCCCTGGACGTAGTCGAAGAACGGGCCATACCAATTGTTGACCGCAACCGAGACCTGAACGTTGAAGTAGATGAAGAACAGGATGACGGCGGTCATCAGGATCGACCAGTTCTGCCACGGGTGCGGGGCGTACCAGCTCCAGAAGGCGTAGAAGATCACCACGCAGGCGGCAAAGTAGATGTAGAACCACAGGAACGGCTTCGACCACAGCACCGCGATGCCGATGATGGGCGGCGTGCCTGCCGCAGCAGGAGGGAAGCCTAAGACAGCGCCCAGCTGCTCGCCGCCGAAGAACCAGAACAGGATCCCCACGAGGCTCCAGACGGCGGCCGAGGTGAAGAAAAGCTTCGGCTGCGGGAAGAAGGATACGAACACTGTGACGGGTTTCCTCGGTCTGACCGCAAATCAGCGGCGTTGCTGTTTGGCGGGCATAAGGTCACACATTAGTGGGAAAGAAAATGCCCTGCCCGATGCCCGGCACCGAGCAAGACCACAAATCATGGCGATTTTGGTGCAGCCGACCAGGCAATGACGCCAGACACCAGCAAAGCGGCAGCCGCCATTGCCGAGGCAAGCACGTAATTGCCCGAGGCCTGCGCGAGCAGGCCGGCAGCGATCGGGCCAATGATCTGGCCGAGGCCGAAGGCGGCGGTCATCACCGCGAAGATGCGGCGCGGCGCCTGCGGCGCGAGCTGCCTCGCCGCCTGCAGGCCAAGTGCCGTGATGGCGATGAAGGTGCCGCCGAGCAGGATGCCGGCGAGCAGCGGCCCGGTGAAACCCTTGACGACGACGCTGGCGGTGACGCCGACCACCTCGACCAGGCAGCTCACGGCGTAAGCCGCATAGAGCCCGGTCCTGGCGGCGAGCTTCTGCCAGAACCAGGTCGAGGGAAAACCGGCAAGGCCGGCGACCATCCAGACAGTGGCCTCGAAGACGCGTCCGCCGCCGCCCTGGCGAACGATGGCGACCAGGAAAGTGGCCGTCACCACATAGCCGAAGCCGAACAGCCCGTAGGCAAGGATCATCTTCGTCAGCGACCTGTCGTTCGGCAATGCCGGCTCAGGTCCATCGACGCCGTTGGCCGGCGTGGCCGACCCTGCGAGCAGCGTGACGACGAGCAGGCCAGCCGCCGAAAGCGCTCCCGACCAAAGCCATCCGGCGGCCCAGCCGGCATGTTCGGTAACGAGAATGGCCAACAGCGCCGAGGAAGCCGCGATGCCCAGGCCGACGCCGCCGAAATGCAGCGCCTGCAGGTCGCCGCGACCGGCCTCGGCGAGATGGCTGAAGACGATCGACGACATGAACACCATGACGAAGGCGCTGGCCAGCCCGGCAAGGAAACGGACGACGAGGAAAGCACCCATCGTCTCGTTCAGACCCATCAGGGCCGCAAGCACTGCGCTGGCGGCAAGGCTGGCGAACATCAGCAAACGCTCGCGGCCGTGCGCCCAGCCGCCGGCAGCGGCAAGCGCGCCGATGAGGTAGCCGAGATAGTTGGCCGAGGCGATCCAGCCGGCATCGGCCGGCGTCAGGTGGAGCTCCTCCATCATGCCGGGCAGGATCGGCGTGTAGACGAAGCGGCCGATGCCCATGGCGACGGCGAGCGCCACCATGCCGGCGACGGCAAGACGCAAAGGGGATGGCGAGGCGGCTTTCATTGCAGCGCAACATAAGTGTGTGCGCAGGCGAAACAACCGTGCTTGCGTTGGGCCAGTTCGGTCAGGCCGCCTTCAGCGGCAGGCCGTCTCGTATGCCGTGCGGCGGGCCGTCAGGCGGAATGGCATGTCGCCGAGCTCGCGCTCCGACATGGTGTCGAGCACCGGGTGCGACAGCGGGTCGACGACCCAGCGGGCGATCTCGTCCTCGCCATACCGGCCCTGTTTGGGCTCGGTGTTGGAAAGCGCCCTCAGCAAAGATAAAATCTTCATTGGATTTGCCTCCAAGCTCTGACCAGCCTCGCTAAAATCAGCCTTTTCTTGCCAAGTTTCAATTGAGATTTCGGCCCCACGGGTTTAGAAAAACTGAATGGCTTTGCTGAACCGCGTCCATTTGAACGGCCTGCGTGCCGTCGAAACCGTCGCCCGGCTGGGCTCGCTCGCCGCCGCGGCCGCCGAGCTCAATGTCTCGGTCAGCGCGGTCAGCCAGCAGATCAAACGCACGGAAAAGCAACTGGGACAGGCGCTGTTCGAGCGAACGTCCGGCGGACTAGTCCCGACCGAATTCGGCAATGTCTTCACAGCGCGGCTCAGCGCAGGCTTTCGTGAGCTCGCGCAAGCGGTGGCGCTGGCCGGCGAGGCAAGCGAGTGCACGCTGGTTGTGTCGGTGGCGCCGGCCTTTGCCTCGAAATGGCTGCTGCCAAGGCTGTCGCGGCATTTCGCCCGGTACCCGAACGTTTTGCTGCGCATCGACGCATCAGGGCGGATCGCCGATCTCGACCATTCCGACATCGACATAGGCATCCGGATGGGCGACGGCAAATGGCCGGACGTGCGCGCGGAACTGCTGCTGGCGCAGGAAATGTTTCCAGTCTGCGCACCGTCGATCGCGGCCAAGCTGAAGTCGATCCAGGATCTGGCGCAGACCTGCGCCATCACCGACGAACGGTCGATGATCAGCTGGGACAGCTGGTTCGAGGCGGCGGGGGTGAAGCCTGTCACCTTCCTCAAGGGGGCGCGCTTCACCGATCCGATGCTTTGCCTGGAGTCCGCAATCGCCGGCCATGGCGTGATGCTTGCCTGGCAATTGCTCACCGCAGATGCATTGGCCGACGGTCGGCTGGTCGCGCCTTTCGGCGTGCGGGCTGAGAGCGGGCTCGGCTACTGGCTTGTGACATCGGAAACAAAAAGCGAGAGCCGCAAGGTGCGCGACTTCAAGGTCTGGATCCGCGAGGAGATCGCGGCCACCATGGCGCAGTTCCGCGCATTGGACAGCGCCGCCTAAGCTCGTTTGAGCATGGTCCTTTCCAAACCGAAGGTCAGCGCAGCAAAAACCGCCGCGCACTTTTCGCTGACGCGGTCCTCCGGTTCGGGATCATGCTTTTTTCGAGCATGATCTTTCCGAAAACCGCTGCCCACTTTCCGGGATCATGCTTAGAGAACAGGCCCAGTCGATCGCGGTGGAAAGGTCAGGCTCACCGGTCTATGTAAGAACCAGACCCCAACATAATGGCAGGCAGGATCATGACCACACATTCGCGCGGCGTCTCGGCAACAATCGACCCGGTGAAGCTCGACAGGCTGGCCGAGGTGGCCGTCAAGGTCGGGCTGCAGCTGCAGCCGGGACAGGACCTGGTGCTGACCTCGTCGATCGCGGCGCTGCCGCTGACCCGGCGCATCGTCGAGCATGCCTACAAGGCCGGCGCCGGGCTGGTGACGCCGATCTTCAACGACGACGAGATCACAGTGGCGCGCTTCCGTTATGGCGCCGACGCCGGCTTCGACCGCGCCGCCGGCTGGCTCTATGAAGGCATGGCAAAGGCCTTCGCCAACAATGCAGCGCGGCTCGCGGTGCGCGGCGAGGACCCATCGCTGCTGTCTGAGCAGGACCCGGCCAAGGTGGCGCGCGCCAACAAGGCGAATTCGATGGCCTACCAGCCGGCTTTGGAAAAGATCACCGGCTTCGACATCAACTGGAACATCGTCGCCTATCCCGATCTTGCCTGGGCGAAGCAGGTATTTCCTGGCGAGCCCGACGACGTCGCGGTGGCGAAGCTGGCGGACGCCATCTTCTCGGCCTCGCGAGTGGATGTCGAGGATCCGATCGGCAACTGGAAGGCGCACAACGCGGCGCTGGCCGAGCGCACGAAATGGCTGAACGAGCACAATTTCCATGCGCTGCATTTCAGCGGACCGGGCACCGACCTAACCGTCGGACTGGCGGAAGGCCATGAATGGATGGGCGGCGCCTCGACGGCCAAGAACGGCGTCACCTGCAATCCGAACATCCCGACCGAGGAAGTCTTCACCACGCCGCATGCCTGGCGGGTCGAAGGCCACGTCTCCTCGACCAAGCCGCTCTCCTACCAGGGCACGCTCATCGACGAGATCTCGGTGCGCTTCGAGGGCGGACGGATCGTCGAGGCCAAAGCCTCGAAGGGCGAGGACGTGTTGAAGAAGGTGCTCGACACCGACGAGGGCGCGCGCCGGCTCGGCGAGGTGGCGCTGGTGCCGCATTCCTCGCCGATCTCGAAGAGCGGCCTGTTGTTCTTCAACACCCTGTTCGACGAGAACGCCGCCTGCCACATCGCGCTTGGACAGTGCTATTCGAAGTGCTTCGTCAACGGCGCTTCGCTCAGCCAGGACGAGATCGCGCAGCGTGGCGGCAACAAGAGCTTTATCCACATCGACTGGATGATCGGCTCGGACAAGATCGACATAGACGGCGTCGGCAAGGACGGCAGCCGCGTGCCGGTCATGCGCAAGGGCGAATGGGCCTGAGAGGGCTCATTGTTTTGCGCAATTCCGGACGGAAAACCGCTGCGCACTTTTCCTGGAATTGCTTGGCAAAGGAGGCGTAATGGCCTTCGACATAGCGGTGAAGCGCATCTACGAGGCGCCTGAGAAGACAGACGGCCAGCGCGTGCTGGTCGACCGCATCTGGCCGCGCGGCGTCGCCAAGAAGGACGCCGCCCTCACCCTTTGGCTAAAAGAGATCGCCCCGAGCGACGCGCTGCGCAAATGGTTCGGACACGATCCCGAGCGCTGGGCGGAGTTCCAGAAGCGGTACCGTGTCGAGCTCGACCGGAACGAGGAGGCGGTGGCGCAACTGCGCAATGTGCTTCGCGAGGGCAAGGTGACGCTGCTCTACGGCGCGCATGACGAGGCGCACAACAATGCGGTGGCGCTGGCGGGGTATTTGCGAGGGGCGTGAGGAGTCTCACAGCGTTGGCGATTGGCGAAGGCCGATGCGACGTCCAATCTCCCCCTTGCGGGGGAGATGCCCGGCAGGGCAGAGGGGGGTGCTGTCCCTCCGGCCTCTCAACCATTCGCTGCCGCATACCAAGACAGATTCGCGCTGGAACACGTTCGGCCAAGGTCGCGTTCCTTCACACCCCCTCTGGCCTGCCGGCCATCTCCCCGCAAGGGGGGAGATTGGCAGCTTCGCCGTCCCGCCTCTACTTCACCGCCTCTTCATATACATCGGGCTTGAACCCAACGAGAACCCGATCCCCCACCTCCAGCACGGGGCGCTTGATCATGGTCGGCTTCGCAAGCATCAGCTTCTTAGCCTTCTTCTCGTCGAGCGCTTCCTTGTCCTTCTCCGGCAACTCGCGAAAAGTGGTGCTCCCCTTGTTGAGCAGCTTTTCCCAGCCGACCTTGCCGACCCAGCCGTTCAGCCTTTCCGCCTCCATCCCTTCGGCGCGATAGTCGTGGAAGCGATAGGGAACGTCGCGGCCCTCCAGCCAGACGCGCGCCTTCTTGATCGTGTCGCAGGTGGTGATGCCGTACATGGTGATCGTCAACAGATGCTCCTCGTGCGGACGTTGAATTCCGCGGCACCGTAGAACCACCACTTACCCATTGCCAGCGGAATGCGGAGATTTGGTCTTGCCAACACTAAGGTTTTTTCCTAAGTATTTGCCGCGGCAGCAACGAGAAATGGACAGTCGATGATCAGCCCGCAGACCGCCACTCAGAGCACGCCGCCGATCGACGGTATTTTCCGCGCGCTTGCCGATCCGACACGCAGGCGTGTGGTGGAGCGACTGAACAGAAGCCCCGCCTCGGTCAGCGAACTGGCAGAGCCGTTCGAGATGGCCCTGCCCTCCTTCGTCGAGCACCTGAAAGTGCTGGAAGGCTGCGGACTGGTGCGATCGGAAAAGGCCGGCCGAGTGAGGACCTACAGGCTTTCGCCCGAACCGCTGAAGCTCGCGGAAAACTGGCTCGCCGAACAGCGCGCGCTGTGGGAGCGCCGCCTCGACCAGTTCGACGCCTATGTGATGAACCTCAAGGAGACAGAAAAGTGAGCTATCCGTTCAAGCCCAACCCGAAGCTGGATCTGACTCTGGAGCGCTTCCTGGATGCGCCGCGCGAATTGCTGTGGCGCGCCTGGACCACGCCTGAGCACGTCAAGCAGTGGTTCACGCCGAAGCCGTGGATCATCACCAATTGCGAGATCGACCTTCAGCCTGGCGGCCTGTTCCGCACGCGCATGCAGTCGCCCGACGGCAAGGAGGTGAGCGATCGCCATTGCTGCTATCTCGAGATCGTGCCGAACGAACGACTGGTTTGGACCGACGCGCTGCTGCCTGGCTACCGGCCGTCCGGCGAGCCCTTCATCACCGCGGTCATCGCGCTGACGCCCGAAGGCAAAGGCACGCGCTACACCGCCACCGCCATCCATCGCGACGAGGCGACCCGCAACAACCACGAGGAGATGGGTTTCTTCGACGGCTGGGGCACGGTGGCCGACCAGCTTGCAGAGTATGTGAAGACCATTTGAGAAGCTGGCATGGCGGCCAAGATATCATCCTGGCCGCCACGCCTGATTTTTAGATCTGACAGCGAGAGACGCGAGATGCTACGGGCCGATCGGCCTCAATAATAGAAGCGCTCTTCGCTGATCTTGCCGTTCTTGACCGTGTAGAGGCCAACCTCGTCCATTTTGACGCGTTCGCCGGTGGATTTGGGTGTCACGTCGAAGGTGAAGCGCAATGCGAACTGGTCGCCATTGACATAGGGGCCATCGATCGAGCCGCCGTGAACCTCATGGTTCGCTTCCCACCATTCGCCCTTCTGCTTCACGGCTTCCTTGCCGTTGCAAACGGACATCGGCCCTTCCATTGCCTCGTAGCTGGTGATGTCGTCGGCATTGTATTTCGCGGCAGCGCTGTGGCTGTCGCCCTGCTTGAGGAGTTCGGTGAAGTCCTTGGCAATATCCGCAGTGGTCATGATTTCCTCCCGTTCGAGACGAGACTTGAAGTAGGGTACCGCCCGCTGGGCCGCCACCGCCGACCCCGCTGGTAGCTGACACTTCGTGTCAGGATGGATCGACGGTTGCGATCAACCTTCGCGATAGCACCCGCGTTCGATTGCCAAGCGACGTACCAGCGCCAGCACGCTGTCGATGGTCGGCGTCGGCTTGCCGGTCAGGCGGCCGAGCTCCTGCACGGCGCCCACCAATGCGTCGATCTCCATCGGGCGGCCGCGTTCCAGGTCCTGCAGCATCGAGGTCTTGTGCTCGCCGACATCGCCGGCGCCCTTGATGCGCCGGTCGACAGGGATGAGAAAGCGCACGCCGAGGCTCTCGCCGATCGCCTGCGCCTCGATCATCATAGAACGGACGACTGCCCGCGTGCCTTCATCGGCGACGATGGCCGCCAGCGTGCTGCCGGTCAGCGCCGAGATCGGGTTGAAGGAGAGATTGCCCCAGAGCTTGACCCAGATCTCCGAGCGTATGTCTTCGCGGACCGGCGCCTGCAGCCCGGCCTTGACCATTTCGCGCGCAAGCGCTGCGACACGGTCGCTCTTTTCGCCCGAAGGCTCGCCGAGCGAAAAGCGCGTCCCCTCGACATGGCGAATGAGGCCCGGCGCATCGACCTCGACGGCCGGATAGACGACGGAGCCGATGACGCGTTCGGGCTCGATGGCTTCCCAGATCCTTCCGCCGGGATCGACCGCATCGAGCCGCGTGCCCTCGAGCGCGCCGCCGGTTTTGTAGAAATACCACCAGGGCACGCCGTTCTGCATGGTGACGACCGCCGTCCCCTCGCCCAGCAACGGCGCGATTTCCTGGAGCGCCGGCGCCAGCGAATGCGCCTTCAGCGCCAGCACGACATAATCCTGCTTGCCGAGTTCTTCGGCCCGCGCGGCGGCTCTCACCGAAGCCACCGTCTCCTTGCCGTCCTCGATCAGGCGAAGACCGCTAGCTTTGATCGCTTCGAGATGCGCGCCGCGCGCCACGATCGACAGATCGACCCGGCCGGCGATCGCCAGCTTGGCGGCGAGATAGCCGCCGATCGCGCCGGCGCCAAAAACTGTAACGCGCATCAGCCGAGACCGAGCTTTGCCGCGAGTCCGATGCGCTGCAACTTGCCGGTCGCGCCCTTGGGGATCTCGTCCAGGATCACCACCTTCCGCGGCACTTTGAAATCGGCGAGCCGCATCGCCGCAAAACTGCGGATATCGGTCTCGCTGGCGCTCTGGCCTTCGCGCAGCACTATCGCCGCGGCGACCTCCTCGCCGAGCTTGTCATGCGGCATGGCGAAGGTGACGACCTGCGCGACGGCCGGGTGGTCCATCAGCACGCCGTCGACCTCGAGCGGCGAGATTTTTTCGCCGCCGCGGTTGATGATCTCCTTCAGCCGGCCGGTGACGCGTAGGTAGTTGTCCTCGTCGAGCACGCCTTGGTCGCCGGTGTGGAACCAGCCATGGGCGAAGGCGCTGGCGTTGGCGTCCGGGTTCTTCTCGTAGCCGGCGGTGACGTTGGGACCGCGAATGACGATCTCACCGGTCTCGCCCGCTTTGAGCAGCCGTCCGTCCGGCGCCATGACGGCCACTTCCGGTCCCGCAGATGCGCCGACGCTGCCCGGCTTGCGCTGGCCGGGCGGCAGGCGGTTGGACGCCATCTGGTGAGCGGCCTCCGTCATGCCATAGGACTCGATCACCGGACAGCCGAAGGTCGCCTCCAGCTCGGCCATCACCTGCGCCGGCAAGGAGGCCGACGACGAGCGGATGAAGCGCAAATTTGCTCCGGCGAGCTGTTCGGCGTTGCGCGCGGCGCGCGGCAGGATCGCCTGATGCATGGTCGGCACCGCCGTGTACCAGCTCGGCTTCGCTTCGGAGAGCCACTGGAAGAAGCGCAGCGCGTTGAAGCCCGGCGTGCAGAACACGCTGCCGCCGGCGGCGAGCGAGGAGAGCACGGCCGCGATCAGCCCGTGGATGTGGAACAAAGGCATGATGTTGAGGCAGCGATCGGCCGGCCTTAGGCCAAGTGTCGCGCCGATGTGGGCGGCCGAAGCGGCGAGATTGGCGTGGCTGAGCGGCACCAGTTTCGGACGCGAGGTGGTGCCCGAGGTGTGCAGTAGAAGCGCGGTGTCCCCATCCTCGGCCAAGCCCGACGAAACAGGCGGGCCGACCGGGTCACCCTCGATCGCGAAGACACCGGCCGGGGCGCCGGCCGGCACGATCAAGCGCAGCACGGGGATGCCGAGGCGTTCGGCAACTTCGACCGAGGGACCTGCCTCGTCCTTGCCGACGAGGATCGCCTTGACGCCGATGTCGCTCAGATAGAAATCGAGCTCGTCGGCGCGATAGGCAGGATTGAGCGGTGCCGTGGAAGCGCTTGCTGCGACCGCGATGAAGGCCGTCGCCATCTCGGGGCCGTTCGGCAGCACGATGGCGACGCGATCGCCACGGCCGATGCCGAGCGCGTTGAGCCGCGCCACCGTCTCGCCAATCAGCCGGCGCAATCCGCCATGCGACAGAGCCAGCCGGTCGGGCGCCGCGATGGCCAGCGCGTCTTCGGCGCCGGGGGCCAGGCGATGGGCGAGATCGATGGAGTTTTCGCTTGTTGTCATGGTTCCAGACTATGTTTCGAACGATCGGCCGATGTCCAGCAATGGGCCGCTCAAAATCCGAGCGCCAGTCCGTCCTTGCGCGGATCGGAAGCGCCGGTCAGCGTGCCTTTTTCCCAATCGATCAGCACCGCCTGTCCGCCGCCAAGCGGATGGTCGGGCTCGACGACACGATGGCCACGGCCACGCAGGCCCTCGATGGCGTCGGCACGAACGCTGCGCTCGGCCTCGACGACGTCATGGTTGTAGAAGACTCGCGCGGCATCCAGCGCCTGCTGCGGATCCATGCCGAAGTCGATCATGTTGGTCAAAAGATGCACATGGCCGAAGGGCTGGTAGCCACCCCCCATGACGCCGAACGGCATCACCGCGCGCCCGTTCTTCGTCATCATCCCCGGCATGATCGTATGCATCGGCCGCTTGCCCGGCGCTATTGCGTTCGGGTGCTTCGCATCGAGCCGGAAGCTCGAGCCGCGGTTCTGCAGCACGACACCGCTCTTGGGACCGACGACGCCGCTGCCGAAGGAATAATAGGTCGAGTTGATGAAGCTCACCGCGTTCAAGTCGCGGTCGACGACGGTGATGTAGACCGTGTCGCTGCCCGGCAGGTCGAGGCGCGGAAGATTGGTCATGGCACGCTCAGGATCGATCGTGGCGCGGAGACGATCGGCATAGGCGCTGGAAAGCAGCTCCTTCACCGGCACCGCGACATGGTCCTGGTCGGCGATCAGGTTGTCGCGATCGCGATAGGCCAGCCGCCCGGCCTCGATTTCCAGATGCAGCCGCTCGGCGCCATTCGGGTCGAGCATGCCAAGATCGAAGCCGGAGAGCACGTTCAGCATCAAGAGCGCGGTCAGGCCCTGGTTGTTGGGCGGCATCTGGTGGATGTCGTGGCCGCGATAGGAGGTGCCGACCGCGGTCTTGTAATCGCCCTTCGTGGCGGCGAAGTCGTCGAGCGTGTGCAGTCCACCCAGTTCGCGAAGCCGGCCGACAATATCCTCGGCAACAGCGCCCTCGTAAAAGCCGCCGCGGCCCTTTGCGGCGATGACGCGCAGCGTCTCGGCGAGTTCCGGCTGGCGATGCACATCGCCGGCCTTCGGCGGCTTGCCGCCCGGCAGGAAGATGCGCGCTGCCACCTCGTCGGCCGACAGATCGGTTTCCGGGTCATGCCAATCGAAGGCGACGCGGTCATGCACGACATAGCCGTTCTCGGCATAATGGATGGCCGGGGCGAGAGCATCGGCGATGCCCTTGCGGCCATGGTCCTCCAGCAGCCGGCACCAGGCGTCGACGGCGCCGGGAACGGTGACCGCGTGCGGGCCTTGTTTCGGCAGCTCGCTAAAACCCTTGTCCAAGTACCAGTCGACAGCGGCTGCCTGAGGCGCGCGGCCCGATCCGTTGAAGGCAAGCACCTCGCCCTGCCCCTTCGGGCAATAGAGGACAAAGCAGTCGCCGCCGATGCCGGTCGATTGCGGCTCGACCACAGCCTGCACGCCAGCGGCACAGACCGCCGCGTCCATGGCGTTGCCGCCGGAGCGCAGCATGTCGATGGCCGCAAGCGTCGACAGAGGATGCGAGGTCGCGGCCATGGCTTCGGTGGCGCGGACCGGCGAGCGGCCTGGGAACTGGAAATCACGCATGCTGGTATTGGTATCCCTCACTTCAACGTCCGCGGCCGAAAAGCTGGGCGGCGGACAACAAGACGATCGATAGCACGATCAGGCAAGTCGAAATGGCGGCAATCGTCGGATCGATCTGGTCGCGCAGCGCATTGAACATGCGACGCGTCAGCGTCGTCGTCTCGCCGCCGGAAATGAACAACGAGACCACGACCTCGTCGAAAGAGGTGATGAAGGCGAACAGCGCGCCCGACACGATTGAGAAGCGCAGCTGCGGCATGGTCACCTGGAAGAAGGCCGCGAAGCGCCCGGCGCCGAGGCTGCGCGCGACCATCTCCTGGTTCATGTCGTAGGAGCGCAGTCCCGACAGGACTGTGAGCACGACCAGCGGCAGCGCTTGCACGGTATGGGCGATGACGAGGCCGGTCAGCGTGTTGTTGAGGCCGATGCGGGCGTAGAGAAAGAAGGTGCCGATGCCGATCAGGATGACCGGAATGATCACCGATGCCGTGAGCAGCGCGTTGATGGCGCCGGTCAGCCGCAGCGTGCCGGCGTTGATGGCGTAAGCCGCGGCGGTGCCGAGCGGCGTCGCCACGATCGCCGTCATCACCGCCACCTTGACCGAGACGATGGTGGCGTCGCGCCATTCGACGGAGCCGAAATAGGCTTCGTACCAGCGCAGCGACCATTGCTCGGGCGGGAACTGCAGCAGCGTCGAGCCTGAGAAGGACATGATGACGATGATCACCGAAGGGGCGATCAGGAACAGCATGACGAAGCCGCCGAGCAGATAAAGCCAGAGGCGTTGCCAATGCGAGATGGGCAGGCTGTTTTCCGCGCTCATCGCCGGCTCCATACGCCGGTGGCGCGGGCACCGAGCAGCCACTGGAACAACCCTAAGAGCGCCAGCGTAACGGCAAGCAGCACGACGCCAAGCGCGGCGCCCGCGCCCCAGTTGGAATAGAGGCTGGTGGCCTGCTCCATGCGCATCGCCCACATGATGACCTTGCCGCCGCCCATCAGCGCCGGCGTGACGAAGAAGCCGAGGCAAAGCACGAAGACGATGACCACGCCGGACGCCAGACCCGGCAGCGACAGCGGGAAGAAGATCTGCCGGAAAGTGGCGGCGGGGCTGGCGCCGAGATTCATGCCGGCGCGCAGGCAGTCGACGTCGATGGTCTTCATCGAGGCATAGAGCGGCAGAACCAGGAACGGCAGCATGATGTGGGTCATGCCGATGACGACGCCGGCGAAATTGTTGGCAAGCGGCAGCGGCTGGCCGATCAGCCCGAGGTCGATCAGCCAGTTGTTGATGAGGCCCTTGCGCTGCAGGATGACCAGCCAGGCATAGGTGCGCACCAGCACCGAGGTCCAGAACGGCAGGATGACGAAGATCAGGCAGATCGAGGCGGCGCGGCGCGGCAGCTGCGACAGCATGTAGGCCAGTGGATAGCCGAACAGCACGCAGGCGCCGGTGACGACGAAGGCGACCTTGAACGTCGTGGCAAAAGTCTTGATGTAGGACGCCTGCTCGAAGAAGCGCGCGTAGTTGGCGGCGCTGAGCTGACCGGTCTCGTCGAACAGCGAGAGCCAGAACAGCCAGCCGATCGGCACGATGATGACGGCGAAGACCAGGAACAGCCCGGGCGACAGCAGCGCCAGCAGCCCCAGCGCCTGGCGCCGGGCATCGGCGCGCAGCGCATCGGCGTTCAGCACGCCGTCCGGCCTGCCGGCATGGTCGAGGCTGGCGGACCCGACGCTCATTGATCCACCACCAGCACGACATCCTGCGCGTCGATGCCGAGCGTGATCGGCTCGCCCGGAGCCGGCAGCTTCGCCAGCACGTCCGAGCGGCAATAGTCGCGCAGCGTCACTTGCCGGCCGTCGCGCAGCGTCGCGTAGCAGATGAAGCTGTCACCCTGATAGATGACATCGCCGACGGTCGCCGGCAGCATATTGAGTGTGCCGGCCTGTTCCGCCTCGGCGACCAGCCGCAGCTTTTCCGGCCGCACCACCATCAGATGCCGGCCGGCGGACGGCGCCGCACCGTTCATGCGCAGCTTCCTGTCCTCATGCCAGACGCTGCCATTGCGGCATTCGACCGGGATGAAGTTGGATTCACCGATGAAGCTGGCGACGAATTTTGTCCGTGGCCTGGCGTAGAGGGCTTCGGGCTGGTCGATCTGCTCGATGCGGCCGGCGTTCATGACGGCGATGCGGTCCGACATGGTGATCGCCTCACGCTGGTCGTGCGTGACATAGACGGTCGTCATGCCGAGCCGGCGGTGCAGGTTGCGCAGCTCGATCTGCATATGCTCGCGCAGGCCTTTGTCGAGCGCCGACAGCGGCTCGTCCATCAAAACGATGCGCGGCTCGAAGACAATGGCGCGGGCCAGAGCCACTCGCTGGCGCTGGCCGCCGGAAAGCTGGTCGACGCGGCGCTCGCCCAGGCCTTTCAATTGCACCAGGCCCAGCGCCCTCTCCACACGCTCGGCCGTTTCCGCTGCCGACACGCGCCGCTGCTTGAGCGGAAAGGCGATGTTGTGGAAGACGTTCATATGCGGAAACAGTGCGTAGTTCTGGAACACCATGCCGATGTTGCGCTTGTGCGGCGGCATGGTGATGATCTCTTCGCCACCCACCTTGATTGAGCCGGCATTGGCCCGCACGAACCCCGCCAGGATCATCAGCAGCGTCGTCTTTCCCGACCCTGACGGACCGAGCAGCGTCAGGAATTCGCCCGCGGCGACGTCGAGGCTGAGGTCGCTGAGGATCGAGAGAACGCCGAAGCGCTTCTCGATGCCGTGGATGCCGATGGGAAGCGCGGACGGCGCAAGAGACAAGAGCATCTCCTTCAACTCCGGATCATTGTCGGCGAACGGTGCGGAGCGGCGCATTATGCGCCGCACCGAACACGTTCATCATTGCTGGATCAGGTTGTTGAATTTTTCCGTCGCCTCGACGAGGTTGTCGCGCCAGAACTCGGGATCCTGCAACACCTGCTTCTTGACGTTTTCCGGTGCGGAATTGATGTCCTTGATCCGCGCCTGCGGGATCTTGCCGGTCTCGAAGGCCTTCTCGTTGGCCGGGCCGTTGTCAACATAGAGCGGCAAATTGGCCTGGAGATCGGGGCTGACGAACTTGGCCAGCGCCTTCATGGCGATGTCCTTGTTCTTCGATCCCTTCGGGATGACCAGGCAGTCGGCGGTGAGCACACCCTGGTCGAAGGAGAAACTCACCGGTGCGCCTTCCTTCTTCAAAGTGCCGGCGCGGCCGTTCCAGATGCTCGCCATATCGACCTCGCCGTCCTTGACGAGCTGCATGGCCTGTGCGCCGGACGTCCACCAGGCGTCGATATGGCCCTTGACCTTGTCGACGGATTGCAGCGCGCCGTCGATGTCGACCGGATAGACCTTGTCGATCGGGAGCCCCTTGGCGAGCGCGGCGACGCTCAGCGTTTCCGTCGCCTGGCTGCCGGACAGCGCGCGGCGGCCCGGGAATTTCTCGACGTCCCAGAAATCGGCCCAGGTCTTCGGTCCCTTGTCGCCGAAAACATCGGTCCGATAGATCAGCACGACGGACGTATACGAGACGCCGACCCAGTCGTCATGGACGAGCTTCGGGTTGATGCCGCTCTTGTCGATGAGATTGTAGTCGAGCTTCTCAAACAGGCCTTCCTTGGAACCGCGCGCGCATTCATCGGCGCCAAGCTCGGTGATGTCCCATTTGACCGCGTTGCCGGTGACCTGCAGGCGCACGTCGTCGAGGCCGTTGGTGGTGTCCTGCTTGATGGTGATGCCGAGCTCCTTGGCCGTAGGATCGAAGAAGGCCTTGGTCTGCGCCTCCTGATAGGTGCCGCCCCATGAGGCGACGGTGATGGTGTCAGCGGCCGATGCCGGAACGGCGACTGAGGCCAGCAGGCCGGCGGCGGCCAGGCCGCGCATGCAAATTGTCTTCGTCATTTTCGCTTCTCCAACCGGTGTTCCCGTTATCGTTGATTTGGTATGCGAATTTGTATACAATTTTGAGTGTAATTCGCCACGAGCCGATGTCAACATGGGTCGTGCGGTTTTTAGCGGCGATGCACAAAGGCTCGGCCCGGAGCGTTTGCTCCTGTCGAAACGGCGCCTGTTTCAAGCAGGCGCTAAAAGGCACTAGACTGCGAATCCATAACTGACCGTTGGAGGCGGGACGTTTGAGCAAGGAACGGAAAAACACGCTGCGCGACTCGGTGTTCGAGAAGCTGAAGGCGATGATCATCACCGGCCAAATCCCGCCGGGCGGTCGCGTGACGGAAAGCGACATCGCCGAGCGTCTGAAGGTGAGCCGCACACCGGTGCGCGAGGCCTTCAACCGGCTGGAACGCGACGGCCTGGTGATCGGGCGGCCGCGCCAGGGCTATGTGGTCGCGGAATTCAACATCAACATGTTCCGCGAGGCCTTCGACATTCGAGAATTGCTTGACGGGCGCGCGACCGAGCTGGCGGCTGCCAACGCGACCGCCGCCGACAAGGCAAGGCTGCGCGATATGCTCGCCGAATGCGAGCGGCTGGCGGCGATCCCCGACCGCAGCACCAGGGAGAAATTCGAGGAATTGCAGGTCGGCATCGACCTGCACCGGGTGATCGCCGAAATCAGCGGCAACGAGATGCTCTACGGCATGCTTTGCGGCATCCTCGACAAATGCCAGCAATATGTCTGGACGGAGCTTTTGTGGCTGGACGAGTGGAAGCTCACCCGCGAGGAGCATACCGGCATCGTCGACGCGATCTGTGCCGGTGATGTCACCCTTGCCGGCGAGCGCGCCCGTGCGCATGTGCGCGGCTCACGCGAGAACATCCTACGCCTGCTGCAGGCAAAGTCCGATTACCAGGGGTTTTTCGCCAAGGCGTCGTGAGCCGGCGCCCTATCGCATCAGCTCGATAGCACCGGGCAGTTGGCGCCGCGCCGCAGGCTGACATGTGCCACGTCGCCGACGCTGAATTGAAAACCGTCGGCGCGGCGTGGAGCATCGATGACGATCGGAGTCCCCTGCCCGAGCTCGGCGTGCAGGCGCAGCGTGCGGCCGTGGAAGACGATGCCGCTCACCCGCGCCGGCGCGGTGCCTTCGGCGGCCTCGGTGGCCGCCAGCAGATCCTCCGGCCGAACGCCGATGGTGCGCGTATCGCCCGCCGCCGGCGTTTCGCCGGTGTCAGAGACTGCCTCCAATGGCAGCTGGCCGGCGGCGAAGCGCAGACGCTCGCCGTCGCGGCCGACAAAGCGCGACTGAAGAAGATTCATCGTGCCGATGAAGGACGCGACGAACTTCGTCGCAGGCCGATCGTAGAGCGTTGCCGGCGGTGCGATCTGCTCGATGCCGCCCTTGTTCATGACGACGATGCGGTCCGAGATCGACAGCGCCTCGGTCTGGTCGTGGGTGACCATGACGAAGGTGGTGCCGAGCCGCGACTGCAGCCGCTTCAGCTCCACCTGCATCTGCTCGCGCAGATGCGCGTCGAGCGCCGACAGCGGCTCATCAAGAAGGAGCACGCGCGGCTCGCAGACAATGGCGCGGGCAAGCGCCACGCGCTGGCGCTGGCCGCCGGAAAGCTCGGAGATACGGGCGCCGAGCTTGTCGGCGAGCCCCACCATGTCGAGCGCTTCGCCGACGCGGCGCGCCTGCTCGGTGCCGGACAGTTTGCGCAGCGACAGGCCGAAGCCGACATTCTCAGCGACATCCATATGCGGGAACAGCGCATAATCCTGGAAGACGGTGTTGACCGGCCGGTCGAAGGGCCTCAGGCCGGTGATGTCGCGGCCTTCGAGCAGGACATTGCCGCTGGTCGGGCTCTCGAAGCCGGCGATGACGCGCAGGCTCGTCGTCTTGCCGCAGCCGGAGGGGCCGAGCAGGGTCAGAAACTCGCCAGCGGCAATATCGAGGTCGACGGTATCAAGACCGACCACGCCACCTGGAAAGACCTTTGAGACTTTCTGCAGCCGAACCAATGGTTCCCGCAATTCCGGACGGAAAACCGCTTCGCGCTTTTCCTGGAATTGCTCTGAGGCATCAGGCGCCATCGCGCACCTCGGACGGCTTTGTCGTGTTGACCCAGAGGATCTGGCAGCGCTCGGCGCCGGGATTGCGGAAGGCGTGCAGCAATGTGCTCTTGAAGGCAAAGCTGTCGCCGGCCTTCAGCACATAGGTCGTGGCATCCACCACCAGCTCGACCTCGCCCGTCATCACGAAGCCGAATTCGTGGCCGGCATGGGCGTAGGCTTCCGCCGTGCCGCCGCCGGCCTCGACCGTCACCAGCATGCCGGTGAGCGTCGCGGCGGGAGGCGACAGCAACGCCTTGGCGATGCCTTCCGACTTCACCGGGATCGAGCGCCGCTTGTCGGCCCGTACACAATAGAGATCGTTGACAGCTTCGTTGCCGTCGGCGATCAGCGCAGAAGGCTCGATGTCGAGGGCGGCGGCCAGCGGCCAGATCACCTTGACGCGCAGCGAGGACATGCCGCGCTCGATCTGGCTGAGCGCGCCGATGGAAATGCCGGCTTTGGCCGCGAGCTCGGCCAGCGACAGCTTGCGCTCTAACCTCAGCGCCCGCACGCGCCGGCCGACGCGGACGTCAGCATCGTCCTTCGGTTTCTCGGCTGTTTCGTCGACTATGTCCATACGTTGGTCCTCGTTCAGTCTCTTCACTGGCGCGGAGCAGCGCCGACAGGCTCCTCTTTCTCCCCTTGTGGGAGAAGGTGTCGCCGAAGGCGACGGATGAGGGGTGCTCCAGCTCGGCAGCGACGGCGATCCGTCACCCACCCCTCAACCGTCTCGGCGCTGCGCGCCGATCCACCTTCTCCCACAAGGGGAGAAGGGGAGTCGCGCTCACCCGCCAGCCTTCACTTTCTCGAACATCTTCGCCACATCGTCATTCTGCTTCATCGGGCCGGTGAAGATGGTGCTCTTCAGCATCACGTCCGGATCGGCCGGCAGCTGCAGCTTGTCCAGCTCGTCCTTCGACACGCCGGCGAAGGCGGTGGAGAGCGAGCTGCCATAGCCGTAGGACTGGATCAGGTATTTGCCCGAGTCCGCGTCGAGCCGGCTGTTGATAAAGTCATAGGCGAGATCGACGTTCTTGGCGTCTTTCAGCATGACGAAGCCGCAGGCCCAGGTCAGCATGCCTTCCTTCGGCTTCATGAACTCGACCGGAACGCCCTGCTTCTTGAGCGAGGTGGCCGAGGCGTTCCAGGTCATGGCGGCGACGAGCTGGCCGCTTGCCAGCGCCTGCTCGACCGAGGTCATGTCGGTGGTGTAGCTCGACAGCAGCGGCCGCTGCTCGCGCAGTTTTGCGGCGACCTTGTCCATCTGCTCCGGCGTCATGTCGAAAGGATTAACGCCCGCCAGAAGTGCGGCGACGATCGGCGTGTCATGGACCGCGTCGATGGTCGCCATGCGGCCGGCATATTGCTTGTCCCAGAGAAGGTTCCAGCTCGCCTCGGGGTTCTTCACAAGATCGGTGCGGTAGAGGATCGAGGTGTTGCCCCAGTCCCACGGCACCATCCAGACCTTGCCGTCACCGGCCTGCAGGTCGGGCAGGTTCTTGAACACCGGGAAGATCGAATCCCAGTTCTTGATGCGCTTGGTGTCGATCGGCTGCAGCAGGCCTTCCTTGTTCCAGCGCGCCACCTTGTCATAGCAGGGATGCGCGATGTCCGGCCGGAAGCCGGCCTTGACCTTGGTGAAAGCGTCGTCGTCATCGCCGAAGATCGAGGCCTCGACGCCGTCGGGATGCGCGGCCAGGAAGCTCTTGTTGAAGTCCGGCAGTTCGTAGCCCGACCAGGTAAAGTATTGCAGCTTGTCGGCGGCCAAAGCGACCGTCGACGACAGGGCCAAAGCCAATGCGGCAAGGCCGGCCCGGGTTTTGTGCCCGGCGATCGATTTCAGGTGGAATGTCATTTTCGTTCTCCTCTTCTTTGTTGTGGTTCAGGCTGGATTGCGGCGCGCGGCGCCGAGACCGCGATGGCGCAGGATTTCGGCGAGCGCAGCGATGATGAAGGACACGGTGAGGATCGCCGTGCCGAGCGCCATCACGGTCGGCAGCGAGCGCGGGAAGCGCAGTTGGCTCCAGATGTAGAGCGGCAGCGTCGGCTGGGTGCCGGCGAGGAAGAAGACGACGATGAACTCGTCGAAGGAAGTGAGGAAGGCGAGCATGAAAGCCGACAGCACGGCCGGCGCACTCAACGGCAGCATGACGCGCCGGAATGTCGTCCAGTCGGAGGCGCCGAGGTCGAGCGCCGCCTCGCGGATGGTTTTGGGAATGGCTGCGAAGCGGCTGCGCATCACCACCACCGTCGTCGGCAGCGCCACCAGGATGTGGCCGAGCACGATCGCGATGCGCGATGGTCCGAGGCCGATGAGGTTGACCAGGATCAAGAGCGAAATGCCGACGATCACGCCGGGGATCAGGATCGGCAACCGAGCCGCGGCGCTGATCGTGGCCGCCAGCGGCGAGCGGCCATAAAGATCCATATAGGAGACGGTGATGCCGCAGAGCGTCGCGCCGGAGGCGGCGATGACGCCGATGACGAGGCTGTTGGCCAAAGCACCGGACAGCGCCGGATTGCCGTAGAGCGTCTCATACCAGCCCAGCGTAAAACCCTGCAGCGGAAACGCCGCCTGGATGGAGTCGTTGAAGGAAAACAGCGGGATCAAAAGGATCGGCAGATAGAGGAACACCAGATAGGCAAGCACATAAAGGCCGAGCCAGCGGCCGCCTGCATTTGCCTCTTTGCGTGCCACGCTCATGTGCGGCTGCCAAATCTGCGATCGGCGCCACGCGCGACCAGCACCACGCACAGGATGACCAGCATGACGCAGACCGAGAGTGCCGCGCCGAACGGCCAGTCATTGGCCTTGCCGAATTGCGACTGGATCAGCGTGCCGATCATGGTGCTGGCCGGGCCGCCGACCATGGCCGGCGTGACATAGTCGCCGACGGTCGGCACGAAGACGACGAGGGCCGCAGCCAGAACGCCGGGCATCGAATTGGGCAGCACGACGCGGCGGAACGAAGTGAAGGGCCGCGCGCCGAGATCGGAGGCGGCTTCGAGCAGCGATTTCGGGATCGTGTCCAGCGCCACGTAGATCGGCAGGATGGCGAAAGGCGCGTAGGCGTGGGCGAGCGTGACCACCACGGCGGCCGGCGTGTTGAGGAAAGCGAGCGTCGGTTCCGACCAGAGCCCGCTTTCGATGAAGGCCGAATTCAGCACGCCGTTATAGGCAAGCACGATCTTCCAGGCGAAGACGCGCAAAAGGTAGCTGGTCCAGAACGGCAACGTGACCAGGAAGAGCAGCAGGTTGCGCCGCCGCCCGGCATGGAAGGCGAGATAGTAGGCGACCGGATAGGCGGTGACGACGGTCGCCAGCGTCACCAGGCGGCGATGACCAGTGAGCGCAACGTCACTGTCCAATAGAGCGGGTCGGTGGCCACGGTGACGAAATTCGCGACCGTCAGGCCGGCGCCGAGCAGCGAGCCGTCATTGCTCCTGAAGGCGAGGAAAATCACCAGGCCGAGCGCGAACAGGATCAGGAAGAAAGTGACCAGCCCGCCCGGCAGCAGCATGGCGAAGCGGAAGATCGGCGAGGTGCGGTTTTCCGGCGATAGCCGCGCTGCAACGATGGTCGACATCCTATTGCCTATCGGGGGCTGCCCATCGGATTTTTGAAATCCGCTAATGCTTTTTCATATTCATGAAACTGTCAAGCTGAATCGTTTGTGCGCTGCAATACCGGCGAAAGCTCAGCGTTCGAACGCATCGAGCATTCGGTACCAGGCGATCGTGGCGGCGACGCCGACCTGGCGAAAAGCATGGAACGGGATCGGCCGGATCGGCGACAGCGGGAACGGCAATTGCCTGGCATCGCCGCTTACGAGGTAGTTAGCCATGCGTTTTCCCAGCGCGCTCATCAGGCCGACACCCCTGCCCTGGCAGCCGACCACGGCGAGCAGGCCCTTTTCCGGTTCATGCAGATGCGGCAGATGATCCGGCGTCATCGCCACACGGCCGAACCAGCGCTTTTCGATGGCGATGCCGGCAAGCGCCGGGTAGAGCCGGATGAGCGCGCGCTCGAGATGCGCCCAGTCCGAAGCGCTGGAAGGCAGCGCCATGCGGCCGCGACCGCCGAGCACCAGCCGGCCGTCCGCGCTCTTGCGGTAATAGACGAGGATACGGCGCGAATCCGAGACGGCCTGGCCACCCGCCAGGATGCTCGCGGCGAGCTCGGCCGGCAGCGGCGCGGTGGCGATCTGGAAGGAATGCAACGGCACGATCGTCTGCGCAAGGCCAGGCAGCAGGCTGTCCGTATAGGCGTTGGTGGCGAGCACGACGGACTTGGCGCGCAGTTCGGCGCCGCCTTGTGTTGAAACCCGCCACAGGCCGGCTCCCTTGCTGAGCTTCACCACTTTCTGCTGTTCGGCGATATTCGCCCCTGCAACCGAGGCGACGCGCGCCAGTTCCAGCGTGTAGGACAGCGGATCGATGACGCCGGCGCGGCGGTCGAGCCAGCCGCCAAGATAGCCCTTGGCCCCGGTCATCGCCGCGATCTCGGTCTGGTCGAGCAGCTTGACGTCGGCGCCGCGTGTTCGCCATTGGCGATCTCGGTTCGCTGCCGCTGTCAAAGCGGTTTCGGTATGCGCGGCCTGGATCCAGCCGTTACGTGTGAACGGTACCGGGAGCTTCTCCTCGCGGATCAAGTCGAACACGGCGTCGGCGGTCGAGGCGGCGAAGTCGACCAGGGCCTCGCCGCGCTCCTTGCCGAATTGCCCGATCAGCCATTCCGGATCGTATTTGAGGCCTGGAATGACCTGGCCGCCATTGAGCCCGGAAGCGCCCTGCCCGACTGCTGCAGCCTCCAGCACCTGGACCGAAAGACCGGCGCGGGCTCCGTGCAAGGCGGTCGACAGCCCCATGATGCCGGCGCCGACAATGATCGCGTCTAGCGTGCCGCCGGACGAAAGCTCGGGCTTGAACGCCGTGGCCGTTTTGGGCTTCTGCCAGATCGGATCGGAAAAGGCTGCGGACAAGAGGGCACCCTCGCGCTGGAACTTCGTGAAAATCCTATTGTCGATTTCATGGATTTGAAAGTGCGTTTCGATTTCGTCGTTTGGGGCACGGGGAACTCGATCAGGGGTCCAGCGGTCGCCAATCACGTGCTCGCCGACAGCCAATCGCCAAGGCCGGCGCTGCCCCTCATCCGCCTGCCGGCACCTTCTCCCCGTGAAAAACGGGGAGAAGGGAAGCGCTCCAGCGCTGGCGACCCTCTCCCCGTTCTTCACGGGGAGAGGGTAAGGGTGAGGGGCAGCGCAGACATCGGCGATCTGCCTCGACCAAAGGGACAAGGCATCAATCGGGGTGGACCTTTGGGAAGAATTTGTTGAGATTGCCCCCGAAGAACGGCGGGCTCGCGATCACACTGACCGTGAGCGGAATGCTGAAAGCCGATCAGCCGACTAAGAGGACCGACACCATGACCGACCCGACCCGCCTCCCCGCCGACGGCCTGTTCGTCGGCCGTGCCAGGACCGGCGATGCTTCCCACCCGCTGGTGGTCACGGTGCGCGACGGCGAGGTGATCGACATCACCTCAAGCGCGGCGCCCACAGTGCGCGACCTCTGCGAGTTGAAGGACCCGGCTAGCCACGTGCGCTCGGCCAAGGGCAAGGCGATCGGTGCGCTGGAAGACATTGCTGCAAACAGCTTCGAGGCGAAGCGCGATGCGAAGAAGCCCATCCTGCTTTCGCCCGTCGACCTGCAGGCGGTGAAGGCTTCAGGCGTCACCTTCGTCGTCAGCCTGCTCGAGCGCGTCATCGAGGAACAGGCGCGCGGCTCGGCCGAGAAGGCCGACGCCATCCGCGCCGACATCGCCGGACTGATCGGCCATGACCTCTCGAAGCTGAAGCCGGGCTCGCCGGAGGCGATGGAGATCAAGGCCAAGCTGATACAGCGCGGCGCCTGGTCGCAATATCTGGAAGTGGGCATCGGGCCGGATGCCGAGATCTTCACCAAATGCCAGCCGATGGCCTCCGTGGGCTTCGGCGCCGATGTCGGGCTGCACCCGGTCTCGACCTGGAACAATCCGGAGCCGGAGATCGCCATGATCGCCGACAGTTCGGGCCGCATCGTCGGCGCCACGCTCGGCAACGACGTCAATCTGCGCGATGTCGAGGGGCGCTCGGCGCTGCTGCTGGGCAAAGCCAAGGACAACAACGCTTCCGCCTCGCTCGGGCCGTTTGTCCGGCTGTTCGACGAGACCTTCGCAATCGCCGACGTGAAGCGCGCGACGGTGCGGCTCAGCGTCGAGGGCGAGGACGGGTTTTCGCTGGAGGGCGCGAGCTCGATGGCCGAGATCAGCCGCTCGCCAGAAGAGCTGGTGAAGGCCGCGATGGGACCGCACCACCAGTATCCGGACGGGCTGGCGCTCTATCTCGGCACCATGTTCGTCCCGTCGAAGGACCGTGGCGAGAAGGGCAAGGGTTTTACGCACAAGGTCGGCGACATCGTCACCATCTCGTCCGAAAAACTCGGCGCGCTGGTCAACCGGGTGCGGCTCTCGCCCGATTGCCCGCACTGGACCTACGGCGCCAGCCATCTGATGCGCGACCTCGCCAAGGCCGGCCTGATCTAGCAGCGGATCACAGCGGCCATATGCTTGTGATCATCACGACAGGCTGATGGAGCGCAATGGCGGGGTTTGCGGCAAAATATCATCGCAACTGATGCAATCTGATGGGTTCGTTGATGGCGTGTGGACCTGTGCCAACATCCATTGGCGATGGAGGCTTGCCATCGGCCCAAAAAGGGAATGCTCTTAACATTCCGGTCGGCGCTGGCAGGAGATGCGGTTCTCGGGCCGCATCGCGCTCGATGTGGAGGAGAGTTTTCAACATGGGAGGAAATCGAATGCTTTCGAGGCTGAGACTCATCGTGCTTGGCTTGATCGCGGCACTCGCCATTCCGGCGATGGCCGAGGCCAAGACGTTCTACTGGATTTCGCATGGCGGGCCGGCCGATCCGGTCTGGACCTACTTCCTCGCCGGCGCCAAGCAATGGGCGACCGACACCGGCAACAAGGTGAACACCTCGTTCCACAATGGCGACGTCGCCTCGCAGCAGGAGGCCGTCCGCGCCGCCATCTCGGCCAAGGCCGACGGCATCGTCACCACCAGCCCCGATCCGGGCAGCCTCGTCGAGATCGTCAAGGAGGCCCGCGCGGCCAACATCCCGATCATCAACTTCAACACGCCCGATCCAAAAGCCAACTTCAACGCCTATGTCGGCGGCGACAACGTCACCTTCGGCAAGCACTGGGCGCAATATCTGGTCGACAAGGGCCTGGTGAAGAAGGGCGACTTCGTATGGATGCCGGTCGAGGTTCCCGGCGCCACCTATGGCGTCCAGGAAGAGGAAGGCATCAAGAGCGTGTTCGAGCCGGCGGGCATCACCTATGAGGTGACCGAAGCGACGCTCGACCAGGCCGAAGTGATCAACCGCATGGTCGACTACCTCACCGCGCATAAGGGTAAGGTGAAGGCCATCATCGGTCTCGGCGATCTCGTCACCGGCTCGATCAAGCGCGTGTTCGATCAGGTCGGCGTCAAGCCGGGCGAAATCCCGGTCGTCGGCTGGGGCAACTCGCTCGACACCACCCAGGAAGTGCTGAACGGCTACGTCAACGCCGCGCAGTGGCAGGACCCCCAGGCGACCAGCTATGTGGCGCTCTCGCTCGCCAACATGGCTGCCGCCGGCATTCCTCCGGGCTTCAACGTCATCACCGGCGCGCTCTATGAAAAGGACACCGCCGGCGTCTACGACAAGATCCTGTCCGGCAAGTAATCCGCGACCAATGGCCGTGACCGCTCCGGCGGCCACGGCCATTCCTTTCGCCGAGCCTGCGGCCGCGCGGGCTTCAGCTAAAGCACGTCGCGTCGAAACGGATTCGAGCGACGCGCTTTAAGTCTTTGTTTTTATGCATGTCGTTTTTCCCAAAACCACTGCACACTTTTGGGCGACATGCATTAAGTTCACTCACGTCGCGGGCCCAATGGAAAACCGTTCCTTCATCCAAAGTTTCATCGCACGGCCGGAATTCGGGCCGCTGGTGCTGCTCGTCGTCGAGCTCGTCGTCTTCTGGGGCATCAATCCCGACTTCCTGTCGCCGCAGAACATCTCCAACATCCTGGCCTTCACCGTCGAGCTCGGCCTGATCGCGCTGGCGATGACCTTGCTGATGACATCGGGCGAGTTCGACCTTTCGGTCGGCTCGCTGTTCGGCTTCTCGCCGGTGCTGATGTGGACGCTGTTCAACGGCGGCGTCACCTCGCTGGAAATGGGTTTCCTGATCGCGCTGGTGGTCGCGGCCTTCATCGGCCTGGTCAATGGCTGGTTCGTGACCCGGCTCAAGATCCCGTCCTTCCTGGTCACGCTCGGCATGCTTTTGGTGGTGCGCGGCACCGCGCTCTTCGTCACCGACGGCTTTCCGCAGCGCACCTGGAGCGCCGAAGGCAGCTTGCTGGCGGACACACTGGTCGGCGATTTCTACATCGGGCCGTTCCGCATCTACGCGTCGCTGTTCTGGTTCCTAGGTGCTGCGATCGTGCTCGGCTATGTGCTGACGCAGAGCCGCACCGGCAACTGGATCCAGGCCGCCGGCGGCAACCCAAATGCGGCGCGGGCGCGCGGCGTCAACGTCAACCGCGTCAAGGTCGGCCTTTTCGTCCTGTCGGCGGTGATGGCCTCGCTCGCCGGCGTCATCTCCTCGCTGCGCACTTCGGCCGCCAACCCCAACAGCGGCACCGGCTACGAGCTGGAAGTCATCGCCATGGTGGTGATCGGCGGCACGGCGCTGACCGGCGGGCGCGGCACCATCATCGGCACGGTGCTCGGCATCCTGATCCTGCGCGTCATGCGCAACGGCATCGTGCTGATCGGCGTGCCGGGGCTCGCCTACAACATCTTCATCGGCGCGATCATCCTCGGCATGATGGCGCTGCATTCATGGCTCGAACGCCGGCACCAGGCAGGGACGTGACCCATGGCCGAACCGCTCATCCGCATGACGAACATCCGCAAGTCCTACGGGCGCGTGCAGGCGCTGGTGGATGCCAATTTCCATGTCAATGAAAGGGAGATCGTCGGGCTGCTTGGCGACAACGGCGCCGGCAAGTCGACCTTGATCAAGGTGCTGTCGGGCGCGGTGCCGCTGACCAGCGGCGACATCTTCGTGCGTGGCAAGAAGGTGGATTTCCGCAGCACCAGCGACGCCATCGCTGAAGGCATCGAGACCATCTACCAGGACTCGGCGCTGGTCACGCAGCTGTCGATCGCCCGCAACCTGTTCCTCGGGCGCGAGCCGATCAAGCCGCCGCGCTTTTTGAACCGCATGGACCAGGACGCCATGAACGTGGTGGCGCGCGACCTGCTCAAGCAGGTCGGCATATCGAAAAACATCCCGCCGACGACGCCGATCGGCTCGCTCTCGGGCGGCGAGCGGCAAGCGGTGGCGATCGCGCGCGCCATGCATTTCGACAGCGACCTGATCATCCTCGACGAGCCGACCAACAATCTCGGCGTCGCCGAGACGCAAGGCGTTTTGAGCTTCGTGCGCAGCGCCCGCGATTCCGGCCACTCCTGCATCTTCATCGCCCACAACATCCACCACGTCTTCCAGGTGGTCGACCGCATCGTGGTGATGCGGCGGGGCAAGGTGGTGGCCGACGACATCGATCCGAAAAAGACAACCGTCGCCGAGGTCGAGCGGATCATCACCGGCATGTCGGACAAGGAAATCCGCGACGCGATTTCCGACGGCCCGCGGCCGCATGGCTGATCGGGCCTGAGACGGGCTCGGATCCCATCCTATGGCTGGAGCCATGAAAGCTACCGTTGCCGACATCGCCAGGAGCTGCGGCCTGTCGACCGCGACGGTCGACAGGGTGCTCAACAACCGTCCAGGAGCGAGCGCGGCCAACCGGCAGCGCGTCATGGAGGCGGCCAAGCAACTCGGCTACCTGCCGACGCTCGACCAGGTCGTGCTGCCGTCCAAGCCGGCGCATCTGGAATTCTTTCTGCCGATCGGCAGCAATGCCTTCATGGCCGATCTCGCGCATCATATCGAGGACTATGCCGCGCGGCTGCCGCTGGTCGCCTCCTGCCGCATCCACAACCTTGCCGGCATCTCGCCGGGGGCGCTGCAGACCGCGGTCGAGAACCTTTCTCTCAAAGCGAATGGCGTCGGCGTCATCGCCGTCGACCATCCGCGCACGCGCAACATTTTGCGCGAGCTGGTCGAGGCCGGCATCCGGCTGGTCACGCTGGTCTCGGATGTGCCCGCCGCCCCGCGCTCGGCCTATGTCGGCATCGACAACCGGGTCGCCGGGCGCACGGCGGCGCTGCTGATGGGCCGCTTCCTCGGCGGCCGGACCGGACATCTGGCGATGGTGGTCGGCTCGCGTTCCTATCGCGGCCATGAAGAGCGCGAGATGGGTTTTCGGTCGGTGCTGAACGAAGAGTTTCCCAACCTCACCATTTCGAGCGCCGTCGAGATCAACGACGAGCCCGACGCCAGCTACGGCGCAACCATGAAGGCGCTGCACAACGAGCCGGAACTGCTCGGCATCTATTGCGTCGGCGCCGGACGCTCCGGCGTGGCGAAGGCGTTGCTCGAAGCCAGGCCGTGCAAGAAACCGGTCTTCATCTGCCACGACCTGACCAAGGAAACGCGCCGCTATCTCGTCGACGATCTCGCCGATGTCGTCATCGACCAGAACGCGCGGTTGATCGCCGAACAAGCGGTGATCTGCCTGCTCGGCTCGATCGCCTCATCGGCACCGTACCTGACGAAAAAGTTCATCGAGCCGCGGCTGATCTTCAAGGAAAACGTGCCGGTTCAATGAGTTAGCGCGCCGACAAAGGGCGGCTTTTTCCTGATTTGTCGGAGGATTGGCGGATGGTGCGGCAATTCTGCACACCTGCTATGCACGTTTCGTAGTTGCCGAATCGTTGGGCAAATCGTAAATGTTGCGGTGTCGGATGTCTTCCTCCTCCCAGACACCGACGAGGAATGCGGTGCACCTCCTCCCGCACCGTATTCGAAATCGAGCCCGCTGCCTTCTCCTCCCGGCAGCGGGCTTTTCTTTGCCCGCACCAAAATCGAACCCCAAAGTCAGCGCGCCCTGAACGACGCGATGAGGCTCTCGGCCATGCGTACGAATTGCGCACTCGGGCCTTCGGCGCCGACGCTCTGCATACTCACACGCGCGCCTTCGAGCAGCAGCGACAGCGTGTCGGCGAGCAGCTCGGCCTGGCCGATGCCGGCATCGTGGCAAAGCGCAACGAGCTTTTCGCGCTGGGCTTCCTTCAGTTCCTTGATGACGCGCCTTGCCGGGTGATCGGTCTCGCTGAGCTCGACGGCGGCATTGGCCATGTCGCAGCCGCGACAGTCGGCGCTGAGCATTTCCGAAGCCTTGTGGACCCAGGCATGCAACTGCGCGAGCTTGTCGCCGGGATGCTGAGCCTCAAACTCGTCCCACACCTTTGATGCCTTCGCCGCCGTGGCGCGCAGGCATTCGATGATCAGCTCGTCCTTGGATTCGAAGTGACGATAGAGCGTCATCTTGTTGGTGCCGGCAGCCTCGGTGATGGCGTCGACGCCAACACCCTTGATGCCGTGCTTGTGGAACATGTCCTGCGCCGTTTCCAGGATCCGATCCCGGGGGCGGGAACGCTCCGCGACGCCGTCAGTCATCATGCTCTCCTTTCGTCGTTTCCAAAAAAAACCGAGGTCACCTCTTGACTAGGGTGTTACCGGTCTGTAACTTTTATATGTTACTTACTGGTAACACCTATATCACTCCCCGTCAAACGACAAGGCCCACCGATAGCCCTGCCAGAGTGAGTTAGGACAGAAAACCTGCCTGTCATGCGGCTTCGGCCGGTGAATTAGAGAAGAAAACGGTCCGTGATCATCCGATGCGGGCCGCAAGCAAGGAGCTACTCCTATGCAAAAGCGCAAAGACCTGACGATCGACGAGGCCATCCGGGATCCGATGATCCGGCTGGCGATGAAGGCGGACGGGATCGACCCCAAGGCCTTCGAACGGATGCTGCGCTCGCGCGCGGCAGAACAGGCGCCGGACGACGAGGGCCTGCCATCCTTCCTGCAGGACTCCGGCTCCGGCCGGGCCCGGCGCCTGCGCCACTTCGCAAAGCCGTTCGGCGAGGCATCCGCGTCATGGTAAACTTCTTCATCCACCGTCCGATCTTCGCGTCGGCGATCGCCATCATCATGGTGCTCGCCGGCGCTATCGCCTATTTCCTGCTGCCGGTCTCGCAATTCCCCGACATCACGCCCCCGCAAGTCGTGGTCAGCGCCCACTATCCCGGCGCCAGCGCGCAAGTCGTGGCCGATACGGTCACCACGCCGCTCGAGCAGCAGATCAACGGCGTGCAAGGCATGACCTACATGTCGTCGACGAGCTCGAATGACGGCTCCTCGACCATCACCATCACCTTCGATGTCGGTTATCCGCTGAGCACGGCGGCCGTCGACGTGCAGAACCGCGTCTCGCAGGCCGCGTCCTCCCTCCCGGCTATCGTCAACCAGGGCGGCGTGACGATCAAGAAACAGAACCCCAATTTCGTTTTGATCGTCGACCTCACCTCGCCGGACGGCTCGGTCGATCCGGTGGCGCTGAGCAACCTTGCCTATCTTCAGGTCGTCGATCCGCTGAAGCGGCTACCCGGCGTCGGTGACGTGCAGATCTTCGGCGAACGCCGCTATTCGATGCGCGTCTGGCTCGATCCGGACAAACTGGCCAATCTCGGCATCACCGCCGTCGACGTGCAGAACGCCATCTCGGAACAGAACGTCCAGGTGGCGGCGGGCAAGATCGGCCAGTCCCCGGCGCCTGCCGGCACCGCCTTCGAGATGCAGGTCAACGCGGTCGGCCGCCTCAGCGACCCGAAGGAATTCGGCGACATCGTCGTGCGCGCCAATTCGCAGAACGGCTCGCTTGTCAGGCTTCGCGATGTCGCCCGCATCGAGCTCGGCGCGCTGCAATATTCCTCCTCCGCCTTCTTCGGCAAGGACCCGACCGTGGTGCTCGCCGTCTATCAGATGCCCGGCTCCAACGCGCTGGACCTGCAGCAGAGGGTCAAGGACAAGATGCAGGAGCTGTCGGCGCGCTTCCCAAAGGGCGTCCACTACGCCATGCATTACGACACGACGCGCTTCGTCTCGGCTTCGATGCATGACGTGCTGATCACGCTCGGCGAAGCGCTGGTGCTGGTCGTGGCGGTGGTGTTCATCTTCCTGCAGAGCTGGCGCACCACCATCATCCCGACCATCGCCATCCCGGTGTCGCTGATCGCGACGCTGGCTATCATGTACATGCTGGGCTTCTCGCTCAACATGCTGTCGCTGCTCGGCATGGTGCTGGCGATCGGCCTCGTCGTCGACGACGCCATTGTCGTGGTCGAGAATGTCGAGCGACAGCTCGAGGCCGGCCTCAAGCCGCTTGCGGCGACGCGCGCCGCGATGGCCGAGGTGACCGGGCCGATCATCGCCACCACCGCGGTGCTCGCGGCGGTGTTCATCCCTGTCGCCTTCATCCCCGGCGTCTCCGGACGGCTCTACAACCAGTTCGCGCTGACGGTAGCGATCTCGGTCGGCATCTCCGCCTTCAATTCGCTGACGCTCAGTCCGGCGCTCAGCGCCGCCTTCCTGCGCCATCGCGGCGAGACGCAATTCGTGCTGTTCCGCTGGTTCAACGCCGGCTTCGACTGGCTGTCGCATGCCTATGCCCATGGCGTGCGCATCCTGATCCGGCTGCGCTGGGCCATGCTCGGCCTGTTCGCGGCGGGCCTGGTCGCCACCTATTTCGTCTGGCAGAAGCTGCCTTCGACCTTCCTTCCCGTGGAAGACCAGGGCTATTTCTTCGTCGTCATCCAGTTGCCCGACGGCGCTTCGCTGGAGCGCACCGACGCGGTGGCGCAGAAGGCGCGCGACATCCTGCAGAACACGCCCGGCGTCGACATCGTCGGCTCGATCAGCGGCCTGAACTTCCTGACCAGCGCCGCGCAGTCCAACTCGGCGGTGGAGTTTGCCATCCTGAAGCCGTGGGACGAACGCGGGCCCGACCAGAACGCCTCGAAGCTGGTCGAGCAGGTGCGCGGCAAGCTGCTGCAGCTACCGGAGGCCTTCGCGCTGTCCTTCGATCCGCCCTCGATCCCGGGCCTCGGCACCACCGGCGGCTTCGAGTTCCAGGTGGAAGACCTTTCGGGCCGCGGCAGCGCCGCGCTGAACGAGGTGACCCAGGCACTGATCGCCGAGGCACGCAAGCAGCCGGAGCTCAACCCGCAGCAGCTGTTCTCGTCCTTCTCGACCTCGACGCCGCAGTTCAACTACGACCTCGACCGCAGCAAGGCGAAGCTTCTCGGCCTCAACCTGCCCGACGTGTTCAACACGCTGCAGATTTATCTCGGCTCGCTCTACGTCAACGACTTCAACCTGTTCGGCCGCACCTTCCGGGTGACCATCCAGGCCGATAAGGACGCGCGCGCCGACGCCACCGACATCTCGCGGCTCTACGTGCGCAACGCGTCGGGCGGCATGGTGCCGCTGAGCACGCTGGGCAAGCTGGTGCCGATCGTCGGTCCGGAGACGGTGCCGCACTACAACAACAATGCGTCAGCGCTCATCAATGGCGGCGCCGCTCCGGGCTTCTCGTCCGGACAGGCGGTGGCGGCGATGGAGCGGGCGGCGGCAAACGTGCTGCCGCGCGACTTCGGCTATGAGTGGACCGGCATCACCTATCAGGAGCTCAAGGCCGGCTCGATCGCCTCTGTTGTCTTCGGGCTGGCGATCGTCTTCGTCTTCCTGATCCTGGCGGCGCAGTATGAAAGCTGGGCGATGCCCTTCATGGTGCTGCTCGCCGTGCCGCTCGCATTGTTCGGCGCCTTCGTCGTGCTTTTGCTGCGCGGCATGCAGATCGACGTCTACTCGCAGATCGGCTTTGTCATGCTGATTGGCCTGGCGGCGAAGAACGCGATCCTGATCGTCGAGTTCGCCAGGCGACGGCGCGAGGAAGGCCTGACCATCGTCGAGGCGGCGATGGAAGCCGCGCGGCTGAGGCTGCGGCCGATCCTGATGACGGCCTTTGCCTTCATCCTCGGCGTGCTGCCGCTGATGTTCGCGACCGGCGCGGGTGCCGCCAGCCGGCAGTCGATCGGCACCACCGTCTTCGGCGGCATGGTGGCGGCGACCATCCTGTCGCTGGTCTTCGTGCCGGTCTTCTACGCAGTCATCGAGCAGCTGCGCGAGCGCGGCGGCGAGACCGAGCCTGTCGCGGGGCATCAGTATGCCCCGCACCAACAAGAGATTGAACCGACCGCCGAGCCCGTGCGGCTCGCCGATGCGGCCGAATAGGATGGAGAGACTTCATGCGTAAATGGAAAATCGCTTTGGGAACGGCCGTCGCGCTGGGCGCGATTTCGGTGGCAAGTGTCCACCTGCTCGACATGGGCAATCTCAGCCTCAACGCCAGCACGGCGGGCGCTGCACCTGCGCCCAAGGCCTTCGTCATGCCGGTGCCGGTGGTGAACGTCGTCAAGAAGACGCTGCCGATCTATCTCGACTACGCCGCGCGCGTCGAGCCGATCCGCAGCATCACGCTGCAGGCGCGCGTGCCGGGCTATCTGCAGGAGCAGACGGCGCAGGACGGCAGCGACGTAAAGCAGGGCGACCTGCTCTACAGGATCGCGACCGAGGACTATCAGGCAGCGCTTGACCAGGCGAAGGCGCAGGTCGAGCGCGATACCGCGACGCTCGACTATGCGCGCTCCAATCTCGGCCGTGGCAGCGAGCTCGCCAAGAGCGGCTATCTCGCCAAGGACAGCTTCGACCAGCGCACCAGCACCTTGCGCGGGGCGGAGGCGGCGCTGTTGCTCGACAAGGCGGCGGTGCGGACCGCCGAGCTCAATCTCGGCTATGCCGAAATCAAGGCGCCCTTCCCCGGCCGCATCGGCCGCAACCAGGCCTCGATCGGCACGCTGGTCAGCGTCGCCGGCACCGTGCTCAACACGCTGGTGCAGCTCGACCCGATCTACGTCACCTTCAATCCGAGCGAGACCGACCTGGTCCAGATCGAGGAAGCGAAAGCAGCCGGTCCGATCGCGGTCGACGTGCTGTTGCCTGGCGAGACCGAGCCCAGCCAGAAGGGCCAGCTCACCTTCATCGACAACACGATCGACCATTCGACCGGCACGATCACGGCGCGGGCCACAATCGGCAATGCCAAGTTCAGGCTGCTGCCCGGCCAGTATGTCCGCGTGCGGCTCCATGTGAAGGAACAGCCCAACACGCTGATGGTGCCGCAGGTGGCGCTCGGCTCCAGCCAGCTCGGCAAGTATGTTTATGTTCTCGGCAAGGGCAACACGGTCGACCAGAAGCTGGTCTCGCTCGGGCCGACCGACGGCGATCTGATCTCCGTGACCTCCGGCATCTCCGAGAGCGACCAGGTGATCACGGGCAATCTGCAGAAGATCGGACCCGGAATGCCGGTTTCTCCCTTGCCGCAACCGAAACCGGCCAGCTGATAACCCCCATCAGTCCCGGTCCGACGGCGCCCTCGGCTCCCACGCCGAGGGCGCCGTTTTCTTTGTGCGTCGCAATCTGAAAAAATTGATCTCCATCCTCTTGTTGGATTGTCGACAATCTGCTTGTCTTGCAACCGGTTCATCCGGAGTGGAATGCATGGCGAAGCTGGATTTCAGTCCGATCGCGGATACGACGCGCAGGGCGGAGATCGTCGCGCTGCTCAGGCGCGCCATCCTGACCGGCCAGTTGGAGCCCGGGCAGAAGCTCAACGAGCTGCGCATCTCCGAGCAGATGCGGGTCAGCCGCGCGCCGCTGCGCGAGGCGATGCGCGAGCTGGTGCAGGAAGGCATCCTGACCAGCATCCCCTATGCCGGGACCTTCGTCATCGACGTCACCGCCAAGGACATCGTCGACGCCTATTCACTCAACAAGGTGCTCGACGACTTCGCCATCGAGCTCACCTGGCCGCAGCGCGACCAGCGCTTCCTCGATGAGCTCGACCGCCGCCACGAAGCGGTGAAGCAGGCAACGCGTTCGCTCGACACCACGCGCCAGATCGAGACCGCGCTGCAACTGCACGGGCTGGTCTACGAATGGGCCGACAATTCGGTGCTGCTGGAGACCTGGCAGCGGCTGACCAGCCGGCTGCAGATGTATTTCGCGCTGCATCAGCGGGCGCGCAACGAGCCGGTGCCGGCCGAGGACCTGCACGAAACCTATGTGGCGCTGCTCAAGGGCACGGACATGCGCGCCGCACAGCGCCATGCGCGCGAGCATATCGACGACGATTTCGAGGAGCTTCTTGCCTATGCGCGCGGCCTTGAAGAGCGCGCCTCGAAGGCCGCTGAACGACGTCGCTAACAACGGACAACAACGTGAAGATCAAAAGCATAAAAGCCTACCATGTCGTGCAGCCCTTCGTAGACGGGCCCTACCGCATGTCCAAGGGGCGCGTCGCCGATTGCTTCGACGCGGTGATCGTCGCCATCACCTCCGATACAGGCGTGACCGGCTGGGGCGAGATGGCGCCGCTCGGCAATTTCTACTCGGCCGCGTTTCCGGCGGGAACGCGCGCGGGCGTGCCGGAGATCGCGCCGCATCTCATCGGCCACGATCCGCGCGGACTGGCCGGCATCGGCAGGCTGATGGACACGGTGTTCAAGGGCCATCCCTACATCAAAGCTGCCCTCGATATGGCATGCTGGGATCTCGCCGCCCGCGCGGCCGACGTGCCGCTGGTGACGATGCTCGGCGGCCGCGAGAGCGAGACGGCGGAGCTCTACCGGGTCGTCACCCACGGCACGGTCGACCAGATGGCCGCACTTGCCAAGCGCATCGTCGCTGAAGGCTACCGCCGGCTGCAGGTCAAGGTCGGCGGCAATGTGCGCGACGACATCGAGCGGGTGACCGCGGTGGCCTCGGCCGTGCCGAAAGGCACCGTGATCTTCTGCGACGCCAATGCCGGCTGGACGCCCTACCAGGCGCGACAGTTCGCCGATGCAACGCGCGGCATCGACTACACGTTCGAACAGCCCTGCACGACGATCGACGAAAACATGTCGGTGCGCCGCATGCTCGACAAGCCGATGGTGCTGGATGAATCCGTCACCTCGCTGCAGGAGATGCTGGAAATCCACCGACGCGGCGCGGCCGACGGGCTGACGCTGAAGATCTCGCGGCTGGGCGGCGTGACGCAGACCCGGTTGATCCGTGACGTTGCCGTCGATCTCGGATTCATGATCACGGTCGAGGATACCGGCGGCGCCGAGATCGACACCGCCGCCATGGCGCATCTGTCGCTGTCGACGCCGGAGGAGCGCCGGCTGCACGCGATCGCCTTCCACGAATGGGTAACGGTGCGTACGGCCTCCAACAAGCCGCCGGTGACAGGCAGCCGCATGGGCATTCCCGAGGGGCCCGGCCTCGGCATCGATGTCGACCCGGATTTGCTCGGCAAGCCTTTCTTCGAGATCGGCTGAGATGAGGATCCAGCGCATCACGGCAACGCCGATCAACCACAGGCTGGAAGCGCCATACGTATGGGTGTCAGGCGAGATCGACGGCTTCTCGCCGACCTGAACTGGCAGGTGGTCATAGGAAAGGAGGCGGAAAGTACCGAATGAAAAAGCGGCCGCGATTTCGATCCGACCGCAAGACCGAACAGGGCATGCATCAAGAAAATCTGACCTTCCCGCTTCAAGGAGCGGATGGACCCGACCAAACCGCATGCTAGAGTTCGATCGACTGAAATTGTTGACAATGGCCGGGACAGGAGAACTCCACGGAATTCGTCAACCGGAATGCACTCGCCAACCACAAGAACTGGGGAAAGGGTTTAGACCCATGAGCAAGAACCATCGCATTCTCGATCTCATCCGGCGCAACCGCACGCCGCTCGAAAATCACCTCATCGACGGCCTCATCGACGGCCGCGTCAGCCGCCGCGACTTCGTCCGCCACGGCAGTCTGCTCGGCCTGTCGCTGCCGCTGCTCGGCCGCATCGGCATGGCGGCGGGCTTCGGCGCCGCGCCCTCGCTTGCCCGCGCCGCGGGCGCGCCCGGCGCCACCATCCGCGTCGGCAGCAACGTGCCGTCCGCCGCGATCGACCCTGTCACCATCGCGGACGCCGGCGGTCTGCTCGTGCTGCAGCAGGTTGCCGAATTCCTCTGCATCGACGGGCCGGACCTGGTGCTGAAGCCGGCGCTGGCCGAAAGCTGGAAGCCGAATGCCGACGGCACGGTGTGGACCTTCACGCTGCGCAAGGGTGTGAAATTCCACTCGGGCGGCGAGATGAAGGCCGACGACGTGGTGGCCAGCATCGACCGGCTTGCCGATCCCGCCAATTCCTCCAACGCACTGTCGGTGTTCACCGGCATCCTGCAGAAGGGCAACTCCAAGAAGGTCGACGACTATACGGTCGAATTCCATCTCGACGCGCCGAACGGCAACTTCCCCTACATGCTGTCGTCCGACAACTACAACGCCGTCATTATCCCGGCGAGCTACAAGGGCGGCTACGAGCAGAGCTTCGACGGCACCGGGCCGTTCAAGCTGGAGAAATACACGCCCAAGGTCGGCGCCTCCTTCGTGCGCAACGACGACTACTGGGGCGAGAAGGCGCTGCCGGATCGCACCGAGTTCACCTTCTTCTCCGACATGCAGGCACAGATCCTGGCGCTGCAGGGCGGGCAGATCGACATCATCAACCAGATGCCGGTGCTGGCCGGCGTCGCCATCCTCAACGATCCGAATTTCGACGTGATCAGCTTAAAATCGTCCGCGCACCAGCAGTTGCATATGCACTGCGACGAGGGCCCGACGAAGGACGCTCGCGTGCGCCGCGCCATCGCGCTCTGCCTCGACCGCGAGAAACTTGCCGCCGGCCTGATGAAGGGACGTTCGGCGCTCGGCAATGACAGCCCGTTCGCCGCCGTCTACCCTTCGACCGATACCAGCGTGCCGCAGCGCAAGCAGGATATCGCCCAGGCCAAGCAGCTGATGGAAGCGGCAGGCGCCGGCAAGGGCTTCAAGATGACGCTGACCACGGAGCGCTATCTGGAGATCCCCGAATACGCCCAGCTCATCCAGAACTGGGTCAAGGAAATCGGCATCGAGCTCGAGCTCAACATTCTCGACCAGGGCGCCTATTACGGCGACGCGGTGTTCGGCAAGTCGAACTGGCTGGATTCGGCGATGGGCATCACCGACTACGGCCACCGCGGCGTGCCCAACGTCTATCTCGCGGCACCCTTGAAGAGCGACGGCACATGGAACGCCGCGCACTTCAAGAACAAGGACTACGACCAGCTTGCGGCAAGCTATATCGCGGCCCTCGACCTCGAGGCGCAGAAGGCCGACGCCGGCAAGATCCAGAAGCTGCTGCTCGAGGAAACGCCGGTGATCTTCGGCTATTTCTACGACTATCTGACGGCGACGGCGAAAGGCGTGGCGGGCGTGCAGCCCACCGCCATGTCGCAGCTGTTCCTCGATAAGGCCTCGAAGGCCTGACGCGAGCGACTAGCTTACCCCTGACGGCCGGCCCTCCACGGAGAGCCGGCCCCAATTGGAGTATTCGCCATCCTCGCCTTTCTCGTCCGGCGCCTCGCTCTGTCGCTCGTCACGCTGTTCCTGCTCAGCGTCATGGTGTTCCTCGGCGGCCAGGTGCTGCCCGGCAATGTCGGGCGCGCCATATTGGGGCCGTTCGCCGACCAGCGCGCCGTCGACGCGCTCAACCATTCACTCGGCGTCGACCGGCCGCTGCTCGTCCAATACGGAACCTGGATCTGGAATTTCCTGCATGGCGACATGGGCACGTCCTATATTTTCCGCGCGCCGGTCGCGCCCTTCGTCATCGAGGCGCTCGGCCATTCGATGAAGCTGGCGCTCGTCGCCTTCGTGCTGGTGGTGCCGATCGGCATCCTCGGCGGCGTTATCGCCGCGCTCAACCTCAACCGGCCGCTCGACCGCATCATCAGTCTCGGCGGCCTGTCGGTGACTGTGCTGCCGGAATTCGTCACCGGCATCATCCTGATCCTGATCTTCGGCGTCTGGCTGCGCTGGCTGCCGATCGCCGCCGCCTGGCCGAAAGGCGCCGGCTTCTTCACCCAACTCTATTATCTCATCCTGCCGTCGCTGCCGCTGTTCCTGGTGCTGTTCGGCTACATCGCCCGCATGGCACGATCCGGCATGATCGAGGCGCTCGATTCCGACTACACGCGCACCGCCGTGCTCAAGGGCCTGCCGTGGCGCACGGTGATCTGGCGGCATGTGCTGCGCAATGCGCTGTTGCCGACCATCACCGTCATCGCCACGCAAACCGGCTATCTGATCGGCGGGCTGGTCGTCATCGAGACGCTGTTCCGCTACCAGGGCATCGGCTCGCTGATCTTCACCGCCGCGCGCGGCAAGGATTTTCCGATGCTGGAAGCCGGCATCCTCACCATCGGCATCGTCTATGCGGTGGCCACACTGGTCGCAGACTTCCTCTATTCGGTGCTCAATCCGCGCATCCGGTTGGGGGCAGAGCAATGACCGCGACAGATACTCCCGCGAACCTGCCGGCGCCGGACGCCGCGTCGTGGCGCGGTCCCTGGGGCGAGGTGCTGCACTCGCTCCTGCGGTCGGGCACATTCCTCACCGGGCTCGCCATCGTCTTGTTCTGGGTCATCTGCGCGCTGTTCGGCGAGCATTTCGTGCCCTACGACCCACTTGCCGACGACATCATCAACGCGCTTGCGCCGCCGTCGGCCGAACACTGGTTCGGCACCGACCAGATCGGCCGCGACGTCTTCTCGCGCGTCATCGTCGGCTCCCGCGACATCCTGACGGTGGCGCCGCTGGCGACATTGCTTGCGACCATCGCCGGCACAGCGCTGGGGCTGCTCATCGGTTATTTCCGGGGCATCGTCGACGACATCGTCAGCCGCGTGCTGGAAGCCTTCATGGCGATCCCGGTTGTGATCATCGCGCTGCTCGCCATCGTCGCACTCGGCACTTCGAAGATCACCGTCATCGTCGTCATCGGCCTGAGCTTCGCGCCGATCATCGCCCGCACCGTGCGCTCGGCGGTGCTTGCCGAGCGCGAGCTCGACTATGTCGCGGCGGCAAAGCTGCGCCACGAGGGCGCGCCGCACACGATGTTCGTCGAGATCCTGCCCAACGTCATCCCGCCGATCCTGGTCGAGACGACGGTGCGGCTCGGCTATGCGATCTTCGCCGTAGCAACGCTCTCCTTCATGGGCTTCGGCATCCAGCCGCCCTCCCCCGACTGGGGGCTCTCGATCTCCAGCAATTACGGCATGATCGGCGGCGGCTTCTGGTGGACGGTGCTGTTCGACGCTTTGGCCATCGCCTCGCTGGTGATCGGCGTCAATCTGGTGGCCGACGGCGTCCACGGAGCGTTCAATGACTGAGAAGAACGCGCTCGAACTCAACGATCTCTCGGTCGCCTATCGCGTCGGCGGCCGCAACCGGGCGGTGCTGCGCAATGTCAGCCTCAAGATCGGCCGGGGCGAAGCCTACGGGTTGGTCGGCGAGTCCGGCTGCGGCAAATCCACCGCGGCGCTATCGGTGGTGCGCTATCTGCCGCGCAACGGCTCGATCACCGGCGGTTCGATCGCGCTCGACGGCCAGGACGTCATGAAGCTCGACGCCGAAGCGCTGCGGCGGGCGCGGGCGGAAAGCGTGTCGATGGTCTATCAGGACCCCGGCAAGGCGCTGAACCCGTCGCTGCGCATCGGCCGGCAACTGACGGAGATCTTCGAGCTTGCCGGCATCTCGGGAAAGGCCGCCGCCGATAAGGCGATTGCGATGCTGAACCTTGTGCGGATCTCCGATCCGGCCAGCGTCATGCAGCGCTATCCGCACCAGCTTTCCGGCGGCATGCAGCAGCGCGTGGCAATCGCCATGGCGTTGGCCAACGATCCGTCGATGCTGATCCTCGACGAGCCGACGACCGGTCTCGACGCCACCGTGGAGGCCGAAGTGCTCGACCTGATCGGGCAATTGCGGCGCGAGCTGTCGGCCTCGATCCTGTTCATCAGCCACAACCTCGCCGTCGTCTCCAACATGTGCGACCGGGTCGGCGTGCTCTATGCCGGCATGCTGGTCGAGGAAGGCTCGACCAAGGACGTGTTCAACGATCCGCGCCACCCCTACACGGTGGCGCTGTTGCGTTGCCTGCCGCGCGGCGGCCAGCGCAAGGACCAGGGCCGGCTCGACACCATCCCGGGCTTCCTGCCCGGCATCGGCGCCAATATCGTCGGCTGCGCCTTCGCCGACCGCTGCGCGCTGGCGACGGAGCGCTGCCGCAGCGAGCCGCCGCCGCTCTACGAGCTTGGAGACGGCCGGCTGTCGCGCTGCCATTACCACGACAAGGCGCAGTCGCTGCCGCGCGCGACGCCCGCCGAGATTCCTGCCGCAGCACCCAAGCAGGCGCCGCCGGTGTTGCAGGTCGAGGGCTTGAACAAGACCTATGCCAGCCACGGCCGTCCGCTGAGAGCCGTGAAGGATGTTTCGGTCAGCCTGCGGCCCGGCGAGACGCTCGGCCTGGTCGGCGAATCCGGCAGCGGCAAGACCACCTTCGCCAGGCTGCTGCTCGGCCTCGTCCAGCCGGACGAAGGCGGCAGCATCGAGCTTGAGGGAAAGCAGTTAGCGCCGCGGCTTGCAAGCCGCTCCGAAGACCAGGTCAAGGCGGTACAGATCGTCTTCCAAAATCCGGACTCGGCGCTCAACCGCTCGCATTCGATCAGGCATATCCTGAGCCGCGCCTTGAAGCGGTTGGGCGGGCTCACCGGCAAGACACTGGACACACGGCTGGAAGAACTTGTCCGCTCGGTGCGGCTCACCGACCGCCATCTCGCCGTCAAGCCGCGACAGCTGTCGGGCGGGCTGAAGCAGCGCGTGGCGATCGCGCGCGCCTTCGCCGGTGATCCGCGCATCGTCGTTTGCGACGAGCCGACCTCGGCGCTCGACGTTTCGGTGCAGGCGGCGATCCTCAACCTGTTAGCCGACCTGCAGTCGAAGCAGGACGTCAGCTACATCTTCATCTCGCACGACCTCGGCGTGGTGCGCTATCTCTCCGATAAGATCGCCGTGCTCTATCTTGGCCGCATCATGGAGTTTGGGCCATCGGAGGCAGTGTTCTCCGGTCCGCACCATCCCTATACCGAGGCGCTGCTGTCGGCCGTTCCGAAGCTCGACCGGGCGGAAAGCGCGCGCATCCGCCTCGATGGCGAGATCCCGAGCGCAGCCAACCCGCCGACGGGCTGCGTTTTCCACACGCGCTGCCCGCGCAAGATCGGCGCGATCTGCGAGATACAGGAGCCGGAACTGGCCGAGGCCGAGCCCGGCCACACGATCCGCTGCCACATTCCGTTTGAGGAACTGGCGAGGCTGCAAAAGCCGAAAGCCGTGGAGCCCGCGTGATCGCCTTCAGGATGCCGCCGCACCCGTCATACTGAAGGCGCGGTCGCTCTCGGCGAAAACCTGATCGCTGGACAGGTTCCTGGCCAGCGTGCGCAGACCGGTCAAAGCGATGTCGAGAGCGTCGGACGAGGCCGGATTCTCCGGATAGGCGAGATAGATCGGGCGCTGGAACACCGGCGTGTCCTCGACGCGCCGCAACTCGCCGCGCTCGATATGGGGGCTCACGGCACTCAGCGGCAGATAGGCGGCTGCCCGTTGCGACAGCACATGCTGCAGGCCGATGAACACCAGTCCGGCGGAGATCGCCGGCTTCACCATGCCGGCAAAGACGCGGTCGTGCTCGACGCGGAACTCCAGTCCCCAGTCCATCAGGATGTAATTCTGCGTCCACGATCCGACCTGCGCCGTGTGCTGTACGAGGACCACCTGATCGACGGCCAAGGTCTCATAGACGATGCCGGGATGCGGCTTGGGCAGATAGAGGATGCAGATGTCGAGCAGGCCTTCGGCCATCTGGTCGATCGCGAGATCCGGAAAACTGCCTTCGAGCCGCAGCGCCACGTTCGGCCGCTTCGCCCGCATCCAGTCGATCCAGGGCGAGGTGATGCTGTCCCAGAGATAGGCGGGCGCGGTGAGCCTGAGAAGCGTCTCGTAGCCATCGGGAACGGCGATGTCCTGGCGCGATTGCTCCCAGGTCCGGGTGATCGTCGAGGCATGCGGCAGGAACTGCCGACCTGCCGGGGTAAGTGAAACGCCGTCGCTGTCGCGCACGAACAGCTTGCGTCCCAACTGCTCTTCCAGGCCGCGAATGCGTGCGCTGACGGTGGACTGGGCAAGGTTCAGCCGATGGGCGGCAATGGTGAAGCTGCCATGCGCCGCGACCTCCAGGAAACTGCGCAGATTCTCGGTATCCATGGCTTTCGCTTTCGGCTCGGCGGCAATCGAAGATTCCGATGGCCCTCATCAAAAAATATCGCTTTTCGGTCGTGGTCAACAGTGAACTAGATGGCGAAGCCCCACGCCAGCCAAGGAATGCAGCCATGCCGAAGCATTTCAGGACGATCGACGCCGCTCGCAGAAATCTCAGCGCAATCGAAAATTCCGCTATCGACCAATTGCTGGCCGGCAAGATCGGCAGGCGCGAGTTCCTGCGCCATGGCAGCGTGCTCGGTCTGTCGCTGCCCTTCCTCGGCGGCATCGCCTCGGCGGTCGGACTTGGCGCACCGCAGGCGCGTGCCGAGGGCAAGCCGGGCGGCACGGTGCGCGCCGGCGTCGCCGTGCCGGGCGGCGCCATCGATCCGGTGACCTTCTATGACAGCGGCAGCTATCAGCTCGTCTTCCAGACGGCGGAATTCCTGTGCGCGACGCAGCCGGACTTGACGCTGAAGCCGGTGCTGGCGGAAAGCTGGTCGCCCAACGCCGACGGCAGCGTCTGGACCTTCAAGCTGCGCAAGGGCGTAAAATTCCACAATGGCGAGGATTTCAAGGCCGACGACGTCGTGGCGACCTTCGATCGCCTTGCCGACCCGAACGGCACGTCCAACGCGCTGTCGGTGTTCAAGGGCCTCTTGTCGAAGGGCGGCACGCGCAAGGTCGATGATCACACCGTCGAGTTCCATCTCGACGCGCCGAACGGCAGCTTCCCCTATTCGGTGTCGATCGACAATTACAACGCCGTCATCCTGCCGGCGAGCTACAAGGGCGACTACGAGAAAACTTTTGAAGGCACGGGACCATTTCGGCTCGAGAGCTACACGCCGAAGGTCGGCGCGAGCTTCGTTCGCAACCCCGACTATTGGGGCGAGAAGGCGCTGCCCGACCGGCTCGAGTTCAAGTTCTACGCCGACGTGCAGCCGCGCATCCTGGCGCTGCAGGCGGGGGAGGTCGACGTGCTCGACGCCATCCCGCTCGACGTCAGCCAGGTGGTGCTCGGCAATCCCGACATCACGGTGCTGCGCGTAGCCTCGACCGCGCATCGCCAGCTCCACATGCGCTGCGACATGGCGCCCTTCACCGACAAGCGCGTGCGCCAGGCGCTGGCGCTCTCTATCGACCGCTCCAAGCTGGTCGACGGGCTCTGCCGCGGCATGGCGGCGGTCGGCAACGACAGCCCGTTCGCGCCGGCCTTCCCCGCCACCGACAAGTCGGTGCCACTGCGCACGCAGGACATCGCCAAGGCAAAGCAGCTGATGGAAGCGGCGGGCCTGGGAAGCGGCTTCGACATGACGCTGACCACGTTGCGCTATTCCGACATTCCCGGCTACGCGCAGCTGTTCCAGAACTTCGCCAAGGAAATCGGCGCGCGCATCTCGCTCAACATCGAGGACCAGGACAAATATTACGGCAAGGCGGTGTTCGGCCAGTCGGACTGGCTGGACAGCCCGCTCGGCATCACCGACTACGCGCATCGCAGCGTGCCGAACGTGTTCCTGAAAAGCCCCCTGGTCAGCGACGGTCCGTGGAATGCGGCGCATTTCAAGAACGCGACCTATGACGGGCTGGTCACCAGCTATCTGAAGGCGCTCGACCTCGACGCACAGCGCAAGGCCGCTTCCGACATCCAAAAACTGCTGCTCGACGAGACGCCGGTGATCTTCAGCTATTTCCCGGATCTCTTGGTGCCTGTGCGCAAGAATGTCAGCGGCCTGCCGCCGATCGCCGCCGGACTGCTGCTCGATCGCGTATCGGTAGGTTGATCATGGTCGCGCGCAGGAACCTGGCGGCAAACGACGAGAAAAGGACGACTACCATTCGCAAGCCTCATTTGCGCGGCCGCGGGCCGCATTTCCCGCTGCTCGACACTATCGTGCAGTACGAGTTCGAGCCGGGCTATGTCGCCTTCACCATGCCCTCACCCAAGCGGCTGCGCGTGCAGGTCGGGCCGATGATCGTCGCCGACACCACCAAGGCGCTGGTGTTTTACGAGAGCGACCACCTGCCGGTTTATTACTTCCCGGTGAGCGACGTGCGCGAGGAGTTCCTGCTGCCGAGCCGGACGACGACGGAAGACCCGTTCAAGGGCACCGCCACGCATTATTCGCTCAACACCGGCATCACGCTGGTCGAGGATGGCGCGTGGCGCTATCTCGATCCGGTCAAGGGCTGCCCGCCGATCGCGGACTACATATCCTTCTATTGGCCGAAGATGACGCATTGGTACGAGGAGGACGAGGAGATTTTCGTCCACGCCCGCGACCCGTTCCGCCGCGTCGACTGCCTGCCCTCGTCGCGGCGGGTGCAGGTGATCCTCGACGGCGAGCAGGTCGCCGATTCACGGCGCGGCGTGTTCCTGTTCGAGACCGGCCATCCGGTGCGCCATTATCTGCCGATCTCGGATACGCGGCTCGATATGTTTTCGCCCAGCCGCTACATCTCGCGCTGCCCCTACAAGGGCATCTCCAATTACTACCATGTGACGACGCCCAAGAAGCGGCACGAGAACCTGGTCTGGTATTATCCGGAGCCGGTGCATGAGGCCGAGCGCATCAAAGGGCTGGTGTGTTTCCATCACGAACTGGTCGACAAGATCCTGGTCGACGGGGTTGAGATTCCGAAAGAGGCGACAGCGGCGTCCGACGGGTATTTTTGAGTCCTATCTAGCCTCCGCAGCGTTCCTTCGCGCCCCCTCTGTCCTGCCGGACATCTCCCCATTTGGGGGAGATTAGCAGCTTGGGCGCTCCGCTCCTCCTGCGACGTTGAAAAATAGCGAAGACCGCGATGACGGCTAGGCTAATCTCCCCCTTGTGGGGGAGATGTCCGGCAGGACAGAGGGGGCGCTGTCCCGCCGACGATTCCGCGTTGCTGCGAGCGCTCGTCCGCCGGTTTGATTCCTGCGCAACTTTCCGAAATGCCGGTTGAAATATTTTTCAAATAGAAATAGGAATGTTCAGACGATTACGGCGCGGCGGCGCGCCAAGGACCGGAGGAAGCGACATGTCCCATCCGCAATTCGCAGCGGAACTCCTGCAGCGCGCTGAAAAACAGGGACCGATCACCATCGGGCTCGCCGGCGCTGGGCAGATGGGGACGGATATCGTCGTCCAGGTCGCACTGATGCCGGGCATGCGCATCGGCGCCATTTCCGAGGTCCGGCCGCAAGCGGCGATCGACGCGGCACTTCTTGCCGGCCATGACCGCTCCGACATCGTGCAGGCGCCCAATGCGGGGGCAATCGACCGCGCCATCGAGGCAGGCAAGATCGCCATCACCGAAGACCTGCATGCGCTCGCCGCCGCCGGCCGCATCGACGTCATCATCGACGCCACCGGCAATCCCAACATCGGCACGCTGTTCGCGCTCGAAGTGATGAAGAACGGCAAGCACATCGTCATGCTCAATGTCGAGGCCGACATCACCATCGGCCGCTTCCTCAAGGAGGAAGCACGCAAGGCCGGCGTGGTCTACACCGGGGCTGCCGGCGACGAGCCCGCCTGTACGCTGGAGATCATCGGCTTTGCCAAGAGCCTCGGCTTCAACATCGTGGCCGCCGGCAAGGGCAAGAACAATCCGCTGAACATCGACGCGATGCCCGCCGATTACGAGAAGGAGGCCAATGAGCGCAACATGAATGCGCGCATGCTGGTCGAATTCGTCGACGGCTCGAAGACGGCGATCGAGATGGTGGCGATCGCCAACGCCACGGGCCTGGTGCCCGACGTGCCCGGCATGCACGGCCCGACAGCGACGCTCGAGGAACTGGCAAGCGTGCTCTGCCCGCGCGAGGATGGCGGGGTGCTGCACCGCAAGGGCGTGGTCGATTATTCGATCGGCAAGGGTGTCGCGCCCGGCGTGTTCTGCATCATCGAAACGAAGCATCCGCGCGTGCTGGAGCGCATGATCGACCTCAAGGTCGGCAAGGGCCCCTATTTCACGATCTTCCGCCCCTATCACCTCACCAGCCTCGAAGTGCCACTGTCGGCAGCGCGCGCGGTGGTCTACAAGCGCGCCGACATGGAGCCGCTCGACCATCCGGTGGCCGAGGCAGTGGCGGTTGCCAAGACCAATCTCGGCACCGGACAGTCGCTCGGCATGATCGGCGAGAACGACTATCGCGGCTTCGCCATGACCTGGGAGGATGCGCGTGCCAAGGGCGCGCTGCCGCTCGGGCTTGCGGAACGCGCCAAGGTGGTAAAGCCGGTCAAGGCCGGCGATTTCCTGACCTATGAAAATTGTGTACCCGACGATTCGATGGTGATAACCCAGATCCGCCGTCGTCTCGACCAGTCGGACGGACGGTTCGTAACCAACGCGGCCTAAAGCGCGTCGCGCTGAAACGGATCCAGGCGACGCGCTTTAGGTCTTTGTTTTTATGCATGTCGTTTTGGCAAAACCGCTGCACACTTTTGCCGGACATGCACTAACCTTCCGGATCCTCGGCTGATGGACGATGTCGTAATCGGGATCGACGCCTCGACGACGGCCGTGAAGGCGATCGCTTTCGCGCGCGACGGCGCGGAACTATTCCAGGCGCGCGAGACCTACCCGCTGTCCAATCCGGCGCCCGGCCATTTTGAGCAGGACGCCGAGCACTGGTGGACGGCGCTGATATCGGCGCTGAAAGAGGTCGCCGACAGAGTCGGCGCGGAGCGCGTGAAGGCGATTTCGGTCGCCCACCAGCGCGAGAGCTTCACGCTGATCGACAGCGCCGGCAAGCCGCTCATCCCCGCCATCCTTTGGTTGGACGAACGAGCCCGCCGCCAGGTGGCGCGGCTTTCGGCCGAGCTCGGCCGCGAGGCGATCCGCGACTGGAGCGGCAAGCCGCCGGACCCGACGCCCGCGCTTTATGCCCTGGCCTGGCTGATGGAGCACAAACCGCAAGCGCTCGCCCAGGCGGCAGCGCTGGTCGATGTCCACGCTTTCTTTGTCCACCGGCTCACGGGCCGGCTTGTCACCAGCACGGCCAGCGCCGATCCGCTCGGCCTGCTCGACATCGCTCACGGCAGTTGGCATCCGCGACTGGTCGAGGCGGCAGGCCTGAGGCCGGAGCAGTTGCCGGAGCTCTCTGCCCCCGGCGCGGTCTGCGGCCGGCTTTCGGAAGACATCGCGGCGGTGTCGGGCCTGAAGGCCGGCACGCCGGTCGTGGCAGGCGCCGGCGACGGCCAGGCGATGGGCCTCGGCATGGGAGTCTACGGTCCCGGCAAAAGCTATCTGTCGCTGGGCTCGGGCGTCGTCAGCGGCAACTATTCCGGCACGGTCACGACTTCGGATGCGTTCCGCACGCTGGTTTCGCCGACCGGCTCCGGCTTCAATCTGGAAACCGTGCTGCGCTCCGGCATGCAGCTTGTCGACTGGATCGTGCGCACCACCGGTTCGCCTTCGGCCGCCGTGCTGGAAAAGGCGGCGATGGCGGTTGCTCCGGGCAGCGACGGCCTGCTCGTCATGCCCTATTGGGCCGGCGTCATGAGCCCCTATTGGGACGGCGCGGCGCGCGGCGCGATCGTCGGCCTGTCGCTCGACCACGAGCCGAAGCATCTCTTCCGCGCCGTGCTGGAAGGCATCGCGCTGGAACAGGCTATCGCCACCGACGCGATGGAGGAGCAGACCGGCAAGGCCGGCGCGATGATCGCGGCCGGCGGCGGCACCAATTCGACGCTCCTGATGCAGATCATGGCGAGCGTGCTCGAGCGGCCGCTCTTCGTCTCGCCGGTCAACGAGGCGGCCGCACTTGGCGCCGCCATGCTGGCGGCCTCGGCAATCGGCTGGTTCGCGTCGCCGGAAGACGCGGCAAAGGCGATGGCGGCACCACCGGCAAGACAGGTCGATCCCGTCGAGACACTGGTTCCGACCTACCGCGCGCGCAAGGCGATATACCGCGACCTCTACCACGCGACGCGCGACATCCACGCGCGGCTGGGCGCGGCCTGATTTCTATGTGAACCAACGCATTTTGCGCCCTGCCCCGCTGATGCTAGGTTCCGGCGCGCGGCGGACGATTGCACATGAAAATAAGAATTCATCATGCAGCCCTGACCTTGACTGTCGCCTTGGCGACGACGCCGGCGCTTGGCGGCGACAAGCCGGCGTTCGAGCTTGCGCTCGATATCGACCAGGACGGCACAATGGACCGCGCCGTGGTGATGCAGGACGATGGTGCCCCGGCCGATCTCTACATCTATCTGGCGACGGAAAAGCCCGATCCCTCGCGAAAGCCCGACTTCGTCAAGAAGGCGCTGACCGAGGACCGGATCCTCGATCTCGAAGCCAAGGGCAAGGGATCCCTGGCGATCACCTCCTGCTTCGGCTGCGGCGCCATCAAATCGACGGAAGACACGCTGATCATCGTCCATCGCCGCGGCCAATTCATGGTCGGCGGCTACCGCCGCTACTGGGACTGGAACACCCACAAATCCGACGGGACCGTCGAGACGACGGTTGGTGACTGCGACATCAATTACCTCACCGGAAAGGGCAAAGCTTCCAAGGATTTGGAGGACGGCAAGCCGGTCAAGGGCAGCTTCAAGCCCGTGCCGCTCAAGGACTGGTCATACGAGAAGCGCCCCGAGGCCTGCGACTTCTAGCCGGCCGGTCTACCGGCCGAGCAGCCCCTTGGCGGCGCCCTCATCGGTGATCAGCACCGAAACCTTCGTGTTGGCGAGCGCCGCGCGCATGACGGCGATCTTCTCCTGCCCGCCCGAAACCAGGATGGTGGTGGGAATGTCGGAGAGATCCCCTAGCGGATAGGCGCAAACGCGGCGGTTGACCTCGTGATCCACCGTGCGGCCCTCGGCGTCGATGAAGTGGCAGAGGATATCGCCGACCGCGCCCGCCGCCTGCAATTCCTCCAGCTCGCTCGGCTTGATGAAGCCGTAATTGGCGATTGGGCTGTCGCTGGAGAAGGAGCCGACGCTGAGCACGGCGATGTTGGCGCGCCGCGCCCTAAAGACGACGTCCTGGACGCTGCGCTGGCTCATGAAGGCATCGCGCTGCTCCGGCCTGTCGGCATAGACCGGCACAGGCAGCAGATAGCATTCGGCGCCGATCTTTTCGGCGAACTCCCAGGCGCTCTCGGTCGGGTTGAGCGGCTGCGCATGGGTGAGGCCGCCGAGCATCGAGACCACCGTCGTCCTGGCGATCGGCCGTCTGGGCAATTCGTTGATGGCGAATTTCAGCGTCCTGCCCCAGCCGAGCGCAATGACGTCGCCGGGATTGACGTTGTCGGCGAGATAGGCGGCGGCGGCGTGGCCGACCAGCAGCGGCGTGTTGCTCCTGTCGGCGGCAGAAGGCACGACCACGGCCTGGCTGAGGCCGAAGCGCTGCTTCAGGCTTTCCTCCAATTGCACGCATTCGACGACGCTGTCGCGAATGCGGAACTGGACAATACCCTCCTCGCGCGCGGCCGAGAGAATCCGGTGCACCTTGATGCGGCCGACACCGAGGATCTCGGAGATCCGCTCCTGCGTCAGTCCTTCGACATAATAGTGCCAGGCAGCGCGGGCCTTGAGCTCGGCATCCGGGAAGCGCGAGGCCTTCTCGTTCTCGATCACCGCCATCCTTATGCCTCCCGCATGTGCTGGGCTTTCCCTATGGCAAACCGTCGGTTCGTGCAAACCGCCGCCGAAAGCGTCGGTGGCACTTGACAATTTTCTGATGAACGTTTTAGCTGAACAAAATTGCATATCAAAGATAAATTGTTCACAAGGGAGGTGCCTGGTGAACAAGAGCAGCTGGCGGGCCATCGCCGGCTCGCTGACGGAGGAGACGAAGTGGCCGTGAGCAACGAGACGAGCGAGTTGAAGGCTGGCACCGGCGCCACGCAGGCGGCTTCCGGCGCGAAGCTTTCGGCGCTGTTTGCCGGAACGATGGGACCGCTGATCGGCCTGGCGCTTCTTTGCCTGGCGCTGGCGCTGACCACCGATACCTTCCTGACCTTTCGCAATATCCTGAACGTGCTCGACCAGGTGACCGTGCTCGGCATCATGGCGATCGGCATGACGCTGGTCATCCTGATCGGCGGCATCGACCTTTCGGTCGGCTCGGTGCTGGCGCTGGCCTCGATGGTGATGGGATACGTCGCCTATCCCGACTATCTCAATCTCGGTGTTCCTGTGGGCATCGCGGCCGCGCTCGTTGTCGCGGCCCTCTGTGGCCTGGTCTCGGGCCTGCTGGTGACGGTGACGAAGCTGCCGCCCTTCATCGCGACGCTTGCCATGATGTCGGTGGCCCGCGGCCTCGCCAACATGATCACCGACGGTTCGCAGATCGTCGGCTTTCCCGACTGGTTCACGAATCTCTCGATCGTGCGCCATTTCGGCTTCCTGTCGGTCACCGTCGGGCTGATGATAGTATTGGCGATCGTCTTTGCCATCTTCCTCAACTATCGCGCCACCGGCCGCAGCCTCTATGCGATCGGCGGCAGCGCCGAGGTCGCCCGCCTTTCCGGCATCCCGGTGAAGTCGCTGACCAACTGGGTCTATGCGATCTGCGGCCTGCTGGCGGGGCTCGCCGGCATCGTGCTCGCCGCTCGGCTCGATTCCGTGCAGCCGAGTTCGGGCGTCGGCTACGAGCTCGACACGATCGCGGCGGTGGTGATCGGCGGCGCCAGCCTTTCGGGCGGCATCGGCTCGATCGGCGGCACGGCGATCGGCGTGCTGATCATCGGCGTGCTGCGCAACGGGCTCAACCTGCTCGGCGTCTCGCCCTTCATCCAGCAGGTGGTGATCGGCGTGGTGATCGCGCTGGCGGTCGCCACCGACACCTGGCGTCGCCGCAGACAATGACGAATGAGGCCCCAATGGATGGGGCGCAATAGGGATTCGCCCGGATGTCCGGGCGAAACGGATCGGTCGATCCGAGACTGGGACTGTCCGGCCGGGGGCGCCGCGATGCGCAGGCGGGACAGATCGAACACCAACGGAGGAAAAACATGCTGACCAAACGTTCACTGCTGCTTGCGGCCGCGGCCATCGTCCCGCTGCTCGGCCTGTCCGACGCCGCTTCGGCCAAGGACGCCAAGAAGCTCGGGCTGGCCGTCGCCAATCTGCAGGCGGATTTCTTCAACCAGATCAAGCAGTCGGTCGAAGCTTACGCCAAGGAGAAGGGCATCGAGGTCATCACCGTTGACGCCAAGGGCGACTCGGCAACGCAGGTCAGCCAGGTGCAGGATCTCGTCACGCAGAACATCGACGCTTTGATCTACATCCCGGCCGGCGCCACCGCCGCGACCGTGCCGACCAAGACCGCGAAGGCCGCCGGCATCCCGGTGGTCAATGTCGACCGCAATGCCGACGGCGCGCCCGGCGACACCTTCATCGCCACCGACAGCGTCAACTCCGCCAAGGGCGTGTGCGACTACATCGCCAAGCAGGCTGGCGGCAAGGGCGAGATGGTGATCATCCATGGCCAGAAAGGTACGACGCCGGAAGTCGACCGCTCCAAGGGCTGCGGCGAGGCGCTGAAGGCCTATCCGGACATCAAGGTGGTCGGCGAGCTCTGGAGCGACCAATGGCACCAGGACGAAGGCTTCAAGCTGGCGCAGGACCTGCTGCAGGCCCATCCCAATGTCTCGATCATCTTCGGCCAGGCCGACGCGCTGGCGCTGGGCGCAGCGCAGGCGGTCAAGGTCGCCAATCCCGACCACAAGATCTGGATCGCCGGCTTCGACGGCGACGTGGCGGCGCTGAAGGCGCTGAAGGACGGCGTGTTCGACGTGACCGCGACGCAGCAGACGCAGGGCATGGGCCGGCTCGCCGTCGATTCGGCGGTCAAGCTGGTGGCCGGCGACAAGCTGCCTGCCGGCCAGTTGCAGGACGCGACGTTGACCACCAAGGACAATGTCGCCCAGTTCATCGAGAAACACCCTTGAGGGCTGGCTGAGACCTAAAGAGCGCCACGATGTCCCTTGATCCTCACACTGGCGAGAGCCCGCACAACGGGCTCTTCGTCAACGGCCTCTGCAAAAGCTACGGACCGGTCCAGGTCCTGGCCGATGCGAGCTTCGAGGTGCGGCCGGGCGAGGTCGTGGCGCTGCTCGGCGAGAACGGCGCCGGCAAATCGACGGTGTCCAACATCATCGCCGGCTCGACCAAGCCCGATGCCGGCACCATCATCTGGCGGGGGCAGCCCTATTCCCCCGCCAATCCCGCGGCGGCCATCGAGGCCGGCGTCGGCATGATCCATCAGGAATTGAAGCTGCTGCCGGACCTGTCGGTGGCGGAGAATGTCTATGTCGGGCGCTTGCCGATGCGCGGCGGCCGCATCGACCGCGCGACCATGAATGCGAAAGCCTCGGCGCAGCTGAAGCGCCTCGGTCTCGACGTTTCGCCCGAGCGCAAGGTACGCACGCTGCGCGTCGCCGCCCAGCAACAGGTCGAGATCGCCAAGGCGCTGACGCTGAGCGCCGAGCTTTTGATCCTCGACGAGCCGACCGCGGCCCTTGGCGGCGAGGAGACGGAACTGCTCTTCAAGCAGATACGCAAGCTGAAGGCCGAAGGCATGTCCTTCATCTATATCAGCCACCGCCTGGACGAGATCGCGCAGATCGCCGACCGCGTCGTGGTGATGCGCGACGGCCGCATCGTCGCCCGGCACGAGCGCGCCGACATCCCGGTGCGCACGGTGGTCGAGCAGATGGTTGGGCGCAGCGTCGAGCGCATGTTCCCGAAGCTGTCGCCGCCCGGCGACCAGACGCTCCTCGAGGTCGAGGGCCTGTCGTCGCCCGAGCGCAGCTTCAACGACGTTTCCTTCGCGGTGAAATCGGGCGAAATCTTCGGCATCGCCGGACTGATCGGCGCCGGCCGCACCGAACTGGTGCGGGCGATCGCCGGCGCCGATCCGATCTCTTCCGGTGCGGTGCGCGTCGCGGGCCAGCCGGTGCATCTCAGCGGACCGGCGGCGGCGATCAAGGCCGGCGTCGTGCTGGTGCCGGAAGACCGCAAGGCGCAGGGCGTGGTGCTGGAACAGACGATCGGCGAGAACCTCGCCATCGGCAATTTCGATCATGTCGCGCCCAAGGGCTGGGTGTTTCCCAAAGCGGTGCAGAGATTCGCCGAGGCCGGCATTTCGAGGCTTGGCGTCAAGGGCAGGCCGAACCAGGCCGTCTCAAAGCTTTCCGGCGGCAACCAGCAGAAGGTGATCATCGCCAAATGGGTGTCGCGGCCGCCCAAGGTGTTCATCCTCGACGAGCCGACGCGCGGCATCGATGTCGGCGCCCGCGCCGCGATCTACGACGTGATTGCCGACCTCGCCCGCTCCGGCATGGCGGTGGTGGTGGTGAGCTCGGATCTCGAGGAAGTGCTGGGGCTTTCGCACCGCGTGCTGGTGCTGAGCCGCGGCCGCCAGCGCGGCATCCTCGATCGCGAAGAGGCAAGCAATATCGCCGTAATGGAGCTCGCCACGAGCTGAGGCACGGCGGATGGGAACAAAGCGCAGCAGGTGATACCCTCCCAGGCACCGGACCGCGCGGGGCGCCAGCAAAGTTGGCGCCCCTTCATTTAGGGAGAGGGAAAGAGATGAAACTGTTCGATCTACATGGCGACGTAGCGCTGGTGACAGGCGCAGGCAGCGGCATCGGCCAGGCGATCGCCGTCGGCCTCGCGGAGGCCGGCGCCGATGTCGCCTGCTTCGGGCACAGCTCGAAGGGCGGGCTGGAAGAGACGGCCGGCAAGATCAGGGCGCTTGGCCGCAAGGCGCTGGTGCTGACCGGCACTGTGACGTCCGAAAGCGATCTCGCGGCGGCAATTGAACGCGTTGAAAAGGAACTCGGCGCGCTGACGATCGCCGTCAACAATGCCGGCGTCGCAGGGGCCGAGCCCGCCGAGACGCTGCCGATGGAGAAGTGGCAGAAGATCTACGACGTCAATGTCAGCGGCGTGTTTCTGTCCTGCCAGGCAGAGGCGCGCGTCATGCTGCCTCGCCGCAAGGGCTCGATCGTCAACATCGCCTCGATGTCGGGCTCGATCGTCAATCGCGGCCTGACGCAGGCGCACTACAATTCCTCCAAGGCGGCGGTGATCCATATGTCGAAGAGCCTCGCAATGGAATGGGCCGATCGCGGCCTGCGCGTCAATGTCGTCAGCCCCGGCTACACGCTGACGCCGATGAACAAGCGGCCGGAAGTCGCCGAGCAGGTCAAGATCTTCGAGCGCGACACGCCGATGGGCCGCATGGCGACGCCGGAGGAAATGATCGGGCCGACCGTGTTCCTGGCCAGCCGGGCCGCAAGTTTCGTCACCGGCATCGACCTGATCGTCGATGGCGGCTTCGTCTGCTGGTAGGGAGAAAAAATGCAGAAGCGTTTTGAAGGAAAGACAGCGGTCGTCACGGGCGCCAGCGGCGGCATCGGCGCAGCCATGGCCAGGCGCTTCGTGACGGAAGGCGCTGCGGTCGTGGTCAGCGCCATCGACCCACGCGTCGATGAGGTCGCGGCTACCCTTAAGGCTGCGGGCGCGAAGGTCGCCTCGATGCGCATGGACGTGACGAAGAAGGATGAGGTCGCGGCGCTCTACGATCTCGCCGAGAAGGCGTTCGGCCGCGTCGACATCTCGGTTCAGAACGCCGGCGTCATCACCATCGCCAAGATCGAGGCGATGACGGAAGCCGAGTGGGACAAGGTGATGGCGGTGAACACCAAGGGCGTGTTCCTGTGCTGCCAGGAAGCGATCTCCCGCATGCGCAAGCATGGCCAAGGCGGCCGGCTGATCAACACGGCGTCCGGCCAGGCGCGGCAGGGTTTCATCTACACGCCGCATTATGCCGCCTCGAAGTTCGGGGTCGTTGGCATCACCCAGAGCCTCGCCAAGGAAGTGGCCAAAGAAAAGATCACCGTCAACGCCATCTGCCCGGGCATCATCGACACCGACATGTGGGCCTATAACGACACCGCCTGGGGCAAGTTGCTCGGCGACTACAAGCCGGGCGAGTTGATGGCGGAATGGGTGAAGAACATCCCCATGGGCCGCGCCGGCAGCGGCGAGGATGTTTCCGGCCTCGTCAGCTTCCTTGCCAGCGACGACGCGGCTTATATCACCGGACAGACGATCAATGTCGATGGCGGCCTGATCATGTCTTAGGGCTACCGGCTGCCCGGCGATCCGGGCAGCCATGCCAGGCGCAGGCCGAGTCTACTCGGGCGCGACGCCCCTCACCTGCAGATAGCTCTCCATGGAATCGTCCATCGCCTGCAGCCAGGGCGTATGGTGCTTGGGCGCCATCGTGCCGGTCATCAGCGAGCGGTAGGCATTGTCGCGGAAGGCCATAATGTTCTCCATCTTGTGGTGCTCCCATTCCATGAAGGTGTGGTTGACCGCCTCGACGTCGAAGCCCGGGTAATCGGTCTGGTCCATGAGCTCCTTGGTGTAGTCGCCCTGGAACCAGATCATCTGCTCGGCGTCTTCGAGCGTCTCCTCGCGCCCGCGCCACTTGGCGCTGTGCTCGGCCATCGCCGCGGCGGAAGGCAGCTTGATGCGCCCCATGATGACGTTGCGCGCGTACCAGGCCTGCGCGTCGAACATGTTGAAGGTGTAGAACTGGTCCTGCATGCCGATATAGAACAGCTTCGGGTTCTTCTCCCAGACGACGCCTTCGTAGAGGTCCAGCGGCCACATGCGGTTGGCTGTCTTGAGTTTCAGGTCGTCGGTGAGGAACGGGAAGGAATGCAGGTAACCGGTGCACAGGATGATGGCATCGACCTCTTTGGTCGTGCCGTCCTTGAAGTGCGCCGTCTTGCCGACAACCTTTTGCAGGAGCGGCACCTCCTTCCAGTTCTCCGGCCATTTGAAGCCCATCGGCTTGGAACGGTAGCTGGAGGTGATCGACTTGGCGCCGTATTTGTAGCACTGCGAACCGATGTCCTCGGCCGAGTAGGAGCGGCCGATGATCAATATGTCCTTGCCCTTGAACTCCATCGCGTCGCGGAAATCGTGGCTGTGCAGGATGCGGCCGTTGAAGGTGGCGAAGCCCTCGAAAAAGGGCACGTTGGGCACCGAGAAGTGGCCGGAGGCGACGACGACGTTGTCGAACTCTTCCGAATAGGTGACGTCGTTGGTGCGGTCATGCGCGGTGACGGTGAACTTCTTGGTCTCGTCGGAGAAAGTGACCATGCGCACGGGCGTGTTGAAGCGCACCCATTTGCGCACGCCCGACTTTTCCACGCGTCCCTTGATGTAGTCCCACAGCACGGCGCGCGGCGGATAGGAGGCGATCGGCCGGCCGAAATGTTCCTCGAAGGTGTAGTCGGCGAATTCGAGGCATTCCTTCGGCCCATTCGACCACAGATAGCGGTACATCGAGCCGTGCACCGGGTCGCCATGCTCGTCGAGGCCGGTGCGCCAGGTGTAGTTCCACAGCCCCCCAGTCGGACTGCTATGGTTTTGGGCGTGCCAACGAAGGCGAGGCCTGAATAACCGCCAAGCCGCTGGGCGAGCTGACGGGCCGTGAGGTTCTCCCTGTGCGCCAGCTCGATGACGCGCTCGCGACTGCTTTTCGAGGCATTGGTGTCCGGCACATCCGGCAGCGGACCGTCGGGATCGAAGCTGGACGCATCATGGCCGAGCGCGATCGACAGCGAGGCGATGCCGCTCTCGTAGTAGACCAGGCTGTCGAGCTTTGCCCGCTTGGCGCGCGCTTCCTCGATGCTGTTGCCGACGATGACGAAAGCGCCAGGCAGGATCTTGATGTCGTCGCGCGAGCGGCCGAGTTTTTCTGCGCGGCCCTTCACATCGGCGAAGAAGCGCCGGCCGGATGCAAGGTCGGACGGCGCCGCGAAGATCACCTCGGCGGTTTCGGCGGCCAGCTGGCGCCCGGCCTCGGACGCGCCAGCCTGAACAACGACCGGCCAGCCCTGAATGGGCCGGGCGATGTTGAGCGGTCCGCGCACCGACAGATGCTCTCCCGTGTGCGCCAGCACATGCAGCTTCGAGGGGTCGAAATAGAGTCCGCTTTCGGCGTCGCGGATGAAGGCATCGTCCGCAAAACTGTCCCACAGACCGGTCACGACATCGTAGAATTCGCGCGCCCGGTGGTAGCGTTCGTCGTGCTCGAAATGCCCGTCGAGGCCGAAATTCAGGGCTGCGTCGGGGTTCGACGTCGTCACGATGTTCCAGCCGGCGCGCCCACCGCTGATGTGATCCAGCGAAGCGAAACGACGCGCGATATGGCGGGCGCGTCGAAAGTGGTCGAGGCGGTGGCGACAAGGCCGATGTGATCGGTGACAGCAGCGAGTGCCGACAACAGCGTGAACGGCTCGAAGGAGGTCACCGTATGGCTTCGCCGCAGCGCCTCGATCGGCATGTTGAGCACGGCCAGATGGTCGGCCATGAAGAAGGCGTCGAACTTCGCCGCCTCGAGCGTCTGCGCGAAACGCTTCAAATGCGCGAAGTTGAAGTTGGCGTCGGGATAGGCGCCCGGGTAGCGCCATGCGCTGGTATGAAGACTGACCGGGCGCATGAAGGCGCCGAGACGCAATTGCTTTCGTTCAGCCATGCGAAGTGATCCAGCGACGATGGGCGTTGCCGCTCCGTATCAGCACAGGATCGGACTGCGGTGGTCCGCTGAAAAGGAATTCTTTTTTGCTTGGCCGCTGCCGAGGAGCAATTTTCGCGCGTCGCAGGGTGAGATGCGGATCATCCGCCACCGATTCTCGCCGATGGCGGATGATCCTAGGTTGCCACCTTTTATTCCGCAGCCAGTGCCAGCTGCGGTCTTTCGATGCCTTCGATCTGTTCCGGCTCCGGCGCCTGCTCGTCGGTCTTGGCCTTCTTGGGCGCGCGGGCGAAGAACAGCGCATAGCCTGCCGGCAGCACCAGGATGGTGAGCACGGTGGCGACCAGGATGCCGCCCATCATGGCGTAGGCCAGCGGCCCCCAGAAGACGGCGCGCGAGATCGGGATCAGCGCGAGCACCGCGGTCAGCGCCGTCAGCATGATCGGCCGGAAGCGGCGGACGGCCGCGCCGACAATCGCCTCCGATCGCTCCATGCCCGCCGCGATGTCCTGATCGATCTGATCGACCAGGATGATCGAGTTGCGCATGATGATGCCGAGCAGCGCAATGACGCCGAGGATGGCGACGAAGCCGAACGGCGCGCCGCTGATCAGAAGCGCTGCCGCGGCGCCGATGATGCCGAGCGGACCGGTCGCCAGCACCAGCATCGACTTGCCGAAATGCTGCAGCTGGACCATCAGCAAGACGACGATGATGGCCAGCATGATCGGCGCCTTGGCCGCGATCGAGGCCTGGCTTTCGGCCGAGTCCTCAGCACCGCCCTGGATCTCGATCTTGTAGCCGGGGGCAAGACCGGCGCGCAGGTCCTTCATGTCGTTGTACATCTTGGTGACGACGTCGTTCGACTGCACGCCGTCCGGCAGCGTGCCGCGCACGCTGATCGTGGGCAGGCGATCACGCCGCCATTCGATGCCCTGCTCCATGACGGGCACCACCTTGGCCACCTGCGACAGCGGCACCGAGCCGCCGAAGTCGGTCGGGATGTAGACCGAGTCGACCGATGAGAGCAGATGACGGCTCGCCTCCGGCTCGCGGGCGACGATCGAGACCGTCTCCTCGCCGTCGCGGAAATCGTCGAGCGGCGCGCCGGACATGGTCGCCTGCAGCATCTGGCGGATGCGCTGCGAGGTGACGCCGAGCGCGCGGGCGCGGTCCTGGTCGATGACCAGCTTCATCGCCGGCACCGGCTCCAGCCAATCGTCATGGACGGCGCCGAGCAGCGGGTTCGCCTGGAACCTTGCCTTCACCTCATCGGCGATGCGGCGCACTTCCTGTCGGTCCGGACCCATGACGCGCATCTGCACCGGCCAACCGGTCGGAGGCCCAAGGAACAGGCGGTCGACCTTGGCGCGGATCGACGGGAAATCCTTGGCCAGGATCGAGCGCAGCTTGACAATCAACCGCTCGCGCGCCGGCTCGTCCTTGGCCATCACCAGGAGCTGGGCGAAGTTCGGGTTCCTGAGCTGCTGGTCGAGCGGCAGGAAGAAGCGCGGCGCACCCTCGCCGATGTAAGTGGCGATGAAGCGCTTGTCCTGATCGTCCATCATCCTTGATTCCAGCGCCTTGGCCTGCGCCTCGACCTCCTTGATTGAGGTGCCTTCCGGCAGCCAGAGATCGACCAGGATTTCCGGGCGCGAGGACTGCGGGAAGAAGTTCTGCGGAATGAACTGGAAGGCCCAGAGACTGGTGCCGAAGGTGACCAGCGTCATCACCAAAACAATGATGCGGTGGCGCACCGCCCAAGTGACCGTCGCACGAAGCCGCCGGTAGAAGCGCGTGTCGAAGACGTCGTGATGGGTGCCGGCGTGCTTGCGCTGCTTCAGGATCATGTAGCCGAGCCACGGCGTGAAATAGACGGCGACGAACCACGACACCACCAGCGCGATGCCGACGACATAGAACAGCGTGCGCACATATTCGCCGGCGGTTGAGGCGGCGAAGCCGACCGGGATGAAGCCGGCGGTGGTGATCAGCGTCCCGGTGAGCATCGGGAAGGCGGTCGAGGAATAGGCGAAGCTTGCCGCCTCGATCTTGACCAACCCCTCTTCCAGCTTTCGCTCCATCATCTCGACGACGATCATGGCGTCGTCGACCAACAGGCCGAGCGCGATGATCAGCGCGCCGAGCGAGATGCGCTGCAGGTCGATGCCGATCTCATACATGATGGCGAAGGTGGCGGCTAAAACCAGCGGAATGGCGATCGCAATCACCAGGCCGGAGCGCCAGCCGATCGACAGGAACGAGACGACAAGCACGATGAGCAGCGCTTCGCCGAGCGCCTCCATGAACTCGTTCACGGCGTCCTTGACGACCTCCGGCTGGTCGGAGATCTGGTCGACCGCCACGCCGTAAGGCAGGCCTTCCTCGAAGCGCTTGTAGGTCGCTTCGACATCCTTGCCGACGTCCCTAACGTTAAAACCCTTGGCCATGACGACGCCGACCTGGACGCTCTCGTGGCCGTTGAAGCGATATTTGCGCTGGTAGGGATCCTCGAGGCCGGAGGTGACCGTGGCGATATCGCCGAGGCGCGTCACCTGGTTGCCGGCGCGCAGCCTCAGCTCGCGGATGTCGGCGGCCTTGGCGACGTCGCCCTCGACCGAGATGCGGACCGAGCGCAGGCCGGTGTCGACCGAGCCGGCCGGATCGACGGCGTTCTGGCCTTTCACGGCGTTCTGCAGGTCGACTATGGTCAGGCCGCGCTCGGCGAGCGCCTTGGACGAGACGTCGATGTAGATCTTCTCCGGCTGGTCGCCGATGATGACGGCCTTCTCGACGCCCGGCGTCGCCAGCAGCATGTCGCGCGCCTGGATGGTGAACTTCTTCAGCTCCGGATAGCTGAAGCCGTCGCCGCTGATCGAATGCAGCGTGATGAAGGTGTCGCCGAACTCGTCGTTGAAATAGGGGCCGAGCAGGCCCTGCGGCAGTTCATTAGCGATGTCGCCGACCTTCTTGCGCACCTGGTAGAAGGCGTCCTTCACCTCTTCGGCATTGGTGTCGCCTTTCACTTGGAGCGTGATGATGGCGCTACCGGCACGGGTGTAGGAGCGCACGAAATCGAGATGCGGCGTTTCCTGCAGCTTGCGCTCGATCTTGTTGACCACTTGGTCTTCCATGTCCTGGATCGAGGCGCCAGGCCACACCGCCTGCACCACCATGACACGGAAGGTGAAGTCCGGGTCTTCCTTCTGGCCCATGCGCATCAGGCCGAGCGCGCCGGCCAGGATGATCAGGCCGAACAGGAAGCGGGCGATGCTCGGATGTCCGATCGCCCAGCGCGAGAGGTTGAAGGGCCGCTTTTCGATGCTGCTGTCGGTGGTCATGGCGCAAGTCCAGTCCAATTGGCCGGCAAGGCACGCTTGCCCTGCTGCTCATGAATTCTCGGTCGGGCTTCCGGGCGGCGAGGCACCTCAAGCGGAGAGAGACTCGCAATCGCGTTCGAAGCGGCCGTGGCGCGGGGGATACCAACATGCCGGCATCTCACGATCGGGCGCCTGCCGCCCGGAACCCATGCCCTTCCCGGCTCGCGGCTTGCGCAGCGAGAGCGGGAAAGGCGTTCGTACGCCTGGCTAGCGCAGGCTGCTGGTGGTCGCGACGTCGCCCTCCGCCGAGGCGGACTGCTGGGCGACGTCGCCGGAAAACTTGACCTTCAGGTTTTCGGTCATGAACTGCGTGCCGGCGGCTACCACCACGTCGCCCTGCTTCAGGCCTTCGGCCACGGCGACACCGTCGGCGGTGAAATTGGCGATTTTGATCGGACGCGGATGCACCGTGTCGCTCGCACGGTCGACCGTCCAGACGATGTGCTTGCCATCCTTCTCAGCCATCGCGGTCAGCGGGATCGACACGAGCTGAGCCTTGCTGCCGACGGTCGCCGCGACATTGGCTGTCATGCCGAGCAGCACGCGCGGATCATTGGGCAGCGAAACACGAACCGCGAAGGTGCGCGACTGCGGATCGGCGCTGCCGGCCACCTCGCGGACCTTGCCGTCAAGGGTCAGCGCATCGTCCGACCAGAAGCTCGCCTTGACCTCCTTGCCCGGGCGGAACCCGGCGATGTCCATTTCGGGCACCGCAATCAGCACTTCCTTCTCGCCGTCGACGGCGACCGTCATGACAGGCGTGCCGGCGCCGACCACCTGGCCGATATCGGCGGAGATGGCGGTGACGATGCCAGCCTTGCTGGCCTTGAGATCGGTGTAGTGGACCTGGTTCTCAGCCTGGGCCAGCGTCGAACGGGCGGCATCGCGCGTCGCCACCGCCTGATCGTAGCTCAGCGTCGCCTGATCGAGCTGCGACTTCGGCGCGAAGTTCTTGGCATAGAGCTGCTCTGCGCGCTTCCTGGCGAGATCGACCGTCTCGACCTGCCGCTCGGCGGCATCGAGGCTCGCCTCAGCGCTCTTCACCGACAGCTCGTAGTCGGATGGATCGACGCGGGCGAGCACGTCGCCCTCGTTCACATGCTGGCCGATGTCGACGAGACGCTCGGTGACCTTGCCGGCGATGCGGAAGCCGAGATTCATTTCGGTGCGGGCGCGCACAGAACCGGAATAATCGAGCTGGCGAGTGGTTTGCGCCTCGCCGATCTCGACCACTTTCACCGGACGGATGACTTCCTGGACGACCGCCGCCTTCTCCTGGCTGCAGCCGGCAAGGCCGAGCGCCGCGATGACGAGGCCGGCGACCGGGAGGCCGGCGACTGATAGCCTGCGGAGGATGGAATTGGACAAAGACACCTTAGCACTCCCGAACTGGAAATGAACGTCGACCGGCACCCGGCGGGCAGCGGCTATTTCAAGGCTCTGATTGCGTATTCGATGAGGTCGTCGGGCATCGCCCGGTTGGTCTTGGCAAGGCACTGCGCGACCATCTGCGGATGGCACAGAATGACGGTGGCGGCGCCGAAGCAGCGCGACGCAATCACAGGGTCCTGCTTCCTGAACTCGCCGGCCTCGATGCCCTCGCGGATCACCTCGGCGAACAGGTCGTGGATGCGATCGACATGCTTGTCGATGACGCCCCAGTCGCGTTCGAGCGCAACGATGACCATCTCGTGGACCTTCTGGTCGTCGAGCATGACTTCCAGCGTCATCTTGTATTGCGCATGCACATAGCGGCGCAGCCGCTCCTCGGCGCTGAGCGGCAGGCGCGAGATCTCGTAAGCCATCGCGTAGCTGGCGCCGAGCATGCGACCGCAAACGGCCTGGTGGATTTCCACCTTGGAGGCGAAGAAACGGTAGATGTTGGCCGGCGACATGCCGAGCTCGCGGGCAATGTCTGCGACGTTGGTCTTGCCGTAGCCGTAGTGCCGGAACAGGCGTTCGGCGCAGTCGAGAATGCGGGTCACATTCTCCTGTCTAGCGGGATCGGCCACGATGTTGGCGGCTTCTGACATGACGCTTTCGTTTGACGAGTGACGAATTTCAATTTTCATCACTCGTAAATCGAAAGAAGTGAGATGTCAACGCGAAATCGACGTACGCGTATAATTGGTGACAGATGGTGACAGCGGGGAGCTGTTTAAGAGTGAAAGGGCGATATGCCGCGATCCTTCGCGCCCCCCTCTGTTCGGCAGGACAGAGGGGGGCGCTGTCCCGCCGACGTCGAACTTGGCCTCGCCGAGCTACGCTCCCTTCGCCATTTCCCGCAGCCGGAACTTCTGGATCTTCCCCGTCGAAGTCTTCGGGATCTCGGCGAATACCACCGCTTTCGGCACCTTGAAGCGGGCAAGCAACCCTCGGCAATGCTCGATCATCTCGGCTTCGGTGGCGGTCTTGCCGGGCTTCAGCTCGACATAGGCGACCGGCACCTCGCCCCATTTCTCGTCGGCACGGGCAACCACGCCGCAGGAGGCGACGGAAGGATGCTTGTAGAGCGCGTCTTCGACCTCGATCGACGAGATGTTCTCGCCGCCCGAGATGATGATGTCCTTGGAGCGGTCCTTGAGCTGGATGTAGCCGTCGGGGTGCATGACGCCGAGGTCGCCGGAGTGGAACCAGCCGCCGGTAAAGGCCTCGTCGGTCGCGTTGCGGTTCTTCAGATAGCCCTTCATGACGATGTTGCCGCGGAACATGACCTCGCCGATGGTCTCGCCGTCGGCCGGCGTCTCCGTCATCGTCTCCGGGTTCATCACCGTGAGCCCCTCGAGTGCGGCATAGCGCACGCCCTGGCGTGCCTTCTTCGCCGTCCTCGGCCCTTTCTCGAGTTCATCCCACTCATTGTGCCATTCGTTGACGACGGCTGGCCCGTAAGTCTCGGTCAGGCCGTAGAGATGGGTCACGCCGAAGCCGGCATCGGCCATGCCGGAGAGCACGGCCTCCGGCGGCGGGGCGGCAGCCGTGTTGAAGGTTACCATCTGTTGGAACTGGCGCTTGTCCTCGTCCTTCGCGTTGATCAGCACCGACATGACGATCGGCGCGCCGCAAAGATGGGTGACGCCGTGGTCGGCGATCGCATCATAGATCGGCTTTGCCCGCACCCAGCGCAGGCAGACATGGGTGCCGGCTTGCACGGCAAGCGTCCAGGGAAAGCACCAGCCGTTGCAGTGGAACATCGGCAGCGTCCAGAGATAGACCGCGTGCTTGGCCATGCCGGCATGGATGGTGTTGGTGTAGGCCATCAGAGCTGCGCCGCGATGGTGGTAGACGACGCCCTTCGGATTGCCGGTGGTGCCTGAGGTGTAGTTGAGCGAGATGGCATCCCACTCGTCGTCGGGCATCGACCAGGCGAAGGCTTCGTCGCCGCCGGCCAGAAAATCCTCATAGTCGAGCGTGCCGATCCGCCCGCCCTTCGGATAGGGCGCGTCGGCGGCATAGTCGGGGTCGTCATAGTCGATGACCAATGGCTTGGCCTTGGCCAATGCCAGCGCTTCCCTGACCACTCCGGAGAATTCGCGGTCGACGATCAGCACCTTGGTGTCGGCATGGTCGAGCTGGAAGGCAATCACGGCGGCATCGAGGCGGGTGTTCAGCGAGTGCAGCACCGCTCTGGTCATCGGCACGCCGAAATGCGCCTCCAGCATCGGCGGCGTGTTCGACAGCATCACCGTCACGGTATCGCCCTTGCCGATGCCGCGTTTCGAAAGCGCCGAGGCGAGCTTCAGCGAGCGCCGCCAGAAATCGCGATAGGAGATGCGCTGGCTGCCATGGATGATGGCGACGTGGTCGGGATAGGTCTTGGCCGCGCGCTCAAGATAGGTGAGCGGCGTCAGCGGCTGGTGGTTGGCAGCGTTCCGGTCGAGATTTGTATCGTAGGGATTGGCCATCCCATCCTCCCCAAAAGTCTTTTCGAGCTTTCTAACCATTGCCCGGCGATCATGCCATCCCCCCTGAACGACCGGGAAATGCTATGATATGAGCGCCCGGTAGAATGGCTGTCTCGATCAAGCCGCGCCGGAGGGCGATTACACCGGCCATCGAGATTTGACTTTTGTCGAGAGCCGTGACTAATGTCAGCCGAGGAGGCGGCATGGCGATCAGACCGGCAGAACAGCTCATCCACAAGGCCGCCTGGCTCTACTATGCCCATGGCCTTCGGCAGGACGAAGTGGCGAACCAGCTCAAGATTTCGCGCGCGTCGGTCGCCATGTATCTGCGCAAGGCGCGCGAGACCGGCATCGTCAACATCTCGACCTCGACGCAGCTCTTCACCGACGACGTCATGGCGCGCAAGGTTGAGGATGCCTTCAAGCTCGACGCCGTCTGGATCGCCCCGGAAAACGCCTATGTCGCCGATCCGTCGACCGACATCGCGGTGCTGGCGGCAAGCGTCTTCCTCGAATTGGTGAAGAAGGGCGACCGTATCGGAGTCGCCTGGGGCCGCACCGTCTACACCATCGCCGACATCATGTCCTATGCCGACCTGCAGGACGTCACCGTGGTGCAGCTCTGCGGCAATCTCGGCGCGCCCTATTCCTATCGGCCTGACCAGTGCACGATGGAAATCGCGCGGCGGCTCAACGCCAAGGGCCTCAATTTCTACGCACCGCTGGTGCTGTCGAGCGAGGCACTGGCGCAGGGCCTGCGCGCCGAGCCGGTGATCCGCGACCAGCTTACCGGCGTCAGCGATTGCGACCTCGCGCTCTACTCAGTGGGCGCGGTCGACGCCGACAGCCATCTGGTGAAATGCGGCGCGCTGACCCCGGCCGAAATGACGGCGCTGCGCAGCCAAGGTGCAGCCGGCGTCATTGCCGGGCAGGTCATCGACGCCAACGGCGAAGTGCTCGACTGCGATTACAACCGGCGTGTCATCTCCGCCGAGCTCGCCTCGCTGCGCGCTATCGGCAAGCGGCTGATGGTGGTGCAGGAGGACAGTAAGTTCGAGCCGCTGCTCGCCGCGATAGCCGGCGGGCTCTGCACGCATCTGGTGATCGGCGCGCATATGGCCGGGCGTCTTCTCGACCACGCCGGCGCGGCAAGCAAGATGGCCTCCTAGAACCTTCCTCGCCACGACTGTCATCAAAGCGTCGCGGCTTCCTGTTCATGAGCAACAAAAAGACGAAATCGGACGGAACGACATGAAGAACCTTTGGAATGACGCCGACGCGGAAAAGATGGTTGCCGACTACGCCAAGAAAGGTGTCGGCCGCGACCTTGCGCTGCGCGTCTACACGACACGCCTGCTCGGCGGCGAGCCTCGGCTGGTGCTGCATGGCGGCGGCAACACCTCGTGCAAGACCAAGGCCACCGACCTGGTCGGCGACGAATGGGACGTGCTCTGCGTCAAGGGCAGCGGCTGGGACATGGCCGTGATCGAACCGCAAGGGCTGCCCGCGGTGAAGATGGGCGCGCTGCTCAAGGCGCGCGCACTCGACAATCTCTCCGATGAGGACATGGTGGCACTGCAGCGCTCCAACCTCATCGACCCCGCCTCCCCCAACCCGTCGGTCGAAACACTGCTGCATGCCTTCCTGCCGCATAAATTCGTCGACCACACGCATTCGACGGCGATCCTTGCCATCGTCGACCAGGAGGACAGCAAGGCGCTGGTGGCCAAGGTGTTCGGCGACAAGATGGGCTATGTGCCCTACATCAAGCCGGGCTTCGACCTCGCCAAGGTCGCCGCGGAAGTTTTTGACGCCGACCCCAGCGTCGAAGGCCTGATCCTCGACAAGCACGGCATCTTCACCTTCGGCGACGACGCCAGGCAGGCCTACGACCGGATGATCCACTATGTGAACGTCGCCGAGGAGTATGTCGCGAAGAACGGCAAGCCGCAGGCGGCCAAGGCGGCGCTCCCGGCGAAGCTCGCCAGGCCAGGCGACATCGCGCCGACGCTGCGCGGCGCTGTCGCGGTGGCACGCGGCGAAGGCCGCTTCGACCGTATGATCAGCGACTTCCGTACCTCGGACGCGATCGTCGATTTCATCAATTCGGCAAAGATCGCCGACTATGCCGGCCGCGGCGTGTCGACGCCGGACCTGTCGATCCGCATCAAGACCGGTCCGATGGCGGTGCCCGCGCCGGACGCCGACAAGCTCGGCGAGTACAAGGCGGCGATCCGCAGCCATGTCGAGGCCTTCGCCAAGAACTACCGCGCCTATTTCGAAACCAATGACGCGCTGGACGACGTCAAGCGCACCATGCTCGACCCGATGCCGCGCCTGACGCTGGTGCCAGGGCTGGGCATGTTCGGCCATGGCCGCACGCTGAAGGATGCCAAGATCGCCTCGGATGTCGGCGAGATGTGGATCGAAGCGGTGCGCGGCGCCGAAGCCATCGGCAATTTCCAGCCGCTCTCCAAGTCGGACCTCTTCCCGCTCGAATACTGGTCGCTGGAGCAGGCCAAGCTCGCCTCCAACAAGCCGAAGCCGCTGACCGGCCAGGTGGTGCTGATCACTGGCGGCGCAGGCGCGATCGGCGCGGCGACAGCAAAACTGTTCGCTGCGAATGGCGCGCATGCCGTCATCGTTGATCTCGATCCGGCCAAGGCCGCCGAGGCGGCGAAGGCGGCCGGCAACAACTCGATCGGCGTCGGCGCCGATATCACCAACCCGGCCGAGATGCGCGCCGCCTTCGACAAGGCGGTCGCCGTCTATGGCGGCGTCGACATCCTGGTCTCGAACGCAGGTGCGGCCTGGGAAGGAAGGATCGGTGAGCTCGACGACGCTCTCCTGCGCAAGAGCTTCGAGCTCAACTTCTTCGCCCACCAGTCGGCGGCGCAAAACGCCGTGCGCATCATGCTGGAACAGGGCACGGGCGGCGTGCTGCTCTTCAACACCTCCAAGCAGGCGGTCAATCCCGGGCCGAAATTCGGCGCCTACGGCTTGCCCAAGGCGGCGACGCTGTTCCTGTCGAGGCAATACGCGCTGGACTATGGCGCGCAGGGCATCCGCTCCAACGCGGTCAATGCCGATCGCATCCGCTCCGGCCTTCTGACCGACGCGATGATCGCCAGCCGTTCCGGCGCGCGCGGCGTCTCGGAGAAGGAATACATGTCCGGCAATCTGCTCGGGCAGGAAGTGACGGCCGACGACGTGGCGCAGGCCTTCCTGCATCAGGCGCTGGCCGAACGCACCACCGCCGACGTGACGACGGTGGACGGCGGCAACATCGCGGCGGCGCTGCGCTGAAGACGTAAAGACGCCCCCGGACTGGTTCGTCGTTTTACGAAAACGACGAACCGCTCCCTCTCCTTGTCTTGACGCAGTTCCGGACGGAAGCCCGTTTCACACTTCTGCTGGAAAACTGCTCTAACTGGTCAAAATCCGCTCAAATCCTTCGCTTATTGCTCGAACAGCTTTAAGGGGTGCCTTGCGCCTCTCATGCGACACAAGGCCGGAGCCGGTATGCAATCCAGGGAAGTGCCCTATTTCAGCCAATGGGAAACACCCGACATGACCCTGCCGCTGCTCGCGGAAGGGGTGGCGGCTCTGCACCGCGACCCGCTTTGGCGCAACTCGGGCGCCGAGACGGTCGAGGACTACGCCCGCTGGGCCGTCAATGTCTGCGGCATGGCCTGCCTGAAGATGATCCTGGCCGCGCGCGGTGAAATCCACCCCACATTGGAACTTGCCCGCGCCTGCACGACCTATGGCGGCTATGTCGTCAATGAGATCGATGGTACGATCAAAGGGCTGATCTATGAGCCCTTCGTCTGGTTCGTCCGCGAACGTTTCAGCCTCTCCGCCGAGACGATGACGAATGTCGATATGGCCATGGTGCCCCGACTTCTTTCCAGGTGGCGCTATTTCATCGCCTCGGTGCATCCCGGGATCCGCTGGCCCGAGCGCGAGCCGCCATCGAAGGGCGGACATCTGGTTCTGGTGACGGCAGCCTCGCCGAGCGAAATCCGCTTCCACAACCCGTCCGGCCACGATCCTCAGAGCCAGACGGACGTCACGCTGCCGCTCGCCAGCTTCGACCGCTTTTTCGCCCGGCGCGGCATCGCCGTCGGGTTCTGATCTTGAGCATTGTGGAGATGTCGATGGCCGAGAAAAGACTGCGTATCGGTGTGCTCTTTGGCGGGCGCTCCGCCGAGCACGACGTGTCGTTGCTTTCGGCGACCAATGTGATGCGCGCGCTGGAGCCGGCGAAATACGATGCTGTTCCGATCTTCGTCAGCCGCGAAGGGCAATGGCTGCTGAGCCGCTTCGAGGACGGCGCGCTGGCGAAACCTTCAAGTGGAGTAGAGCTCTGTCTGGTGCCGGGCGGACATGGACGGATGCTGGCCGTCCCGGCCGACGGGCTGCCTCACGAACTGCCTGCAATCGACATCCTGTTTCCCGTCCTGCACGGTCTCCATGGCGAGGACGGCGCCGTGCAGGGCCTGGCGGAAGTGGCGCGCGTGCCGCTTGCCGGCTGCGGCATCCTGGGCTCGGCCACGGCCCTCGACAAGGATATCGCCAAGCGGCTGCTGAAGGCAGCGGGAGTGCCTGTCGCGCGTTCGGTGACGATCGACGCGGGCGCAGCACCTTCCCTCGCCGTGCTGGAAGATCAGCTTGGTCTGCCGCTGTTCATCAAGCCGGCGCGGCAAGGCTCGTCGGTTGGCGTCGCAAAGGTCAACGCCAGCCAGGAATTCGATCGGGCGCTCGAGGAAGCCTTCCAGCACGATCGCAAACTGCTGGCGGAGGAATTCGTTCGTGGCCGCGAGATCGAGTACAGCGTGCTGGAAGATCCCGAAGGCGAACTCTTCGTCTCACGACCGGGGGAGATCGTGCCCGCCGAAAGTCACGGCTTCTACGACTACAATGCCAAGTATATCGACGAAAATGGCGCGGCATTGATCGTGCCTGCCGAACTGCCGCCGGAGGTCGAGGACGCCATGCGCGACATGGCCGCCAAGGCCTTCAGGGCCGTCGGTTGCGATGGGATGGCCCGTGTCGACTTTTTCCTGATGCCGGACATGACGTTCCTGGTCAACGAACTCAACACCATTCCTGGCTTCACCGACATCAGCATGTACGCCAAGGCCATGGCGGCAAGCGGCATCAGCTACCCGGAGGTCATCGACCGCCTGGTGGCGCATGGGCTGGCGCGTGCTGCGCGATCGGCCTGAAACAGAAAGAGCGACCCAAGAGCCGCTCCTTCACTGGTACTGGCGTCGCTTTAACCCGCCCACGCGAGGCGCTCTGATCATATTTCGCCGGTCAGCGCCGCCCCTCATTGCCCTGCCGGGCATTTCTCCCCGTAAAGTGACGGGGAGAAAGACGCCGTCATCGATGGTTTCGCTAACTGTCGCCGTTGCAGAATGAGGCGCCAGCTTACTTCGCGTTCGGGTTCGGCATCCAGGCAGGCATGGCGACATCGGCATGGGCGAACTGCGGCAGCTTGGCCGACAGGTCCTCCATGTTCTTGATGTCCTTGTCGACCAGCTCCTTCTGGGTGATCAGCGTCGGCGGCACGATGACGTTGTGGCCGGGATCCTCGCCTGCGAGTAGTTGCGCCAGGGCCCTCACCGAAACCTGGCCGACGACAGCCGGATTGGTGGCGGCGGTCGCCGCCCAGGCGCTGTCCGGTTCGCGCATCGCGGCGATGTCGGAGGTCGAGATGTCGGCCGAGTAGATCTTGATGCCCTTGTTCAGCCCTGCCTCGTCGACGGCGATCTTCACGCCCTTGGCGAACTCGTCATAGGGGGCGAACATCACCTTGATATCGGGATGCGCCTGCAGCACCGAGCGTGCCTGGTTGGCGACGGAATTGGCGATCGGGTTGTCGAGCGTGCCGAACATGGCAACCTCGCTGATGCCCGAATGCTTCTTCTTCACGTCGACCCAGGTTTCGTTGCGTCGGTCGAGCGGAGCGATGCCGGCGACATAGACATAGCCGGCCTTCCAGCTGTCGCCATTGTCCGTGACCGCCTGCTCGAGGGCGAGCCGCGCAAGGTCGCGGTCGGACTGCTCGATCTGCGGGATCTTCGGGTTCTCGACATTGACGTCGAAGGCGACGACCTTGATGCCGGCGTCGACCGCGCGCTGGGCGGCGTCCTTCATCGATTCCGTCAGGCCGTGCTGAATGATGATGCCCTGCACGCCGAGCGCGATCGCCTGGTCGACCATGTCGGCCTGGAGCGCCGCGTCCTGGCGGCTGTCCAGCACGCGCAGGTCGACGCCGAGCGCCTTGGCCTGCGCCTCGACGCCGGAGAGATAGGCCTGGAAGAAGTCACCGGTCGAGAGATAGCGCACCAGCGCGATCTTGACGCCCGGCTTGTCGAACGGCGCCGGGCGGTCGGCCGCCAATGCAGTCCCCTGCATCAGCAGCGCCGCGCCTGCAAGGCCGAGCGCGGCCTTCCCCAAAAGTCTTCTTGTGATGCTCACTTTTTCCTCCGTTGTTTTCTCATCAATGCCCCGGTCGAAACTATCTCTTGCCCCTGCCGGAAAGGGCGAAGGTGAAGACAAGGGCGACGACCAGAACCGCGCCCTTGACGAAATCCTGCGTGTAGTACGGGGCATTCATCATCGTCAGGCCTTGCAGCAGGACGCCGACGAACACCGCGCCGACGGCGGTGCCGAAGGCGTTGGGCTTGGCGGCGCCAAGCACCGCGTAGCCGATGAGCGCCGCCGCGACTGCGTCGAGCAGCAGATTATTACCCGAGGCGATGTCGCCGCGTCCAAGCCGGGCGGCGAGCAAAATCCCGCCGATCGAGGCAAAAACTCCCGAAATGACGTAGGCGCAGATTTTGTATGCCTTGACAGGCGCGCCGGCGAGTTCGGCGGCGCGTTCATTGCTGCCGACCGCATACATCATGCGGCCGAAGCGGGTGTATTCGAGGAAGAACCAGATCAGCACGGCCAGCACGACGAGCACCACCACCGAGACCGGGATCAGGCTCGGGATGAAGAAGTCGATGCGGTGGCGGCCAAGCGCCAGGAAGGCTTCCGAGAACTTGCCGTTGGCGACCGAGCCGTCGGGCATGGTCATGCCGGTGGCGATGGACCGGCCCTCGGTCGGAATGCGCTGCAGGCCGAGGAGCAGGAACATCATGCCCAGCGTCGCCAAAAGATCGGGCACGCGCATGTAGACGATCAGCCAGCCATTGATCAGGCCGACGACCACGCCGATGACCAGGCAGGCGATGACGGCGACGATGGCGTTCTGCTCCAGCACCACCATGGCATAGGAGGCAGCCATCATGGCGCTGGTGGCGACCGAGCCGATCGAGAGATCAAAACCGCCGACGACGAGTGTCGCGGTGACGCCGAGCGCCAGCACGCCGGTGATCGCCACCGACTGGAAGATGAAGACTGCGCTTTGCGGCGAGGCGAAGCCGTCGGCGGCGATCGCGAAATAGGCGATCAGCCCGACAAGCAGGACGATGAAACCATAGCGGATGGCATAGTCGCGCAATGTCATCGAACGCTCCCGCGCTGTCGCCCTCTCCGCCAAACTTGAACTCATGCCTGCACTCCAAATCTCGTCATCCGGATCTCACGCCGCGCTGGTGAGCGGCCCGCCGGCCACCTCGGCCAGTAACCGATCGAGGTCGATGTCGGCGTTCCTGTGCTCTCCGACGATCGTGTGTTCCGACATCACCAGGATACGGTCGGCGGTCTCCAGCGCCTCGTCGAGCTCGGTGACGAAGATGAGCGTGGCGCGACCGTCGGCATTTGCCCTGAGCTTCGCCGCGATGTCGCGCCTTGCCGAGATGTCGACGCCCTGGAACGGCTCGTCGAGGATAAACAGGCGCGAGGCCTGCGACATCCAGCGCGCCACCATCACCTTCTGCTGGTTGCCGCCCGACAGCGCCGAGAGCTCGTCCTTCTCAGAGCGGCAGACGATGCCGAGTTCGTCGATCTGGCGGCGGGCGGCGATGCGCTCGGCGCGGCGCCTCATGACGCTGAAGTCCGACATGCGCTTGAGGAAAGGTAGGCTGATGTTGCGCTCGATGTTGAAGCCGCTGACGATGCCGCTCATCGCGCGGTCCTTGGCGACGAGGAAGACGCCGGCGGCGATCGCCGCTCGCGCCGAGTGAGGCGCATAGGGTTGGCCATCCATATGCATGGTGCCGGCAAGCGGCCTGCGCACGCCGAACAGCGTTTCGGCGAGCGCCGTCTTGCCGACGCCTACAAGGCCGGTGATTGCTACCACTTCGCCGGCCCCGAGCGTCATCGAGATCGGTTTCGCGCCTTGCGCCAGTTGCAAGCCCTCGGCGGTGAAGACCGCGCTCGCCGAACTTCTGGCGACGACGCGGTCGAGATGGATCTTACGGCCGAGCATGGCGTTGACCGCGCCTTCATAGTCGAGCGGCTTCCGATCGAAGACGCCGGAAATAGCGCCGTCGCGCATCGAGACGATGCGGTCGGCAAGCCGCCTGATGTCGGACATGCGGTGCGAGATGTAGAGGATGGCGACGCCCTGCCCGCGCAGCCGGTCGATCAGCGAAAACAGTCGGTCAGCTTCGGCGCTCGACAGCGAGGAGGTCGGCTCGTCGAGGATCAGCACCTTCGGCTGGTGCGCCATGGCGCGGGCGATGGCCACCATCTGCCGGTCGGCGAGCGTGAGGTCTGCGACACGCGCCCTGAGGTCGATGGTAAGCCCCATGCGGTCGGCGACGGCCTTGGCTTCGGCGCGGACGTTGCTCGGCTTGAACAAAACCGTGGCGCCTTTGCCGCTCAGCCTATCCAGCGTCAGATTGGTGGCGACGTCGAGATCGGCCACCACGCCGTCATTGATGTTCTGATGCACGGTGACGACGCCGGCGCGGATCGCTTCGGCCGGCGTGCGGGGATCGAAGGCGTCGCCGGCCAGCCGCATCATGCCGCCGCTGCGCTCATAGACGCCGCTGACGATCTTGACCAGGGTGGATTTGCCGGCGCCGTTGGCGCCCATCAGCACCGTGACCTCGCCTGCATAAAGGTCGAGCGAGATGCCGCCAAGCACCTCGTTCTGGCCAAAGGATTTCCTCAGGCCCTCCACACGGAACACGGCATCTGCGCCCATTCGTTCCTCCCTGGCCTGTGACGCTATGGGCTACATCGGCAATTGTCAACACGATTGACATTTGCCAGAGCGCTTCCTAGCTTGGCCCCGCCGCCGTGGCTCCGCTATCGTTGGAAACCACGAGCAGGAGGGGAGAGAATGACCGGGAAGTTCGAAGCATTGTCGGTGGAGACGCTGCCGAAGCGCCTTGGCGAGAACGCGGCGCTGAGCGAGCGCATCGGCAAGGACTCGAGCCGTTGGACAGTACGCGAGGTCGGCGACGGCAATTTGAACCTCGTCTTCATCGTCGAAGGCGACAAGGGCGCGGCGGTGGTGAAGCAGGCGCTGCCCTATGTGCGGCTGGTCGGCGACAGCTGGCCGCTGCCGCTCAAGCGTTCCTTCTTCGAATATCATGCACTGACTAGGCAGGAGCGCCGAGCGCCGGGCTCGGTGCCGGCGATCTACCATTTCGACGAGGACCAGGCGCTCATCGTCATGGAATATCTGTCGCCACACGTCATTCTCAGGCGCGCTCTGATCGACGGCCGGGAACTGCCGAACATCGCGCGCGACATCGGCCTGTTCATGGCTCGCACCCTGTTTCGCGGCTCGGACCTGTCGATGGTGACAAAGGAGCGCAAGGCCGACCTCGCGCTCTTCGCCGACAATGTCGAGCTCTGCGACATCACCGAGAACCTGGTGTTTTCCGATCCCTATTTCGATGCCGAGATGAACCGGCACACCAGCCCGCAGCTCGACGGCGTGGTCGCCGAACTGCGCGCCGACCGCGACCTCAAGGTCGAGGCGCAGCGGCTGAAGCACCTCTTCGCCGCAAATGCCGAGACGTTGCTGCATGGCGACCTGCATTCGGGCTCGATCATGGTGACCGACACAGAGACCCGGATGATCGATCCGGAATTCGCCTTCTACGGCCCGATCGCGTTCGATGTCGGCATGCTGCTCGCCAATTTCTGGATGGCCTTCTTCTCGCAGCGCGGCCACGAGGAGAAAGGCAGCCGGGATTCCATGCGCGCCTACCTACTCAACGTCACGGCCGAGACCTGGGCTATCTTCCGCGCCGAGTTCTCGCAGCTGTGGCGCACCGAGCGCACCGGCATGCTCTACCACAGGAGCCTGTTCGAGGATCAGGGCGACCGGCTCGCGGCCGAACAGGCGCTCGACCACGTGCTCTCCGGCATCTGGACCGACCTGCTCGGCTTTTCCGGCATCGAGGTGCACCGGCGCATCCTCGGCCTCGCCCACAATGCCGATTTCGAGACCATTGCCGACGAAAACCTGCGCGCCAGATGTGAGGCCAAGGCTTTGCGCTTCGGCCGCCACATCGCCGTCAACCGGCGCCAGATCCACAGCATCGACGAGGTCAACAACCTGGCCGCGCTGATTGAACAGGAGAGCAGAATTTGAACGTCGGCGATCGCCACTACCGCACCATCTGGCTGAGCGACGACAAGCGTTCGGTCGAGATCATCGACCAGCGCTGGCTGCCGCATGAGTTCCGTATCGAGACGATCGGGACCGTCGCCGGCATCGCCACCGCGATCCGCGACATGTGGGTGCGCGGCGCGCCGCTGATCGGCGTCACCGCCGCCTATGGCGTCGCCATCCAGATGACGGAGGATGCGTCGGACGAAGCGCTCGACGCGGTATGGGATACGCTGCACAAGACACGGCCGACGGCAATCAATCTGCGCTGGGCGCTGGACGAGATGCGGCGGCACCTGAAACCGCTCGCGCCGGAAAGGCGCGCCGAGGCGGCCTACCGGCGGGCGGCCGAGATCGCCGACGAGGATGTCGGGCTGAACCGCGCCATCGGCGAGAACGGGCTTGCGATCATCAAGGAAATCGCGGCGCGCAAGAAGCCGGGCGAGACGGTCAACATCCTCACCCATTGCAATGCCGGCTGGCTAGCGACGGTCGACTACGGCACCGCCACCGCGCCGATCTATCTGGCGACGGAGGCCGGCATTCCGGTCCACGTCTATGTCGACGAGACCCGGCCACGCAACCAGGGCGCCCAGTTGACCGCCTGGGAGATGGCCGGGCACGGCGTGCCGCACACGCTGATCGTCGACAATGCCGGCGGGCATTTGATGCAGCATGGCGATATCGACATGGTGATCGTCGGCACCGACCGCACCACCGCCAATGGCGACGTCTGCAACAAGATCGGCACCTATCTCAAGGCTTTAGCCGCTGCCGACAATGACGTGCCCTTCTACGTCGCGCTGCCCTCGCCCACCATCGACTGGACCGTCGCCGACGGGCTTGCCGAGATCCCGATCGAAGAGCGCTCCGGCGACGAGGTTTCCCTGGTCTGGGGCAAGACGGCGGACGGCAAGGTCGCACAGGTGCGCGTCTCGCCCGACGCGACGCCGGCCGCCAATCCTGCGTTTGATGTGACGCCGGCAAGGTTGGTCACAGGGCTGATCACCGAGCGCGGTGTGGCGAAGGCCTCGCGCGAAGGACTGAAGGCGATGTTCCCGGAGCGCAGTTGATCTCCCCCCTTGAGGGGGAGATGGCCGCGAAGCGGTCAGAGGGGGTCGCCTCGCATAGATCGCCAACGTTTACTTCTTGTCATGAAAGATGCTGGCGCTTCACGCGCGGCGACCCCCTCTGTCGCCTCCGGCGACATCTCCCCCTCAAGGGGGAGATTCCCTGCGCTCCCAATTGACAGCGCCGCCCTCCTCTTCCATACCTGCCCGCGTTAAGTTCTCAGGGCGGGGTGAAAGTCCCCACCGGCGGTAAGAGCTTCGGCTCAAGCCCGCGAGCGCTTCCTGGCAACAGGAGGGTCAGCAGATCCGGTGCGATTCCGGAGCCGACGGTTACAGTCCGGATGGAAGAGAACGTACGTGAGGACGGCCCGCTTATGCGGGCCGGTTTTTGCGTCGTGCGTCCTGATTCTGGTTCGAAACGGAAGGAAGGACCCATGAATCAGCATTTCCCCAAAACCAATGAAATCCGCCGTGTCGCCGTTGTCCGGGCGCGTTGGCATGCCGACATCGTCGACCAATGCGTGACGGCCTTCGAGGCGGAGCTTGCCGCGCTCGGCGGCTTTGCCGTCGAGATCTTCGACGTGCCGGGCGCCTATGAAATCCCGCTGCACGCCAAGACGCTTGCCGAGACCGGCCGCTACGCCGCGATCCTCGGCACCGCTTTCGTCGTCAATGGCGGTATCTACCGGCACGACTTCGTCGCTGGCGCGGTCATCGACGGCATGATGAGTGCGCAGCTTGCGACCGGCGTGCCGGTGCTCTCGGCCGTTCTGACGCCGCACAACTATCATGACAGCGCCGAGCACCATCGCTTCTTCCATGAGCATTTCAAAGTGAAGGGCAAGGAAGCGGCGAAGGCCTGCGTCGAGCTCCTTGCCGCGCGGGAGCGGATCGCCGCTTAAGCTCGAGAAGGCCGGATTTCAGCCCTGCAACAAGAATTGCGGCCGAAAAGGCTCCAAAAGGTTGCGGTAACTCCGAAATCCGGCCAGAAGCAACGGGGCCGCCCGCCCGGGCGGCCTTTTCAAACACGGGCTCGAACCAGATACGGGAGACTATTCGTTGGCTCGCATCACACTGAGACAATTGCTCGACCATGCCGCCGAACACGGCTATGGCGTGCCTGCCTTCAACATGAACAATATGGAACAGGGGCTCGCCATCATGGAGGCGGCCGAGGAGACCAAGTCGCCGGTCATCCTGCAGGCCAGCCGCGGCGCGCGCGCCTATGCCAATGACGTGGTGCTGGCCAAGCTGATCGACGCGCTGGTCGAGATCCATCCCGACATCCCGGTCTGCATGCATCTCGACCACGGCAACAACGAAGCGACCTGCGTCACCGCGATCCAGTACGGCTTCACCTCGGTGATGATGGACGGCTCGCTGAAGGAGGACGGCAAGTCGCCGGCCGACTACGCCTATAATTCCGGCATCACCCGACGCGTCGTCGACATGGCGCATTGGGGCGGCGTCTCGGTCGAAGGCGAGATCGGCGTGCTCGGCTCGCTGGAGAGCGGCGGCGGCGAGCAAGAAGACGGCCATGGCGTCGAAGGCGCGATCAGCCACGACCAACTACTGACCGACCCGGTGCAGGCCGAGCAGTTCGTGCGCGACACCCATGTCGACGCGCTGGCCGTCGCCATGGGCACGAGCCACGGCGCCTATAAATTCTCGCGCAAGCCGGACGGCGCGGTGCTGGCGATGAACGTGATCGAGGAGATCCACCGCCGCCTGCCCAACATGCATCTCGTCATGCACGGCTCGTCGTCGGTGCCGGAGGAATTGCAGGAGATCATCAACAAATATGGCGGCCAGATGAAGCCGACCTGGGGCGTGCCGGTGGAAGAGATCCAGCGCGGCATCAAGCACGGCGTGCGCAAGATCAACATCGACACCGACAACCGCATGGCGCTGACCGGCGCCATCCGCAAGGTGCTGACCGAGAACCCTAGCGAGTTCGATCCGCGCAAATATCTGACGCCGGCCATGGCGGCGATGAAGAAGCTCTGCATGGAGCGCTTCGAGCAGTTCGGCACCGCCGGCAACGCGCCGAAGATCAAGCCGATCCCCCTGTCGGACATGGCCAAGCGCTACAAGTCGGGCAGCCTCGACCCGAAATTCGGCTAAGCCATCGGCTCCCGCGACCGGCTGAACCCGGTCGCGGGGGCCACATCCGGCGGAACTTCACGCCACCAAATCGGTTCCTGTCCTGACACCTCCCGCGCCCGCCAGCAGGGAAGGAGCAGATCATGAGCAAGGATCGCGACGAGGAAGGCCCGGTCTTCTCCGGCCAGGACGCGCGGCAGGGCGAGATCATCCTGCGCACGCGCACAAGACGCATCATCTTCATCGCCGGGCTCGTCGGCATCGTCGTGCTGGCGTTGGTGCTGAGCATCGTCGTCCGGTGACGGCTGTTGGTTGCCAGGCACGCCAAGGAACCATCCGCGCCAAGCCAAGTTGAACAGTCCAGATGCAATGGAGGGCGTTTTTGCGCCGCCGTGACGGATGTTCGAGCCGCTTTGCTGCGACATGCCGCTTCATCCGACCTGGCCGGATCTCGTCGCGCGGCTATTGCTGACGCTTCTGGCAGGCTTCCTCATCGGCTTGAACCGCGAGGCGCGCGGCCATTCCGCCGGGCTGCGCACCACCATTTTGGTTGGCCTCGCGGCTTGCGTCGCCATGGTTCAGGCCAACATGCTGCTCGATGTGTCCGGCAAGGGGCCGGAGTCTTTCGTGCGCATGGATGTGATGCGCTTCGCGCTCGGCGTGCTCACCGGCGTCGGCTTCATCGGCGGCGGCACCATCCTGAGGCGCGGCGATCTCGTCACCGGCGTCACCACAGCCGCGACCATGTGGATCATGACGATGATTGGCCTCGCCTTCGGTGGCGGCCAGTTCGGCCTCGGCGGGATCGCGACGGTGCTGACCTTGGTGACGCTGCAGGCGCTGAAATGGGTCGACCTCAAGATCCCGCGCGCCCACAAGGCGCTCCTCTCTGTGTCATGGCCGAAAGGCTCGCCACCCGACATCGGGGACATGGTACGGCCGCTCGGCTACGATACACGCTTCGTCGGTATGGAGCACGACCCCGACCGCAACCGCTTCATGTTTTCCTTCAATCTTCAATGGAAGCAGCCCGACGCGGTCGAGCCTTCGACGGACGTGCTGGCGGTTGTCGCCGAGCACTGCGCGGTCGAGCGCTTCGAGGTGATCAGCGAGAAGGAGACCTGAGTATGCGATGCCAGAAGGCTGGCAAGCTTACTCGGCCGCCTTTGGGGTCTCGGCGTCGGCGCGAACGAGCTTGATGTCGGCGCTCGCCGCCCAGGCGCCAATGTCTTCCCGACGAAGCGCCGCCGCCATCATGTCGGGAAAATGGTCCGGCGTGCAGGCAAAGACCGGGATACCCAATGCCGCAACCGAACCGGCCATGGACGGATCATAGCCGGGGCGGCCCTGATCGGTGAGCGCCAAGAGTACGACGACATTGACGCCCGACCGCACCAGCGTTGCCAGTCGGCGCAGCAGCTCCTGACCGTTGCCGCCCTCGTAGAGATCGGTGATCAGCACGAAGTGGGCCTTGGTCGGCCGTTCGATGCGCTCGGCGCAATAGCCGACCGCCTGATTGATGTCGGTGCCGCCGCCGAGTTGGACGCCGAACAGCACCTCGACCGGATCGCTGAGCTCCGCCGTCAGGTCGACGATCGCGGTGTCGAAGCAGACGAGTTTTGTGCGCACGACCGGCAGCGACGCCATCACCGCCGCGAAAATCGAGGCATAGATCACCGAGCTCGCCATCGAGCCGGACTGGTCGACGCAGAGCGTCACCTCGTCGAGGTCGACCAACCGGCGCTGGCGGCGCATGAAGCCGACCAGCTTTTCCGGCACCACGGTCTTGTGGTCCGGCTGGTAGTGGCGAAGGTTCGCCGCGATGGTGCGTGGCCAGTCGATGTCGCGCTGCCTTGGCCGGTTGGTGCGCCGCGACTTATCGAGCGCGCCGCGGATCGCCTCGGCGGTCTTCTGCTCGAGACGCTGCATCAGCTTGGCGACGATGTCGGAAATGATCGAGCGCGCGATGTCCTTGGTCTTGTCCGGCATCGCCGAGCGCAGCGAGACGAGGTCGGCGACGAGATTGACGTCGGCCTCGATCGCCCTGAGGAACTCCGGCTCCATCAGCATCTGCTTCAGGTTCAGCCGCTCGAAGGCGTCCTTCTGCACGATTTGGACGACCTGCTCGGGGAAGAACGAACGGATATCGCCCATCCATTGCGCGACGCGCGGCGCCGAACGGCCGAGCCCGCCGCGGCGCTTGCGCTGGTCGGCGGCGGTGTCGCCGCTGCCATCGCCATAAAGCGCATCGAGCGCCGCCGACAATCGTCGATCCTCGGCCGAGAGCGCCGAGGAGGCCTCGTCGTCGGCGCCGATCGCCAGGCGCCAGCGGCGCTCTCTGGTTCCTTCCGTGGGATCGAGCTCCGGCCCGATTGTCCCATCATCCATGGCTGGGCTCCCCTGCGAGCAGCTTGCCGAGGAGATCAAAATGCCTGCGCCACGCCTCGCCGCCATCGGGCGCCGGCGTCAGCCCGGCGGGCAGGCTCGCTCTCTTGCCAAGCACGGCCTCGATCAGGCGCCGGCGCTCCATGCTGTCGAGGTTGGAAAAGACGCGGCGCAGCAGGGGCAGGTGCGCAATGAAGGCTTCCTCGTCGAGCGAGGCCAGCCAGCCATCGACAGCGCCGCGCAGCCCCTCGTCGTAGATCAGCCTCTGGCCGGCGCCGCTGAAGAAGCCCTCGAAGAAGGCGGCGGCATCGGCGACCGGCGTTCCAGGCGACAGGCGCTTCCCCAGCAGGTCGGCCGTGGCTTCGGCGGAGAGGCACCCGGCCTCGTAGAGCAGATGCGCGGCGCAACCGGCAACGAGCGCCGTCGAGCGCGACGAATCCAGCGCGGCTGCAAGCCCGTTGCGCCAGGCCTCCAGGACATGCTCGTCCGGCTCCACCAGCTTGATCGCCTCGTCGGCCTTGCGCAGCGCGCCCATCAAGGCTGCCGCGGCCTGCGCGTCGAGATCGCGCGCCGCATAAGGTAGCGCGATGGAGCCCTCGATGATCAGCCGTTCCAGCAGGCCGGCGAGGCGCTCCGTCTCGGTCTTGCGCGCTTCGCCATAGCGGATGATGTCGGCGAGCGGCGGCACCGAGGCCAGCAGCTCCAGGCATTCGCTGCTGTGCCCCGCCTTTTCCTCCAGTGCAGCAAGGCCGGCCGCGGATGCCTCTCTCAAGGCTGCGGTGATCGCGTTCTGGACCAGCGTGGCCAAAGCATCGAGCGTCGAAGCAGTGCCGATCATCTGGATCAGGCGGCCGTTGGCGGCTTTCTCGATGGTCGGTCCGTAGACCAGGTTCTCCACCAGGCGAACGGCGTATTCCGGCTGCCAGGCCAGCATCCAGCGCTCGCGGAACGTGCCGCGGCTGCGGCCGATGTCCGTCAGCCTGCCCCAATTCACGCCGAGCACGTTCAGCCGGTGCAGCAGCGTCGAGCGGAACAGCCCGCTCTCGCTCCGGAGATCGACGGAAAGTTCCCGCTCCAGTGCCTCGGGCTTCAGTCGCGCAGCCTTCTGGTTGCGCTGCAGGTCGTCGATCAGCGGCGCAAGCGGCGTGTCGGACGGAATCTCACCGACATCGGCGCCGAGCAGCAACTCCGCCTCGACCATCTTCCACAGCAGCGCCTCGCCGTTGAAAAGCGCCGCGATCGAGGCGTCGCGCAGCTCCTCAAAACCTGGCTTCGGCCGTTCGCGGATGGCGGCGAGCGCTCGCGCCAGACGCTCCGCCTCGATCAGCGACGCGGTGGAGATCATGTGGCCTTTCGCTCGAAGCACCGTGGCGATGCGCGACAGCCACAGGACCGAGGCATCATCCTGCCCACGCGTCTGCCACAAATGCTTGCACCAACCGGGCGCGACGACACCGGCGCCGTAGCCATAGCCCGACGCCAGGCGTGGTCCGGTCCATGGCGCGAAGGTCATCGTGGTCTTGCGCCGGCCGATGCCCTTGAGCAGCACCTGGTCGCTCTTGTGCGTATGGGCCGCTTGCAAGGCCGGCACATGCCAAGCGCCGCAGACGACGGCCAGCGGCCCGTCGAACTCCTTTCGCGCGGAGGCGATCTCGAGGCGCATATGCGCTTCGCGCATGGCCTCGAACTTGCCGATCGCACCCTCGCCTTCGCGCAGCGTCGTCATCGCGTCGGCGATGGCCGCGAAGATCGGGCCGGGCTCGGGGTTCTGCTCGATGATGTCCGACCACCAGCTCTCGCCGTCCTCATAGCCGGCGGCGCGCGCCAGAGTGCCGATCGGATCCTGGATGCGCATGGGTTCTTCGCCCTGCCCTTCCGTGATTTCTGCTTCAGCCGCGTCGGCGTCGGTCAGACTTTCGGACGCCTTCTCGGCAAGCCGCGCCGCGGACGGCAGGTCGATGAAGCGCAGCGCCGCCTTGTTGGCGACGGCCCACAGTGCCGCCTGATATTCCGGGGAGAATTCGGCGAACGGCCAAAACCTCGTCGCCGAGGGATCGTCCTCCGGATAGCAGAGCAACGCCACCGGCGGTTTCATGTCGGGACTGGCGAGCAGCGGCAACAGCGGCGAAGCATCCGCCGGCCCCTCGATCAGAACGGCGACCGGCTGCAACTCCTGCAACGCCTCGACCAGGCTCTCCGCGGAGCCCGGCCCGTGATGGCGAATGCCGAAATAGCTGATGCCGCCCTGTGTCATGGCTCAGATGGCTTCATTCAGCGCCGCGTAATAGCCGGCGTAGTCAGGGCGCTTCTTCAGCACCGTCTCCAGATATTCCTCCAGCACGACCTTGTCCTGGACCGGATCCTTGACGATCGCGCCGACGAGGCTTGGCGCCAGGCCTTCGGCGTGGAGCTTGCCGCCGTCGAACCACGCCGCCTGGCTGAGGCCGCTGATAATCGTGGCGATCGCTTCGGCGGTCGAGAGCGAGCCCGACGGCGTCTTCAGCGTCACCTTGCCATCGGCAGTCGCGCCGGAACGGAGCTCGCGGAAAATGGTGAGCACGCGGGCGATCTCCTCGCCGACATTTTTTGGCACCGGCAGGTCCAGCCCGCCGGCCATCTCGCCGACGCGTCGGGAGACGATCGAGACTTCTTCGGCCATGTCCTCGGACAGCGGCAGCACCACGACATTGAAGCGCCGCTTCAGCGCCGAGGAGAGCTCGTTGACGCCCTTGTCGCGATTGTTGGCCGTGGCGATGATGTTGAAGCCGCGCTGCGCGTAGATCGACGTGTTAAGCTCCGGCACCGGCATCATCTTTTCCGACAGCACGGTGATCAGCGTGTCCTGCACGTCGGAGCCCATGCGCGTCAGTTCTTCGAGGCGGCAGAGCTTGCCTTCCTGCATGGCGCGGTAGAGCGGCGTCGGCACCAGCGCGTCCTGGCTCGGGCCTTTTGCCAAAAGCTGGGCATAGTTCCAGCCATAGCGGATCTGGTTCTCGTCGGTGCCGGCGGTGCACTGCACGATCAGCGTCGAGTTGCCCATGATGGCGCCGGCGAGATGTTCCGAGACCCAGGATTTCGCCGTCCCGGGAACGCCGAGCAGAAGCAGCGCCCGGTCGGTCGCGAGCGTTGCCACCGCGGTTTCCATCAGTTGCCGGCGGCCGACATATTTCGGCGTGATGGGCGTGCCGTCGCTCGCCTTGCCGCCCATCAGGTAGGTCAGCACGGCCTTGGGCGACAGGCTCCAGCCGGCAGGCTTCTGCCGGTCGTCATCCTGCGCAAGTGCCAGCAGTTCGGAGGCATAGACCTGCTCGGCCGGGAGGCGGATGGCTGCGTTCATGCGATCTTCTCCGGGTTGATTCATCTGTCGGATTGGGAAGGGCTTTCGGCCAGCGCCGCATTGAGCCGCAGCAGGCCGAGCGAGGGGGATGCGGGCGGCAGGCCCGCGGCGACGATTTCGCCGATCAATTTTTCCGCCGTAACCGGATTGGCCAGAAAGCCGATGGCTTCGAGATACTGCTCGGCGCTTCGTTTCGTGACGTCGTTGTCACCCGAGACGGCGGAACGCAGCGCCGAAAGCGTCTTGCCGTTTGCGAGATCGCCCCATTCCAGCCAGCCTGCTTCCGCCCCTTCGACCAGGTTGAGCGCGGCCAGATTTTGCGCGTCATTCAGGATCTGCCTGATCAGGACACGCTTCCTGCCGCCGTCCAAACGCAACATGAGCTGGAGGACGAGAAGCGCCAGCTTGCCGCCAGCGGCAACAAGCAAATCCGCCAAGCAGGCCACCGCCGCATCGCCGCCGGACACCGAGACCATTCGAACGAGGAAGAGATCGGCACCGTCATCGACGCCGAACTGCCATGCGCCGATGAAATCAGACTCCGTCTTGCCGAAGCGGGCGACGAGATCGCCGAAGTAACAGGATACGAACAAGTCGGCGCGACGTGCTTGTTGCGCAGGCGACTTGAGTTTTATCGGCGCGTAGGTTGTGCGGCGGCGGATGAACCCGGATTTGCCCTCCTCGATGAAAGCGGCGAGCTCAGCTATCGGATCTTCGGACCCGCCATCCGTTGGATTGCCACGTTCACCCAACCTTGCCAGGAGGCGGCCGGCCATTTCACGCACCTTGCCTGAGCGATCGGCGGACAGGCTCTTCAGAAACGGAACGTCGTCGGTGCCCAGGCCGAAGCGCATGAGTTCGATGAGCGCAAGCCTGACCTCCGCCGTTTCGCTCGCCCCCTTGGTCTCGATAAGAGCCCGCGCCAAGGCAGGCATGGTGCGCCGTAAATCGACCAAAGCTGTACGGCGCGCTGCTGGATAAAAATCATCCCAGGTTTCCGCCGTCAGATGCTCGCGTCGGGATTGTTTTTCGCTTTCCGCGCCTGCCTGCCAGTCGACCCAGGGAGCATAGACGTCCGGACTTTCCTGATATGACGCGGCGGGCATCCAATCCATCGGATGCAGCACGAAGCCGCGGCTGGCGACGAGCGTGGCCACGCGGGTCTTGAGCCTCGCATCGGCTGCATATTTCAGTGCGGCCCGCAGCGGTGGCCGCAGGCGATCGGGAAGCATCGGCAAAGCGAGCACCGGCAGAGGCGGGCGTCGCTTCAGCACGTGGGGAGCCGCCGGCCGAAGCGCGACATCGAGCGCCTGAGCGGCGATGGCCAACAGCCGCCGCTCCTGCTCGTCCGGGCTGGAAGCGGTGGCGACCCCTTTCCACTCGACCGGGGCGAATTCGAACATTGCGCCGCCCGAAATCCAGCCGTCGCGCAACCTTGCCAGCCCTGCCTGTTCGAGCTCATTCACGACAGATCGAGCCTCCCGATGCTGCTCTGCGAGGCCAGAAGTTCGAGCCTGGCGCCGTTCCAGAGCGCCGCTGTCGCGGCAAGGTCGAGGCCGAGCAAGGTCTGATTGACGGAGCCCGCGACAGGCAAGGCAATGCCATGCGGATTGCTCGCCGCCTGCCACCAGGCGCCATCCTTTTCGTCCAGCGCGATCGCGCCGGCCGGCAGGATGACCGGGCAGTCGGACAGCCAAGGCGCGCCGTCCTGGAAGGCGGCATAGGCGGCCAGCGGATCGCCGGTAGCGGCTTCAGCGAAAGCTGGCCACGCGCCCGGCGTCACATCGCCCAATCGTTCCGCGATCAGCGCCCGCAGCGGGTTGCGCGAGGGATAGAACACCAGCCTTGCCTTGAAGCGGTCTCCCGGCGCGAAGGCGCCGGAGCGCCGGCCTGCCGAAGCCGGGAAGAAATCGAGCAGCACGGCAAATCGCGGGGTTGGGCTCCTGAGATCGAGCAGCCAGGTCGCATGGCTGACGAGGCCGTCGCGGCGGGTCTCGATCTTCTCACCGAGCACCTCCCAGTCGCTCTCGACCTGGACGGCATCGGGGTTGGCGAGGATCTGCTCACGGGTCTCCGATGTCGAGACAAGGCGTTTCAGTTCGGCGTCGTCTGGCGCGGCGCGCCAGGCCTTGGCGAGCAGCACCAGCTTGCCGAGCTCGCGGATCGCGGCATCCGGCCTCTCTTCGCTGCGCAGCGCCATCAGCCGCGCCGGCAGCTCGTCGATACGCCCGGCGAGCGCCGTGGCCTTCAGGTCGACAAGCCGTGCGGCGATGCGCCGGCAGCGCTCGCTGCTGGCATCGACAAATCCGGCGAGGCCGAGCCGAAGCTGGTCGGCAATCCACTGGTCGAGCTCATCGAGCGCGGCAGAAACCGCGCTTCGCGTATCCTCGGCCCGCTTGCGCTGCGCCGCCCCGCGGCGTTCGGCAGCGGCGGCGTCCTCGACCGGGGCGCTTTCCTCAGGCCGCGAGGCCTCGTCGATGCTTTTGGCTTCGGAACGTGTTTGCGCCGGCGGCTGCCCCGGCTTGCGGCGCCGGCCGAGCCAATCGTTCACCCAGTCCGGCGTCTGATCGACACGCTGGAAGCTGTCGAGCGCCGTGGCGCCGATCCACATCAGCGCCAGGATGTGCTTGCACGGAAACTTGCGCGACGGACAGGTGCATTTGTAGCCGTGATCGGACGTGTCGAACGCGACGCGATAGGGATTCGAGCCGGACCCCTGGCATTCGCCCCAGATCAGCGGCAGCTGTTCGTGTGCCTCAAGCCGAGGCCAGTTCGACCGCTTGGTCAGCTTGGCGGCGGCGCCAAGCGAGGCCTGGTCGGGGGCTAAAGCCTCGATTGTTTTCAGATCCAGCTGCAAGCCGCCCCCTCATGACCCCGAAGCATGATATCGCGACGATTGATAGCCGTTTGCGGCGCGCCGGTGTAGCTCCCGCCGCCGCAAAGTTTACAGGCTCGATGAACGCGCGCTTACATTCCGCGCAAAAACTCGATGACCATCGCCGCCGTCCAGGTGAAACGGCCGCCGCCGAGCGGTTCACCGGTGAGCGGGTCGTAATATTCGGCGAAGCCGCTTTCGGTGATCAGGTCGAGACTGGAGCCAGTGATGCGCCGGGCGACCTCGGCGTGGCCGGCGGCGAGAAGGCCGTCGGCGATCATGTAGTTGACCACCAGCCAGACCGGGCCACGCCAGTAGCGCCTGGCGTCGAAACGCGGGTCGTTGGGATCGTGCGAGGGCACGATGTGGCGCGCCTTCCCGGCCAGGCGTTCGATGGTTGCGGCGATCGCTGCGGCGCGCGCCTGCGGGATGGCAGCGAAGGCCGGCAGGACGCCGCCGACGGAGGCGCTGTCGACAAGCTTGCCGGTCAGGCGGTCGAGGCAGAGATATTGGCCATGCGCCTCGCTCCACAGGCGCTCCATCGCAGCGATGCCCTTTTCGGCGCGGGCGCGATTGGCTTTGGCGATCCCGGTGTCGCCCAGCGCCTCGGCGAGATCGGCAAGATCGGCCGCGGCGCGGATCAGGATGGCGTTGAAGCCGGGATCGACGATCTGGAATGGCGAAGCGTCGTGCAGCAGGGCGTTGTCCCAGCCCAGCCCGCGGAAATGCTGCACCAGCCAGAGATAGCGATCATATTGCGCCTGGGTCGGGCGATGGGCCGGGTCGGCATGCAGGATGTCGCGACGGATGTAGGGTTCGACCCCTTCGGTCGGGACGCGCTCGAAGGCTTGGTCCCAGTCGATGGAATTGTCGCGGCCGGACTCCCAGGGGTGGATGATCGCGACCAGCCCCTCCCCCTTGGGGTCCCGATTCTCATAGAACCAGCGGTGCCAGGCGTCGATCTTGGGCAGCAACCTGCAGGCCCGCTCGACCGCCAATTTCCTGTCGCGCGCCCTGTCGAACAGGCGGCGCACGGCAAAGCCGGCGACGGCCGGCTGCGTGATGCCGGAAGTCGCCGTCGGGCGGCCGGTGCGCCAGACCTCGGGCCCGGGAAAGTAGCCATCGTTCCAGACATGGAAGACGATGTGCGGAACCATGCCGTCGGGCCATTGATGCGCGAACAGGGTCTCGATCTCGGTCCAGGCCCGCGCTTCGTCATAGTGGGCGAGGCCAAGCGCCGTCAGGCAGGAATCCCAATTCCACTGGAACGGGTAGAGGCCTTTCGTCGGGATGGTGTAGTCGCCGTGGTCGTTTTCCTTCAGCACCTCGACGGCGCGGGCAATGATGTCTTGGGCGGCAGTGGCTGTCATGGCGGCTCGAGGTCTTTCAGAGGGCATTGGTGGTTTCGGGGTCGAACCAGCGGATGCGATCGGGCTTGGGGGCGAGCCGCAGACGGTCGCCCACGGCAACGGCGGCGCTGGAGTCCAGCACGGCGCGAAACAGGCCGCCCTCGACATCGCAAGTGACCAGCGTGTGCGGCCCGAGCGGCTCGATGACGCGCACGGTGGCCTGCAACCCATCGTCGCCGGCATCGACGTCCTCGGGCCGGATGGCGAATTCGATCGCTTGCCTGTCCGACTTCGGTCCCGGCAGCGTCAGCCCGGCTACGTTCCAGTCGCCGTTCGCGGCTTTGGACGCGGGCAGGAAATTCATCGGCGGGTTGCCGATGAAGGAGCCGACGAAGCGCGCGGCCGGATTGCGGTAGACCTCGACCGGCGAGGCAGCCTGGACGATGCGGCCCTGATGCATGACGGCGATGCGGTCGGCGAGGCTCATCGCCTCGACCTGGTCGTGGGTGACGTAGATGGTCGTGGTCTTCGAGGCCGCGAGCACGCCTTTGAGCTCGGCGCGCATCTCCAGCCGCAGAAGCGCGTCAAGGTTGGACAGCGGCTCGTCCATCAGGATGACGTCCGGCTCCATGGCGAGTGCGCGGGCGACGGCGACGCGCTGGCGCTGGCCGCCTGACAGCTGGCCGGAATAGCGCTTCAACAGTTGCTCGATATGCATCAGCTCGGCGGTGCGGCCGACGCGGCGCTCGACCTCGGCCTGCCCCAGCTTCTTCATGCGCAGGCCGAAGGCAATGTTCTCGAACACGGTCAGATGCGGGAAGACGGCGTAGTTCTGGAACACCATGGCAATGCCGCGGTCGCGCGGCGGCAAATGGTCGACGCGGCGGCCGCCGATCCAGACCTCGCCCTGGCTCGGCGTCTCCAGCCCGGCGACGATCCTGAGCAGCGTGGTCTTGCCGCAGCCGGAGGCACCGAGCAGCACCATGAACTCCTGATCGGCAACCGTGAGGTCGACCTGATGCAGCGCGGTGAAGCCGCCGAAGCGCTTGGCCACTCCCTTGATGGCGATTTCAGCCATGAGCGTTCTCCGTCTGGCGCGTCATCGGTTGGCGATCCCCCACATGGCGAAGAGATATTTCCTGACGGCGAAGATGAAGATCAGCGCCGGCACGACCAGCGCCGCGCCGCCGGCGAATTTGAGATAGAGCGGCGACTCGCCAAGGCTCTGCAGCAGGAAGGCGGTCAGCGTGCGGTTCTCGATGGTGAGCACCGCGGCGGCGAAGACCTCGTTCCAGGAGATGGTGAAAGCAAACACCGCCGAGGCTGCGATACCGGGTAGCGCCAGCGGCAGGATCACCTTGCGAAACGCCTGCCATCGGGTGCAGCCGAGCGTCCAAGCCGCTTCCTCCAGTTCGACCGGTATGCCGGAAAACAGCGAGAAGGTGATGAGCACCGCGAAGGGTAGCGCCAGCGTGGTGTGCACCAGCGCCAGGCCGATCGCGGTGTCGTCGAGGCCGGTGCGGATGAACATCACCGCCAGCGGCAGCGCCAACAACGGCAACGGGAAGGCCCTGGTCATCAGCACCAGGAAGCGGAACGCGCCCTTGCCCGGAAAGTCGAAGCGCGACAGCGCGTAGCCTGCCGGCGCGCCGAAGCCGATCGACAGGATCATCGTCAGCGTGGCGACGAGCACCGAGTTCCACAGCGCCCTGGCAACGCCGGCGAAGTTGATGAAGAAGGACAGGCTGCCGAGATCGAGGGACGGGAAGAAGCGCTTGGGAAAGGTAGTCACGTCTTGCGGCGACGAAAGCGCGTTGACGATCAACAAGTAGATCGGCAGCAGCACCCAGACACAAAGCAGGATGGTGGTGGCGACGAGCAGCCAGTCGCCGGCTTTGCGAGCATCGACGGTTGCAGCCGTGACAGGCGCTTCGGCGACAGCACTCATATGCGCGCCTCCTTCATATCCGTGCCTCCTTGGGCACGCGCAGCACTCTCAGGAAGAACAGCGTGAAGCCGATCGAGATGGCGAGGATGAGCAGCGCCGAGGCGGCGGCGACGTTGCGGTCCTGCAGCGTGAATTGCCAGTTGTAGGTCTCGCCCATCAGCACCGGCAGATTGGTGCCGCCAAGGGCGGCGACGACGGCGAAGACCTCGAAGGCGAGGATGACGCGCAAGATGATCGCCGTCTGCAGGCTGGGGCGCAACAGCGGCAGGGTAACGCGGACGAAGCGCTTCCATGGGCCGGCGCCGAACACCTCCGCCGCCTCGTAATATTCCTTGGGGATCAGCCCCATGCCGGCGACGAGGATGACCATCATGATGGCGGTTGCGCGCCAGATCTCGGCCAGCGCGACGGCGATGAAGATCGTCAGCTTGCTCTGGTAGCCGAGGAACATGATCGGGCGATCGACGATGCCTAGGCCGGAAAGCAGCGTGTTGAGGAAACCGGACTGGTCGAAGATGGCCAGCCAGATCAGGCCGGCGGCAAGGTCTGAAATGCCGAGCGGAATGGCGAAGATGTAAAGTGCTGCACTGCGCCCGCTCTCCAGCCGCGACACGACGCTCGCCATCAGAAGCGCCATGGCAAGCTGGATCGGCACGACGATTGCGGCAAGCAGCAGCGTGTTGCGGACGGTGGCCGGAAACTTCCAACTGCCGGCCATGGTGCGGAAATTGTCGAGCGTGAAGGCGCCGTCGCGGGTGACCGCCTCGAAGGCGACGAGTGCGAACGGATAGAGGAAGAAGACGCACAGGAACAGCGTCGCCGGCATCAGCAGCAGGTAGGGCAGAGCCTTGCCGTTCATGGTGTGTCCTTTGCGCTGCGGTCGAGGGCCGCGGTCCGGGCGCCCGGAGCGCAACAAACTCCGGGCACCCCTTGGGAGGATCTCTGGTGACGACTAGTCGACCGGGCAAGCGCCCTCGGACGGCTTGTCTGGCGCCCAGCACGGCGCCTTGGCCTGGTCGATGATCGCCTTGAGCGCGGCCGCCTGCTGTTCCAACACGCCGTGCACATCCTCGCCGCCGAGCACGATGCGCTCGAAGCTGTCGGTGTAGACCTGGTTGAACTTGCCGCCGAGATCGCCAAGACCCATCGGCAGCAGTGCCGGCAGCGCGTCGCGAGCGCCGGTCATGGTGGCGATGGCCGGACCGAACGCCTTCACCGAGGCCGGCATGCCGTCGGGAAGCTTGACATCGACCACAGGGAAGAAATTGGTCGCCTTCAGCGTGGCGATCTGCGTTTCCGGCTTCAGCATATAGGCGACCAGCGCCTTGGCCTTGTCGATGTCCGGGGAGGTCTTCGGAATGGCGACGCCGGCCACCACCGGCATGAAGCCGCGACCGGCGGGACCGGCCGGCGCCGGGAAGGCGACGAAGTCGTCGGGCTTCTGATTGAAGGCGTCGGCGAGACGGGCGACGTGGTCGAACGCAATCCACACCTCGCCGCTCAGCAGCGGCTCCTGCATGAAGGCGTAGTTGGTCGAGTTCGGATTGGTGTACTGCCAAAGCTCCTTGAACTTGTTCCAGGCGGTCTCGGCTTCGGGCGAGCGGAACTTGGTCACCATCGAGCCGGTGTAGGACGGATAGAGGAAGCCCTCGAAGAAGCGGTGCTTCAGCCCCTTCGGACCGGCCGGAAAGCCGAATTTCGGCGAGCCGGTCTTTTCGGCGATGTTCTTCGACCATTCGATCAGCTGGTCGTAGGTGATGGTGTTGAGATCGACGCCCGGCGGCAGATATTGCAACGCCTGCTTGTTCGCCGCCATCAGATAGGTGGCCTGCATCCACGGTATATATTTCTGCTCGCCGGTACCGAGCATGCCGAGCTTCTTGTAGGCCTCGTTGATCTTGACCCCGCCAACGTCGACGGCGGAGAGATCGACAAGGCTAGCGCCGACGGTGGAGAAATCACCATGCAGGCCACCGAGCACGCCGATGGTTCCGGAGCCCGCCTGCAGTTCGGCTTGCAGTCGGGTGAGCCAGGGGCCGTCCTCCGCGACCTGATAGTCGACCGGACCGCCGAAGCCTTTCAGCACCTCATCGCGCATCTTTTGCGTTTCCTCGACCGGGCGCGCCTGCGTCGACCAGAACAGCACCTGCTGGGCCTGGGCGCCGCCAACGGCAAGCGACAGCGCCAGCGCCGCACCCGACAGCTTCTTCAAAATATTGGTCATGCTCTTCCTCCCTGGATTGACGCCGTCATGCCGGCGTCAGCTTCTTTGTCAGCGGCGCCGGTCCATGGCTTGCCCTTGGAACCAGCGTCGGCCGGATCAGCCGGGTCAGCGGCGCGGCCGGTTTCTCGGCGACGACGGTGAGCAGCATGTCGGCGATCTCGCGCGCGCACTGGCGGATCGAGGCATCGAACGTGGTGAGGCCGGGCGGCGCATAGGCCGAGGCGACGATGTTGTCGAAGCCGATGACGGAAAGGTCGCGTGGGACGGTAAGGGCGGCGCGGGCCGCCTCTTCCATCACCGTCAGCGCCAGCTCGTCGAACAAGGCGATGATCGCAGTCGGCCGATTTGGAGCCTTCAGCATCCGGTTGACGGCCTGGATGCGGGCGCCGCGATCGAAGCGCGGTGCGGTCGCCACATCGAGCCGCACCGCCGGATCGCCGCGTCGGGCGATCGCGGCGGCGAGACCATCCTGCCTGAGATGCCGAAAGGTCATCGGCTCGGAAATCGTCACCAGGCCGAAATGGCGGTGGCCGAGATCGTAAAGCATGTCGAAGGCTTCGCCGAAGGCATGGGCGCCATCGGTGTCGAGCCAGTTGTAGTCAAAATCGCTGTCGAGCAGCCGGCCATGCGCGACGAACGGAAAGCTGCGCCGGCGCAGATAGTCGAGACGTTCGTCGACCTCGGCGATGCGGGTGACGACGACGCCGTCGGCGCGCCCGGATTCGACGACATGGCGCAGCACGGCAAGCTCGGCCTGGTCCTGCGCGGCGGTGGCGAGGATGAGGTCCGAGCCATGCGCCACCAACCCCTCGCCGAGCCCGGTCACGAACTCACCGAGGAAGGAATCGACCAGGTTCGGCCCGCGGATCGGCAGCACCAGGCCGACGAAGCCGCTGCGGCCGGAAACCAGCGTGCGCGCCGCGGTGTTAGGCACATACCCGGCCTGGCGCGCCGCCTGGGCGACACGCTCGCGCGTCTTCAGGGCGATCTGCTGATGGCCGGCAAGCGCCCTCGATACCGTCGTGATCGACAGGCCGAGGCTGGCGGCAAGCTCCTTCAGCGTGGTGACACGGGCCGGCAATCGTTCCTCCCGAACGCGATGTTGAAACGTTTGTAATCGGCTTTTGCCGAATTGCAAACGTTTTAAATTTTTGCGTAAGGGTGAGTTCGAACGGGTTCGCCATGGTCTCAGACGACGCCCGCGCCGCGGACAAGATCGACGAAGCGGGAAAAGACTTCCGTGTGGCGATCGACATCGGCCGCCGAGGTCGCCGGGCACATCAGGAACATGGTGTGGAACGGCGTCACCAGTATGCCTTCGTTCATGTAGAAGGCGTGCAGCAAGGTCTCGAGATCGCCTCGACGCCCGGCAATGACGTCGGCGCCGCTGCGCGGCGGGTTCGGCATGAACATGATCTCGGCGCGGGCGCCGACCTGCGTCACATGCCAGGGCAATTTGTTGTCGGCGATGATTTTCCGCGCGGCCTCGGCAAGCCGTGAGGCGTTGGCGATCATGAGCTCGAAATTGGCCGGCGTCAGCACCTCTTCCAGCACCGCGCGCATGGTGGCGACGGTGAGCGCGTTGCCGGCTAGCGTGCCGCCGATGCCGAGATGCGCCGACTGGCGCACGCGCGGATTGACCATCGGCACGATTTTCCACAGCCGCTCGGCGATTTCCCGCGCGACGCCAAAGATGCCGGCCGGAAAGCCGCCCGCGATCGCCTTGCCGGCAACGAGAATGTCCGGCTCCAGCCCGTGCAGCGCGGTATAGCCGCCGGGACCGCTGGAGATGGTGTGCGTCTCGTCGATGACGAGCACCGTGCCGGTGCGGCGCGTGATCTCGCGAAGCGCTGTATGAAAACCGTCGGCGACCGGGATCATGCCGAAATTGGTCATCAGCGGTTCGGTCAGCACGCAGGCGACGTCGCCATGCGACAGCGCTTCCTCGAGCGCCGCGACATCGTTGAACTCGACCACCCTGGAGACGGCGGAATGGTCGACACCGTTCGGATGGATCATGTTGCGCATGCCGATCTTGCCGTCGCGGATCTCGACATGCGCCTCCTCGACGCCGCCATGGTAGCAGCCGGAGAAGACCAGCACCTTGTCGCGGCCGGTGATCATGCGCGCGATGCGGATGGCGCCACGGTTGGCATCGGTGGCGGACGTGGTCAGCGTCCAGTAAGGCAGGCCGAAGCGGCGCGTAAGCTCTTCGCCGACCCAGAGGCTGTCCTCGGTGGGCAGCATCATGGTCGTGCCGTTCTGCAATTGGTGCAGCGCTGCGCGCGTCACCGCCTCCGGCGCGTGGCCGCACATGCCACCCGTGTCGCCGAGCGCGAAGTCGACATAGTCGTGGCCGTCGATGTCGCGGATATGGGCGCCTCTGGCCGAAGCGGCATAGACCGGGAAGCCGCCGGCCCAGCGCCGCATCCAATGCGACGGCCCGCCATAGAGGAAGTGCTTCTTGCCCTCTTCCCAGGCAGCCGCCGAGCGCGGATGCGTATCGAGGAATCGTGCCTGCTCGCGGTCGAGCAGGTCTTCGATCGTCGCGGGTTGCAAATCGGTTCTGCTGGCGGCCATCACGGCGCTGAACTCTCCCTGACGCGCAAAATTTGCGACGCGTAGTTGTTCCCATGACGGTTCATTATTTGAACCGTTGTTTTGTATGTTATAGACACACTGAAGGCAGGAGCGGCGCCTGTCAAGTTAATTCACATGCGAAGTATCTCGGAGAATACGCAATGAGCACGGTGGGCAAGGCGGTGTCGCTGCTAGAACTGTTCACGCTGCAGGAGTCGGAGATCGGGCTGTCCGATCTCGCCCGGCGCGCCGGCCTCGACAAAGCCACCGCCCGGCGCCTCCTGATGGCGCTTGCCGCGCACCGGCTGATCGAGCAGGAGCCGCGGAGTCGCCGCTACCGGCTGGGCGCCGGCCTGTCGCGGCTTGCCCGCATCCGCGACGCGCATTTTCCGTTCGTGCGGGTCGCGGCGCCGGTGGTGCGAGACCTGTCATTGGAGACCGGCGAGACCGTGCACCTGTCGGAATTCAGCGCCGGCGCGCTGCTCACCGTCCATGTCGAACTGTCGGCCAAGGCCAACCGCGTCAATGTCGATGTCGGTCAGGTGCTGCCGCTGCACGGCACAGCCTCGGGCATCGCCTTCCTCGCCGCCTCGCGGCTGGAAGTGGTCAGCGCCTATCTCGAAAGGCCTTTGCAGGCCTTCACCGCGCATACGATGACCGGGCCTGACACGCTGGCCAAAGCCATCGCATTCGCCGCCGCCAGCGGCTATTCGCGCAGCGCGCAGGGCTATGAGGAAGGCGTGCACAGTGTCGGCGCCGCGATCCTCGGCGCCGACGGCCAGCCGATCGGCACGCTGTCGGTTGCCTCCCCCGTCTCGCGCGTCGACGACGCGGTCGCGGCCAGCCAGGGCGGAGCCGCAATCAAAGCGGCGCGGCTGATCTCGGCTCGGCTGACCGGCGAGGCATGATCATCTCAGCCGCGAAGGCATGACGCTGGAGCGCTTCGTCCTGTGCCTCCTCCAGCCGACGCCGCCATGGCAACCGCCAACTGCGCATCGAAAGCGCGCTTGAACGCAGGCCGCGCTTCGCCGCGGGCGACGTAGGCGGCGAGGTTCGGGAATTCGCCCAGCAGGCCTGACATGTTCAACCTGCGCAACACCGTCACCATCAGAATATCCCCGGCACTGAAGTCGCCATCGAGCCAGTCGGCGTCGCCGAGGCAAACGGAAAGTTCGCCGAGCCTGTCGCGGATGCGATCGTGGACCATAGGCAGACGCCGCTCGTGCCAGCTCTCGTTGCGCTCCGCGAACTTTGCGATCTGCAGGTCGAGGATCGGCGGCTCCACGGTGTTCAGCGCGCAGAACATCCAGCTGATCGCGCGTCCCCGGGCATTCGCGTCGTCGGGCAGCAAACCGGCGTGATGCTCTGCAATATGCAACACGATCGCGCCCGTCTCGAACAGAACGAGGCCGCCCTCCTCATAGGTGGGTATCTGCCCGAAAGGCTGAAGCGCAAGATGAGCTGGTTGCTTCATCTCTTCAAACGAAACGAGGCGGACATCGTAAGGCTGACCCACTTCTTCGAGCGCCCAGCGAACGCGCATGTCGCGCGCCTGTCCCCGGCCGCGATCGGGCGATCGTTCAAAGGCGGTGATGGTGGGGGTCATCGGCAGGCTCCTCTTGATTGCGCTTTGCGGCCAGAGGACGAACAACCGACGCGGTTTCCGACAACCCGCCTCGCTTTCTTGGGCCTCAAACCGTCACGACGATCTTACCGAACTGCTCGCCCGATTCGAGGAAGCGGTGCGCCTCGACGATTTTGTCGAACGGAAAAGTTTTGGCGATCAAGGGCTTCAGCGCGCCCGACGCGAGGCCGTCGAGGATGAAGCGTTTAGCCGCTTCCAGCCGCTCCGGATCGCCGGTGATTTCGTGCACCAGATAGCCGCGCAGCATCAGCGTCTTCGCCAGCACCTCGAACAGCGGGAACGGCGTCGGCTCGGGACTGAGGCCGCCATATTCGATGAGGATGCCGCCGCGCGCCATCGCCGCCGCCAGCGGCGTGAAGATCGGACCGCCGACCGCATCGAGCACGACGCGCACGCCCTGCGGTGCGAGTGCCTTCAGCCGCGCTTCGAGATCCTGCTCCTGCGAGGCCACGACATGGGCGGCTCCGGCATCGAGCAGCGCTTCTTTCTTGGCCAACATCCGCGTGACGGCGATCGGCACGGCGCCGATCACCTTGGCGATCTGGATCGCGGCCAGCCCGACGCTGCTCGACGCTGCGGTGATGACGACAGGCTCGCCACGGCCGAGACGGGCGACATCGACCAGCGCGCCATAGGCGGTGAGATATTGCATCCATGTCGCGGCGGCGGCTTCGAAGCCGAGCGACGGCGGATGCTTGACCACGAGCTCGGCCGGAAAGGTGACGAGCTCGCCATAGGCCGGCCAGCGCGCCATCGAGCGCGGCGGGATGACGCTGACGGCATCGCCCGGCGCAAAACCATCGACGCCGTCGCCGACCGCCTCGACGCTGCCCGACGCCTCGAGGCCAAGGCCTGACGGCAGCGCCGGCGTCTCGATATAGGCGCCCCTGCGCATCGAGGCCTCGGCGCGGTTCAAGCCCAGCGCCTTGACGCGGATACGCACCTCGCCGGAGCCCGGCGGCGGAACCTCGACATCCTCGATGCGCAGCACCTCCGGCCCACCGTGAGCGTGAAAGCGAACAACCCTTGCCATCCATGCAACTCCAAATCCAGTTGATGGAATGGACTATGCAGAGGCATCGGGATGCGATAAATCGCGCGGCAGGCAGGACAGTCGAAACGATTGGTTTTGAATATGGATCGCCTCGAAAGCATGGAAGTGTTCGTCAAGGCTGTCGACCTCGGCACGTTCGCGGCCGCCGCGGCGGCGCTCGACCTGTCGGGCCCGATGGTCGGCAAGCATGTCCGCTTCCTTGAGGAGCGGCTTGGCGCGCGCCTCATCAACCGCACGACGCGCCGGCAGAGCCTGACCGATTTCGGGCGCGCCTATTACGAGCGCTGCCGGATCGTGCTGGCGGAGGCGCAAGCCGCCGATGCGCTGGCCGCCGACCAATTGTCCGAGCCGCGCGGAAAACTGCGAGTGACGATGCCGGCGCATTTCGGCCGCCACTGCGTCACGCCGATCCTGCTCGCGCTTGCCCGGTACTATCCCGCACTGGAGCTCGACCTGTCGCTCAGCGACCGCTTCGCCGATCTTGTCGAGGACGGTCTTGACCTGGCGATCCGCACCGGAACGCTGGATGACAGGGCCGGCATCATCGCGCGGCGCGTCGCGCGCCAGCGAATGATCGTCTGCGCTTCGCCGTCATACATTGAGAGGTTCGGCCAGCCGCTTCGGCTCGACGATATCGCCGGCCATCAGGCGATCATCTACCGGCGGCTCGGCCAGGCGCTGCAGCCATGGCTGTTCCCGCGCGACGACGGCTCCGTAACGGAGATCGCGCCGGCCGGCCGGCTTCGGTTCGACGACCTCGACGCCATCGCCGATGCGGCGACCGAGGGCATGGGCCTGGCCTGGCTTCCATACTGGCTGGTGCGCCAGCGCGTCGAAGCAGGCAGGCTCATCCGGCTGCTGCCCGACCAGTCGGACTATCTCTACGACTGCCACGCGCTCTGGCTGCAGACGCCGCATCTGCCGCTGAAGGTGCGACTGGCGGTCGACGCGCTGGCGGCGGGATTGCCGAGAATGATGTCGTAGCGGCATCAGGCCGACCCGCCGCGAAGGGTCAAGCGAGACTGATCCACGCCGTCTTGAGGTCGGTGTATTTCTCGATGGCGTGAAGGGACTTGTCGCGGCCGAAGCCGGACTGCTTGACGCCGCCGAGCGGCACGGTGATGTCGGCGCCGCCGTAGGTGTTGACGTGGACGACGCCGGCATTGATGGCGCGGACCATGCGATGCGCGGTGGACAGGTTCGAGGTCCACACGGCGGAGGCGAGGCCGTAGACGGTGGCGTTGGCGAGGCGCACCGCCTCCCCCTCGGTGTCGAAGCGCATCACGCCGAGCACCGGTCCGAACACTTCCTCACGGGCGAGCTGCATGGTCTCCGTCACGTTCTCGAAGATGGTCGGCGCCATGTAGCTGCCGCCGGTCTCGCTCAGGATGCGTTCGCCGCCGGTGACGAGGTGGGCGCCCTCCTCCGAGGCTTTCGCGACGAAGCCGAGATTCTTGGTCAGTTGCTCGGCGCTCGACACCGCGCCGATGTCGCTCGAAAGATCCAGCGGATCGCCGACTTTCAGTTTCGTCGTCGCCTTGAGAAGCTCATCCATGAAGCGGTCGTAGATCGAGGCTTGGACGAGCAGCCGCGAGCCGGCGACGCAGACCTGACCGGAATTGCGGAAGATACCGTTAGCCGACACCACCGCCGCCTGCCTCAGGTCGGGCGCATCGGCAAAGACGGTGTTGGGCGACTTGCCGCCGAGCTCGAGGAAGACGCGTTTCAAATTGGATCGCGCGGAATATTCGAGCAGGCGGCGGCCGACCGGCCCGGAGCCGGTGAAGGCGATGGCGTCGACATCCATGTGCAGGCCGAGCGCCTCGCCGGCGACCGAGCCGCGGCCGGTGACGACGTTGAACACGCCTTCGGGCAAGCCGGCCTCGGCGGCAAGCTCGGCCAGCCGCAGCAGCGTCAGCGAGGCGATCTCCGGCGGCTTGACGACGATGGCGTTGCCGGCAGCCAAAGCCGGCGCGATCTTCCAGGCGCCGATCATCAACGGGAAATTCCATGGCACGATGACGCCGACGACGCCGAGCGGCTCCTTGTGGATCAGGCCGAGCACATTGTCGGCCGTCGGCGCGATCTCGCCATAGACCTTGTCGATCGCCTCGGCATAGTAGCGGATAGTGCCGGCGGCAGAGAGCGGCTCGGCCTTGTAGGCCATGTTGATCTCGGTGCCGTTGTCGCGCACGCCGAGCACGGCGAGCTCGTCGGCATGCTTCTCGACCAGCTCGGCGAATTTCGTCAGCACCTTCTTGCGGAAGGCAGGCGCCGCGCGGGACCAGGAGCCTTTCGCGAACGCCTTGCGCGCCGACGCGACCGCGCGGTCGACATCGGCGGCGCCGCCATCGGCAATGCTGGCGAAGGCGCGGCCGTCGATCGGCGAGATCACCGGCAGGCTGGCGCCGCTTTGCGCATCAACCTGGGTTCCATCGATGAACAGATGCCGCGCGCCGACGTCGGCCTTGCGCAGCGTGTCGATGGTGTCCTGGCTGATCATCGTCAATTGGCTCCAAGGGTTACATGAAGCGTCGCCGGCGCGCGGAACTCCCAGCCGCGGAACACCGGCTCCTTGCCCGGCACCAGCCGCAAATCCGGAAAGCGCTCCAGCAGCAAGCGTAGCGCAAGACACATCTGCTCGCGCGCGAAGAAACGGCCCGAGCAGAAATGGTGGCCGAAGCCGAAGGCGGCGTGGTTGCCCTCCTCGCGGCCGATGTCGAACCGGTCGGGATCGCTGAAGCGGCTCTCGTCGCGGCTTGCCGAGGAGACGAGCGCGGCGACCGGCGCGCCGGCGGGGATGGTGACGCCGCCGAGCTCGACAGGCCGTGTCGTCTGGCGCGTCTGCGTGCCGATCGGCGCCACCCAGCGCAGGCCCTCGTCGACGGCTTTCGGCACGAAGGTCTCCAGATCGCTGAGCACCCGGCGCAGTTGTTCGGGATGGGTGAGCAGGCCGACAAGAATGGAGCCGGCGCCGTGGCCGGGCTCCTGCATGCCGCCGAGCAGGATGACCTTGATGGTCGGCATCAGGAAATCGATGGAGCGGATCGAGCCGTCCGGCATGCCGTCATGCAGCATGTGCGACAAGGCCGAGTCGTCCGGCTCGCGGGTAAGCCGCTCCAGCGTCGGCCGAACGGCGGCGCCGACCTCGGCGCTGATTGCGTCGGCGATTTCCTGCCGCTTCGGATCGTTCTCGAAATTGATGGCGCCCTGGGCGAGGCCGTAGAACCAGCTCCGCAGGGTCGGCATGTCGACATCGGCAAGGCCGAGCGAGCGCGCGAGAGCCAGCGTCGACACCGGCTCGAAATAATCGGCCATCAGCTCGGCCGAGCCGTGCGCGGCGATCTTGTCGAGATAGGGTTCGGCGATCGACCGCACGAGATCGTTCGCATAGGACGCAACGGTGCGCGGCCGGTATTTCGGATCGACGCCCTGCCGCAGCTGTTTGTGGACCTCGCCGTCAGTGGTCAGGATGGTCGGCCTGCCGAAGGAGCGCTCGACGGGCGAGGTGCCGACAGCCGCGGAAAAAATGTCGGGCGATTTCGCGACGCTCTCGACATCCTTCCAGCGGGTGACGAACCAGAGGTTCACCGCCGGCACGAAGGCGACCGGCGCGCTGCGCCTCAACTCCGCATAGATCGGATAAGGATCAGCCTCGAGCGCCTCGATGGTGATGCTCTCGGCAAAACTCATGTCGCTGCTCCTGCTGTCTGGGAAGGGCGGCGACGAGCGCCGCCCTTTCTGTCCATCAATCCTTCAGCGGCTTGCCGAGGCTTTCGAAGGCAACCGGATCGCGACTCCTCAAAGCACTCGCCAAGAGCAGTCCGACCACGGCCGCGATCAGCACCAGCGCCGGCAGGAACACGCCGAGGAAGCCGGCGGCACCCGACAGGCTGCCGAAATTGATGACGATCAGGTAGATGATGATGACGAAGGCAATGAAGGTGAGTCCCGGCAGGACGGTGGTCTTCAGCGCGTTCTCCTGGCTCGACGGGTTGGCGCGGAAATACATCACGACGGCAAGCGAGGCCACCGCCATCATGACGATGACGCCGAGCGTGGCGACGTTGGTGAGCCACGAGAACAGTGCCAGCACCGGATCGAGGCCAAGAACGGCGAAGAGCCCGACGACTATTGCCGCAAGCACGGTCTGGATGACCGAGGCGACATGCGGGCTTTGATGCGCCGAATGCGTGACGCCGATGGTCTGCGGCAAGAGCTTCTCGCGGCCGGCGACATAGATGTAGCGGGCGACCGCGTTGTGGAAGGCCAGCACGCCGGCGAACAGGCTGGAGACGAAGAGGATGCTCATGGCATGGGTGAGCAGCGTTCCGGCATAGCGGTCGGACAGGCCGAACAGGAAGGTGGTCGGGTCCTGCAGGCCCTGCAGCGACGGCAGCAGCTTGTCGACACCGGCGCCGACCGCCATCAGCCATGCTGTGATCATGTAGAAGAGGCCGATCAGGATGACGGAGAAATAGGTGGCGCGCGGAATGGTGACCTTGGGGTCGCGCGCTTCCTCGGCATAGATCGTCGTCGCCTCGAAGCCGATGAAGGCAGCAAAGCAGAACAGGATGGCGATCGCCGGCGCGCCGCTGGTGATCTGGCTCCAGCTGAAGGGTGCGGCCGACAGGCCGCTATCGCCGCCGGTCTTGAGGATCGTCAGGTCGAGGATCAGCACGACGACATATTCGGCAAGCACCAGCACCGTCAGGATCTTGGCCGACAGGTCGACCTGGCGGTAGCCGAGCACGGCGACGATGGCGATGGCGATGAAGCTCCACACCCACCAGGGCAGCGTGATGCCCCAACCGGCGAACAGGCCTGCGGTGGCGGCGCCGAGCAGGCCCATGACGCCGATCTGCATGGCGTTGTAGGACAGGATCGCGATCAGCGCGGTAGCGCCGCCGGCGAGACCGCCGAGGCCGCGCGCGGCATAAGCATAGAAGGCACCGGCATTGCCGATGTGGCGCGACATGGCGACATAGCCCACCGCGAACAGCAGCAGCAGAAGCGTGACGATAAGATAGATGCCGGCAAAGCCGGCGCCGTTGCCCATGAGCATACCGAGCGGCGTGCCGCCGGCGACAGCCGTGAGCGGGGCGGCAGCCGAGATCACCATGAAAGTGATGGCGCCGACGCCGAGGCTGTTCTTCCTCAGCCGGTTCCCTTCGCCGGCTTCAAGTGTGGTCATTTTTTCCCTCCATTCCGCGCTGCGGAAACCAAGTGTCCCTGAGATGCCGAGGGCCTTCTGGCGGGCCGGTGATCATTTCATTATTTGCAACGGCATTTCGATATTAGACTTGCAAAGGAATCGACTTGCTGTCAAGTTAATTCGCACGTTAAGTATCTGATGGAGGGTCGGGCACGCGATGAGCACGGTGGGCAAAGCCATTTCGCTGCTGGAAATGCTGGGCAGCGGCGCGCCCGAGACGGCGCTCGCCGACCTTGCCAAGGGCGCCGGCTTTGATAAGGCGACGACGCGCCGCCTGTTGGTTTCACTTATTGCGCATGGGCTGGTGGAACAGGACGAAACCACGCGTCTTTACCGGCTGGGCGCCGGCATCGCGCGGCTGGCGCTGATGCGCGAGGCGCAGTTTCCGTTCCTGCGCATGGCGGCGCCGGTGGTCGAGCAACTGGCGGCGGAGACCGGCGAGACCGTGCATCTGTCGGAATATTCGAAGCGCGGCCTGATCACCGTTCAAGTCATCGAATCGGCTAAGGCCAACCGTGTCAGCGTGCAGCTCGGCGATGTGCTGCCGATGCATGCGACGGCGTCGGGTATCGCCTTCCTCGCCTTCACGGAAGAGCGCGTGCGCGAAGGCATTCTCACCGGGCCGCTGCCCGCATTCACGCCCTTTACGATCGGCGACGTGGAGACACTCGCCGAGCATATTGCGGCTGCTCGCGCTCGGGGTCATTCGACCGGCTCCCAGGGCTATGAGGAAGGCGTGCTCAGCGTGGCCTCCCCCATCCTCGGCGCCGATGGTTTTGCCATCGGCACCATCGCCATCGCCGCGCCTCGGGTGCGCATCCACAAGGGCGACATTGAGCGCTACGGCGCCAGCGTCGCGGCGGCGGCGCGCGAGATCGGCGAACGGCTGTTCGGGCGGCAAAATCGGCCCGGCCAGAAGCGGGCATCATAACCAACAAGAAACTGCGAGGAGACCTGACGTGGAGGAGACACGCCGAATCCTGGTTATCGGCACCGGCGACACCAAGACCGACGAACTGCTGTTCATGCGCGAGCGCATCGAGGCGGTCGGCGGCGTTGCCGTGATGATGGACGTCAGCGTGCTTGGCGATCCGCCCTACAGGCCGGAGCATGACCGGCATGCCGTGGCCGGTGCTGCCGACACGACTATCGAAGCGATCATCGCCAGCGGCGACGAGAACTCGGCAATGACGCTGATGGCGCTCGGCGCGTCGCGGCTTGCCCGCTCGCTTCATGACAAGGGCGAGATCGACGGCGTCATCGCGCTCGGCGGCTCTATGGGCACCGACCTCGCGCTCGACGTCGCGCTTGCGCTGCCGCTCGGCGTGCCGAAATTCGTCGTCTCGACAATCGCCTATTCGCATCTGTTGCCGCCCGAGCGCATCGCCACCGACCTGATGATGATCCTGTGGGCGGGCGGCCTCTATGGCCTCAACAGCGCCTGCAAGGCGGTGCTGTCGCAGGCTTGCGGCGCGGTCGTAGGCGCGGCGCAGGCTGTCGTCAAACCCGATGTATCGCGGCCGAAGATCGGCATGAGCTCGCTGGGAAAAAGCTGCCTGCAATATATGGTCACGCTGAAACCGGAGCTGGAAAAGCGCGGCTATGAGGTGATCGTCTTCCACACCACCGGCATGGGTGGACGGGCGCTGGAAGCGATTGCCGCGCAGAAGGGTTTCGTCGCGGTGCTTGACTTCAGCCTGCAGGAGCTTGCCAACCAGCTCACCGGCTCGGTGGTGAATTCGGGCAGCGACCGGCTGGAGAATGCCGGGCGCCAAGGCATCCCGCAGATCGTCGCGCCCGGCGCCATCGACATGGTGGATTTCCCGACCTGGCAGGCGGTGCCGTCGCGCTTCACCGAGCGGCCCTATCATGCGCACAACCGGCTGCTTGCCTCCGTCACGTCGGACGGGGCGACACGCAAGGAGATCGCGCGCGCCATTGGTGAGAGGCTAAGTACGGCAACCGGCCCGACCGCCTTCATCCTGCCTGTCGGCGGCATCCAGCAATGGGACAAGGAAGGCGAGCCGCTCTATGAGCCGGAGGCGCTTTCGGCTTTCGTTGAGGAGATGCGTGACCGCGTACCGCAGAATGCCGAGCTGCATGAAATCGCCGGCCACATCAACGACGCCGCTTTCAGCGCCAAGGCGCTGGAGATCTTCGACCGCTGGGTCGCCGAAGGCATCGTTCCGCCCGGCAGGCAAGCGGCATGAGCGAGGCGAAGCCAAAAGCGCTGGTGCTCGATTTCGGCGGCGTCGTGACACGCACGCTGTTCGAGACGCATGCGCTGACCGAGCGCGCGCTCGGGCTCAAGCCCGGCACGCTCAACTGGCGCGGGCCGTTCGACCCGGCCTCCGATGCGCTCTGGCGCTCGATGCAGGCCGACGAGATCAGCGAGCGCGACTATTGGAAGACGCGCACGCGCGAGGTCGGCCGGCTCATTGGCGAGGACTGGCAGGACATGTCGACCTTCGTGCAGCGGGCGCGCGGCGCCGAACCGCAGGCCGTGATCCGGCCGGAGGCCGAGCGGGCGATCCGTATCGCGCATCAGGCCGGCGTCAGGCTCGCGATCCTCTCCAACGAGCTCGACCTCTTCTACGGCAAGTCCTTCCGCGAGCGGCTGCCGCTGCTTGCGCTGTTCGACGCGATCGTCGATGCGACCTATACCAAGGTCCTCAAGCCCGACCGCCACGCTTATGCGATTGTCGGCGAGGCGCTCGAGCTTCCGCTTGCTGCCTGCGTCTTCGTCGACGACCAGAGACGCAATGTCGACGGCGCGATTGCCGCCGGCATGCCCACCGTTCATTTCGACGTCGCCCGACCGGCGCAAAGCTATGCCGAGGCGCTGGGCCATTTCGGCCTGACGCTCCTGATTGGAAAACCGGAGTCCCTCCCGATGCGTGACATCAACTTCCTCACCGAAAACAACGCCAAGCCGATCTGGCACCCGATGGCGCATCCGGCCGAAATGCGGGCGACGCCGCCGAAGATCATCATGAAGGGCGAAGGCGTATCGGTCACCGATGCCGAGGGCCGCACCGTGCTCGACGCCGTCGGCGGCTTGTGGAACGTCAACCTCGGCTACAGCTGCGATCCGATCAAGCAGGCGATGGCCGCCCAGCTCGACGCCCTGCCCTATTACTCCGGCTTTCGCGGCACCTCCACCGGACCGTCTATCGAGCTTGCCTATGAGCTCACCGAATGGTTCGCGCCGGAAGGCATGGTGCGCGCCTTCTTCACCTCGGGCGGCTCGGACTCGGTCGAGACGGCGCTCAGGCTCGCGCGCCAATATTGGAAAATTCGCGGCCAGGGCGACCGGACGAAATTCCTGGCGCTGAAGAAGGGCTATCACGGCACGCATTTCGGCGGCGCCTCGGTCAACGGCAACGCGAATTTCCGCCGCAACTACGAGCCGCTGCTGCCAGGCGTCTTCCACACGCCGGCACCGTGGACTTATCGCAATCCGTTCGACGAGACCGATCCGGCGAAGCTGGCGAAACTTTGCGCGCGGGCGATCGAGGAAGAGATCGCCTTCCAGGGCGCCGACACCATCGCCGCCTTCATCATGGAGCCGGTGCTCGGCGCCGGTGGCGTCATCGTTCCGCATGAGAGCTTCATGCCGATGGTGCGGGCGATCTGCCACCGCCACGACATCCTTTTGATCGCCGACGAGGTGGTGACCGGCTTCGGCCGCACCGGCGCCTGGGCAGGCTCGCGGCTATCCGGCGTGAAGCCCGATTTCATGACCATCGCCAAGGCGATCACGTCGGGCTATTTCCCGCTCGGCGCGACCTTGATCGGCGCCAAGGTCGCCGATGTCTTCGAGGCCGACAAGACCAGCTTCGGCGCGATCGGTCATGGCTATACTTATTCCGGTCATCCGGTCGGCTGCGCGGCTGGTCTCGCGGCGCTCGCCGAAACCAAACGGCTTGCCCTCAACGAGAACGCCGCGGCGCGCGGCGTCGAGCTCGGCAAGGCGCTCGAAGCGCTGAAGGCCAAGCATCAACTGGTCGGCGATGTCCGCTACCAGGGTCTGATGGCCGCGCTCGAACTCGTCTCCGACCGCGCCGCCAAGAAGCCGGCCGACAAGAAGACGATGGCCGCTGTCGCCGACGCCGCCTATGGCGCCGGCGTCATGCTGCGCGTCTCCGGCAACACCGTCATCCTGTCGCCGCCGCTGGTGATTTCGGCGACAGATGTGGCGAAGATCGCGGAAGGGTTGGATGTGGGACTGGCGGCTGCTGCGGCAGCCTAGCGAATAGGGAATAGCGAGTAGCGAATAGGGACCGAGCTTTTCCCCTACTCGCTATTCGCTACTCACTATTCGCTCCCTCCGCCATGCCGCCGGCGACACCCCAACCGCCTGCCGGAAGAAGCGTGAGAAATAGGCGGGATCGTTGAAGCCGGTCTCGTAGGCGATGTCCTCGACCGTGCGGATGGTGAAGAGCAGCAGGCGCTTGGCCTCGACCAGGCGCCTTTCGCCAATCGCCTGGCGCACGCCGGAACCCAGCACCTGATGCGCCGCCTTGTCGAGCAGATGGCGCGTGGTGCCGAGTTCCTCGACATAGCGCTCGACCGGCCAGTCGTCGCGAAAATGGCGGTCGATCAGCCGCCTGAGACGGCCGCCCAGCGCAACCGCGGCCGGCACTGTCACCGCATGCGATTGCGCATCGAGGCGGGCGATGTGCGACAGCGCGACGGCGACCAGCGGCGGCAGGATTTTTTCCGCGCCGGATTGCGCCTCGGCATATTCAGCCTGGATCATCCTGACTGTGTCGCCGAGCCTTTGCCAAAGCGCTGCCTCGCCCCGTCCGGTGACGAAAACCGGCTGGTCGAGCGGCAGCGCGGAATGTTCGGCGATCGTGGCAAGCGCCGCATCCGCGACCGAGACGACAATCGCGTCCGTGCCCGGCTCGATGTCGAAGCCATGCACCACGCCGCTCGGCATGAAGCTCACCGTCGGTGCCGAAAAACTCCAGGTTTCGTCCTCGATCCGGTAGATGCCCCGACCACTCGTCCAGAAGGTGACCTGCGCCATCTGCGGATGCTTGTGAGCCAGCACCCGGCCGCGATGCACGGAGGCGCGGGCTTGAACAGTTTCGACGTGCAAAAAGCCGATATCAAGGGCCCGCGCCGGTTCGCCGTAGACGAAGAATTCGGGAATGAGGGACTGGGTCATGACGCCGGAAAAAATCCAACCTATTTTGGATTTTGTCCATAACCCGCGGCAGTCAAATTCGCTAAACTTAACATGTTAAGGGAGGATGATGATGCGATCGGAAGATTTCCGTGCCGACACGTCGCGGCCGTTCACGGGCACCGAATATCTGGCGAGCCTGCGCGACGGGCGCGAGGTCTATATCAATGGCGAACGGGTGGCCGACGTCACCAGCCATCCGGCGATGCGCAATTCGGTGCGTTCGCTGGCGCGCCTCTACGATGCGCTGCACGATCCCAATCAGCAACCGGTCCTGACCTCGCCGACCGACACCGGCTCGGGTGGCTACACGCACAAATATTTCCGAGTTGCCCGCTCCGCTGCCGAGCTTGCAGCGCAGCAAAGCGCGATCGCGCATTGGGCGCGCATGACCTACGGCTGGATGGGCCGCACCGCCGACTACAAGGCGGCGCTGATGAACACGCTCGGCGCCAATGCCGAATGGTACGGGCCGTTCAAGGACAATGCGCGTGCCTGGCACAAACGCGCCCAGGAAGCGGTCCTGTTCATGAACCACGCGATCGTCAATCCGCCGATCGACCGCCACAAGCCGGCCGAGCAGGTGAAGGACGTGTTCGTGCACATCACCAAGGAGAACGACGCCGGCATCTGGGTGTCCGGCGCCAAGGTGGTCGCAACGTCGTCGGCGCTGACCCACTACAATTTCCTGGCGCAGAGCTCGGCGACGGTCACCGAGGATCCGTCGCTTTCGGTGATGTTCATCGTGCCGATGAACGCACCGGGCATAAAGATGTTCTGCCGCGTCTCCTACGAGCAGACGGCGAACAGCGTCGGCCACCCCTTCGACTATCCGCTGTCGTCGCGCTTCGACGAGAACGACGCGATCCTGGTGCTCGACAATGTCTTCATCCCCTGGGAGGACGTGCTTGTGCTGCGCGACGCGCAAAAAATCCTGTCCTTCCATCCGGCCTCCGGCTTCATGCATGGCTACTGTTTCCAGGGCTGCACGCGCTTCGCCGTCAAGCTCGACTTCCTCGCCGGCCTGCTCGCCAAGGCCTTGCGCGCCACCGGCGGCGACGCCTTCCGCGGCAACCAGGCGGCGCTCGGCGAGGTGATTGCGCTGCGCCATATGTTCTGGAGTTTTTCCAATGCAATGGCGCACAATCCCATTCCATGGGCGAACGGCGCGGTGCTGCCCAATCTCGAGGCGGCGCTCGCCTATCGCACCTTCATGTCGGAGGCTTATCCGCGCGTCATCGATACGGTGCGCCGGGTGATCGCCTCGGGGCTGATCTACCTGCCCTCCTCGGCGCGCGACTTCGACAACCCGGAGATCGACCGCTATCTCGCGCAATATGTGCGCGGCTCGAACGACATGGGCCATGTCGAGCGCATCAAGATCATGAAGCTTTTGTGGGACGCGACCGGCACCGAATTCGGCGGCCGTCATGCGCTCTACGAGCTCAACTATGCCGGCGCGCCCGAAGAGGTGCGGCTGCAGGTGCTGAAGGGCGCCGAGCGCGGCGGTCGGCTGAAGCAGATGGAGGAACTGGTCGACCAATGCATGGCCGACTATGACGAAAAGGGCTGGACCGGCGATAGCTGGCTGCCGCCGCTTGCCGCCCAGGCCAACTGACGGAGGCAGGCGATGGAGGCGCAAGTCGCGAGGCTGGAATTCCGCGAGGCCATGGCGCGGGTCTGCGCGCCGGTCAACATCGTCACCACCGACGGCCCGGCCGGGCGCGGCGGCTTTACCGCGACCGCCATGTGCAGCGTCTCCGACGATCCGCCGACGCTGCTGGTCTGCATGAACGAGCGTTCGGCGCAGACCGGCATGTTCCTCGCCAACCAGCGTTTTTGCGTCAACGTGCTGACCCAGTCGCACATGCATCTGGCGGGAAAGTTCGCCGGCGCGATCCGCGACATGGCCGAGCGTTACAGCGCCGCGCGCTGGCAGACCATGCCATCCGGCATGCCGGCGCTGCTCGATGCCATAGTGAGCTTCGATTGCGAGATCGGCGCGGTGAACAAGGTCGGCACGCACAATGTGATGTTCGGCCGTGTGGTCGACATCCGCCACGGCAGCGACGAGGCGGCGCTGCTCTATGTCGGACGCAATTACATGCAGCCGAGCGCGCTGGGCAGTTTTGGTGGGTGAGCATCTTCCCTTCTCCCCTTGTGGGAGAAGGTGGATCGGCGCGCAGCGCCGAGACGGATGAGGGGTGTTGGAAGGAATGAGGCTGCGGTGATTTCGTGCGTCTCGCCAAGCTGGAGCACCCCTCATCCGACCGAGCTTCGCTCGGCCACCTTCTCCCACAAGGGGAGAAGGGAAGTCCCGCCAAGGATCACCCCTCCGTCGATTCCGACTGAATCAGGCTCTCCAGCATATCCAGCAGGCGCTCGTGCTCTTCGGCGCCGTAGCGCTTCTCGATGGCGTCGTAGATGGCGATGCGCTCGGGCGCCAGTTCCTCGATCAGCGCCACGCCGGCCGGACTGATGGCGAGCAGCGCTCGGCGGCCGTCGTCCTTGACCTTGTTGCGGGTGATGAACTCCCGCTCCTCCATCGCCTTGATGATGCGGGTCAGGCTGGGCGGCAAGATCGAGGCGCGGTTGGCGAGCTCGGTCGCTTCCAACGGCCCTGTCTCCGCAAGCACACGCAGCACGCGCCATTGCTGCTCGGTGATGTCGTGGCGGGCAAGCATCGGCCGGAAATGCGCCATGATCACTTCGCGGGCGCGAAGCAGAGCCATCGGCAGCGAACGGCGAGTGCTGGGCGGTAGCAAAATCAGGTCTCCGAAAAATCCAATCCAGTACGACTCGCGGCAAATATTAAGGCTCGGGTCGCAGCTATATCCGCGATTTTGCCGGGAGCGGCAATCCCACCCCGGAAGCTGCATTGGCATAGAGAACGACGCTTGACATTCGGCCGTCAAGATGTAATTCACATGTTAATTACAAGGTGGAGGAACCCTTGCCGCACATGGCGATCGAATATTCGGCGAATCTCGACGCGAAGGTCGACATGGGCGAGCTCTGCGCGCTGGTCTCGCGCACCATCCTCGAAACCGGCCTGTTCGAGCCGGGCGCGGTGAGAGTGCGCGCCTTCCGCGCCGAGGCCTACGCGATCGCCGACCGGCTGCCCGAGAACGGCTTCATCGACATGAATTTCCGCATCGGCAAGGGCCGCAGCGCCGAGGAGAAGAAGCGCGCCGGCGAGGCGATCTTCGCGGTCGTCACGGATCATCTCGGGTCGCTGTTCGCCACGCCGCATTTCGCGCTGTCGCTGGAGATCCGCGAGATCGACGCCGAACTCAGCTGGAAGAAGAACGCCATCCATCCGCGCCTGCGTGGCAAGTAAACGGGCGCGGCAAATAATCGAGAACAGGAAAGACCCATGGCGGCACTGGACGACAATCTGAGAAAAGCCGAGGCCTATCTCGAACGCTTCCGCACAGACGGCGTGCTCAACCAGATCGGCGGCGAGGCGGTGCCCTCCGCCGACGGCTCGACCTTCGAGACGCTCTCGCCCGTCGACCTCAAGCCGCTTGCCACGGTCGCGCGTGGCAAGGCCGCCGACATTGACCGCGCCGCTAAGGCTGCCAGGGCCGCCTTCAAGGACTGGGCGGCGATCTCGGGCGACGCCCGCAAGAAGCTGCTCCACAAAATCGCCGACGCCATCGTCGCGCGGGCGGAGGAGATCGCCTTCGTCGAATGCATGGACACCGGCCAATCGCTGAAGTTCATGGCCAAGGCAGCACTGCGCGGCGCGGAGAATTTCCGCTTCTATGCCGACCGCGCGCCGGAAGCGCGCGACGGCCGCTCGCTCAGGGCGCCAGGCCAGCTCAACATGACGACGCGCGTGCCGATCGGCCCGGTCGGCGTGATCACGCCGTGGAACACGCCCTTCATGCTCTCGACCTGGAAGATCGCGCCGGCTTTGGCCGCCGGCTGCACGATCGTCCACAAGCCGGCGGAGCTATCGCCGCTCACCGCCCGGCTGCTGGTCGAGATCGCCGAGGAAGCAGGGCTCCCCAAGGGCGTCTGGAATCTCGTCAACGGTTTTGGCGAAGACGCCGGCCGGGCGCTGACCGAGCACCCCGATATCAAGGCGATCGGCTTCGTCGGCGAGAGCCGCACCGGCTCGATGATCATGAAACAGGGCGCCGAGACGCTGAAGCGGGTGCATTTCGAGCTCGGCGGCAAGAACCCGGTCATCGTCTTCGCCGACGCCGATTTGGAGCGCGCCGCGGACGCCGCCGTCTTCATGATCTATTCGCTGAACGGCGAGCGCTGCACCTCGTCCTCGCGCCTCTTGGTCGAAGCGTCCGTCCACGACAAGTTCACCGATCTGGTGGCGGGGAAGGCCAGGCGCATCAGAATAGGCCATCCGCTCGACCCCGAAACCGTGGTCGGTCCCCTCATCCATCCGATGCACGAAGAAAAAGTGCTGTCCTATATCGAGATCGGCAAATCGGAAGGCGCGGTGGTTGCCGCCGGCGGCGGCAAGTTCGCCGGCCCCGGCGGCGGCTGCTATGTCAGCCCGACGCTGTTCGTCGGCGCCACCAACAAGATGCGCATCGCCCAGGAGGAAATCTTCGGGCCGGTGCTGACCGCTATCCCGTTCAAGGACGAGGCCGAGGCGCTGGCTCTGGCCAACGACACGCGGTATGGCCTCACCGGTTATCTGTGGACCTCGGACGTCACCCGCGCGCTGCGCTTCACCGATGCGCTCGACGCCGGCATGATCTGGGTGAATTCGGAGAATGTGCGCCATCTGCCGACGCCGTTCGGCGGCGTCAAGAGTTCGGGCATCGGCCGCGACGGCGGCGACTGGTCGTTCGACTTCTACATGGAAACCAAGAACATCGCGTTCGCCACGGCGCCGCATTCGATCCAGAAGCTCGGCGGCTGACCGGAGACACATGATGGCCCTGCCTCAACCCAACCTCTACCCTGCCTTCAATATCGTGCGGCTCTCCCATGTCGAGCTGGCCGTCACCGACCTTGCCAAATCCCGCGCGTTCTATGTCGACACGCTCGGCCTGCAGGTGACCGACGAGACCAGCGACGCGATCTATCTGCGCGCGCTGGAAGAGCGTGGCCATCACTGCATCGTGCTGCGCAAGGCGACGACGCCGGAAGCGCGCGAGCTCGGCTTCAAGGTCTTTTCCGACGAGGACCTCGACAAGGCAGCGCACTTCTTCGCGGCCAAGGGCCTGCCGGTGGAATGGGTCGAGCGTCCCTATCAGTCGCGCACCTTCCGCACGCGCGATCCGCACGGCATTCCGCTCGAATTCTATTCGAAGATGGAGCGGCTGCCGCCGATCCATCAGAAATACGCGCTGTATAAGGGCGTGAAGCCGCTGCGCATCGACCACTTCAACTGCTTCTCGCCGAATGTCGATGAAGCGGTGGCCTTCTACAACGAGCTCGGCTTCCGCGTGACCGAATACACAGAGGATGCCGAGACCGGGAAGCTGTGGGCCGCCTGGACGCACCGCAAGGGCGGCGTGCACGACATCGCCTTCACCAACGGTCTTGGCCCACGGCTGCACCACGTCGCCTTCTGGGTGCCGACGCCGCTCAACATCATCGACCTGCTCGACCTGATGGCGACCACCGGCTGGCTGCCGAACATCGAGCGCGGACCTGGACGGCACGGCATCTCCAACGCCTTCTTCCTCTACATCCGCGATCCCGACAACCATCGCATCGAGATCTATTGCTCCGACTACCAGACGGTCGATCCGGACCTGGAGCCGATCAAGTGGGACCTGAAGGATCCGCAGCGCCAGACGCTGTGGGGCGCGCCGGCGCCCAGGAGCTGGTTCGAGGAAGGCAGCCTCTTTGCCGGCGTGAAGCCGCGCCAGTCGGATCTGGCAGCATCGCCGATTATTGCGCCTTGATAGGCTATTGGGAGATGTTCGCGTTCCTTCGCGCCCCCCTCTGTCCTGCCGGACATCTCCCCCTCAAGGGGGGAGATTGGATGTCACCTCCGCCTTCGCCAATTTTCACCGCTGCAAGAAAAGCGCCGGCCGCGAATTCTGCTGATCTCCCCCCAAGAGGGGGAGATGTCCGGCAGGACAGAGGGGGGCGCCGTAGAGCTCGACGCTTCCGGTTGGCCAACAGAACCCACTGCGGAGCATCAGCATGAGCGCGGGACGTCTCGCCACCTTTACCGCCGGCGGCAAGACGCGCTACGGCGCGATCACCGGCAAGGGCGTCGTCGACCTTTCGGCGCGCCACAGCGAATGGCCGACATTGCGCCAAGCGATCGAGGCCGGTGCACTTCGGAAACTGGCAGATGAAGCGCACAGTTTTGCCGCCGACTTCCGGGTCGAGGACATCGCCTACGAGATCCCGATCCCCTCCGCGGAAAAGATCATCTGTGTCGGCGTCAACTATCCGGACCGCAACGAGGAATACAAGGACGGGCAGGCAGCGCCCTCGAACCCGTCGCTGTTCATCCGCTTCCCGCGTTCCTTCGTCGGCCACGGCGCGCCGCTGGTGCGGCCGCCGGACTCTTCGCAGCTCGACTATGAGGGCGAGATCGTCATCGTCATCGGCAAGGGCGGCCGCCGCATTTCGGAGGCCGATGCGCTCGGCCATATCGCGGCGCTTTCGCTCTGCAATGAAGGCACCATCCGCGACTGGGTGCGCCACGCCAAGTTCAACGTCACGCAGGGCAAGAATTTCGACCGCAGCGGCTCGATCGGGCCATGGCTGGTGCCGTTCACCGATGAGGCGCAGATCGCCGATATCGGCCTCACCACCCGCGTCAACGGCGAGGTGCGCCAGCAGGACCGCACCGGGCGCATGATCTTTTCCTTCCGCAAGATCATCAACTACATCTCGACCTTCACCACGCTGGTGCCCGGCGACGTCATCGTGACCGGCACGCCGACCGGCGCGGGAGCGCGCTTCGAGCCGCCGATCTGGCTGAAGCCGGGCGATGTCATCGAGGTCGAAGCCGACGGCATCGGCCTGCTGCGCAACGGCGTCGTCGACGAGGGAACCGCCCGATGATGACCGACGAGCAAATCGAGGACGCCGCCCGCAGGCTGTTCGAAGCCGAACGCGGTCGCCGCCAGATCAGGCTGCTCAGCCTCGATTTTCCGCATGCGACGATGGATGACGCCTATCGCGTGCAGGCGGCGCTGGTGAAGCGGAAGGTCGCATCGGGGCTCACGGTCAAGGGCTGGAAGATTGGCCTAACCTCGAAAGCGATGCAGTCGGCGCTCAGCATCGACATCCCGGATTCCGGCATTCTGTTCGACGACATGTTCTTCGAGGATGGCGGCAGGGTGCCGGCCGATCGTTTCATCCAGCCGCGCATCGAAGCCGAGATCGCCTTCGTCATGAAGGCGCCGCTCGCCGGCCCGGACGTTTCCATCGACGATGTGCTCGACGCGACAGATCATGTCACTCCGGCGTTGGAAATCCTCGACACCCGCATCGAGCGGATGAACAAGGAAACCGGCAGAATCCGCACCTTCTTCGACACGATCTCGGACAACGCCGCGAATGCAGGCATCGTCGTCGGCGGCCGCGCGGCCGGACCGCGCGAGGCGGACCTGCGCTGGATCGGCGCCATCGTGTCGCGCAATGGCGAGGTCGAGGAGACCGGGCTCGGCGCCGGCGTGCTCGATCATCCGGCCAAGGGCATCGTCTGGCTCGCCAACCGGCTCCACCAGTACCGCATGCGGATCGAGGCCGGCCAGGTGGTGCTGTCGGGTTCCTTCATCCGTCCGGTCGAATGCCGACATGGCGACCAGATCCTCGCGGATTTCGGACCTTTTGGTGCGATCCGCATCGCCTTCGCCTGATCCCGTTAATCTTCTCTTCTTTTTGTGCAGTTCCGGACGGAAAACCGCCGCGCACTTTTGGAAAGAAAAAGGCCGGGCGCGAAAAGCGGCCCGGCCAAGAAATGAAGGTCATAACCTTCAGAGGGGAACATCGTCCGGCGCAATGGGAGGAAAACACCGGACGACACCCGTTATGTGGGCTTTGGCCGACCCGTTTGCGACGAACAGTATTCCAAAAACTGCCCAAAACGCGAAAAAATCTCGCTCGGGCAGTGCAAATGTTCAGCTGGCGGCCGCTGCTTTTTCCAGCAGATCGGCATAGTGCCGGCGCGCGACGTCCGGATGCGATCTCAGCCGGCTCTTCAGCACGTTGGTTCCGACGTTGCGGAAGAGCGGATTATCGGGATCGCTGGCCGGGCCGCGCGCTTCGGCCGCCAGTTCCTCCGGCAGGTCGAGCAGCGGGATGGTCGCGTCGAGACGGGCGCTGAAGAAGAACGGCACCGAGATCCGCTCGACACCCGCCGGCGGCGTGACGACGCGGTGCACGGTTGCCCTCAGATAGCCGTTCGAGGCCAGCTCGAGCAGCTCGCCGATATTGACCACGAGCGTTTGCGGAATCGGATCCACATTGACCCAGCTGCCGTCATATTCGACCTGCAGCCCCTTGTTCTCGTCCTGAAGAAGAAGGGTGAGGAAGCCGCCGTCCTTGTGCGCACCGACACCCTGGTCGTCGCCGGTGGCGTCGCGACCGAGGTAGCGCACGATCTTCATGCGGTGGTTCGGTTCGCCGCGATAGATCGGATCGAAGGCGTCTTCCGGCTGATCAAGCGAGAGCGCGAAGGCCTTGAGCAGGCGGATCGCCACCTCGGTCGCCTTGGCCTGCCAGGCAAGCAGCGCAGGCTTGAGATCGGGGAGCGCTGCAGGCCATTGGTTCGGGCCCTGCAGCCGTGTCCAGGCCGGCACACCTGGCCCTTGCGGAAGTGTCGCGCGCTCGACGCCGATGTCGAGCTGCTCGCGCCAGTCGGCCTTGCCCTTGGTCAGTTCGCCGCCGGCGCGCGTGTAGCCACGGAACTGCGGCGACTTCGCCATCTCGATGGCGAGCTTGTCGGCTTCCGGCAAGACGAAGAAACTTCGCGCGGCATCGAGCACAGCGTCGATGTCCGGCTGACTTATGCCATGGCCGCTGAGGTAGAAGAAGCCGACATCTCGAGCTGCCGTGCGCAGATCGAACAAGAAAGTCCGCCGTTCCGACGCGCCCTGCTCCAGGCGGTCGAGATCGAGCACCGGAATTATTCTGGCCATGGACAGGTTCCTCTTGCGGCAACTCTTTGTTTTTCGCAATTCCGGACGGAAAACCGCTGTGCACTTTTCCTGGAATTGCTCTGGCGTTTTTCGCAATTCCGGACGGAAAACCGCTGCGCACTTTTCCTGGAATTGCTCTGGCGACCCCGCCGCACGATGACATGCGCGGCATTGCGGGTGAAGAAACGCACCAACCAATCTCGCTGCAAACGGAGCAAGCCGGCGCTCAATTCACGGGCTTTGCGGCAAATAACGTTCGATGCGACCACCGCTTGCCGCGCGTCGCTCATCCGCGATGATCCAGCCGCGCCACCAGCCGGTCACCGATCCACTGGATGCCGCAGACCAGCACGATCAGGACGACGACCACGGCGACCATCACGCTGGTCTCGAAGCGCTGGTAGCCGTAGCGGATGGCAAGGTCGCCGAGACCGCCTGCGCCGATGGCGCCGGCCATGGCGGAGGCGCCGACCAGCGTCACCAGCGTCACCGTGAAGCCGGCGACGATGCCGGGCAGCGCCTCCGGCACCAGCACCTCGCGGACGATCGTCCAACGGTTGCCGCCCATGGCGCGCGCCGCCTCGATCAGACCGTGATCGACCTCGCGCAGCGACACTTCGGCGATGCGGGCATAATAGGGCGTCGCCGCGATCGACAGCGGCACGATCGCCGCCCAGGTGCCGATCGACGTGCCGACGATCAGCCGCGTCACCGGGATCAGCGCCACCAGAAGGATGATGAAAGGGACGGAGCGGAAGCCGTTGATCAAAGCGCCGAGGATGCGGTTCACCCACAGGTTTTCGGCGATGCCGCCGCGATCGGTGGCTACCAGCGCCAGGCCGAGCGGCAGGCCGAAGACCAGCGAAATCAGGCCGGAAGCGCCGGTCATCAGCACGGTCTCCCAGATCGAGCGGAGCAGGAGTTCAAACAGGACCGGCGACATGGCCAAGCACCTCCACCCGCGCGCCGCGATCTTTGAGGAATGCGATTGTCCGCGCGAGACGCGCGGCGTCGGCGCCGGGGACGGCGAGAAACAGTGTGCCGACAGGCTGCTCTTGGACATGATCGATGCCGCCATGCACGAGGCGGATCGGGCCAGGCACGCTGGCGCTCAGATCAGACAGCAGCGGACCACGCGCCGCTTCGCCCGCCACATCGATCCTGAGGATCGTTTCCGCGCCTTCGCCAGTGGCTAGCCGGCTCGCGATCTCGAGTGGCAGTTGCGGCCGTATGCCTCCGAGCAGGCTTCTGGTGATCTCGGATTTCGGATTGGCGAAGACCTGCCAGACCGCGCCCTCTTCGACGATCCGGCCGGCATCGATCACCGCCACGCGGTCGGCGATCGAACGGATCACCTCCATCTCATGCGTGATCAGCAGGATGGTGAGGCCGAGCCTGGAATTGATGTCCTTGAGGAGCGCCAGGATCGAGCGCGTCGTCTCCGGGTCGAGCGCCGATGTCGCCTCGTCGGAGAGCAGGAGCGCTGGACGAGCGGCGAGCGCCCTGGCAATGCCGACACGCTGCTTCTGCCCACCCGACAGCGAGGCTGGATAGGCCTTGGCCTTCTCCGACAGGCCGACAAGCTGCAGCAGTTCGGCGGCGCGCGCCATGCGCTCGGTGCGCGGCCGGCCTTCGATCTTGAGCGGCAGCGCGACGTTTTCCTCGACGGTTTTCGCCGACAGTAGGTTGAAGTGCTGGAACACCATGCCGATGCGGCGGCGCAGCGGCTGCAAGTCACGCTCGCTTAGACGGCTGATCTCGCGGCCCTCGATGAAGACCTCGCCGGAACCCGGACGCTCCAGACCGTTCAAGCAGCGGATCAGCGTCGACTTGCCGGCGCCGCTGCGGCCGATGATGCCGAGGATCTCGCCCTTGCGCACCGTGAGCGAGACGCCGTCGAGCGCGGCCGTCGCGCCGAAGCGGCGCTTCAGGCCGACGAGGCGGACGACGTCCTCCAGCCCCGTGGGCGGGATGTGGACCGGATCGGCCATTTCGGCCGTGACATGCTGGTTCATCTCTCTATCCGTTTTAGCGCCTCGCAAACGCGACGGCGGCCCGCTCAACGGCGGACCGCCCGTTCCTGCCAGCCAGGCGCCGATCAATAGGCACTGATCCCGGTGCCCTTATAGACCTTGTCGAACTCGGCCTTCACGGTGTCGTTCTGATAGGCGGCGACCAAGGTCTTCACCCAGGGCTCGTTCTCAGCTCCGGCCTTGACGGCGATGAAGTTGCGGTACGGATTGTCGGCTACCGCCTCCTGCGCGATGCGGTTTTCGGGCGAAAGCCCGCTCTTCAGCGCCCAGTCGGTGTTGACCACGGCGGCGTCGAGATCGTCGACCGAGCGGCCGACGATGCCGGCGTCGAGTTCCTTGATCTCGAGCTTCTTCGGGTTGTCGGCAATATCGGCGGTCGTCGCCAGGATGCCGGTGCCGTCCTTCAGCTTGATCAGGCCCTCATGCTCCAGCACATGCAGCGCGCGGCCCTCATTGGAGGGATCGTTCGGCAGGCCGATGACGGCGCCTTCCGGCAGGTCGTCGACCTTGGCGTGCTTCTTCGAATAGAGGCCGATCGGCCAGACGCCGGTATAGCCGACCGGCACGATATGATAGCCTTGAGTCTTGATCTGGTTGTCGAGATAGGGCTTGTGCTGGAAGGCATTGGCGTCGATTTCGCCGCGCTCCAGCGCCTCGTTGGGCTGGGTGTAGTCGTTGAAGACCACGGTCTCGATCGTCAGCCCCTTCTTGGCCGCCTCGGCGGTGACGACGCGCCAGACATCCTCGTCCTCGCCGCTGATGATGCCGACCTTGATCGCCTTCTTGTCCTCGGCGAAGGAAGGCGACGGCGCGGCGAGCCCAATGACGGTAAATGTGGCGGCGAGAAGCGCGGCAAGTCCGACGCGCCTGGTGAATGCCGTAGCGAGAGAATTTGAAGCGTTGCCGCGTTCTGACATGATGCGTTCCTTGCGATCCTGAAATCATTTCGGCCTGGCGGAATGCGAAGCCTCGATATCAGCATCACCAATGCTGCCCGCTTGGGCAAAGCAGCGCATTTCCTATCGAACGGAACGTGGAAAATATTCTCTCAAAGATTTTGTGACTTGGAGAATGCTGGCCGCCGGCGAGCAGATGCTCGATCTTCGACAGGTCGAAGCAGCGGCTATGAAGCCCGTTGCGCGGCGCGCCAGGGCAAGGGGTCATGCCCCGGCAGCCTCGATACGGTCGGCAGACCTCTGGCTTCCTGAACGCCGAAGCCCAATCGTGTCAGGCAGGCTCGCGCCAAGGCCGCATTGCTGTCGATGACGATCAATCCGTTCGCATCATTGAGGCTGGCGGCCACCACCGATAGTTCGGTGCAGCCGAGCAGCGCGGCATCGGCGCCGGCCAATTGCGCGAGATGAAGCGCGCGCTCTGTCTCGGCCGCCGCATCGGCGATCGAGCCGGCCTTGACGAGGGCGATCGCGCTATCGACGCGTTCCTGAAACTCCGCGTTTGCGGGAAGGCAGAGCTCGAACCCCGCCGCCGATATCTTGTCCTGGTAGAAACCGGAGACGAGCGTGCCTCGGGTTGCGAGGTTCGCAATCCGGCCGCGGTTCAAGCTGCAACCTATTTCCGCCACCACCGCGTCGCCGATGTGGATGATCTCCGCATGCGAGTTCGCAGCCAGTTGATCGTACCAATGGTGGGCAGTATTGCACGGCATCGCGATGCAGGCGACGCCGAGCGCATCGAGCGTCGCGACCGCGGCTTGCAGAGGCGCCAGCGGCCCATCATGGTTGCTGAGGATCGCTTCGGTCCTGTCCGGCAGTTGCGGCACGCTGAGGATGACGGCCGGCACATGTTCGTTGTCGCGCAGCGCCTCGGTCATCCGGGTCAGCTTGAAGTAGAAGTCCGCCGATGCAAGCGGCCCGAGACCGCCTATGATGCCGAGCTCAGGACGGATGCTGTCGTCGATCATCGGACGGGCTCGGCTTCGGGCACTTCCGAGACGGCTTCAACAGTCTGCGCCCCCTCCCTGTGGCTGGGCGCGATCATTGCCGTGCTCGCCGCGACGGTGCTGACGCTGGACAGCGTCATCAGCGTATCCACGGCCGCGTCCACCGCGACGAACAGGGCGAACGCCGCTTCGAAGGGAAGCTTCAGGTAACCGCACACGATGGACATCTGGGACAGGATGAGCAGGCTGCCCATGCCGCCGGTGGTGAGCGCGAGAAGCGCCGAAACAATGCCGACGAGCAGGAGGTCGGGCACGCCAAGCGGATGGCCGTAGAGCTGGGCGATGAACAGGGTGCCTGAGGTGTAGAGAAGCGCGGGGCCGGTCCGCAGCAAGGCCGCCTGCAGCGGCACGAGCAGCTCGACGACCACCAGGCTGAACCTCAGCCGCTCGCTCAACAGGTTGATGACCCACGGCAGCGAGGCGACCGTGGAGCGCGTGGTGATCGCCACCATGAGAAGGGGCTGAAGGGTCTTGATCGTGGTCCAGTAGCTGCGTCGCGACCGGATGGCGATAATTGCAAATGCAACGGCGAGGAATGTGAGGCAGGACAGGCCCATCACCAGCAGGTAGCCGCCCATCAACGTTAGCGGCTTGGTTCCGGTCGAGGCGGTCTGGTCGGCGATCAGGACGAAGGTTGCGAAGGGCAGTCCCCAGACGAACCAGTTGGTGAGCACCGTGCAGGCCCGGTAGACGGCATTGAGCGCCTGGGACAGGCTCATGGACGAGGGCTGAGGGATCTTGCCCATTGCTAGGCCGAAAAGCAGGCAGAACAGCAGGACCTGAATGGTCTGGCCGGAGGCGAGCGCGTTGAAGACGTTGTTCGGCACCAGGTCGAGCAGGATCGAATGCTCCCCGTTTGCGTTCCCGTTGGACGGCGGTGGCTGGAACGGAAATGCGAGATCGGTGGATACGCTGCCCTGGGAATTGATGAACTCGCCGAGCTCGATGCGCGACTGCGGATTCTCGATCTGGCCGGGCTGCAGGATGAGCGAATATGTGCCGCTCACCAGCACGGCCAGGAACGAGACGACCAGCACGGCTATGCCGACCTTGCCCAGGTAACGGACGGATTTCGGGTCCTGGACCATCGCCGTGATGGAGAAGATGACCGACGACACCAGGTAGGGCAGGACGACCATCTTGAGGAAATTCAAGTAGACCTGCGCGACCGGGCTGATCGCATGGGAAAACCCGGGATAGTAGAGACCGCACAGGATCCCGGCCAGGATCATCGCGATCGTCGTCACGGGCGAGCGCAATATACGCCTCGCCGCCAGGCGCCGATCGAAAGGCAGGGGCGCGGCTAGTTCGGAGACGGCCATGGTCAGGCTTTGCTCCCCTGGCGATAGCGCGCGATGATCTCGTCGCTGTTGAGAACCTGCTGGCCGCGCGCGAGATCGAGATAAAGATCGACAAAGGCCGCGAGATGCGGATTGTCCGGCCTCACACCGACCGCGACGGTGTCGACCTTGTCCGTCAGCGTGATCGAACGCGCCACGACGGTCATCGACGGATCGTCGACCATCAGCTTCTTGATCTCGAAGTCGTCGCGATAGGCCATGTCGATCGTGCCGCTCCGGATCGCGTCGACAACCGTATTCCATCCCGCGAAGCGACGGATCCGGGCGTGCGGGAAGGTCGTGGCCGCATAGGTGGCGAATGAGGAGCCCTCGATCACGCCGAGATCGCCGGAGAAGTTGCGGATGATCTGTTCCGGCGGCTTGCCCTGCGTAATGCGCGCCAGGTTGAGGCGGTTGGCGAGCAGCCCCTGGTGCAGCATGGCATAGGGTCGCGAATAGAGGATCGAGCGTCCGCGCTGAAGGGTGCGACTGAGCTTGCCGATCGCCATGTCCGCCTGGCCGGACATCAGCTGTTTCACCATGCCGTCGAACGTCACGGCCGATCGATCGAACACCGGCTCGACGCCAAGCTCAGCGGCTATGCCGCGAGCCAGTTCCATGTCGATGCCCTTGTCCCCCGCCCCGTCGGCCGGGAAGAACGGATCGGAAGCGAAAGCCGGCATGGCGATGCGCAGCGCATTGTTGCCCGTGGCAGGCTTCGGGGCGTTCTCCGCCTGAGCGTTAGCTGACCGCACCTGCGCGATCAGCAACCCGCCGCCTCCGGCCGCAAGCAAGGTACGACGTGTAAGCGACATGCGCGTTCTCAATTCGTGCAAGAGAGCCGGACAAACAGATCTGACCAATTCGCAGTATGCACGGCGAAGTTAAACAAACGTATCCTTTAAAGCTTTAAATATACTAGTAGACACAGCAACCCCAACATCGCTGAACATGCAATTTCTCTAATGTATCGAGAGCCGCGCAAGCACCGTCCAACGTCCGCCGATCGCGCTACCCGGCATGGATCGTCAGAACGTCTCGACCCATGGCCTGAGTTCGACCTCGAAGCTCCAGGCGCTGCGATGCTGGCGATGGACCGCGAGATAGGTCTCGGCGATTGCGTCGGGCGACAGGCGGCGATCGGGACGATCGGGATCGGCCGCCTGTCCGGGCGGTTCGATCTGGCCGTCGATGATGAAATGCGCGACGTGGATGTTTTTGGGGCTGAGCTCGCGCGCCATCGACTGCGCCAGTCCGCGTAGCCCGAATTTCGGCATGGCGAAACCGGCCGAGCCGGAGAACCCTTTGAGGCTTGCGGTCGCGCCCGTGAACAGGATCGAGCCTGAGCCGCGCGCAACGAGCCGGCGCGCCGCCTGCTGGCCGACGAGGAAGCCGCCATAGGCACCGACGAGCAGGGCCTGCTTGACCGCCGCGGGATCGAGCTCGGCGATCGGGCCGCGCGTGCGCCCGCTGGCATTGAAGACGGCAATTTCGAGGGGTCCGGCCTTGTCGGCCGCCTCAAACAGCCGTGCCACCGAGGCGGCATCCGACACGTCGGTTTCCACCGCCTGCGCGCCGGTCTCCTCAACCAGCGCCGCGAGCTTGTCGATATTGCGGGCGGCAAGGACGACGCGATAGCCCTCCTTGCCGAGGAGCCGCGCCAGCGAGGCGCTGAGGCCAGATCCAGCGCCTGCGATCACCGCGACATTGGCTGCCATGTCGTTTCCTCCTTGCGATGTGACGTTCGGCCGGTGCCGACGGTCGCACAGGCTCGCGCCTTCCGCGGCAGGAGGCAAGAACGGCGTTGCTCGATTTTCACCGTTCGACGCAAAAAGCCGCCGGCACATGCGACAAGTCCATCAGAGCCAAGGCAATCGCCTCTGGACGACAGATCGTCGACGTCGGCGCCGCCCCTCATTGCCCTGCCGGGCATTTCTCCCCGTATAGTGACGGGGAGAAAGGGGCCGGCCGCAGCCTCGGCGCTGTCATGCGAACATTGGTGATTGGCGAAACCATCGATGAGAGCGCCCCTCTCCCCGTCACTATACGGGCAGAGGATGCCGGCAGGCAGGTGAGGGGCGGCGCAAACGCTCGGAAGCAATTCAAATCCTGAAGCGACTGGCTCGATCAGCGATCGCGAAAGACTTGCCTGCCGGACCGATCCGTCCGACAGGTGGTTCAACGGAGATTCGAGGAGCGACCATGGAACCAATCTGGGCCGTCGGCCTGATGACCGGCACGGTGCTCGACGGCAATATCGACGTGGCGCTGATCAAGACCGACGGCGAGCGCATCGCCGACTTCGGCACCTATACGCTTGCACCGTACCCGCAATCGATCCGCAGCCTGCTCGAAGAGACGCTGCGCCAGGCGCGCGCCTGGAATTTCGAAGGGCCGGAGCCAGCGATCTTCCGCGAGGCCGAGGAAGCGCTGACGCGCGCTCAGTCAGCCGCGGTCAGGGATCTCGTCGAGAGCCATGGGATGAGCATGGCCGATATCGGCGTCGTCGGTTTCCACGGCCAGACCGTGCTGCATCGTGCCCCTCAGCCGGGACGGATCGGCCGGACGCGCCAGCTCGGCGACGGGGGACTGATGGCTTCGCTTCTCGGCACCAAGGTCGCCTATGACTTCCGCTCGGCCGATGTGGCCGCCGGCGGGCAAGGCGCGCCGCTCGCAGCCGGCTACCACGCGGCGCTGCTCAAGGAGGCCGACGCCAGCGGCGACACCGCCGTGCTCAATCTCGGCGGCGTCGGCAACATCAGCTGGTGGGACGGCAAGGACAACATCATTGCCTTCGACACCGGACCGGCCAATGCGCCGGTCAACGATTTCATCAAGTCGAAGGGTCTCGGCGAGATGGACCGCGACGGCAAGCTCGCAGCCGCAGGCACTGTCGACGAGGCAAGGCTCGAGCGGCTGCTGCAGCATCCCTATCTCTCAAAACCTTACCCGAAGTCGCTCGACCGCTTCGATTTCACGGCGGCGATGGCCGAGGGGCTCGGCGCGGAGGATGGGGCTGCCACGCTGACGGCCTTCACCGTCTCGGCCGTCGGCAAGGCGCTCGACCTGTTGCCGCGCCGGCCGAAGCGGCTGGCGGTCAGCGGCGGCGGCCGCCACAACCCAACGATGATGGCGATGCTTGAGAGCCGCGCCGGCGTCGAAGTGGTCCAGGCCGAGACGCTAGGGTGGAAGGGCGATGCGGTGGAAGCGGAATGCTTCGCCTTCCTGGCGGTGCGCGTGTTGCGCGGCCTGCCGATCAGCTTTCCGAGCACCACCGGCGTGCAGCAGCCGATGCGCGGCGGCCGACTGGCCGGCTGATCAGGTTGGAGCGAGATGCTTCTGCAGGAAGATGCGGCTGCGGCCGACCGGAAAGTCGGGAAGCGTGCCGAACGGCCGGTAGCCCTGGCGCTGATAGACCTTGGCGGCGGTAGGGTTGAAAGTGTCGATCCAGGCGGCCTTGCAGCCGCGCGCCACCGCCTCCCGTTCCGCGGCATCCAGCATGCCAGCGGCGATGCGCCGGCCGCGCAGCTTTTCGTCGACCCAGAGCCACTGCACATAGAGCCAGCCCCAGGCGGTGTAGCCGGATATGCCGGCGACGATCGCTCCGGCATCGTCGCGCACGAAGACGGCGAGCGCCTTCCGGGCCGAAGCGCCGACATCGCCGTCATTGAAAGCGGTGAGGCTCTCGCCGAGAAAAGCGAGGTCCCGAGGCAAGGGCTCGGCGGTAATCTCGAGCGTCGTCTTCATCGTGGCCCCGGGTGCTGTTCGGAAGCCAGCCTTAGCGAAGGAGCAATCAGGGACGCAAGCCTGTTGCCCTCATTGCCGGGCGCTGCCCGAGCGCCATGCCGCGGCCGACGCCGCCACCAGCATCAGCCCGGCGGCGATCAGCGCGCAGTTGGCGAAGCCGAGGCCTGTGTAGAGCGGACCGAAACCGGCGGTGCCGACAGTGACCGCGAGATAAGTGACCGCGCTGTTCAGGCCCATGATTGTGCCGCGCCGCGCGGGGTCGAGCGCCGTCAGGCGCATGACCAGCACGTTCAGCCCGAAATGGTTGGCCAGGCCCCAGGCGGCGATCGTCGCCATCAGCGGGCCGAAGCCACCGCTAACCAAGGCCATAGCGACATAGACGGCGGCGACCAGCAGATAGGCGAAGGGCATGACGCGGCGAGCGCTAAGACGGTCGATGACGCCGTCGAGCAGTGCGGCCGCGCCGAAGCCGAGGCCGTAAGCGATAGCCGCGAGGCCGTTGGCGCTGACCGGCTCGCCGAGGTCTTTGTGGAGGTGGTCGCCGAGATAGCCGTAGACGCCGTAGAAGGCGGTCATGAAGGCGCCGCAGGCGATCAGAAGCGGAATGATCCCAGGCACGGCCAGCGCGCCAAGCGGCGAAGGTGCGGGACCGCTCTTCCTGGTGTCGCGCAGCGAGTTCATCGTCAGACCTGCGACTGCGGTTCCGGCGAGAAGCGCGACAGTGGCGAAGACGGCGCGCCAATGGATGAGATCGGCCAGCACGGCTGACAGCGAGACGCCGGCGACCATTGAGAGCGTCCAGCCGGTCAACACGACGCCGATCGTGCCGCTCTCGCGGCCGGGCGGCGCGATCGCCGCCGAACTGGCATAGATCGCCGGCATGGCGATGCCAGCGGCAACGCCGGCAACAAGCTGGGCCGCCACCAGCGCCGTCACCGTCGGCGCGAGCGCGCTGGCCACCAGCGCCAGCGCGAGCAAAAGCAAAGCGCCCTGCAGCATCCGGCGCGCGCCGATCCTGTCGATGTAGCGGGCGAGAAAAAGCGCGCTGGCCGATGTGCCAAGGCCAAAGGCGGCGGCCGCCGTCATCACCGCAGGCACGCTTGTCCCGAACGATGCCGCGACAGCGGGCGCGATCGGGCCGAGAACCAGCGAGTTGGAGCCGATGACGGCGATGCAGCCGGTGAGCAGATAAGCGGCCGCCGGGATGGGCGCGCGCGGCGCCGCAGTCAGAAATGCTGATTGATCACTGTTCGACATATCTCCATAATGGCAGAATTGAATTCAGCATCAATGGAGAACTTCCATATGGACGCAGAAACAGATGACGTTCAGCGGAACAGGCAACCTGCCCGCGAGGTCGACCCGATCGACCGAAAAATATTAGGTGCGCTGGTCGATGACGCGACCATCAGCTATGCCGAGCTCGGCGAGCGCGTCGGCCTGTCGCCGCCGGCGGCGCATGAGCGGGTGAAGCGGCTCAGGCGCAGCGGCGCCATCCGCGCCACCTCGGCGATCATCGATCCGAAGGCGGTGAAGAAGCCGCTGCTTGCCTTCGTGCATATCGACACAAGAGGCTGGGGCAAGACACCGGAGCTGATGGCGATTTCGGAATGCCCGGAAGTCGAGGAAATCCATTCGGTCGCCGGCGACACCTGCATGCTGCTCAAGGTGCGCACCGAGGACACACGCGCGCTCGAAGGTCTGCTGTCGCGCATCTACGAGACACCCGGGGTGGTTTCGACACGGAGCTATGTGGTGCTGTCGACCTACCTCGAACGGCCGGTGCAGCCCGAGATCACGGCCGAATGGCCGGCGCCTCGGCATATGGCGACGCCGGTGTACTAGACTGCCGTCAGACGATCCGGGGTCAGACTTCCCTGTTGTCGAAAAGGAACATCTGGACGCCCGAGTCATCAGGTGCGTAGATTCGGCGATCCGCCCCGGCCGCCCGTCCCTCCGGACTTGCGAACGCCTTTTCGATCGCCGCAAGGTCGTCGAAATACAGCGTTCCAATCCGATGGATATTGGATGTTCCTACCGGCGTCGCGATGGGGCCGTCGCTGACTTCGTATTTCCTGAGACCTGGAATCTTCTTGGCGAGAGGTACGTGGATTTCGAAGTAATGTCGGTCAAATGCCTCCGCGTCCTTCGGTGTCGGGTAGATTACGACCATCCGGGCCATTGTGGTGCTCCTTCTGTTCGGACACACCAAGGACGAGCCGAAGGATCGAAATGGAACGCGACGTAGAAGATTTTTTGAAGACCTTGAGGGCGCGTGCTTTGCCGAGCGTCGCAACGACCAACGCAGCTGCCGCAACCGACCGGTCTTACAGGTTCGTGGCGTCGCGGTAGATGTCGAGGACACGCGTGACGCTGCCGATCAGAAGCTCGTGTGCGGTCGGCTCGATCCGGCCGGCGCCGACCTCGGCATCGAGATGCCCGAGATACTGGCTGATTAGCGGGCGCGGAATCTCCCGGTCGCCAAGTGCGGCCAGCAGCGCTTCGACGGCATGCTGCGCGTCTGGAGACGGCCAGTAGTAGCGGATGCGGTCGCTGAAGGAGAAATGTCGCTGCAGGCGCTGCTCGTCGGGCGTGCCCGGATAGTAGTTCTGCCAATTGCCAGGCGAGGCCAGCATGATGCGCTCCATGGCGGCCGGCAGGTTTTCGCGCGATGGGTGGGCTGCCAGCTCGTCGGCGATGAAACTCAAGCCATAGAGCGCCTCGCGCAGCGCGAAGGTGAGCCAGGGGCCGACCTTGAGGATGGCGAAGCCGTCGCGCACCAGCGCGGCAAGCGCTTCCGCCGGCTGATAGTCGGTCGAATGCGCCTCGAAGACGAATTGCGGCATGCCCTCCAGCGATGCCACCAGCTTCGTCGCCTTCTGAGGCGCATAGGCGATGATGTCGGCATTGCCGAACTCGACGCCGGGCTGGACGACGACACCGATGGCGCGGGCGAAGGCGGCATCGAGGCCGAGGCGGGAGAAAGCCTGGCGATGGACCTCGACGGTGCGCAGCGCATCGGCGGGCTCGGTCACATGCATATGATCGAGCGCTTCCAGCGCGCCGCCGGGCACCGGCACTTCGGTGCCGATGATGTAGACGGGTTTTTCACCGCCCGTGCGTGTGACCGCGGCCTCGGCGACCGCCGCGAGATCGGCCGCGCGCGCAGCGATCGTTTCGTCGGGCAGCACGACTGAATCGTCGGCGCAGGCCATGCTGGTGTCAAGATGCAGCTTGGTGAAGCCGGCAGCGGCATAGGCGTCGATCATTGCCGCAGCCTTCCGCATCGCTTGCGCCGCGGGCAGGTGCTTCCACGGATTCGGGCCGAGATGGTCGCCGCCAAGGATCAGCCGGTCGAGCGGAAAGCCGGTCTTGCCTGCATGCGCCTCGACGAAAGCGCGAAAAGCGGCCGGCGTCATGCCGGTATAGCCGCCCTCGTGATTGACCTGGTTGCATGTCGCCTCGATCAGCACATCGGCGCCATGCGCTGCACCATGGCGGAGCGTCGCTTCGACCACCAGCGGATGCGCCGAACAGATCGAGGCGATGCCGCCCTTGCCGCCTGCCAGGCGGCGCGCGGCGATCCCTGCGAATCTTGTCGTGGCGGCGCTCATGCGCGTGGCCCTGACTTGGCGATAAAGGCCTCGACATCGGCGAGTCGGCGAATGCCTTCCATCGGCCCCTTGCGGGTGACGGCGAGCGCGCCGCAGGCATTGGCGATGCGCAACGCATCCGCGGGTGCTGCGCCGCGCAGCCAGAAGGAAACAAAGGCGGCGCCGAAGCAATCGCCGGCGCCGGTCGGATCGATCTCCTCGACGGCAAAGCCAGGCATGACGACCGTGCCCTGCCGGTCGTGATAGGCAGCGCCTTCCGCACCCTTCTTCAGCACGACACAGGAGATGCCTCGCCCCAACAGTTCGCCAACCGCGCCCTGCTCGTCGCCGGCCGAGGAAAATAGAAACAACTCGTTGCCGCTCGGCAGGAAGACATCGGTCTGCGCCAGCACTTTGTCGAGCGCCTGACGCATGCCGGAATCCTGCATGATCTCGCGGCGGATGTTGGGGTCGAAGGACACCGTTCCGCCTTTGGCCTTCACGGCCGCGATCGCGCCAAGCGCGACTTCGGCGGCGCGGTCGGAAAACAGCGAGGAGCCCATGACATGGACATGGTCGGCGCTGGCCAAGAGCCGCTTGGCCGCGTCGTCCATCTCCAGCAGGCCGGCGGCGCTGTTGCGGATGTTGAAAACGAAATGCCTGGAAGCATCGGGCCGATAGGTGACGAAGGCGGTACCGGTGGCATGGCCCTCATGGACCGCGATCGCCGAAACGTCGGCGCCGAGCGCGCTGAGCCGGTCGATGTTCAATTGGCCGAAATCGTCCTTGCCGACGGCGCCGATGAGACCGGCGGGCTGGCCGAGCGCCGCCGCCTGGCCGATGAAGATCGCCGGCGCGCCGGACGGGAACGGCCCGACCAGCGGCCCGGGTTCGAGAAAGCTCTGGCCAATGCGCTCGGCCATGATCTCGACGAGGATCTCGCCCGCTGAGACCAGCTTCTTCATCCATGTCCTCCCGGCATTCGTCCGCGGAGTCCGCTCTCTGGATCACCGCAGATACCAAAAATTGAATACGGCCTTGGGTCTTTCACGTCAATTAATAAATTTACGCGTGGAATAATTTCAAAAGGCGCGTTGAAACTTGCAAAGTTGTCTGTAAAGTTTCAACTTGCAGTCGCGCGCCGGCGCACCGTATGTAGGCACCGGGGCAGCGCATGGAGCAAGGATTCCATGTCGCGAGGATTTGAATGCCGATGACGCATAAGACTATGGAGGATTTTGCCCGTTCCTGCGGCGTCTCCAGGCCGACTTTGTCGAAGTATTTCGACGATCCGACCAGCGTCAAGCCGGCGACGAGAAAACGCATCGAGGATGCGCTGCGCTCGTCCGACTACCAGCCCAATCTGTTCGCGCGCAATCTCAACCGCAAGCGCACCCGCAGCATCGGCATCGTCGTGCCGACGGTGACCGATCCCTTCTATTCCGAGATGGTCAGCCGCATCGAGCTCCGGCTGCGCGACGAAGGCTATTGGCCGATCGTCATTTCCTCGCACGGGTCGAGCGAGCTCGAGGCGGAAGCGACCCGAACCATCCTGTCGCTGAAGGTTTCGGGCGCGCTGATTGCGCCGCTCGGACGGCGTTCGGACCAGCGGGCGATCGAGAAGCTGACGCAGGCGATCCCGATCGTCTATTTCGACACCTATCTCGAAGGCGACACGCCTTTCGTCGGCAACAACAATGTGCAGAGCATGTCGACCATCGTCGACTACCTTTGCCGTTCGGGCGATGCCCCGGTCTATTTCGACATCCCGCACGTCAACCACAATTCGCGCGAGCGGGTGGAAAGCTATATCGATGCCATGAAGCGGCTCGGACAGGAGCCGGCCGTGTTCGGCAACATCGAGGACTACACGTGGGAGTTCGAACGGATCGGCTACGAGCAGACGGAGAAGATGCTCGGCAATGGCGGCCTGCCGGGCAAGACGATCCTGTGCGCCAATGACCGCCTCGCCTTCGGCGTGATGGCGGCGGCCTTCTCGAAGGGGCTGAAGGTGGGCCGAAAGGCCGATTGCGACCTGCGCGTCGCAGCCCACGATGACCATCCGCTCAGCCGCTACACTTGCCCGGCGCTCACCACCATGGCGCAGGATTTTGCGGCGATGGCCGGCCGCAGCGTCGAAACGCTGCTTACCCTGCTCGACGAAGACGGCACGACCGTCGCGCCGAAGGTCAACCTCGACGCGACGCTGGTGATGCGTCAGTCGGCCTGATATCGGCCGGAAGCCCGCTCGAACTCTCACGGGGCGAACGCGGCGCCTCAGGCAAGCAGGCTCGCCGCCTCATCCTCGCCGAGAAGCGGCGGCTGGTCGACCGTGCCGACGACGGCGACAAAGTTGCGGCTCTCGCCGGAGGCGAGGATCGCTTCCATGATCTCCAGCACGTGCAGCGCAAGCTCGCCGGATGCGCGCGGCCTCCTGTCTTCCGCCAGCGACCGCGCCAGGTCGGCGACGCCGAGCATGCGGTAGTTGGCGCGGTCCGGCCCGGCATAGGGCCAGTTGCGCGCGCCGTAGAGCTCGTTCTCGCTGGCAAAATCCTTCCAGTCGTCGCCGCGCGCCGACAGCGAGACGGTGCCGCCGAAGGTGTCGGGGTCGGGCAGCCTGAGCGAGCCTTCCGTGCCGTGCAGCTCGATCGGATGGTTGGAGTGCCTGAAGACATCCCAGGACGCACCGAAGGCGACGGTGGCGCCGGAGCGGAATTCGAGCAGCGACAGGATGTTGGTCGGCGTGCCGACCCTGAAACTGGTGTTCTTGTATGGCCCCTCGGCGGTGATCAGCCGCTCCTCCTGGCCACGCGTCGCCATCGCCATGACGCGGGCGACCGGACCGAGCAGGTTGACCAACATGGTCAGATAATAAGGCCCCATATCGAAGACCGGACCGCCACCCGGCTGGTAGTAGAATTGCGGATTGGGATGCCAGTGCTCCATGCCGCGCCCCATCATGAAGGCGGTGCCGGTCACGGCGCGGCCGATCGCGCCCTGGTCCATCAGCCGGCGCGCCCGGCGCCCGGCGGCGCCGAGAAAGGTGTCGGGTGCCGAGCCCAGCAGCAAACCGCGCTTGGCCGCCTCGGCGACCAGCCGGCGGCCATCGCTGGCCGAGGTCGCGAGAGGTTTTTCGGTGAAGACATGTTTTCCGGCCGAGAGCGCCGAAAACGAGATGTCGAAATGCGCCGAGGGAATGGTGAGGTTGAGGACGAGATCGACCTCCGGATCGGCGAGCAGCGCATCGACGCCGAGCGCGCGGATGCCATAGTCCTTGGCGCGCAAGGCGGCCATGTCGGCGGAAATATCGGCGCAGGCGCGCAATTCCACACCGGAAAAAAGTGCCGCGTTGCGCAGATAGGTCATCGATATGTTACCGCAGCCGACAACGCCGATGCCGAGCTTTTCCCCTGATTTTGCTTGCATTTTCCTTTCGACCTCCCAATGCGGCAGCGCCCGAGACAGCCCGCCGCAATGGCGGCGGACAATTTTCGTGACTCGCTATAGCGCATTTTAAATCTTGACGCGCGTAAAATTTTTATAGAGCATGTGAAAACGCTGGCGCAGCGTCGGAGGCCGCCAGCCTTGAGGAGGAGAAAATGACTGACATGAAAAAACGGCCGACAGCCGGCACCAAGCCCGTGGGTCATGCGCGCATTGGATTTTGTCGTCGCGGTCAGGGACCGCGACGGGTTCAGGCATAGATCACCTTGGCCCCGATCCTATCGAGCTGGCTGCGCATCGGACCGGGCAGGCCATCGTCGGTGATCACCACATCGACGGCCGACAGCGAAAATGCCTTGGAGGTCCCGCTGACGCCCCATTTGCTCGAATCCGCGAGGAGGACGACGCGCCGGGCCATGCGAACGAGGTTTCGCTTCGTTCGCGCCATGTCTTCGTTCACGTCGACCACATCCAGCGACGAGTCTATCGCATGCGCTCCAACAAAGACCTGATGCGCCACCAAGCCGCCGAGAGCCGTGTCGGCATCGGTGATCAGCGTGCTCACCGTGTCGGGATAGACCCGGCCGCCGATCATGTGAACGTCGAGTCCGGGACGATGCATCAGATGCTGCACGATATTCATGGCCGTGGCCGCGACCACGACATTGCTGAGCGGCGGTAACTGCATGGCAACCTGCATCAATGTCGAGCCGCCGTCGAAGATGACCGATTGGTTGTCCTCGAACAGGTCTACCGCCGCCCGGGCGATGCGCATCTTTGCATCGAGGTTGGTTTGCATCCGCCGGGCGAACGCGGCCGTGGTCGAATCGGTGGTCCGGGTCACCGCCCCTCCACGGGTCTTGGTCAGCAGTCCCTTGCGGTCCAGTATCTCGAGGTCGGAGCGCACCGTGACCTCGGACACGCCAAAACCGTCCGACAGGTCCTTCGTGCGAACCTGTCCGCTGCGTTGCACCTCGCTCAGGATCGATTGGCGTCTCTGCTCCGACAACATTGCCCTGCCCTTGCCTCCCTGCGCCAAGCAACCGCTCCGGCCTCGGCTCACCTTGCCAAAAATACGCGAATTCGAAAGCTTTCGAAAGATTGCATTTCTCATTTCTTTCGCAAACACTGAGTTCAGGATTTCGAAATCAAACGATTGGGGAATTTTGCACTCATGAGCCTAGGAACCAAGGTGCGTCTTGCACGCCTCTTCTCGCATCCATCGGGGAATCTTTTTGGAGGCGCGGTCGACCACTTTGTCGGCTATGGCGACGTGCGCAAAGGCGGTCTTGCCGACCTGCCGGGCGCGCTCGCGCGCGTCATGGTGGGCAAACCCGACTACGTCAGCATCCAGCCTGGCACCGCCCGCCATCTGTGGCCGCAATACGCGGGCAAGGCTTCGCTGGTGATCCAGGCTGGCTGCTTCACCCCGGACGATCGCATCAGTGAGTTGATTGCAACGCCCGAGGATGCGGTACGCGCGGGCGCCGATGCGTTGGCCGTGGCCATCCCGGTGCGTGGCGCGACCGAGGGCAAGTACATACGCTGGCTGACCGATTCGGTGAATGCGGCGGCCCGCTACGGCATGCCGGTGGTGGCGCATATCTACCCTCGCGATTTCACCGACGGAGCAAAGATCGTCTTCACCCCTGACGAGATCGCCTATGCGGCGCGCATCGGCTACGAGTCCGGCGTTGACGTGATCAAGATCGGCTACACGGGCGATTTCGAGTCGTTCCGGGAGACCGTCCGGACCTGCCCGGTTCCGGTTGTGATCGCGGGTGGTCCGAAGACCGATACGCTGCTCGGCGCCCTTCAGCAGACGGCGGACGCCATCCGTGCCGGCGCGCGCGGTGCCGTGGTGGGCCGCAATCTCTGGGGGCATGGCGATCCGCAGAAGGCAGCGCTTGCCTTCCGGGGCGTCATCCATGACGGGCTTTCGGCAGAAGACGCCCTGGCGAAGGCGGGTGCCTGACCGATGCCCACCGTCCCTTCAATCCTCGGCTTCGGCGCTATCGCGATCGACGACATCGTCTATGTCGATCAGCCGTTGTCGGCGGGCAAGGGGAAGGTTCTGCAAAGCGCCCGCGCTTTCGGGGGAAATGTCGCGACAGCCCTTGCCGCCGTCGCGCGGCTCGGCGGAACCGCCGGGTTCGTCGGATGGCTGGGCAGTGCCGCGGACGACGCCACGCTGTGCGATCTCGTTGCGAGCGGCGTTGAAACCGCATTCGCGCCGCGCCACCCGCACGCATGCCCGGTGCGCTCGCGGATCACCGTCGGCTCGGATGGGGAGCGTTTCATCGCGTATGACGACGACGCGATGCTGGGCACCGCGCCGGACTTTCCGGACGAGGTCCTCGGCCGCGCGACCGTCCTGATCGTCGATAGCTACGCGATCCGGTCGTTGGATGTCGTGGCTCGGGCCCGCGATCTCGGCCTTGCGATCCTCGGCGATATCGAATGGAGCGGCGGGCCAGTCACCGAGAGGCTGATCGCGCTCTGCGACCATCTCATTCTCCCCCTCGGCTTCGCGCGGGCTGCCACGGGCCGCCGATCGCCCGCCGAGATGCTCGATGCATTGTGGTTGCCGTCGCGGTCCGCCGTGGTTCTGACCGATGGCGGCAGAGGCGTCTATTATCGCGGACGCAACGAGACAGGGCTCTGGCACCTGCCTCCGCACGGGGTTGCCGTCGTCGACTCGACCGGCGCCGGCGACTGCTTTCACGGCGCCTATGCCCATGCATTGACGCGCGGAGCCGACATCGCAGGCCGGGTCGCATTCGCGGCCGCGGCGGCGGCTCTTTCGATAACGGGGCGTGGCGGGCGCGAGGCGCTTCCGACCGACGACCAGGTCACGGAACTCCTGGCATCGACGGGCGCTCCGTCAGCAGTCGAACTGAAACATGCGCAGCTCGATACAGGAACATAGCCTATCCGAGGAATATCTCACAGGTGAACACAAGCCGAGGATAATTATAAAAATCAGTGGCTTAGACTTGTGGAGGGAGGAAGATGGCAGAAGTCATTCTTGAGAATATCTGCAAGACCTACGGGAACAATTTTCACGCAATCGACCAATTGAACCTGTCGGTCGAGGACGGTGAGTTTTTGATTCTCGTCGGGCCGTCCGGCTGCGGCAAATCCACCGCGTTGCGAATGATCGCGGGATTGGAGGACATCACCAGCGGCAGCCTTCGCATCGGCGGAGTGGACGTCGTCGACATGCCGCCCAAGGACCGCGACATCGCGATGGTCTTCCAGAGCTACGCGCTCTATCCACATATGACGGTGTTCGAAAACATCGCCTTTTCGATGCGGCTGGCAGGCAAGCCGAAGGCCGAGCGCAAGAAGCGCGTGGACGAGATCGCCAAAACCCTTCAGCTGACGTCTCTGCTGGACAGCAAACCCGCGAACCTTTCAGGCGGACAGCGTCAAAGGGTTGCCATGGGCCGCGCCATGGTACGCGAGCCGGCCGCCTTTCTCATGGACGAACCCCTTTCCAATCTGGACGCGAAACTGCGCGTGCAAATGCGCGCCGAAATCACCGGCCTGCAAAAGCAACTCGGCGTAACGACCATATACGTGACCCACGACCAAACCGAAGCGATGACGATGGGGGACAGGGTCGCGGTATTGAAGGGCGGCGTGCTGCAGCAGGTCGACACACCCAAGAGGCTCTATGAATCGCCGGTGAACGCCTTCGTTGCCGGCTTCATCGGGTCTCCTTCGATGAACCTTTTCGAGGCGACCCTGACGGGCGACGAACTGATGTCCGGCACCTTCGCCATCCGGCTGCAGGATGCAGCCTTCGTGCGCAGGCCGGGCTTGAGGTCGTATGCGGGGCGCAAGGTCGTGTTCGGGATCCGACCGGAGGATCTCTATGATAGCAGCCTGGAATCCGGCCGCAAGTATCAGACGATACCGGCAAAGGTGACCTCGATCGAGGAACTCGGGTCCGAACATATCGTCCATCTGAACATCGGCGCGGTCCGGGTGGACTCCGGCGACCCGGACGCGGCGCAGGATTTCGGCCTGGCGTCGAATGCGGTGGCGAAATTCGAACCGGTCAGCGTGGTCCACGCCGGCTCGGAAATCCGGTTGGCCCTGGATGATACCAAGCTCCATTTCTTCGATCCCGAGACGCATCTGGCGATCTGAAGATCTGCGGCAGAGCCGGCAGGCGAGAGCGAGGCGCCTGCGAATGAAGACTTCTGAATAAACCAGACGATCGTCCGCATTGTGCGACCGATCTTAAAGAAGGAGGAGAAAATGACGTTTCGGATACGACCCGCGATGCTGAAAATGGCCGCGGCCGCATGGTTGCTCGGCGCAACCGGCGCCATGGCGGACACGACGCTGGAATTCACCCAGTGGTGGGAGCCCGAATTACCGGCCGGCTCCTTGCGGAAAATCATGGATGATTTCGAGGCCGCAAACCCCAGCATCAAGGTGACGCTGGTCAGCGGCCCCTATGCGACCACGCGAGACCAGATTTCGGTCGGTGCGGCAACCGGAACGCTCAGCGACGTCGTCGGTCTCGACGGCGCCTGGGTGAACAATCTGAACGCGCAGAACGCGCTGGCCGACATGAACCCGATGATGGATGCGAGCGGCTTCGACAAGAGCCAGGTCGCCGATATCATCAAGGTTGACGGCAAGGCGGTGATGTTTCCCGTGGCTTCGTTCGTCTATCCGGTCTTCGTGAATCTGGACCTCGCCGCCCAGGCGGGCGTCACCAAGCTGCCGTCGACCCGCGCTGAGTTCCTCGAAGCCGCCAAGAAGATGACCCATGCCGACAAGAACCAGTATGGCTGGGTGCTGCCGCTGTCGCTGCAAACGCCGTCCGGTGTCCAGAACGACATGATGTCGTGGGTCTGGGCATCGGGTCAATCCATGATGGCGGACGGCAAGCCCGCCCTCGAGGGCAAACCCGTGGTGGATATGCTCACCTTCGTCAAATCGCTCAACGACGCCGGCACCATCTCGCCCGGCATCGCCACCAAGACCGAACAAGAAAAGGTCGAGGAGTTCGTCAACGACCGGGTCGGGATGATGATCGACTCGCTCGCGCATGTGAACCTCATCCGCAAACGCAATCCCAAGCTGAACTTCGACCTCATCCCGGTCCCGGTCGTGGAGAACTACAGCGGCAAGCGCGGCCTTCCCTATGCCTCCTGGGGCATCGGCATCTCAGCGGGCTCGAAACATCAGGAAGAGGCCTGGAAACTCGTCCAGTACCTGATGAGCGAGAAGGTGAACGCCAAGCTCGTGTCGCTTGCAAACGCCTTCCCGGGCAACGTCAACGCCAAGCCCGATTTCGTGACCTCGGACAAGGCTTTCGGCAAGGCTTTCGAAATCTTCAAGACCGGTTATCTCGCCAACGAGTTCACGGGCCTGCCGGTGGCTGAAGACCTGATGACCCAGTTCGACGTGGAAGCCCAGAAGATGCTCACCGGCGGGCAATCTCCGGAACAGGCGGCCGCGGCCGCCCAGAAGGGCTGGATGGCGAAATTTTGATCGGCCTGTTCCCCGTTTGCTATCTTCGACCGGGTGGCCCGACTTCGGGCAGGCCACCCGGCAACAACGGATCGGCAATTTGAGATGGCCCTGTTTCCGAAGCTTACCTTCTCTTGAAGGCGTATCCCAAGGTTGGCATATGACCCGGCAAAAGCGCTCCCACCACAAGCTGAAACGAGCGGTCGCACCCTACCTCTATTTGTCGCCCTCGCTGCTCATTATCGGCCTTCTGATGCTCCTGCCGATGGTGACGGTGATTGGCTATTCCTTCCAGAACAGCGCGGTGCTGCGTCGTGACCCATCCTTTGCCGGACTGAAACACTACCAGGCGATCTTCGACGATCCGGTGTTCTGGGCCTCGCTGTGGCACACGCTCTACTTCACATGCATGAGTGTCGTTTTCCACATGACCATCGGCATGGTCTTCGCGCTCATGCTGAACAGCGACCGCATCAATCCGAGGCTGCGCAATATCCTGCGCGTGCTCTACATACTGCCCTGGCTGTTCACCGCGGTGATCATCGCGGTGATCTGGCGCCTGCTGCTTGAGCCGGACGGTGTCGTGAACAGCATTCTCATGCAGATGGGCATCATCGGTTCCAAGGTCGAGTGGTTTTCCTCGCCCGAGACCGCGCTGCATGCCGTCACCTTCGCCAATATCTGGGCGGGCTACCCGCTTTTCATGGTCAGCCTGCTCGCAGGCCTGCAGGGCATTCCCAAGGATTTCTACGAAGCCGCCGATATCGACGGGGCGAAGGCCTACCAGAAGCTGATCTTCATCACCATCCCGCAGCTGATGCCGATCATCATAAGCATCTCGCTGCTCGACTTCATCTGGACCATGCAGGTCTTTCCGTTGATCTGGATAACGACGGGCGGCGGCCCGATCTACTCGACCGAGGTCCTCAGCACCTACACGTACAAGCTGGCATTTTCGAGCTACAACCTGTCGCAGGCGTCGGCGAGCGCCGTGGTCATCTTGTTGATCTCGCTCGGCCTTACGCTGTTCTACATCCGTTATCAAAAGGCTCGGTAGTCACCATGAGGAAAAGGCACACGCCGAAAGACAGGCTGATCACCGTCGCGCTCCATGCAGCGCTTGCAGCGGGGCTCTTTTTCGCAGCCTTCCCGATCTACTGGATGCTGAGCAGTTCGTTCAAATCGAATACCGAAATCTTTGCCCTGCCACCAACCATCCTGCCGAAGGCCTTCACGCTGGAGGCGTATGCAGCCATCCTTGGCGATCCGGTAAAGCTGCGCTTCTTCTTCAACAGCTACTTCGTGGCTGGAGCGGTGACCGTGCTGACGGTGCTGATCGCGTTGCTGGCGGCCTATGGGTTCAGCCGCTTCAACTTCCGCGGCAAGGGCAGCCTGAACACACTCATCATCAGCACGCAGACGATTCCGCCGATCACGCTTCTGATCCCCTTCTTCGGGCTTGTCGTCTCCTACGGCATCTTCGACACCTACGTCGCACTGATCCTGACCTATCTGGTGTTTACGCTGCCCTACGCGATCCTGCTGATGACGGGATATCTGAACACCTTGCCCCGCGATCTCGATGAAGCGGTGGCTGTCGACGGCGGCACCAGTTGGACAGCGCTCTGGCGGGTGATCGTGCCGATTTCACTGCCTGGTATCGTGGCGACGTCCGTCTATACCTTCCTGTTGTGCTGGAACGAATTTCTCTTTGCGCTGACGCTGACGAAGTCAACATCCATGCGCACCGTGCCGATCGGCATCCAACTGTTGATGGGGCAGCACGCCTTCGAATGGAACCAGATGATGGCGATGAGCGTGCTCGGCTCGCTACCGCTCCTGCTCATCTACCTCGTTGCCCAGAGGTTCTTCCTCGCCGGCATGACAGCGGGCTCGGTCAAGTAGGATGTCGATCCCACGGAAAACTGACGGTCTAGGCCGCGGATCGAAATCGATGGATTGGACCTTCTCTGCTGGCAGGGCCTACGCAGGTGGAATCAAGGAATGAAAGGATGAACGTGAAATACCTCAAAGTCGGCTGCCAGACCTTCACCTGGGAAATGCTTGGAGACCGTTTTGCCGGCGGCCCCGACGACCTGCTCAAGGCGATCGCCGATGGCGGCTATGCCGGCATCGAGATCACCGACACGATGATCGGCCGCTACGCCGGCAAGCCGGGAGAGTTCGCCGCGGCGCTGCGGTCATCCGGCCTGACGCTCGTCTCCTTCGCCTTCGGTTCGAAGAGCGGCTTCACGCTGAAGGACAAGATCGGCGCCGACCTCGACACCGCCAAACGCTGGATCGATTTCGCCGCCGCCTTTCCCGGCGCGCTGGTGTCGATGGGCTCGGCGACCGTCGTCTCCGACGGCGCGCGTGACGACAAGTTCGCGATCGCGGCGGAAGTCTACAACAAGGCCGGCGAACTCGGCCGCAAGGCCGGTGTCCAGGTCGCAGTGCATCCGAGCTCGCACCACAACACGCTGCTCTTCGATCGTGCCGACTATGACCGGATCTTCTCCCTGATCGACGCCTCGCTGGCCGGCTGGGTGCCGGACACCGGCCACATATTGCGCGGGCACAAGGACATGGCCGACACGCTCACCACCTATCGCGACCGCATCCGCTACGTGCACCTGAAGGACGTCGACGCGACCGGAACCTGGGCGATGCTCGGCAAGGGCGTCTGCGACACGGCGAAGGTGATCGAGATCGCTAGCGCCGCGCCCAACTTCAACGGCTGGCTGGTGCTGGAGGAGGAGTCCGAGGCGGCCGCCGCCGATCCGGCTGGGGCCGTGAAGACCAACCGCCAGACCATGCGCGGCTACGGGGCCTGAACGATGATCCGCAAACAAGACCGTCGCCTTCGTGTCGGTGTGCTCGGCTGCGGGCCGATCGCGCAGTTCGCGCATCTGGAATCCTGCGTGAAGGCGAGCAATGCCGATCTCTACGCGATCTGCGACGCCGCGCCGGACCTGCTCGCGCGCATGGGCGCCACCTACGAACCGGAAAAGATGTATGGCGATTATGACGAGATGCTCGCCGATCCGGAGCTCGAGGCGGTGATCGTCGCTACGTCGGACGCCTATCACGTGCCGATGTCGATCAAGGCGCTCGAAGCCGGCAAGCATGTGCTCTGCGAAAAGCCGATCGGCGTTTCGGTCGAGGAAGGCAAGACGCTGGTCGAAGCGGTCAAGCGCTCGGGCAAGGTGCTGCAGGTCGGGCACATGAAGCGCTTCGATCCGGCGCTGGAAGCAGCGCGCGATTTCGCCCGCGACGAGATGGGCGAGATCCTGGCGCTGAAGGCCTGGTATTGCGATTCCACGCACCGCTACACCAACACCGATGCGGTGCAGCCGCTGCCCGTCACTAGCAAGCTGGCGAGGAAGCCGTCCGGCAATCCGAAGGCTGACTTGAGGCAGTATTTCATGTTGGCGCATGGCTCGCATCTGGTCGATACGGCGCGCTTCCTGTGCGGCGAGATAACGGCCGTCCGCGCACGGCTCAACGAGCGCTTCGGCGCCTATTGCTGGTTCGTCGAGACCGAGTTCGCCAACGGCGCGCTCGGCCATCTCGACCTGACCGTCGCCGTGCGCATGGATTGGCACGAGGGCTTCCAGCTCTATGGCGAGAACGGCTCGGTGATCGCGAAGACCTTCAATCCCTGGTATTTCCGCGCCAGCGAGGTCGACATTTTTCACGAGAAGGATACGACATCGCGAAGGCCGCTTGGCGCCGACGGCCATTTCTTCCGCCGCCAATTGGAAGGTCTCGCCGAGACCGTGCTCGACGGCAAGCCGCAGCGCGGCGCCACTGTCGAGGACGGGCTCGCCTCGATCCGCGCCATGGTGGCGATCGCCCGCTCGGTCGAAAGCGGCGAACGCGTCGAGATCGCCGGCGTGACGGGAGCGGTCTGATGCAGGTCGGGGTCTTCGCAAAAACCTTCCCGGGCAGTGAGCCGGCCGGCGTGCTGGTGGCCGTGCGCGATGCCGGCTTTGCGGTCACCCAGTTCAATCTTGCCTGCGCAGGCCTGCCGTCGATGCCGGACGCGGTTCCGGACGAAGCGATCCGCACAATCGATGCCGCCGCCAAGGCTTCCGGCGTCGGCCTCGTCGCGCTGTCGGGCACCTACAATATGGCGCATCCGGACAGTCGGGTGCGCCATGACGGGCTGCGCCGGCTGGCGGTCATCATCGAGACTGCGGCGAGGCTTTCGATCCCGCTTGTCACGCTCTGCACCGGGACGCGCAATGTCGAGGACCAGTGGGCGCATCACCCCGACAATGCCGATCCTTCGGCCTGGGCCGACATGGCGCGCGAAATGGAAAAGGCGCTTCAGCTTGCCGAACGCCACGGCGTCGATCTCGGCATCGAGCCGGAGCAGGCCAATATCGTCACCTCGGCCGACGACGCGATGCGGCTGATTTCCGAGATAGGCTCGAAGCGGCTGCGCATCGTGCTCGATCCCGCCAATCTGTTCGAACAGGCGAATGCGGAGACGGCGCGCGCCGTCGTTGCCGAGGCGGTGGAGCACACGGCTGGTCATGTCTCCCTGGCGCACGCCAAGGACCGTTTCGCCGACGGTCGCTTTGCCACGGCCGGACAGGGCGTCATCGACTTCGCCGACTTCATCGCTCGCTTGAAGGCCACCGGCTTCGATGGACCGCTGGTGACGCACGGGCTTTCGGCCGAAGAGGCGCCGGACGTCGCCCGTTTCCTCAAGGGACTGGTATGATGCCGAGCCAAACGCTTCTTCGCGACGGCGCGACGCTGCTGGCCACCGACACGGGCGAGGGCCTGGCGGTGCTGTTCCAGCACGGGCTCGGCGGCGGCGAGGCGCAGGTCGCCCAGACTTTTCCCGCCGGCTTCCGCCGCATCACGCTGGAATGCCGCGGCCATGGCGGCTCCGGGCTCGGCGAGAGGCGGCCTTTCTCGTTCGAAATGTTCGCCGATGACGTTCTGGCCGCCGCCGATCAGGCCGGCCTCGACCGCTTCGTCGCCGGCGGCGTCTCGATGGGCGCTGCGATTGCGCTGCGCCTCGCCTGCCTTCATCCACGGCGAGTCGCTGGCCTGATCCTGGTGCGGCCGGCATGGACGTTCTCGCCGGCGCCTCCGAACATGCAGCCGATTGCCGAGGTTGCCGAGCTCATCCTCGACCACGGGACCGACAAGGGGCGCACGATCTTCGCGCAATCCGAGACCGCCGCGCGGCTTTATCGCGAGGCGCCAGACAATCTTTCCTCGCTGCTCGGCTATTTCGACCGGCCGGACGCCAAGGCCTTCGCGCAAGTGCTGGCCAACATCGCCGGCGACGGACCCGGCGTTTCCGAACGCGACGCGGCCGCGCTCGACATTCCAGCACTTGTCATCGGAAACGAAATCGATGCCGTGCACCCGCTGTCGACCGCCTACACAATTGCCGCCGCGATACCCGACGCGGTCTTCGCCGAGATCACGCCCAAGGCGCGCGACAGCGCGAAGCATTTCGGCGAACTGCATGAGCAGATCAGTTCCTTCCTCCAGTCCCACTCGAATACCCGGAGCCTCATTCCGTCATGACCGCCAAACCCCTCTCCGGACCCGCGGCAATAGCCGCACTGCCGCGTAACAGGCTCATTGGCGAATTCTCGCTGTGGTCGGCGGATCTCGCCAACATGGAGCGCGACCTGAAGCGCATCGAGGCCCATGCCGATCTGCATCACATCGACGTGGCGGATGCTCGCTTTACCCCCGGCTTCCTGTTCTTCCCCGACATGGTGGCGCGCATCGCCAGGCTGACGGTGAAGCCCATCCATGTGCATCTGATGGTCGAGGCGGAAATCGTCGAGGCGCAGACGCGCCAGTTCATCGAGGCCGGCGCCGACCTCGTTACCATCCATGCGGAGAACGGCGAGGCCGGCTTGCGCGCGGTCAAGCTGGCGCATGAGCTCGGCGCCGAGGCCGGCGTGGTGCTGCGGCTGGAGACGCCGGTGTCCGCCATCGAACCCTTCCTGCCGGACGTCGCCTTCGTGACGCTTCTCGGCACCTCGATCGGCGTCAAGGGCCAGAGCCTGTCGGACCAAGCCTGCCCGCGCCTGATCGAAGCGCGCGCTCTGATGAGAAAAGCCGGCCGCGAAGCCGACATCATCCTGGCCGCCGATGGCGGCATCCGCCATGAGACGGTGCCGCTGCTGCGCGCGGCCGGCGCCGACACCGTGGTGCTGGGCTCGCTCGCGTTCGGCGATCCCGACCTCGCCAAGCGCATGGCCTGGCTGCACGGACTGAAAGCCGCCGCCTGATGAGCACGCTCGCACTTGCCTTCGATCTCGGCGGCACGGAGCTGCGCGGCGCGCTGGTCGAGCGCAGCGGCGACGTAGCCGCGCGCGTATCGGCGCCGACATTGGCCGGCGCCGGATCGGAAGCGGTGATCGGCCAGATCATCGCCCTCGCGGACAGACTGCTCAAGGAGCATCCGCAGGCGAAGGTGATCGGCATCGGCATGTGCGCGCCGGGGCCGCTCGACCCCAAGGCAGGCATCGTCATCGGGCCGCCGACGCTCGCCGGCTGGCACAATGTGCCGCTGATCGACATTCTCAGCCGACAATTCGGCCTGCCGGTGCGGCTGGAGAACGACGCCAACGCGGCAGCGCTCGGCGAATGGCGCTTCGGCGCCGGCCGCGGCGCCGGCTCGCTGGTCTTCGTCACCGTCTCGACAGGCATCGGCGGCGGGGTGGTAGCCGACGGCCATATCTACCATGGACGGCGCGGGCTGGCGGCCGAGATCGGCCACATGACGATCACCGGCGAAGGCGACCGCTGCTTCTGCGGTAATGTCGGCTGCTTCGAGGCGGTCGCTTCAGGCACGGCGCTTGGGCGCCGGGCGACGCGGCTCACCAAGCCCGGCGACAACTCGCTGCTGCGGCGCCTATCGAATGACGGCGACGTCTCCGCCCGCCACGTCGTCGAGGCTGCGCGTGCCGGCGACGCCACAGCGCGCGAGCTTGTCGAAGCGGAGGCGCGGTGGCTCGGCATCGGCTTCACCAATCTCCTGCATCTCTACTCGCCTGACCTGATCGTGATGGGCGGCGGCCTTGCCAACGGGTTTGACCTTCTGGCGCCCGGCATCAGGGCAACCGTCGACGAGCGCGCCATGCAGGCCTATCGCGACGTGCCGATCGTGCCGGCCGAACTCGGCGACCGCGCCGGCCTTGTCGGCGCTGCAAGCCTGATTCTCTGGGAGGGCGAGCCGGGCACGGCGCTGGCGATGGTGCAGGACGAGGAGACGAAAGCGGGCGGACTGTCCGGCGCCAGGGAGGCAAGCCATGGCTGAGCTCAAGCTGCGCGGCGTGCGCAAATCCTATGGATCGGCGGAGATCATCAAAGGCATCGACCTCGACGTTGCGGACCGCGAGTTCGTCGTCTTCGTCGGCCCGTCCGGCTGCGGCAAGTCGACCTTGCTGCGCATGATCGCGGGGCTGGAGAAGATCACCGCCGGAGACCTCACCATCGACGGCGCACGCGCCAACGACATCGATCCGTCCGAGCGTGGACTGGCCATGGTGTTCCAGTCCTACGCGCTCTATCCGCATATGAGCGTGGCCGGGAATATGGGCTTCGCGCTGAAGATCGCCGGCGTGCCGGCGGCGGAGCGCGAGCGCAAGGTGAAGGAAGCGGCCGACGTGCTGCAGCTTGCGCATCTGCTCGACCGGCGGCCGAAGGCGCTGTCCGGCGGCCAGCGCCAGCGCGTCGCCATCGGCCGCGCCATCGTGCGCAACCCGAAGGTGTTCCTGTTCGACGAGCCGCTGTCCAACCTCGACGCGGCGTTGCGCGTCAGTATGCGGCTGGAGCTGATGCGGCTGCACGAGCAACTGCAGGCGACGATGATCTATGTCACGCACGACCAGATCGAAGCCATGACCATGGCCGACAACATCGTGGTGCTGAATGGCGGTACGATCGAGCAGGTCGGCTCGCCGCTCGACCTCTACAACCGGCCGGCCAACATTTTCGTCGCCGGCTTCATCGGCTCGCCGAAGATGAACCTGATCAAGGTGAAGGTGACATCAACCGGAGCCGACGGCGTGGGCGTCGGCCTGCCCGGCGGCAAGACGCTTACCGTGCCGGTCGAGGCAGGGGGCACCAAGGCCGGCGACGAACTGCTGCTCGGCATGCGGCCGGAACACCTCAAAGTCGCGTCCGGCGGGCCGTTCAAGGGACAGGCCGCGCTTGCCGAGCGGCTCGGCAGCCTGACCATCTTCCATGTCGAGACCGCGCCTGACGTCACGCTGGTGGTGCAGGCCGAAGGCGGCGACGCGACCCCGCTGCACACGTCGATCGCGCTCGATATCGCGCCCTCCACCTGCCATCTGTTCCGGCCGCAAGGGCCGGCGCTGAGGCCGCTTGGGACGGCCTAGGCTTTCCTCGTCATTCCAGGGCGAAGCAGGAGCGAAGCTCCGTCGCGCAGGACCCTGGAATCCATGCCGTGACTTTCGAGCGTCGCGGCCGTGCAGGTATTTTCCTCGGCCGCAGGCGCAAAATTCCGCATCCCCGCGGTGCGTCAAGGGAACGGAATGGATCCTCGGATCTGCGCCGCGTCGCTTCGCTCCTTGCTCCGCCCGAGGATGACGAAAACCACGGTGCTCCCTTCCTCCCTGCTGCACCGCAGCACATCAAAATGCGCAGCACACCACTTTAATTCTTGACGCATGTCAAAATTTTATAAAGCATGCGGAAATGCTGGCGAGGCCTAGGCCAGCGCTCTGGGAGGAGCAATGCCCGACGTAGGAAAACCCGAGCCGGGGGTCGCAGCCAGCGCAGGTCGCGGTCGGCGCCCGGTCACGACTTCCGCAGGACAAGCGCCGGGGTCGCTTGTGTCACGTCAGGCATTCGCACTCGCGGAAAACGAGGCGAAAACCAAAAATTCGGAGGAGGAATATCCATGCGCATCTTCAACGGCCTGACGCTTGGCGCGGGCCTGCTTGCCACGATCATCTCGGCGCCGGCCTATGCGGGAGAAGCGAAGGTCGCGGCGATCGTGAAAGGTCTCGACAATCCCTTCTTCCAGTACATGCAAAAGGGCATCGAGGAGCAGGCCAAGACCGACGCCGTCGCCGTCACCGTTCAGGCTGCCGCCAATATGGGCGACGCGACCGGCCAGGCCGACAAGCTGACCGCCATGGCGATGCAGGATTATGATTGCTACCTGACCAACCCGATCAGCGTCTCCAACCTGGTGCAGGCTCTGGTGCCGGTCGCGCAGAAGAAGAAGCCGATCGTCAACATCGACAGCACCATCGATGCCAAGCAGGCCAAGGCCGCGGGCTTCGCCGTCTCCACCTATATCGGCACCGATAACGTTGCCGCCGGCGCACTGGCCGGCGAGGAAATGCTGAAGCTGGTGCCGAAGGGCTCCAAGGTCGCGCTGATCGCCGGTATTGTCGGCGACGTCGGCTCCAATGCCCGCATCAAGGGCTTCAAGCAGGCCGTCGAAGGCAAGCTCGAGGTGGTGGTGATGGTGAGCGCCGACTGGGACCGCGAGAAGGCGCTGACGGCGGCCACCGACATCCTGCAGGCGCATCCCGACCTCGCCGGCTTCTTCGCCGCCAACGACATCATGGCGCTCGGCGTCGAGCGCGCCGTGCAGACCTCAGGCAAGGACGTCAAGGTGATCGGCCTCGACGGCATCGTCGACGCGCTGAAGTCGGTCGCCGCGGGCGAGCTTTCCGCCACTGTCGCGCAATACCCTTATGTGGTCGGCGCGATGGGCGTCGAGGCTTGCAAGGCGGCGGCGATGGGCAAGGAGCTGCGCGCCAACGTGCCGGCGCCGGTGCTCTTGATCAACAAGGACAACGCCGAAGCATCGCTCAAGAACTTCCCGCGGCCCGGCGGCGACTATCCCGATCCCTTCCGCGAGATGCTGAAGTGAGCCTTCCGACAGACAACGCGCCCGCCAGCCCACAGGCGGGCGCGATGGAGGAGAGCCGTCCCTCCCTTGCGGCTCTCCTCCTCGATCCTTCCTTCTGGGCCGACTGGGCATCCGTCGTCGGTCTGGTCGGCCTCGTCATCCTGTTCGGCATCACCCAGCCGGTCTTCCTCAGCATCGCCAATCTGCAAGCGCTGCTGCTCGCGGCGGCGATCCTGGTGGTGCTGTCGATCGGCCAGACCTTTGTCGTCGCGACCTCCGGCATCGACCTGTCGCTCGCCGCTTCCGTGATGCTCGGCGCCGTCATCCTCGGCCTGGTCCACGCCGCCGGCTGGAGTGTCTTGGCGGCCTGCGTGCTCACCGTCGTCGCCACCAGCGCGATCGGCCTGCTCAACGGCGTGCTGATCACCGCCGGGCGCATTCCCGATTTCGTGGTTACGCTCGGCACGCTTTCCGGCATCACCGGGCTTGGCCTGATCATCTCCGGCGGCGAGCCGACCATGGTAGGGTCCACCTTCCTGCTCAAGCTCGCCTCGGGTTCCTTCGGACCATTCGGCTATCCGGTCTGGGTGGCGATCGCGGCAGTCGTCGTCGCCCATATCGCGCTCTATCACACACGCTTCGGCGTGCATCTCTTGGCCACCGGCGGCCAGGCCGAAAGCGCTGCCGCGCTCGGCATCCGCACCAACAGGGTCAAGATCGCCGCCTACACGATCTCGGGCTTCTGCGCCGGCATCGCCGCAATTCTCTTGGTTGCGCGCATCGGCTCGGCCGAGCCGCAGATCAACACCAGCCTCTTGTTGAATTCGGTGGCGGCCGTGGTGCTCGGCGGCGTCAGCCTGTTCGGCGGCCGCGCCAGCATCCTTGGGCCGGCCATCGGCGCGCTGATGCTGACGGCGCTGGTCAACGGGCTGACGCTACTCTCCGTTTCTGCCTTCTACCAGCCGCTTGCCGTGGGCGTCATCGTGGTGCTGGCGGCGCTGATCATGCGGTACCAGAAATGAGCGCCGTCAATCACATCCCGCCCTCCGAAGCGATCCTTGCCTGCCAGGGATTGAGCAAGCATTTCGGCGGCATCCGCGCCTTCACCGATGTCGGCTTCGAGGCGCGCCGCGGCGAGGTCACCGCGGTGATCGGCGACAACGGCGCCGGCAAGTCGACGCTGATCCGCTGCCTGGTCGGCGTGCATCGACCCGACGGCGGCGCGATCTATTTCGACGGCCGCCAGCACCCGTTCTCCAATCCGGACGAGGCGCGCAAGGCCGGCATCGAGACGGTGCACCAGAACCTGGCGCTGATCGACGAGCTGACGGTGGCGCAGAACCTCTTCCTCAATCGCGAGATCGTGCGCCACATCGGCCCGTTCGCCCTGCTCGACCGCAAGGCGATGAAGAACCAGGCACGCGCGATGCTGTCGAAGCTGTCGATCAACGTGCCCTCGGTGAGCCAGCGCGTGCGGCGCCTTTCAGGCGGACAGCGGCAGGCGATCTCGATCTGCCGCGCCGCAGGCTCCGGCGCCAAGCTGGTGGTGATGGACGAGCCGACGGCGGCGCTTGGCGTGCAGGAGACGGCCAATGTCGAGGCGCTCATCCGCAAGCTGCGCGAGCAAGGCGTGAGCGTCATCCTGATCAGCCATAATTTCGATCAGGTGCGGCGCCTCTCCGACCAGATCTGGGTGATGCGCGCCGGCAAGATGGTGGCGACGGTGCGCGCCTCCGAAACGACCGGCAACGAACTCGTGGCGCTGGTGACCGGTGCGGCGTGACGCGCGGTGCCGCGGAACCTGAAACAATTGCGTGAAATAGGAGTGTTGCCGTGGCGCTGATCCGTGTCGGGCTTGTTGGTCTTGGGGAGGTCGCGCAGTCGATCCATCTGCCGGTGCTGGCCGACCAGCGCGACCGATGGGTCATCGCCGGCGTACACGATGTCTCGCCGGGCCTGGTGTCGCTCGTCACATCGGAGTATGCGACCGCCAGGGCCTATGAGAGCGCGGAGGCGCTGATCAACTCGCCCGACATCGACGCGGTCTTCGTGCTCTCCTCCGACGACACGCACAGCCGCTTCGTGCGCTCCGCGATCGCGGCCAGCAAGCATATCCTGCTCGAAAAGCCCGCCTGCCTGACGGTCCGCGAGATCGACGATCTGCTCGCGCTGAGCAAGGACTACGGGAGGACGATCTTCGTCGGCTACATGCGCCGCTACGCCCCGGCCTATCTGGCGGCGCGGGAAGAATTGCCGGCGCATGGCGACATCACCCATGTCCGCATCTTCGACCTCATCTCGGAGGGCCGGCACTTCCTGAAAAAAAGCCAGAACATCCTCTATCCGAACGATATCGACCCGGCGATTCTTTCGCGCGGCGCCAAGGAACGCGACGCGCTGATCCGCGAGGTTGTGGGGCGGGATGCTTCGACCGACCTTGTGCGCGCCTATCGCGGGCTGACGGCGCTTTCCTCGCACCACATTTCGGCGATGCGCGGGCTGATCGGCGAGCCGAAACGCGTGGTGGCGGCGCACCGCACCAATGGCGGCGCCAATACAAGCGTGACCTTCGACTACGGCCATTTCGCCTGCCTCTACGACGCGGTCGTCGACGATCTCGGCCTGTTCGACGCCATGATCGAGGTGCGCTCGAACACCAAGCGAGTGCGCATCATCTACGACACGCCCTATATCCGCAGCCTGCCGACGCGGCTGGAGGTGACGGAGGCCGGCCCGCTCGGTCCGGTGACGAAGGCGTTCGGGCCGCTCTACGGCGACGCGTTCTCCAACGAGCTCGAGACTTTCCACCGCCACATCATGGAGGGCACCAAGCCGCTCACCGACCTCGCGGATTCGCGCCGGGATCTGGCGCTGATGGCCGAGATCATCGAGCGGATGAAGGAGAGCGGCGGGAACTGAGGCCGCCTCCTGCTTCCTTATCGCCGGCGGCCGGCGCCGCCTTGGACTGCGGGCGCGCCAGCAGGTAGAAGGCGGCGACATGCGTGATCATCAGCAGGGGCACATAGACGATCGGGATCACGTAGGTGGCGCCTAGTTGCCCCGCCAGGGCCGGTAGATCGAGCACAGTGCCGTGATAGTAGTCGACGAAAAGGTCGACTACTCCGACAAGATTGAAAGCGACGACGAGCGGCCAGAAGATCGAAGGTCTCCTCATCGCCAGCAGCGCTAGCATGGCCAGCAAGCCGGTCGCGAAGTCGCCATAGGCGGCGAAGACGGCGAAGCCTGCGGGCAGGTTCGGGCCGACCACGCCGGGAAGCAGGAAGACCAACCCGAAGAAGCGAAAGCTGTGCAGCGTGGCGATGGCGCGCTGCGCCTCGACGCGGTCCATGAGCTTGAGCCTTGGCCAGATATAGGCGCCGAAGCAAAGCAGCCACGGCACGTAGCCCAGGACGAGATGAATGTTGAAGATCGTCGCCGGCGACATTTTCGCCTCCTATCAAGCTTTGGCTGGAGCGGCTTCGAACACCGCCGTCAGGACGCCGAGCCGGCCTTCCATCAGGTTGCGTCCGAGATTGGCGGCAAAACCCGCGAAACCCGGGCCCATGACGACGCCGAGGTTCAGCGAAGGGGGCGGCCCGGACGCGCGCAGCGCCGCGAACCAGGTCTTGGCGTCCGCGGTATCGTCCTGCTGGACAAGCATGCGGAACCCGGCCGCCTCGATCGCCTCGCAAGTCGCGGCGGCAGAAAGCAGAAAGCTTTCCGCCGGCGTCTTCGCCCAAGGAACCGGATAGTGCGGGTCGCCGCCGTTGAGCACGACGTCGAAGGTGGCGAATTTCCCGCCCGGTTTCAGCATGCGCCTGATCTCGCGATAGAGAAGCGGCCGGTCCGCGATGTTCATCGCCACATGCTGCAGCAGCACGACGTCGAAACCGCCGTCGTCGAGGGGAAGCGCCAGCGCGGTGCCGGCCTTGAACGACACCTTTGCGCTCTGCCCGGTCCGTGTGGTCAGATAATTCGCGGCTTCGACGAAGGGCTCGCTCAGGTCGACGCCCGTCACCTCGCAGCCATAGGTCGCGGCGAGAAAACGGGCCGGCCCGCCCACCCCCGATCCGACGTCGAGGACCGACATGTCGGCAGTGATGCCGGCCAATTTTGCAAGCTCCGCAGTCGCGGCGAGCCCGCGTGTGTGGAACTGGTCGAGGGTCGCCAGTTGCTCGGGCTTCAACCGCTGCTCCTCCGGCCCTAACACCGCCAGCGCCGTCTTCAGTCGCTCGGCCAGGCCGGTTGCGCGGTAGTGATCGCGAACGCCATCCAAATCGTCCGTCATTGCTATTCCCTTCAGGCTGCCAGTCCACAAGAAAGGTACGACCGCTTTGTGCCGGCAACTATCCGCGATAATGTCGATGGGTCATGAAGCAGAACTTCACAGTCCGGCATGGCGCGCTCGACGGCGTCGAAGCGTTCCTGAGCGTCGCCAAGCATCGCAACTTCCGCAAGGCGGCGGCTGAGCTTGGCGTCACGCCGTCGGCGATCAGCCAGGCGGTGCGGACATTGGAAGCGCGCGTCGGCGCCGCGCTCTTCACCCGCACGACACGCAGCGTCGGCCTGACCGAAGCCGGCGAGCGTTTTTTCTCGCGCGCGCGGCCGGCTTTCGAGGAATTGATCGCCGCGAGCGAGACCGCGCGCGACATCGGCCAACGGCCGGCCGGACTCTTGCGCCTTTCGGTACCGCCCGCGGTGGTGCCAACCCTGCTGGAACCGATGATCGCGTCCTTCTGCCAGGTCTATCCCGAGATCGAGCTTGAGATCGTCGCAAGCGGCGAGTTCGTCGACCTCGCCGCCGAGGGGTTCGACGCCGGCATCCGAATGGGCGATCTCATCGCGGCCGACATGGTAGCGGTTCGACTGACGCCGTCCTTCCCGATGGTGGTGGTCGGCAGTCCCGATTACTTACGCCACCGAACGGCACCGGAGCGCATCGAGGATTTGCGCAACCACGCCTGCCTGCGCCTGCGCCGATCGAACGGTTCGGTCGCGCCGTGGCGCTTTGCCAAAGGCAACAAGGCGATCGAGGCAATCGTCGCCGGACCGCCCATCGCGCACGACTACCCCACGCTTCTTGGGGCCGCGATCCAGGGGGCCGGACTTGCCCAGGTGCCCAGTCCGATTGCCAGCTCGGCGATCGCGGAAGGGCGCCTGGAGATGCTGCTTTCGGCATTCGCCGTCACATCGCCGGGTGTCTTTCTCTACTACCCGGAACGGCATCAGGTCCTGCCCAAGCTGCGCGCGTTCATCGATCATATCCGCTCGCAAGGCGGCGATGCTTCCCGCAAACAATCACGCGGACGGCAGGCCTGAGGTATCGGACAGGGCTTGATCGAAGACGCTTATGGTCCCGGATATCATATCGGTCCACGGCCGGATACCAACACCACCGCTCGCTATGCCCGCAGCAGATCCGCCAGGCTGTCCGACTTCTCCACCTTGTCGGTGAGGTCGAGCCCGGACAGCAAGTCGACCAGGTGGCTGTTCATCAGGGCGGCGGCATCGGCGCTGTCGCCGGCTTCGATCGCATCGACCAGCGCGTGGTGGGCGTGCTTCTCGCAGGTTGCGTCGCGGCGCTTCCAGTAGAGCGCGATGATCAGCGACGAATGCGAGACGAGGTCGCGCACGAAGTTGGTGAACACCGAATGCGCGGCGATCTCGGCGATGCCGACATGGAAGCGCGCCGACAGCATGATGGCGTCGCTGTCGCGGCCGTCATGCAGCGCCTCGTGCTCCTTCTCGAGGTGCGCCCGCAGTTGCGCGATGTCGGACGGCACCGCCGTCCTGGCGGCAAGGGCCGCGACCTTGGGCTCGATCAGCGCGCGTGCCTCGAACACCTCCCGCGCCTCGATCTTCGACGGCTGCGCGACGAAGGCGCCCCGATTGAGCTCCAGCCGCGCCAGCCGGTCATGCGCAAGGGCCTGCAGGGCGGCGCGGACGACGGTGCGGCTCACCGAATAGATCGAGGCCAGCTCGTCCTCAGGCAGCTTGGTGCCCGGGGCAAGGCGATGGCTGACGATGGCGTCTCTCAGCCCATAGTAGATCGGCGACCAGCGCGCTGCCGGCTTGTCGTCGCGATCTTCTTCCCTGAGTACCGTCAACATGCTTTCAATGCGCAGGCCCTGTCCGGCCTGATCTGCCCCAAATCGCCAGCGGCCAGTCCAATCTAATGGCGCTCGCGCCCCGGTCAATCCCGAGGCATCCGATCTCCTAGGGCCAGCGCTAGCCCGGCGAACCAGCGCCCATCGGCGATGCAGACGCAAATATGCCGGCGAAACGCTTGCCGCGCGGGGCGGCATAGCCGCCTACCTTCGATGTCCTCAAGCCCACCTTGAACAGGCTCTCTGCCAGGGTAACCGCGCAGACGACGCCGTCGAGGACCGGAACGCCGTGCTGCTGCGACAGGCTGTGCGCGAGGTCGGCCATGCCGGCGCAGCCCAGCACGATCGCCTCCGCGTGATCCTCGCGAATGGCGCGTGCGATCTCGTCCGAAATCTTGTGCCTCGCGTTCGAGCCCGGCTGTTCGAGGTCGAGCACGGCGACCTCCGAAGAGCGCACCTTGGCGCAGCGCGAGGCAAGCCCGTATTTCGCCAGATTGTGTTCGATCGCGGGAACCGAGCGGGCAAGCGTGGTGACGACGCTGAACCTGCCGGCAACGAGGCTGGCGAGATGGAATGCCGCCTCGCCGATGCCGATGACCGGCGCTTCCGTCGCGCAACGCGCCGCATCGAGCCCGGTGTCGTCGAAGCAGGCGATCACATAGGCGTCGGCCGCCGGCGCCTTTCCCATCTCGGCGATGATGCCTGGTATGGCGAAGACCTCGTCGAAATAGCCCTCGATGCTCGGCGGGCCGTCGGCCGGATTGACGGCGATGATTTCGGTCCCCGTTGACGCGACGCTCGCCGCCGCCTTGCCGATCTTTTCGGTCATCGATGCGGTCGTGTTGGGATTGATGACGAGTATGCGCATTAAAAATCAGCCTCAGATCTCGCCGCCGAGATAAAGACGCTTGACCCGGTCGTCGGTCAGCAATTCGGCGGAGTTGCCGCTCAGCGCGACGCTGCCGGTGGTCAGCGCATAGGCGCGCTGCGAGATGCGCAGCGCCATGCGGGAATTCTGCTCGACCAGGAGAACGCTGACCTTCTCGTCGCGATTGATGGCGACAATCGAGCGGGCGATGTCCTGGACGAGTTTGGGCGCGACGCCCAGCGACGGCTCATCGAGCAAGAGCAGTTTCGGCTTTGCCATCAGCGCGCGGCCGATGACCAGCATCTGCTGCTCGCCGCCGCTCATCGTGCCGGCAGCCTGCGAGAAGCGCTCCTTGAGCCGGGGGAAACGTCCCAGCACCATCTCCATCGTCGCCGCGATCTCGGCCTTGCTTGAACGGGTGAAGGCGCCCATCAGGAGGTTGTCCCTGACCGTCATATAAGGGAAGACGCGGCGTCCTTCCGGCACCATGGCGATGCCCATCTTGACGATCGCGTCGGGAGCGGTGCCGTCGATACGCTTGCCGTTATAGTGGATTTCGCCGGACCTGATCCGGTTGAGGCCGGTGATGGCGCGCAGGATTGACGACTTGCCGGCGCCATTGGCGCCGATCAGCGCCACGGTCTCGCCCTCGTTGACCTCGAGGGAGACGCCTTTCAGCGCATAGACGTGGTCGTAGTAGAGCTCAACGCCGGCGAAGTTCAGGATCTGGTTCATAGGCCGATCGCCTCGTCTTCGCTGCCGAGATAGGCTTCGATCACCTTGTCGTTGGCCTGGATTTCCGACGGCGTTCCCTCGGCGATCTTCTGCCCGAAATTGAGGACCACGATGCGGTCCGAGATCTTCATCACGGCCGGCATGTCGTGCTCGACGAGCAGAATGGTGAGGCCGAGATCGCGCAGGCGCCGCACCATCGCCACCATGCGCATCGTCTCCTCGTGGTTCATGCCGGCGAAGGGCTCGTCGAGCAGCAGAATCGAGGGATCGGTGGCAAGGCCGATGGCGATGCCGAGCGCCCGCAAATGGCCGTGCGGCAGGTTACGGGCGATCTCATTGGCGAGCGAAGCCAGACCGAGCAGCGCCAGGATCTCGTCGGCGGACTGCCCGAATGCCGCTTCGTCGGCTCTCGCCGCGCCGGTGCCGAGGAAGAAGCCGGCGAGGTTCGCCTTCGAGCGCAGATGGTGCGCGATGATGACGTTGTCGCGCACGCTCATGTTCTTGAAGATCGTCGTTTCCTGAAAAGTGCGGACCACCCCCTTGCGGGCAGCGATGTGCGGGGCCATGCCGGAAATGCGCTCGCCTTTGAGGCGCACTTCGCCCGATGTCGGCCTGAGGAACGACGAGATCAGCTTGAACAGCGTCGACTTGCCGGCGCCGTTCGGGCCAATCACCGACAGGATCTCCTTCTCGCGCACCGAGAAGGAGACGTTGTTGACCGCGACCAGACCGCCGAAGCGCTTGGTGATGCCGGAAACTTCGAGCATTTCGGCCATGGCTCAAGCCTTCTTCCGGGTCGGGACCGTGAGGCTGAGCAGGCCGTTGGGCAGCACCAGCATCAGGACGATCATCAGGCCGGAATAGATCAGGAGCTGGAACTGACCGGTCTGGAACAAAAGGTCCCAGCCGAAATAGAGCACCAGGGTGCCCAGCATCGGCCCGAACACATAGCCGAGGCCGCCAAGGAAGCAGTTCAGCATGAAGTTGACGGAATCGGTGACCGTGAAGCTCGACGGATAGATCGACTGCGAGATCGCCGCGAAGATCGCGCCAGCGACGCCGCCGAAGAACGACGAGACGGCGTAAGCGATGACGCGCAGATAGGCGATGTTGACGCCGATCGAGGAGGCGAGCTCCTCGTTCTGCTGCAGCGACTGGCAAAGCTTGCCGATGCGCGAATGGACCAACCTGTACATGACCGCGAAGCAGACCACCATCATCGTGACTGCCAGCAGGTAGAAAGCGAGCCGCGAATTCTGCAGCGTGGAAAAATCAGGGATGATCGTCAGGCCGAACACCGACAACGCGCCGGGCAGCGGGATGCTGACGATGCCCTTGGCGCCGTTGGTGATCGGCAGCGCCAGCGCCAACAGCCGCGCGACCTCGGTCAGCGTCAGCGTTACCATGGCGAAATAGACGCCGCGCAGCCGCAGGATCGGCAGGCCGATCAGCACGCTTGCGGCGGCGCAGAAGAGACCTGCCACGGGCAGCGTCAGCCAGAACGACCAGCCGTGGTCCATCACCAGGATCGCCGAGACATAGCCGCCCATCAGCGCGTAGGCGCCCTGGCCGATGTTGATGCGGCCGATATAGAAGGTGAGCCAGACGCCGGCGCTGGCGATGCTGAGCAGCGCCACCGAGGTCAGCGTATAGTAGAGGTCGAGGCGGCCGCTCAACGAGATCGCGGCCGGCACGGCGATGAAGACGACCGCCAGGAAGGCGACGACCGAAGCGATTTTCATGTTGCGATTGCGGGTCATGGCGCGGTCAACCCCACGGCTTGCCCATCAGCCCGTTGGGGCGGATCGACAGGAACACCATCAGGGCGGCGAAGATGACGAGGTAGGTGACGTCGCCATATTCGCGCAGCGCGGTCAGGCCGACCGATTCCATCATCCCGAGGATGAAGCCGCCGGCGATCGCGCCGCCGACGACACCGGCGCCGCCGATCATCACCATCAGGAAAGCCTTGATCGAGATCGGCCCGCCGATGCCGGAATTGACGCCGGTGATGGTGACCAGCAGACCGCCGACAATGCCGGCGAGCATCGCCCCCATGGCAAAACCGATCATCGAATAGCGGTCGACCCGCACCCCCATCAACTGGGCCGCGACGCGATCCTGGGCGAGAGCGCGCATGGCGCGACCGACACGACTGTATTGCATGTAAAGGACGAAAGCCGCGATGAAAATGATGGCGAGTGCGCCGACGACTAGGCGGTCGTAAGGCATGATAATGCCGGCCTCGTTGAAGACGCCCTTGACGATCTTGGGCACGCCGCGCTGCTTCTCGCCGAAGAGAAGCAGGATGACGGCGTCGAAGAAGAACGCCGTCGCGGCGGCGAGCAGCATAGTGCTCTCCTCGCGGTGGCTTCGCCTGATGACGGTTCGAAAGAGAAACTTCTCCATCAGCGCGCCGATGACGGCAAGCGTCGCGCCGGACGCCAGCAGCGCCACGACGAAAGGCAGGCCGAGCTGACCGTAGACGGTGTAGGTGATGAATCCGCCCAGCACGTACATCTGTCCGTGGGCGAAATTGAGCACGTTCATCAGGGCGAAGATCAGGGTGAGCCCGAGCGCGATCAGCGCGTATTGGGCACCGAGATACAATCCGTTGGCGATGACCTGTTCCATGGACACCTTCGATCTTCCGCGGGGTCCGAGCATCGCCCGGACCCCCGGCATTCGGGAGGAAGCAACCTTAGGAACCTAACCCTAAAGCGCGTCACGATCTTTCAGACTCGCTCATGCGCTTTAGGTTTTTGATTTCACGCATGTCTTTGTCCCGAAACCGGTTCCCACTTTCGGGAGACATGCTTTAGTCGACGGAGCCGACGAATAGGGTCTGGAAAGCACCGTCCTTATATTCATTGACCACCATCGGCACGGCGAGCTGGCGCTTTTGGCCGAACGAGGTCGAGCCGACATAGCTCAGCTTGGCGTCGCCTTTCAGGAAGGGATTGGGCGCCGAGAAGGTGTCCATGGTCTTCTTGAATTCCGCGACGTCGTTGATTGCCGCCGGATTGGCCTTCAACGTGTCGAGGATATATTCCAGCGCGTAGACCTTGGTGTTGGATTCGTCGTTGTATTCGCCGAACATCTTGGTGTAGCGGGCGACGAACTCCTTCATCTCGTCAGAGGCGATCTCCGGCGTGGAGGCGCCGCCGACGGAGATGAAACCGTTGGCGTATTCGCCGGCGCCTTCCTCCAGAACCTTGGCATCCTGCGCCGTCTCGGTCGAGATCAGGCCTTCGTAGCCGAGCTCGCGGGCGGCGCGGATGAGCAGCGGCGCATTTGCGGGCGCCACGCCCGACAGCACCAGCAGGTCGGGCTTCAGCCCGACGATCGGCGTCAGCACCGGCGTGAAGTCGCGGGTGTCGTTCTGGTAGGTGTCGTTCTGGGCGACGATCTCGAGGCCGAGCGCCTTGGCCGCCTCGACGCCGCTGTCACGCTGGCTGAGCGGGTCGGATTCGTTGGCCGCGACAAAGGCGATCGTCTTAACACCCTTGTTTTCCTTGAGGTATTTGTAGATCGCCGGACCCGACTGATAGTTGGCGATCATGCCGAGCACGGCATTCGAGGCCGGCTTCTGGTAGAGCGCCTTGGGGAAGGCATAAGGGAAATAGATGATGCCGTTGGCCTCGGCGACGGGGCGCACCGCGGCGGCGCCGTCGTCGACATTCGGTCCGACCACGTAGTGGATGCCTTCCTGCGCCATCTTCTCCATGCCGGCGATGGCGCGCTTGGGGTCCTTCTGGTCATCGAAGGTGACGATGTTGATGTTGTAGGTATCGTCACCGATCTTGACGCCGCCTTTTTCGTTGAGCCAGGCGGCGCGCGTCTGCATCGAGCGCACATTCGAGGTGCCCCAGGCGGCGGCGGGGCCGCTGGTGACGCCAACGAAGCCGATCTTCAGCTCCTTGTTCTCGGCCTGTGCGGACGGCATGCCAACGGCGGCGATGGCCAGGGCCGAGACGGCGCCAAGCACCATCGATTTCAGAGTCGAGCGTCGATTGATCATTTTTGCAGTTCCCCTTTGGTTATCGCGCTTTGTGTTTTGCTCGTAGGCTGCGCGGATAGCCTAAGGGAAACCTACTGCGGCATATTGTCAACATCTTTCTTATGTTTTGTATACAATGTTTGAGCCGAATGTGTGCGACGACCCACGGCCCCGATCGGAAACGGCGGCAGCAGAAGTTGGCGGTCCGACGAGCGCAGCGCCTCGGCAAACCCGATCAGGATCTCCAGGATCACAAAATAGCGGTGGTCGCGACTTGTCGAGCCGGCCGCGCGAAATGAAAGAGCTGCCGCAAGCGGCTCCTATTTTCCGCAGTGATGGTCGTTGATCTTGTTCAACGCGTTCGCGTCCGGCCCTGTCCGATGGTAGGAGCAGGCGCCCGCCGCGGTGGTGACCAGCATGGCGTCATAGTAACGAGGACCGCCGAACAGGATGTCGATGAGGTCGCCTTCGGCCGGAACATAGCGCTCACGCTCGACCGGGCGATCATGATGCCGGTGGCCAGCGAATGCCGGGGCGGACATGGCAGCGGCCGTGGCCAGAACGAGGGCGGAGACTGCAAGGTATTTCGTCATCGTCAGCAACCCTTCTGGCCATCTGGTACCCAAGCATATAGCCAAAATCGCCAGCGCAACAAAGGTTCCGTCGGCTGGCTTGCAAGTGGCTCTGCTAATGCAGATGCCTCAGCTTGTCGGGATTGCGCATCACATAGATGGCCGCGATCTTCCCGTCCTCGATGTCGAGAGCGGTCGTCTGCAGTTCGCCGTCGGCCTCAAGCGTGACGAAACCGGGCAAGCCGTTGATGAAGCCAAAGCGGACAAGCTGCGAGCGATTGTCCTGAAGCCAGGCGACAACGGTCTCGTACTGTTTGATCACGGCATCGAAGCCGAAGACCGGCGCAATAGCCGCCCGACGCTTGCCGCCGCCGTCGGCGTAAGCGCTGACATCGGCGCTCAGCATCGCGCCCAGTGCCTTCATGTCGCCGCTGCGCGAGGCGTTGAAGAAGGCCTCGGCAAGCTTCAGGCCGCGCTCTTTCTCGACCTTGAAGCGCGGCCGCGCCTCGCGGATATGGCTGCGGGCGCGGGCGGCGAGCTGGCGACAGGCGGCGGGCTCGCGCTCGATCTCCGCCGCGACCTCCTCGAATTGCAGCCCGAACACGTCGTGCAGCAGGAAGGCCGCCCGCTCGAGCGGTGACAGGCGCTCCAGCGCCAGCATCAGCGGCAAGGTGACGTCATCCGGTTGGTCTTCTTCGACGACGGGATCGGGAAGCCAGGAGCCGACATAGGTCTCGCGCTGGCGGCGGGCGGATTTGAGTTGATCGAGACAGAGGCGGGTGACCGTGCGGCGCAGGAAAGCCTCGGGCTCGCGCACCGCGGCGCGGTCGGCCCTCATCCATCGGAGGAAGGCCTCCTGCACCATGTCCTCCGCGTCGGCGACGGAGCCCAGCATGCGGTAGGCGACCCGCATGAGCTTCGGGCGCAGCGGCTCGAAAGCCGCCGCCGCGCCCTCAGATGTCGGCTCCGCCGTCAAGCGGCGGCCGCCTTGCTGACGGCCTTCGTGTTGCCGGCCTTCACCGCCGCCGGATCGACAAAGCCGCCGAAGCCGACCGCGATGCGGTTCCAGCCGTTGATGATGTTGATCATCAAGGTGAGCTTCACGCGTTCCTCCTCGGTGAAATGGTCCTTCAGCGCCTCATAAGCGGCTTCATGCGTATGGCCTTCGCTGATCCGCGTCAGCGCCTCGGTCCAGCCAAGCGCGGCGCGCTCGCGGTCGGTATAGCACGGCGCCTCGCGCCAGGCCGCCAACAGGTAGACGCGCTGCTCGGTCTCTCCGCGTTCGCGGGCATAGGTCGTGTGCATGTTGATGCAGTTGGCGCACCCGTTGATCTGGGAGGAGCGGATCTCGATGAGCTCGGCTAGTGCCGGATCGAGGCTCGACGCGATGGCTAGAGAGGCACGGTGCCACTCCTTCATCAGCGAAGGGGCGGCGGCAAGGGGGTCAAGTCTGGCAGTCATGGTCGGTTCCTTTCGTTGGTTCCGACCTCAAGACGAGCGAGGCTTCCGCCAATGTGACATGGCGCCGAATTTATTGCGCCCCAAGCCCCACTATTCGAACGAGTAGGTAAATCCTTCCGCCGAGGCGCCGACAGTCACCTTCGTCATCTTCGCGCCCTCGAGCGAGCGGTTGAGCACGCCGCGGCTGAGCTCCGGCAGCAGCGTGTTGGTGAGGATGGCGTCGATCATGCGGCCGCCGGATTCGATCTCGGTGCAGCGCGCCTTGACAAGGTCCATGACACCGTCGCCGATGACCAGCTCGGCATCGTTGGTTGCCCTGAGGCGCCGCGCGATCTTGGCGAACTGGTGCCCCGCGATCGCCTCGATCATCGAATCCGACAGCGGATAGTAGGGGATTGTCACCACGCGGCCGAGGAACGCCGCGGGGAACACTTTCAGCAACGGGGCGCGCAGTGCGGTGTCCAGGTCGTCAATCCCGGTCCGCAGGGCGCCATTCTTGGTGCGCTCCATGATGACGTCGGAGCCGACGTTCGAAGTGAGCAGGATCAGCGTGTTCTTGAAATCGATGCGACGGCCCTCGCTGTCGTCCATCATCCCCTTGTCAAAGACCTGGAAGAATATCTCGTGCACGTCCGGATGCGCCTTCTCGACCTCGTCGAGCAGGATCACCGAATAGGGTTTGCGGCGCACCGCCTCGGTCAGGATGCCGCCTTTGCCGTAGCCGACATAACCGGGCGGCGCGCCCTTCAGCGTCGAGACGGTATGCGCTTCCTGGAACTCGGACATGTTGATCGAGATCAGGTTCTGCTCGCCGCCATAGAGCGTTTCGGCGAGCGCCAGCGCGGTCTCGGTCTTGCCGACGCCGGACGGGCCGCAGAGCAGGAACACGCCGACGGGCTTTTCGGGGGCGCCGAGGCCGGCGCGGCTGGTCTGCACGCGTTTGGCGATCATCTCCATCGCGTGGTCCTGGCCGACCACCCGCTCGGACAGAGTGGCGGCGAGCCTGAGCGCCTTCTCGGTCTGGCTGGACAGCATGCGTCCCGTCGGGATGCCGGTCCAGTCCTGCACCACGGCGGCGACCGCGTTGCGGTCGACCGATGGCAGGATCAGCGGCGTCTCGCCCTGCGCCGCGGCGAGTTCCGCCATCAGTTCGCGCAGCCGCGCGAGGTCGGCGGCGGAATCCGCCGATCCCTCGGCAATTGCCTCTGCGACAGGCGCCTCGGTTTTGGCCGCTTCGGCCTTGGCTGCCTTGGCTTTCGAGCCTTTGGATTTCACGGGCTCGGCGTCAGCCGCCTTGCTCTCAGGCGCTTTTGACGCTTCGGACCCGGCCGGATCGGCCCCAGCGGTTTCCTCACCCGCCTCCTCGCTCTCGACCGCATCGAGCGGCACCCCTTCGCCGCGCAGTCTGGCGCGCAGGTCGAGGATCTCGGCCACCAGCGTCTTTTCCCGATCCCAGCGCGCTTGGGCGGCGGCCAAAATGGTCTCGGTTTCCGCCAGCCCGGCCTCGACCCTGGCTTGCCGGTCGGCGACATCGATGCCGATCGCCGCCTCGCGGCCGATGATGCCGCTCTCCACTTCCAGCGCCTGGCGGCGGCGCAGAATGTCCTCGACCTCGGCGGGCGTCGCATGCTGCGAAATCGCCACCCGTGCGCAGGCGGTGTCGAGCAGGCTGACCGCCTTGTCCGGCAATTGCCGCGCCGGGATGTAGCGATGCGAAAGCGCGACCGCCGCCTCGATCGCCTCATCCAGGATCTGCACCTTGTGGTGCTGCTCCAGCACGCCGGCGACGCCGCGCAGCATCAGCACGGCCACCGCTTCCGACGGCTCCTCGATCTTGACCACCTGGAAACGGCGCGTCAGCGCCGGGTCCTTCTCGATATGCTGCTTGTATTCGGCCCATGTCGTCGCGGCGACGGTGCGCAGCTCGCCGCGCGCCAATGCCGGCTTCAAGAGATTGGCCGCGTCGCCAGTGCCCGCGGCACCCCCGGCGCCGATCAGCGTATGCGCCTCGTCGATGAACAGAATGATCGGCACCTCGGAGGCCTGCACCTCGTCGATGACGGCCTTCAGCCGCTTCTCGAACTCGCCCTTGACGCTGGCGCCAGCCTGCATCAGCCCGACGTCGAGCATGCGCACGCTGACGTTCTCAAGCGTCGGCGGCACGTCGCCCTGGGCGATGCGCAGCGCAAAACCCTCGACCACCGCCGTCTTGCCGACGCCCGCCTCGCCGGTCAGGATCGGGTTGTTTTGCCGGCGTCGCATCAGGATGTCGACGATCTGCCGGATCTCGGGATCGCGGCCGACGACCGGATCTATCTTGCCGTCGCGGGCGCGCTGGGTGAGGTCCGTGGCGTATTTCGCCAGCGCCGAATCCCCGCCCGGACCGCGCTTCATCGGCGTCTCGGCGGCGGCCGCGGCGGAAGGCGAGCCGGCTTCGAGCGAGCCTTCGGTGACATCGGCGAAGCGGGAAATGACCCCGTCGGCGTCGATCTTGTCGAACTCCGCGCTGATCTTCGACACCAGGCCTTCGAGTACCGGCGTCTTCAGGCAGGCAAGCAGGATGTGGGCGCTGCGCACCTCCTCCACGCCGAACTCCAGCGTCGCCAGGTTCCAGCCTTCCTGGATGGCGTGGAAGATGTGGTCGGAGAATTCCTCCACCGAGGTGGCGCCATAAGGCAGCTTGTCGATGGCCCGCGTCATGTCGGCTGTCAGCCGGCTGACATCCAGCCCGGCATCGGCGATGATCATCTGCACATCCGAGCGCTCGGACAGCACCAGCTGCTGGATGAAATGGACGAGCTCGACATAGGGATTGCCGCGCAGCTTGGCCGTGTCGGCCGCGGCCTTGAAGGCACGCACCCCCGTGGCGTTGAGCTTGGCGACCAGTTCCTTACGCTTGAAGCTCTGCGATGACCGGCGCTGTTCCATCGAACCTGCTCCCGCAATCTGCCGACAGTACCCTGCCATATAAGCGGCTACTTGACAAAGCCGTGTGATGGGCCGTGTGACGGATAAGGCGTTTGGATCCATCCGGGCGGCACCGCCCGGTTACACAAGCCTTGCAAACTCATCCAACAAACACCGGATTACTGTCCGGACTATGCGAGCCATTTCACATACCCGGTCCGGCAATCGCGCAATGGGTTTCGCCGAAGAAGACGGTCGCGTTTAGCTTCCGTTAGTTTTTGAGCGGCTGCTCAATTGTGGTAGAGTGAGACCGTGTGATAACGTCGCGTCACATAGGGGTCTCAGGGCCGCTGGCTGGGGGTTAGTGTGATTGATCTCGCACTCTGGCTGAATCCTCTGAACGGTGAGAATCCGTCGGGAGAGGACTTGCGCAACGACCCGGCTTTCCACGAGCTGGAGCGCCTGACCGAGCCCCAGGTCAAAGTCGTTCATGACGGCAACAACAAGCCTACCTCGCAATCCAGCCCGGTCGACTGGGCGGCTGTCCTCGAAAAAGCGGAAGAGCTGCGCGCCCGCGGCCGGGATTTGCGCCTGCTGGTCATCGTCGCGCGCGCGCTCGCCAACGAAGAAGGGCTGGCCGGCCTGGCGCAGGGCCTGACGCTTATCGCCAGGACCTTCGACCAACATTGGGACACGATGCATCCGGCATTGCGGCCGAACGCGCCGCCGCGCGATGCCGCCCTGCGCCGCATCAATGCGCTGCTGGATCTCCAGAACGGCCAGGAAGGCCTGCTGGCGAACCTGCGCGAGACGATCTTCTTTTCGCCACGCCAGGTCGGACCGATCAGCGGACGCGATCTCGAACAGGGCGCGCTCGACGAGCGCGTCAGGCTGCAGGAAGCGGCTTCCGGGCTGGGCGCATCCGAAAAAGCAGCGCTGGCGAGCGCTCATAGCCAGCTCTTGAACCGGGTGCGCAGCGGCTGCGCGGCACAGATCGACCAGGCCGGCGACGCGATGGCGTCGCTGCTCGCTGACGCCCGCGCGGCCATCGCCGCCCTCGACGAGGTCGATGCCGCCCTTAACAAGCGTATCGACGGCAATGGCCCCGCCATCCCGGAATTGAAACGGTTCCTGCAGCGTTTGCTGACGACGCTGGAGCGGAATTCGGCCGCCGGCGTCGCGGCGAACGGAGCCGCAAAGCCAGCCCAGCAGCCGGCGGAACCGGCTGCGCCAGCCCGAAACGGTTATCAAGCCGAGGGAGCCGAAGCGATGGCAAGTGCCGCAAGCCATGCTGAACCGGGTGCCGGACTGCCCGACCGGATCACCTCGCGCGACGATGTCGTCAAATGTCTCGACCTTGTCGTCGCCTTCTATGACCGCACCGAGCCGTCCAGCCCGATACCGCATCTCGCCCGCCGCGTGCGCCGCATGGTGCACATGGATTTCGTCGAATTGATGGAAGATCTCGCCCCGTCGGGGCTGAAGGAGTTCCGGCAGCTTGCCGGTGTCCCCGATCCCAAGAAGCCGGCCCAGAAGGATGAAAGGTAGAAAAGCATGCCAGCAGAGAGCAAAGCGAAGGTCATCGAAAGAAACCGCGCCCCGCGCGTGCAGATCGCCTACGACGTTGAGACCTACGGCAGCCCGACGACGATCGAACTGCCGTTCGTCATGGCCGTGATGGCCGATCTTTCCGGCGCTTCACAGACCAAGGAAGCGATGAAGTCGGTTCTCGACCGGACCCTGGTCGAAACCGACGCAAACCGCTTCCCCAAATTCATGGAGGCCATGGGGCCGCGCGTAAAAGCGCGGGTGAAGAACACGCTGCCGCAGGCCGAGGGCGCCGAGCGCGACGAAGAGCTCGCGGTCGATCTCACCTTCTCGAAGATGGGCGATTTCGCGCCGGACAAGATCGCCGAGCAGGTGCCGCAGCTGGCCGAGATCCTCAAGATGCGCCGCCAGCTCGAGGAACTGCTCGGCTTCATGGACGGCCGCGTCGACGCCGAAAAGCGCATCGCGCAGCTTCTGAACAATGAGCCGCTGCTGAGCAAGATCGCCAGCCAGGCGATGGATGACGGCAAGGGCGAGGAGTAAGTCATGGCTGAACAGCAAAAGACCGCAGCCGCCACCGCCGAGGCGGAAGCAATAGATCTCGGCGAATTCAGCGGACTCCTTGAAAAGGATTTCAAGGTCAAGAAGGACGACAGCGAAAAGCTGCAGCAGCTGGTGCGCAACCTGGCGCTGGCAGCGCAATCGCGCTCCGAAACCACCACGATCTCGTCCAACGCGATCAAGTCGATCAAGTCGCTGATTGCCGGCATCGACAAGATGCTGACGACGCAGGTCAACGAGATCCTGCACGCGCCGGAAGTGCGGGAGATGGAGGGCACCTGGCGTGGCCTCTGGTATCTCGTCAACAACACCGAGACGGATACGAAGCTCAAGATCCGGGTGATGAACATCTCCAAGGAGCAGCTGGCCGATACGCTTGAAGACTATGAAGGCCAGATGTGGGACCAGAGCCCGATCTTCAAGAAGGTCTATACGGACGAGTATTCGATGCTGGGCGGCGAGCCGATCGGCTGCATCATCGGCGCCTACGAATTCTCCAACCATCCGCGCGACGTCGGCTTGCTGCGCAACATCTCGGGCGTCTGCGCCTCGGCGCACACGCCTTTCATCGCCGCCGCCTCGCCGCGCCTGTTCCGCATGGACAGCTGGCAGGAACTGCCGAACCCGCAGGACCTGCAGATGATCGTGAACAACCCGGCCTACGCCTCGTGGCAGTCGCTGCGCGAGAGCGAGGATGCCCGCTATATCGGCCTCACCATGCCGCGGGTGCTGGCGCGCCTGCCCTACGGCACCGAGACCGTTCCGGTGAAGGGCTTCACCTTCGAGGAAGAGGTGGGCGGCGACCACAACAAATATGTCTGGATGAACGCCGCCTTCCCGATGGGGGTGAACATCAACCGCAGCCACAAGCTTTACGGCTGGGGCACGCAGATCCGCGGCGTCGAGAACGGCGGCACGGTGCTCAACCTGCCGGTGCATGCCTTCCCGACCGACGACGGATCGATCGCGATGAAATGCCCGACCGAGGTCGCCATCGACGACCGGCGCGAGGCGGAACTCGCCAAGCTCGGCCTGATGCCGATCCTGCACCGCAAGAACACCGATCTCGCGGCCTTCATCGGCGCGCATTCATTGCAGGACGACGAGACGCGCGCCGGCCGTCTGGTCGATCCCGACGCGCAGTCGAACGAGCGGCTCAGCGCCAACCTGCCCTATCTTTTCCCGGTGTCGCGTTTCGCGCACTACCTCAAGGCGATTGCGCGCGACAAGATCGGCTCGTTCAAGGAACGCACCGACATGCAGATCTGGTTGACCGAATGGATCAACCGGTACGTGCTGGCCAATCCAGCCTTTGCCGACGACAAGGCGCGCGCCAAGCGCCCGCTTGCCGCGGCCGAGGTCCAGGTCGACAGCGTCGAAGGCCGGCCCGGTTACTACAATGCCCGTTTCTACCTGCGTCCGCACTACCAGCTGGAAGGCATCAATGCCTCGCTCCGGCTGGTGTCGGAACTGCCGTCAGTGAAGGGCTGAACTCGCAAGCATAGTCATCTTGTTTCGTTTGAAAGCGGTGGAGAAAGACAATGCCGACAACAGTGAGAACCGATGGGCCTTCGACGAAGATCGATGGTTTTTTGAAAGTGCCGGACATCAAGGGCCCCAGCAAGCGCGACGGCCATGAAGACGAGATCGAAATCCATGGCGTCGACTACAAGATGGTCGCGCCCTACGACCCCAATTCGCTGTCGCGGCGCGGTCGTGTTTCAATGGGAATGATCAAATTCATCAAGCACTACGACAAGTCTTCCCCCTACCTGAAGAAGGCGCTGTTCGAGAACAAGGCGCTCGACGAAGTGGTGTTTTCGGCCCGCCGCACCATCGACGGCGAGACCAGCGACTATCTGGTCGTGACGCTCACCGACGCCTCGATCATGGAATACGACATGCGGCAGGCCGCCGATGAGGCCGACCTGATCGAGGAAGAAGTCAGCTTCGCCTACAAGAAGATCAAGTTCGTCTATGACAAGGACGACGAGATCGAAATGGATGTCTATGTCGGCAAGTGAGGCCAAACGGCCCGGCGCAAACAAGGCGCAGCTTGCCGGCAGTTCGCGGGCAAAGCGCGAGGCGGTCCAGCCCTCCCTGTGGGACCGCCTCGTCAACGACCTGCCTGGCCTGACCTCGGAGATCGACGGGCTGCGCCGGTTGCTGGAAGAAGAACTCGGCGCCGAGCGCGTCGAGGCTCTTCTTGCCGGCAGCGCCCGTGCCATCGATGCGGATGCGGAACTCACCCCCGATCAGAAGCGGCGCCTGCAGCGGCTGATCTTCCAGACCGAGCATCGCGCCGAGATCGAAAGCCGCGGCGTGGTGGTGTCGGCACGCGTGCTCAGGGAAGCCGTCCGGCGCGACATCGAGGCCTTGTTCAACACCGAGCGCTTCGAGTCCGTGCCGCTGCTTTCCGATGCCGAGCACGAACAACCCCTGGACGAACTGCCGCCGCTCGCCGACTTTCCGGAGGTGCGCCGCAGCGTCGTCAACTACGGCGTGCCGTCGTTTTCCGGCCGCTCGTCGCGGGATTTCGACCGCGATACTTTGGCGCGCGAGATCCGCGCGGTGCTCGCCACCTTCGAGCCGCGTCTCAAGGAGAGCGCCACCACCGTCAACGTCACCCTCGGCGACAAGACCGTCGGTCTGAAGATCGAGATCGACGCAGTGCTGATCATGACGCCGACGCCGGAACGCATGCGGCTGCGCACTACGGTCAACCTCGACAACGGCCTGGCGCGAACCGAATTCAGGGAGACCTGAGATGGATCGGGTCTTCGTGGAATACTACGAAGAGGAACTGACACATATCCGCGCGCTCGCCGCGGAATTCGCCGACATGCACCCGGCGGTCGCCCGCAATCTTTCCCTCGACACCGTCCCCTGCCCCGACCCCTATGTCGAACGGTTGCTCGATGGCGTGGCCTTCCTCGCCGCGCGCACGCGACTGAAGGTCGATGCGGAGCGCTCGCGCTTCTCGCGCGCCGTGCTCGATGTGCTCTATCCGGACCTGGTCACGCCGGCGCCGGCAACGGCGATGGCTGTTCTGAAGCCCGGCCAGCAGGTGCAATCGATGATCGCCGGCCACACCGTCGCGCGCGGCACGCGGCTGGTCTCCGGCCTGCATCCGGGGCTTTCGACGCGCTCAACCTTCACCACCGCGCAAGAGGTCACGCTGTGGCCGATCGCGATCACCTCTGTCAGCTATTTCCAGGATCGCAGCGCGCTGGCTGCCGCCGGCATCGCACCGATCGGCGGCGTGCGCGGCGAAGCGGCCTTTCGCATCGCGTTCGCCCGGACTGGAAAAGGCAAGCTCAGCGAATTGTCGCTCGACCGTCTCGACCTCTATTTCGCCGGGCGCACCAAGGCGCCGCTCATCTTCGACGCGATCTTCGGCGCCGGCTCGGCCGTCGGCGCGCGGGCCGAAGGCAAGACCAATCCGCTCTCGGCCCTGCCCGAGCCCGAAATGGTCGGCATCCGCGACGACGAGGCGTTGATGCCGCGCACCCGCCCGACCTTCGAGGGATACAGGCTGCTGCGCGAATATTTCATGATCCCGGAGCGCTTCCACTATGTGCGGGTCGCCGGCCTGCAGCCGGTGGTGCGCAAGTGCGAGGCGGGCATCGAGATCATCTTCCTGTTCCGGCGCCCGGTGCCGGAACTCGCCGATGTGACGCCGGCCGATTTCGAGCTCTTCGCGACGCCGCTCATCAATCTCTTCGAGCGGGAATGCAACGTCATCGAGATCGATCCGCGCAGGACGCGGCAGGTGGTGCATGCCGACCGGACGCGGGCGCGAGACTTCGAGATTTTTCGGCTCACCCGGGTCGAGGATGCCGACGCTGAAGGCAGCGAGGCGGAAATTCCGGAGCTGTTCAGCCTCGGACAGAACCGTGGCAGCGGTTGGGTCTACTCGACCGAGCGGCGCCCGCGCCGAGCCACCGAAGACGAGCGGCGCGACGGCCTGACCCGCACCTCCTATACGGGCGACGACGTGTTCCTCGCGGTCTCGCGTCCCACGGGGAACCCGGCGAACCGGCCGCTCAAGCGCCTCGACGTCATGGCGCTCTGCACCAACCGCGACCTGCCGATCCTCGACGACACCCCGACGCTGACGCTGGAGACGGCCGACCCGGTCGAAGCGGTCAGGCTGCTCGGCGCATTGCGGCCGCCGCAGCCGGCGATCCCGGCGTCTCTGCCGGCGAGCGCCGAAGGCGAATCCCGCGCCGACAATCTCGCCTGGCGGCTGGTGGCGCAGCTCTCGCTCAACTTCCTGAGCCTCGCCAAGGAAGGCCGCGGTGTCGATCCGCTGCATGCGCTGCTCGACCTCTATGCCGACCGCGGCGATCCGAGCCTTGCCCGCAATGTCCATTCGATCACGCGCATCGACTCTCGTCCGGTCATCGAACGGCTCAAGATCGACGGTCCGATGTGCTTCGGACGGGGCACGGAGGTGACGCTGCATGTCGACCAGTCGGTGCTGGCGGGGCAAAGCACGCTGCTGCTTTCGGCCCTGCTGGCGCGGTTGTTTGCCCGCCATGCCGGTATAAACGGCTTCGTGCGGACCCGCACGCGGCTGCTGCAGAAGCAGGAGGATGTGCCATGGCCGATGACGCCCGGCAATCGCTACCTGATCTAGCGAAGCCTGCCCCGAGCGAAGCTGCTCTCTCGGAGGGCTTCGACTTTTTTGAGCTGATGCGTCGTCTGGAGCAGGGGGGCGGACTGTTCGGCTATTCTGGCCAGGCCAATCGCGAACCGGCGCGGCTCGGCCAGCATGTGCGCTTGAGCTTTTCGGCCAGGGACGTGGTCAAGTTCCAGGAGGCGAGCGAAAAGGCTCCGGCGCGGGTGACCGTCGCCAATCTCGGGCTGCTCGGACCTGAAGGACCGATGCCGCTGCATCTGACGCGCTGGGTGCTCGACCGGCTGTCGCAGCGCTGGTTCAGCGGCGCCGATGCCGAGCAGACCAGCGACACGACCTTCGTCGACTTCGTCAACATCCTCCAGCATCGGATAATCGCGCTTTACTACCGCGCCTGGGCCGACGCGCATCCGGCGGTGCAGGTCGAACGTTCCGTCGGCGGACGCGTCCGCGCCATGCTGGAAGCGATGGCGGGGATAGGCCTTCCCGGCACCCAGGATTCAGAACTCGACATGGTTCGGCTGCGCCAGGCCGGATCGCTCGCCAACCAGGTCGACGGCGCCGAGCGGCTGACGCTGTTCCTCGCCACAGCCTTCAAGGTGCCGGTAGAGATCAAGGAATTCGTCGCTGCCTGGATCACTATTCCGGCGGCGCTGCAGAGCCGCGTCGGCAAGGCCTATGCGGCGCTCGGGCGCGGCGCCACGATCGGCCCGCGCGTCTTCAGCCGTCAAAGCCGGATCGAATTGCGCGTCGGCCCGCTCAGCCTCGACGACTTCAAGTCGTTCCTGCCCGGGGAGCGGCGCCTTGCCCTGTTCAAGAAAGCGGTGCGCGACATGATCGGCGAAGCGCTCGATGTCGATTTGCGCATCGTGCTTGCGCGCGACGCCGTGCCGCCGCCGAAGATCGGAACCGTCCAGCTCGGCCGAACGTCCTGGCTTGCGCGCCCCGCCGAGAAGGGTGACGCCGACGACCTCAAGCTGCGCACGATCGTCGGCTGGCGGCCGGAAATGGCGGAGGCAGCCTGATGAGCCTGCTGCTGACGCTCGAACAGGGTCCACGCTCCCAGGTGGTGAGACAGACCAAGCTTGACGAGGGCGAGTTGGTGATCGGCCGCAGCGCCGATGCCGGCTGGCAGATCGACGATCCGGACATGTTCGTCTCGCGCGCGCATTGCAAGATCAGCGGGGGCCATGACGGCTACTTCGTCACCGACACATCGAGCAGCGGGCTGTTCATAGATGATTCCGACAGCCCGCTCGGCGCCGGCAGGTCGACGCGACTGCAAAGCGGCATGCGGCTCCGCTTGGGCGACTACGTGCTTTATGTCGAGGTCCAGTCCAAAGCGAGCCAGACGTCGGCCGGCCAGGCGCCGGCAGCTAATCGTTCCACACTTCAATCGTCGTCGCCGGAAGCGCGAAAGCCGCCCAGCATCGGCGGCGACGACTTCTTCTCGGCCAAGGTCGAGGAAGAGCCGCGGCGGCCGCGTCCGGCCGACCTGCCGGACCCGTTCGAGCAGCCTGTGCCCGGCGCTTATGATCGCGCTTCGAACCAGCGCAATTCGCCCGCCTTCGATGACCCGTTTAGCCTGGACCCGGTGGCGACACCGGCACCCAACGATGCCGCAGCGCCCCGCCCATCGGATCCGTTCGGTTTCGATGAGATGCCGTCTCGTGGCGGCACGGCGGAGCCCGCGTCGAAATCGGCTGGCTTCGATGACGATTTTGGGTTCGGGCCGGCGGCGACACCTGCTCAAAGCAACGGCACGGGCCCTGCTGATCAGCGCGAACGACAAGCCGAACCGCCGCAGGCCGCTCGTCCCTGGGATGTGCCAAGCCAAGCGGTCGAGCCTCCGCTGCGCTCCGCTCCGGCCCCCAGGCAGTCCCGCCCAGCACACGCGGCGCCTTCGACGGAGATGGCGCTGCGCACCGCGTTCCTGCGCGGCATGGGTGTCGAGGAAGCCGATTTTCCCGGCCGCGACGCGGTCGCCGAAATGGAGAAGTTCGGCCGCGAATACCGGCTGATGCTCGATGGCCTGATGCAGCTCCTGCGCAAGCGCGCCGAGGAAAAGGGCAGCGCACGCGTCGCCCAAACGATGGTCGGGGCATCGGAGGTCAATCCGCTCAAATTCCTGCCGACGGTCGAGGACGTCATCGTCACCATCATCTCGGAACGAAGCCCGGGCTTTCTGTCCGGCGAAGCGGCGATCTCGGACGCCGTGCGCGATCTCGCGCAGCACCATGTGCGCGCCTGGCGCGGCGTGCAGGCGGCGCTGCGGCGCATGATCGACCGCTTCGATCCGGCTGCGATCGAGGAAGAGCTCAAATCCAATTCCGCGATCGGCAACCTGCTTTCGGGCGGGCGCAACGCCAAGCTGTGGGAGCTTTACCAGAAACGCCATCGCGACATCGCCCAAAGCGCGGAATCGAGCTTCCTGGGCGAGATCGGCGCGGACTTCAGGGATGCTTACGAAGAGGAGTAGGACATGATCGATCGACGCGAATTCATCGTTGCCCTCGGCGCGACGGGGCTGCTTGCGGCTTGCCAGAGCGGCCCGCCGAAACCATCGGTCATCTCGGTCAATGTGAGCGGTGGCGCCGGCATGAATCCGGGACCGGGCGGCGGCGATCGACCGGTGACCGTGCTGGTGATGCGGCTTGCCAGCACCGGCAAGTTCAATTCGGCCGACTATTTCGCGCTGCAGGGCGATGCGGGCTCGGCGCTCGGGGCCGACCTCATCGGATCCGACACCATCTCCGTCGCGCCGGGAAAGACCGCTGCCAAGACCATCACCGTCGAGCCGAACGCGACGGCGCTCGGCTTCGTCGCGCTCATCCGCGAGCCCGGCGGACGCAACTGGCGCACGACCAAGTCGGTATCGCCCGGGTCGAAATTCACCGTCAACGTCAGCCTCGGCAGCGGCGGAATTTCCGCCTGACGGCGACACAACAGACGGCAGTGCAGAGAGTGGCAGCATGAGCGACGCAAACAGGGTGCTGTGGTCCGAGGGGCTCTTCTTGAGGACCCAGCACTTCCAGCAGCAGGACCGGTTCTTCGAGGGGATGGTGCGCGGCGCGTTGCAGGCCGGCCAGCTCCAAACATTCGGCTTCCAGCAGCTGACGCTCGACCAGTCGCTGCTCGACGCCGGCCAGGTCTCCATCGTGTCGGCGCGGGGCATCTTCCCGGACGGCACGCCCTTTGCCATCCCGGAAACCATGGACGCGCCGAAGCCGCTGCCGGTCACGGCCGACACCGGCGCCGGGCCGGTGCTGGTCGCGCTGCCGCTCGAACCGCCCGGCGGCGTCGGTTTCGATCCGGCGCATGCCGCGTCGACCGGCGCGCGCTATCACGGTAGGATCGTTTCGGTGCGCGATGCCGTGCAGGGCGGTGCCGATCCGGAAGAGATCGAGATCGCCCGGCCGCAGGCAGTGCTGCTCGCGCCCGGCAAATCGGTCGGCGGCTATACCGCGCTGCCGATCGCCGACATCAAGGGTGTTCGCGCCGACGGCGGCGTCTCGCTCGACGAGAGCTTCCTGCCGCCGACACTGATCACCGGAGCGGTCGCCTGGTACCGGCAATTGCTGCAGGAGGTCGTCACCGGCCTCGACCAGATCGCCGAGGCGCATGGCAAGATGGTGATGGGCGGCCCCGGCCGCAGCGTCGAGGATCTGTTGATGCTCCACCTCGCCAATGCGGCCAAGCCGCGGCTTGCGCATATGCTGGCGCAGGACGTCTTCCATCCGGCCGAGCTCTATCTCGAGCTTGCCGGGCTTGCCGGCGAAATGGCGACCTACGGCTCCAGCTCGCGCCGGCTCGGCGAACTGCCGGCCTATGACCATATGGCGCCCGGCCCGGCCTATATGGCGCTTGCGGATGCTCTGCGCTCGCTGATCCTCAGTCTGCGCTACATCGAGCCGAAATCGCGCGCGCTGCCGGTCATGCGGCACGCGACCAATGTCTGGAAGGTGCGCATCGACAACCCGAAGCTTCTGGTCGCCAGCCGCATCGTCATCCGGGTCGGATCGGAATTGTCCGAAGACGCGTTGCGAAAAATCTTCGTCAACCAGGCGACCGTCGGCGCCGCCGACCAATTCGAAGGCCTGTGGAAGTCGCGCCTTCCCGGCATTCCGCTGAAGCCCCTGCATTCGCAGCCGCGGGAGATCCCCTATGACGGCGACCGGCTGTGCCTGGAGCTGGACCAGAAGAGCGAGCATTGGGCCTCGCTGCTCGACGCCCCCGGCTTCGTTATCGGCGTTTCCGGTGTCCTGCCGAGCGAGCCGCAGGTCGACTGCTATTCGGTGAACAGGTGAGGCCATGAGCCGGGATGATCCTTTCGGACTGTCGGAGGATCGCGAACGCACGCGCATCAGGCTGACGGGTGCGTCGCCGCGGCCGATGGCGCCGCTGATGCCAACCGCGCCGGTGAAGCTGGCGCGCGCCCATCCCAACATACTGATCAACACATTCGCGCCGTTGCTCGAATTCGCCCCCGAGCTCGAAAGCGCGCTCGCGCCCGAGAACCCTGAAGTGATGCGCACGCGGCTGCTCGACGAACTGGTCCGGGCGCGCGATGCCGCGATGGCAGCCGGCTCCTCGCTCGAAAGGGCCGACCAGGCCGCCTGGGCGGTGGCGGCTCTGCTCGACGACCTCGCGCTCAACACGCCATGGGGCGGCGCCAGCGCATGGCCGCGCCAGCCGCTGGTCGTGATGCTGCGCGGCGACGTCGATGCCGGCACGCAGTTCTTCTCGCGTCTCGACGAGTTGGAGCGGCACCCGAACCGCGACCGTGAAATGCTGGAGCTGCAATATTACTGCCTGGCACTCGGCTTCCGCGGCAAATATCGCGTGCCCGGCCGCGCCGGCGACCGCTCGCTCAACGCCGTTCGCGTGGCGGCGGCCCGCTTCCTGCGCAATGCCGACGCCGAAGACGCGCCTGTGTCGCCGAACTGGAAAGGCGTGATCGCTTCCGACGAGCCGCAGCGCTTCATCGTGCCGATCTGGGTGATGGCGCTGGCGGCAGTGGTGATCGCGGCCGCCGCTTATATCGGCTTGTCGATGGGACTGAGCAGCCAGGCGGTCGAGCTTACCGCGCTGGTGCGCACGCTGCCGCCTCCCTCCCGAGGCGAGGTTACCCGCGCCGCGCCCAAGCCCGATGCACCCGAACCGGAACCGCCGCAGCCGGTCGATTTCGCGTTGCTGCCGGAATTCAAGGCCGAGGCGCCGGATAGCCTCAAGGGAGCGCTGAGCGGCACCGAGAGTGTGTCGCTTGCCAAGCTGGTCATCCAGTCTTCCAACCCCGAGCTGTTCCAGTCGTCGCGGCCGACGCTCACACAAGGCTACGAACCGCTGGTCGAGTCGATCGCCAAGGTGATCCTCGCCAATCAGGAGCTAATCGGAAACGTCACCGTCGTCGGCCACACCGACAATGTGCGCCTGCAGAAATCCAACCCGCTTTCGTCCAACCAGCGGCTGTCGGAAGCACGCGCCGAGACCATAGCCAACCTTCTGGTTCAGGCCGGCGTGCCGCAGGAGCGCATCCATTCCGAAGGCCGCGCCGATACCGATCCAGTGGCCGACAACTCTACGCGTCAGGGCCGCGCGCTCAACCGGCGTGTCGAGATCCTGGTCGAGAAGAGGCTCTGATGTTCATCCTGCGCTTCCTCTGGGCCGTTCTGACCTCGCGCTTCCTCTGGACGCTGATCGGCATCGCGCTGCTTTCGCTGCTGATCTGGGTGTTCGGCCCCATCGTTCAGGTCGGCCCTTATGCACCGTTCGAATCCGACAATGTGCGCATCGCCATCATCGCGGGGCTGATCATCCTGTGGCTGATCTGGCTTATCATCGCACAGCGCCGCGCGATCCGCGCCAACCGCATGTTCGTGGCCGAGATCGCCGCGCCTGTCCAGGAAAAGCAGCTCACCCCGGGCGAGGAGAGCGTCGCGGCGGTCGGCGCCAAGTTCGGCGAGGTCATGGCGGAGCTCAAGCGGCGCAAGCTCGGCGGCCGCAAATTCCTGCGCGAGATGCCGTGGTATGTGATTGTCGGGCCGCCGGCCACCGGCAAGACGACGGCGTTGCGGCAATCGGGCCTCAACTTCCCGATCGACCTCACCGATGATCTCCAAGGCGTCGGCGGCACGCGCAACTGCGACTGGTTCTTCTCGGAGAACGCGGTGCTGATCGACACCGCCGGCCGCTATGTCCAGCAGGAAAGCCAACCGGATGTCGACGCGACCGAATGGCTGGGCTTCCTCGATCTGCTCAAGAAGCATCGCGGGCGGCGGGCGCTCAACGGCGTCATCGTCGCGCTGTCGATCGACGTACTCTCGGAAGGCGACGAAGCCATCAAGGCGCATGGCCGCAAGATCCGCCGCCGGCTGGCCGAGCTGAACGACCGCCTCGAAATCCGCCTTCCCGTCTACCTGATGCTGACCAAGGCCGACCTGATCAAAGGGTTCGAAGCCTTCTTCGGCGGCTTGTCGACGGCCGCCCGCGAGCAGGTCTGGGGCACGACCTTCGCGCTCGACGCGCGCGTCGACGCCAAGACCATCGAGAAGGAGCTCGCCACGCTCGCAACGGAACTGGAACGTCGGCTGGTGCCGCGCCTCGAGGACGAGGACAAGCTTGGCTCCCGCGCGGAAATCTTCCGTTTCCCGGCCCAGCTCGCAAGCCTTTCCGAGCCGGTCCAGGTGCTGGTCGAGGCGATGTTCGGCGAAAGCCGCTACGAAGAGGCGGCCTGGCTGCGCGGCCTCTATCTGACGTCTGCGACCCAGGAAGGCGCGCCGATCGACCGGCTGACCGCGGCGTTGTCCTCGTCCTTCGGCCTGCCGCCGCGCCGCGCGATGCTGGCGCCGCGTGTCGAGAAGCGCAGCTTCTTCCTCAGGAATCTTTTGACCGAAGTCATCTTCAAGGAAGCCGGCTTGGGCACGTTCGATCCGCTAGCGCAGCGCCGCCGCGCCTGGATCTGGCGCGGCGCGGCGGCCGCCTGCGCGCTTGCCGCCCTGCTTGCCGGCGGACTGTTCACCTGGTCCTATCTCGACAACCGCAATGCCATCGCCGAGCAGGCCGGCCAGTTCGAGGCGCTGCAGGCGCCCCTCACGGAAGTCGCTGCCACGCCGGCGTCGGTGGAGCAGCCGACGATGGACGGAGCGCTGGCCGCGATGGACGCTGTGGCCACGGCCCGCACCACGCCGCCCGACGCGGTTCACAACCTGCTCGGACCAACCGCTTCGGCCGAGCTCGTGCGCGCGCAGACCGACACCTACGACCACGCGCTGCGCAACGTGCTGGAGCCGCATATGGTCGCGCTGCTGGAAGCCACGATGTGGCGGCAGATCCGCGATCCGGATTTCATGCTCGGCGCGCTGAAGACCTATCGCATGATGACAGGCCTGTCGCAGATGGACACCGACTTCGTGCAGAACTGGTGGGTGAACAGCCTGCCGGAATTCGCGCCCGCCCCGCCCTTCCCCACCGCCGACGCCGAAGAGCACCAGCTTGCCGCGATCCGCCGCATGACGGTCGACGACAGCTACATCGCCCCGGACAAGGAGCTGGTCGCCGAGGCGCTGAAGACGGTGTGCACGATCTCGCTGCCCGAGCGCGCCTACAAGCAGTTGCTCGCCGATCCGGAAGTGGCGGCCGTCAAGGAATGGGTGCCGGCCAATTTCGCCGGACCGAACGGCGCGAAAGTGTTCGCGCGCCGGTCCGACAAGACGCTGCGCGTCGGCGTTCCCGGCGCCTTCACCTATGCCGGTTTCCACGACGCCGTCCTCGACCGGGTCGAAGATGTGGCCGCGCAGGCGGCGCTCGACCGGGCGGTATTCGCCGGCGGCTGCTCGGAGAACTCCGAGACCTCGGTCTCGGCGCTGTCCGAAGACATTCTAAAACTCTATTACGACGACTATATCGCGCAGTGGGACAGCTTCCTGCGCGACATGCGGCTGGCGCCGCTGAGCGACCTCAATGTCGCCAGCGAAAACCTCAAGGACCTTTCGAGCGCCGATTCCGCGCTGAAGCGTCTGCTGACGGCGGTGGTGCAGGAGACCGACCTGACGCGGTCCGACGAAGCGCCGGCCGACGACAAGGGCGGCGCCGCCGCCAAGACCGGCTCGAAGCTGCTCTCCAAGCTCGGCAAGCTGGGCAAGGTGGTGAAGACGGGTGCGAAACTACTGCCCCGCGCGGGCTCGGCCGACCAGGTCGACATGACCGGCGGCCTGGTTGCCGAGCACTTCAAGCCGCTCAAGGGCACGATCGCCCAGGTCGACGGCCAGCCGCCGGCGCTCGACGCCGCGGTGGTGGCGCTGACGGCGCTATCCAACGTGCTGCAGACGGTGACAGCCAATCCCGACCCGCAGGATGCCATCAAAAAGCAGGGCGGCCTCGCCGAGCTGACGGGCGCGGTGGCCCGGCAGGCGCAGATCCTGCCCTCGCCCATCAACGACTGGCTGGGCGGGATTGCCGGCGACACCAGCGGCCTGTCGCAGAAGGCCGTCACCAACGAGCTCAACGCCATCTGGCGCGCCGACATCCTGCCCTTCTGCCAGGCCGCGCTCAACAACCGATATCCGTTCAGCCCAGAGAGCGCGGTGGACGTGAATGTGCGCGATTTCCAGCGGCTCTTCGGTCCCGCCGGCCTGATCGACGCCTTCATCAACGACCATCTGATCAACTATGTCGACACGGCCAGCCAGCCGTGGAAATGGCGCGCCGATTTCGGCCTCGACCCGGCGGCGCTGGCGGCGTTCGAGCAGGCAAGACACATCCGCGACGACCTCTTTCCCGGCGGCACCGGCCCGGTGATGAACTTCACGCTGGAGCCGAAGGACCTGTCGCCCAACGTGGGGCGCGTGACGCTCAACCTCGATGGCCAGAACCTCGTCTACTACAACAATGCGACGAGGCCGCAGCCGATGACGTGGCCCGGCAAGGACGGGACGGGAGTGATCTCGCTCGCCTTCCAGCCGGTCGACGGCTCGCCCGAGGTGATGCTCAACGAGACCGGCAGCTGGGCGTGGCTGAGGATGCTGCGCGGCGGCAAATTCGCCGGCACCAAGCTCACCGACGTCTACACGCTACGGCTCGGCACGAAAGGCATGTACGCCGATTTCGAGCTCAAGGCGGCCAGCGTCGAGAACCCGTACACGCTCGAGATGTTCAAGAAGTTCACATGTCCGCCGCAGATATGAACACCGGCTTCTACGGCAAGATCCCAGCGACCGGAGATTTCGTGGCCGCGAACCTGCCGCGCACTTTCATCGACCGCTGGGACCGGTGGATGTCGATGGAATTGCGCGCACGGCCCGACGAGGGGGAATTGGATCCGCGTGTCTGGCGCTTCACGGTGCCGGCCGGCATCTTCTGCGACCAGCCTTGCGCCGGCGCGTGGCGGATGAGCGAGGATCGCGTTGGGCGCAGATATCCATTCGTGGTCGCCACCGTCGGGCGATCGCCCCGCATGGACGACCAATGGTTCGATGCCGTGTCCAAGATCGCAGGTGATGCGGTGTCGCACTACTGGACGAGCGCCGTGGTCGCCGAGCGGATCAACGCTGTTCAGCCGCCGCCTACCAACCACGTGGAGCCCAAGATCGTCTTTTGGAGCGACAACTGGAACGTCCACGAGTGCCATTTTGAAGATATTCATGATCTAGCCGAGAACGGCCTGCCCATAATGCGCACGGTGCCCCTGCCGGCGGAGGAAAGCTGATCATGGCCATTACCGTCTTTGCCGAGAACATGGGCTTCTTCCACAAGGGCAGCAATGGCAAGGGCATTGCGCCCGGCGACGTCTGTCTGTCGCCGCCGTCACCGCCTGCAGGCCCGGTTCCGGTGCCCTACGTCAACATGCTATCCTCCTCCGACCTGTCGAACGGCACCAAAAGCGTCAAGATCGACGGCGAGCCTACGGCGATCGAGAATTCTTCAGAGATTTCAACTAGTACCGGCAACGAACCAGCGACGCAGGGACTCGGTGCGGGCGTAATCACCCACAAAATCAAGGGCAAAGGCGTCTTCAAACTGTGGTCGTTCACGGTCAAGGCGGAGGGCAAGGGGGTCGACCGTCATGGCGACATGATGGCTCAGAACACGGCAAGCGATCTGCCCAACTGTATCGACCAGACGGCGATCAATACCTTCAAGGCACTGCTCAGACGCAAGGGCATCCCGCCCGGTCCCTGTCCGAGCAAGCCTTACGATGCGAAGGTCCACCGGCCGGATAAGGATCCTTCCCCGGCTCAGAAGAAGGCTGTTCGGAACAAACCGTGCTGGGAATGCGCCCGGGACGACAAACGGGTGTCGCGGGCTCATTGGCGCACCACACGATCAAGCACGGGAGCGATCCAACGGTACGAGGATCCTACCCACGGAAAAGACATGGCGCGCGGCCCAGGCCATATGACCCACGACCATCAGCCACCGCTGTGTGTGGCCTGGGCGCTCGGCGGATGCAACATGAAACTTGCCGATTTCAAGAAGTACTTCGAACGCGCAAGCCGGGTCAAACCTCACTGTGAGGCGCATTATCGAAGTCAAGGAAGTCAGGCGGAAGCCTACGCGGCCACGCTATGAGAGAGTGAACCATGATCGTGATCGCCAAGAGCTACGACGATATCCAGCAGCGCTACATCGCCGAACTGCGGGGGCTGTTGCCTGAAGTCAAAGCCTGGTGGGGCGCGATAGCTGCAACGGACACCTCCGAGGCGATCTCACTGGTCTGGCCGACCGGAATTTCTGGGCATCCGCGCTTTCTGCATACCTTCCGGACGTACTATTTCGAGGTGGAGAACTTAAACCGAAAGAACGAACATGAATTCGTCGAGCAGGCCGAGAAATCGGCCGAGGAAAAATGGGGTATAGACGACCTCGGCGACAGCCCGCGCTATGTCGGCCACATAGATTTGTTGATCGATGACATTCCCAGTAAGGCGCCCGATTTGGTCGAGGTGGTCAACGGCTTCGTTTTCCTGCCGATCGGGCTAGACCAAGACCAGGAGATCACCTAATGGCCCTGATCACCTATTTTGAGACCGATCGCGGCATTCACCGCCTGCTGCGCCAGCCCGGTTGCGTCGAGCCGAGGGATGCAAAAATCGCGGCGCGCAAGCTCGCTCAGAGCTCTCAGCGGCACCAGGACCTTTTCGATGGCTACTTGGAAGATATCCAGACGGCCTACGAGATCGCGGCGCCCTGGTGGGCCGACACGGTCAGGGCGCAGCAACAACTGGGATTGAATCGTGAAGAGGCTATTCGCTCGGCGTTCAACAAGCGTGCCGCCGGCGCAGCCGCGCATGGGAATGTAGTCTGGATCGTACGCAACTACTGGCTCGATTGCTGCGACGCCAACAAGAGTTCCGAAGAGATCGTCTATCCCGAAACCTTGCTCCTGCAATGGCTGATCGACGCCAAGAAGAAGGAACTGGTGCGCCTGATCGCGTGTATGCCGTACTGGCCGATAGGCATGGACAAGAACAAAGCCTGGTGCTGAGCAATGAGCTTTGCTGTCTGGTTGGAGAATCGCACGCCCTTCGCGGTCGGATCTTACACATTGCCCGATGCCGACGGACAGGAGGTTTACCTCGGGCTCTTCTCGGCGAGCTTCGAAGGTGTGGACGAAACGAGCGCCTTGGAGCCGGCTGACAAACAAATGCCGGTGACGCTCAGCGATGTTTTTTTCGGCGATCCGGCCGTTTCTTCGACGCGCTATGAGGCCGATATCGCGGTGCTTAAGCCGGGCGTCGACGTCATCGTCAACGGCACCGCATACGCGCCGCACGGGAAGTCGGTTCGAGAAATGCAAGTGGGACTGAAGCTCGGACCACTGCAAAAGGTGCTCAATATTGTAGGTGACCGCATCTACGATGCCGGCAGCTACAGCGCTCCACATCCGTTCACGCGGATGCCTATCGTCTACGAACGCGCTTATGGCGGTACCACGGCCGACCTGAAGACTGATCCTCGCAATCCGCTGGGAGTGGGTTTCGCGCATGCCCGCTCGGCTGATCCAGCAGTCAAGACGCAAGCGCCAAACATAACCTACCCGGCCGAGCCATTCATGAGTCCCTTGGACAAGCCGCGGCCGGCAGGCTTCGCAACGCTCGGACGCGGCTGGCAGCCGCGTCTGCCGTTGGCTGGGACTTATGATCAGGCTTGGATCGACACCCAGTGGCCCTTACCTCCGAAGGATTTCGATCCGCGTTACAATCTCGCAGCACCGTCGGACCAGCAACTGCCAAATCTCAACGGCGGCGATCAGGTCACCCTGATAGGACTCACTCCAGACGGCCGGTGGAACTTCAAACTCCCACGCGTCGTCGCGCCCATCCGCCTGATCTTCGATGACCGCGTCGAGGACCAAATTTTCAAAGCGGATACGATCATCATCGAGCCTGACATATTTCGGGTGACGCTGAAGGCGCGGGTAGCTGTGGCGACGCGGCGCAACCGGCCCGCGCTACGCGAAGTCGTCTTTGGCCATGTCACGCCAGCGCTGATTGCGGCGAAGCAAAAAGGCAAGGACTATTTCGCGCTGCGCGGGACTGACGGTACCATTACCAATCGTCTGGCATGGCTACCATGAAACGGCCACTCTACATCACTGGCGGCGGCGCAGTGACACCGGGCGGCTTGAATCGGAGGCAAACGCTGGCCGCGATCCGAGCTGGGCTCTCCGCCTATGAAGAGTTCCTGCTGTCCGAACCCATGGGTGCGTCGCAAACTGTCTCGCGCATTCCTACTCACTGGTCATTGAGAGCCACCGATTGGGACTGGCTAGTGAATATGGCGGCGCGCGCCATCATGGACGCGCTTGCATCGCCAGCGGCGGATCCACGCACCACCTTGCTGATGCTTGTTTTGCCCGAGAAGTTCAGGAACCATCCCGCCTTCGAAGAGATTGATCCGTCCGGCTTTCTAAATGCCGTAATGCAGGCATGCGGTGGCCCATTCCACGAGGCGTCGCGTGCGATCGACGGCGGTGCAGCAGCTAGCATCGGGGTGCTCGATCAACTGTCCGAAACGCTTGCGCGGCCTGACGTCGAGCGCATCCTGCTCGGCGGAGTCGATAGCCTGGTCAACGACAAGGATATCGCGCGGCTGGGTGCCGCGGGGCGGCTAAAGGGCTCCGACAATGCTCAAGGCGTTGTTCCGGGAGAAGCAGCCGCCTTTGTTTGCCTGCAATCAAGGCCCGATCCGAAGTCGCCGGGTGTCGCCTCCATCCACGGCGCCGGTTTTGCCCAGGAAGCCGATAGCGTCCTTACTGAGCGATACAGCCAGGGCAAGGCGCTGCTCGGCGCGCTTCAGGGGACGCTAAATGGAGCTGGCAATGGCCCGCGAGAGCCCGATATCGTCTTTGTAGTCAGCAATGGCAACGGAGAGCGATATAGCGGATGGGAGGCGAACATAGCGCGGTCTCGCTTCTACCGTACACGCCGCGAAATCCTGCCGATTGCCTATCCGGCAATGACCGTTGGCGACGTGGGAGCAGCCAGCGGAGCTTTGGCGCTGCTTGTGGCAGCAGACAGTTTCACTGCCGGTTATGCGCCCGGTCCGGTGGCCATGTGCGAGATCGCCTCCGAAGCCGGATTGCGCGCCGCCGCGTTGGTCAGCCGGGTCAATTTCGGCTGAGCTACATCCAGGCCGGGAAGCGCTGGGTCCGTCGCCAGTTAGCCAAGGGCAGGTCGGGGTTCTCGAAAGAGGCCCTAATGGCAGCGAGCCGCTGTTTGCGCATCGAGTGGAATACTTTGTGTTTGCCTGGTCCCCGTCCCTCGTCCCACCATGCCTTCGCTCGATCCGCGAACGGAAGCGGCGACTCCTCGATGTCGGCGAATGGCTTTCCAAGTAACGCGGGATCGACAGTGAACAGGTCTGTATCGTTGAAATCGACGTCGAAGAGGTCGCGCCAGGCTAGACCCGCGCCATAAGCGGACTGAGGTTCGCGCATGCGTTCGATCAGCCATGGGACTATCGATCTGTCGCCGAGCACTCCGGTGGCAGCCAGTGCCGGCCGCCGTAACGAAAGTTGGTTGAGGCCCTCCTGAAGCCAGGTTTTCGCGGAAGTTCCCGCCGAGGCTAGCAGCCGGATGTCGAAAACCTCGCCGGGGAGAATATCGGTATGGGCGAGCAGTTCGTCGAGGACAGGCAAAGCCGTGCGGCCGGCGTCAAGCAGACAGGCGGCGAGCGAGGCCGCTAGCCGTTCCTTCGGCTGGCCGGCAGCGAGGCGCTCTATTGCCTGGGGAAGGAGATCGCGGCGGCGCAATGCACCGGCCAGCCGGAGTGCCCTGACCCGGACCTCGGCATGGCCATTCGCGGCCAGTTCGCCCAGGCGCGGCCCGGCATCGGCCCGATGATGCCAAAGCGCCGCAAGTGCAATGCATTTGAGCATTGCTTCTTTGGAATCGATCCATCTGGCGACAAAGGAACGAAGTTTTTCCCGCGGCGTTCGGGCGATAGCGCCCGAAATAGCATTGATACCGGTTTCGCCGAGCGCCGCGGCGGCCTCGAACACCTTGGCGAGCTTCGTTTCCTCTTCCCAGTGGAGGGCCAGACAGGCCATGACAAACAGTTCGGGGGCTTGCGGATAATCGGAGAAGCGGGCGTTCGCCGCTGCCCACGCGGCTTCGCCCGATGCGAACAGGCCTTCGAGATCGGCATCGAGCCTCTGGTCGATACGGCCAATATCGATTTCGTTCAAAAGCGGTCCATCAATTTCCCGGCGTCGGCGCGACCAGAGGAAAGCGGCATCCTCCGCGTGCTGGTCGACAATTGCTGGGATCGTCGCAAGGCGCTGCATCGGCTCAACCTAATTCAGGTGGACAGCCGCCCCTCGTATCCAGTTCGTACCGGTCGCGTGGCTGTTGAGTTGTGTACCGCGAATTGAGATGCGCCCATTCTTCTCCAGGATGATGGACGCCAGGCCACATCTGAACTCGATACGATCGCGCGCATCCACTGTCACCGTCTCACCGTCGCGCATCACTTCGACGTGACGCTGATCTGGGCGTGGGTCCACTATCCGTCCAACAACAAGGGGGCAGGTCGGGTCGCCCCCTTCGAACAGCAGCGCCACCTCCGAGCCGACAGAAGAACCGTCGAGGACAGCGAGGCTGCGGGCTCTGACCGCCGTGTCGCTGGGGTTGCCGACGAAAACGACAAGCGGCGAGCCGTCATCAAAGCCGATGAGCAACCCTATGACAACGCCGTCAATACGCCCCGCTACGTCCATCGCACGGCCGCCTTCTTTCAATTGTTGTGAACACTGCTGCCTTTGATCTTGGTCTTTCCGTCTGCTTTCACGTCGATGTCGCCGCTACCGTCGAGCCTTATGTCTTTGCCCTTGAGGCTGATCGTGCCGTCCTTTTTGAGAACGATACTGGCATCGCCACATTTCAGCGTAATCTCGTCGGCCGCCTCGACGTACAGCTTCTTGCCGTATTTCATCACGCCGTCTTCGCCGACTATGACAGAGCTTGCCTTGGCAACTTTTAGCGAATAGCCCCCGCCGACCTCGATTCCCTCGTCCGCCGCAATCTTGGCCAGGCGCGCCTTGCCCACTTGCGAGGAATGAGCGCCGCCAACAGTAAAGCTCTGATCGGCGGCGACGTCCACTGTCTGGCCCGCGCCGATCTGCCAGCTATCGGCAGCGCCAATTGTGTGGCTCTGCCCTGTCCCTACCGTGACACTTCGCGACGCTCCAATTGTGTTCGTCTGCACCGCTCCGACACTACGCGTCTCGGTCGCGCCGACGGTATCGACACGAGCCGCCCCGACGGTGATGGTCTGCACAAGGCTGACGGTCTGCGAATGGTTCTGACCAATCGTTTCGGTGGAATTGGCGCCGATGCTGATTGTCTCGTTGGCACCGACCGTCAGCGAGCGGTTCTTGCCCACCGTTTCGGTATCATTGCTGCCGATGTTGGTGGTCTGGTCGACGCCGATCTTGACCGTCTTGTTGTTGCCGACATCCTCGTCGAGGTTGTGGCCGACGGAGTGCTTGGCGTCGTGGTCGATGCGGTCGGACTGGTCGTGCTGCACCGTCTTGTTGCGGTCGTGCTTGATCAGCAGATGGTGGTCCTTCTGCGCCTGGAAATTGACCAGCTCGGACCCCGCCTTGTCCTCGAACATCAGCTCATTGTAACCGCCGCCGCCCTTCGAGGAATTGGACTTCCAACCCGATTGCGTCGCATTGCCCGGCAGGCCATAGGGCGGCATCTCGGCGGCGTTGTAGACGCGGCCGGTGATGATCGGCAGGTCGGGGTCGCCCTCGATGAAATCGACGATGACCTCCTGGCCGATGCGCGGGATCTGGATGAAGCCCCAGCCGCTGCCGGCCCAGGTTTGCGACACGCGCACGAAGCAGGAAGAGTTCTGGTCCTTCTTGCCGAGGCGGTCCCAGTGGAACTGGACCTTCACCCGGGCATATTTGTCGGTGAATATCTCCTCGCCCGAAGGACCGACCACGGTCGCCGTCTGCGGGCCGCGCATGATCGGCCGCGGCGTGATGCGCGGCGGGCGGTAGGGCAATTTGGTGGGTGCCATGCCAAGCACCACCTTGAAGTTTTCGCTATGGGCCTCGTTCTGGGTCCGATAGCCCGGATCGAACAGGCGGTATTCGGCGCTGACCACCAGATAGTCCTGGTTCTGGTCGTCGCGCGGAAAGCTTTCCAGCTTGAACTTGCAGCCGGAAAAGAGCCCGCGCACGGTACCCACCGCCGTGCTGCGCTGGTGGACCGCCTGAAGTTCCTCGCGGCGAACCCCGGCAATCGCGTCGCCTCGCCCGACATCGAGATGCGCTCCGGGCTGGCGGTAATTCTCGCCGGCGGCCTCCTTGTGGCTGAATGGCTGGGCGGACTTCGCCATCAGATCGGCGCCCGGCTTTTCGAAATCATAGTCGGTGTGGGCATAAGCGCCGGGCCGCACTGAACTGCCCGGAATCCATTCGGTGATATATTCGACATCGCGCCGCGAAGCCTGCCCCTCGAAATTATAGAGCACCTTCTCGTAGCCAGGCGCCGGCTTCAGCTTGCTCATCGCATCGCAGAGGACCAGCGTGTGCTTGCCCTCGTCATGCTCGAAGAAATAGAAGATGCCCTCGTGCTCCATCAGCCGCTGCACGAAATCCAGATCGCTCTCGTCATACTGGACGCAATATTCGCGCGAGGGGTAGGAGCCTTGCAGCCGCTTCTCGAATTTCGCGATGCCGTATTTCGAGAAGATCTTTTCTACGATTTCGACCGCCGTCATGTTCTGGAAGATGCGGCAGTCGGTGGTGTTGCCGAGGAACCAGAGCCATGGCCTGACGACGGCCTCGTAAAAGGCCAGCCGGTCCTCGATGCGGGTGAGCTTGAACTCCGAGACGAGGCCGCTGAACCAGCGTTTCGGATCGGATTCTCCTTCGACCGAAACGACGCCGCCCAGCACCTTCAGCGGATCGACATCATGGCTCTTCGAGACGAAGCCGACGGTATAGGCGAAACAGCGGCTGATCTCGTCACGCCCGACGAGATGGGTGAAGGTCAGCACATCGCCGCCAACCGGCGTCTGCACAACCGTGGCACGTTCGTTCGGCATGGGTCGTGCCCCTCCTGGACGCGGCCGCCAGTGTGATGGATCGAAGCCCCCGCTCTGTAAACTGCATCACGTTCGGGAAGTTTTCGAATTCACCGCACCGGACGGATTCAGCCTAGCACATGTTTGACCGCGGCCAAATAACAGGGACAGCTTAACCATACCCCACGCATGGGTGTGAAACGCTCCTCTCCCACCGTTCCCGCAAGATGCTAGAATGCCGGTGCAATTCCGGGAAAAGCGCGCAGCGGTCTTCCGTCCGGAATTGCGTGAAATAAGTATCTATTTACCAAGTTCGGCGACGCTTCCGGATGTTCATCTCGCTCCAGATCAGCAATGTCGACAGGCTGCCCGCGGGCACGGCGGCGAGCTATGGCGCCCGCGACCGCAGCTTCGAGATCGGCCGCGAGAATTGCGACTGGACGCTTGCCGATCCGGACAAGTTCATCTCGGGTCGGCATTGCGAGGTCCGCTTCCAGGCGTGCTCCTTCTGGCTCTATGACATCTCGCGCAACGGCACCTTCATCAACGGTTCCAGCCAGCGCATGGCCGGTCCGCACCGGCTGGCTCCTGGCGACCGGGTGCTGATCGGCCGCTATGTCATTTCGGTTTCGATCGACGAGGAACGCATTGCCACCGACCATCCGCAAGGCCGGACCGGGTCGACGCAACGCGAGCTGCCGCCATCGACAGGCAGGCCGCTGGACCTCGGCAACGAGCCGTTTTTCAGTCCAACGGAACAGCGCACCGGACAGGCTGCTCCGGTATCGAGGTCCTCGGCGCTGCAGCAACCGGCCCCGGCCGCGTCGGCAGCCAGGCCCGAGGAAGCCGACAGGCTGCTGCGGGATATCGCGAGGGCGGCCGGCATGCCGCCTGACCTGCTTCAGTCGCGCGATCCGCATGAAGTGGCCGCCGAGATCGGCACCGTGCTCAGGACCACGGTCGAGCAATTGTCCCTGCTGCTCAAGGCACGCGCGGCGGCCAAGGTGCTGGCCAAAAGCGCGAACCGCACGATGATCGGCGCCGAAAACAACAACCCGCTGAAATTCGTTCCCGGCACCGACGACATACTGGAGATCATGTTCGCCAAACGCCGAGCCGGCTATCTCGACGCCGCGCACAGCGTCGAGGACGCCTTCCGGGATCTCAAGACGCACGAATTGGCCACTTACGCCGCCATGCAGGCGGCGCTCTCCAAGCTGCTCGACGATCTGTCGCCGGAGGCGATCGCCAGGAAGCTGCCGCCGGCTTCTTTTTCATCCAAGAAAAGCCAGGCGTGGGATGCCCTCGTCGCCACCTGGCGCACCATGGAGGAGAAGCACGAAAACGGCATGCTCGATGTCTTCCTGGCCTATTTCAGCGAGGCTTACGCCAAGGCCGGCAAGCAGAAGTAGCACCCCGGCGCTATGTGACCGGTCTCACAGAAGAAAACGCCGCTTTGAGCATCCTGCTTTCCAATTCCAATCAGCTGCCCGATTTCAATTAGGTGCTTGGGCGGCTAGAATGGCGCACGGAAGCTTGCCAGGCGGGCAAAGCGGCGTGACTTGGGGCGTGTGCAGCAATGTCATGTTTCGGCGAGATGAGCCTTTCCATCCGGCCCGCCGCCAAATGTTGGCATAAAAAGCGCGAAGCCGCTCTTTTTCCCCGCCGAAGACCTGTTCGCCGCACCTCGACGGTGGACCGCCGATGAGCTCGAAGGACGATCCCTCCCGGCCGGCGGACAAGACCGTCATCCGGGCGCCAAGGCCAAAACAACGGTCGCCTGCGGCTCCTCAAAGCTACTCTGCGGGCAGCGTTGCGCCTGCTTCGCCGGCCGCCCGGGAATCGACGGTATTCGACCCAGGCATCGGCCGGCAGATGCCGACCGGCTGGTCGTCCGGAACCATGGTCGTTCAAGGTTCCGCAGCCGCTGCGTCAACGCCCGCGTTGCAACAGGAAATGCTGATCCACGCCACGGATGGCGTGAAATACGCCGCGGCAAATCCAATTCTCGCGGCTGCGGCGCCGCTGCTCGTGCTGTTCGGCCAGTTGCGACTAATGCCAGTCGAGCGGCAAGCGGCGCCGTTGGCGGAGCACATCGCCGAAGCGATCGAGACGTTCGACCGGGAGCTGGCGAAAGCCGGCATCGCCGAGGAGGAAGGCAGAATCGCGAAATTCGCCCTTTGCGAGACGGCCGACGATCTCATCGGCAACCTGCCCTGGCCGAAGGACGATGCCTGGAGCGGCCACAGTCTGGTGGCAAAGGTCTTCCACACCAAACCCACCGGCGCCGGTTTCTACGAGGCGCTGAACAATATCCTAAGCAGCCCGGAGGGTCATCACGATCCGCTCGAACTGATGCATGCCTGCCTGTCGGTCGGGTTCGAAGGCCAGTATCGCGAACGGGCCGGCGAACGGGACACTCTCGAACGCATCCGGCGCGACGTCTACGACACGATCCGCTACTTCAGCCCGCGTGCGGGGGACGACATCTCGCCCCATTGGCAAGGCATGGCGGCGACGCTGTCGAAGCCAAGGGCGCGGCTGCCGCTATGGGCGGTCGCGGCTGCCGCCGCGACGCTGGTGACGGCGGCGTTCTTCGGGTTGCGGGTATTGATCACCGACGAGGGCGATGCGACGGCCGGCGAATTGCTGGCGCTCAATCCGTCGACGCCGGTCACCATCGAGCGGGCCAGCGTTGCGGCGCCGGCCGAACCCGCGCAAGCCGCTCCGCCGCCGTCTACCGTCCCGACGACCATACAGATCGACCGCATCCGCGCAGCTTTGGCCAAAGAGATCGACGGCGGCGGGCTGACGGTCGGCACAAAGGGCAACTTCATCGTCGTGGAGGTCAGCAACCAGCTTTTGTTCGCGCCCGGCCAGGCGGAGCTGAAGGCGCAATTCCAACCCGTTGCGGCCGATATAGCCGCGGCTCTGGATGCCGAGCCCGGGCCAGTCCGCATCGTCGGCCACACCGACAATGTCAAGCCGAAGAAATCGAGCCAGTTCAAATCCAACTTCGATCTTTCCGTCGCTCGCGCCAAGGCCGTCCAAACGATGATGGCCAAGCAATTGAAAGACCCGTCGCGGCTGAGCGTCGACGGCAAGGGTGAGGACGAACCGATTGCCGACAACGGCACGGTTGAAGGCCGCGCCAAGAACCGCCGCGTCGACGTGATGATCCCGAAGGAGGAGACGTTGTGAGCGGGCGCGGCGGGAAGCGGCACTGATGCGCTGGATGCTCAGGATATTCAGCCTGCTGGCGCTCGCCGGTTTCGCGGCGGCGGTCTGGTATGCCGGACCGCTGATCCGCTTTGCCGATAGCCGTCCGCTCGGACCGGCCTGGCTCAGGGCAACGATCATCGGCGTGACCGTCGCGCTGCTCGCGCTCTTCTACGGCATCCGCCTCTGGCAAGGACGCAAGGCGCAGAAGGCGCTCGAGAAAGCGATCGTACACAGCGACGACCGGAACGACGATGCGCAGGTGCTTGAGGCGCGCATGAGCGAGGCCATCGCGTCGCTGAAGCAGTCGAGCGGCAAGCGCAATTTCCTCTATGACATCCCCTGGTACGTCATCATCGGACCGCCAGGAGCCGGCAAGACGACGGCGCTGGTCAATTCGGGTCTGAAGTTTCCGCTTGCGGGCTCCGGCAACGCCCAGCCGGTGGCCGGTGTCGGCGGCACGCGGTCGTGCGACTGGTGGTTCACCGACGAGGCCGTGCTGATCGACACCGCCGGCCGTTATACGACGCAGGAGTCGGACGCCAAGCGCGACAAGGCGAGCTGGCTCGCCTTCTTGGGACTTTTGAAAAAATACCGCACCAGGCAGCCGATCAACGGCGTGATCCTCGCCATCAGCCTTGCCGATCTCATCGGCCTCGACGACCAGCAGCTCGATGCGCATGTCACCGAGATAAGAAGCCGCCTGCGGGAACTGCACGAGACGCTGAAGATCCAGTTCCCGGTCTACCTGCTCTTCACCAAGGCCGATCTCATCTCCGGCTTCATGGACTATTTCGGCGATTTCGACGAAGCCCGCCGGCGCAAGGTGTGGGGCGCGACGTTCCAGACCACCGACCGCAACAGGAACATGATCGGCGAGGCTCCGGCCGAGTTCGACGCGCTGGCCAGGCAGCTGGCGGACGAGATCGCCGACCGCCTCCAGGACGAGGCCGACCCGGTGGCGCGCATCGCGATCTTCGGCTTCCCGGCGCAGTTCGGCGCGCTGAGGGTACGCATCGTGCGCTTCGTCACCAGCCTGTTCGACCCGTCCCGAAGCCAGGTCAATGTCAGCCTGCGCGGGCTCTATTTTTCGTCAGGCACCCAGGAAGGAACGCCGATCGACCAGGTGCTGGGCGCGATCGGCCGCAATTTCGGCAGCGCTTCCCAGGCGCATCTTTCCGGCACCGGCAAAAGCTTCTTCCTGCATGATCTTCTGGCGAAGGTGATCTTCCCGGAGGCCGGCTGGGTCTCCTTCGACAGGGCCGCGGAGCGGCGCGCCAGGCTCGCCAGATTTGGCGGCCTCGCCGCTATCGCGCTGGCGGCTTTGGCGGCGCTCGGCGTGCTCGGTCTCAGCTTCTCGGCCAACAAATCGCTGATCGCCTCCACACGGCAGGCGATGGCGCAGTATCGCGACAGTGCGGATTCACTGCTCAAGAGCACGACGGTGACCGATGTCGATCTCGAGAACGTCATCGGGCCGCTCGATCAGTTGCGCAACCTGCCGGCGGGATATGAAACCGCCGGCCAAACGAGGCCGGTCGAGGAGAGTTTTGGGCTCAGCCAGCGGGAGAGACTTCTATCGGCGTCCAAGACGGCCTACCGGCAGGCGCTGGAGCGAAGCTTCCGCTCGCGGCTCCTGGTTCAGGCGGAACGGACGATCCAGGCAAAGATGGCCGATCCGATCGCGCTCTACGAACCGTTGAAGATCTATCTGATGCTGGGCGGCAAGGCGCCGAAGGTCGACGACGAGCTGATTATCTCCTGGATGAAGCAGGACTGGGAGGAAAACCGCTATCCAGGCGAGAACAACCGCGAGGGCCGCGCGCAGCTCGAAAAGCATCTGCGCGCCATGCTCACGCTCGACGACGCCTACGACCCGGTCTTCGATCTGAACCAGCCATTGGTCGAGGCGGCGCAGCGCTCGCTCGGACGCATGAGCCTTGCCGACCGCGCATCGGCGCTGATCAAATCGGCGGTCTACGCTGCAAAACTCCAGGACTTTTCCGTTGCCGCGAAAGCCGGTTCGGAGGCGCAGCTTTTGTTCGAACGCATGGACGGCAGCGAGCTCTCCGACCTTCGCGTTCCCGGACTCTACACCCGGGCCGGCTTCAACGGCTTCTACCTGCCGCAGCTCTCGCGCATGGCGCAAATGCTGGTCGACGACCAATGGGTTCTCGGCGGTGGCGGCGAGCAGGGCGGCATCGACCAGGACCTGCCCAAGCTCGGCCCCGAGCTCATCGACCGCTACGGCAAGGAATTCGCTTCCGCCTGGAACGGCGCGCTCGACCGGCTGAAGTTCAAGGCGATGCTGAAGGACAAGCCGCAATATATCGCACTTTCGGCCGCCGCCTCGCCGGGCTCGCCGCTTGACCGGCTGTTCACCGCAATCGCGGATGAAACCGCGTTGACGATGGATAACACCGTCTCCGAGACCAGCGCGCCACAGCAGGATCCAGCTATTATGGCCAAGGGCCTGGCCCGCATCGGCCTGCAGATCGCCGGCGGCAAGTCGCAGAGCCGTGCCGGGACAAGCTCGTCCGCCACGCAGAACGCCGGCGCTACTGTGGAAGCACAGTTCAGGCCGTTCCAGGCGCTGGTGAGCGGCTCCAGCGGACGCCGCCCGCTCGATGCGCTGACGCAGAATTTCCACGACGTCTACCAGAGCGTGAAGCTCGCGGCGGACGTGCCTTCGCAGACGGAGCGCGTCAACGCGAACCTGAAGCTGCAGATTTCGACGCTGCGCGCCAATGCTTCGCGCTTGCCCAAGCCGCTCGCGCGCATGGTCGATGCTGCGGCCGACGAGTTCGAGGGCAACGTTGCCGAAACCTCGATCGCCAATCTCAACCAGACGCTCGATGAGGCGGTCACGCGCCCCTGCGAGGAGGCCGTCAACGGTCACTATCCCTTCGCCGGCGACAGCACGGAGGAAATCTCTCTTGCCGATTTCGCCAAGCTGTTCGCGCCGGGCGGCCTGATGGACCGGTTCTTCGCGCAGAACCTGGCGCCGCTGATCGACATGACGGGTCAGGACTGGACCTGGAAGCAGGACGCGCGCTCCGGCCGCGACCTTGCCAAGTCGACCCTGAAAGCGTTCCAGTCGGCGGCGGAAATCCGCAATGCCTACTTCCCGTCCGGCGGTTCGGCGCCGTCGGTCTCGATCACCTTCACGCCTACCTCGCTGAACAGCGAGGCCGACAGCGCGGTGCTCAATGTCGACGGGCAGACCGTCCAAAGCGCGCAGGCCGGCAACGCGCCAAGCATCGTGACATGGCCGAGCGGTGCCGCTTCCGGATCGGCCAGTCTCAGCCTGACGCCGGAAATGCCGGGCCGCGAATCCGCCCTCAAATTCGAGGGGCCATGGGCCTTGAAGCGGCTGCTGGACAAGGCGACGGTCACCGGCGATGGCGGCAACACCGAAGCGCGCTTCGTGATAGGCGGACGCGACGTCGCCTACAAGATGGAGACCGGGTCGGGGGCCAACCCCTTCCTGCTCCCGGCGCTGTCCGATTTCAGCTGCCCGAAGGCGTTCTGACATGGCAGCGCTCCAGAGCATCGCCGGCGCCAGCCTTCATTTCGGTACTCTAATGTATGCGCTTGTGGCAGAGTGGCCTGGGCACGCGGCCCATGGTTCGTCACAGAGGACGCTCGCGAAGCGCTTGGTGGCAAATTGAGCATTGTCGCCCTCCCCATCGAAAGCTTCGGTGTGAGCCATAAAGGCTGCGTGCGCGACCACAACGAGGACAATTACCTCGTCGATCCTCGGACCGGCCTTTGGGTGGTGGCCGACGGGATGGGCGGGCATGAGGCCGGCGAGGTCGCCTCGGCCAGCATCGTCGATCATCTGGCGACGATCGGCATCGCCAGCTCCGCGCCGGACCTTCGCGCGCGCTTCGAGGACCGGCTGAGCCGCGCCAATGCCGAGATCCGCAACATATCGCGATCGCGCGGCATCACCATCGGCTCCACCTTCGCCGCCCTGCTCGCGATGGACGGGCGGTTCGCGGGCCTGTGGGCCGGCGACAGCCGCATCTATCTGGTGCGCGGCGGGGCGATCTCGCAGATTTCGAGGGACCATACCGAAGTCCAGGAACTCGTCGATCGCGGCATGATCAGCGCGGAGGAAGCGCTGGTCTGGCCGCGTCGCAATGTCATCACACATGCCGTCGGGGTCAGCGACGAGCTCGAGATCGATTTCCAGCAAGGCGAATTGATGCCGGGCGATGTTTTCGTCCTCAGCACCGACGGGCTCACCGCGCATGTCAGCGACGCCGAGATCGAGGCGGCGGTCAAGTCCGCGCCGCCGCAGGAGGCGTGCGAGAAGCTCCTGGAGACGGTGCTGGCGCGCGGCGGAACGGACAATGTCACCATCGTGCTGGTCAAGGTCGGCGACGGGCGCAACGGACCGCTTCATGCAGGTCGGTCCAGGGCGGAAGGCTGAGATAGATGAGCGACGACGACAATAAGACGCGGATTTCGCCTAGCCTCGCGTATACCGGCGTCGGCACGCAGCTCAGCGGCATCTACGAACTCGACGAGCGGATCGCGTCCGGCGGCATGGGCGAAGTCTATCGCGGCCATAACATCCAGACCGGCGATCATGTCGCGATCAAGATCGTGCTGCCCGAGTTCGCCCGCGACCAGACGATCCTGTCCCTGTTCCGCAAGGAAGCGTCGATCCTCAACCATTTGTCGCATGATGCGGTGGTGCGATACCACGTCTTCACCATCGATCCGGGGATCGGCCGTCCCTACCTCGCCATGGAGTTCGTGGACGGCCAGTCGCTGTTCGATGTCATGCGGCGCGGTCCCATGTCACCGCCCGATGTGCGCAGGCTTTGCCATCGCCTCGCCTCGGGCTTGAGCGCCGTGCATCAGGCCGGCGCGGTCCACCGCGACCTCTCCCCCGACAACATCATCCTACCGGGCGGTCGGGTCGAGCGCGCCAAGATCATCGACTTCGGCATCGCGCGCTCGGCCAACGTCGGCGGCGAGACGCTGATCGGCGGAAAGTTCGCCGGCAAATACAATTACGTCTCGCCCGAACAGCTCGGTCTCTATGGCGGCGAAGTCAGCGAGCAATCCGACATCTACAGTCTCGGACTGGTGCTGGCCGCCGCGCTGCGCGGAAAGCCGCTCGACATGAGCGGCTCGCAGTATGAAGTCGTCGAGAAGCGCCGGACAGTGCCGGACCTGTCGGATATCGACCCCGACTTCCGCATGCTCATCGAAGCGATGCTGCAGCCGGATCCTCGCGAACGGCCGGCAAGCATGGCCGAGATTGCCAGGGCAACGCGCGACGACGATCTCGACGCAACCTTGCCACCGCCCGCATCTTTCGCGCCGCGCGAGCGCTCCGGCCTGCCGCGCGCCGGCTGGACCGCGCTGCCGAATTCCAGCCCTCCGGCTTCGACGGTTCCCGGCGAACCGCGCTTCGTCCCGCATGTACGGCCGGCGCTTCTGTCCGAGCCGCGGCCTTCGCCGCAGGCAACTCCGCCGCGAGCCGCCACGGCTGCGGTGCAGAAAAAAGCTTCGAGGACCCCAGCCATCGCCGTCGGCGCGGTGGCGGCGCTGACTATCGTGGCGGGCGCCGGGCTCTATTTCAGTGGCGTCATGTCGCCTCCGCCGCCGGTGACCGAAAAACTCACGCCTCTTCTGCCGAAGCCTTCGGCAGAATCTGTGACGGAGGCACCCAAGCCTCAGCCAGAGCTGGCGAAGCCCCTGCCACAGAACCCCGACAATGCCACCGCCAATGAACCGGCAAAGCCTGTTCAGACTACGCCATCACAAACAAAAGCCGAGGCGCCCCCCGTGGAAAAGCCGGCGGATGCGGCGGCCGATCAGACGCCGGCACAGCCTGCCGAAATTCCCGGGCCGACCCCGAAATCTCAGCCGCCGGCCGCAGAGGTCCAGCCCGCCGAAAAAGCGCCACCGGCGGCCCAGTCGGGGAACCTCGCCAACAATGAGGCGCCGATGCCGCAGCCAGCTGAGACCGAGCCTGCGAAACCGTCAACCCAGACGTCACCGTCGCCCGCTCCCGCGCCGAAGGCTGCGGACAGCCAGAGACCGGCGCAACCGGCCGGCGAGCCGCCGGCCGCCAAGCCCAGGGTATCGGACATCATCGAAGCTCTGTCCAAGCTGCCCAAACCACTGACCCCCTCGCCTACGGAAAACCATGCACAGGCGTCGCCTCCCAACCAGCCGACCGAAGCGCCGGCCAGCCAGCCGGCAACTCCGAGCGCCTCGACACAACCGGCACCACTGCCGCAGCAGCCGCCTGCAGCCAAGGAGCCTCAGAATACGGACGTCGCCATCAACCTGCCCAAGCCGCAGGTTCCGCCGCCGACAAACGAGCTGGCTCAGCGCGCCTCATGGGTGCGCGACTTCAGCGGCGGCGACTGTTTTTATGCGAGCCTGACATCGGCAACGGACAGCGCCGCGGCAATCGAAGGTTTTGGAACCGCCGTGCAGCCCTTCGAGCAGATGCTCAATGATTTCCAGGCGAAATTCCATCTCGAACCGGACATCAGCGTGCGCCTCATCGACCAGCCGCAATGCGAGGTGACCAACTTCCTGCGCTTTCTCGACCGGAGCGGGACCGAGCGGCCGCAACTCGTTCTCGACCGGATGTCCGTGCCGGACGGCTCGCCGATCAGCGGCACCCTGGCGACGCGCGGCGGGCTCATTTCCAACGTGATGCTGATCGATCACAAGGGCATCGCCTTCAACCTCGACGACCGTATGGTCGCGCAAGCGGACAAGGCGACGTTCAGCATCCCGATCGGGCTCGGCGGCGCGGACAAGGCGGCCGGCAAGGCCGTGCCGCAGATCATGTTGGTCATCACCGGGCCCAAGGACATCCAGGCCGCAATGTTCTCGCGGCCGACGCCGGCCTCGGAGCTGTTGCCGAAGATTCTCGAGGAGATCGAAGCCGACGGTTCCCAGTTCTCCGCCACGGCCAAGTATTTTCGGCTTGGCGGATAGACATGGACGACGATGGAACTCCGCCGCCCGCGTTCATCTTTCCAGCCGCCGCCACGCAAGAAGTGTGGCTTGCCACTTCTGCCTGACCCCATGAGGCTTGCCGCGTTTCTAGGCACGGCACTGCTCTCGATCTTTCTGACCGACCGGGCGCATGCCGAATTCACCGTCTGCAACCAGACGCTCGACGTCGTCAATCTCGCCGTCGGACAGAAGGTCGACGATGCCGACCAGACCGACGGCTGGTGGACGATCGGCGCCAACCAATGCGTCAACGTCATCCGCGAGGAGCTGACCAACCGCTACATCTACATCTACGCCACGGACGTCTTCGGTCACGCGATCCTCAACGGATCGATCGATATGTGCATCGACCGGCGCCGCTTCTCGATACGCGGCATCGACGAATGCTGGCAACGCGGCCATATCGCCGCGCGCTTCGTCGAGGTCGACACGCTCGAGCAGGTGCGCTGGACGTATTTCCTGACCGGAAACAGCCCGTGACGCACAGCATCGACACGAGCTTCAAATTGAAGAAGCAGGCGCGCCTGGCCGAGCGCCGGCGCAAGCACTGGCGCTGGGTCCTTTCCGGCTTTGCCACGATTGCCGTCGTTTCGATCGCGGCGGGTTTCTACCTTACCAGGGACTACTGGTCGTTCGGCGACGAGGACGAGGAGTTGCACCCCGTCGAGGGTATGGAAGACGTGCCGCCCGACGCTTCGGTTTATGTGCCGGCGATCATCGACCTCGCCGGAGACCCGATGTGGATCACGCTCGCCCCCGACACCGAAACGGCAACAAAAGGCCGCACGGTCGCGCGTCCTGCCGAGCTCGACAGTTCCGGCGCCTCGCCGCAGATCGAGATCCTCTCCGACGCGATGCTGAGCGCCAGCGAAAAATTCATGACGACGATCCCCTCGACACAGGAGGATTTCGCGTTCTTCCAGGCGCAGCGGCAGACCGCGCCGAAATCTCCGGCCACGGCGCCTGACGATCAGCAAGCCGCGCCTCCAGCTCCGGCAGCAACCGACGATCAGCAAGGCGATCTGGAGAACGACCTGCAGCCGGCGCCAGACGAGGGCGAAGCGCCTGCCGGTTCAGCGCCCAAGGCAGACGCCGACGATCCGGAGGCCGGCTGGGGCGAGACCGTCGATCAGGGGGAAGCCGCCCTACCCGCCTTCAAGAAGACCGCGATCGAAAACAATACGACCGTCGCGACCGTCACCAGCGAATACCAGCGCTTCGAGGCGACCGAGGACACGTTCGTAAAAATCCTCAACGACCGCAGCCTGGACAGCGTCGTCGCCGATGCGCATTTCTCCGCCGACGACGCGAAGCTGGCGGGCGAGGCGCTGAAGGCGTTGTTCAACCGCGATGGATTGCAGGCGGGCTACGTCGTGGCCATGCGCGGCTTCAGGCCGAACCGCGAGACGGCGACTATGTCGCTCATGCAGGTCTCGATTTATGCCAGGAACGTCTATGTCGGCACGCTGACGCGCAATGCGGCGGGCGCGTTCGTGTCGGGCGTCGACCCCTGGGTGCGCGAGGACCTGTTCAACTATTCAGGCGCTTCCGACGAAGGCGGGCCCAAGCGGCAGTACCGCCTGCTCGACGCGATCTATTCGACGGCGGCGCGCAACAAAGTTCCGACCAGCGTGATCGGCGAGGCGATCATGTATCTGTCGCGAGGACAGGATCTCGACGCCTTTGCCAGCGAGGACCAGCGCCTGGTGCTGATCTATTCGCGGACGCCGCGCGGCCAGGGCGAGATCTCCGGACGGGTTCTCTATGTCGGCGTCCAGGGCGCGCAGAAGAGCCTCGACTGTTTCGTCTTCCAGCAGAGCGACGGGCAGTATGCATGCGTCACCGGCAATGACGAAGTTCGTTCGCTGACCGTGACCAACGGCATGGTCACGCCGGTCGCCGGGGTGATGACCTCCACCTTCGGCCCGCGCAAGCATCCGATCCTCGGCACGGTCCGCATCCACAAAGGCGTCGACTGGGCCGCTCCGGTCGGCACGCCGATCGTGGCCGCCTTCGACGGTGAGATCACCTTCCAGGGTGATGGCGGCGGCTATGGCAACCTGGTGAAGATCGCGCACGCCAACGGGCGCGAGACGCGCTACGCGCATATGCAAAAATTCGCCATCGCGAGCGGCGTCGGCACCAGGGTGAAGGCCGGCGACGTCATCGGTTATATCGGCACCACGGGGCTTTCGACCGGACCACATCTGCATTTCGAGCTCTACCAGAGCGGCGAGGCGATCGACCCGCTGGGGACGGTCACCACGGTCGCCGCCTACGCTTCCGGTGGTTCCGGTGATGCAGCCGTCGAGACGCTGACCGACCGCATCGTCCATGTCGAAAGCGGCGGCAGCGCGCGGGCCAAGAACCCGCTTTCCTCGGCGACGGGCGCCGGGCAATTCATCACCAAGACGTGGATCCGGATGATGAACACCTACCGGCCCGATCTCGCCCGCTCGCTGTCGACCGCCGACCTGCTGGCGCTTCGCTTTGACGCCACGCTGTCGCGCGAGATGGTGCGCAACCTGGCGCGCGAGGGCGAAGCCTATCTTCGCGCCCGCGGCCACCAGATCACCGCCGGGCGGCTCTATCTCTGCCATTTCCTGGGCATGGAAGGCGCGGCCCAGGTGCTGGGGGCGCCGGGCTCTTCGCAATTGAGCGCCGTGCTCGGATCAGCCGTCATCCAGGCCAACCCTTTCCTGACCGGCAAGACCACCAGCTACGTCATCGACTGGGCCGAACGGAAGATGGGGCAGAAGGTGACCCGCTTGGCGTCCGATCAGAGCCAGCAGACGACCACGACACAGATCCGGCAGACCTCGCCGGAGTTCGAAAAATACAAGCAGGCCGTCACGGCTCTCATAAACTCGATCCAGACCACCCTTTGAAAGTTGGGTTTCGGCGTCAGGCCATTGGTGTCGCTGCGGGCCGATGTTATTATGACCCACTTTTTTCGGGCTCCTTGTGAACCAAAACTGTGGTCGGGATCACATACGCCCAAGAGCCATTTTTGGCAGAAGCGAAATTTAGCATGCGCAGACACCGATAGCGCGCCCCAGAGGGGCGGAGGGCTGATCCATGAAAACGTTCGCCGTCCTTGTGAGTGGATTTATCCTGTTTGTCCTTGCCGCGTTCAGCGCAGAGGCCGCCACGCCCGAAGCCGCCAAGCGCGTCGCGCTGGTCATCGGCAACAGCAAATATGTCAACGCGGTGCCGTTGCCCAACCCGGCCAACGACGCGCAACTCATCGCATCGACGCTGCGCAATGCCGGCTTCGACGTGATCGAAGGCGTCGACCAGGACAATCAGGGCATGCATAGCCTGATCAGCCGGTTCACCGAGGAATCCTACAATGCCGACCTCGCCGTCATCTTCTATGCCGGCCACGGCATGCAGGTCGACGGCAAGAACTACCTGATCCCGGTCGATGCCGAGCTGACGTCGCCCGCCTATCTCAAGACCCGCACCGTCCAGATCGACGAGTTCATGGCGGCGCTGCCGCCCGATCCAGCCGTCGGCGTCATCATCCTCGATGCCTGCCGCGACAATCCGCTGGCAAGGACGCTGGCCGCCTCGCTGCCGAAGAGCCGCTCGCTCGGCGCCGGCCTTGCGCCGGTCGAAGCGAAAGCGGATGGCGTGGGCACCGGCGGCGTGCTCATCGCCTATGCGACCGACCCCGGCGCCATCGCCTTCGACGGCAACGGCGTCGACAGCCCCTATTCGCTGGCTTTGGCCAAGCACCTGACCGAACCCGGCGTCGAGATCCAGAGCGCCTTGACGCGGGTGCGCGGCGAGGTGACGGAGGCCACGCAAGGCCGTCAGCGGCCATGGCACAATGCGTCGCTGGGACGCGAGGTTTTCCTCGGCAAACCCGCGGAAGCCACGCCAGTCGAGGCACCGGTGGCCGATGCGGCCAAGACGACGGCAGCGCCGGCTCCGGTGGCCAGCGAGCCGCCCTCCTGGGAAGTCGAGCAGCGCCTGTGGGACGAGGCCTCGAAGAAGAATGCCATTCCGTTCTACGAGGCCTATCTCGAACAATTCCCGAACGGCCGCTTCGCCACGGTGGCCAAGCTCAACATCGACCAACTGAAGGACCCGAAGGCCAACAAGCGGGTCGCGGCCCTCGATGCGAATGGGGCTGAGGCCAATGCCGGTTCGGCCGTGCGCACCTCGGTGGGCATCACCGATGCAATGAAGCAGACGCCGGGCACCGAGCAGACGGAAGGCGCGATCGGGCTCGATCGCGACGGCCGCATCGACCTGCAGCTGCGCATCGAGGCGCTGGGCAACGAGCTCGGCCAGGTCGACGGCAATATCGGTCCGCGGACGCGCCAGGCGATCGGCGTCTGGCAAGGCAAGAACGGCCTGCCGCAGACCACCTATCTGACGGGCGATCAACTGGCGTTCCTGGTGATCCAGACCGACCCGATGATGGATGCTATCCGCGCCAAGAATGCCGCCGATCAGGCACGCGCGGCGGCGCCGAAGAAGCCGGTGGTGCAGAAGACCCGCACGCTGAAGCCGGTGGCGGAAAAGCCGCGCAGGAAGCAGCAACAGGTCGTCCAGCGCAGGCGCGACCGCGAGACCGTGGTTCGCGAGGAAGGCCCGCCGCCGAACGACAACAACGACTTCCTGACCAAAGCGCTGATCTTCGGTACCGGTGTCGCGGTGGGCGGTGTGCTCAACAAGCCCTGATTGTCCGCTTTAACCGAAACGGGAGCCCGGCCTGTTGAGGCCGGGCTCCCGTTGATCGCTATGTGAGGCGTCGGATAACTTGTGCCGGCGCTCTACTCCGTCCTGATCCGCATCTCCACCCGGCGATTGACCGGATCGTAGGGATTGGCGACGCGCGGGTGCGACTTGCCCAGGCCTATCGCCTCGAGCCGGGCGGCCTGAACGCCATTCGCGGTCAGGAAGGCAGCCACCGACTGCGCCCTTCTTTGCGACAGGTCCTGATTGTAGCGTGTCGAGCCGGAAGCGTCGGTATGGCCTTCGACGACAAAGCTGAACGTGCTCAACCGGTTGTCCTTCAGCGCCTTGGCGAACTCGTCGAGCTCGGTGCGCGCGGTCTGGTCGAGCTGGGCGGAATCCAGCGCAAAATTGATCATCATATCGAGCCCCGTCTTGGAGGGGGCCGCGCTCTTGTCGTTCTTGCTCTTGCATTCTTCCTCGGTGCCGACACAGATGCCGCGCGATGCGCCGAGATTGCCAGCGCCGGTGAAGAACTTCACGATGTCTTCGGATTTCTGAAGCGGATCAGCGGAAACGTGCGTCGAAAAAAGCACGGCCGCCAATGCAAAGGCTGAGCTGGCCAACCTCATGACCGTTACTCCCTGTTTGAGCGGATCTCGCTGCGACGGAAAATATCAAATTTCGCGACCGTTGTCTGTGAACAAACACACGCTTGGGGCGGCGGCCATTTGTTAAGCTATCGCTTGACCAGCGCCCCCGCCGGGGTTTCAGTATCTTCTTCCTAGGTCTTTGTTTTTTGCATGTCGTTTCCCCAAAACCGCTGCGCACTTTTGGGCGACATGCACAAGTGAGGGCGTGGCAGCCATGGCCAAGGGGCTTCGGTTCAGGACGGCGCGGGATCTCTTCAGCGCTTACCCTGCCGTCGCCCAAGACATGAAAGCCGCCCCCACCGAACAGCCGTCGATCGAGTTTTGCCGCGCGCTGCTGGCCGGGCGTGTGCCTGAGGAGGCAGTCACCTTCTGCGCCTATCTCCTGCCCGAGCGGGCCGCGATCTGGTGGGCGCATGAGTGCTTGAGCAATCTTGCGGAACTCCTCGGCGACAGGGACCTCGAATTGCTGGCGCTCGTCGGCGACTGGGTCGGCGAACCCGGCAATCCCGACCATAGCGAGGCGGTCGCCCAGGCCGTGGAGGTGCCGCCCACGACGCCCGTTTCATGGATCGCGCTGGCGACGGGCTGGCGCGACAACGGCTCGGCCATCGACACGGCGGCGGCCGGATCTCCAGCCGCCCACGCCGTCAGCGCGGGCATCCTGGCGGGGCTGGCGCGGGTATCGCTGGCGGACCGTTTTGCCGTGCTTTCGGCCTTTGTCGAAATGGGCATCCAGATGGCGGAGATGGAGGCGCAGCGGCAAGCGGCCGACGCCTACTAGGCGAAGCTCAGTCAGATATCCGCGATCATTTGCAGCCGCCTTGCGCCCATTTCGCCAGCGCCACCTTGAAGCGGGTTCCCAGCGGGTGCTGCAGGCGCAGCACCGAGACATCGTTGGCGGCGAAATTCTTCGCCTGCTCGCACAGCCGCGCCTCGTTCCACTCATGACAGCCGTCACAGTGCTTGCCTTCCCAGGCCGACTTGTCGAGCCCCTCGACCGGGCTGAACAGCGGCTTGCCCTTGATCAGTTGGGCGATGCTCTTGCCGTCGATGGCCGGATCGCCGAACTTGACCGGGCGGTCGAAAAGGATCGGCTCGTCCGTCGCCAGTTTCGGGATCTTCTGACGCAGCAGGTTGAGCGCAAGCTGGTCATCGCTCTGGCCTGGCGCTGCTCCGGTGTTGCGCGTATCGGAGCCTGCTTCGGTCTGCGGGGCGCTCGCCTCGCCGACGATCAGCGGCGCGTTGAGATCGACCTTGTGCAGGACGACCTCGGTGGTCAGCGAGACGTTGATCCAGGGACGCTGCTTGCCGGCCGTCGCCTTGAAGACGTCGCTTGTCACCCTGTTCATCGCTTCGGTGATGGAGATGTTGGATTCGCCGATATGCTGGATCAGCGCCGCGGTGAAGGGCGAATGCTCGCCCGATCCGTCAAAGGCAAGCTGGTTCGGACTGGCGGCGAAGGCGACGAGCGTGCCGGCACCGCCATTCTCGATCGGAATTTCGGCCAGGCCGCTGGCCGCGCCCTTGACGCCGGCTGTCCTGGCCAGCACCTCGGCAAGCGGGTTGTCCCGGCAGGCATCGAGGAACACCAGCCTGATGCTGGTCTCGCGCGACATCTGGCGCAGCACGAAATCGACGGACACGGCCTCGAAGTCGAGCGAGGTCTCGTCCTCGAGCGCGGCATCGACCGGCAGCAGATAGTTCTTGCCCGAGACCTGCAGGCCGTGGCCGGCGTAGAAGAACAGCGCGACGTCGGCGCCGCGCACCTCTCTGGCAAACTGCGCGACGGTGGTCTGCGTCTGCTGCTTGGTAAGGTCGAAACCGGAGACTACCTCGAAGCCCAAATCCTTCAGGCGCTCGGCCATGGCTTGAGCGTCACGCACCGGGTTGGTGAGCGGCGCCGCGTGCTGGTATTGCGAGTTGCCGAGCACCAGCGCGACACGGCGCTCGGCACCGGCGGCGGTCAAAGCCAGGAACATGGCAAGCAGCGCGAGCCCGACGGCGCGAAGCAGCCGGCCGCAGCGGGCGATTGGGCCGGAGACCATCCCGACCTCAGTTCGCGAGCCTGGTGGCGGAGAATTCGATCCGCCGGTTGAGCGCCTTGTTCTTGGGCGTATCGTTGGCGGCGACCGGCCGTTCCTCGCCATAGCCGGCGGCGCTGATCTGGTTGCGCGGCACGCCGTCGGCGACCAGCGCGTCGGCGACCGCCTGGGCCCGCCGCTCGGAGAGCGCCTTGTTCGCCTCTGGCGATCCGTCGGAGTCGGTGTAGCCGGACACCTCGACCTTGAGGGCCGGGCATTTGCCGACGACGCCTTCGACCTCCGCCAGCAGCGGGCGGCTCTTGGCATCGAGCCTTGCGCTCGCCTGCCGGAAGTAGATGGCGCCGGTGCGCGAGAGCACGGCGAACCTGTTGAGGCACTCCTCGTCGCTGAAATTCGATTTCGCGGCATCGGTGGCGACGGGCCCGACATCGGCCGCACTTGCCGCGACGGTCTGGACCGCGGCCGGCTTGCTGCCGTCGGCGGTGAAGACGAAATCGAAGGACACAGATGCGGTCGGCACGATGTTGGTGACATTGGCCGCCTGCTGCAGCTTGTCGACGTTGGGCAGCAGGCCGAAATCCTCGACATGCACCGCGACCGGCGCTTCCGAAGCGACGGAGACCTGGGTGTCACTGATCATGGTGACGACGATGCTGGCTTCAAGGTCCTTGTCGACGCCGTGCAGGCTGAGGCGGAAGGGCAAGGTTGCCTTGATCCTGCGTTTGGCCGGCAGGTCGGCGAATGCGGCGGGGTCCACCTTCGCCGTCAGTTCGGCGGTCGGGTACTTGAAGGTCTCGAAGAACAGGAAGCGCATGCGGACGTTGCGAAGGTCGACGCCGGTGTCGACCGAATTGAGGTCGAAGCTGACCTTTGCATCGCCGGCCGCGCTCAGCGTGCCGGTGATGTTGCGGATCTTGTTGGTCTCGACGATCGTGTTCTTCTTGACCGACTGGTAGGTGAGCACCGAGGCGGAAGGATCGAGCGTCCAGTTCGGCACTGCGTTGGCGGCTTGTGGCTCGAATAGCAGCAAAGCGGACAGCGCGGCGACGATGAAAGCGGCGGCCCGCTCGGCGGTTTCCAACCGCATAGTCCGCCAGAATGCGACGACTTCGACCATGGAACGCCCCCCAAGGACAACCCTATATCGATACCGGCACGTGCCGAGAGCATAGAGGAGTTGCTCCCGCTTGGCGAGCGGTCGTGGTTGCTCTCCAAGTCTAAAATCCTGGCTGCGGAAATGGCTGACAAGACGGAGCCAGGCGAGCGATGGCGAGCAATGCCAAGGTCAAAAGCCACGTCGCGACGGGCTGGCGGCCGTCAAACGCTCATCCCCAACCACCGCTACCACCACCACTACCGCCGCCACTACCGCCGCCACCACCGCCGCCGCCACCCAGAGGTGGCACGACGACAGGTGTGGTTTCTTCCTGAACGGGTTTGATCAGTTTCTTGGCAGCGGCCTTTCTCTGCGTGACGACCTTTTTCTGCGTGACGACCTTTGGCGCGGTCGTCGTGCGGACGACCTTCGTCCTGTGCTTCACCGTCGGGGTCGGCTCGACGGTGGGCGTCATGGTCGTGCAGCCCGCGACAGCCAGAGCACCGGATAGGATTGTTGCGACGATTGCCTGTTTCGATGCCCAGCCCACCGCATTGCCTCCTTGCTGATCAGAACAAGTCCCGACGCGGATTGGCTTGTTCCCAGACCGCCCTGGCCGTCTTGACCAGTTGGTCGTCCAACGAGCCGTCCGCCGAAATCTTCGATTTGAGTTCTCCACGCAGCTGTTTCAGGGCCGCCGTTTTCGCCTTGGCTCCGAATTTCGCCAGCGTGCTCCTTGCATCCGGAATTTCGTTGCGAAGATCGAGCGCTGCCGCGAATGCAAGGTAGCGCACGGCCACCGCCTGGTCGGCCTTGTCGCCCCTTTGCATCTCCAAGGCCGCGCGATCATAGGCAGCCGACTGGTCGCCGCGACCGGTCGCCAGCTCGAACAGCCTTTGCGCTTCGGCAAGATCCTGCTGAACGCCGACGCCGTCCCTGTACATGCGTGCCAGGCTGCCGGGAGCGTAGGGCTGGCCAAGATCCATGGACTTCTGGAAAAGCGACTGCGCCTGCTTGGGATCCTTCTCGACCCCCGTGCCGGCGAGATAATTGCGACCAAGCAGGTTCATCGAATACATGTCCTGCCGTTCGACGCCGGCCTTGAGGAAAGCCACGGCGCGAGCCGGATCGGCGGGCACGCCGTTACGACCTTCCGTGAAGATCGCGGCAAGATCGTTCATGGCATAGGTGTGCCCCATCGCCGCCGCCTTGAGCAGCAGGTCCAGGCCCTTGCCGGTGTCACGCTCCACGCCGTAGCCGTTGAACAAGGCGCGGCCCCATGACGTCATCCCGTAGGGATCGCCCTTGTCGGACGCCGCCGCGTAGAAGGTGTTGGCCTGCTTGCGATTGGCAGGCATCCCCGTTCCGGTCGCGTTGAGGTAGCCAAGCTCGAACACCGCGCGGACATGACCTTTGTCGGCCGCCTCCTGAATGGCCTTCCTGGCCTCGTCGACCTTGCCGACAACAAGCAGCGCCCGACCGAGCTGGTAGCGGAAGCGGGCGACGTCCGGATAGGCTTTGACCGCCGCCCGGCAGACGTCCACGGCGTTGCTGCTGATTTCGTTCGGCAGCAGGCCCGGGACGACGCCCTGCAGGTCGAGAGGTTCGCCGGCCTCCCTGTCGCAGGGCTCGACGCTGGGCGACAGCTTCATCGTCGCCTGTTTTGACGTAGCGTTGTCAGCCCTGATCTCGACACCGACAATGAGTGGTTTGGCTTCGCCTATCTGGGGTTCGTAGCGCAGATGGTCGACTTCATCGGCCATCAGGCTGGAGTCCGGAGACAGGGTCCGGTCCGGCAGCGACAGCGTGCCCGTCGCCGGATAGCTCGCGAACTTCAGGCTGACCGCGGGATCCTTGGTCGGGAAATCGATCTTCAGCGGAACGGGACCGACACCGACAGGGACGGCGATGTCGTGGTTCTCGATCGCCTCGGCGGCGCCGGCGATGTGGATGCCGCGCTCCAACACCTGCTGCTTCTGCTCTGCCTCGAGCGAGGCGACGAGCTGCTGCCCCTCGGCGCCCTCGCCGTTCTTGACCCGGAACACCAGGATGCCCTGGGATTGGCCGCCCCAATTGTCGCGCGTGGCATAGGCGAGCATGTCGACCTCTTCCTGCGCGCCGGAGCCCTTCGGCACGTCCATCTCGAGGCGCGGCAGGTCCTTGCCGGCGATCGGCTGGCCGGTAGCGACAGGCTTGCCGTCCAGCATCAGGCGTCCAAGCGCCGGCGGTCTTTCGATGCTGACGGTGACCGCGCCGCCATCGACATCGACCGGCTCCGGCAGGTCGAGCGCGACGGGCCCGACGCCCGACGGCACAACCTTCTCCAGCACCGGCGGCAGCGCGGGTCGGCTGGCGCGGCGCATCAGCACCACCTCGTCGATCAGCGAGGAGTTTTCCCACGGAACCTGCTTGCCGTCGGTGGCCTTGACCACGTCGCGGCGAACCGCCGCCATCACTGTGCGTATCTCCTGGTTCGGCGCCAGCGCGCGGCGGGAAAAGGCGGACGAGAAGGGACTGAGATCGCCGGTTCCATCATAGGCAACCGCTCCCGGCTCGGTGGCAAAGGCAATGAGCGTATTCAGCGAGCTCTTCACCTGCGCAAGGCCGGCGCCGCCGGCGGCGATCAGCTGGTCGCGCAGCCAATAGTCCTTGCGCGGGAACGGATTGTTGCGGCAGGCATCGAGGATGATCACCTGGATCTTCGACTTCGAGCGCATCTGCTCCAATACGTCGTCGAGCTTGATGGCCTGGACCTCGATATCGGCCGCGGCCTTCAGCGAGGCGTCGACCGGGATGAGAAAATTCTCGCCGCCGATCTGAAAGCCGTGGCCGGAATAATAGACGACCGCGAGATCGGCGCCGTCCGCCGCCGCAAGATAGTTGCGGAACTGCTCCTCGAACTGGAGCTTGGTGAGATCCTTGGCAACGAACACGTCGAAACCGGCCAGGCGGAACGTGGTCGACACATCCTCGGCATCCTTGTCCGGATTCTTGAGCGCCGGGATGTCGCGGTATTCGGAATTGCCGATCACAAAGGCAACCCTGCGATCGGCGTGAGCTTCGAACGCCATGAAGCCCATGAGGACCAAGGCTGCAAGGAACGCGCAGCATCGCAGCATGGCAAATCCTTAACTGCTATGACCTGTCGGCCACAGGAATGCAGCTTGCGGCGCCGAGGTCTGTTAAAGAGTTCACAATCTGCCAAGACGGAGCAGACCGCATGCATAACGACAACAGGCATGCGTCTTATCCAATCAAGTTCTAAAATACTCCAGAGACATGGTGGCTGCAATGACGCTGCGCTGCGTCCAGGAGCGGCGTGGCACATTTGCACGGCGCCGATCTTGGGATAGATGCAAGGACATGACAGCGAGAGTGATCGTCCTCGACGCCAGGCCGCTCAGCGCGGCCGATGTCGCCGAGATCGCGCGGCGCAACGCCCGCCTCGTGCTTGGCGAGGAGGCCGTGCGCCGCATCCGCGCCAGCCGCGCGCTCGTCGAGCGCCTCACGCAGCTCGGCAAGCCGCTCTATGGCGTCACCACCGGGCTCGGCGCCTGTGTCGACACGCCGCTCGCCGAGGCCGATCTGGTCGCCTTCCAGCACAGCGTGCCGCTCAGCCATTCGATGGGCGCCGGCCCTGCCCTGCCGACCGAAGCGGTGCGGGCGCTGATGACGGCGCGCATTTCCGGAATGGCCGCCGGCGGCACCGGCGCCTCCGAGCGGGTCATCATGGGCCTGCTTGCGGCGCTCAACGCCGGCGTCCATCCGGTGATCCCTAGCTGGGGATCGATCGGGGCGGCGGATCTCGCGCCGCTCGGCCACATGGCGAGGGCGCTTGGCGGCGACGGCGATGCAGAATTCCAGGGCAGGGTCATGCCGGCCGCCGAAGCGCTGAAGCTTGCCGGGCTCGAGCCGCTCGACCTGCGCGAGAAGGACGGCCACGCCATCATCGTCGCCAACAGCCTTTCGACCGGAACGGCGTGCCTCGCCCTCGAGGACGTCGCTTACCTCATCGACTGGTCGCTGGCAGCCGTGGCTCTCAACTATGAAGCGTTCCGGGCGTCCCTCAAGGCCATCGACGAGGACGCCTTGGCCGCGCGGCCGGCATTCGGCCAATGCGAGATCGGCGCGCGGCTGAGGGCGGAGCTGGCCGGAAGCGGGCTTTGGCACGACACCGCCGCGCGGCGCCTTCAGGATCCGCTGAGCTTCCGCTGCGTGCCGCAGGTGTGGGGCGGCCTGCTGCACGCCTACGAGCAGGCCAGGCTGGCCACGGAGATCGAGCTCGGCCATTCGGGCGACAACCCGGTGATCCTGCTCGAGGCCGAACGGGTCGTTTCAAACGGCAATTTCGACCTCACCGCCTTCACGCTGGCCTGGGAACAGCTCGGCCAGGCGCTGGCGCATTGCGCGGTCGCCACCGCCAACCGCTCGATGAAGCTGATGTCGCCGACGGTGGCCGAACTGCCGCGCTTCCTGTCGGCCAGGGGCGGCAGCCGCCAGGGCTACGCGGAACTGCAGAAACCGGTCGCCGCACTGGAGGCCGAGATCCGGCACCTCGCCAACCCGATGTCGCTCAGCCCGCTTGCGGTTTCCGACGGCATCGAGGACCAGTCGTCGATGGCGCCGCGGGTGGTGGCCAAGACCGCAGGCATCATCGAGCGGCTGCGCTATCTTGTTGCGATGGAACTGATCTTCGCGGCGACCGGCGTGGAGTTGCGCGGCGTGGTCGACAGCATGGGCGAAGGTCCGCAACGCAGCTATGCCGCTGTCCGTGCTCTGGTCGCCCCGCTCGACGACGACCGCGAAATGAGCGCGGACATGGCGCGGGTCGCGCGGATGGTGGCGGGGCCGCGGTTCTGAATCGGACCTTCACCAAGGAGCCCGCTGCACGCCCTCTACTTCGCCAGCCGCGCTGCGTGCCACTTCAAATGGTCGTCCATGAAGGTCGACATGAAGTTGTAGGAATGGTCGTAGCCTTCCTGCATGCGCAGCGTCAGCGCGATGCCGGCCTTCCTGCAGGCGTCCTCGAGCAGCCACGGGCGCAGACCATCCTGGAGGAAGCCGTCGGCGGTGCCCTGGTCGACGAGCAGCTCACCGTAGCGATGGCCATCCTCTATCAGCAGCGTAGCGTCATAGGCGCGCCAGCTCTTTTCGTCCGGCCCGAGATATTTCTCGAGCGCCGGCCGCGACCAGCCCGCCGTCGTCGGCTGCACGATCGGCGCGAAGGCCGAGCAGCTCCGGTACCGTTCCGGATTCCTCAGCGCGATCGTCAGCGCGCCGTGACCGCCCATCGAATGACCGAAGATCGACTGGCGCGAGATGTCGACGGGGAAATTGGCCGCGACCAGCGCCGGCAGTTCCTCGGTGACGTAGGAATACATGCGGTAGTTTTTCGCATAGGGCGCCTGCGTGGCGTCGACGTAGAAGCCGGCGCCGCAGCCGAACTGCCAATTGTCCTTTTCGTCGGGAACATCGGGCCCGCGCGGGCTGGTGTCGGGGCAGACGATGACGAGCCCCAGCTCGGATGCCATGCGGCGGTATTCGCCCTTGTCCATGACATTGGCGTGGGTGCAGGTGAGCCCGGACAGATACAAAAGCACCGGCACATGGCCTTTTGCGGCCTGGGGCGGAGCGAAAACGGCAAAGGTCATGTCGCAGGCGCAGGTCTCCGAGACGTGCGAGTAGACGCCCTGGACACCGCCATGCGATTTGGACGTTGAAAGAACTTTCATCGGCTCCGCCTTCCTGTCATCTGTCTCGGCCCCGGCATAGCCGCCAGACCTCGCGCTCGCAACCTTGCACCTCGCGAAAACGATATCGACGGCGCGATCGAGCCACAGAACGGCGGACGCTTCCTCCACTCTACTCCGCAGCCAGCGCCGCCACCTCCCGCCGGAAAGGCAATGCATCGCCTATATCGGGCTCGTCCAGCTCACGGGCGAAGCGGTGGCTCCCCTATGGCTGTGTTGCCGGCATCGGCCCTTTCAAGTGGCATATGCCGGGCTATCTTTTCGGCAGCCGCTTTGTTGTACGCGTAGCCTCCCAGGCAGGCCCTTGTGTTCTAAGGTCCGCAAGAGAGCATCCGGGTCGGATCGCAAAAAGAAGTCTTTTTCTGTTCTTTGCTTCGCCGAAACCGAAGCAGAGGGCGCTTGCGTTCCGCCGCAAGCGAGGCAGGGCAAACTCCCGGGCTACGGCCCCAAACTGTGGCCGCCTCGTGAGATCGTTACGAAAACCGGAGACTTGCGCCGGATGGGAGGATCAATGCCGCTCACCGGTATCGTCAAGCGATAAGCTGGTCGATCCTGATCGGCAGATCGCGGATGCGCTTGCCCGTTGCGTGGTAAACCGCGCTGGCAACGGCGGCGGCGGTGCCGACATTGCCCAGCTCGCCCAGGCCTTTGACACCGGCCGGATTGACCGCGTGGTCCACTTCCGGGACCAGGATGACCTGCAGGTCCTTGATGTCGGCGTTGACCGGCACGAGGTAATCCTGCAGGTCGCGGTTGACGTAGCGGGCATAGCGCCTGTCAACCTCGGTCGCCTCGTGCAGCGCCTGGCCGATGCCCCAGATCATGCCGCCCATCAGCTGGCTGCGCGCGGTGCGCGTGTTCATGATGCGGCCGGCCGCGAACGCGCCGACGATGCGCGGCACCTGGATTTCCCGCGTATGGCGGTTGATGCGGACTTCGACGAATTCGGCGCCGAAGGCGTATTTCACCGAATCCTCATCCTGATCGCCGCCATGAAATTCCGGCAGGCCGGCGTAGAGCTTCTTCAGCGCCCCAGGCGTCGCGCCTTTGGGCGTGAACTCGGCATATTCATCTATCGCGCCGACCTGCATGATCTTGAAGACATCCTCGATCTTCGCCGAGGCACCGCCCTTCGCAACGATCTTGCCATCGGCGAAGTCCAGTTCCTCGTTGTGGGAACCGGCAAGCGGAGCGCCCTCGTTTGTCGCGGCCGCGGCAAGCTTCGTCCGGATCGCATCGCAGGCCTTCAGCACCGCCGAGCAGACGCTCGCGGTGGAAATCGAACCGCCCGACACCGGGGCCGGAGGCAGGCTGCTGTCGCCCATTTCGACATTCACCTTGCCGATCGGGACGCCAAGACGTTCCGAAGCCATCTGGCCGGCCACGGTGCGGACGCCGGTGCCGATCTCGTGCGAGCCGCATTGCACACGCACTTCGCCGTCGGACGTCAGGCGCACGCGCGCCGCGCAGGGCGCCGCGGCGGTTGGATAAATCGCCGTGGCGCAGCCCATGCCGACCAGCCAGTCGCCGTCGCGCATCGCCCCGACCTTCGGGTCCCGCTTCGCCCAGCCGAAGGCGTCGGCCGCCTGTTCGTAACACTGGATCAGCGAGCGACTGGAGAACGGCTTCTTCCCGATTGGTTCCGTCTTTGGTTCATTGATGCGGCGGAACTCGACCGGATCCATGCCGAGCGCCACCGCCATCTCGTCCATGGCGTTTTCCAGCGCGTAGACGTAGGGCGTCTCGGGCGGCGAGCGCATGTAGCCCGGCGTATTGCGGTCGGCCTCCACCAGCGAGACATGGGTCAGCACCGAGCCGTAATCATACATGCGGCCGGTCGCCGACGTGCCGCCGACAACATAGGCGTCCGTGCGAGACGTCATTTCCCAGCCTTCATGCGCGAAAGCGGTGATGCGTCCGTCCCTGCCGGCGCCGATCCGGATGCGGTGTCTAGTTTCGGCCCGGTAGGTCTGTGTGCCGAAGGCCTGCATGCGGCTCGTCACGCAACGCACCGGCCTGCCGAGCCGCTTTGCGGCGACGGCGACAATTGCGGTGCGCGGCGTCATCGGCCCCTTCGAGCCGAACGCCCCGCCGATGAAGGGGCTGAGAATGCGCACATTCGCCGGATCGAGCTTCAGCTGCCTGGCAAGCTCGACCTTCCAACCGGTGACGTTCTGCGACGGCTCATGGACGACAAGCTGATCGCCCTGCCAGAGCGCCGTCGTCGAGAACAGCTCGATCGGATTGTGATGCTGGGTCGGCGTCGAATAGCGCGCGTCGATCTTGACCGGAGCCGCCGCATAGGCGGCGTCGAAATCGCCCGCTTTGACGTCCTCCTTCAGCATCGGGCTCTTGCCGGCAGCGGGAACGGTCTTGGTTCCAGGGCTGTCGAAGCTTGCCGTCGGCTTCTCCTCCTCATACTCGGCGCGGATCAACTGCGCGGCCTCTTCGGCCGCCTCGAATGTCTCGGCAACGGCCAAGGCGATGATCTGCCCATCGTGGAAGATCGTCCGGTCGTGCAGCGGTCCGACCGAGGTTGCGCTGCCATTGTCGAACTTCGGCCTGTCGACCCTATCCATATCGCCGTATGTCACGATATCGAGCAGGCCCGGCACCGCGCGAGCCTCATCGAGATGAAGCTTGGTCACTCTACCTTTGGCGATGCTGCTCGTTGCAAGCGCGCCATAGGCGAGGTTGGCCGTCGGCAGATCAGCCGGGTAGCCGGCCTGCCCGGTGACTTTCAGCCGCGCATCGACGCGCGGCAGCGGTTCGCCCTGGTTTTCCCTGGGTTTGGGAGCGGCTGCGTCCATGGTCACACCTTCATGTCTCGGGTTTCGAGCAGCGCGCGCACCAGCGTTCGTTTGCCGAGTTCGACCTTGAACGCGTTGTGCTGGCGCGGTTCGGCATCGGCAAAGGCAGCTTCCGCCGCCGCACTTGCCGACGCCTGGTCGAGTTTCTTGCCTTGCAAGGCCGCTTCGGCCTCCTTGGCGCGCCAGGGCACCGTCGCCACGCCGCCAAGCGCGATCCGCGCCTCGCGGACGCTGTCGCCGTCGAGGTCGAGCGCGACAGCCGCCGAGGCCAGCGCAAAGGCATAAGATTCGCGGTCACGGATCTTCAGGTAGCGCGACCGCCAGGCCCACGGCATGGCGGGCACTTCGATGGCGGTGATGATCTCGTCGGCCGCGAGATCGGTCTCGATATGCGGCGTGTCGCGCGGCAGCCGATGCAGCCTGGCAAAGGGTATTTTGCGCGTTCCGCGCGAGCCCTCGGCCCGAATGACGGCATCGAGCGCGATCAAGGCCTGGGCGAAGTCGCCGTGATAGGTGGCGATGCAGGCGTCGCTGGCGCCCAGCACCGCGTGCTGGCGGTTGAAGCCCTCCATTGCCGCGCAGCCCGAACCCGGCACGCGCTTGTTGCAGGCCCATGAGGTCTCGCGGAAATATTCGCAGCGCGTTCGCTGCAGCACGTTGCCGGCAAGGCTCGCCATGTTGCGGATCTGGCCGCTGGCCGCCAATCTCAAACTATCGGCAATGACCGGATAGCGGCGTTTGACTTCACTGTTGTCGGCGGCTTCCCCCATCCGCACCAAGGCGCCGAAGCGTATGCCGTCATCCGTGACCCTGATCTGTCTGAGCGCAGGCTCTTCGAGCCGGTTGAGATCCAGCACACGGTTGGGTGCGGCGACACCAAGCTTCATATAGTCGGCGAGATTGGTGCCGCCGGCGATGAACTGCGCGTTCGCCCGCGTCGGCTGATCGTCGTCGGTCGTAAAGCGGGATGCGGCGGCGACCGCGGCCGAAATATCCGCCGGCTGTTCATAGATGAAAGGACGCATCGTCAGGCTCCCCTCGTCTGGTCACGCGCCTGGACGATCGCGGCGACGATGTTCGGATAGGCCGCGCAACGGCAGATGTTGCCGCTCATAAATTCGCGGATGTCGTCCTCGGAGTTCGCGTGGCCCTCGTTGATGCAGCCGATGGCCGACATGATCTGACCCGGCGTGCAGTAGCCGCACTGGAAGGCGTCGTGGTCGATGAAGGCCTGCTGCATCGGATGCAGCTTGCCCTCGCTCGATGCAAGCCCCTCCACCGTCGTCACCTCCTTGCCCTGGTTCATCACGGCGAAGCTGAGGCAGGAGAGCACGCGTTTTCCGTCGACAAGCACCGTGCAGGCACCGCACTGGCCGTGGTCGCAGCCCTTCTTCGTGCCGGTCAGGCCGACATGATCGCGCAACGCATCCAGCAGGCTCGTCCTTGTATCCAGCGAAAGCTCGTAAGGCTGCTTGTTGATGCGCAGCGATATGGCGACCGCTTCCCTGAGTTTGGAACGGGTCGCAACCGGCGCTTCCGCCTTCGCCGCGGAGGTCAGCAACGGCGCGGCAGCGGCGGCTGAAACGGTTCCGGTCATGAAGCTTCGCCGGCTGAGGCCAGTCGCGCTCGAGGCGGGATTTGGGGACATGGCTCGCTCCCTGGCTGGCGGGGTATCAGCGCTAACCTCTCAGGCAGGGCATTGTTCCGGATTTATCCGCGCAAAAGCAGGTCACGAAAGAGTGACCCCGGAAGCCTCCAAGGCACCCACGATGGCCAGCGCCCTGGGCAGATGTCTGGGCCAGGTATCTGGGGATTTGAGACAAAGCCGGGTGTGACGGCAAAGGAACCTTTCCGAATGCCGGAGGTTGACCCTCGGCCTGGCGATGCGCGGCGGCGCCGCGCAAGATCCCATGCGAGCAATTCCAGGAAAAGCGCGCAGCGGTTTTCCATCCGGAATCGCGGAAGAACCAAATACTTCGATCGAAAGGCATGCCGGTGGATACGAATTCTCCAGTTGCCGAACCCGTGGACGAAACGCAGCGGCCGACGCGCCGCGCCGACACCCGAAGGGGTGCAGAGGCCGATGCCTCGAGGGATAAGGCCGACGCATCCCGTGGAGATGGGAGTGCTCCGCAGGACAAGCGAAGCGGAAGCCTTTTCGGGTCCATCAAACGGCATCCTGTCACAGCGGGAACCGTCCTGCTTGTCGTCCTGCTGGCCGCGGCGGGCGCAGTGCTTTGGTGGCTGAACGCGCGCAACTACGAATGGACGGACGATGCCTTCATCGACGCGCGCACGGTGACCATCGGCGCCGAAATCGCCGGCCGCATCACGGAGCTGGCCGTCACCGACAATCAGCCCGTCGAAGCGGGCGCGGTCCTGCTTCGCATCGACGACAGCGACTACCAGGCTTCGCTCAAGCAGGCGCAGGCCAGCGTGGCGGCGGCTCAGGCCGAGATCACCAATGTTGAGGCCCAGACCAAGGCGCAGAACGCCAAGATCGATGCCGCGCAAAAGCAAGTCGCCCAGGCACAGGCGGCGCTGGAATTCGCCAAGTCGGAGGATCAGCGCAACCGCGAGCTGCTGGCCAGGGGCACCGCCACCCAGCAGCAGGCGCAGCAGGCCGCGTCAACGCTGGGCCAGGACCAGGCCGCCCTCGATACGGCCACGGCGAATGCAGGGGCTGCGAAAAGCCAGCTCGCCGTGCTGCAGGCGCAGGGCAAAAGCGCCGAAGCCAAACTGCAGCAGGAGCGCGCCAGCGAGGATCAGGCCAGGACCACGCTCATGCGCACCACTGTCGTGGCCCCGGTCGCCGGCCGGGCGACCAACATCACCGTTGCAAGAGGCACCTACGCGCAGCCCGGGCAGGTGCTGATGATGTTCGTTCCGAAGGATGTCTGGGTGAAGGCCAATTTCAAGGAGACCCAGCTCGGCCTGATGCGGCCCGGCCAGCCGGTCGACATCGCCATCGATGCCTACCCGGAAAGGACCTTCCATGGCCGTGTCGATAGCGTGCAGGCCGGCAGCGGCACCGCCTTCAGCCTGCTGCCGGCCGAGAACGCGACCGGCAATTTCGTCAAGGTCGTCCAGCGCGTGCCGGTCAAGATCGTCTTCGACAAGCCGCCGGATGCCTATCTCGGTCCGGGCATGTCGGTGGTGCCGACGGTCACGGTGCGATGACTGATGCGGCACTGGCCCAGGGCGGCGAAAGCCGCTCCGCCGCCGGCGGGCGCAACCCCTGGCTCATCGCGGTCGTCGTCTCCATCGCGACCTTCATGATGGTGCTCGACACCTCGATCGCCAACGTCGCGTTGCGCAACATCGCCGGCAGCCTTGCCGCCGGGATAGACGAGAGCACCTGGGTCATCACCACCTATCTCGTCGCCAACTCGGTCATCATTCCAATCAGCGGCTGGCTCGCCGGCGTCATCGGCCGCAAGCGCTACTATATGCTCTGCGTCGCCACCTTCACCGGCGCTTCGCTGCTCTGCGGCCTGGCGCCAAATCTCCAAATGCTGATCCTGTTCCGCATCCTCCAGGGGCTTGGCGGCGGCGGCATGGCGCCGAGCGAGCAATCGATCCTCGCCGATACCTTCCCGCCCGAAAAGCGCTCGCAGGCCTTCGCGCTCTACGGCATCGCGGTCATCGTCGCGCCGACGGTCGGCCCGACGATCGGGGGATGGCTGACGGACAATTTCTCCTGGCATTGGATCTTCTTCATCAATGTTCCCTTCGGCATTCTCTCGCTGGCGCTCGTGCAATGGCTGGTGGTCGAGCCGGATGTGCTGGAACGCGAGCGCCGGGAGAGGCTGAAAGGCGGCCTCAAGGTGGATTGGATCGGCTTCATCCTGGTGGTGCTGGCGCTCGGATGCCTGGAAGTCTTCCTCGACGAGGGCCAGCGCAACGACTGGTTTTCCTCGAGCTTCATCCCCAGCTTCGCGGTGATCTCCGCCGTCTCGTTGCTCATCCTGATCCCCTGGGAGCTGACGCGCCGCGATCCGATCGTCGACATGCGGCTCTTGTTCATGCGCCAGTTCGGCACGTCGTTCCTGGTCATGATGGCGGTGGGCGCGGTGCTCTACAGCACGACGCAGCTCCTGCCGCAGTTGCAGCAGACCGCGTTCGACTATACCGCGACATGGTCGGGGCTCTCGATGATGCCGGGCGGCATCGCCATGCTGATGCTGATGCCGATTTCGGGCTTTGCCTCAGGTTTCGTGCAGCCTAAATACCTGATCATGATGGGCATGTCGGCGGTGGCGATAGCGCTCTGGCATCTGACCTCGCTGGCGCCGGATGCGAGCTTCAGCTTCTTTGCCTTTGCCCGCCTCTTCATGATGGCCGGCCTGCCCTTCCTCTTCATCCCGATCTCGACGGCCGCCTATCTCGGCCTACCGCCGAGGAAGACCAACCAGGCTTCGGCGCTGATCAATGTCGCCCGCAACATCGGCGGCAGCATCGGCGTCTCGCTGACCAACACGGTGATCGCGCAGAACGCGCAACTGCATCAATCGAACCTGATCGCAAACACTGCACAATCATCGTCCACGTATCAGCAGACGCTGCGGCAGGTCAGCGAATTCTTCACCGCGCAAGGCTCCCCCGCCGTCGAGGCCAAGGCGCAAGCGGTCGGCTGGGTGGGCCAACTGATCGGCCGCCAGGCGACGCTCCTCGCCTATGTCGACGTCTTCCGCTACACGGCGATCGCTACCGCGGTACTCGTGCCTCTGGCGCTTCTATTGCGGTCGTCCAAGGCGTCCCAGCCACCGAAATAGCTCACCGGTTCTGATGAAGGATCGTTTCGGCGGCAATGAAGCCCCAGGTCATGTTGGGGCCGAGGGTTGTTTCGAAGCGCCGTACCGAATGCCGAGGTTTTGCCTAGTAGCCGCGCCCTGGATCGACGACATTCGCCAAGGGCTCGCCGCGCCGGTAGCGGGTGAGATTGTCGGCGAACATGCGTGCCGACTTCACGTCCCAGCCGTCATAGACCGAGGAGCAATGCGGCGTGACGATCACATTGTAGTAGCCCCACAGCGGATGTGCCGGCGGCAGCGGTTCCGTAGCGAACACATCGAGCGCTGCGCCCTTGATCCGACCGCCGTCTAGCGCCGTGAGAAGTGCCGTCTCGTCGACTACGCCACCGCGGGACACGTCGATCAGCACCGCCGAAGGCTTCATCGCCGCGAAGGCCCCGCGTCCCACGATGCCGCGGGTGCTTTCAAGCAGCGGCACCGCGCACAAGATGAAATCGGCACGGCCCCACAGTTTTGGCAGATCGGCCATGGCGTGAACCTCATCGATGTAGCCGGTCGGTTTCGGGTCGGCGCGCACGCCCAGCGTCGTCATGCCGAAGGCCTTGGCCCGGCTGGCGACCGCCTGCCCCGTCTTGCCAAGCCCAAGGATCAGCAGCGTCTTGCCCTGGATCGGCTCGACCTTGCCGGCCGTCCAGTTCCTGGCCGCCTGCTCGCGCGCGAAACCGCGCAGGCCGAGCGAGAAGGAGAGCATGGCGCCGAAGACATATTCGGCCATCATGTCGGCGGCGACGCCGGCCGAATTGGTCACCGTCACTCGCGCCGGATCCCAGGGTCGCAGATGATCGGTGCCGGAGCCGCCGACCGAGACCCAGCGCACGGTCGGGCTCTCGACCAGCGCCGCGCGCGGATAGAGCGATCCGCGGTCGAACTTGATGGTGAACACCACTTCGGCGTCGCTTTTTGAAATCAGGTCCGGCAGCGCCTCGTAGCTGTCGCAGCCCAGTACCGTGATGTCCGGATGGGTTTTGGCAAGCACGGCCATCGGCCCGTCCGGCGCGTCGCTGCTTACGACGATTGTTGGCCGCGCGGACATTTCAACCTCGCCTCGGACCGGGAATGTGATCGGCGAGAGAACCCAAAGCTTCGAGCAAGGCCTTGCCTGCCTGCGTGTTGGTGTTCTCATGCGGCGCGCGCAGATTGAGCCAGCGATGGTCGCCGGAGCGCAATGCAAGGGCCGCCTTCATGCCGCCGATCAGCCCGGCGTCCTGCACCGCCTTGCGAAATGCCTTGATGGCGGCATCGGCGGCGGAGACGTCGCGGCCCGCGCGCGCCCCCTCATACACGGCCCGGATCGCCTTGGCGTTGAGGTTGACCGAGGCAGAGATGCAGCCGGCCGCGCCACTTGCCAGGCCTTGGGTGAGCTGGCCTTCGGAGCTCGGAAAGACCGAGACGTTCGGTGCCGCCGCGATCACGGCGGCGGTGTTGTCCCAGCTTCCGGCGCTGTCCTTGTAGGCGACGACGATGTCCGGGAAGGCCGCATTGAGCCGCGCCGTCAGCGCCGGCGATACCGGCACGCCGGAATTCTGCGGGATATGATAGAGGATCAGCTTGAGCTTCGGGCTGGCGACTTTCTCGATCAGTTCCGAATAGTAGCGCGCTTGCCCATTGTCGCCTGCCGCCGTGTAGAAGAATGACGGCAGCACCATGACGCCGGCGCAGCCGAGTTCCAGGGCATGCTTGCTGAGCTCGACCGTGTCGGGCAACGCGGTGACGCCGGTGCCAGGCATCATCTTGTCGGCCGGGATGCCGGCCTCGGCCAGCCACTCCAGCGCCTGCATGCGCTCGCGCGGCGACAGCGACAACGCCTCGCCGGTCGTCCCGAACGGCGAAAGGTAGTGCGCGCCCTGGGCAAGCACCCATTTGGCGTGGCTCACCCACAGGTCGCGGGCGACGCTGCCGTCTTTCTCGAAGGGCGTCAGGATGGGCGCTATGACGCCTTGCACGCTTTTCATCGATGGTTCTCCCGGATCGTCGTATCGCCGGCGGCGAGCTTCGCCGCCGCGGTGACTGTTCTGATGAAGAAGGCTGTCGAGGCAATGTCGAAGAAGACATCGGAGCCTCGCTCGCCTCGCGCCAGCACGGCTTCGAGGTGGGCGACGCGTGTCTGCGCAATCTCGTCGTCGGCTGGCTAGTCTAAGCTCCCCGCATCGCGCGAAAAGCTCAAATAGAATTCTCACTCAAAGATCGGATCCGATATCTAAAGCATGTCTCCCGAAAGCGGGCCCGGTTTCGGGACGAAGACATGCTTAAAATCAAAAACCTAAAGCAGGTCGCGTGAATCCTTTTCACGCGACCTGCTTTAAAGGACCACCGACTGGCGATCGGCTGGAGAGCCTACCCCGATCGGGGACACCGTCCTTCCGCAAGCCAGATACGTTCCCGAAACCAGGAATATCATCAGCGTCGAATCAAGAATGTCGTGGCCGACAAGGATGCCGGTCAGCCCACCAACAAGGTATATTATGACGGTGATGACGATCATCGTCGCCCCAAATCGCTCAAGCGGGTCGGCACTGAAGCGTAAGACTCTTGTTGCGTTCCAGAGCGCAACGACGAAGATCGCCGCCAGCGCAAGGGCGCCCACAAGGCAGGCCTCCACAACCGCCGTCAAAAACCCGTTGTGAAAGTGGTTGAAACCTTGGTTCCCTCCAAACCGCTCCTTGAACCCCTGCTTCGTAAGCGCCCGACTTGCAGAAATGCCGTGGCCGAAAAGCGGGGCCTCGCGGACGCCCCACGAATAGACGATGTCGAACGTCCCGATGGAAGCGACCCCTTGTCGAGGATATCGGCTCGCTCCACGCTCCATTCGGCTTCCGGCGCGAACCGGGAAAGGACGGCCCTCGTCGTTTCGACGCAGTCGGTGTCATAGTCCAGCGCCCGGACCCTCGCCGCCCCAACCGAAGCGCCGCCGCCGAATGCAAGCCCGATCCGCAGCCAATGTCCAGGAATGTCTTGCCTGCCACATCGCCCAGCAGGCGGCGAAGGTCCTCGCAAGCCCGGTCCAGATGTTCGTTCTCGAAGCGCGCGGCGAGGTCGGACCAGTTGCGGCCGAAATCATAGCGCGCCTTCATGGACGTCTCACCCGTCGTCCGCCGAAGCTATCGGTCATACCTGATAGAATTCGCGATACCACTTCACGAAACGTGGAACTCCGATCTCGATTGGAACCTTCGGCCTGAAGCCGGTCGCCTCCTCAAGCGAACTGACATCGGCGAAAGTCGCCGGAACATCGCCGGGCTGGATCGGCATGAGGTTGCGGTTCGCCTTGCGTCCGAGCGCGTCCTCCAACACCTCGATCAACCGGTTCAGCTGAACAGGCGAATTGCCACCGATGTTGTGGATCCGGAACGGCGCGTTGCTGGTCGCCGGATCCGGCGTAGCGCTTTTCCAATCGGGGTTGGCGGTCGCGGGCTGCTGCGTAACGCGGACAATACCTTCAACGATGTCGTCGATATAAGTGAAATCCCGCCGCATGTTGCCATAGTTGAACACGTCGATCGGCTCGCCGGCGAGGATGGCCTTGGCGAAGATGAACAGGGCCATGTCCGGCCGTCCCCACGGGCCATAGACCGTGAAGAAACGCAATCCCGTCGTCGGCAGCGCGAACAGATGGCTGTAGGTGTGGGCCATCAGCTCATTTGCCTTCTTGCTGGCGGCATAGAGGCTGAGTGGGTGGTCGGCCGAATCGTGGACGGAGAACGGCATGCGCGTGCTGCCGCCATAGATCGAGCTCGACGAGGCATAGACCAGATGGCTGACCGAGGCGTAGCGGCATCCTTCCAGGATATTGAGGAAGCCGTTCAGGTTGCTTTCCGCATAAGCGTGCGGATTGGTCAGCGAATAGCGCACACCGGCTTGCGCCGCGAGATTGACGACAATTTCCGGAGCGGCTGACAGAAACAGCGCCGAAATACGGTCGCGCTCCGTGAGATCGACATGCTCGAAACGAAAGTTTGGGAACCCGTTCAGCCGGTCGAGCCGCGCCCGCTTCAGGTTCACGTCGTAGTACTCGTTCATGGAATCGAGGCCGACAACGTGCCGGCCGTCTGCGAGCAGCCTCTGGCAGAGGTGAAAACCTATGAAACCAGCCGCGCCGGTGATCAGAATTGGTCTGCTTGATGTCACGGCGTATCCCTGGCGTTGATTTCAGGCCGAGCCTCACAGGCTCCAATATTTTATGTTGTCGGGAATTTCATCCGGCTTGATGGCAGACTTGATGTCGAACAGCGTTCCACCTGGCCTGATCATCTGAAAAATACGAGACTTCTCGCCCTCCAGATAATCCTTGTGAGGAACCGCCAGGACAAGCGCCTGCAAATCGTTCATCTCCTCAAGCGGCAGGATTGTTTCGCCATGGTCGCGTCGAGCGGTTTCGGCATCGGCAAGTGGGTCGTGGACTTTAGGGACAATCCCGAACTGCCTTAGCTCCCTGACCATGTCGAAAACGCGGCTGTTGCGCAAATCCGGCACGTCCTCCTTGAAGGTCAGGCCGAGGATGCCGATCGAAGCTCCTTTGACTGGCATGTCCGAGCGGATCAGTTGCTTGACGACCTGTTGGGCAACAAAGGCTCCCATGCCGTCATTGATGCGACGACCGGCGAGGATGATCTGCGGATGGTACCCCTCAGCCTCCGCCTTGGCGGTCAGATAGTACGGATCGACACCGATGCAGTGGCCACCCACGAAACCCGGCTTGAAGGGAAGAAAGTTCCATTTTGTCGATGCGGCATCAAGGACGTCCTGGGTCCGAATCCCAAGGCGCTCGAAGATCATTGCCAGTTCATTCATCAGTGCGATGTTCAGATCGCGCTGGGTGTTCTCGATGACCTTCGCCGCCTCGGCCACCTTGATCGACTGGGCGCGGTAGACGCCGGCATCGATGATACGGCCGTAGATACCCGCCACGCGTTCCAATGTCTCGGAATTCTCGCCAGAAACGACTTTGACGATCCGTTGCAGCGAGTGTTCACGATCGCCGGGGTTGGCTCGCTCAGGCGAATAGCCGAGCGCGAAGTCGTGAGGATGCCGCAGACCGGAAATCCGCTCGATGATCGGCCCGCAGAAATCCTCGGTCACACCTGGATAGACCGTCGATTCGAAAATGACGACGGCGCTCCTGCTTATCGCTTCGCCGACGAGTTCCGATGCCAGTTTCAAAGGAGCAAGATCGGGAGCGCGGTTGATGTCGATAGGGGTTGGCACGGCAACGATGAAGACGGTCGCGCCTTTCAACATCTCCCGGTCGGCCGTAAGCACGATCGACGATTCCTTGAGCGCCGTCGTGTCGACCTCTCCAGTGCGGTCGACGCCATCGCGCAGTTCATTGATCCGACATTCGCTGATATCAAACGCAATCGTCCCCGGAAAAACCTTTCCAAACGCGACGGCTACCGGCAGGCCGACATATCCCAGGCCGATTACAGCGATGCGTTCCGACATCCGCGGATTTCCTACGTCAAACATGGGCCGAGGCGTTTGTATGGCAGGCGATGGGTCAATTCAACGATGCGCCGTTGCGAAGGTGATGTCTCCACTCAAAAACGGTCCGCGACCACCTCGATGCGCGTCCGAGATTTGGGAGAGGTCGAGACGTGACTGAAACAGCGCCGCCAGTCATGACCAACTTACGAAGATTAAGCTTGGCCCTGACGTCCGGTGGTGGCGTACCCCGTCGGTAAGGCGGTAGTTGATCGGATCGGTTGACACGGTCCGCTTCGGGGCCGCAAGCGGACTGACGAGTTTGGGACGGCTAGATGTTTAGTCCCAGCATTTGCTGGAGCGGATTTAGTCTGAAGCGTTCGGGCTGATTGGTCCACGCCTTGCAGACGAACTCGTAGGGTGTGAGCCCTTTGAGGGTCTTCAGCCTGCGGGCGAAGTTGTAAGCCGTAACGAAGTCGGCAAGGTGCTGGCCCAGCTGATCGTGGCTCTCGTAATAGAAGCGCTTGACGGTGGCGTCCTTGATGGTGCGGTTCATCCTCTCGACCTGGCCGTTGGTCCACGGATGCTTGGCCCTGGTGGTACGGTGCTCGATGTCGTTGGTGGCGCAGGTGTATTCGAAGGCATGAGCCCAGAAGCGCTCGCCGTTGGCGATGGCCTCTTTGATCAGCGGCACGGCTGATCCTCCTGCGCCGGGCGTGGTGAACTGGATGCCGTTGTCAGTGAGCACGGTGTGGATCTTGTAGGGAACGGCCGCGATCAACCGAAGCAGGAACTCTCGCGAGACGGCGGTGGTGGCCTTTTCATGCAATTCGACGAAGGCGAACTTCGAGGTGCGGTCGATGGCCACGAACATGTGCAGCTTGCCCTGTTCTGTCCGCACCTCGGCAATGTCGACGTGGAAGTAGCCGATCGGGTAGCTCTTGAACTTCCTCCTCGCCGGCCTGTCACCCTCGACATCGGGCAGGCGGCCAATGCCATGGCGCTGCAGGCAGCGGTGCAATGAAGATCGCGTCAGATGCGGGATCGTCGGCTGCAGCGCATAGAGGCAGTCGTCGAGCGGCAGTAGCGTGTAGCGCCGGAAGGCGACGATGACCGCCTCCTCTTCGACGGAAAGAACCGTCGACCGCGGCTCTTTCGGCCCCGTCGGAAGGTCGGCTGTTGAGGTCCGCTCCCGCCACTTCGCGACAGTCTTCTGGTTGATCCCGTAGCGCTTGGCTAGGGCTCTCAGGCTCTCTTGACTATGTTGTATCGCTCGACGGACCGCCTCTGTCGTCGTGGCGCTCCCATGGAGAACCTGGCCCATAGTGCCTCCTTCGATTCGGAGGACAAGGATGCCCCATCAAAGCCTGGGATCAAACACCTAGGCTAGAAAAGCGGACGGATGCTTCCGGAGTATCCCGATCGTAGGCGCCCCGTCAGCGGCGCCGGAACCGACAGCGGTATCGGAGAGGGCCAGAAGGCTGGTATCAGACCTTGAAGACACCGGCATCCGCTTGTGCGTCGACGTCGGTGATCAGCATATGCCCTGGCGATACTGTGATCGATACCGCGAGCTCGGCACGAGCAAGCGCATCTTGCGCGGTCAGGCTGCTCGCCCAGAACACCGGGACCTCCCCTTCCATGATTTCGACCGCGTCGCCCCAGTCGGGAGCCATCAGATCCGCTATTCCGATGATCGATGGCTCGCCGACATGGATGGGCGAGCCGTGGGCACGCGGGAAGCGCGCTGTAAGGGCGCGAACCTTGTCGACATCGCTCAGTCTTATCGGACGCATGGAGACGACCATCTCGCCGCCAAACGGTCCCGCGTCGCACGTCGTGATCTTGGTTCGAAACTTGGGCAGGGCATTGCCGCGACCTCTGCTGCGCAGCTTGACCCCCTTTTCGATGAGGGCAGCTTCCACGGTAAGCGAACTGCCGAGGGCGAAGGCGGCAAAATCATCCCGCCATAGGTCGATGATATCCGTCTTCTGACGGATCATCTCGCCGAAATAATAGATGTTGTACTGGGGGGCATCGGTGCGGATATCGATATCACCCAGGGCCGGGAGCAATGGGCTGCCGGCACGGCTCACGCCCACCAAAGGACAGGGCTTGGGATTGCGCACGCAAAACTGATGGAAATCGCCGGCAAAGCGGCTGGGGACAATCACGACATTGGCCTGCAGCTTGCCGCGCGCAAGCCCGCCCGTGTGCCCTTCATAGGCACCTGTTCTGACCAGCATGCGCAGCTTATCCGCATCCACCAGCCGCAAATTGTCATAGAACAATGAAGTGGTCTGGCGAGCCATGGCTTCCTGAAGTATGCACGTTTCGCGGACGCGTCGAAAGAGCGTAAGATCATCGGCAGGCTAGTCGCTTGTCAAATCGTCAGAATCTTTCCTCTTCGATAAATTGTGTTTATTGATTAGCCAGCGAACCCCTTATTATTAGCATTTTAGCATAGACATACTGACTCTCACTGACAGTTTATGCAGCTGATCGCTTCTATCTGACGGCCTGCTTCCCACAGGAAACCGAGGTCACGGTTCATGTAGGAAAGCAGGAAAGCCGCGTAGAGGACAAAGACGAGGCTGAAGACCAGCGTCTTGACGACCAGCGAAAGCGCAAAAACATTGAGGTGCGGCGAGGCGCGCGCCAGAAAAGCCAGCACGATGTCGGACAAGAGCATGCTGATGACGAGCGGGAAAACGAGGGTCAGCGCCATCACCAGGATGCGGTTCAGCAGATCGAGGAAGATTCCGGCCGCGCCCTTGCTGAACACCGGCAGAAGTCGGTCGATCGGCCAAAGGCCATAGCTGTCGTAGAGGCCGGTCAGGGAAAGTTGCAGGCCGCCGGCTGCGAGGTAGATCGTGACCATGATGACTGCGAGGAAGGTGCCGGTAGCACCAGTCTCATGGGTCATCATCGGATCGATCAGCGTCCCCAGCGTGGAACCGCGCTGTAAATCCAGGATGTCGCCCGCCGCCTCCGCCGCCCAGAACGGTATGCCCATCGCCAGGCCGAGCGTCACCCCGACGACGACCTCCTTGAGCATATAGAGCACGATCATCGTCGTCGGAAGGTCGGTGCTCGTCAGCTTGTTCACGATCATCGGAAAGACCGGGACCGCCAGCGCCAGCGCCACGCCATTGCGCAGAAGCCCAGACAGCGGCACGCGCGAAAAGAGCGGCATCAGCAGCATGAACCCGGTCAGGCGAGCGAGCGCGAAAGCGCCTGCCAGGAGGTAGAACTGAAGCTCCTTGACCGAGGTGAAGAGTGGTTCGACCGGCATCCGCGTGCCTCAACGCGTGACGACGGGGAATTCGTCCAATGCTGTCGAGGCCTGCTGCGCGATCTGCTGGCCAAGCAGCGGACCGAAGACCATGATGACGAGCAGGATCACGACGAGCTTGATGGTCTGCGGCAGCGACTGGTCCTGGATCTGCGTCAGCGCCTGGGCAAGTCCGACGAGGATGCCGACGGCCAGCGCCGCGATGATCGCCGGGCTGGACGCTAGCAAAACCGTCAGAAGCGCGCCTTGGACCTTCGCCAGGATGAAGTCGTTGCTCATGCAAAACCTCCAGCGGCGTCAGCCGTAGCTCAGGATGAGGCCGTGCATCAGCCGCGACCAGCCGTCTATGGCGACGAAAAGGAACAGTTTCAGCGGGATCGAAATGAGGACCGGCGAAACCATGATCATGCCAAGCGTCATCAGGACGTTCGCAACGACGATATCGATGATCAGGAAAGGCAGATAAAGCAGGAAGCCGATCTCGAAGGCGCGGGTAAGCTCGGATGCGACAAAGGCAGGGACAAGTATCGAGAGATCGTCGTCCTTGAGATTCTGCCGGGCCTGTTCCGGCCACAGGCGGTTCGTTCCGTCGAGAAAGAACTGCCGCTCCTGCGGCTGGGTGAATTTCATGAGGTGGCGCTGCAATGGTTCCCTGGCCAGTTGCGCCGCCCTGGCGAGGTCATCGGTGGTCTGGAACTGGACCTGCCCTTCCTGAAGCCGGGCCGACATTTCGCTCAGCAAAGGCGTGGTGACATAGACCGTCAGCACGAGCGCTATGCCATAGAGTACCAGATTGGGCGGCATCTGCTGAACGCCAAGCGCGTTGCGGATCAGAAACAGCACGACCGAAATCTTCAGGAAGCCCGTCATCGTGACGACCGCCAGCGGCAGCAATCCGACCACGCCGACGGCGATCAGAATCCCAAGCAGGTTGGGCGAATTCTCAAGCATTATCGAACATGCGAACGATCCGCACGCCCATGCTTTCTCCGATCCGCACGATCTCACCACGACCGACACGCCTGCCGTTGGCGAGGATGTCGACAGTCGCCCCGGCTACATCGGCGAGCGGAACGATAGCGCCGGGCGCAAGCTGCCTCACTTCTCCGAGCGGCATTGCGGTGCGGCCGACCTCGAAGGCAAGCGCGATCGGCAGCTCGTCGATCGTTGACTCTTCCAGGGCCTGCACGGCCGGCTGCTGCTCGGTCTGGTTCATGGTCCACTCCCAATTCGATCCAGCGATTGCGGTCGGCGCGGCAAGCAATTGCGGGCCGTCGGCCATCAGGGCCACCGGCGCATAAAGGCGCTCGGCAATGACGAGCGCCGCCATGCGTTCCTCCACCGCATCGCTGAGAAGCACCACATCGTCAGTCTGCAGGCTTTGAAGCTCGCCAAGGGTGAGCGTAAGCGGGCCGCGCCGAAGGCAGACCGGCAGCGGAATTTCGTCCGGGACCGGCGCCCTGGTCTTGCCGAGCTCGTCGAGAAAGCGACCGATCCGCACCGCCAGAGCGGCATTATCCGCGGTCAAGACGCAGCCTATCGTTTCATCCTTACCGGTCAGGACAAAAGCGAACGGAGTTTCGCCGGAAACTGCATCTTCCGGCGCGACGGAGATGATCGCGATCCGCTCATCCAGCTTGCCCTCGATCCACGCGAGATCATCTTCGAACGCGGCCTCTAGCAGAAGCGCAGCATGAGCCGGCGCCAGCCGTTTGATATCGACCGATCCGTCGACCCTGGCGAGGCCCCGCTCGACAACGGAAAGCGGCAGGCGCAATTGTGCGGCCATATCCCCGACGGCGAACCCGATCGAGCATTGCGGCTGGTCCGCAGGGCCGGGCGCCGGCCAGATGGCTGCGATCGCCATGGCCTTCTGCGCAATCGTGATCTGCGCGGCGTTGCGGCGACGGTAGAAGGCGTTCAACGCCCCGACATCCACGGACGCGACAATTTCCAGCGTCAGCCGTTCTCCACCGCTTGCACGTGCGGCGGTCCGTTTCGCCGGTTTTACCCGCGCTTTCCTTTTCGCCGGCGCGACGTCTTGAGGCATCACATTCATATCGATCACGGATCGGGCTATCGTTGCGCGGGCAATCGCGACTGGCCGCGCTCCTCTTCCTCGGACAGCTCGGCCTGGGCCAGGCGACGACTCACGTTGCGTCTGGCCAGTTGCTCCGACAGCCTGTCCAGCTTGGTTACAGCCTTCATGCTCGCGCGGTGATCGTTGCGAGCCACCGACAACTCGGCATGTCGTCGCTGCTCGGCGAGCGCCGCAGTCTTCGCGCTTTCCCGCAACTCATCGGTTTTTCTCGCGGCGCCCTCGAACCGTCGCTGGAGCCGATGGAGGCTGGCAGCCTTTACCGGCTGGCCTACGAGCGCGCCGAAGGCCGCATCTTCGGCGTCGAGCATACGCTCGAGATGATCCGTCACCGCGGCGGCGGCCTCCTGGCCTTGCCTTGCCGCCCGCTGCGCCGCCGCGTGCCTTCTGATCACATCTTGCCTGGCGCGTTCTTCACGGCGGCTTCTGAGGTCGCGCAATCGGGCGATCATGTCGGGCTCCTTCATCCGACGATCTCCCGCATCAATTGGCGAGTCTTCTCGATGCTCTCGTGCATGGCGGACGGCTGACGCAGGAAGGCGTTGATGGCATCGTTCTTCGCCACCGCCTCGTCCGCCACGGCATCGCTGCCCTTTTCATACTCACCGACACGCAAGAGAAGTTCGATGTCGGCATAGCGGGCGAGCAATTCGCGCAGACGGCCGGCGTCGGCCCGATGCGTGGACGGCACGACGGCATCCATCAGACGGCTTCTGCTGCGCAGGACGTCGATGGCAGGGAAATGGTTCCGCTGCGCAAGTTCGTTCGACAGGAAGACATGGCCATCGAGCAGCGCCTGAATTTCCTCAGCGACCGGATCCAGCGTGCCATCGCCTTCCAGGAGGACGCTGTAGAGGCTTGTGATGGACCCGACGCGACCGGGCCCGGAGCGCTCGAGCAGGCGCGGCAGCACCGCGAACAGCGAAGACGGAAAACCGCGCCGCGTCGGCGGCTCGCCCGAGGCCAGGCCGATTTCACGCTGCGCACGGGCAAACCGCGTTATGTTGTCCATCGCAAGCAGCACATGCTTGCCCTGGTCGCGAAAAAATTCGGCAATGCTGGTCGCCACATAAGCGGCCTTGACGCGCTCGATGGCGGGCCGGTCCGACGTCGCGACGACGACGATCGCCCGCTGACGCCCTTCCGGTCCAAGCTGGTGTTCGAGGAATTCGCGCACCTCGCGCCCGCGCTCGCCGACGAGGGCAACCACGGCGACATCGGCGTCGGTGCCGCTGACGATATCGGAAAGCAGGATCGACTTGCCGACACCAGGCTCGCCGAAGATGCCGACGCGCTGCCCGCGCGCGCAGGTGAGCAGCCCATCAAGGGCGCGGATCCCAAGCTGGATCGGCTCGGAAATCAGGCTGCGCTCCAGCGGGGATGGCGGATAGGCATTGACGGGATAGCTGCCGACTATGCCTTCCGCCGAAAGCGGCTTGCCATCCAATGGTTCTCCGAAAGCGCTGATCACGCGGCCCAGAAGGCCGGGACCGACGGGCACCAGTTGGTCCTTTCCGGTCGCAACGACCTCGGTCAGGCTTGAAAGGCCGGTCAGATCGCCTAACGGAACAAGGATCGCCATCTCGTCCATGAGCCCGACGACTTCCGCCTTGGTCGTCCTGCCGGTTTTGGGGTCGACTAGCTCGCATATCTCGCCGATCCGGGCTTCTTCGACGGTTGCGTGGATGACCGTCCCGATCAACCGCCGCACACGCCCTTTCCGAGGGCGGCTGGAATCGTCGCGCAGGCCGGAGCGGAGATTTGGAATGATGGACGCCAGACGGCCTTCGATATCGATTGCTAGACCTGTCATGCCGGCGCCTCGGCCTTTGACGAGATTGCGGTGGCGATGGCATCGAGCTGAGCGTCAATGCTGGCGTCAATGACGGCGACATCGGTCGAGAGTATGCAAGCAGCCGGCGCCAGCGCATCGTCGACATCGATTTCGACCGTCATGCCCAGATCACTCTTGCGCAAGGCCGCGTCCAGCTCTTCGCGAACCCGGTCCACGGATGCGGGATGGATGCGGACCTTCAGATATTTGGCCCGGCGAATATCGGTCACCGCCTGTCCTGCTGCCTTGGCGACAAGCGTGCCGACGTCGAACTCTCCCAGAATCCGCCTGACGACATCGAGGGCGAGACTGGTGACTTCGGCTTCCAACCCGCCAAGATAGCGATCCACCTTGACCGCCGTTTCGCTTATCAGCCGGGCGGCATCGGCATCGCCTTGCGCCTTGCCGTCTTCGTAGCCCTGCGCGTATTCGGCCGCATAGGCTCGCCGGGCGGCGTCGCGCATCTGGTGGGCATCACGCCTCGCCCCATCGAGAAATGCATAGCCATCCTGCCAGGCGCGCGCCTCGGCGGCGCGCAGAATGCGGGCGTAAGGCCGCCTTGGCATATCGTTGGTCGCAGTGTCCGGTTCGACCATCACGTCAACCCCATCGCGCGCCGGACGATCGCCGGACCGCACTCGACGAACGGCTTGGCCGTCCGGTCGACGAATTCATGCGGCATGAGCTTGAGGCGAACGCGCATGCCCGTTTCGCCAGGCATTGCCTGACACCACCCGCCAAGGCAGCTCAGGCCATCGGCATAGACACGATGGCGGATATCTTCCAAGGGCTCCGACGGCCGCACTGGACCGGCCAGGTCACGGTTGGCGACTGCGAAAGTACAGAGATCCACGCCGAGCGCTGCCTGCAGCGCGTCGGCCTCGCGTCCGTCAATGACGGCGGCAAGACTGCCGGCCCAGTAGATTGCTCCCGAGCGAAGCGCGAGGTCCTCCAGTTCCTCGCCCGAAGACAGGGCGATCGCCCGATCCACTTCGTCGGACGGTTCATCGACCGCGCAAGAGAGGCGGTAACGCTCCAGCAGAAGCTTCGACAACCGCTCATGCAGGCGTTGCGACTGCAGCATGCGATGGCACGCGGCTTCGCCGATCGCGCCGTCAAAGCAGTCCGAGAGCCGGGCCGCGTCCGCATAGGATGCGGGGCCGGAGACGAATGCCTGCCACTGCGGGCTGGCGGCTTGCTCCGAGCGGGCGCGGATCATGTCTTCTTCACAGCTATTGCGGAAGCGTCGAGGGCATAGACACCGAGTCGTCGGTACCACTGCAGGTAGGCCAACCGCGCAGCCAGCGCGACTATCGCCGCCGCCATGCCGTAGAACAGCCACATCGCGGCCGCCACGCTGTCCGGATGCAGCCAGAGGCCAAGGAAGGTTGTAAACCCTGCCTCGGATTCCTGCTCCGGGGCTGTCGTGGCGACCGGAATGAGCGTGACGGAGACGTTGTCATAGGTCAGCCCGGCGATACCCTTGGCCACCAGCATCTTGACCTGTGGGATCAACGCATTCATCGGCACGGATGCCCGATGCCGGATGAAGACGGAGGCGGATGACGGCACCAACTGCTGTCTCAGCGGATCGTTTTCGGGCAGAACGAGATGAACGCGCGCGGAAAGCACGCCGTCGATGTCCGAGATCGTCTGCGAAAGCTCCTGGCTTAGGCCATAGATCATCGTCGCCCGCTCTTCCACCGGCGAGGACACAAGCCCGCCCCTCTTGAACACCTCGCCGAGCGACTGGAATTCCTGTTTGGGCAAACCGCTTTCGTCGAGGATAGCCATGGCTTCGGCAAAACGGCCCTTCTGTACCGAAACCGTCATCTTGCCGTCCTTGCTGGCCTCGCGTTGGGCCGGAATCCCATGACGCATCAGCGTGGCCACGATCTCGTTGGCCTGCCGTTGATCGAGGTTGGAATAGAGCTCCACCGAGCAGGCCTGGAGCATAAGCATGCCCACGACAACAAGCGCGACGCGGCACCCGGCGACGCATCGACTGAACAGCGCTGACCGCCGAGGCAGGACCAATTCGGGCACGAACACTCCGCAGCGCCTATTGTTGCTTGATCAGGGTGCTGGTGGACGAAGTCACGGCCTTCACGCTGCTCGTCACGACTTCGAGATTGGCTGCCGCCCACATCACCGAAATGGACCGTTCGAGCAGTTGCTCGGCATTCTTTGCCGGAGCATTTTCGGCTTCTTTGCCTGACGGTGCGGCATCCTGCGTGGCGGCCGTTTCAGCGTGCGCCGGCGTGTTCGCCCTGCCGAGCGCCTTCTGGACCTGCTGCATGGTTCCTTCCAGCGACTGAACGGCGGAGCCGAACAGGGCCGAGGGATCCGCGATCGTTCCCCCTCCGGACTTCTCCACCTCGGCCAGATAGTCGAAGAGTTTGCGCTCGACGATCGGCTCCGTCTTTTCCGATTTGGGAGACTGGCCGGCCATTGCCGGATTGGCTCCGGACGATGCCTGCGCCAGTTGCTGGCCTGCGCGTGTGGCGACATCGCCGCGCTCAGGCGCGTTGGACCGCGCGGCTTCGTGCTCTTCCTGCTTGGCGCCTGCCGCTCGGTTGCCCGGCTGCGCCGCCGCGCCGGCGTTGATCTGCTGCTGCGAGCCTATGCTGGTGGTCAAGTTTGCCAGCGTGGCCTCCAGGGCTCCAATCGGCGCGATCTGCATGAAGCTGCCCTCCTATTCCTTAATCGGTTTTGCGGAGGGGACATTTTGCGCCTCCGCCTGCCTTCCGCGAAAAACGCGGACCGAAGCAACCTTGCCCGCTTCCTGCTTGGCGCCCTGTGCGGCCGGAACTCCGAGCGTCTTCCTGACGAGTTCGATATAGGACGGCGGCCCCGATACCGAGACGACGTCGTCCTGCCTGGAAACCTTCACCGGAAACTTCGGATCGAGGACGCCCAGTCGCGAAAGCCGATCTTCCGCGTCGCCAGCCGTATTGGCGTCAAGCGGGATCATCTCCGTCTGGACCTCCGCTTCTGTCGCGACGTTCATGACGATACCGTCGAAATGCCAGACGAGGCCGTATCGATTGCAAATCTCTTCGAGAAACTCACGGGCCGTTCCAACGGGCATGCCGTCGCTCAGGCGCCCCTTTACAAGCTTGCTGACGCGCATGGGCACCCGCATGTTGCGGCCAAGCTCGACAAGCGCATCCGTCACCGACTGATCGATGGTGATGTATTTGTAGGGACCGGGAGGCCAGCGCGGCTCGGCGGCATTGGCCGGCGAAGCAGCAAGGCCGAACATCAGAATCACCGCGATGCCGCCGGCCACGAAGGCAGCGTTGGCTTTCGACAACTGGTGCACATGGCAGGTACCGCGTGCCGTCAACATTGGGTCCTATCGCAGGGGCGCGGAGCAATAGCCCGCGTCGCCCGTGTCATGGTTTACCCGCCGAGTTCATCCTATCGCGCGCGTTGCCAAATTGGAAGTCCAATTGGATTGCATATGTGTGCTTGGTTCCAAATGTTGCGAACGGTGAGCAAAGCGATATGGTGCGCATGGAATCAGGCAGAAGCGGTTCTTGGTCGCCGGCTCCATGCTCGAATATGAAAGGGATCGGCCTGGGTGGCGGGACAGAAGTACCTTCTCTCGAGCTTAAATGATCCCGCCGGCACTGGGCGCTGGATCCTGACCGGTTCGCGTCTCGTGAGGGGCTTGGGTAATTCGGTTCTGGTCGCGGCCACGTTGACTGCCGCCATGGCGCCGGCGCAGGGTCAATCGAATAGCGGCTATGACCCGCGAAGCTGGAGCTACGATCAAGCCCGAAATGTGCTGGTCTCGCCATCCGCTCCCGACCGGGCTGCTGGCGGAGAATTGCGGCCTGCATGGTCGGCAATCGCTAGGGAGATCGTTGATTTCGGTGAGGCTCAACCGAAGGGATCAATTGTGATCGACACCACGGAGCGACGCCTTTACTACATTCTGGGGGACGGCAAGGCCCTGCGATATGCGGTGGGCGTCGGAAAGGAGGGGCTCGAGTGGTCGGGCCGCGACACGATTTCGAGCAAGAAGGACTGGCCGGATTGGCGGCCGCCGGCCGAAATGCGCTCCAGGGAAGCGTCGAAAGGCCGCTTCCTGCCCGCTCTTGTCGCGGGAGGGCCGAACAACCCGTTGGGCGCGCGTGCGCTTTACATCGGCAACACGCTTTATCGCGTTCATGGCACCAATCAGCCATGGACCGTCGGACAGGCCAACTCCTCCGGTTGCATCAGAATGACCAATGACGACGTAATCGACCTATATGACCGAGTGAAGATCGGCGCCCAGATTATTGTCCGGCATTGAATCGTGATCCCTTTCAACATCAAGCAGCTCGAAACCTTTCTTCTGGTGGCGACTTTCGGAAGCTTCCGAAAGGCTGCGGAACGCCTGAACACAACACAGCCAGCGGTCTCGACCCGAATTGCCAGTTTGGAAGGAGCGCTCGGCGCCAAGTTGTTCGAGCGGCAGAGCAGCACCGTAAGACTGACCGCCGAGGGACAAAGGCTGCTGCCGCCGGCGCAACGGGTCCTGCGCGTGGCCGAACAGCTGCAGTTGACGGCAAACTCTCTTTCGGAGACCGCGGGAGTGCTCAGGCTCGGGGTTGCCGAGACCATCGTGCACACCTGGCTTCCGGATTTCCTCAAGGAATTGCAGGCGAACTATCCGCTTGTCGATACGGATATCGTCGTCGACACGACGACGACCCTTCGCAACGAGCTGATGTCCCACCGGCTCGATCTTGCGGTGCTGATGGGGCCTATTCTGGAATACAGCATCGAGAATATGGAGCTGCCATCCTTTCCGCTCGTATGGGTCTGCTCGCCTGCCTTGAAACTGCCCAACCGAGGCAAGCTGACGCTGAACGACCTGATGCAATTCCCAATCATCAGCTACGCGCGCACGACCAGACCCTACAGCGAACTTTACCGCAAGTTGACCGGCGAACTCGAAGCGACGCCGCGCATCTTTCCAGCCAATTCGCTGGCCGCTTCCATCAAGATGACGCTGAACGGGATCGGCATCGCCTCTCTCCCCAGGGAGGTCGTCCAGGATCATACCGCCAACGGCACGCTGCGCATCGTTGACTGTGAATGGCATCCCTCCGACCTGCGGTTCACCGCCTCGTACTCCTCCGAACCATCCAATCCGATAGCGGAGCGGGCGGCAAAGCTGGCCGGTTGCATCGCACATGCATATGCCGCGAGAATCGGCGAGGCGCAGCCTGCCAACAACTCCCGAGTTGAGCCCATGGCGTCTCAGCCGACCGACGCAATCGGCAGGTAGATGCGGTCGCCGGAGAAAATCATATCCGGGCTCAGAATGTGATCCATGTTGAGCACCACTGTATCCGCCACATCGGCTGAATGCGCCTTGGCGATCAGGCGGATGCTATCGCCATTCCTGACCTCGACCCACGGATAACCGTCCTTCTCCAGTGTCGGGTTCGTGCGGCCCTCCGGATTGCTGCTGCCTTCGGGATGAACCTCGACATAGTCGCCGGAAACCCAGCCGCTATGCTTTTTGCCGTCCGGCCCGAATCCTTCGACGGGTATCCAGGCCTCTCCCGACGGATCGGTCGAGGGCTTCGCGGTCTGTTCGATGAACGTGCCGGGTAGCAGCACCGTCACCACGGCAGAGCTGTCGTCAGGCTGGCTCCGCAAATTCAGGCCGTCATCCGCCGACACGACGAGTTGCGGAAGGTCTTCGGGCGGGGTCTTCGGCTCATCTGGAACATCCGAGTGATCGCCGGGCTGCTGGGACGACGCATCGCCATCCGGTTTTTTCGAGTCGGACGGAGCGGTCGTTTTCGAGTCCCAGGGCTGCGCGAGCAGGGAGTCCAGAGAGAAGAGGAGCATTCCAATGCCGAAGGTGATGCCCAGCGTCCATCGATCCGCTGTAGCCCATCGTTTGTCCGATTTTGCCGCCGCCGCGATATCGGCATCGGTTCGCGGCACCGAATGGCGATTCATCCGGTCCGTCCTTATGGCCGACGCCCAGAACTCCGCGCAGCCAAACGTGAACATGGTGCCGGCGACCGTGGCGATCGGCGCCGGCCAGGAGTGTAGCGTATAGACGGCGCAGCCGAGCACGTAGCCGGGCCCAGCCAGATGTTCGGCAAGGTCGCGGATCACCGGCCTGCCGGTGAACGACTGCAGCATCGACTTCGTGCCATAAACGACGTTGCCGAGCGAGAACGTGCTGTTGACGACAAGGTCCTTGCCCTGGATAGTCCCGGCCGCGGCACCTGGCGCCGCGGCAATGAATGTGGCTCCGCCGAGCGCATTGAGGAACCGCCCGAACGGCTTGTGATTTGCAGTCGCGTTGGGGAAGATCGCCTGCGTGCCGAAAACGAGGCCTCGCACGCCAAATGCCACGGCTCCGGCAGTGGCGGTCCAGGTTGGGGGCAACGAAGTCCATAACATGTAGGAGGTGGTCGACATGCCGCCAAAGGTGGCGAGCGCCTGAGCGTTTTCGCGCATCCTGGCATGGCTCAGTGCCAGATCGACGCTGGCGGCCTGATCCGGCGTCATCGCCTTTTTATGGGTCGCCCGGAAGGTCGTCAGCTGCAGCACGGAGAGAGCGTTCGTCTGATCCCCGCTCATCCATTCGAACTGCTCAAGCGTGAACTTGCGGAACTGGCCGGAGCTCATTTCCTCGAACTGTTTCGGTGTCACCGCTTCGATCTGCGGCTGGGTCAGGGCCTCGATGTGGTGGATCGTGAAGGCGCCCCATTGATCGCGGGTCAGCGCCGGGATCTGCTTCCCGGTCAGCCACGGCACCTGCCTGGGATCGAGTTTCGCCATGTCCACGGAACCGATCATGGGTCCAGGGATCGCCTGAACCTGGCGCTCGGCAAGGTTGTTCAGCAATCCGGCCTCGCCCAGATCCTTGAATTGCGGCGACGTGAACTTCGCGGCCTGGCCGGGCTTGAACCACGGCACCTGGCGCGCATCCAACTTCGACACGTCGACGAGCCCGACTTTGTCTCCTTTTATCGCCTGCAACTGCGGTTTCGTCAGGTGGCGGATCAAACCCGATTTGCCGAGATCATGGAATTGCTGGTCGGTCAGATTACGGATATGGCCTTCGGTCAGCCAAGGAACCTGCCTCTCGGCGAGGCTGGCTATGTTGACATAGCCTATCTTCGCCTTCGGGATACCGCGCAGTTGGCTCTTGGTCACAGAGGGCAGCAAGCCCGCCCGATCCATGTCGCGGAACTGTGGTTCCGACAGCTCGGCCACCTGCTCGCGCTTCAGCCAGGGAATCTGGTTCGGCTGGAAATCGCCCATGACGAGATCCGGCACCTGATCAAGCGGGGTAGCTCTGACGCCGTCCCGGGTGAGCGGCCCATTATTCCCCGGCACGTGACCGTCGGAAGCTCCGCGTATCCAGGGCAGCACCACGGCCTCGCCCGTATCGGGGTCGTACACCAGTATGTGCGTCTTGTCCGCCACCTCCGGGGCATCGCCCGACACGCGCGGGCCGTCTGAGGGCGCAACATAGACCTGCTCCGGGCTCCTCGGCCCGGTGCCCAGCATTGTCGCCGTAATCACATTGCCGCTTTCGTCCTCGAGCTGAATGGTCCGGCTCGAGCCGCTTTTGGTCGCCGCGGGCGGAGGTTGCGGTGTTGCAGCGGCAGGTTTGTCGTGTCCGAAGATGTTTCCGACAATCCGGGCATCGTCGAGCGCCCCTTGCAACTCGGCCGAAGGCGGCGCGTCGAGGAAAACCCAGCGCGGTTGATAGCCTGGGTTCTCATTCCGCAGCGCCACATCCTTGTTGATCTGCTCCTGCAGTTTCGGCGTGAGCGGCACTTCGCGCATCTGCGCGACACCGTTGATCGTCGTCCAGCGATGGTAGGTCTTGACCTCAATCGCCTCGATCACATCCTGGCTCTTGAAGACCGGCGCATCCACGTAACGCCCGCCCTGGCCGGTAACGGAGTAGGGACCGTCCGGGTTGGCCTCGACCGGGAAATGCACTTCTCCAAGCGACCCGTTCAGCTCGCGCGTGTAGATCTCGCCCGCTTTCCACTTTTCGGGCTGCCGCATGTTGCGGATCTGCTGCAGCGAGTAGGTTGTCGGTGGCGCCGCCTCGATGGCTTTCCTGACTGTATCCGGTGGCACCGCATCTCCCTTTGGCGTTCCTTGACCGCCCGGCACATGGTCCTCGGAGGCGCCGCGTATCCACGGCAGGACGTATGCTTCTCCCGTCTCCGGGTCCCGAAACAGAATATGCGACTTGTGGATCAACTCCGGTTCGTCGCCACGCGCTTGCGGCCCGTCGGCCGGCGGCACATAGACGTTCTCCGCGCTCTTTGGCAGCGGTCCATAGCGGGTGGCGGTCACGGACTGCCCATTCTCGTCCCTTATCTGGATCGGCCCGCTTCGGCGGCTGCCCACCTGCGAGGAGAGGAACGTCAGCACGCCGTCGGCAACGTCCTGGCGCATGAAACCGCCGTCGACGATCGAAGCGCCGAAATCGCTCTTGAACTGCTCGATCGCGACGAGCTGATCCGGCCGTGCCGTCTTTTGCAGGTCGACCAGGAACTGGTCCAGCGAGGCTTTGCCGCCCTTGGGTATGGCCGTCGAGGCGCCGTCGCGAGACGTTTCCACCGCACGGGCGAGCCAGGCCGGGATCGTCACCTGCTCGGATTGTCCGCCGGCGCGATCGAAAGTCAGCGTCGCGGTTTCGTTCTTGGCGATCGAGGGCGCGGTCTTGGCTGCCTTCGACTTGTACTGGAATCTCACCTCGGCACTGAACGCCACGGCGCCTGCCGGCAGCGGAGGCGTGGAGAACGAGATCGTGTAGCGCGTCGCCGGAGTCCCGTCGGAACCATAGAGGTTTCGGTAGATGTTGCCGGCGCTCGGCATGTAGCGCGACTGCGGTGAGCCGTCCGGAGTGAAACGCGCCGGAAGCCAGGACTGCACTGTCGATTTCACCTTGTAGGTCGCGGAGGTGGCCACCCGATCCGGATTGAGGCCCAGCGCGCCCGGCAGCCTGTTGCGATCATTGAAGATGACGTCGACCAGCATCGCCTCGGGGTTCACCACGCGAGCCTTCTCGCCGGTCAATAAAACAATGTCCGCCGTGGGCGACTTGCCCGGCACAGCTGAAAGCCGCAGTCCGCTCAGTGTCGGCTCATCGACAAGGGAAACCGTGTTCGACGGATCGATCTGACCGGACTTGACGAGGTCGCGGATCGACCGGACGCCATCGCCCTGCCCGATCGCCGTAACGAGTTTGGATGCCTGCGCCGGGTCCTTGACCGCGAACTGGATCTTCAGACTTGTCGAACCAAGGGCCGACTGGATCTGGTCGAACGCCTGCGTCGACACGACGTCGCCCGGCTGCAGCGTGTCCTTGACGGGCAGTTCAGGACGCCTCTCGAAACCGATGCGCGGCATCTGATCGACCGCCGCGACATGATTGGCCACGATCGGCAGGCGTATGCCGGCCTTGGTCTCGGTCATGACGCGATCGAAAGGCAGCGCGGCTTGCAGCGTGACATGGCCGGAGCTGTTTTCCGCCGGCACGCCAAAGAAATCGTGCTGGCCGGGCGCGAGGGTAACTTCCTTGCCTTCGAGCAAAGGCGTGTAGGTCATCTCGACCACGGTGCCCTCGCCGTCCGGCGTCAACCCGACAATCGCGGCATCCAGCGGTCTGGCGTCATAGCCGGTCCCGTCGCCGAACAAAGCCCTGCTCGCCGCCGCCGATAGATCGCTGGCACGGACCGGCAGGGCCGTCTGATTGGACACAGGCCAGACGCCGGCCTGGAGGCCGGTGATGTTCCTGTACTCGCGCGGCCTGTAGGAGATGACGCCCTGGGTGCCGAGTGCGTCCTTGACCGGCGTCAGGCTGCGTTGGCTGACGCTGTCGACGATCGACCATCCGATCATGCCGAAATCGGTTTTGGTGCCGACGCCGAAGCCAACGGCAGCAACGGTCGGCGACCCGATCCCGAACGCCTGGCCCGTGTTCAGCCGGACCCGGAAGGTGACGCCGACGCGGAAGTCGGGCAATGTCTCGCGAAGCGGCGTGCGCGGTATCTGAACGCCGTCCGGACCATAACGCTCGGCCATCTCGCGGCTGGAATAATAGCCTTTCTCCTGTTCATGGCGGTTGACGAGCTGCTCGACGGTCAGGCCGTCGAGATAGGCCGACGGCGTCTTCGGATCCTTGCCGCTGGTGTAGATGTAGCCGCTCGTGTCGCACTCGGGCATGCCGGCAAAGCTGCGTGTCTCCGGATCCCAGACAAGACGTACCGGCCCGTCCTTTCCTGTCGGCGCGCCCGGCACGACAATGGGATCGCCGTCGGCGAGGTGCGGTGTGCCGGAGGCAGTCGAACCATCGGGATCGCGGTCCGGCGACGCCGTCGAGCCATTGCCGCTGCCGTCATCGGTCTTGATCACCTCTCCTGGGATCACCGGGTGGCTGGGATCGTGGAAGACCTGTTCTCCGGTCGGCCTGTAAACGCCGTCGGCGCCAATTTCGTACACATCCATCGGACGTCCCGAAGGGCCGGGTTCCAGCGCCAGTTGCGACGGTCCTTTACCGCCGGGCGGCTGCTGGAACGGTCCGTCGCCGCCGGGCGGCGGATTGGCATCAGCGCCGGGAGCGTTGGGGTCCTGCGTGCCCGTTCCTGGCCGCATCGTCCGCAGACCATGGATGCCGAGCCCCGTGCCGGTGACGCCGGTGCCGAGACCCGTAAGCGCATTGGCAAGCTGGAGACCGTTCATCTGGTCTCCGTTGGCGGCGAGATCGTAGGCTGATGTTGCCAGTAACGGTGAACCGACAATCACCGAGCCGACATCCATCCCCCACGCTGCCTTGTTCAGTCCGGCGGTCGATTGCATGTATGTGCGGGTTTCGGATGCCAACACCCAGTTCGATCGTGTTGCGCCGATGCTGCCGGCGAAGGCGCGGGGGCTGGCGGCAACGCCTGCCAAGAATGACTCACTCTTCGCCGCCATGCCGATGGTGCGCAGGCCGCTGGAAGCCATGGGCAGCGCCGTGGTTGCTGCACTGGCGATGTTCGTCAGTGACTCGCTATCGTACCACTCGCCGCCATGGTCCAGGTGGTTGACCTCGTTTATGACCGCTCGGGTTCCGAGATAGGCCGCGCCCGTATAGGCCAGCGGTGCCGCGACCGGCGCGGCCGGTGTGAACGACAGGATGGTGGCAATGCCGGTGCCGATGCCAACCAGCGGATCGACGACCTTGTCCCAGACGGAGACGTTTCGCGCTTTCACTACTTCAAGCTCGATCTTGCCGTCGGCTCCCGCTTTCATCTCCAGGCCTTTGGGAACAACGAGCTTGCCGTTCTCGCCGAACTGGCTGTTGTTGTCCTGGAAATCGCCGAGGTCGTCGAACTTTTTGCCGGTCGCGTCGACATAGCGGGTGTTGCCGTCCCCGCCGCGCACCGCAAACAGGATGACCTGCTGCGTTCCGACCTGGTCGTCGACATAGAAGATCGGCACGCTGCGCACATACGGATTGTCACCGCCGATATCGCGGATCTCGTCCGTCACATTCTCTATCGCGTCGCGGCCGTCATCGGTCGAACTGTCCAGGCCGAGCTTCCGGGCCACCATTTCATCGAGATCCGTGCCACGCTGCTCGCGAAATTCGTTGTCGTGGCCTCTGGTGAGCAGTTGCTGGAATTTCGGCTGATAGATGGCGTCGAGCGTCTGCTGCTCGTGCTCGTCCAGATAGGTCTTGTCGACAGTGGTGTTGTCATCGGCCAGCAGAGACGGCTCGCTGAGCCGAAGCTCATGATAGTCGTTGAAGCCCTGCAACTGCCTGCGCAGATCCTCGATCTGACTTATCTGAAGCCTTGTCGCCTCCAGCCTGAGCTTGGCGACCGCCAGTTCGGGATCGACCCAACGGCCATTTTTGTCGTCATCCTGCGTATTCAGGTCGATCCAGATTGCCTTGCCGCCCTGGGTCAGGGCGTCGATCCCATTCCGCTTATAGTTCTGAGCAACGTCCGGCGCCACCTTGATCGTCTGCCCGCCGACGTCGATCTCGACCGGCTGCGCGCCGTTGGGCAGCGTGCCTTCGGGAGCATCGACCGATCCCGGCTTGTGATGCGTCAGCGCATTGTCGAAATTGGTCTGCAACGTCGGCAGCTTGGCGTTCAGATCGGCGAGGCTGTCGCCGAGCTGCCGGTCCAGGACGTCATTCAGGCTCTTTGCCGCCTGCTCCTCGCTGGACCTCACCGACTGCAGACCATTTGCCGTGCAGACTTTTGCATTGGAATCGTAGCCGGCCAGAAGTGCCTGCCAGTCCTTGTTGAGTTGGCGATCGCGATATTCACCCCTGACATTCTTGTCGTTCAGGCTGTAGGTCAGCTGCTGTTCGGTGGTTCCCTCATCGAAATGATTGACGACCCAGAGCTGGCCGTCACGGATCTCGAGCGTCGAGTTCTTGTAGTGCCCGAGGTAATCGCCGCTGATGCGATTGTACTTCTCGTCAAAGTTAAACTTCTGTTCGCCTAGATATTCGCTGGCCAGCTTCTGCTGGAGGTCCGTCTGCCGCGCGCTGACCTGCGCGGCATCGGCATGGGCGTCGAAATAGTTCTGGTAGGACTGAGCCAGTTCGAGCTGACTGCCTGCCGTCGTCTGCAGGGCTTTGAGGTCCTTGTATTCCTTGGAGTCCGCCGGAACGCCGGCGAGCTCGGCCTGCCCCACCAGGAAGTCGATGGTGAGCTTGTCGCCCTTGCTCAGATGCAGGCCGACCTCGGAAAACAACTTGTCGACGGCGGCATGATCGGCGACGCCTTGATCATATTGCGGATGAAGGTCGGGAGTGCCCCGCGCGCGGACTGCCGGCGCATTCGGATCGCCCAGAGGAGTGAGCTTGCCTTGCCCGGCAATGGCATCCTTGAGGGCGCGCCCGGCATTCTCATACTCGCCTCGGGCATCCTGCGCGTTCTGCAGGAGGGTGTTGGCTTTGGTCAGCCGCGCCTGCGCATCGGCAAGAGTGCCCTTGGGTTTCTGCGGCGTCCATTGCAGACCGTTAGGCGCCAACGCCTTGTTTATGATCGTCTGCGCGCCATCCAGCGCATCCTTGTAGGCGGGATCGAGCATATCGACGTTGAGCTGCTCCTGCCGCTGGCCGGCCAAAGCTCGCGTTTCAGTGACGCGCGACAGTGCGACGTCGTGGGTAATGATAGCCTGGGCGACCTGCGGATCGACCCAGGTCCAGACACCGTCGATCTTCATCGGCGTCCACTTTCCGCCGGAGGGCGCGTTGCCCTGCGGCGGATCGCCAAACGGATCGACAACCCTGTTCTGTCCGTCCAACTTGGGCTTCGCGGCAGGGCCTAAGGGGTATTTGTCGATCAGAGCCTGTTTGTCTTGTCCGGCTTTCTCGGCGGCGTCGATGAGACTGGGCAGGGTCTCGCCCGCCAGGAGCCCTTCGACGAAGGTCTTCACGACCTCGCCCTCTTTTGCCTCCTTGGGATCGCTGCTGTTGGGATTGACCGCCAGCAGCGTCCTGGCCAGCGCCTCCTGGGTGGTTCCTGCCTCGATCTTCAGGTCGGTGCCGGTGGTGTTGTTGTGCAGCGTCATGCTGCCATCGGGCTTGGTGGTCAGCGTATAACCGTTGAAGGTGATCTCAACGGTCGTGCGCGTACCGTTCTCGATGGTAATTTTTTCGCCCGTGCGGATTATGTTCGGGTCGCGCGAGGAACCGAAAAGCTCCGGATTCGTGCGCCTGAGGTCATCCAGCGTGACGCCATATTGCCGCGCAATTTGGGTCAGATTGTCATCCGGCTTGACCTCGTACTCGACCGGCTTGCCGCCATTGATCTTCTCGGTGGTGGTCGTCGTCACCCGACCGTCCTTGTCGGTGACCGTCTCGGTTTCAGTTCCGCTGCCGTCGATGGATAGCGACGTTTGCTTGCCGCCCGCCGTGGTCGTGACGGTGCGCACGTCGTGCTGGTAGTCGTGCGAGTAGACGGTCTTGTCGCCGGTGCGCGGATCGACCGTCTCGATCGACTGCCCGTCGCTGCTGCTGGTGCTCGTGACCTGATATCCGGCGGCTTGCAATTCGGCGATCACCTGGTCGTTGGTGAGGCCATTCTCCTTTGCGATCTGGTCGATGCTTTTTCCGTCGGCAAGATCGTGCTTGATGTCCTGCGTGCTGGATCCGCCCGGATCCTGGGAGGGCGCCAATATGGTTTTGTGGCCGTCCGGTCCTGTGACGGTGGTCACGGGAAGAGAGGGGCCGGCGCCTGGCGTCACCGTTTCCACCGACGCACCGTTGGGCAATGACGTCCGCTCGGTGACAGTTCCTGTCCCGAGATCGTCCTCATAGCGCGTCGTTATGGCACCGGTGTCGGAATTGTAGCTGCTGGTTTCCTTGCGTCCGAGCCCATCCCGGGTCGGCGTCGTGGTCGTTGCGCCGTTAGGCTGTTCCTGGACGGTCGCATAGTAGCTGTCATGCTGGTAGTCGTAATATTGCGTGACGGTGCGGCCGATGGCATCCGTGATTTTCGTCGCCTGGACATCGCCGTTGCCACTTGTCGGGTCAGTGGTCGACACGGTCATTCCGCCGGACCTGAGCGCAGTGATAACCTGTTCGCGCGTCATGCCGCGCGCAGCGGCAATCTGGTCGATGCTTTTGCCGCCGGTGACGTCCTTGACGATGTCGCGGGCAGTCGTCGCTGCCGCGGCGCTGTCTTCGGGCTTGCCGCCGTCGAGGTCCACCGGCGTCAGCGCGAGCGTCGAATCGGGCCGTGCGAAGAGGGCTGGCGTGACCGTCGTTCCATTGCCGGACGTGCCATTGCTGGCGTTCACGACATTGACATCCGGCGTCGCCGGAGCCGTTGCCGGCCGCGTCTGAAGGGAGCTTAGTTGTGTGTTTACATGCGCCAATTCCTGGCGGGCTTGTGCCGCCCAATCGCGCTCGCCCATTCTGTTGGCAAGCCTGATTTCTTCCCGCAGCTCCGCTGCCTGCGCCTCCAGCCGCGCGATCTGCGCTGCGTCCGCCTTCGCATTGACTTTCTGCGGCTGAAGCGGCGGCTTGGTGAGCGTTATCGGGCGAACCATCTGGACGACCTCCGGAAATCACTGTTGCCGGCAGCCCGGCCGCCGCCACGCCCGCCCCGACCGCAGCTTTCGCTGTTATCGAGGGGGCTTCCAATAGATGCCGAAAGCAGCAAGCTGTTCTTCCGACTGTTTCACGCGTTCCGCTGCATTTGTTCCCAACCGCGCTGCCGTCAACGCCGCCAGGATTTCGACAGCGGCGAACGCCGGCGACATGCTTTGGAAGAACGATTGCGAATTTGAGGTGACGACGATCGTTTCCCGCGCGACCCGGGTCAGCGGCGATACACTGCTGTCGGTTATCGCCACCACGCTGACGCCCTGCCGGGCCGCCTGGCGCGCCACTTCTATCGTTGTGCGTTCATAGGGCGACATGCCCACGGCAAGAAGCACGTCGCCGCGCTTCGCATGCTGAAGAGCATCCAGACCCTGTCCGACCATCTCGCCGACAAGCGTGACCGTGCGCTCAGGGCCAGCCGCGAACGACATGACGCGGACGAAATGGCTGGCAATTGCATAGGCCGAGCCTGAGCCGAGACCGAAAAGCTTGCCCGCTGCCGCAAGCAGCTTGGCGGCGGCGATGAATTGCATGGCGTTGCCGTATTCGCCAAGACTTGAAATCTGGGCAGCGAGAGTGTCGGCCACGACCCCGACCGTCGAAAATCCCGAATCGCTACCCTGTCCGACACCCTGCCGGGCCGGTTCTCCGGCTATCGTCTCACGCAGCGCGCGCGCATAGAGGCTGCGCATGTCCTCATAGCCTTCAAGACCGAGCCACCGCGCCAGCCGCATCATCGTGCTGTGCGAAACGCCGGCCTGCTGCGCCTGCTCGCGCATCGACATCAGCGCCACATCCTTGGGGTGATCCAGCACGAAACGCGCCGCCACCCGCAGTTGCGGCGGCATATTCTCAAACCGTTCGACCAACAGCTCCGCCAAGGGACCTTTTTCCATTCCCATTACCCCATTAAAACCCCGGCGATCAGGCTACTCCGTGATCGCCTGAAACGCAACAGTTGGAACAAACAGGACTCAAATATTCCAAGTGGACTTTCATTTCCGATCGTCCTGCCCTAAGTTGTTATAGCAAGTTCCGGACCGCAGGCGTGAGCCCGGGCCTCGCAACCTGAATAGCCCCTCAAGGAGACAATGATGGCTGCTACCCCTCCCATTACGTCCGGCTCTACAGGGTCGCCGGAACAAAACCTGGACAAGATGATCAAGCAGCAGGAGCGCATGTTCAGCCTGGAGATCACGAAAGAAATGGCAAAATCCCAGCACGACATGCTGATGAGCACCGCCAAGACGCTCGGCGAGTCGGCTGAAAAGGCTTGACGCAGGAGATGCTCGAACTCATGCGCCGCCGCGAGCAACCGGCGGCGTACTCGCATGGCGGTAATTTCCAAGCGCCATCGTCCGGCTGCATTTGAAATCCTCATCGGCGGGGGAGATGAAGTGGCATGACCGCTAGTCCTATCGGCAGATATCTGGACGCCGCGCCAGGGCGTCGGCTCCGATCGATCATTTCCCCATCGCCGGCAACGGCACGGTCCGTCGCGCTCAGCGTAACCCACGGTTTTCATGCCGGCGCCGAACTCAGTCTGGTTGGGCCCCTGTATACGATCGGCTCCAGCACCGAATCGGACGTTGTCCTCAGGGATGCCGGCATCGCTCCGATCCACGCGAGACTGCGGCGCAAGGGCAGCCAGTTTGAAATCGAAGCCGTCGGCGGAGATGTCGCGCTCGCCACAGGCGAAATCATCCGTCAAGGACAGGGTAGTCGCTGCCGGTTACCGCTCGTCATTGCTATTGGCGACGCCCGCATCCGGCTGGTCAATCCGGAACAGGCCGCGAGCCGGTGGTCGATCGGCAATCGCCCCATGCTGGTTGCAGGCAGCGTTCTCTTTGCCGTTTTCGCCGTTTCCGTCGCTGCCAACGGGTTCTCTCTTGCCAAGTCCGACATTGGCGTGCAGGCGCCTTCTAAAGACGATCAACCGGTCAGAATGGCTTTCGCCGGCGAGCGGGACCAGCAAGTGCTGGACGATTCATCGCCAGCGCAGATTCAGACCGCCGAAGCGGAAAACCAGCTCAAACAGCGTCTCGATCAGTCCGGTATAAGCACCGTAACCGTCCAGCGATCGCCCGGGCGCCTGGTGGTTTCTGGCATGATACCGAGCGACAAGAGTAATGTCTGGACGGAAACGCAATCCTGGTTCGACCAGGCATTCGGCGCTCATGTCCCCTTGGTGTCCAATGTCATGATCGGCGACGCGCAACAGGCGCCGCGTCTGACGCTGCAGGCGATCTGGTATGGCGAGCGGCCTTACGTCATCGCAGCCGATGGCGCGCGTTACCACGAAGGTGCATTCACGGCTGACGGCTGGACCATCAAGCGCATCGGCGAGACGGAACTTCTCCTGACCAAGGGCGGCGCCACGGTCGCGCTGAAATATCCGTGAACCGCCGGCTCGAAGGGCCGCGCCTCGATTCGGCCAGGATGGACACTGCCGGCCGCGACGTACATCAGGCGGAAGGCGTGCGCGCGCAGACAATCAACCGGCGGCGGATGAATGGCGTCGACGAAGGCGCAAAGCGCCCTCAGGGGACGAAATCGGCAGCGGCCGCCGAAAGGCCTGAAACGGCGGAATTCCAAGCCTCTCGAGATGCGGCAGGAGAATCGTTGGATGACATACTCATCAACTTCGTCATGCCCACTAATCCGGAGCCGGCCATCCTGCGCCGCTCCGTGCCTATTCTCCAGCATTTCATAACGAACCTGGTTCCTGACCTTGAGGGGGGCGAGCAGCTCAAGACGCTCGCCAGAGCGCTGATCGAGGGTGAGATCGAGCGTCATCGCGATCTGCTTGGTCGCATGCAGGAAGGAATCGAGATCTGACCAACCCGCACGACACGGTCCATCTGCTGCATGTCCTGGGCTATCTCTACGGGTGTCATGGGCAGGCCAAGCGGGGCGCGACGTACCTGCTCATCGCCGCACAGCTGGCGCCGGAAAATGCCGGTCTCCTGAGGACATTGGCGCACCTGCTCATACTTGATGGCGAGGCGGAAAAGGCGTTGGCCACGATTGCCAGGCTGGAGACCTTGGAAGAAATGGACCACCCGGCGCTTACATTGCTGAAGAGCCGCGCCCTGCTGGTGGCCGGGCGCAAGACGGAGGCTCACAGCGCCTTGCTGCGCTTCCTGTCGCAACGAGGCGTTGAATGACCATGAGCGTGTCCGAGCGGCTTCTGCAGTTCCTTGCCAGGCTGTCGCTCCGCAGCGATCTGGTCATCGCCGTCCTGTTGCTCGTGGCCGTGGTGATGATGCTCATCCCATTGCCGACATTTCTCGTCGACATTCTCATCACCGCGAATATCGCCATCAGCGTGCTTATCCTGCTGGCTTCGTTCTACGTTTCTCATCCGCTGCAGTTTTCGTCGCTGCCGTCGGTCATTCTCATCGCCACCTTGTTCCGGCTGGCGATCACGATCACGACCACGCGGCTGATCCTGCTCCAGGCCGACGCGGGCGAGATCATCACCGCCTTCGGCACCTTCGTCGTCGGCGGCAGCATTGCGGTCGGCCTCGTCATCTTCCTGATCATCACCGTCGCGCAGTTCATCGTGGTTGCGCGGGGTGCGGAACGCGTAGCCGAGGTGGCCGCGCGCTTCACGCTCGACGCGCTGCCGGGCAAGCAGATGAGCATCGATGCGGAACTGCGCAACGGCGATATCGATCAGGCGGAAGCACGCCGTCTGCGCCAGCAGCTGGAGCGCGAGAGCCAGCTGTTCGGCGCGATGGACGGCGCCATGAAATTCGTCAAGGGCGACGTCATCGCCGGGATTGTGATCATCCTGGTCAACCTTGTCGGCGGTTTCGCTGTCGGCACGCTGCAGCACGACATGTCGCTCGGCGATGCGGCAGCGACCTACTCGCTGCTCACCGTGGGTGACGGGCTGGTGGCGCAGATACCGGCACTGCTCGTCGCCGTCGCCGCCGGCACGATGGTGACGCGCGTCGGCAGCGCGGATGGGACAGGCGACCTTGGCCGGCAGATAACCAGCCAGCTGCTGCGGGACTCGCGTGCACTTGCCCTCGCAGCGGCGATTATGGTCGGCCTTGCCATGGTGCCAGGCTTTCCTTCCATCGTGTTCCTGGTCCTTGGTGCCTGCTTCGGGACAGGCGCCTATGCAATCAATCGCCGCAGCACGCAGGACTCCGAACCCAAGGACATTGACCTGATCGAGGTGCAGGAACAACGGGGCAGCTCCGCAATTCCCACCGCAACGCTGCCTGCTTCGTATCGCGTGGTCGCACGCCTCGGCTCCGAACTGGCGGACGCGATTGCGGAGCCCGAATTCGCCGCGCTCGCCGACGGCGTCCGCCGCGAGCTTTTCGGCGATCTCGGTGTCGACGTTCCAGCCATCGGCATGCAGGTCGACGAGATGCTCTCACCACGAAGCATCCGTATCGACCTCGAAGGCGCGCCTATCCTGGATGTCGAAATTCCCGCCGGCCGCGTTCTGGTCGAAGCGGACCTGACGCACCTCGATCTGCTCGAAGTGACCTACGAAAAGGCCGCCTCGATTGCCGGCCAGCGCAAATTCGTATGGGTCGATGACCGCCACATCCCTGCGCTGAAAGAAGCCGGCTTCGTTTTCGCCACGCCACCGGAAACAGCCGCCAAGTGGACCGGAAACGCACTTCGGCTCTATGCCGGCCATTTTGTCGGTATTCAGGAGACCCGCAGGCTGCTGTCCGACATGGAGGCGGAATATGCGGATCTGGTCAGACAGGCTCAGGAGATCGTGCCGCTGCAGAAGATCGCGGAGGTGCTTCGCCGGCTTGTCGGCGAAAACGTGCCGATCCGCAATCTGCGCCTGATCCTCGAAGCTCTGATCGAATGGGGCCAACGCGAACAGGACGTTGTTTTGCTGACGGAATACGTCCGCACATCCCTGAAGCGCCAGATCAGCTTCCGCTGCGCCGGCCGCAACAACATCATTGCGGCCTATGTACTGCAGCGGTCGGCGGAAGATGTTCTACGCAACGCTGTGCAAAGCACATCGACCGGCACATTCCTGAACCTTTCGGATGACGATGCGCAGGCTTTGGTCGGTGAAGTCGAGCGCGCGCTGTCGCACAATTCCGCCGACGTCTCGCCGGTCGTCCTTGCAGCGATGGACGTGCGCCGTCACATGCGCAGCCTGCTCACGCACAATGCCATCGAGCTTCCGGTGCTGTCCTTCCAGGAACTTGCACAGGAATTCAACGTCCAGCCGCTGGCCACGATCACCGGCCGTAGCGGAAGAGCCGGCGCGCGCACCCAGGCGCTGCCGTCGGCTCAGGCGAAAGCCGCGCAGGAGGCAACCTCATGACGGCAGCCGGACGATCGGGGACATTTGGGGAATCAGGAGAGGAACGGCATGACAATCCACGATACCGCAGCAGGCGTTCGATCCGCCGCTTCCGCCTGGCGGACGGACATGCGCTGGCTCGCTATCGCGACGGTTGGCATTTTGGTGGCTTTGCTGTTTATGATCGCCGACGCGAGGGCGCAGAACGTATCGCCCCTGCCGAGCAAGCCAACGCTCGACCTGCCGGTCGGGCAAGGACGCTTGCTGCGGTTCAATGAGCCGGTCGAATCCGTCCTGGTCGCCGACACCACGATCGCAGACCTCCAGGTCGTGTCGCCAAGCATGGTCTATGTCTTCGGCCTCAAGCCCGGCCTGACCAATCTCATTGCAGTCACGGCCGACGAGCGTATCGAGGCAACGGCTCAATTCCGCGTCACACCCGATATCACGCCCGCCGCTGAAGCCAAGCATACGATGCAGCCGAATTCGGCGACAAATCTTCACATTTTCGGAACCCGCATCGTCATCACGGGTGAGGCACGAGGCGTCGATGAGGCAAAGGATCTGGACAATGTCGCAAGAACGTTTTCACCGCCGGAAACGCCGCCGCTGAACAACATGACCGTGCAGGGGTCGCAGCAAGTCAACATCCGGGTCCGCTTCGCCGAAGTCTCACGCACGGAGTTGCAGTCATATGGTGTCGACTGGTCCGTCGGCTACAAAAGTGGCGGCTTCGAATTCAACATGTTCCAGGACAATGGCGTGCCTTCAGGCAGCGATGGGAATTTTGGTCTGAGCCTCAACCAGGCTCACGGCCTCAATTTCGACGTCCTGATCGAAGCCCTGCAACGCAATGGCGTCGTCAAGATACTGGCCGAGCCGAACCTGACCGCCGTGACCGGACAGACGGCGAACTTTCTAGCCGGTGGAGAAATTCCGGTGCCCATTGCGCAGGGATCCGACGTGACGACCGTTCAATACAAACCTTTCGGCGTATCCCTCGGCTTCACCCCGACGCTCATCGGCCGCAATCGCATCGCGCTCCATGTCCAGCCGGAGGTCAGCTCTTTGTCGGATTCCGGCTCTGTAACCGCCAACGGCTTTGCCATGCCGAGCTTCGTGGTCCGAAGAGCCGACACGACGGTGGAGGTGGCGAGCGGCCAGACTTTTGCGATCGCGGGGCTTTTCCAGCAGCGGACCTCGCGCAACCTGGAGAAATTTCCTGTTCTGGGCGATGTGCCCGTGCTTGGCCCGCTCTTTCAATCGCAGCGCTTCCAGCATGAAGAGACCGAACTGGTCATCCTGATCACGCCCTATCTGGTGGCGCCGGTGCGGGACAGTCTGGCCACCCCGCTCGACCGTCCGGCAGCCAAGCGCCTCAGCCGCAAGCACGCCAATGACGCGTCGGCGACCGGTCTGATCATCAAATAGCAGGAAACGACCATGACATCGCGCACCGCTTTCTGCTCCGTGCTTCCCGCGCTGTTTCTGGCCGGCTGCGTAAACAGCCCGCAACAGCGGCAGGATTATTCGCCCGGCTACAGCTATGTTTCGACCGATACCGGCGGCTCCGAGAAAGGCGTCAGTGGCTCCATCCTGGCTCCCAATGCGTGTCTGGCCGAACCGGCCGACGACGACAACACCGCCGCCAAGACCGACCTCACCATCGTCTCTGGCGTCGGCTCTCATCTGCCGGCCGGCTGCGCCAATGCCTACAATCTGCAACGCATGACCGAAAGCCAGCGTGACCTCGTCGAGGGCCGTCGCATGGGACCGGCAGCCGCCGCGCCAACTGCGCGCGCGGCCCGTCGTTACCTCGATGGCGAGGAGGCTCCGGTCGGCGGCGCCAACAGCGCGCCGGCAACGCCGCAAACGACGCTTCCAGTCGAATGAGCCGGCGCGATCATCGCCCATGTGGCACCTGTTTGCGCGGCGGGCTTTGCAAAAGAGCGCCTCAGGCGCTAGAGCGGTTCTCCGTTTCACGAAAGCGCCGAACCGCTCTACCTCTTTGTTCTCACGCAATTCCGGACGGAAAACCGTTACATACTTTTCGTGGAATTGCTCTAGCCGAGGATGGAGCCGAGCGTCTTGGCCTTGGCCTGCGTGCTGCCCTTCGACCGGATGGTTCTGGCACGCGCCAGCAAGGTGGCCACCTCCTTGGTCGTCAAACCGATGGGTGGCGAGGCCTTGACCTGATCGGCTTGGCCAAGAAGTCCATAGACCATCACAATGTTGCGCTTGTGGTGCAATTGCGCGTTGGGCGCGGCGGCAATCTTCTGCACCAGCGGCAGTGCCGTGGCGGAGTTGTCCTCAAGGGCTGCCGCCAAAGCCATGTTGGTCTCGACGTCGAGATCGCCGGGCGCAAGTTTCAACGCCTGGGCGAAGGTCGCCTGCGCATCGGCAGTCCGGCCGGCGAATGTCTGCGCCACGCCCAGACGGTTGTAAGCGGCGCTGCTGTTGACCAAAGGCGCTGCCTGGGCGAGCGCGCGCATGCCGGCCTCGACATCGCCGGCCTCTATCATCGCCGAGCCAAGCCCGAGCATCGCTTCGCCGTCATTGGGCGCTTTGGCGAGCGCTGCCTGATAGGCTTTGGCGGCATCGGTCGGGTATCCCGCCCGCATATAGGCGTCGCCTGCCTTGACGAGCGCGCTCGGCTTGGCGTCCGGCATCGCTGCCGCACGCTGGTAGAGCGCTATCGCGGTATCATTTTCCCCGCGCGCATCGATATCGTCGGCAAGCTTGATCAGCCGATCCGACTGCGAGGCCAGGACCTGGTCCTTCGCGTTGACCGAGCCGGTTTTGGTCGTCTGGCAACCGGACAACGCCAGCATGACGGCGACTGGCAAGAACACGACATGCAACCGCATATCCACCTCTCCGTATTCAAGCCCGCTTTCACCTTACACAGAGCATCAACGGACTGGAACCACAACAGTGCGGTAAGATTGCAACATGGCCGAAGAAGCTGAGGAAAAGAAACTACCGGCTTCCGACAAGAAGCTGCGGGACGCCCGCCGCAAGGGCAAGGTTCCGCAGAGCCGCGACCTCACCTCGGGCTTCACTTTCCTCGCAGCGCTCGCCTATCTCTATTTCTTCTGGCCGACGCTCTTCAAGCACCTCTCGGACCTCGTGCAGACCGTAACCGTGCCCGGCGGTTCGTTCGGGGATGTCAGCCTGCGCGCCATCCGTCATACGTTCTCGCTGCTGATGCTTGCCACACTGCCGCTGGTCGGCATCGTCGTCGTTCTCACCGCGGCTTTCGGCATGCTAGGCACGTTCGGACCGGTCTTCTCGTTCGAGCCGCTCAAGCCGCAGTTCGACCACATCAACCCGGCCAAGGGCCTGCAGAAGATCCTGTCGCTCCGCAACGTCATCGAGTTCGCCAAAGGCGTGATCAAACTGGTGCTGCTGGCATGCCTTTTCATATTCGTGCTGATCACATGGCTGCAGCCGCTTTTCGATGCGCCGGGCTGCGGTCCGTCATGCCTGGCCCCGACGATCAAAGCGGTGCTGACGCCTCTCGGAATCGCCGCCGGCCTGGCCTTCGTCGTCATCGGCGTGATCGATGTTCCTGTTCAGCGCTGGCTGTTCCTTCGCGACATGCGCATGACGACAACCGAATACAAGCGCGAGTACAAGGATATCGAAGGAGATCCGTTGATCCGTCATGAACAACAGCGGCAGCGGCGCGAGGCGGTGATGCAACCGGCGAAGCTGGGCGTGAAAAATGCGGTCATCGCCTTTATATCCGGGGACCAGGCCGTGGCGCTGCGTTACGTCAAGGGCGAAACGCCGGTGCCGACAGTCGTCGCCAAGGGCCAGGGGCGTGCCGCCAACGAGCTAGTGGCTCAAGCGCGCCTAGCGGGTATTCCCGTCGTCGAGGACAGCGCCGTCGCCGAAGCACTCTTCGAGAATGCGAATACCGGATCCTATGTCGGCCAGCAGATGTTTTCGCCGATCGTTCGCCATCTCGTCCGACATGGCCTCACTTGAGGCCGGGATTGCCCACTCAGTCGCTGCCAATCTCACGGCATGCGTTGCTGGCGGCCTGGCCGGCAGAGCGGGGCCGAGAGCGAAGCATTTGGAGCGGACATCAGGTTGATTTGGCTAATTCCGCGACCCGATCCATTGTAGACTTGGCCCTCCAGCCACGTCGCCACTTTCGCCGATAGCTTGAAGGACCTGTCATCCTAGCGCCTCTGGCTGAGGTTCATTCCTTCAAAGGACGGCGGCAGCCATTTGGTTGAACTTCGGATTTGAAACTTCAGTCACAAGTTTCATGAAGGCCCCGATTGGACGAAGTTCTTGACGTGCCTTTAGGCACGTTGCGAAAGACTCGGTGAATGGCTTGTGATCTGCGATCGACAATGGCGTCAACCGGTCGTCGAGCTGGAACTCGGTCTTTGACACAATGCCGGCGCCCAAGCCTGCCGCGACTGCTTCGCGAACACCATCGCGCGGGATCTCCATGACCACGTTTGGTCGGATCCGATGCAATTCCAGCATCTCCTCCAGCGCCCGACGCGTCATCGAACCCGGTTCGCGAAAAATCATCCGCTGCCCGTCGAGTTCCTCAAGATCGATCTGCTGCCGGCCCGCCCACGGATGGTTGCGGTGGACGAAGATGATGACCTCATGGCGGCCGAGTTGGATGAGGTCGAGACGCGGATCGTCGTAGTCCCGGCCGATGATGGCGACATCCACCTCGTAATTCATGAGCTTGTTATAGACGACGTCGGAATTGCCGCTTTCGAGCGAGACCTGCACCAGGGGATATTGAGCATGAAACGCCGAGAGCAGTTCCATGACGAAGAACGGACCTACCGTGCCGACGCGCAATTTGCCGGAAATTTGATTGCCTTCCGCCCGCAAGATACCCACCGCCTGCTCCTCCAGCGAGAAAATCTGGCGCGCCACGGTCAGAAGCGCTTCGCCCGCATCCGTCAGTTTCAGGCCGCGCGGCGATCGCAAGAAGAGCTGAACGTCATAAGTCTCTTCAAGCGCTTTCACCTGCGTGGTCACCGTCGGCTGGCCGATGCAGAGCAGATCGGCAGCCTTCGTGAAGCTAAGTTCGCGACCCACCGCGTAGAAGGAACGCAGCTGGCTGAAATTGACGAAATGAAGCTTGTTAATGCCGCCCACGGCCTGTCTCCCTGCGAAAGGCTTCAGCCATCCGCACGATTTCTTCAGCGATTTCCGAGCGTTCCTCCAACAGATCGCACAATATCGTATAGTGGTTTTTTCCGTGCATCGGAACCAGTTCGGCGTGCTGGCCCGAGTCGCTCCAATAGGAAGAGAACCGCTGGGACTGTTCGCGGAACTCCTGGGTCTCGTCCGTGCCGACAATGGCCGCGAGCCGGCAATGCGGCACTGGCCAGCGGATCGGACTGATCCTTGCGGCCCGCTCGCGATCGAGCCCAAGCGCCGCATTGAGTGACGTCTCCGCCAGCGGCTCGACATCGAAGATGCCGCTGATCGGAACGCAAGCTGCCAGCGGCACGCTTGCCATAGGGCTTCTCATCGCGAGTGTGGCAGCAAGATGACCGCCGGCGGAATGGCCGGTCGCGATCCAGAAAGCCGGCGGCGTTGGGAGGGCTCGCAAAATCGCCGGCAAGAACGCTCCGATGCCGGTAACGATCGTCTCGATGGGTGTCTCCGGCGCCAGCGGATAGCTTGGCAGCGCCACGGAGAAGCCGCGGCCAACGAGCACGGAGGCAACGAAGGAATAACGGTCCTTGTCGAGGCTCTGCCAGTAGCCGCCGTGCACGAAAACCACCAGCGGCGCACGCTCGCCGGCCGGAAACAGATCGAACACTTCGCGCGGATGCGCGCCGTAGACGACGTTGCGCTGGCATATCAGTGAACTGCGGGCAGCGGCGCTCGCCTCATCGAAGAGTCTATAAACGTCCGTTCTTTCCGGATGACGGTCGCGGAAGACGTAGCCACATTCCGTGCTGGAATTCTGGCCATTCATTCGAACAGAACGACGCTGCGCACCGACTCTCCGGCTCTCATCAGATCGAAGCCACGATTGACCTGATCGAGGGCCAGCCTGTGTGTGATCTGCCGGTCGAGATCGACCCGGCCGTCCATATAGTAGTCAATCAGTCTGCCCAGTCCGCCGCGTCCTTTGACGCCGCCGAAATAGCTTCCGCGGATCGAGCGGCCATAGCGTACGCCGACCGGCGGGAACCCCATTTCGGCGCCCGGCGGCTCGACGCCGAGCAACACAGCGGTGCCCCAGGCCGGCTGGCAGCAGTCGAAGGCCTGCCGCATAACCGGCACGATGCCCGTGCATTCGAAGGCGACGTCGACGCCGCCGTCTGTAAGATCCCGAACCGCCTGCACGACCTTGTCGCCGTCGCGCGACGCATCGACAAAATCGGTCATGCCATAGGAGCGGGCGAGTCTTGATTTGCCATCGGTCACGTCGATGCCGATGATCCTTCCGGCACCGGCAAGCCGCGCTCCCTGCACAACATTGATGCCAATGCCGCCCAGCCCGAAGACGGCAACGGCGTCACCCTCGCGGACCTCGGCCAGCGCCGCGCCGACGCCCGTCGTGACGCCGCAGCCGAACAGGCAGACCTTCTCCAGCGGCGCATCCTTGCGGATCTTCGCCAGCGCAATTTCAGGGACGACCGTGTAGCGGGAAAGGGTCGAGGTGCCCATGAAATGATGCACCGGCTGCGATCCTATCGAGAAGCGCGAGGTTCCATCCGGCATGACGCCCTTGTCGCGCATCGGCTTGATGGTCCAGCAAAGATTGGTCCGTCCGCTCTTGCACATGCGGCAATGTCTGCATTCCGGACCATAGAGCGGAATGACATGATCGCCCGGTTTGAGATCATAGACCCCCTCGCCCACTTCGATCACCCGCCCTGCGCCCTCGTGCCCGGGAATGAGAGGATAGACGCTGGTCGCGTTGACGCCGTCGAGCGCAGTGAGATCCGTATGACAAAGGCCCGACGCGACGATCTCGACGAGTGCTTCGCCGTGACCGGGCGGCGCTACTTGCACTTCTTCTATTGTGAGCGGCTTGTGGATCTCGAAGCAGACCGCTGCCGGTGAACGGATCATGATGCCTGCCTCTCGAGCGCATCGCCGAGGCGGGTGAACCCCCTGCAAACGAGCTCGGCGCCGTCCGGCCTTCCGCCCGCCTTGATCATCTCACGCGCGATGCGGATGTCGCGGCCGCAGCCGATGCCGATTGCGCCGATCAGCCGGCCGCCAGCCGTGAAATATGCGAGATAGGCAAGGTCGCCTGGCTTGCCACGCTCAAATGCCGGCTCTCCGGCGCCTGGCACCCCGGCCACCTGGACGTTGAGGCCGTACTGATCCGTCCAGAACCAGGGCACCTCGCTGTATGGGGCCGGGTTGCCGCACAGATAGGACGCGACCGCCGCCGCCTGGTCTTCCGCATTCTTCCAGGACTCCAGCCGCCAACGCCCACCGAAGAGATGATTTTCGTGAGCCGCGATATCGCCCGCTGCGAAAATGTCGGGATCGCTAGTCTGCCCAAATTCGTTGACGACAACACCGTTGTCGGTGTGCAGGCCGGCTTCGCTGGCGATCCGGTCGTTCGGCGTGCCGCCGATGCCGACCAGAATAAGGTCGGCCTCAAACCTTGACCCGTCGTCGAGGTGGAGGCGGCCCGAAGCGTCCAAGGCTTCGGACGAGATGACTTGCCGGCCGCACAGGATACGCACACCCGCCCGCTCATGAAGCTCGGCGAGCCATTGCGAAAGATAGCGCGGGAGCAGTCGACCCAAGGGGCGCTCGGCGGCCTCCAGGACCGTCACCGCCGCGCCGAGTTTGACCGCGCTTGCGGCGACTTCCAGGCCGATCAGCCCTGCTCCGACAAGCACCAACCGCGCGCCAGGCACGATGCGGCTGCGCAGCGCAAGCGCATCCGAGAATGAGCGAAGATAGAAGGTGCGCGCCGCGATGGGCTCAAGCGGTCGGATCCGGCGGGGCGACAATCCTGTCGCCAAAACCAGCTTCCGATAGCAGAGGCTGGCGCCATTGGAAAGAGCCACGGTCTTCTCTTGTCTATCGATGCCGACCGCTTCCACACCCAGATGGAACCGGACGCCGATCTCGTGCCACCGCGCCGACGGTAGCAGATAGGCATTTGCCGGCACGCTCGGCGATGTCAGCACGCCCTTGGACAAAGGCGGCCGCTCGTAAGGCAGCTCCGTTTCGGCCCCGGCCACGTCGATCGGTCCGACGAAGCCGCCGTGCCGCAGCCTCTCCGCGACGCGGCCGCCAGCGTGTCCTCCACCGACGATAACGACGCCGGGCTTTCGTCCTGCGCTCACCACTGTCGTTCAGGCCCCCTGCCCGGCAGGCGTCGCGCCGGCACGACCATTCCGGAGCACCTCGCGGATGATCTCGCGATGCACATGGAAATAACTCTTGCTGACGCATTGAAGATGCGGCGAGACCTCGTCGTGAAGCCTGCCCAGCGCATGAAACGGCACCGAGGAAGCAAGGTGGTGCTCCGCATGGAACGGCATGTTCCAGTAGAGCATCCTCAGCAATGGGTTCGCGAGCGTGGTGCGCGTATTGGCAAGCAGATTCGGACTTTCTTCGGCGCCCGTGTGCTCGGCCATGCGGATGGCACGCAGAACCGGCTCGCCCATCACGCGGGGCAGCAACCAATAGACCAGCGCGATCGTGCTGCCGAAATAGATCGAGACGGCGGCGATAGCGACGTAGAGCAGGACGAGCAGCCGGATTTCCAGCATCACCTGCCTCCAGACCGATTTCGGCAGAAATTCACGTTCTTCCTCAGTGAAGCGTCCGGTCGTGCCGCGCCACAGCGTGCCGACCAGCTTCGGCCAGAAGGAGAGGCCGATTATCTGCCCGAAATAGTCGCGAAGCGATGTCGGGAACGGCACGATATCCGGGTCATGGTCCTCGTGCTGGGTGAACGTGTGATGCGCTGCGTGCCGGTATTTGAAGTAGAGAAAAGGACGGAACGTGAAGGCGGCGACCGCAAATCCGACGATGTGGTTGATCCATCGCGAATGGAAAGCGGTGCCGTGCGAGCATTCATGCAAGGGTGCGAACAGCAGCACGATGACGATGCCGTAAGCGAGCATTGACGGTATCAGCAGCCACGGCGTTCCGCCGGAGAGGTAGACGGCAAGTACGCCGAGAGCCAGGGCCGTGAGATGCACCGCCAGTCTAATCAGCCCCGGTCCGTTGGATCGGGTGCGAAGCGTCTTCAGCTTTTCGCGCGAAATGATCTCCGGTCCCGTCAGCGGCCATATCTTGCTGCCGATGCCACCGATCCCAGCATAGCTCGCGGAATTATCGCCTTGCATGCCGATCCTCCTTCAGGTTGCCATTGTCGCGACAGGTCTAGCGGGCCGCCGCATCGAAGAAAAATTCATTGTTCCCATGGCGTTATCGGTTCGGCGTCAGGCCACGAAGCAATGCGCGATCGCTTCCGCGGAGAAGTCCTTGCGGTGAAAATGTCCGGTCACCCGACCGCGGCTCATGACGAGGATGCGGTCGCAGGCATCCATCATCTCCTGCAATTCCGTGGTCAGCAGCAGAATTGCCTTGCCCTCTTCCGCCAGATCCTGGATGGCACGCCATATCTCGAACTTGGCGCCCACGTCGACGCCGCGGGTTGGGTCCTCGGCGATCACAATGTCGCCGCCACGTGCGATCCATTTGCCAATGACGATCTTCTGCTGGTTTCCGCCGGACAATTGTGACGCCAGCTGCGACAGGCCATTGGTCTTGATTGCCAATGTGCGCACCAGGCCGTTGGCCATCGCGTTCCTGTGCCGACGCTTCATGAAGCCGAGGCGGCCGAGACGCCGCAGGATCGTCATGCCGATATTGTCGCCGACGCTCATCGGCAGGACGAGGCCCTCGCGCTTGCGATCGGCCGGCATGAAGCCGACGCCAAAGGCAATGGCGTCCCGCGGAGAGCGCAGCTGCACCTTGCGTCCATGAACGCGGATTTCGCCGCGATCGATGGACGTGGCGCCGAAAATCGCGCGCACGACTGCTTCGCGCTGGCAGCCAAGCAATCCGGCAATGCCGACGATTTCGCCCGCCCGCACCTGCAGGGAAATATCGTCGAAGAGGCGAGCCTTGCCGATCCCCTTTGTTTCCAGCGCGACGTCGCCACAGCGCCTCTCTTTGTAGGCGGACTGGCCCGGCTTATGTTCACGCCCGACCATCAACGCGACAAGAGCAGCCTCGTTCAAGCCGGCAATGTCCCGGGTGGCGACGACGTGACCGTCGCGGAGCACGGTAACGCGATCCGAAATCTGCATCACCTCGCTCAACCGGTGCGAGACGTAGACGATGCCGAGACCATTAGCCTTCAATTTGCGAATGATGGCGATGAGATGCGCGACCTGGTCGTCGTTCAGCGAGGCGGTCGGCTCGTCAAAGACGAGGACGCGCGGACGGCTCGCCAAAGCGCGGCATATCTCGACGATCTGCTGCTCGTTGAGGCTGAGTTCGCCGACGGCCCGCGAAGGATCAAGGCTGACATGAATCTCATCGAGCAGGTCCTTCGCCATACGGTTGAGCATAGCGCGCGTCTTGCCAAGACGGCCGGCCGGTTCACGGCCGAGAAAGATGTTCTCGGCGACGCTCAGGTTCGGACATAGCACCAGCTCCTGGTGGACCAGTGCCAGCCGGTTGGCGAGCGCCACTGTGGGATCGTCGAGAACCACAGGCTGGCCGTCGATCCTGATTTCGCCGCTGTCGGGCGCGACGAGGCCATTCATCACCGACAGCAGCGTCGACTTGCCGGCGCCGTTCTCGCCGACCAGCGCATGCACTTCGCCGGCCTTCAGATCGAAGGTCACGTCGGAAAGCGCGATGACACCAGGATATGTCTTGCGGATTGACTGGACCTCGAGCAGCGGGGCGCCCATCGCGATCACGCCGAATGATATTTGTTGAGAAGCGCGCGATGGCGATCCATGTCTCCGCGCAAGTTTTGATAGACCGACGACCAGACTTCGAAGAAATCCCGGTAACGCTCGTGCAGTTTCGGATCGGGGTCGATCGTCTCCTTGATGCGGACGATGCTTTCAAGAGGGTCGGTCGGCGATTTGTAGATTCCGGCGGCGACGCCGGCAAGAATGGCGTCGCCGATCGGAGCGGCTTCGCCTATGTCCGGGGTCTTCAACGGCAGGTTCACCACGCTGGCGGTGATCTGGTTCCAGAACCGGCTCTTCGTCGGCCCACCGTTCAGGATCAGGCCGTCGACCTTGACGCCGGCCGCGTTGGCGACGCGGACGTTGGAGTAAAGGTCGAAGGCGACGCCCTCGATCAGTGCTCGAATGAAATGCGCCCGTGTTGTCGTTGGGCGTACGCCAAAAAAGTTCCCGCAAGCATTGCTGTTCCAGTTGGGCGACAGCGTGTTGCCGAGATACGGCAGATAAAGCAGGCCGTCGGAACATGCCGGCACGCGCCTCGCCTGCTCGGTGAAAAGGTCGAAGACATTGTGGCCCATGCGCTCGGCTAGGCGGAATTCGGCATCGCCGAACTGGTCGCGGAACCATTTCAACGACGCGCCGGTAAAGGCCATCGGGCCATCGAACATAGTCAGGCCGGGCAGCACGTGCGGCCATTTCAGGATACGGTATTCCTCGACGTTCTGCTCGGTCGGGATCATGATGCCGAGGTTGGAACCCGTGCCCATGGAGTAGTAGGCCTCGCCGGCCTTGGTGACACCGACGCCAAGTGCCGCCGAACTGATATCGGTGCCGCCTGCGGCGACGATGGTGCCGGGCCGCAGCCCCGTCTCCTCGGCCGCTTGTCTGGTCACCTCGCCCACCACTTCATGGGATTGGTAGAGCCGCGGCAGCTTCTCAAGCGGAATGCCGATCGCCCTGGCGACCGACTCGTTCCAGCGCTCCTCGCGATATTCGTAGGCGTAGGCGAGCCCCGCATCGCCGGTGTTCATCGTGAAGTTGCCGCACATCCGGTAGGTGCAATAGCCGGAGGGCGACAGGAACTTGTGCGTGGCGTTGAAGATATGCGGCTCGTGCTTCTTGATCCATAGAGCCTTGGGGTCGATGAACCAGGGCGCAATGCGGTTGCCGTTGTTCTTGTTGATGGTTGCCTCGCCGACGCTGCGGCGGATGTCTTCGCACTCTTCCTCGGAGCGCGAGTCCATCCAGATCATGGCCTGACGCAACGGCTTACCCTGGTCGCTGACCGGGAGAGTTACGCCAACCAGGCCCGAAAGCGCCACGGCCGCGATGTCGTCGGCGAAACGCCCCTGTTCCAGACATTGCCTTATGGACGAGACCACGGCGCCCCAGTAATTCGACGCATCCTGTTCGGCCCAACCGGGAAACGGGTGGAACAGAGGATGCTCCTGCGAGCCGGACGCCACCACCTTGCCGGTGTTGGTGTCGAGAATCGCCGCCTTCACATTGGTCGTGCCGATATCGATGCCGAGCGTGAGATGTCCGCCCATAAATCGCTCCTCCCAGAGTGTCTATGCTTGTGTTTTCTTGCGGCTCATCTTCGACAAGCCGACCGACAAGATGAGAACAACGCCGATGGCGAGGTTCTGATACCAGGTCCCGACGCCCCAGATGGCGAGCAGGTTGAGGCCGGCGGCAAACGCAATGCTGCCCATCAGCGTACGCCAAGGCGATCCGACGCCTCCAGCCAACGCCGTGCCGCCGATGACGGCAATGGCAATGGCGGTTAATTCATAGCCGGCTGCGAGCGGCGCATCGACCGACTTCAGCCGCGCGGTGAAGATGATGCCGGCAACGGCGGCGCACAATCCGCTGATAGCATAGGCCAGCACCACGTAGCGCTGCGTCTTGATGCCGGCATAGAGCGCGGCTTTTTCGTTGCCGCCTATGGCGTAGAAGCGGCCGCCCCGCATGCTGCCGTTTATGAACCCCATGAGCGCAAGAAGAACGAGAACGAAGACCACGAAACTGATCGGGATGCCGACTATCTTGCCATCGCCGATCCAGCTGTAGAGTGGCGCCTTGAGATAATAGGGATGGCCATTGGTGAGCACATAGTTGAAGCCGCGCAAGGCCGTCAGCGACACCAGCGTCATGATGAAGGACGCGACCTTGAAATATGCCACGCCAATGCCGTTGAGCGCGCCGACCGCGATACCGGTCGCCAGCGCGATCAAAATGACCGGGACGATCGGACCGGCGTAGGTGTTGCCGCGCACCAGCCAGCGGCTTCCCAGCATTGGGCCGATCTCGGCCATGACGACTACGCCGACAATGACCGAAAAGATCATCAGCGCCGCGACCGACAGATCGATGCGGCCGGTAAGCAGCACCACCGTCATGCCAAGTGACAACAGGCCGATCACGGCGATGCTGCGCATGAGGTTTTCGATGTTGAGCGCGGTGAGGTAATACTCGGACGTCAGGGCACCGACCGCGAAGATCAGCAGGATCAGCCAGATGATGGGATCACGAAGCAAACCCTGCAGGAAAGGCGCGCCGCGCGGAGCGGAAAGTTCCAGGGCGCTCATTTCGCGATCCCCCGCTGCCACATGCCAGGTATCACGACGGCAAGGATGACCGCCGCGGTCACGACCTGCTGCAGATAGATGCTGACACCGAGTTGATTGAGAAGGTTGTTGACGATGCCGATGATCAGGGCAGCCACAACCGTACCGATGATCGAGCCCGCGCCCCCGGACAGCGCCGCGCCTCCCAATACGGTGACCGCCAAAACCGAAAGCTCCATGCCTTCGAAGCCTGCTGGATTGATGTAGGACAGCCTGGCGCTTTCAAGCATGCCGGCGAGCGCAGCGCAGACGCCGGAAATCGCGAACACGGCGGCGCGCACGCCGACGACATTGATACCGGACAACGCGGCCGCCTTGACGTTGCCGCCGGTCGCGTAGAGCGCACGTCCGAAGATCGAGTATTTGGTAAGCGCGATCGCGGCCGCGCCCAGCACGACGAGCAGCACGACCGGCAGCGGAATGCCGGCGAGGTCGCCGCGGCCGAACCAGAGGTAGGCGGCGATCGGTTCGGGATAAAGCGCCTGGCCGCCTGAGAAGATGTTGGCTAGCGCGCGGCTTATGCCGAGCATGCCGAGCGTGGTTATCAACGAGGGAATACCCAATGCGGCGACAAGAATGCCGTTGACCAGGCCGATGGCAAGGCCCGTGAGCAAGGTGGTGCCGATGACGAGCGCTGCGGAGCCTGTCGGGATCAGCAGCCCGCCGGCGATGCAGGATAGGATAGCAATCCCGGCGATGGACAAGTCGATCTCACCGGTGATCACCACCAGTGTCATTCCGTAGGCCATGATACCAATCGCGGCTACGGCCAGAAGTATGACATGGATGTTGGCGAGGGAGAGAAAGGACGGTGTGATCGCCTGCCCGGCAATAAGCAGGGCGATCAGCACCGCGACGCGGCTCATGTCGCCGACGCCCAGGTGCCGCCAGGCGTCGGAAGGCTGCGCCTGTGAGGCGACCTTGGTTTCAACGGTACTCATGGTCATGACGTGCTCGCCTGCGTTTTCGGTCAGCGCCTGCCGGCTCTCACGAGAGAACCCGGCAGGCGCGGGAGCTGCCGATCAGCCCGCGACTTCCGGACCGTAGGCGTAAGGCCACTCGTCCGGCGTCAGCGTCTCGATGCCCTCGATGTTCATCTTCTCCCTGGTGATCATTGGCAGGTTGGGTGTCATGATCAGCTTCGGCGGCGCTTCGTTGAGGCCTGCCTTGGCGCCGATATGCATGACAACGGCGCGGATGCCGATGTCGCCGATCAGCGGCGTGTACGGCGACACCATCTCGATATTGCCGGCCCTGATCTCCTTCAGCACCTCACGGGCATCGTCATTGGCGAGGATCATGATCTTCTTTCCGCCTGGCGCGCTGTTCAGCCGGTTCGCTTCACGGATCGCGTCGAGTGCGCCCATGGCTTCCTCGCCGCCGGTGTTGAACGACACCGAGATGTCCTGGAAGGCCTGCAGCGCGTCCGCCGTCGACTTGAAGGCCAGCGTGCGCTGGCTGTTGGTGTGATAGTTGGCGAGCACCTTGTAGCCCGGCGTGTTGCCGATCGCCTCCAGGAAGGCGCCGGTGCGGATCGAGTCCGCCGTGCTGCCGAGATCCTTGCGATTGAAGATGATGTTGCCCTCGGGCGCAGCATGCTTGAGATAAAGGCCTTGCTGCAGACCATTGGCATAGAAGTTGCCAAGCACCTCCGAGCTGATCTGCTCGGACGAAGTCCGGCGGTCGAGGCTCACTACCGGGATGCCGGCCGCGATGGCGCGGTCGACCGGCGGCCCCATCGGCGCTTCGCGGTTCGGCCAAAGCACGATTCCGTCATACTGCTTGGCGATCCAGGTATCGATCACCTGGCCCATCTTGTTGTCGTCGAACTCGGCGTCGATCACCTCGAGCTCGATGTTGGGATGGCGTTTGGCCTCCCACGCGGCGGTGTCGGCGAGGCTGATCAGCCAGGGATGGTTGAAGCCGTGGAAGACCAATCCTATGCGGTACTTCTTGCTGTGATCCAACACCGGACCTTCGGCAAGCGGCAGATAGTCGGTGAAAGGCGACTTGATCTGAAGCTTGCTGTAAGGGCCGACGAAACTCGCCCCCATGCCGGGCTTCCATACGAACCCGCCGGCGAGATCACCGACAGGGTAGACGTCGAGGTAATCGCGAAAGCCATCTTTTTCGAACAGCGCGCTCACGTCCCCATTCGACATTCCGGCCTTTGCCTCGTCGGAATATTTCTTGATGAGCGCGTTGATGACGGAATGGACCGATTCCTCGGCGGCCGCCGGAGCGATTGCCAGCGGGGCGGCAGCAAGCACGGTCAGTGTCGCAGCCGTCTTCAACAGATGACGGCGAGATAGTTTCAGCATTTAAGGTTTCCTCCCAATTTTTGGTTTCAGCCCGGGATATGCCCCGAAGAAGTCAGTGCTAGTCTCCTCCTTCCACCAGGATGTGGACGTAGCCGTCCGCCACCTTGGTTTCGTAAGTCTTCAGCCGCTCGGTGACCGGCGGCGAAAGCGGCATGCCGGTCGGGATATGGAACAGTCCCTGATGCAGCGGGCATTCAATCGTCTGGCCATCTATGTAGCCCTCGGAGAGAAAGGCGTGTGCGTGCGTGCAGACGCCGGCTGTCGCGTAGAACCGGCCGCTGAGATTGAAGATTGCGATGCACGCGCCGCCGTGCTCTATGCGCGTCGCGTCGCCGACGGGCAGGCTGTCAACGCGGATCGCCTGTATCCACTGCATGTCCTTGATTGTCGTTTCCGCCGCCATTCATTTCCTCGCAGTCGTCATTCTGTTTCGTTTATTTTCGTTGTCTTTCCAAAAGCGGCCAATTCATTGTGAGAATGCCGGTATTGATGACTCCGATAAGGCTCGCCTGAGCGGACCTGCTCGCCACAGTAACGACGGGAAGGAGCCCGAGGTGATCGGCGTCTGGATTGCGGCTCCAGCGGGTCGTGGCGCACGAGACAGCACGAAGCAGCGCGCTTCGACATGCGGGATGGGCCGGTCCCTGTCGCGGGGTGTACAGCAACGATGCCAGAGGAAGCCGTTGCGGAGCCGCCGCGCACGATCGAGGAACTAAGGGGCGCAGCCGCTTACGTGTCAGAAGCGGTCTTCGGCGGAAGACCCGAAGCGCCGCCCCTGGCCTTCCTCTTCCTCGCGCCTCGTGATGCCCATGCCGAGATCAGAACAGCCGCACGGGCTTAGCGGCGTCTTCAGATACTCGATCACCACCGGATCTTCGAGCGTGCGCGGCCATCTTCCTTATTCGCTTCACTCGATGTCGTCGCGGATGCAGGCCTTGCGGTGCCGGGGAGCGACCTCTGTCAAGACAGGCGACACCGCGGCGCAGGCTTCGATGGCGTACGGACAGCGTGTGCGGAAAACGCAGCCCGACGGCGGATTTGCCGGGCTTGGTATGTCGCCTTTGAGAACCTGGCGCTGCCGCTTGACGGCGGTGTCGAGCGAGGGAATCGCGGAGAGCAGAGCCCGCGTGTAGGGATGTCGCGGTCTCGCATAAAGCTCGGCGGCCGGGGCCACTTCCATGATCCGCCCGAGATAGAGCACCACGACCGTGTCGCAGATATATTCGACCACGGCGAGGTCATGCGAGATGAACAGCATCGTCAGACCAAGGCGAAGCTTGAGGTCGTGCAGGAGATTGACGACTTGCGCCTGGATCGAGACGTCGAGCGCGGATACCGGCTCGTCCGCGACGATGAATTCCGGCTCGAGCGTGAGAGCGCGCGCAATGCCGATGCGCTGCCGCTGACCGCCGGAGAATTCGTGCGCATAGCGGTCGAACGCGTCCGCGGGCAGCTCCACCGCGAGGAGAGCCTCCTTCGCTCGCACACGGCGCTCGGCTTTGCTGCCGATGCCCTGGATATCGAGCCCTTCGGTCAGGATCTGTCCGATCGTCATGCGTGGCGAGAGGCTGGCGAAGGGATCCTGGAAGATGTACTGCATTTTGCGCCGCTGCCGGCGCAGCTCGGTCGCACCGAGCTTGGTGATGTCGATCCCCTCGAATCTGATCTCGCCTGAGGTCGGCTCGATGAGCCGGAGCACCGAGCGTCCGATCGTTGTCTTGCCCGAGCCGGATTCGCCGACGAGCCCGACGACTTCGCCACGCCCGATGTCGAAAGAAACATCCTGAAGCGCCTTGACCACCGGACCACGTGAAAAGGCTTGGGGTGCGAAGTGCTTGGTCAGGTTGCGGACAGAAAGATAGGGGGCCGGCATCGCTAGAGTTCCTCCCATCTGAGACACCGGCTCTCCTGGCTCGGCGGCACCTGATGGAGCGGCGGCACGGCGGTACGGCAGGCATCGATCGCCATGCTGCAGCGTGGCGCGAAGGCACAGCCCTTCGGCAGCATGGCCAGCGAGGGAACATTGCCGGCGATGGTGGGCAGCGGAGTGCCGGCGGCCTTCAGCGCGGTCGCCTCGCCGAGGCGCGGCGCGGAACGCATGAGGCCCACCGTATAGGGGTGGCGCGGGCGGGAAAATACCTCCGCCACCGGTCCGGATTCGACGATGCGTCCCGCATACATGACGGCGACCCGGTTGGCGATCTCGGCCACGACGCCGAGATTGTGGGTAACGAAAAGAATGCTCATGCCGCGCTCGGCCTGCAGCTTTTCCAGAAGCTCCAGGATCTGTGCCTGGATGGTCACGTCGAGCGCCGTCGTCGGCTCGTCGGCAATGAGCAGCGTCGGGTCGCAGGCGAGCGCCATGGCGATCGTCACGCGCTGGCGCATGCCGCCCGACAACTCGTGCGGATATTGGAGCGCCCGCCGTTCGGAATCCTGGATGCCGACCTGCACCAGCAGTCGCACGGCATCCAGCGCAGCCTCGCGTCGCGATTTGCCAAGATGGACGCGGATCGGCTCCGCGATCTGCTCGCCGACCGTGAGGACCGGGTTGAGGCTGGTCATCGGCTCCTGGAACACCATGCCGATGTCGTTTCCTCTGATGCGTCGCAACCGTTCGGCATCGAGCGTGGTCAGTTCAGTTTCGGTGCCGTCCTTGCGCCTGAGCCTGATCGATCCCTCGACGATCTTGCCGACGCGCCGCGGCAGCAGGCCCATGATCGACAGGCTCGTCACCGACTTGCCGGATCCTGACTCGCCGACGAGCGCGACGGTTTCGCCCGGCGCGATCGTCAGGCCGACATCCTGGATGGCGGCGATCTCGCGTCCCGCGATGCGGAAGGCGGCGCGCAGGCCGGAGACGGCAAGGGTAGGCGCGCCCACGGCTTCAGCCAAGCAATCCGACGTCGCGCAGGATGGCGTCGATCTTCGCCGCCTCCTCGTCATTCAACGTGCGCTGCGGGCGCGCCATCGTGTTCGAGGCGATGATCCCCAGGCTGCGCATCGCCGACTTGAAGGCACCGACGCCGGCCGAGCCGGCGCTTGTGCGGCCAAGCGAGATCGTCACGATCTCGAACAGTTTCAGGAGGCGCTCCTGTTCGGTCCGAGCAGCCTTGTGGTCACCCGCCTGCAACAGATTCCAGACCTTGACGTAGCCACGCGGGTCGACATTGGCGAGCCCCGGAACGACGCCATGGGCGCCCATCGACAGCGCGGTGTCGACCATGATCTCCGACCCTGTCATGCCGAAGAAGCCGCGGTCGCTGGCCATATCCTGCAGCACGTAGCGGAGATTGCCATCGTCGCCGCTGGAGTCCTTCAGTCCGGCCACGATCCCTTCCCTGGCCATGGTCACGGTCGTCTTGCGCTCCAGCTTGACGTGGACGCAGACCGGAATGTCATAGGCGATGATCGGGATATCGACCGCATCCTTGATGTAGCGGAAGTGGTCGATGATTTCGGGCTGGCTGGTCCGTGTATAAAACGGCGCGGTGACGACGATGGCATCGGCACCGGCCGCCTTGGCGATCCGGGAATGCTTGATGACGCGATCGGTCGTCGGGTCGATGACGCCGACGAAGAGAGGCACTCGCCCGTTGTTGACCTTGACCGCATGCTCGACGATCGCCTGGCGGGCGGCTTCATCGTGGAACACGACCTCACTGGTCGAGCCGAGCACGAACAGGCCGTGCACGCCACCATCCAGGAGATTTTCGACACCCCGCGTGAATGACGGGAAGTCGACGCTGAAATCGGGATTGAGCGGGGTGACGACGGGTGGCACGACGCCGGTGAAGAGAGGCATTTTGAACCTTTTGGTCAATTGAGATCGGATCTGGGGTCGAAGGCGTCGCGCAGGCCGTCACCGATGAAGTTGATGGCCAGAACGGTGAGCACGAGGGCCGCGCCGGGAAACATCCATTGCCAGGGATACTGTTCCAGCACGATGGTCGAGCGGGCGAGGTTGAGCATGTTGCCCCAGCTGGCCTCGGGCGGCGGTATGCCGAGCCCAAGGAACGAGAGGCCTGCCTCCAGCAGGATCGCGTTGGCGATCTGCAAGGTGGCGTAGACGACCAGGATGTCGATTGAGTTCGGCAGGCCATGGCGTAACAGGAGGTGCGGCATCCGCGCGCCCATCCCGCGCGCCGCGACGACGAAATCGCGTTCGCGCAGCTCCATGAGGCGCGCGCGGACCATGCGCGAGAGCACCGGCCAGGACAGCAGCGAGATGACGAGAATGGTCGGCATGATCCCCGTCCCCGCGATCGAGGCGAGCACCAGGAGAAAGATCACCGGCGGCAAGGTCATTGCGAGATCGACGAGGCGCATGACGGTGCTGTCGACCACCCGGCCGCCGAAACTGGCGATCGCACCGACCAGAAAACCGATGACTGTCGAGATTGCAACCGAACCCACAGCAACGATCAACGAGACGCGGCCGCCCTGCAGGACACGGGCCATGACGTCACGGCCGACGCCGTCGCTGCCCAGCCAATGCACCGCCGATGGGCCCTTGTTCATTGCCCTGAGATCGATTGCGTTCGGCCCGATCGGCCACCACAGGTGATAGGTCGAGACAGCAAGCAGGATCGGGATCAGGATGATGAGGCCAGCGCGTGCCGCGCGGTTTGCGATGAAGCGGCCAAATGCGCGACGCAGTGGACCTTTTGTCCGTGGCACACCCTCTCCCATGCTTGTGGTCAGGGCCATCACGACACCCGAACGCGCGGGTCGACAAACGCATAGGCGATGTCGGTGAGAAGATTGACGAGGATGACGCAGGCGCCGACCACCAGGGTCGCGCCCATGATGACCGGATAGTCGCGGGTGCCGACGGCGTTCACCAGCAGAAGCCCCATACCCGGCCAGTTGAAGACGCTCTCGAGAAAGATCGCTCCGCCCACCGCGATGCCGATGGTCGAGCCGATCAAGGTGATCACGGGAAGCAGCGCGTTGCGCGTCGCATGTTTCATGATCACCCAGAACTCGCGCACGCCCTTGGCCCGCGCCGTGCGCACATAATCCTGACCGAGAACCTCGAGCAGCGAGGAACGCATGTACCGCATGATCATGGCCGCATGGCCGATCGACAGCAGGCAGGCGGGAAGAATGAGATGTGTAAGCACGTCAAACAGCGAGAATGGCGTTCCGGGCGTCTGCATGCCGCCGGATGGAGCCCAGCGCAGCAGAACCGAGAAGAAGTACAGGCCCAGCAACGCGGTCAGGAACGCCGGACTGGAAATGCCGACAAACGACAGCACCGAAAGGGAAATGTCGGGCCATGCGTTGCGTCGAACAGCGCTGACGATGCCGCCGGCAATTCCGACGACGATCGCTATTGCGAGGCCGGTCCCCATGAGAAGCACCGTCGGGCCGACGCGTCCCAGCACCAGCGGAAGCACCGCAACGCCGCTCCGCTGGATCGAATAGCCGAAATCTCCCGACAGGGCGGCGCGAAGCCAGCCGAGATACTGGATCGGTAATGGCTGGTCGAGGCCAAGGCGCAACCGCAGTGCCCCCAGATCTTGCGGCGACAATGGCACCGACGGATTGATATAGGCGTCGATCGGATCGCCGGGCGCGAGCCGCAGCAGGAGGAAGATCAGGACGCTCAATGCGAGCACCATCAACAATCCTGCGGCGCTGCGGCGGGCGATGAAGCTCAGCATGGCTTTCACGTCTGGCGGCTGACCAGGCCGGCACCACGGTGATGCCGGCCTCGGCCAAATGGCGAAGTTATCTATTTCACTGGATGTCCCAGAGTTTTCACTGGATGTCCCAGAGTTCGGGATGGGCCGCATAGGGGCCGCCCGCCGGAGCCGGCGTCCACACGAAATCCTTCAATTTCTTGGAAGCGACGCCGTAGCGGTTTGCCACCCACAAGGTCGCCCAGGGCAGGTCCTTGTTCATCGCCTTGCAGACATCCTGCCAGGACGCGTTGACCTTGGCGGGATCGATCTGCCCGAGAGCGGCATCAAACGCTGCGCTCAGGTCGTCGAACTCGATGCGCATGGTGTTGAAGCCTGCCGGGGGAAGCTGCGACTTGTTGAGGCCGGGATTGAGTCCCGCTGGATTCGGACCGTTCTGCAGGCCGGCATAGATCATCGGAAACGCGTTCCAGTCCGGTGTGCCTTGCTTGTAGACGATGCCGTTATAGGTGGGCGTATCGACGACACGCGGCACGATGTTGACGCCGACCTGGGCGAGCATCGACTGGATGGCCGCCGTGACGTTGGCTGCCTGCGGCGAGCCGTAATAGGTCAGCAAGGTGATCGGCTTGTCGCCGTTGATCTTGTCCCAGCCAGCCTCGGCGAGCAGCGCCTTGGCCTTTTCCGGATCGTAGGCGAAGGGCTCCAGCCCTTCCGGCACCAGATGCGGCGCGACGTAGCCGCAGTTCGCGACTTTGGCGGCACCGCCATAGAGGCTCTCGACGATCGCATTGCGATCGATCGCATACATGATGGCCTGGCGCACCTTCGGGTCCTTGAAAAGGTCCACCTTCTGGTTGAGGCCGATGTAGTTGACCACGTAGGAGCCACCTTCGATCAGCGTGTAGTTGCTGTCGTTCTTGAATGTGGCGGCGTCGTCCGGCTCGACATAGGTGAACTGGATTTCGCCGGCACGAAGCGCGGCGACGGCCGCCGCCGGGTTCTCGAAATAGCGGTTGATGAGCGTGTCGACCTTGGGCTTGCCGCCGCGGTAGTCGTCATCCGCGGAGAGCTCGACATACTGGTCCGTCACATATTGCTTGAATTTGAACGGACCGGTTCCGACCGGCGTCGTCGACCACCACTTGCTGTTGGCCAGCTGCTCGGGCGCGATGCCGGCCAGTGCATGCTCAGGCAGGATCAGCACCTGGGTGATGACAGCGAGGAAGGAGCCATTGGGCTTCGACAGCTTGATCACCACGGTGCGGTCGTCCGGCGTCTCGACCGATTGGATGTCGCCCAGGCGGGCAGCAAACAGGCTGCCCGACGCCTTGTTCCTCGCAAGATCGAATGTGAACTTCACGTCCTTGGAGGTGAAGGGCTTGCCGTCGTGCCAGGTCTCCTTGGCAAGGTTGAATGTGTAGGTCAGCTGGTCGTCGCTGACCTTCCAGTCCTTGGCAAGGCTGCCTTTCAGCTCGGTCAGCTCGGCGTTCCAGATGATCAGCGGCTCGAAATAGGTGCTGAGCCAGGTGAAGCCGGCGGTCGACACGAGCGGGTTGAAGTTCTTGGGCAAGCCGCCCGGGCCGACATCGAAGCCGCCGGTGATGGTCTTGCCGGACTGTGCCGCAGCGACTGTGGCGAAAGCGGTGCCGGCGATCAGCAGGCCGGCAAGGGCCAGACGACGTGCGGTGCTACTTATGCCCATGATTTCCTCCCTTGGCTTTTTCACGTGTTTCGGTTTTTGGCGATGACTTGCTGGATTCCCCGATAGTGATCGTCGAGGCGCTGGCGCGCGCGCTCGACATCCTTGGCCGCCACGGCCTCGACGATCTCGTGATGGTCCCGCCAGGTGGCGAGCGGCGTCGGATTGTCCAAGTTCGCGAAGTTCGATGCCTTGTTGAACGCGATCCAGAAGATGTCGATCAGCGCGCTCAGCATGCGGTTGTTCTGGCAATGGAACAGCAACTGGTGGAACTGCTGGTCCTCGGCAGCGAAGCTTTCGTTTCGCTCGGCGCGCCGGCGCATTTCCTCGGTCAAGCCGCGCAGAGCCTCGATGTCCTCGGCGCTGATCATCTCGACCGTCTTGCCGATGAGCCCTGTCTCCAGCACGCGGCGCATTTCGCGGAGCTCCTCGACGTCGCGCAGCGAGTCCTGCAAGCCGTAAGCGAGATTGTCGAGCAGCGGTTTGAAAGAGAACTCCTTGACGAAGACGCCGATGCCCCGGCGCGTCTCCAAAATGCCGATCGACTCCAGCGCCTTGATGGCTTCGCGAACGGAGTTGCGTCCGACACCGAGCTGCTGGGCTAGAAATGTCTCCGGCGGCAGCGCGTCCCCGGCCTTGAGCCTGTTCGCCTCGATGTAATTCCTGAGGCTCTCCTGCACCGTGACATGCAGCAAGGGTGGGCGGTTGAGTGGCTCGAGCGACTTCATCGCCTGCACGTTTGCTCCTTCATCCTTGACCATTTCCGCATGCTTCCACGAAACGGGCGTTGTCGACTTGTATTGATAACGACTTGTAGGATATCCTGCAAGCGATAAGGGAAAGTGCCTGCACATGAAGATCATCCTTGCCGGATCGAGCCACTGGCACGCCGGAATGCACCTGGACGCTGCCCGCGCCGCCGGCGGCGAAATCATCGGCGTTTGGGACGAGGATCAACAACACGCAAAGATGTTTGCGCGGTCGAATTCGCTGCGCTCGATCGATCGCTTCGACGATGTGCTCGCTGCCGGAGCCGGCGTCATTCTTCTGATGGGACATCCCCACGGCGTGCCGGGGCGGGCGCGCCGGATCATTGAAGCAGGCATTCCGCTGATCCTTGAGAAGCCGGCGGCAAGCAGCACCGAAATCTTGTCGGAACTGCTCGAACTGACTCGGCGACGAGATGCCTTCGTCAGCGTGCCCTTCCCCAACCGCTTCGGGCCAGCGGTGGTCGCATTCCGGAAGCTGCAGCAGCAGGGGCGCGTCGGCACGATCGCGCATGGCCACTTTCGGATCGTCAACGGCCCGCCTCAACGATATGCGCAGGATGGAGTGGCATGGATGATCGACCCTGAAATCGGCGGTGGCGGTGCGTTGCGCAATCTGGGCATCCACGGCATCGACGCCGCGCTCGACCTCGCAACCGGCCGCCTCAGGCTGAGAACGGCATGCGTAGGCAACCGCATTCACAATTCAGCTGTCGAAGACTATGCGCTGTTGGTGCTCGAGGATGAGGCCGGTGCGATGTTCACCGTCGAGGCGGGCTATACCTTTGCATCCATGCGCCCCGGCGGTGATTTCGAATGGCGCATCGTCAGCGCCAACGCGACTTTGATCGATCACGGCGACAAAGCGATCTCAGCCACGCTTGATGATGGGGCAGGCACAGAGCTCACGCCGGAACCGACGGCGACGCGCTACCGCCTCTGCATGCGCGACACTTTCGACCGGCTGGCGCGAAACGAGCCGGCGACCATCTCTCTCAATGACTACGTCGCGGCAATGTCGCTGATCGATACCGCTTACCGGAAGGCCAGAGAATGATTGGAGTTGGGATTATCGGCGCCGGGCATTTTGGCGCCGCACACGCGCGTGCGATCGAGAAGGTCGATGGCGTCCGCCTTGTCGCGGCATGCCGCAACGACGAGCCCGCACTTGGCGCCTTCACCGCCGAGCACGGCGGCCGCGGCTATAGGGACTGGCGCGCGCTTGTCGAAGACAGGGAGGTCGATGCCGTTCTCATCGCCACGCCGCACCATCTGCACACGGAGATGGCGATCGGCGCGGCGCAGGCTGGAAAGCACATCCTGCTCGAGAAGCCGATGGCTCCGACCGTCGCTGCCTGCGACACGATCAATGCCGCGGCCTCGGCGAATGGCGTCAAGCTGATGGTCGGGCATCTGATGCACTTCTCACGCCCTTGCATGACGGCAAAGGAGGCGCTCGCCGAGGGCTCGCTCGGCCTCCCGCTGATCGCTTCGAGCTGGATGATCAAGTTGTGGATGGAGCAGAACCGGCGGGATTGGCATCTCGGCCATGGAACCGGCGGCGGCATGCTCATGACCGCGGGCATTCATGCGCTCGACCGGCTGGTCTGGCTCATGGACGACGACGTCGTCTCCGTCGGCGCCATGCTCGGCGCCAAATTCCATGACCAGGAGGCAGACGATGCTTCGATGCTCAGCCTCCGCTTCGCGGGCGGTGGCATCGGCCAGGTCCAGAGCGTGGGCTATCGCGACGGAGCCGTAAATTTCGCAATGGATCTGGTCTGCGAGCACGGAACGCTGAGGATCGACATGGACCGGGGCACCTCGCTCGGTCGTGGCACCCGATTGACCGACCTGCCGAATTCATTCGAGCCAGACTGGATGCACAACGCCGTCATCCGCGAATGGACGCACATGCGCGACGCGATCCTGGACGATGCGCCGGTTCCCGTCACCGGCGACTATGGCCGCAACATTATCGCGATCATCGAGGCCGCCTACCGGTCGAACGAAAGCCGCAGGGAGGAAGAACTTGTCTGATCATCTCGCCGCGCTGCCCACCAACGCGCCGCGGGGCATCTGGGGCGCCGTCCTGCTCGCCATCGGCAATGACGGCGAGATCGACTGGAACGCGACGCGCGAAACCGTTGCCAACCTGTGCGCCTCCGGCGTCGGTGGCATCTATTCGAACGGCACGGCATGCGAGTTCCATTGTCAGACGGAGGGCGAGTTCGATCGGCTGAGCGCGTTGGTCGCCGAGGAGGCAGGTCGTGCCGGTCTTCCCTTCCAGATAGGCATCAGCCAGTCGAACGCGCGCGTGGCGCGCGAGCGTCTGCGGCGCGTTGTGGAGCTGTCGCCTTCCGCCGTCCAGTTCACCCTGCCCGACTGGTGGCCGCCGAGCGACGACGAGATTGCGCGCTTCGCGAAGGGCCTCGCCGAGACGGCACCAAGCCTCCCCCTTGTCCTCTATAACGCGCCGCATGCGAAACGACGGCTCACGCTGGAGGGTATCGCGCGCCTCCGCGAGGCAGTGCCGACGCTGATCGGCGCCAAGCTGTCCGGAGGCGACGAGAACTGGTTCGATGAGATGCGAAAGCTGCTGCCGGGATTCTCGGTATTCGTGCCGGGACACACGCTGGCGACAGGTTACGCTCAAGGCGCCCACGGCAGCTATTCCAATGTCGCCTGCCTCAGTCCAAAAGCCGCATTATCCTGGTGGCGGCAGATATTGAGCGGCGCACCGGATGCTGTCGAAATGCAGGCACGCATACAGGCATTCCTGGCCGATCACGTATTGCCTTTCCGCGCGCGCTATCAGGTCAGCGACGCCGCGCTGGACAAGGCAATGGCTGCGGCCGGCGGCTGGGGCAAAATCGGCCCACGCCTTTTGTGGCCATACTCTTGCGTCCCCGACGCGGAGATCGTGCCGTTGGCGAAGGCGGTTCGTACGAGATTCCCGGAGTGGTGGTAGAGGGCCGCCTCCGTCGCGACAATGTACCAGTCGAAAGACGCGCTGTCCGCTAGGCCATCATCGGGCCTATTCGGTCAAAACCGCAGATTCCGAAGCGTCCCATCACCGTGGGGCCAACAACGCCTATGTGCTCCGGCAACCGTTGGCTTCCCCTTCGGGAGAGATCGGGCGAGGACGCTGAGTGACGTGGCCGGTGGAACAGGTGTCACCCTTCTGAAGCCGTGGCCATATCGTTGGCCAGAAACTCCCGCCGGAGCTGCGAGAGGAAATCTCGTAAACCTTGCTGTTCAACTCGGCGTTGTTCTCTGATTGAAGCTGCTTCCTCGCCGGACGAAACTTAGTCGACGTCGCGCGAAACGATGCGTGCTGGACGGTCAGATCGTCGCTTAAGACCAAGCTTGTGTCGCGCTCCACTTTTTGCTTGGAGAGGCCCGCTCATGGCTGCACGCGAGCGAGTCGCCCCACCTACAGTCCGAGATATGCCCGGCGAACCTCCGGGTCGTCGATCAAATCCTTGGCCGCGCCATGGTGGACGATGCGGCCGGTTTCCATGACATAGCCGCGGTCGGCGCCCGACAGCGCCAGGTGCACGTCCTGCTCGACCAATAGGATCGTTACCCCGTCCTTGCGGATCGCGGCCAGCACCTCCATCAACTGCTCGACTACGACGGGCGCGAGGCCAAGGCTCATCTCGTCGATCATGAGGAGCACCGGCGCCGCCATCAACCCGCGTGCCATGGCGCACATCTGCTGCTCGCCGCCCGACAGCGAGCCGGCAAGCTGTCGCCGGCGCTCGCCAAGGCGCGGGAACAGGCCGTAGATGCGCTCGAGGTCCCGCCCGATCGCCCGGCCGGCGCCGCGCCGATAGGCACCCATCAGGAGATTGTCCTCGACGGTCATCCGATCGAAAAGCTGGCGGCCCTCCGGCACCTGCACCAGCCCGGCGCCGAACGCCTCGTCGGGCGTCATCGGCGAAAGGTCGCGGCCGGCGAACTCGATCGTGCCAGTCGAACCGATCACTCGCGACAGCGCCCTCAGCAGCGTCGTCTTGCCGGCGCCGTTGCTGCCCACCAGCGCGACGATCTCGGCTTTGTCGACCTCCAGCGAGACCTCGCGCAGCACCGGCATGCCACCATAGCCGGCGCCGAGACTGGACACCTTCAGCAGGGGCGCCGCATTGCTCGGCGCCTTCGCCTCCGCATCGCTTCCGCCGAGGCCGGCATTTGGCTTCCTGCCGATCATGCCCGCCTCTTGCCGAGATAGGCCTCGATCACCGCGCGGTCTGCGAGCACCGCATCGGGCGCGCCGTCGGCGATCTTCACGCCGTGGTGCAGGACCAGCAGGCGGTCGGACAGGCTCTTGATCGCCTTGATGACGTGCTCGATCACCAGGATCGAAATGCCGCTGTCGCGAAGTTTTCGGATCACGCCGATCACCTCGTCGATCTCGACATGGTTCAGGCCCGCCATCACCTCGTCGCACAAAAGCAGCTTTGGCCGCATGGCCAGCGCCTTGGCCAGTTCAAGCCGTTTGCGACCTGGCCCCCCGAGCTCGTCGGCGCGCTGGCTGGCGAACCTGCCGAGCCCGACGAAGTCGAGATGGCCTCGCGCCCGCTCGCGCGCCTCTGCCAGGCTGCCTTCGTTGCGGCCGAACAGGGCGCCGACGGCGACATTGTCCAGCACAGAAAGGCCGGGAAACGGCCGCATGATCTGAAAGGTGCGGCCGATGCCGAGCCGGGCTCGGCGATAGGCCGGCAGCCCGGCGACCGACTGTCCCTCGAAGACGATGTCGCCCGAGCTCGGCATCAGCGTGCCGCTGATCAGGCTGATCAGGGTTGTCTTGCCGGCGCCGTTAGGACCGATGATGCCGAGGATCTCGCCTTCCTCCAGCGTGAAGGAGACGTCGTTGACGGCGACCAGCCCGGCGAAGCGGCGCGTGGCATGGCTGATTTCCAGAATCGTGCTCATATGCGGTGCGCCCTGATGTTCTCGGCGAAATAGCGCCAGCCCGATTTGCGGAACCGCCGCACCACATCAGCCAGCCCGCGCGGCATCAGCACCACGGCGGCGACCACGACCAGGCCGAAGAACAGGCTGGCGAGGCTGGTCACTTCGCTCGACAGGACCTCCGAGACAACCGACAGGCCGAGCGCGCCGACGACTGGGCCGAGCACCGTGCCCGGGCCGCCGAACACCGCCATGATGATCATCTTGACGTTGAGGCTGATGTCGAAGGCGCTTTCGGGGTCGAGGAAGGTGATCCAGTATGCGTGGATGCCGCCGGCCAGCGCGCACAACACGCCCGAAAGCGCGAAGGCCAGCACCTTGTAGAGCGTCGTGTTGACGCCCATCACCGCCGCCGCTTCCTCATTCTCGCGGATGGCGATCAGTCCGAAACCGAAGCGGCTCTTGGTCAGCCAGTAGACCGTGAGCGTCGCCAGCACCAGCAGGCCGAGCGCCAGCTCGTAGAACAGTGGATCGTTGTTGAGCGGCGGCAGCACCAGGCCAATGTTCTGGCCGGCGAGCTCGACGTTGGAGACGATGGCGATCATCACCTGCGCCAGCGCCAGCGTGGCGATGGCGAAATAATGGCCCTTGAGCCTCAGCACCGGCAGGCCAAGCAGGAAGGCGAAGGCCACCGCCATCGCCACGCCGAACGCCAGCCCGACGGCGAATGGCAGTTCCCACTGCACCATGGCGATCGCCACGCCGTAGCTGCCGAGGCCGTAGAACACCGAATTGCCGAAGGAGGCGTAACCGGCATAGCCGCCGATGATGTTCCAGCCTTGCGCCAGCACGGCAAGCAGCAGCGCGTTGATGCCGAACTGGACCAGCACGTCCGAGCCGAACCAGGGCGCGGCCGCCAGCACCGCCACCGCCAGCGCGCAAAGGCCGATGCGCGCCGCGCTCATGCCGTCTTGCCGAGCAGGCCGCTCGGCCGCGCGATCAGCACCGCGACCAGCACGCCGAAGCTCGCCACGTCGCCGAAGGTGGCGCCGATATAGAGCACGGCGAGCGACTCGATGATGCCGAGCACCAGACCCCCGACCAGCACGCCGAGGGGATTATCCAGCCCGCCGATGATGGCGATGGCGAAGCATTTGGCCGTCAGCGTCGCGCCGATGTAGGGGTTGATCTGCGAGACCGTGCCGTAGAGCCCGCCGGCAGCACCCGCAAGGCCGATGCCGATGCCGAAGGTGACGGCATAGAGATGGCGCGGCTCGACGCCATAAAGCCGCGCCGCGGTCAGGTTCTGCGCTGTCGCCCTGATGGCGCGGCCGAGCCTGGTGCGCAGCAGAAACGCCCACATCGCCGCCGTCAGCGCCAGAGCCACGCCGAAGGCCATCAGCCGCGCCTGCGGCAGCGCCAGAGGCCCGAGCGCGATGCTGTTGCCGGCATAGGGCGGGTTGATGGTGCGGAAGTCGGCGGAAAAGGCAAGCTGCGCCAGATAGGTCAGCACCACCTCCAGCCCGAAGGTGATCAGCAGCGTGTTGAACATCGGCGCCCGCACCACGAGGTTTAGCAGGCCGCGCTGCACGCCGTAGCCCAGCGCGAACATGAGAACCGCGGTGAGCGGCAGGCCGAGGAACGGGTCGATGCCGAGGTAGCTGTAGAGGTGCCAGGAGAGATAGGCGCCCAACATGATGAAGGCGCCGTGCGCCAGGTTGACGATGTTGAGCACGCCCCAGACCAGCGCCAGCCCGAGCGCCATGACGGCGTAGAGGCCGCCGAGCAGCACGCCGTTGATCAGGATTTGCGCGAGCAGGTTCAAGGTCGCCCTCCGCCGACGGGTGCCCCTGGTCTAGCGCGCGTTCCAGGCCGGCATCGGATATTTCGGCTTCTCGATCAGGCCGTCCGGCCCATAGATCGCCTTGAGCTCGCTTCCCTGCACCTGGATGACCGTCTGCGGCAGGTCGATCTGCCCGTTCTCGCCGAAGGCGATCTTGCCGTAGAGGCTGTCGAAATTGAGCTTGGCCAGGGCATCGCGCACCTTGGCTGGATCGGTGTCGCCGGCGTTCTCGATCGCCTGCGCCAGCGCCTCGACATCGGCCGCGCCCGATGCGGCGTGGTAGTCCGGATCGTAATTGAACTTGGCCTTGTATTCCTTGGCGAAGGTGGCGGCATCGCCGAACCATCTGTCCTTAAGCTTGGCCGAGGGCAGCCAGGCGGTCATGCCGAAGGCGTAGTCGGCGTCCGCGCCGAGCGCCTTGCGGAAATCCTCGCTCGGCACGCCGACGGTGAAGGAATACATTTTCGGCGCCACCGCCAGGCTCTTAGCCTGGCGCACGAAGTTGAGGATCTCCGTTTCGTGGCCGGCCACCAGCACGACCTCGGCGCTGTTGCTTTTGATCTGTGACAGGAGCGAATTGAAGTCGCTGGCATTGGAGCTGTATTTCTCGTCCATGACGATGTCGAAGCCGGCCTCCTTGAGCAGCGGTCGCGTACCCTCGGCGACCGACACGTCGAATGCATCGTCTGCATAGAGGAGCGCGACAGTCTTGGGTGCCGGCTGAAGCTCCTTCAGCATCTTGACGGTCGAGCCGAAATAGTTGCTGGCCGGCGCGAGTGTTCCAAATATGTATTTGAATTTGCGCGAGAAAATCTGGTCCGAGGCACCGCCGCCTTGGACCATCGGGACTTGGTATTTCTCCGATACGGCCGAATCCGCGAGCGCGAAGTTCGACGCGAACGGCCCGAGCAGCAGCGCAACCTTGTCCTTGGCGACGAGCTGCGTGTACTGCCTGACGCTCAAATTTACGTCCGATTGGTTGTCGTAGATCTTCAGCGCCAGCTTGCGCTTTTCGCCGCCGACACTGACGCCGCCCGCTGCGTTGATCTTCTCGATGGCGAATGCGTAAGCGTCCTTGTAATAGCGTCCGGTATTGGCCGAGGATCCGGTCATCTGCACCGATGCGCCGAGCACGATGTCGTCCGCGGCTGCCGGCGAGGTTGCAAGTGCCGCACAGACCAACAGGGCGGCGCCGAGCAAGGAAACCATTCTGTTTGACATAGCGATTCCTCCCTACGAATGTTTCCCCTAGAGCGGACTCCGCCGCAGGCTGAAAATTGTCAAAATGCTCTAACTGTCGAATGCCTGTGTTGGCTGCGCTGTTCTTGAACATCCTTATCGAGAGAAATCTGGAGCTTAGTTGCTTGAAGGCAATAGAGGCGGTGCCGCACTCGTCTTAAGCAAACAAATACCTGATCCGGGGTAAGGCCTGGCGGCATCCCGTGATGGTAGACATGCTCTCGCATGGGCTGCCCACTGGCGTTGGAGCGGGGCTCATGATCGGGCCGAGAAGAGCAACGAGTGGACGATAGGGTTTGGGCCGGGAGCTGACGGTGCCGCGATTGCTAAGCCGATACCGACTTGGCGGTCAACCGGACCGCGCGTCTTCTATCGCCGCGTCGACGGCATCGCCCAGTCGTTCCACGATTGCGTCGATATCGCGGGATGCTGCGATGAAGGGCGGGGCGATGAGCACATGGTCGCCGGACCTGCCGTCAATTGTTCCGCCCATGGGGTAGACCATCAGGCCATTGCCCATCGCCTCCTGCTTTATCCGAGCATGCAGTTTCAGCGCCGGATCGAACGGTGCCTTCGTGCTGCGGTCGGTGACGAGTTCGATGGCTTGGAACAGGCCGCGACCGCGTATGTCGCCGACATTGTGATGGTTGCCGAATCGATCGTTCAGGCGGCGCGAGAGGTGCTCTCCCATGGCTCGAACGTTCTGAAGGAGATCGTCGCGGCGAATGACCTCCTGCACGGCAAGTGCAGCCGCGGCGGCCATCGGATGGCCCATATAGGTATGGCCGTGCTGGAAGAAACCGGAGCCGCTGGCGAAGGCGTCGAAGATCCTGTCCGAGAGCAACACCGCGCCGATCGGCTGGTATCCGCCGCCGAGCCCCTTGGCGATGGTCATGAGGTCCGGTGCGACGCCTTCCTGCTCGCAGGCATGTAGTGTGCCGGTGCGGCCCATTCCGCACATCACCTCATCCAGGATCAGAAGTACCCCGTAACGGTCGCATATGGTGCGGATACGCTTCAGATAGTCGGCGACCGGCGGCAAGGCACCGGCGGTGGCGCCGACAACCGTCTCCGCGACAAAGGCGATGACCTGGTCGGCGCCGAGCTCGACGATCTTGTCCTCCAGCGCTTGCGCGGCGCGCACCGCATAAGCCTCGTCGCTTTCTCCGGGTTTCTGCAGCCGGTAGGCATAGCAAGGGTCGATGTGATGGGTTTCGATCAGCAGCGGCTTGAACTGCGCACGCCGCCACTCGTTGCCGCCGGCGGCGAGCGCTCCGAGCGTGTTGCCGTGATAGCTCTGCCGGCGGGCGATGATGTGGCGCCGCTGCGGCTCGCCCTTCTCGACGAAATATTGCCGCGCCATCTTGAGCGCTGCCTCGATCGCCTCCGAACCACCACTGACCAGATAGACATGGCCGAGGCCCTCGGGCGCGTCGGCAGCCAGCCGATCGGCGAGTCTCTCGGCCACGTCGGTAGTGAAGAAGCTCGTATGGGCGTAAGCGATCCGGTCGAGTTGATCGTGCAGCGCCGCCAGCACATCAGGATGGCTATGGCCAAGGCACGAGACGGCGGCGCCGCCAGATGCGTCGATATAGGTTCGGCCCTCCTGGTCGAAGATTTCGATGCCCTTGCCACCGACGGCGACGGGCAACCTGGCCTTGATGGATCGATGGAGGAGATGGGTCATGGGATCTGACGGCCTCGGATATGGGTGGAAAGGCTCTGGAACTGGCGTTCCATGGCGCGCACGGCCTCCAGCGCTGGTTCTCCGGCGGATGCGGCCAGCATAGCGGCAAGCGTCTCAGCGACCGCGAAGGCCGGCGCCATGGTGTGAAAGAAGGATGGGCTTTCAGTGGGAACGATGACGGCTGCCCGCGCCCTTGCGACAAGCGGCGAAACGACACTGTCGGTGATCGCGACGATTTCGAGCCCCATGGCCAACGCATAGTCCGCGAGCTCGACCGCCGCGCGCGTGTAAGGTTTCACACTGACGGCCAGCAACGCGTCTCCCTTTTTTGCTTCCCGCAAGGCGTCTGGACCGGTGCCGCCAGGACCGTCGAGTAGCCGTACTGAGCCTCCCGCCAAGCCATAGACATAGGCGAAATGGCAGGCGACCGGGTAGCTCGAGCGATAGCCGAGTACGTAGATAGATCCCGCCGCGGCGAGCGCCGTAGCGGCCCCTTTCACCGCATCGAGCGCCTCCGGCCGGCAAAGCGCCGCCATATGACGCTCCAGCGTCTCCGCCAGATCGAAGGCCAGTGCGCCATCGCCACTCTGACGTCGGCGTGCGACCAAGGCCTCTGCCTTTCCGGAGAACTCCGTCTCGCCACGCCTCAGGGTCTGCGCATGGAGATCGCGCAACCCCTCGTAACCGCTGAAGCCCATGCGCTGCGCCAGCCGCGTCATCGACGCCGGATTGACCCCGGCCAGCTTGGCCTGCTCGCGCATGGAGAGAAGCGCCACATCGCGCGGATTGTCGAGCACCCACTGCGCCGCCGCGCGCAGTTGGCGCGGCATCGCGTCGAAGGCTTCCAGCAGCCGCGAACGGAAGGCGGGTTCCAGCATGAAGAGGAATTTACGCCTGCGGGCTTCGTGCTGCAATGAATATTTCAATTTCCTAAAAATGAGTGTAGTGTTTCATCCAAACCAATCAGAAGCAGGGAGGAACACACGCATGAAACGCACACTCGAATGCTGGCTGGGCGCCGCCGCGCTCACTCTGGCGGCGCTGCCGTTCGCGGCCGCGCCGGCGCAGGCCGAGGAACCGATCGCACTCGGTTGGGTCGGGCCGCTGTCACCGCCCGGCAACTATTCGGGCGGTCAGGAGATGCAATGGGCCGTGCAGCTCGGCGTGGATGAGGTCAACAAGGCCGGAGGCGTGCTCGGACGGCAGATCAACGTCACCTACGAGGATACAAAAGGCCAGCCGGCCGACGGCAGCGCGGCTGCCATCAGGCTCATCACCAAGGACAATGTCGCCGCCATCTTCGGTGAATTCCATTCCTCCGTCGCATTGGCCGAGATCGAGGAGGCGCATAAATACGGCGTCGCCTGGGTCGGTACCGACGTGTGGGCGGACGCCATCACCGCCAAGCAATATCCGGAAGTGTACCGCCTGGCGCCTGCCAATTCTCTCGTCTACGTCAAGGCGGCCGACTGGACCGTTGAGCAGGGCTTCAAGAACGTCGCCATCATTGCCGAGAACACCGATTTCGGCCAGGGCGGCGCCAAAGTCATCGCCGACGAGCTGGAGGTCAAGAAAGTTCCCCACACGCTGGTAACGATCGACCTCGCCCAGCAAGATTTCACGCCCGCGCTTCTGAGGCTGATGAGCCAGGACCCGAAGCCGGACGCCATCCAGATGGTTGTCGCCGGGCAGGCGCAGTACCAGCTCGTTAAGCAGGCCTGTCAGCTGGGATTTGCGCCTACCGCCGCGACCAAGCTGATCGGCTCCTCGGGTCTTCTTCAGAAGGAAGTCTGGGAAGTCGCGGGCGAATGCGCGAAGAACCTTCTGATCGTGAATGTCGCGCAGCCGACGTCGCAGTGGAACGACAAGACCAAGGCCTTCGTCAAGGCTTTCACCGAGCGCTTCAATCGCGCGCCCACCGGTGTGGCGATGGAAGCCTACGATACGTTCAACGTCGTCGTGGAGGCGATCAAGAAGGCCGGTTCCGCCGACCGCGGCGCGATCGTCAAGGCGCTGGAAGGGATCAAGTACGAAGGCACCAACGCCACTTACAACTTCCCGACGACCAAGGCGCCGGATTGGGCCTATCATCAGTTTGTCGACGTGCCCTTCACCATCATCCAGTATACGGCGATGAACCAGGCGCCAGGGGACGCGGCGGTCGTCTATCCGAAAAAATGGGCGACCAGCGACAAGATACTGCCCTGAGCGGAGCCAAGCCGGCGGCCTAACGGCCGCCGGCCATTTTATGCGCCCTCAGCGAAACAGGCGATGCAACGATGAGCTATTTCCTTCTCCTGGCAGTCAACGGCCTCGTCATCGGCCTCATCTACGCCCTGACCGCCGCCGGGCTGACGCTGGTCTTCTCCGTGCTGAAGGTGGTCAATTTCGGTCACGGCTCGCTCTATATGCTGGGCGGCTACGCCTCCTACTACATCATCACCGCATTGCATGTGCCGCCGCTGGTCGGCGTTGCCGGCGCCATGGTTGCGCTTTTCATCTTCGGCGTCGTCTTCGAGCGGCTGGTGATTGCACCCATGTACACCGACAAGGTCGAGCGCAAGGACGAATATGCCATCATCGTCACCTTCGGCCTCACTATCCTGCTGACCAATCTCGGTCTTGTCGTCTTTGGCCCCTTCGCCAAGTCGCCACCCTCCTTCATGACCGGCGCGCTGATCCTCGGCCCGTTGATCCTGCCCTATGACCGGCTGATCGCGGCCGTAACCGCGGTGGTGCTGTTGGTCGGACTTGCGCTCTTCCTCAAGCGCACATCGCTCGGCCAGGCCCTCGACGCGGTGAGCCAGAGCCGGGAATCGGCCGCCGTCATCGGCATCGACCCGCTTCGCATGTACACTGTAGCCTTCGGACTCGGTTCGGCGCTGGCCGGAGGCGCCGGCGCGCTGATCGCGCCGATCTTCGCGCTGTCACCGTCGATGGGCGACCTGCCGGCGGTGCAGGCCTTCATCATCATCGTGCTCGGTGGCATGGGCTCGGTCGGCGGCAGCATCGCCGGCGGCATCCTGCTCGGCCTTGTGCAAGGGCTCGGCGTCGGTTACCTGCCGGACCCGAACCGGGCGCTCGCCTACACGCAAGCCTTCGGCGCGTTGCTTCTGGTGGTTACGCTGCTGGTGCGGCCGACCGGCCTTTTCGGCCGCTCGCATCTCCGCCTAGAATAGGAGTGCCGGCAATGACGCGCTCTTCCCTCTTTTCCCGGGCGACGCAGGCGATCCTGCTCATGGCCGCGGTCTTACTGCCTGTCCTCGGCATCGGCCCATATTGGACGCATGTCGGCGCGATCGCATGGTACTACGCGCTGCTCGCGGCAAGCTGGGCGCTGCTCGCCGGCTTTGCCGGCCAGTTTTCTTTCGCCCATGTCGCCTTCGCGGCGCTGGGCGGCTACGCCTCGGCGTTGTGCATCGCGCGCTTCGGCCTGCCGCTGCCGATAGCCATTATCGTCGGCATCGTGCTTGCCATGGTGACCGGCGCGCTGATCGGCGCGCTGGTGCTCAGATTGTCCGGACCTTACCTGGCGCTCTTCACGCTCGCCATCTCCGAGATTTTCCGCATGATGCTGATCGCCGAGGAGGATTTCACGCGCGGCATGCTCGGCTTGCCGGTGCCGGGCCTGTTCCCGGGCCGCTCCGACCTTCCCTACTACTATCTTGGCCTCGGCCTAGTCGTACTTGCCGTGGCCGGCATGAACTGGCTGCTCGCCACCCGTGTCGGCCTTTTCCTGCGCGCCATCCGCGAAGACGAGGGCGCGGCGCGGGCCAGCGGTGTCGACACAACTCGCTACAAGATCCTCGTCTTCGTCGTCACCAGCGTCATCGCCGCCATTGCCGGCATCTACTACGGCCATTTCATCGGTATCCTGACGCCGAACATGGCCATCCTGCCGGAAATGGGTCTGGTCGTCGCCATGGCGGTCATCGGCGGCATCGAGAGCCTGCCCGGCGCGGTCATCGGTGCGGTCGTCGTCTACCTGCTGTCGGAATCGCTTCGTTCCTACGGAGAGTGGCGCTTCGTGCTGATGGGGCTAGCTCTGATCCTGGTGCAGCGCTTCGCCCAGAACGGCCTCTTCCCCATCCTCGAACAGTGGAGCCGGCCGCGACGGATAGGTCGCAGCACCGCAAAGACGGCCTCGATAAAGGAGGAGCGCCATGCCGGCTGACAACAACGCGCCTTTCTTCTCGGTCGAGGGGCTTGCCAAGCATTTCGGCGGGATCCACGCCGTCGAGGGGCTTTCCTTCACCCTTTCGCGCGGTGAGATCGTCGGATTGATCGGCCCGAACGGTTCGGGCAAAACCACGACTATCAACATGGTGACGGGAGCGCTGAAGCCAACTGCCGGCGCGATCGTCGTGGAGGGCACGGACATGGCGCGCTCGGCAGCGCACCTCTATGCCCGGCGCGGCGTGGCCCGCACCTTCCAGGTGCCTCGCCTGTTCCGGCGCATGACGGTGCTGGAAAACCTTATGGTGCCGGCGCTCTCCGAGGCGGCGGCGCGCCATGCAGCCTCGGAAACGCGAGCCCGCGAAGTGCTGGCCTTCCTGCGTCTTGATCATCTCGCCGACGACTATGCGCGTTCGCTCTCGGGCGGCCAGCAAAAACTTCTGGAGCTCGGCCGGGCGCTGATGCTGAAGCCGCGGCTCCTGTTGCTTGACGAGCCCTTTGCCGGCGTGCATCCGCGCCTTCTCGACCAGATCGCCGAGCACATCCGCAGCCTTAACCGCGATGGCTACACCATCGTGCTGGTCGATCACAATTTGGAGGCGGTCCAATCCGTGGTCACGCGCGTCATGGTCATGGCGCGCGGCCGCAAGATTGCCGATGGGCCCGCCGCGGACGTGCTGCGGGATCCGGAGGTCGTGCGCGCTTACACCGGAACGCGGGTGCACTAAGATGGCCGAAGTCGCCTCCACGTCTCAATCCCACGACTGGCCCCGGTCAGCACCGCTGCTGTCGTGCGAAAACCTCGTCGCCGGCTATACGCGCGACATCGACATTCTGCGCGACCTGTCCGCCAAGGCCTGGGCCGGGCGCATATCCTGCGTCGTCGGCCCGAACGGCACGGGCAAATCGACCCTCCTCAAGGCGCTGTTCGGCTTTCTCAAGCCGAGCAGCGGCCGCGTCAGGCTTGGTGATAAGGACATCACGGGCCAGCCGCCCTTCCGCATGCTCGCCGCCGGGCTCGCCTACCTGCCGCAGCGCCCGAGCCTGTTCCCGCACTTGACGGTCGAGACCAACCTCAAGCTCGGCCTGTGGCACGCGAGGCCGAAGAAGGCGGTGCTCGCCGAAAAGCTGGAGCGCGCCTATGCGCGCTTTCCCATCATCCGCGAGAAACGCGCGCAGCCGGCCGGCCAGCTATCCGGCGGCCAGCAGAGGCAGGTCGAGATCGCCCGCAGCCTGATGACCGACCCGTCGATCTATCTCATCGATGAGCCAACCGCCGGCGTCGACCCGCAGACCAGCGAACTCATCTACGAGATCGTCCGCGACCTGGCGCGCGACCTCGGCAAGGCGGTGCTGCTGGTCGATCAGGACATCCGCGCCGCGCTCGCCATCACCGACTATGTCTACGTGGTCAAGAACGGAGCGGTCTTTTCGGAAGGCGCGCGCGAAGATTTCGGCAGCGACACGGACGCGCTGGTCGCACGCTGGCTTTACGCCAGCGGTGAATGACATTCGTTCGCATCTGCAGCCCGCTCTTGGGCATGTCTCCCGAAAGTGGGAACCGGTTTCGGGATAAGGACATGCGTAAAATCAAGGACCTAAAGCGATGGAGCGCATCTGAAAGATCGCGACGCGCTTTAGGGCTGCCCGTAACCTTGAGGCGGTTCGAACAGTCCGCCTCGCGCAACCTCGAGCGCACGCCCGATCCTGAGCGCGACGGCGTCATCGAAGTGGCGCACCACGATCTGCAGCGCGGCGGGCAGACCTGCGACAAGCCCCGCCGGCACGCTCAGCGCCGCCATGTCCATCAGGTTCACCAGGCGCGTGAAAGTGCCCAGCGGGGTCTTGGCCTCGTCGATTTCCGCCAGCGGCGGTGCCAGGATCGGCGCAGTTGGCGTCAGCAACGCGTGCGCGCCCTCCAGATAACGGAGAAATTCGGCCTGCAGGTCTCGCCTCAGCCCGAGAAGCTCCTGATAGCGCGCCCCGTCGATTTCCCTGCCGCGCAGAATCCGTGCCCTGATGACCGGATGGACGACACTCGTCTCAGACTCCACATATTCGCGCAGGTGATGCCATGCCTCCGCCGCCATGAGGTCGCCGGTCGTGGCCATGTATTCCTCGGGAGATCGCGGCATGGCTTTTTCTTCGATCTCGGCGCCAAGCCCGGCCAATTGCTGGACAGTCGCCCGAAAAATCGTCAGCACGCCATCTTGAACCGAGCCGAGGTCGCGCTCCGAGGGGATGCGCAGGCGCAGGCCCTTGACCCCATGCTCCAAGGTTTGCAGCGGATCCGGCGCAGAGACGCCGAATGTCGCGGGATCGCTCGGGTCCGGCCCTTGCAGAAGAGAGAGCAGCAGTGCCGCGTCTTCGACGGACCGGACCAAGGGGCCGACGCTGTCGAACGATGCGGCCAGAGGCAGCAAACCGCCGCGCCCGACCAGGCCGACGGACGTCTTCAGGCCGACGACGCCGCACATGGACGCAGGGTTGCGCACCGATCCGCCGGTGTCGGTGCCGAGCGCGACCGGCACAAGGCCGGCGGCCACCGCGACGCCCGAACCGCTCGACGAACCTCCGGGAGCCCTTGCAACATCGCAGTCGCGCGGGTTGAGCGGCGTGCCCAGGATGGCGTTGGTACCCCAGCCTCCGAATGCGAATTCCACGGTATGCGCCTTGCCGAACGCGATCATGCCCGCCTGCGTCAGCCGTCGCACGGCATTGGCCGTTATGGTCACGGGCTGCCCGGAAAGAGCCTTCGATCCGGCCGAGGTCGCGTAACCCGCCATGTGGAACAGGTCCTTGACGGCGAAAGGGATGCCGTCGAGCGGGCCGAGCACAGCTCCCCGGCTTCTGCGCTCATCGGCAGCAGCCGCCGCCGCAAGTGCTGCCTCGGAGAAAATCTCCACGAAGGCATGCAACTGCCCGTCATGCATCGCCGCCCGGCCCAGTGCGCGCCGGACAATATCGGTCGACGTCGTTGCGCCGATGCGCAGCGACGCGGCAAGCTCGCTCGCGGTGGCAAATGGCGACAGTTTTTCGGCTGTGTCAGTCATTGTGATTCCAGGTCCGTCTTGCCAAAGACCATAGATTGAAGCCGCCTGGGAAACAAAGAGGTGAAACATGACCGCCGATCCCTTGCTCATCATGGTTGCGCCGAATGGCGCCCGGCGCACCAAAAGCGACCATCCCGCCCTGCCGATGACGGTTCCGGAACTGGCGGAGACGGCAGCGGCATGTTTGGCCGAGGGTGCGGCCGCAATGCATGTTCATGTGCGCGACGAGGCGGGAGCGCATGCGCTCGACGCCGATCTCTACGCTGAAGCGCTCGCCGCGATCCGTGAGCGCACGAACGGCGGAATGATTGTCCAGGTCACGACGGAAGCGGTCGGCCGCTATTCGCCCTCAGAGCAGATGCAACTGGTCCGCGCGCTCCGCCCCGCCGCGGTTTCGGTCGCGCTGCGCGAAATCCTGCGCGCGGGGGAGGCGGCGGCGTCCGCCTTCTTCGCCTGGACAGCCGAGCAAGGCATCGGCGTGCAGCACATCCTCTATGACGAGGGCGATCTCGAGAAATTCGCGCAATTGTCTCGACGGGGAGACTTTGGCGATATGCGCCGGCCGCGGTTGCTTTTCGTGCTCGGCCGCTACGCGCGCGATCAGGAAAGTCGACCTGAAGATCTCGATGCTTTCCTTGCCGGCCTCCAACGCCACCGACTCGCTACGGACACGGTCTGGTCGGTCTGCGCTTTCGGTCGCGGCGAAACCTCCGCCCTGGCGACGGCCATCGCACGGGGCGGTCATGTTCGTGTGGGGTTCGAGAACTCGCTATGGAATGCCGATGGGGAGGTAGCGCGCGACAACGTCGAGCGCGTCGCTGTCATCGCCCGCGTAGCCGCCAATGCAGAGCGGCCGCTTGCATCGGCTCAGCAGGCCAGGGCCATCCTTGGAATTGCCTGTTGATGCGGCCGCGAAAATCGCCGCCGAAACTACGCTATTGCCGCCGTTTTCCCTCTACTCCCACTCGATTGTCTAAATACCCTATAACATACTGAAATCACTAGGTGTTTGATCCCAGGCTTTGATGGGGCATCCTTGTCCTCCGAATCGAAGGAGGCACTATGGGCCAGGTTCTCCATGGGAGCGCCACGACGACAGAGGCGGTCCGTCGAGCGATACAACATAGTCAAGAGAGCCTGAGAGCCCTAGCCAAGCGCTACGGGATCAACCAGAAGACTGTCGCGAAGTGGCGGGAGCGGACCTCAACAGCCGACCTTCCGACGGGACCGAAAGAGCCGCGGTCGACGGTTCTTTCCGTCGAGGAGGAGGCGGTCATCGTCGCCTTCCGGCGCTACACGCTACTGCCGCTCGACGACTGCCTCTATGCGCTGCAGCCGACGATCCCGCATCTGACGCGATCTTCATTGCACCGCTGCCTCCAGCGCCACGGCATTGGCCGCCAGCCCGATGTCGAGGGTGACAGGCCGGCGAAGAGGAAGTTCAAGAGCTACCCGATCGGCTACTTCCACGTCGACATTGCCGAGGTGCGGACAGAACAGGGCAAGCTGCACATGTTCGTGGCCATCGACCGCACCTCGAAGTTCGCCTTCGTCGAATTGCATGAAAAGGCCACCACCGCCGTCTCGCGAGAGTTCCTGCTTCGGTTGATCGCGGCCGTTCCCTACAAGATCCACACCGTGCTCACTGACAACGGCATCCAGTTCACCACGCCCGGCGCAGGAGGATCAGCCGTGCCGCTGATCAAAGAGGCCATCGCCAACGGCGAGCGCTTCTGGGCTCATGCCTTCGAATACACCTGCGCCACCAACGGCATCGAACACCGTACCACCAGAGCCAAGCATCCGTGGACCAACGGCCAGGTCGAGAGGATGAACCGCACCATCAAGGACGCCACCGTCAAGCGCTTCTATTACGAGAGCCACGATCAGCTGCGCCAGCACCTTGCCGACTTCGTCACGGCTTACAACTTCGCCCGCAGGCTGAAGACGCTCAAAGGGCTCACACCCTACGAGTTCGTCTGCAAGGCGTGGACCACTCAGCCCGAACGCTTCAGACTAAATCCGCTCCAGGAAATGCCGGGACTAAACATCTAGCAAATTTATTCTGATGGCACGCAAACTCCGACGCCGAGGCCGCCAAAAAGTTACGCTTTTGATTTTAAAGGAAAAATCGCCGCAAAAATATTCTTGAGGGCTCAGGACCTATCGGTATCGGCCGGGACGAATTTCGGTTATTCGGCCGAGCAGTAACGCTTCGAAGGTGTCGCCGAAAGTACCGTCGCCGCCGATGAATAAGACGCCTCGCTGGGCAGCGCCATTCGGCGGCACGCCGCGGCGAAATACCGACAATAAGAGGCATCGTTGCGGCTTGGGTTGCCCTGGCGATTGCCGGCGCGAGCACGAACCGGCGCGAGTCTCGCAGTATCTTCGCTCAAGCGAGACGGCTTTGATGCCTCGCGCTTGATGCCGCCGTCGCCAGGACCCGAGCCCGACGATAGGCATCTGGGATCGACAGTGCCCACACGAACAACCCGAACGCATGTCGCCCGATGAACGATTGATCCGGGGTGGTCGTCACGTAGCTAATCGCCGAAAAGAAAAGCACGAAGAATGCAAACGCTAGCCCGCGCCTCGGGTCGCGGACGGCAAAATGACCGGCCCCGGGGCAGAGGATCGCCATGGCGAGGACCAGGTATGGATTGATTGGCTTGGCCATCGGCGACCTCAGGCGGCTTCGTGGACAGCAGTGATGGCGCCGCCCGCGGCCAGCGCCTCGCTCAAGGACTGCGCCTCCGCGACTGCCTTGCTGACGAGATCGGCGGAAATCGTGGTGACTGCAAAGCGGATCTGCCGCAGCAATAGATGTGCTCCGCGCTCGCCCTGGGCGACCTGGCGAATCACCCGGGTACCGCGCGGCGAAATGACGGCTTCCTTAAGGGCGGGATCGGAAAAGAGGTTACGGAAGATCGCTATGGCGCGCTCAACCTGGCAGGCAGTGGCGCGACCATCGCCGCGCATCAACACTGATGCGTCCATCTGTGGTGGCGCCATCCATTCAGGCAAGTCATGGACAAGCGAATAATATTCAGCACCGGTCGGGCGGGCGAGCACGCCAATCGCTGGCCGGCTGCGTTCGCTGACTTCGCTGAGTGTCACCCGGAGCCAGAGCTGCGGCAGTCGACGTGTGACCATTGTGTCGGCAAGGAGTTCGATCCGCACCTGTCTGCCGTCCTCAAGGCGGCTGACAAGAATGGGAAAGTGATCGGGGGCGAAGCTGATCCGCGCATCGGGAAAAGACCTCGCCGCCTCATCAAGAAGCCCCCTGCGTTTCGCGAGGGAGGCACGATGGTCGCTGATCGCGCGCTTGCCTATCCAGGCGCCAGCAGCAGCGATGAAAGCGGAAAGAGCGATGGTGGTGATCATCGAGATCGCCTTGATGAGGACGTGGCGGCGCAAGAGCGCGCCGCCACGTCTGACAGGTTCAGTAACCGCGCGGCTTTGGCCAGGGCATGGTGAACTGGTCGCCCCGACGCACGAACCGATAGCGCCGGAAATGGAACCAGAGCGATGCCACGATGTAGAAGCACATCATCGCGCTGAGCTGCGTGCCGTAGCCGAGGAACACAGCGAAGTACGCGGCAGCGCACAGCGTCAGCAGGACGATAGTCGGCAGTGGGTGGAGCGGATGCACATAGCCGCGCTTGATCGTTTCGAGCGGCCATTTGCGCCGGAACATGACCATATTGAAGGTCATGAAGGTGTAGCCGAGCAGGCCCGACAGGATCGAGAATGTCACGACCTGGTCGAGTGGCGCGCCAAGCGCGAAGATGAGGGCAATGGGAACCAGGAAAACGATCGACCGATACGGCGTGCGGTAGACCGGGTGCACCGCGCCGAACCAGCTCGGCAGGTAGCGGTCGCGGCCCATCGAGAACCAGGCGCGCGATGCATCGTTGATGCATCCGTTGGCCGATGCGAGCGTCGAAAACATCGTGCCGACGAAGAGGAGCACCATCAATCCGGTGTTACCCGTGACGCGCGCGGCGTCAAAGAGAGGCGTTCCGGCCTGACCGAGATATTCCCAAGGAAGGAGGCCGGAGCAGACGTACCAGGTCATGGTCGCGGCAATCAGCAGCGTCATGATGCCGGCCATGGTACCGTAGGGAAGCGAACGCGCTGGCGACCGCACTTCTTCCGCGGCCTGGCAGGTGCCCTCGATGCCGAGATAATACCACAAGCCGAAGTGCAGCGCTGCGACAATGCCGATCCAGCCGTAGGGCAGCGGGGCTGTGGTGATCGCCGAAAAGTCCATCGGCACGGCAGAGGCCCCGAGTTGCACCGAGACGAACAGGGCAATGATCGCCAGGAAGGCAATGGCAGTGATGACCAGATTGAAGGTCAGTGTAGCCAAAACGCCGCGGAAATTGAGCCACGCCAGGAACATGATGGAAAGGATGATGAACGGCTTCTGGTTGAGGCCGGTATGGCCCATCATCCCCGCGACCGTGTCGAGCAGATAGCCGACGGTAATCGCGTTGGCCGCCTCGAGCATGGTGTAGGCCATGACCAGGAACAGGCCGACATTGAAGGCCATCAACGGCCCGACAATGTGCTTGGCTTGAGCGTACTGGCCGCCAGCCGCGGCAATGGTTGACGTCACTTCGGAATCGATCATCGCCACGCATGTGTAGAGCAGGCCTGCCACCCAGCAGGCGGCAAGTCCGGCGATCATGCCGCCTTTGCCGACAGAGAAGTTCCAGCCCATATATTCCCCGACAAGCACGATGCCGACGCCGAGGGCCCAGATATGGGCGGGGCCGAGCACGCGCAGGAGCTGAAGTCGCTCGGTTGCGGGTGCGGTTGCAGTCACGTTTGCCATTTCCGTCCCCTCAGATCTGGTGGCGCTCGGCCGTCACCTCGATCTCGCCTTCGCGTGATGAGGTTAGCAGCTCGTTGTCGTAGGTGGTGTCTATGCGAATGAGGTTCATGAGCATCAGCGCACCAAACATGGCTGAAAGGGCCCAGGCGACGTATTCGAGAATGTTCCAGATATCCATGGTCGCCTCCCTATCGCCGCTTGGGATCGAAGCGCTCTTCGATCACTTCGCGGTATTCCCTGTCGGAAAGCCGCACGACCAGGACAAAATAGCCAACAACCAGCACCGCCATGACGATCAGCGGCAGCCAGTTGAAGCTGTAATCGAAGCGCGCGGTGATGATGTCGTTCGCGGCAGCCGGGTCGGCAATTCCAATCGCCGCCCATTGTTTGGCCTCGGTCGCATTCTGACCAAGCGCTTCCCAGGTCGGATTGGCGATGGGGTTAGGTGTTTTGGCGGCGCCGGCAAAGCCCAGGTAGAGGGGCAAATAGAGGGCGCCCACGGTCAGCACGAGCAGGGTAATGACGTCGAATACCTGACCGGCGAGGCCTTGCTTGGGAGGTTGATATGCCATTTTCTAGCTCCTTAGCCCCGACGCCTGCGCATCTCGTCGAGATGCTTGATGTCAAGTCCGTAGATGAAGTGCTTGTCCTCGACGTAGTGGCGCAGCATGGCGATTATCGCCGCGGTGTTGAAAACCAGCACCAATCCGCACGCTACCGACAGGATAACGCGCATGGCAGGGATCGAAATGAATGGCCACACGCTGAACAGCGCGAAAAGAAGTGTGCCCCACAGCACGACAACGAAGACCAGCAGGCCAGCGCGATCGCGGGCATGCATCCTATCGATACGCTGGCTGAGGCTGAGTTCGTCAGTTCTACTGAGTGTTGCTTCCATTTGTTCTCCTCCAGACGGCCATTTTCGGCTTCGTTTCGCTTTTTCGTATGGGAAAATTAATTTCCCAACAGGAATATCAGGCAAAGTTAATTTCCTGTCAAGTGACGCGGTGCAGATAGTGGATGGCGTCGGTAAGGCAGAGATGCTCCTGAACAGATTGAACCTTGATATGGGTTTGCATTCGCGCGCACGCGTTCGCGACACCTCAGACCAGGTCGCGATCGAACGCATCTTTCGCGCGACCATCAGAAGCCTTGCCACTCGCGTTGCTTCGGTGGGAATTGAAGCCGTCGTCACGATTGATAGTCGCTCGCTGGCCGACATCTCGGGCGAACTCGCGCCAAGCGCGTAACGATTTCCGTCCGGAATAGCGTAAAAAAGCTGGAGCAGTTCAGCGATTATACCGAGCGCTTACCTGCTCTAGATTAGACTAAATCCGGTCGTCTTGCCGAGTACTCCGCACGCGATGCGACTCGGCTTCACCGGCGAGGAAAGGCGTTGCGGCTTTCCGTCTGGAGTTGCTTGAGAATCAACTTTTGGACGACCAATTCTATCAAAACTGAGCTGCTCCAGGAATCAGTCGTAGATCGGGAATTGGCTGACCAAATCGTGCACTTCCTCGCGCACAGCCGCCTCGATTGCTGCGTTGCCGGCCTCGTCATTGGCAGCCAACCCATCGATCACGCTCATCGTCAGGCGTCCGACCTGACGGAATTCTTCCGCGAGCAAGCCGCGTGTGGTGCAGGCCGGGCTGCCTAGGCGGATGCCCGACGTCACCATCGGGCCCTGCGGGTCGAATGGGATGCCGTTCTTGTTGCAGGTGATGTGGGCTCGACCTAGTGCGGCCTCAACAGACTTGCCAGTCAGTCGTTTGCGCCGCAAGTCGACCAACAGCAAATGCGTGTCGGTACCGCCCGAGACGATATCAACGCCCCCCTCGGCGAGGGTCTCGGAAAGGACCTTGGCATTGGCCACAACGTTTGCCGCATAGACCTTGAATTCGGGCGCCAGCGCCTCGCCGAAAGCGACGGCTTTTGCGGCGATTACGTGCATCAGCGGTCCCCCTTGGAGGCCGGGGAACACCGCCGAATTGATCTTTTTCCCGATCTCCTCGTCGTTGGACAGCACCATGCCGCCACGCGGGCCGCGCAGGGTCTTATGGGTGGTTGTGGTCACCACGTGGGCGTATTCGAGGGGGTTGGGGTGGACGCCACCAGCAACTAGGCCGGCAAAATGCGCCATGTCCACGAACAGCTTGGCGCCGACCTCGTCGGCTATCGCGCGAAAGGCCTTGAAATCGATCATGCGCGGATAGGCGGAACCGCCGGCAAGGATCACCTTGGGCCGGTGCTTGCGTGCCAGATCGCGCACCTCATCGAGGTCGATGCGATGAGTATCAGGGCGAACCCCGTAGGAAACGACATTGAACCACTTGCCGGATTGGTTGACCGGCGCGCCGTGGGTGAGATGTCCGCCGGCGGCGAGGTTGAGACCCAGAAAGGTATCACCAGGCTGCATCAGCGCCATGAAAACCGATTGGTTGGCCTGGCTGCCAGAGTTTGGCTGGACGTTGGCGAAGGAGCAGCCAAACAGCGTCTTGGCGCGCTCGCGCGCCAGATCCTCGACCTCGTCCACGAAATGGCAACCGCCATAGTACCGGCGGCCCGGATAGCCCTCTGCATATTTGTTGGTCAGCACCGAACCTTGTGCCTCGAGCACCGCCTTGGAAACGATGTTTTCGGAAGCGATCAGCTCGACCTCGTCACGCTGGCGTGTGAGTTCGCGCTTCATGGCGTCATCGACGGCACGATCCGTAATGGCCACGCCCGCGCGGAAGAACCGACCTGCGGAGCTGGTGCCAGGCTTGGTCGAAATATTCATAAGGCTCCTCCCTTGCGACGCGACGCTTGCGTCAAGATTGCTATTCACCCAGTCCAGCCAAGACCGGTTGAAATGCAGTTGATCGAAAGCAAAAGCGCGTTGACCGCCCGCTTTGGTTTTGCGGTGGAGCCGTCCTGTGCGCGGACCTCGCGCAAGAGCTGCACCTGCAATCGGTGTATGCTGTCCATCTGCGGCCTAATGCGATCGAAGTGCCGCTTGAAGGTGGGGAAGCGCTGCGAGACTTTCAGGCCACCATTGACCTCTGCGATCATCTTTCGGGTCAGCAGATATTCGGTGGCGATCTTGCCGTAGATCCGTTCACCCACCTCGCGATCTTGGACCAGACCGGCATAGAGCCGGCCGATTTCCATGTCGGTCTGGTAAATTCCCTTGTCGACCTCGTCGACGATGAGACGGAAGAAGCGCGAGCGCTCGAACATCTGTCTGAGCAGCTCCAATCCGGCGTTGCCTCGAACATTGAGGAAGGAATTGAGCGCGCTGCCGATGCCGTACCAATTGGTCAGCAGATGCCGGTTCTGGCTCCAGGCGAAAACCCAAGGAATGGCGCGCAGGTCGGAAATGTCGCGAGCCCCGAAGCGGCGTGCCGGACGCGATCCGATCTTGAGCAGTGACAGCTCCTCCACAGGACTCGCCTGATGGAAATAATCGATAAAACCGGGCTCGTTGATAAGGCTCGAATAGGATGCCTGCGACATGCCGGTCAACGCCTCCAGAGCCTCATTGAACTCGGGAATGTCCCTCAGTTCGGGCTCGTTGGCCGACTTGACGCTGTGGGCGAAAACGCTCGCGGCGAAGATTTCGAGCTGGTAACGCCCCGTGCCACGGTTGGCGAATTTCGACGACACCACCTCGCCCTGCTCCGTCACGCGCATCGCTCCGTCGACCGTGCAGGCGGGCTGGGCGGCGATCGCGCGGCCCGTCGGCGCACCGCCCCGGCTGACCGAACCGCCGCGGCCATGGAAGAAGCTGATCTTGATCTTCCGCTTCTGGCCCAGGGCGTGGATACGCCTTTGCGTCTTATTCAACTCCCAGTTCGAAGCGAGGAACCCGCCATCCTTGTTCGAGTCGGAATATCCCAGCATGACTTCCTGCCGGTTGGAGAAGTCGCGCAGCGAGCGGCGTACGATCGAGACCGCCAGCAGCCGATCTAAAATGTCGGGGGCGGCACGCAAGTCGGCAATGGTCTCGAAAAGGGGCACGACGCGCAGTCCGATTGTGCCGCTGCCGTCGAGCGCGGTGGCCATGCCGCTGTATTGGCCGAGCAAATAGACGGCAAGCAAGTCATCGCAAGAGCGTGTCATGCTCAAGATGAAGGCGCCCACCGCACCGCCGTTCAGTCCAGACGCGGCCTCGCGAATGACGTCGAACAGGTCAAGGAGCTCGCGCGCCTCCGCGGAAAGCGCCCCCCGGTCGATACCAAGCTGTTCGCCTGTGCTGAGCGCTGTACGAATGCGCGTGCTCCATTGTGGCGTATCCGGCGCGGGCGCCTGATCCGCGTCTGTAAGTCTGAAAAGTTCGGCCAGCACTCGATTGACGACCGTCGAGTTCTGGCGAATGTCCAATGCGACCGTTCGGAAGCCGAAGGTTTCGACCTGCTGTCGCAAGGGGCGGACGAAGCGTCGCCCGACGAGGTTGCCACCCAGTTTGGCCAGCACCGTTTCGACGTGGCGTAGGTCGGCCTTGAGCAATTCCGAGCGGGCATACGGCTTGGCCGCGGTCTCACCGAGCATGGCCCGCAAGCGATCCAGCATCGCGGCCGCGAACTGCCGCAGCGGCTCTCCAGGATTGCGCGCCACAATCTCGCGAGCCGCACCGCTCCGATGCAGCGCCTGGCCCAGCGCCTTGGTGAAGTCCTCAGGGATGTCGACGACATTGGCGCTGACGCTAAGCACCGTGACCAATCGGCGAACCTGCTGGATGTACCAGCCGATAATCGCCTGGCGCGATTCCTTGAGCGCACAAGCGGTAGTGCTTGCGGTCACATTCGGATTGCCGTCACGGTCCCCGCCGATCCACGACGCATAGTGCATGAAGGATGGCACCTTGAGGTCGTAATCCGGGTAGTGACGGGCGAGCGCTTCCTCCACGGCATCATAGATCTTCGGAGTCGCCTCGAAGATCACCTCGCGGAAGAAATGCAGGCCCCAAGCAATCTCACTTTCAACCGAGGGGCGTTCAAGCCGCAACTCACCCGACATCCACAGCAGCTCGATCTCGCTCCTGAGATCGTCGATCAATTGCTGATGCTCGCGTGGTGCCCAGCGCTGCTGCTCGAGCTCGGTGAGCTTGCGGTAGATGCGCCGGTGGATTTCGAGAACTGTGACTCGCTTTGCCTCCGTCGGGTGGGCGGTCATGGTTGGACCGACACTCAGCTTATCGAGGGTGGCTTGGATCTCCTCGGCCGGGTAGCCGGCGGTTTTTATTTCGCCTATGACATTGGCGAAGGAGCCAATCACCTCGTTTGCGCCGCCCATTTGCTCAAGCTCGCGGCGTGAACGCATTGCCAGCAATTCGTTAGCGATCGCGACGAGCTGGAACCATATCCCTGTCGCCTGCAGGGCAGGAATGCGCTGGGCGTCAGTGAGGGTGTCGAGGCTTGCACGCCCGGTCAGAACATCCCCCATCCCGGGTTCCCGTTCGCTGACGACGGCCGTCAGGAGCCTGAAAAGCAGGCTCCTGACGTCCTCGTGACAGCTGATTGGTCTGCTGTCGTTCAAAGCGGCACCCATTCTTCCAAGCGTTGTCCCGAGCTTGCCGAATGAGGCGGATATCTCGGGATTCTCCACCTGGAAGCAGATAGACTTTCCGCCTTCTTGAAAACGCCCGGACGGGTAGATTTGCCATTCGTTCGGGTGGGTTGGATCACCGACCGAATGATGATCCGCAAGGCCGACCTGGGCTGTCGAACCAAGCATGAATCACGATCTTGCCAACATTGGTCCAGCGCGTTTTGGATCTGGACGTCATTTAACTGTTATGCAAAGATGTTGCCTCATAGGAAAAGAAGGCAAAGCATCTAAGACTGAGGTTCAGATCCCACTAACCGCTAGCTCAGCGCGTTTCACAAGGGGACCTCGGGAGGGACTTGGACATGGATATGCACAAGGTGTTTCCAGATCTCTTTGAAGGGCATGCGCCGATCACCCTTCAGAACGCCTTTCACGAAGCGCTCGAGGCGCTCGAGGAATGGGGCGAGAAAGACGAAGAGCCGCTCGTTCCGATCCACGGCATTGCCATGCCGATCAGCAGCGTTTTCGCCAGAATGAGCGACTGCACCGATCTGATGCCGCTCAGAACACAAGGTGTTCTGGAAGCGATCATCGGCAGGGATCTGGTTCGCGCCTCAGGACGGATGCTTTACGCTGACGCAGCAAGGCTTGCGATGCCCCTGTTCGCTGCGCGGGTAGACCGTGGCGCCCTTCCCGCTTATCCTTGACAGGGACGAACGCACGCGACCGCAGCACCCCGGACTTCCTTGGAGAGGCTCTAGCCGTCACGTATTGCTTCAAAGCCGCCGAACACGGCGGGGACCGGGTAACCCCAGGCCGTGATGGCTGTCCCGCATATAGGATTGCCAAGAACAGCGACGCAGGCCATGGCAAAACCCTCACGGCGGGTTCAAACGCGCCCTCGATTTTTCTCGCCGGCGTAGAGCGCCACAGCCATCGCCCTGTTGCGGACATCAAGTTTGTCGTAGAGGTTTCTGAGGTGGTACTTGACCGTATTCTCGGAAATTCCGGTGCGGGTCGCGATCTGCAGATTGGTCCAGCCGTCGGCCAGAACCGAAAGCAGCTCGCGCTCGCGTATCGTCAGTCGCGACATCGGCGTGTCGTTGATTTTCGAGACGTCCAGGTAAGGGACGCAAATCCGGCCATTGGCGACCGCGACAAAGGTGTCGAAAAGGATCGCCGGGTCATCGAACTGATAGCAGAACCCCTGAACGCCAAGGCGCACGCACTGCTTGAGGATAGCAATGTCGTGATCGTTGGAAAAGATCACGAGGCGCGCATGCAGGCTGCGCCGCTGCATCTCCGTCATGACAGCGCCGGCGTCCATATCCGACAATCTCCACCCGAGCACGGCGAGGTCGAACTGAGGAGTCGAGGCTGACGCCGCCCGGAGAAAAGCCTCACCGGCCTGGACGCTGCCAACGAGATCGAAGCGGTCATCTCGCGAGATCATATCCCCAAGGGCAGCGACCACGAGCGGATTGCGCTCTCCGATCAAGATCCTGAATCTGCTCTTTTCGGGCATTCACTCCACCTAAGTCCCGACACATTGGCGCTGATCTTAGACTCGGCGGCATTCATGCGCGTTCCCGGCCTTCGGCTCTTGCGCCTTCTCCCCTGCAGTCCCCTATGCTGGCCGACCGCTTTTCCTGCTTCGACCACCCTTCGGCATTGATCCCCGCTCGACGCGATCCGCCATGATCTCCATTCATAGCATGAATCTAATTTTCCTTCTAGTACAATCGATCAGGTCGACACACGGTTGGATTGGGGCCTTCGCGAGGCGTGGGCCTTGCGCGCGCTCTGGCCGGCGCGGCTTCATGTTATTGGACGGCGTGGAATGCGACGAAATGCTACTGCATCAACAATATCTGCAGGTCCGCGACATTGGTGCCGGTAGCGCCCGTCATCAATAAATCTCCAGACGTTGCCAACGCGGCATAGGAATCATTGTTGGCCAGCAGGACGGCGGGCTCCTGACCGAAATTGCGCATTCGGAACGTGGACCCTGCGTCGACGATAGCCCCGGCCGCATCGGTGGGACCATCCCGGCCATCGGTACCGCCGCTCAGAAACACCCAGTCGCGGCGGATCGCTTTCTCTTCATTGGCCAGCGCAAACCGCAGCGCCAGTTCCTGATTGCGTCCTCCCTTGCCCGTGCCTGAGACCTCGACGGTTGTCTCGCCGCCGGCGACCACCGCCACCGGCCCTGCATGGCAGGCATGTTGGAGTGCGATACCGTGAAGCGTGCCAGCAGCGTCACGGACATTGCCGGACAACCAGTCGGTGGCCTTGACGACACGAATGCCGTGTTGCCGGGCTTTTGCCATCACGCTTTCAACACTAATGCGGTTGGAACCGACGACCACATTCTCGATGCGGTAGGACATCGCTTCTGAAAAGCGCTCATCTGGCGAAAGAAGAGCCCCCTTGAACGGCGGATCGATACGATATTTCGAAAGCACTCTGCGCGCGTGGGAAACGGAAGCATAAAGTGGAGCTGTAGGGCCGCTAGCCACCAGGCGAACGTCATCGTTGGGCACATCCGAGACAATGAGCGCCAATATGTCGGCCGTCGATGCCAATTGCGCCAAGCGTCCACCCTTCAGGCGCGAAAAATGCTGCCTGACAGTGTTGATTTCCCGAATGTCGGCGCCCGAACGAATGAGGGTGTCGTTGAGCGAAATCTTGTCGGCCAGCGACAGCCCGGCCGAGGGAGCGCATAACAGCGCCGAGCCGCCCCCGCTGACGAGAACGAGAAGAAGATCGCCATGCTCCGCCGACCGGGCGAGGTTCTCGACGGCGCGGCCCGCATCGAGGCTGCCCTGATCCGGCAGCGGGTGGCCGGCCGTGATGACCGCCACGCCATCGATCGCCACGGCATTTTCGGCATTGGTGACAGCTACGGCCTTGTGCAGCTTGCCGCCAATCAGCGGCAATGCCGCGCAAGTCATCGCGCAAGCCGCCTTGCCGAAGGCGATAACGATGACGCGCCTGGCCTTTTCAAACCGCTCAGAGTGCCGTTCCAGCGCAGCGACAACCGCAGGGCCCGGCTCAGCCGCGGCGACGCCCATCCGAAACAGGTCGATCGCCTGCTTGCGGAGGTCCATAAATGCCGGCGCAGGGCCGGGCAGCACCATCACACCACCCGATCCGGAGCGGGTTTGCCGTCGAAGAAAGCGATGAGATTGTCCAGGGCCTTCATGCCCATCGCCTCTCGTGTCTCCGCGGTCGCGCTGCCGAGATGGGGAAGGAGAACCACGTTCTCCCGCTCAACCAGGCCTCGGGGCACTGCCGGTTCTTCCGCATAGATGTCGAGTCCGGCGCCGGCGATCATTCCCTTGTCGAGCGCGCGGACGAGGGCGGTCTCGTCGACTACATCTCCGCGCGCCGTATTTATGAGGAAAGCGCTCGGCTTCATGATTGAGAGCCTTGCTTCGTCAATCAGATGCTTGTTTTCGGCTCCGCCGGGACAATGCAGCGAGACGAAGTCGGACTCACCGAGCAGCGCCTCGATGGAAGGAAGTTGCCGGGCAGACATTGATCGGGTCTCGTCGTCGTCAACCTTGGAACGGTTGTAGAAGACGACATCCATGCCAAAGCCGAAATGCGCTCGACGTGCCATGGCCTTGCCGATGCGTCCCATGCCAATGATCCCGAGCTTCTTGCCTGAGACCTTCGTGCCGATGAGATGTGTTGGACACCATCCCTTCCAGCCGCCGGCGCGCAGTTGCCGCTCGCCCTCCCCGGCGCGGCGTGCGACGGACAGAAGCAGGCTCATCGCGATGTCCGCCGTGCAGTCCGTCAGCACACCCGGTGTATTCGTCACCGCGATGCCGCGTTCGCGGGCAGCCGCCACATCTATGTGGCTGAAACCGACCCCGAAATTGGCGAGCAGTCTAGTGCGACAGCGGTCAGACGGAAACACCGAGGCAGGCAGTCGATCGCTGACCGTCGGAAGGATTGCGTCATAGGTCTGGAACGCCGTTGCGAGTTCCGCTGCCGTCAGGGGCACATCATCTTCATTCAGCACGGCGTCAAACCGCTCTACCAGGATCCTCTCCACCTTGGCCGGCCAGCGGCGGGTTACGATCACACGCGGCTTCATTCATAACCTCTCAACTTGCGCAATCGCACGGCGAACCGCCGGACGAGTCCAGCAGTTCGCGATGCTGCCAGCGATTTCGACGCACCACCTCGGCCGGGCCAGGCGCGGGCTTAAGCCGCCTTCAGCCTCTGTTTCAGGACATCGGCGACCGTTGCACCGAACGCTGCCGGGGTCGGCACGATGACGACGCCCGCGTCCTTGAGGATCTCCACCTTCTCCTGCGCCGACTCGCCGAAGGCCGAGATGATGGCGCCGGCATGGCCCATGCGGCGGCCCTTCGGGGCAGACAAGCCCGCAATGTAGGCGATCAGCGGCTTCCTCATATTGTCGCGCGCCCAGATCGCGGCTTCGGCCTCCTGCGGTCCGCCGATCTCGCCGATCATCACCACGGCGTCGGTCTCGTCGTCCTGCTCGAACAGTTTCAGGATGTCCTTGAAGGACGAGCCGTTGATCGGATCGCCGCCGATGCCGACACTGGTCGACACGCCGATGCCCAACGCCTTCATCTGCGAGGCGGCCTCGTAGCCGAGCGTGCCGGAGCGCCCGACGATGCCGACGCGGCCGGGGAGATAGATATTGCCGGGCATGATGCCCATCAGCGCCTGTCCGGGGGTGATGACGCCGGCGCAGTTCGGGCCGACGAGGCGCATGCGGTCCTCGAAGCGGTAGCGGCACATGTAGCGCTTGACCTGCATCATGTCCTGCGAGGGGATGCCGTCGGTGATGCACACGCAAAGCTTGATGCCGGCATCGGCCGCCTCCATGATCGAATCGGCGGCGAAGGGCGGCGGCACGAAGACGATGCTGGCTTCGGCGCGGGTCTCGCGCACCGCGCCCTTGACGGTGTTGAAGACGGGCAGGCCGAGATGGGTCTGGCCGCCCTTGCCGGGCGTGACGCCGCCGACCAGCTTGGTGCCGTAGCGCTTCATGTCGTCGGCATGGAAGCTGCCGATCTTGCCGGTGAACCCTTGCACGATGACGCGCGTGCTGCGGTTGAGCAGGATTGCCATTTTTTTCTACCTCCCTCAGGCTGCTTTTTTGTTCTTGGTGACTTTGCGCCACGCGGCGACGGCCTTTTCGGCGGCTTCGGCCAGCGTGTCGGCGACGATCACCTTCTCGCCGGAATCGGCCAGGATCTTGCGCCCTTCCTCGACCTTGGTGCCGGAGAGCCGCACCACCAGCGGCACGTCGACGCCGACCTCGCGGATCGCCTTGATGACGCCTTCGGCGACCCAGTCGCAGCGGTTGATGCCGGCGAAGATGTTGACCAGGATGGTCTCGACATTCTTGTCGCCGAGCACGGCGCGGAAAGACTTCGCCACCCGCTCGGGCGAGGCGCCGCCGCCGATGTCGAGGAAGTTGGCCGGCTCGCCGCCGGCGATCTTGATCATGTCCATCGTCGCCATGGCGAGGCCTGCGCCGTTGATAATGCAGCCGATATTGCCGTCCAGCCCGACATAGGAGAGGCCGCGGTCGCTGGCGAAGGTCTCGCGCGGGTCTTCCTGGCTCTTGTCGCGCAGCTCGGAGATTTCCGGGCGGCGAAACAGCGCGTTCTCGTCGAACGACATTTTTGCGTCGAGCGCCACGAGGCTGCCGTCGCGGGTCACCACCAGCGGGTTGATCTCCAGCATCGAGGCGTCGTAGTCGCGGAACACCTGGTAGCAGCCAAGGATGGTCTCGGTGGCCTTGCCGATCAGATTGCTCTCGAGCCCGAGGCCGAA